>NZ_JACHVV010000002.1:0-1195808 GCF_014190935.1 Pseudomonas sp. AS2.8
TTATCTCACAAGCACCCACACGAATTGCTTGATTCAACTTGTTAAAGAGCAGTTGGTTGCGACCGTGTCGCTAACCGAGGCGCGCATTCTACGCTGCCCTCACATCCTGTCAAGCGTTGATTTGAACTTTTTCGTTTCAACTCAACCACTTGCGCTTGCCTGACTGGTCTAACCAATCTCGGCAGCGGGAGGCGAATCCTACAGCATCCTAGGACGCTGTCAACCCCCTCCGCTTCATCTCGTCATCACCCGGAGGTGAAGACCACATGGCGAGGAATCCGTGGACCCCTCGCCCGACTCAGACCTAAGTGCTTGATTTTCAAGCCCCTTCAGCATCTGCGCCGGAAGTGGGGCGCATTATAGGGGAGTTTCAGGACAGGTCAACAGGTTATTTCAAGAAACTTTCGCCAACGTCCAAAAAGGCCAGCAGAGGGCGAGCTGTCACCTGTGCAAGGTAAGATGCGGGCAGACGATGTTTCGAGGATTGCATGACTTCCATCCTGGCGCGCTACCGACAACAGCTGAGAAATACCCTTGGCGACTGGTTTCCCCGCACCACGCTCTTCCTTAAAGGAGAGCCACCTATAAAGGGAGAAACCAAGCCAGGCAGCCGCAAGAAGGCAGAGCCGGCCCAGGCCCGCAAGCGCCAGGCCGAGCCGAAGGCCACCGGCAAGGGGGCCGAGAGGGAGCAATCTACCGTCCAGCCCTCCGCGGCTACCCCCTCCCCCACCGCCCTTTATGGTCCCGCCTTCACAGTCAAGCGCTCGCAGGAGCAGCGGATGAAGATGCGCGTCGAGCAGGCCGTTGCCCAGGGCATCATCCAGCCACCGTCGGCGGAACAATGGAAGATGATCCTGGCTCGCGCCCCGGCGACGCGAATCTTCGCGGGTGCCGGCTCGGGCAAGACCACCACACTGGTACTGCGAGTGGTGTTCATGCTGTGCCACCTCGAGCTCCCGCGCGAGCAACTGACCGTCATCTCCTTTACCAAGGCTTCCTGCGAAGAGTTGCGCGCGCAGCTCAAACGCGTCCTGGCCTTCTGGGAGGCTCCGCTGGATGACGAGGCGGCACGCGAGCTGGTAAGAACCTTTCACTCGGCCCTGGCACAACTGGCGCGCGCAGAGCTGAGAGTGACGCAGTGGTTCGAGCAGTTGTCCACCCAATCCAGAAGTGAGGATGAACCGGACAACGGCATGCTGGCTGGCGCCACCCTGAACGAGGGTCAACGGCAGTTCCTGATACAGGCCTATGAGAATTGCTACCGCGAAGACGCCGGCTTTCGTCGTCGGGTCCATCTGTTGCTGGAACTGGCGGCGCCCAACGAGGAAGAGCCACCCGGGGTACCGCCCTTGCAGCCCTTCGTCCTCAATGGCGAACGTCAACCGCAACCTCTGCCAGACCTCTTCTATGGCCAGGCCTCCTTCGCCGAGACCCTGGGGCTGCGGATCGGCTTTATAAAGAGCAGCCAGCTGGAATGCTCGACGCGGGACCGAATCTTCTTGGAGGCCATGCAGCAGTTCTGGCGACACTTCGGCAAGTTGTTGAAGGAACAACGGCTGATCACCTTCAATAGCGCCTTTGCCGTGCTGACGGATCGCCTGGAAAAGAAGCCCAGTCGCGCCCTGATTGCCCGCCTGCAACCCTTCACCCATCTGCTGATCGATGAATTCCAGGACATCTCGCCGCAGATCGCCCTCTGGCTGCAGCAGGTACAGCGCCGGCTCACCGAGGAGAAAGCCACGCCTTCCCTGATGGCCATCGGTGACGACTGGCAATCCATCTATGGCTGGCGGGGCAGCTCGCCGGAGCTGTTCATTCACTTCGATCGCTGGTTTCCAGGCCAGACGCCCAGCCAGACGCTGATGCTGGGAACCAACTACCGTTCTTCACCGGACATCGTGGCTGATGGTGAACGCATCCTGACCCAGGTGCGCCACAAACAGCCCAAGAAAACCCAGGCCTTCCGCGTGGCGGATGACCAGGGGCACGGGGTCAAGGTCGTGCCGCAATTCGATATCGCTCGCCAGTTGGCCTCTCTGTTAGGTGAAATCGAAGCACAGCGAAGCTATGCAGCAGAACGCGAGCGACCGGAGCGGTGCGCGGTCATGGTGATGAGTCGTCTGAACGCGCCCTTGAAAGCCATCAACGAGCAGCTGGGCCGTCAGCCCGGGGTGCGGACCTGCACCATTCACCGAGCCAAGGGCCTGCAGGCCGAGGTGGCGATCGTGCTGGACGACGGCCAGCCTCAGCAGCCCCATCCGCTGCGCAACGCCCTCTATGCCGCCAGCGGGCATTTTCAGCAGAGCTACGACGCTGCCATGGCCGACGAAGCGCTGCGCCTGAGCTATGTGGCGGTGACCCGTGGGGTCAGCCGGGTGCTGTGGTACACCCGGCAGCCACGGGGTGCGGCGGCGATATTGGCAGGCTGATCAAGCTATCGGTAAGGGGTGCGTCGTCTCGTACCACAAATGAGTGGACGTGCCACCATAACGATAGGAGAGTCGCCACCCTGTTCTTAGCCGCGCAGACTCGAAGCAATCGTCTCGCTCAATCCCTGCAGACGTCGCGACTGCACGGACTGGTCCTCGTATCGAGAATGCAAGAGCAGAAAACGTGCCGAGGGCAACGCCGGGAGGGCGTCTTGGTCGAGCATCCGCAGCCCCTGTCCGGCAACTGCGGAAGCATTCAGGCAGGCAATGCCGAGTCCGGCCGTTAGCGCTGCCTGCAGACCTGCTACGCCAGAAGCGATATGGCTGACGACATAGGGGATGCCTGCGGCCTGCAGACGGCTGCACGCCAATCGATGCAGGGAGCAACCCTCAGGCAACAGGGCCAGGGACAGAGGTCGCCCTCGCTGCAACGTATCTGCATCCAAGGCGCCTACCCAGATCAGTGGCTCCTGGTGCAGGGGACTGATTTTCACCCTGGGTGCAGTCTTCCGCTCGGCCTCAAGGCTCATAACGATGGCAAGATCCAGCTCGCCCTGGCGCTGAGCCATTTCGAGCTCATCGCTCCTGCCGATGCGGGTACGCAGACGGAGCCCGGGCAGTTGTTGATGCAGGCGTGCCAGCAGCCGCGCCAGATCAGCTGGACGAAAATAGTCGGTCACGCCGAGGCAGGCTTCTCCTTCAAGAGGAATCTGGTGGAGATCGCGCCAGGCCGCATCGGCCATCGCCAATAGCGGTCTGGCATGAGCCAGCAACCGCTCCCCTGCGGCCGTTGGTCTTACTCCGGTTTTGCTGCGAGTCAACAGGGTATGGCCAGCGCGCTCTTCCAGCTTGCGCAGTTGTTCGCTGAGCGCTGACTGCGATAGACAGCGCAGCGGTACTGCTGCGGATAGGCTGCCGGCGTCAACGGCCGTAACCAGGGTACGGAGCTGTTCAAGATCGAAGCCAGCCATAAGTATCCATTCCAAAATACGATGGATGCCATCTTAACTTCCTGCTTTTCCGTTGCAAGGAAGAACTGCACAGTGGCTCCTCCAACCCAGGAGAACTGCCATGCCCCACATTACACTTCAGCTATCTGGTGAGCGCGATGAGACCCTCGGTCAACGAGCGGTACTGCTGATCAATGACCTGATCAAAGAGTGCCTGGGCAAACGCCCGGAAGACATGGCCACTACCCTTCACTATGTTCCTGACTCGGACTGGTTTCTTGGTGGGCAGTCGCTGGCGACGCTTGGCGGCAGCGCCTTTCACCTCGACATCAGCATCACCGACGAGACGAATACCAAGGGCGAAAAGGCGCGTTTCCTCCATGAAGTCCAGGCGGCCATGGCGACGCTCAGGCCCGACCTTCACGGCCTCTGCTATGTACATCTGATCGACGCGCGCGCGGCGGCCTATGGGTTCGGCGGCCGGAGTCAGGAATGGCGACACCAGCAAGCGGGAGTCTGATTCCGCAGCTGGCTGCCGCCCCCAACTAGAGCGGCAGCCAATCCGGTTGCTACTCGATCACATCGAAATCCTTGAGGTGCTCTTCGGACAGCTCCAGGCCCAGGCCGGGCTTGTCGTCGTCCAGTTGCAGGTAGCCACCAACCGGCTGGGGTTCGCCCTTGAAGACGTAGTAGAAGAGTTCGTTGCCCACCTCCACGTCGAACACCGGGAAGAACTCGGCCATGGGCGAGGCGGTGCTGGCCATGGTCAGGTGGTAGTTGTGCATCTGGCCGGCGTGGGGGATGACCGGCACCGACCAGGCTTCGGCCAGGGCGTTGATCTTGCGCGCGGCGGTAATGCCGCCCACACGGTTGGTGTCGTACTGGATGACGTCCACGGCGCGGCGTTCGAGCAGGTCCTTGAAGCCGTAGGAGGTGAATTCGTGCTCGCCGCCGGAGATGGGCATGATGCCCATCTTCTTGAGTTCGACGTAGCCTTCGATGTCATCGGCGATGACCGGCTCCTCCAGCCAGCGCGGTTCGAATTCGGCCAGCTTGGGCAGCATGCGGCGGGCGTATTCCAGGGTCCAGCCCATATAGCACTCCAGCATGATGTCGACGTCGGGGCCGGCTAGTTCGCGCAGCGCGCGCACCTGCTCGAGGTTGCGTCTCATGCCGGCGGGGCCGTCCTTGGGCCCGTAGCCGAATCTCATCTTGAGGGCGTCGAAGCCCTGGTTGAGATAGCCCTTGGCCTCTTCCAGGAACAGGTCGAGGTTGTCGTTGGCGTAGAGCTTGGAGGCGTAGCAGGGGATCTTTTCCTTGGTACGACCACCCAGCAGCTTGAACACCGGCTTGTCTACCGCCTTGCCCATCAGGTCCCAGAGCGCCAGGTCGACGGCGGAGATGGCGGCCATGCCGATGCCCTTGCGACCCCAGGCGTGGGTGCGGCGATACATCTTCTGCCAGAGGTATTCGTTGTCGAACGGATCCTGGCCCATGACGATGGGGGTCAGGTAGAGGTCGATGATCTCCTTGGCCACCCGCGGCGCCAGGGCGCAGTTGCCGAGCCCGACCAGGCCGCTGTCGGTTTCGATCTCCACCACCAGCCAGCCGTGGAAGCGGAAGGAGCCCATGGCGTCGCCGCGCTCATAGAGGATGTCGGTGGCATTGGTGCAGAAGTGCGCCTGGGGCGGGACGACCTTGCCTTTCCATTCGAAGACGCGGGTACGGACGCTGGTGATTTTCATCGGACTTTCCTTTTTTCGAGCATGAGTCAGGCCGACCGGCTCGACGAGCCGGTTCGGCGGATTCGGGAGACGCCTCGGCGCCTCGGCAGCTATCAGTGGCGGGACGCGCCCAGGCGACAGGCGATTTCGAAGGCCTGGCGGGTCGCGCCGACATTAGCGCGGCCCTGGCCGGCGATGTCGAAGGCGGTGCCGTGGGCAGGCGTGGCGATGGGAATGGGCAAGCCGCCCTGCACCGTGACGCCGCGGGAGAAGCCCATCAGCTTGATCGCGATCTGCCCCTGGTCGTGGTACATGGTCACCACGGCATCGAAGGCGCGGTCATCGCCCTGCACCTTGAGAAAGATGGTGTCCGCCGGATAGGGGCCGTCGGCGGCGATGCCCAGCGTCCTGGCGCGCTCTACAGCTGGACCGATGAGGTCGATCTCCTCGCGGCCGAAGCTGCCGTTGTCGCCATTGTGCGGATTGAGCCCGCAGACGCCGATACGCGGTCGGGCCAGGCCGCTGCGCCTGAGTTCATTGTCGATCAGCTGGATGGCTTCGATCACCCGCTCCTGGCTGAGCAGGCCGGGGACGTCCTTGAGCGCGACGTGGGAGGTCACCCGCGAGGTCCAGAGATCGTCGAGTACGTTGAATTCGCAGAATGGCCCCTGGTAGCCCAGGTGCTCGGCGAACCAGTGCAGCTCGTCGTTATGGCCCATGCCCGCCAGGTGCAGGGAGGTCTTGTTGAGCGGACCGAAGAGGATGGCGTCGGTGTGGCCGGCCCGGGTCAGGTCGAGGGCGACGGCCAGGGTGTCCAGGCTGTAGCGACCACCGATGACGCTGGCCTCGCTGCGGGGGAAGGCGCCTTCGGCAGCGCCACGGTAGGGATACAGCAGGGGTATGTCGTCCTGGAAAGCGAGGGCATCCAGGCTGTCGATGCGGCGATAGGGGTATTCGCAACCGGCGATGCGCATGCCGGTGCGCGCCTCGTCCTCGTCGGCGATCAGCACCAGGCGGGCGCGGCTGCGTACCTCGGGATCGGCCAGCAAGCGGGCGATCAGTTCCGGACCGATGCCGGCCGGGTCACCCAGCACCAGGGCCAGGCGGGGAAGCGGAGAAGTGCTCATGCGGAAGTCCTCAGGTAGGTGTCCAGGCGGATGGCGTCGGCCACCGGGCGATACAGGCGCTGGGCGGTGTCGTGGAAGAGCTGGCGCTGCGCCGCAGCAGGCAGGTCGGCCACCAGGCGCTTGAAGCCGCCGATGATGGTGTCGTAGCTGCCGCACAGGCGGTCGACGGGAAAGTTGCTGGCGAACATGGCCCGCTCGGGACCGAAGACGGCAATGGCCTCGCGGACGATCCAGGCGTTGTCGTCGGCGCGCCAGGGCTGGCCGGCGAGGCCCAGGCCGGAGATCTTTAGCGCCACGTTGGGCCATTCGGCGAGTCGGGCCAGGGCCGCGCGCCAGGCGGCCAGACCTTCGGCGCTGCGATCGGACGGCAGCCCCGTGTGGTTGAGGATCAGCTGGGTGGCCGGGAAATCCCGCGCCAGGCGACAGGCTTCGTCGAGGTTCCACCAGGGGGTCTGCAGATCGAAGTGCAGGCCGTGGCGCTGCAACTCGGCATAGCCCTGGCGCCAGCGGTCGTCGCTCATCAGGGTGTGCCGGCTACCCACCTCTTCGGGACGGGCCGGGCCAGCGGGCTTGTGTCTGACGCTGCGCACCCGCTCGAAGGCGGCCTGGGCGGCGAGCAGCTCGGCGGCGTCTTCGGCATCCAGCCAGGCCTGGGCGACCACCGCATTGGGCACGCCATGGCGGCGCGCCAGGTCGTGAATGTAGCGGGTCTCGCCCAGGGGATCGCGAGGATCCCACTCGGTCTCGACATAGACGGTCTGGACCACGTCGTGGCCCTGGGCATCGGCGAAATAGTCCGCCGGCAGGTAGTCACCCTTGATGGCGCGATAGTCGCCATAGCGGAAGGGAATGGACTCGTCGCCGGACAGCCAGGGGTGGAAGTTGCGCCCGGGCTCCCAGAAGTGGTGATGGGCATCGACGATGGGGCCGCTGTAGAGCTCAGCCATGGGTCACCTCCTGGGTATCGAGGGCGATCAGCAGGGTGCCGAGGATGAACAGGCCGGAGCAGAGGGCGAAGAAGCCCAGCACCGCCGGGTAGCCACCCAGGTGCTGCAGCAGCAGGCCGACCAGGATGGGCACGGCGATGCCGCCGAGGCTGCCGGCCAGGTTCATCACCCCACCGATCAGGCCGACGCGTGCCGGCGCCGCCAGCAGCGCCGGGAAGCTCCAGTAGAGGCTGCCCCACATGAGGAAGAAGGCGGTGAGCGATAGCAGCGCCACGGCGGCATAGGGATCGGTCAGCCGCGGCAGCAGCAGGAAGGCCGCCAGGGCCACCAGACCGGAGCAGGACAGCAGTCCCTTGGCGGCGAGGCCACGACGCACGCCCTTGCGCACCAGCAGGTCGCAGAGGAAGCCACCGACCAGGGAGCCGGCCGCCCCGCAGAGGAAGATGACGAAGGTGGCGGCGCCTATGCCCTTGATGTCGAAGCCGCGGGCCTGGGCCAGGTAGCTGGGCCCCCAGGTCAGCAGGCCGAAGAAGACCATGGCCCAACTGGCGCGACCGATGAGGATGCCGGCCAGGGAGCGGCGGGCGATGCCCAGGCCCCGGGCGCCAGCCTTGGCGGCCTGGGCCATCGAGGTGGTGCGACCTTCGTTGATGCGCGCGAGCTCGGCGGCATTGACCCCGGGGTGGGCGGCCGGGTCGTCCCTGAGATAGCGCCAGGCGAGCCAGGCCATGGCCAGGGTGGCGATACCGGCGATGAAGAAGGCGGTGCGCCAGGAACCGAAGACGGCGATCAGGTAGGCGATGAGCAGACCGCCCAGGGCCACGCCCAGTGGTCCGCCGCAATCCATCAGTACCGCGCCCCGCCCGCGTTCGCTGGAGGCCAGCCAGAGGGAATTGAGCTTGCCACCGGCCGGGAACAGCGGGGCCTCGGCAGCGCCCAGGGCGACCCGGGCGAAGATCAGCGACAGCCCGCCGGTGGCGAAGGCGGCGAGGGTCTGGAAGACGCCCCAGAGGCCGGTGGACCAGCCGATGACGCGGCGCGGGCCGTAGCGGTCGATCAGCCAGCCGCCGGGAATCTGCAGGAGCGCATAGGCCCAGAAGAAGCTGCTGAGGATCAGCCCCTGGATGGCCGGCGTCAGCTGGAATTCGCGGGCGATGGTGGGCATGGCGATGGACAGCGACACGCGGTCCACCAGGTTGATGACGGTCAGGCCGAAGATGATGGCGAAGATGCGCCAGCGGACGCGGGAGGCCTGGAGCACCGTGGGTACGGCGGCTTCGCCGAGGCGTGAGGAACGGGACGTCGAGAGCATGGCGTGGACCCCTGGGATTCTTGTTATGGGTGTTCAGCTGCCGGCTGGCGAGGTCGACTATCGGATGCGGGTCGATAACCGTCTAATCAAATCTGCGCATAGGTGTATAGCCTCAGGATATAGGTCAGCCGAGTGCGGTTGCTGCAGCCCTTCTGCCATGCGGCCAAGGACGATGTGACGTGCAAGACATAACCTGAGGCTATCGGTGCATGCCTTATTTTGAGTGGTCAGGTTTGCCCGGGGCCGCGCACACTCGGCCCACCCAAAACAACGACAAGAAAGAGGTAGTCCCATGCGCAGCACTCTCCTGCTCGCCGCCCTCCCCCTGTGCCTGGCCGCCGTGGGGGCTCCCATTGCCCAGGCTGCCTGGCAACCCGAGGGCAAGGTGGAGATCGTCGTCGCCGGCGGCCCCGGTGGCGGCACCGACCAGCTCGGCCGGCTGATCCAGTCGATCATCACCCAGCACAAGCTGCTTGATGCCAGCACCGTGGTGATGAACAAGGGCGGCGGCAATGGTGCCGAGGCCTTCCTGGAGATGAAGCTGGCCAAAGACGAGGCGGACAAGCTGGTCATCGCCACCAACAACGTCTATCTGCTGCCGCTGACCGCCAAGCTCGGCTACCAGCTCGCCGATCTCACCCCGGTGGCGGCCATCGCCGAGGATGACTTCATCCTCTGGAGCTACGCCGACGCGCCTTGGAAGGACGCCCGTGGCTACATCGATGCCATCAAGCAGGATCCGGCCGGCAAGCGCATGGGTGGCAGCCAGTCCAAGGACGTCGACCAGACGCTGACCCTGCTGCTCAATCGCACCGAGGGCACCAAGCTCACCTACATCCCCTTCAAGAGCGGCAGCGAGGCGGCGACCCAGCTGGCCGGCAAGCACATCACCTCCAACGTCAACAACCCCAGCGAAAGCCTGAGCCAGTGGCGTGGTGGGCAGGTGGTGCCGCTGTGCGTGTTCAGCCAGGCGCGCATGGCCTACACCGCCAAGGTCACAGAGACCCTGGCCTGGTCGGACGTGCCCACCTGCAAGGAGCAGGGCCTGGGCATCGACCAGTACCGCTTCCCGCGCACCGTGCTGCTACCGGGCGGCGTCAGCGACGAACAGCGCATCTTCTATGTGGAGCTGTTGCGCAAGGTCAGCCAGACGCCGGAGTTCAAGGCCTACATCGAGCGCAATGCCCTGGTGCCGACCTTCCTCGAAGGCCAGGCGCTGCAGGACTACATCGCCCAGGACACCGCCCGGGTCACCCCGGTGTTCGAGGCCGCGGGCTGGCTCAAGCGCTGATCGGCGCATCGACACAGGAGAGACGGCCATGGCCGGAGATTCCCTGATCACCACCCGCTGGGTGGAGTTGGGCCTGGCGGCCTTTACCGCCGGACTCGGAGGCATCGTGATGGTGGGCAGTCTGGAGCAGGGTATCGGCTGGGGCGATGCCGGCCCCGAGCCGGGCTACTTCCCCTTCTACATCGGCCTGCTGCTGACCCTGGCCAGCCTGGCCACGGCGCTGCAGACGCTGTGGCGCTGGCAGGCGCTGCGCACCAGCTTCGTCGAGCGCGCCGCCTTCGGCCAGGTGCTGCGGGTCTTCCTGCCGATGCTGGCCTTCGTCGTCGCCCTGCCCCTGCTGGGCCTCTATCTGACGGCCTTCCTGTTCATCGCCTGGTTCATGGCACGGGATCGCCAGCGACAAAGGCGCTATGGCGTCTGGCAGATCCTTGCCACCGCCGGCGGCGTGAGCCTGGCCAGCTATCTGATCTTCGCCCTCTGGTTCAAGGTGCCGCTGGATGCCGGGCCCCTGGCCGACCTCGCCCGCCTGTTGAGGAGCCTGTCATGAGCGAATTCGATTCCCTGATGCACGGGATGAGCCTGATCCTGTCCTTCCATCACGTCGCCCTGATGGTGATCGGCGTGCTGCTCGGCATCTTGGTCGGGGTGCTGCCCGGCCTGGGCGCGCCCAATGGCGTCGCCCTGCTGCTGCCGCTGACCTTCACCATGAGTCCGACCTCGGCCATCATCCTGCTCTCCTGCATGTACTGGGGCGCACTGTTCGGCGGCTCCATCACCTCGATCCTATTCAACATCCCGGGCGAACCCTCGTCGGTGGCCACCACCTTCGACGGCTATCCGCTGGCGCGCCAGGGCCGCGCTGGCGAAGCCCTGACCGCGGCCTTCACCTCGGCACTGCTGGGCGCCCTGGTCGGGGTGCTGCTGCTGACCTTCCTCTCCAGCCGTATCGCCGCCTTCGCCATGGAATTCAGCTCGCCGGAATTCTTCGCCGTCTACCTGCTGGCCTTCTGTACCTTCATCGGCATGAGCAAGAATCCGCCGCTGAAGACGGTGGCGGCCATGATGATCGGCTTCGCCATGGCGGCGGTGGGCATGGATACGGTGTCCGGCAATCTGCGCCTGACCTTCGACCAGCCGGCACTGCTCTCGGGCATCAGCTTCGAGGTGGCGGTGATCGGCCTGTTCGGCATCGGCGAGATCCTCTGCACCGTGGAGGAAGGCCTGGTCTTTCGTGGCGAGCAGGCGCGCATCACCCTGCGCACCGTGCTCGGTACCTGGAAACAGCTGCCTCGCTACTGGCTGACCTGGCTGCGCAGTGCCCTGGTCGGTTGCTGGATGGGCGTGACGCCAGGTGGCCCTACCGCCGCTTCCTTCATGAGCTACAGCCTGGCGCGGCGCTTTTCGAAGAACCGCGAGGGCTTCGGCAAGGGCGAGCTGGAAGGGGTGATCGCGCCGGAGACCGCCGATCACAGCGCCGGTACCAGCGCCCTGCTGCCGATGCTGACCCTGGGCATTCCCGGCTCGGCCACCGCCGCGGTGATGCTCGGCGGCCTGATGATCTGGGGCCTGCACCCCGGCCCGACGCTGTTCGCCGAACAGCACGACTTCGTCTGGAGCCTGATCGCCAGCATGTACCTGGGCAACGTGGTCAGCCTGATCGTGGTGCTGGCGACGGTGCCGCTGTTCGCCGCGATCCTGCGGATCCCCTTCTGCATCATCGCGCCGATCATCTTTACCGTCTGCGTGATCGGCGCCTACTCGGTGCACAACAGCCTGTTCGACGTCTGGCTGATGCTCGGCTTCGGCGTTCTCGGCTACGCCTTCAAGAAGCTCGGCTACCCCATCGCTCCGCTGGTGCTGGCGGCGGTGCTGGGTGACAAGGCCGAGGACGCCTTCCGCCAGTCGATGCTGTTCTCCGATGGCCAACTGGGCATCTTCTGGTCCAACCCGCTGGTGGGCAGTCTGACCACCGCGGCGCTGCTGATGCTCTGCTGGCCGTTGCTGGCGCGGGGCCTGCAGGCGCTACGCCAGGGCCAGCCGCGGGCCAAGGTACGGCCGTCGTGAACGCCCCGGCCTGGCGCGGACGCATCCCACCGACGCCAGGCCCGGGCTCATGCGCTACCCTAGCCGGCTCCCCTGCCCCAAGGTCCGCCAGCATGACGCGCATTCCCGATGCCCACACCATCCACAGCCGTCTGCGCCTGCGCCAGTTGCGGCTGGTGCTGGCGCTCGCGGAATTCGGCTCGCTGCGCCGCGCCGCCGACGACATCGGCATGACCCAGCCGGCGGCCACCAAGATGCTGCACGAGATCGAGAGCTTGCTGGGCGTGGGGCTGTTCGAGCGGCTGCCGCGCGGCATGCGCGCCACGGCCTTTGGCGAGACGGTGATCTACTACGCGCGGATGGTGTTCGCCGAACTCTCGGGCATGCGCGAAGAACTGGTCGCGTTGGAATCGGGCAATCTCGGCCGTGTCGCGGTGGGCGCCATCCCGGCGCTGGCCTCGGGGCTGCTGACGCGCACCATCGCCACCCTCAAGCAGAGCCATCCGCGGCTGTCCATGTCCATCCAGGTGGATACCAGCGACGTGCTGGTCCAGGCGCTGCTGCAGGACCAGCTGGACGTGGTCCTGGGGCGCATCCCAACCGGAGCCCGCGCAGAGGAATTGCTGTTCGACAGCCTCGGCGAAGAGGTGCTCTGCGTGATCGCCGGCGCCCAGAATCCCCTGGCCCAGGCCACCCACCTGACCTGGGGCGAATTGCAGGAACACACCTGGGTGCTGCAGCAGCATCCTAGTCCGATGAGGGCCATCATCAACCAGGCCTTCCACGATGCCCGGGTCGATATCCCCGGCAGCATCGTCGAGACCACCTCCATCATGACCCTGCTGGCGCTGGTACAACAGACCGACATGCTCGGCGTGACCCCGCTGTCGGTGGTCAACGACTACCCCGGTCGGCACCTGCTGGCGGTGCTGCCGATCGCCTTCGAGCCGCGGCTGCCGCCCTATGGATTGATCCGTCGCCGGCACCGGGTGCAGTCCTCGGCCATGCAGACCTTCATGGTGGCGGTGCGCAGCGAGCATGGGCGGCTAAGGCACGACGACGGTTCTGCGGCCAATTCCGGCTGACCGGCAGACCATCGATTGCCCCACCCAACCGGCTTGGGCATAGTGAACCGGCTTGCCAGACACCGGAGTCACCCGCCATGCCCGTCCTGTCGTCCCTCGCCCGCCCCGCTGCCTGTCGGGGTCGCCCATGACCCAGCGCACCATGCTGCTCACCGGCGCCAGCCGCGGAATCGGTCACGCCACCGTCAAGCTGTTCCGCAGCCTGGGCTGGCGTCTGCTCACCGTATCCCGCCAGCCGTTTTCCGAGGAGTGCGCCTGGCCGGAAGCCCGCGACGCGCACATCCAGGCCGATCTTGCCGATCTTTCGCAGATCGATCGCCTGGTCGCCACCGTTCGCGAACGCCTGCCCAGCGGCAAGCTGCACGCCCTGGTCAACAACGCAGGGATCTCGCCCAAGGGAACCGACGGCAGTCGCCTCGGCGTGCTGGCTTCGGATGCCGAGACCTGGACCCAGGTGCTCAACGTCAACCTGGTCTCCACCGCCCTGCTGGCCCGTGGCCTGCTGCCTGAGCTGGAAGCGGCCCAGGGCAGCATCGTCAACGTCACCTCCATCGCCGGTTCCCGGGTGCATCCCTTCGCTGGCGTGGCCTATGCCGCCTCCAAGGCGGGCCTGGCCGCTCTTACCCGCGAACTGGCCCATGAACTGGGCCCCCGTGGCATCCGCGCCAACGCCATAGCACCCGGCGAGATCGCCACCTCCATCCTCTCGCCCGGTACCGACGGTCTGGTGGAAGCCGAGGTCCCGCTCAAGCGCCTGGGCACCCCCGACGAAGTGGCCGAGACCATCTACTTCCTGTGCAGCGAACGCTCCTGCTACATCAACGGCGCCGAGATCCATATCAACGGCGGTCAGCACGTCTAGGTAGCGCCTAGGGTTGAGGGCAGCTCATCTGGATTCCTGATGCGCCGCCTGCGCCGACCTATCGGTCAGCGGAAGAGGATGCAGTGCAGGGCAGCGGCACGTCCTTAACTCAGCTAAAATGTTATGTTATAACGTGATAGCTAATCGCAGAGCTTCTCCTACAGAGATGCCCTTGCCCTAGGACCTACCCTAGCCGTGATGACCATGACGAACCAAGCCAGCCTCACCAGCAAGAAACTCCCTGTCACCGTGCTGTCCGGCTTTCTCGGCGCCGGCAAGACCACCCTGCTCAACCACATCCTCAACAACCGCGAAGGCCGGCGGGTGGCGGTCATCGTCAACGACATGTCCAAGGTCAACATCGACGCCGCCCTGGTCCGCGACGGGGGCGCCGAGCTGTCGCGCACCGAGGAGAAGCTGGTGGAGATGAGCAACGGCTGCATCTGCTGCACCCTGCGCGAAGACCTGTTGCTGGAAGTCGAACGCCTTGCCCGCGATGGCCGCTTCGATCAGCTGGTCATCGAATCCACCGGCATCTCCGAGCCGCTCCCCGTGGCCGAAACCTTCACCTTCGCCGGCGAAGACGGGCGCTGCCTCGGCGATGTCGCCCAGCTCGACACCCTGGTCACCGTGGTGGATGCCTTCAATTTCCTGTGTGACTACGCCTCCAGCGATCTGCTGGAGTCCCGCGGCGAATCCCTGGGCGAGGAAGACGAACGCACCGTGGTCGACCTGCTGATCGAGCAGATCGAATTCTGCGACGTCCTGGTGGTGAACAAGCTGGACCTCATCGAGCCGGCGGAACGCGATCGCCTGCTGGCCATCCTGCGCAGCCTCAATCCCCGCGCGCGGGTGGAGCTGGCCAGCTTTGGCGCCGTCCCCCTGGAACAGGTGCTGCAGACTGGCCTGTTCGACTTCGACGCCGCCGCCCAGGCGCCGGGCTGGTTGCAGGAACTGCGCGGCGAGCACAGCCCCGAGACCGAGGAATACGGCATCTCGAGCTTTGTCTACCAGGCGCGCCGCCCCTTCCATCCCGAGCGCTTCTTTGCCCTGGTCGAGGGAGAATGGCCCGGCGTGATCCGCTCCAAGGGCTACTTCTGGCTGGCCAGCCATCCCGCCCATGCCGGTACCTGGTCCCAGGCCGGCGCCGTGGCCCGCCATGGCGTGGCGGGGCGCTGGTGGGCCGCGGTACCCCCCGAGCAGTGGCCGGAGGATGAAGAAACCGTCGCGCTCATCAAGGAGAAATGGCACGCCGATGTCGGCGATGCCCGCCAGGAACTGGTGCTCATCGGCATGGACATGGACGAAGCCGATCTGCGCGCCCGCCTGGATGCCTGCTTGCTGACCGACGAGGAGCTCGCCGCCGGCCCCGCGGCCTGGACGCGCCTGCACAACCCCTTTAGCGACTGGCCCCAGGCCACCGATCCCCACTGAGTCGAACCCTGCCCATGAATGCCATCCTGCCCGATGTCTCCCTCAGCGAGACCGCTACCCTCCCCGCCGCCCTCGACTGGGTCGGCATGCAGGGCATCGACCTGCCGATCCGCCTCGGCCAGGGCGAACTCGACGGCCTGCTGCCAGCCAGCGCCGACGTCCAGGTCGACCTGCCCGCGGCCACCGCCAAAGGCATCCATATGTCCCGGCTCTATCAACTGCTGGATCGCCTGGGCGGCGAAGCCCTCCTGACGCCCGAGCGTCTGCGTCTGCTGCTGAGCGACATGGTCGCCAGCCACCGCAGCTGCGATTCCCGCGCCGCCCGCCTGTGGCTGGACTTCGCCCTGCTGATCCGCCGCCCCGCCCTGGTGACCGCCGAGCTAAGTGGCTGGAAACGCTATCCCGTACGCCTGGAGGCCAGCTGGGTAGCCGGCGCTTTCAAGCTCAGCGCGCGCGTCGAGATCCTCTACGCCTCCACCTGTCCCTGCTCCGCCGCCCTGTCCCGGCAACTGATCGAACGGGCCTTTCTGGCCGAACACGGGACCACCACGCAGCTCGATCCCGCCACCGTCGCCCACTGGCTGAAACGTCACGCCTCCCTGGCCACCCCGCACAGCCAGCGCAGCCTGGCCCGGGTACGGATCAGCCTGCCGGCCGGGGCAGCCGACTTCGGCTTGCTGCCCCTGATCGACCAGTGCGAACAGGCCCTGGGCACGCCGGTGCAGACCGCCGTCAAGCGCGCCGACGAACAGGCCTTCGCCGCGCTAAATGGCAGCAACCTGATGTTCGTCGAGGACGCCGCCCGCCGCCTGCTGGTCGCCCTGCGTGACAGCTACCGGGACGTGAGCCTCCAGGTGCGCCATCTGGAGAGTCTGCATCCGCACGATGCGTCCGCCTGGGCCTCCAGCTCGCGCGCTTGAACAGGGCGTCTCTGCAGCTTTCCTTTCAAAACGGCCGCTTTACCGCTTTACTGCAAACGAAGCGGTCGCTCTGGACGGCCACTCCCTCTCTCTCGATTCAGGAGCGCTTCTCGATGAAATCACGCCTTACCGCAGCAGCCATGACCGTTCTGCTGAGCGTCCTCGGCACGGGCGTCGCGCTGGCCGAAAGCCCGGTGGAAAAGAGCATCCGCCAGGACGGTCGTGACGTGAGCAAGAACGCCCGCCACGACCGCAAGGAAGTCGACAAGGGCGCGGCCCATGCCGCCGACGAAGCCGACCGCACCGATACCCACCTGGACAAGGAACGCCACCGCGAAGACAAGAAGGCGGACAAGGAATACAAGAAGACGCTGTAGCCCGGCCGGGCCGGGACAGAGCCAAGGATTGGCTTGTCCTCGAACGCTGTTCGCTCCTTTGAGGCACCGCCAGGTCGCTTGAATCTCGACCATTGGAAGGCAGGGACTGCATACCCAACTGGTGAACGCGCCAGGCGCATCTATAGCCATGTACCGAATCTCGACTACCCGCGCATTTAGTGAATTGCGTCACAATATTTTGGCATGACGGACTTGATGGCTTAGACTGCGCGCCTCTCGAAAAAGGAGTTTCGCATGAAGCCGTCTCATCTCTTGTTCATCACCTTCGCTGCGCTGCAACTGGCCGGTTGCGCCATCGGCCAGAAGATCGACTACCGCCAGACCGCCCCGCAACTCAGCGTCAAGGCCGACAAGCCGGTCGCCGTCGCGGTACTCGACGAGCGCCCCTATGTAGTCGCCCAGAACAAGGATGCCACCTACGTCGGCAACATCCGCGGTCTCTACTACAACCCCTGGAGCGTCCGCACCTACAGCGGCAGCCCCCTCTCCGTCGATCTGCAGGACGCCGTGCAAAAGGCGCTGGCTCGCGCCGCCATCACCGCCATGCCCAGCCAGGCCAGCGACCGCGCACCCCAGGGCCAGAAGCTGCTGGTGCTCAAACTGCGGGAATGGAAATCCGACGCCTACATGCGCGTCCGCTTCGACTATGACGTCATCACCCAGGTCCTCGACGACCAGGGCAAGGTCCTTGCCAGCGACGAGATCAAAGGCAGCGGCCCGACCAACAACGTCATCCTCTCGGGTACCCAGGTGCTGACCAACGCCATCGACGCACCGGCCATCGCTGCCGCCCTGGCCAAGGGCAACACGCCCTGATTGGACGCTGCCCTTTGCTATCAAAAAAGCCCGCCTCGCGCGGGCTTTTTAATGTCCACAGATGCTGGAGCAGTATCCACGGCAGACAGCCGCGTACAGCCATCGATATGAATGCCGAGGAGCCTGAGATGTTTCGGCTAAGCTGCAGGGATTCAGTGGCAAAGGCGGATCTCGGGCGAGATCGGTATCCAGCTGACTCAGCCTTATCGGCAGTCAATCAGCCCCTGTCGGCACAGAGCTCGAAAACTGCCGCCAGCTTCCAGCGCTTCAGAATCGTGGAGACCCCGTGAAATACATGACGTTAGTGGGAATGACCGTAGTACTCCTGGGCTGCAGCCACTATTCCAACAGAAGCACCCTATGCGAGCCGAATCCCCTGGCCGGCGTCGAGTGCCAGCAGCCCAAGGCGCTGAACCAGATCATCGGCGAGAAATATCGCGAGTGGCGGAAATATCAGTGAAGACCTTGGTCGCTGTCCCGGGACAGGCGTAGGGGTCGGCTGCCGCCCCGAATCCATAAACGGCACTAGTCAAAAGCTCAGCAGGAAGTGAAACGGCGATGCCGAGCGTGACCTGGCAGTGTGCCGGTCACCATGACAGTCCGGCCAGAGCATGCGGTCTGCGGCATCCCGCTGATTGGCGACGCCTTCCCGCAGCGGTGAGTGCGGTGGTTGGCTGTCTGCACTCAACAACCATCTGCACTTCTGTCACTTTCGGTTGTCAGACGTCCTCACTCGACGTCGACCCGTGCTAGGCAATCAACATGAATGCGCCTGTGAAAGAACAGAAGGTGATCAATGCGATTGCCATAGGAACCTGCGTCTCAGCAATTGTCTTGCTGTTGAGCTTCGCCGAAGCCACAATCGCGGCCAATAGCTGGGGCCCGCAGCCCGGCACCGAAACTGAAAAGGATATTTCAGTTGCGCTATCAGTTAACAAGGACAGTGACGCTCTTCGAGTCCAGGCCCCACAGCCGGATAAATAGCGTCCCGCTGAAATCCGCACTCATTCGTCCAGGGTCGCTAGCCAGCGATCAGGCCTTATTGGCGCTCACCCTGGGTGCCATGTGTATCGGGCTGGCGACCATCTTCGTGGTGGCCATGGTGGCCTGCTGACGATCGCGCATGATCAGGACCGGTAGCTTCAGCGGGTGACCGATCGGTTGCCGGTGTTCTGCACACCCAGATCTGACCGTCCTGCCTGCTGATCTCAAAAACGCATATTCCCTCGCCTCTACCAGGCTCAGCCTTCGTTCCCATGTAGGGCCAGGTTTACCGCGATGACCAGTTTCATCGGATCGAGTGCTATAGAAGGTAAGCCATCGGAGCTGTCCCGAAAGGGTTTCGGAACTCCTTTGGTTTATTTGCCAACGGCCCTTGAAATCCCACCCCGCAGACAGCAAAAAGCCCCGTAAGAACGGGGCTTCGAAGGTGGCGGAAGCGCAGAGATTCGAACTCTGGGACCCTTGCGAGTCGGCGGTTTTCAAGACCGCTGCCTTAAACCACTCGGCCACACTTCCGTAAGAGGGGCGCATAGTACCTGATGGCAACACACTGTCAAACAGTCGCAAGCGATCCTTAAGCAACATTTGCTATCTTCGGGGTCGTACGGTACATCACACCGTTAATCTAGCTTTGGAGTACACCATGAACGAGCGTCAATACGCCTACAACCCTGCTATCGCGCAACCGCGGGACGTCAGCCGTGTATTGCGCAACACCTATGCCCTGCTGGCCATGACTCTGGCGTTCAGCGGCCTGGTCGCCTTCGTCTCGCAGCAGATGCGGCTGCCCTACCCCAACATCTTCGTGGTCCTGATCGGCTTCTATGGCCTGTTCTTCCTGACCGTGAAGACCCGCGACAGCGGCTGGGGTCTGGTCAGTACCTTCGCCCTGACCGGCTTCATGGGCTACACCCTGGGCCCGATCCTGAACATGTACCTGGGCCTGCCCAACGGTGGCAGCGTGATCGCCTCCGCCGCCGGCATGACCGCCCTGGCCTTCTTCGGACTGTCGGCCTATGCGCTGATCAGCCGCAAGGACATGAGCTTCCTCAGTGGCTTCCTGATGGCGGGCTTCTGGATCCTGCTGGGCGCCGTGGTGCTGTCCTTCTTCGTCCACATCAGCGGCCTGCAACTCGCCATCAGCGCGGGCTTCGTGCTGTTCGCCGCCGCGGCCATCCTGCTGCAGACCAGTGCCATCGTGCACGGGGGTGAAGACAACTACATCATGGCTACCATCACCCTGTACGTCTCGATCTACAATATGTTCATCAGCTTGCTGCAGATCTTCGGATTCGCCAGCAACAACGATTGATCATCAGCGGTAGCCCGAGAGGCCCGCTTCGGCGGGCCTTTTTACATCCATGAAATTTGCCATCGTTGTCCTTTCTCCACCCCAGGCGCCTTCGGCGCGTCGAGCCCTGCGCTTTTGCGAGGCGCTGCTGGCCAGGGGTCACGAGCTGTCGCGGCTCTTTCTCTATCGCGACGGCGTCCACAACGCCTCTCACGCCCTGGTCAGTGGCCAGGACGAATCCGATCTGCCCGCGCGCTGGCGCGAGCTGATCGAACGCCACCAGATCGATGCCGTGGCCTGCATTGCCGCCGCCCTCAAGCGGGGGCTGCTAGACGAGAACGAGGCACGGCGCTACGAACGTGAGGGCGCGGTGAACGTGCGTGCGCCCTGGCAGCTGTCCGGCCTGGGCCAGCTGCATGAAGCGGTGCAGGACGCCGATCGCCTGCTCTGCTTTGGAGGTGACTAGCATGGCCAGGAGTACCCTCGTCATCTCCCGCCAACCGGCACTGATCGGCCCCGGTCCGCGCGAGGCGCTGGATATCGTGCTGGCCGGTGGTGCCTTCGAATTGCCCCTGGCGCTGCTGTTCGCCGGTCCTGGCGTGACCCAGTTGCTGGCGGTCGACAGTGCTGCCCTGGAGCAGAAGGACCTGAGTGCCAATCTCTCCGCGCTGCCGCTGTTCGGTGTCGAAGCCATCTACGCGGAAGCCGCCGCCCTTTGCCGCCTGGGCATCACGCCCGAGAGGTTGCCCGCCTGGGTGACGCCCCTGGAGCCTGAAGCCCTGATGGCGCTGATCCACGACCATGACCAGGTGATTTCCATTTGACTACCCTGCACCTGTTTTCCCGCTCGCCGCTGCTGGACGCCGGCGCCCTGGATGGCCTGAGCTGGGTCCGCGGCGAAGACGCCGTTCTACTCACCGGCGCTGCCGTCGAGGCCCTGCGCCCTGGCAGCGCTGCGGCCGAGCTGCTGGCGCAACTCCCGGCCGAGGCGACCCTCTATGCCCTGGCGGAAGATGTCCAGGCCCGTCGCCTGCACCCCGAACGGGCCGTGACCCTGATCGATTACCCCACTTTCGTCGACCTGAGCGTGAGCTGCGCCAAGGTCATCAGCTGGACCTGAGCATGCCTCCTCTCGACCTCGACCCCGAAGGCTATCTGCGCGACCTCTCCCAGTGGAGTCCGGAAGTGGCTCAGCAACTGGCGCTCAAGGAAGGCATCGCGCTGACCGAGCGCCACTGGCAGGTGCTGCAGGCGTTGCGTGACTTCTACGCACAATTCCAGCTTTCGCCGGCCAATCGGCCGCTGATCAAGTACATTGCCCAGACGCTGGGCCCGGAACTGGGTACCAGCCTGCAGCTCAATCTGCTGTTCAAGGGGGCGCCAGCCAAGCTCGGCGCCAAACTGGCTGGCCTGCCGAAACCGGATAATTGCCTATGACCTTCACTACGCCCGAAGAACATCCCTTCGCCGTCTATGTCCGGGCCCTGGGCAAGGGCAAGCGCGGCGCCCGCAGCCTGACCGAGGCCGAGGCGGAAATGGCCATGGGTCTGATCCTCGACGGCCAGGTGACCGACGCCCAGCTCGGCGCCTTTCTCATGCTGCTCAGGCACAAGGAAGAGAGCGCCGAGGAGCTGGCCGGCTTTACCCGCGCCGTCCGGGCGCGGCTGCAGTCGCCAGGTTTCGCCGTCGACCTCGACTGGCCCTCCTACGCTGGCAAGAAGCGTCACCTGCCCTGGTACCTGCTGGCGGTGAAATGCCTGGCCGGTAGCGGCGTGCGGATGGTCATGCATGGCGGTGGTACCCACACCGCGGGCCGGCTCTATACCGAACAGTGCCTGGCCGATCTGGGGATGCCGACCGCCACTGACTGGCAGGACGTCGGCGCCCTGCTCGATCGCGGTCAGCCGGCCTTCCTGCCGCTGGCTGCCTGGATGCCGGCCCTGCAGCGGATGATCGATCTCAAGGCCGAGCTCGGCCTGCGTTCGCCGATCCACTCCCTGGTACGGCTGCTCAACCCCAGCCAGGCACGCTGCATCCTACAGAGCATCTTCCATCCGGGTTACCAGGAGGTGCATCGCGAGGCGAGTCGCCTGCTGGGTGATGACAGCATCGTCATCAAGGGCGAAGGCGGCGAGGTCGAGCGCAACCCGGATGTCATCGCCCAGCTTTATGGCACCCGTGGCGGCGAAGCCTGGGACGAAAGCTGGCCGGCGCTGACCGAGCGTCGCCAGGTAAAGCCGGAGCGCCTCGATCCGGCCCTGCTGGCCGCCACCTGGCGGGGTGAAGCGGAAGATCCCTATGGGCGCCTGGCGGTCATCGCCACCCTGGCCGTGGCCCTGCGCGCCCTGGGTCAGGACCAGGCCAGCGCCCAGCGCGATGCCGAGCGACGCTGGGAAACGCGTGATCGGACGCTCTGACGTCACCTCAGGAACCTGGAGCGACTCCCCGGGTTCCTAACCGCAACGCAGCGGAGGATGACGATATGGGCTTGTTGGTCGATGGACAGTGGCAGGACCGCTGGTATGACAATGGCAAGGATGGCCATTTCAAACGGGAAGAAGCCCAGCGTCGGGACTGGATCGCCCGCCCCGAGCAGGCCATTCCGCAAGGCGCCTCGCGCTATGTCCCGGAGGCCGGTCGCTACCATCTCTATGTGTCCCTGGCCTGTCCCTGGGCGCACCGCACCCTGATCTATCGCCAGCTCAAGGGCCTCGAAGACCTGATCGGCGTCTCGGTGGTCAGCTGGCTGATGCGTGAGGAAGGCTGGACCTTCGACCTGACCAGGGGCTCCAGCGGTGACGACCTCTATCACCTCGAGCGCCTCTACCAGCTCTATCAGCGCGACCAGGCCGACTACACCGGGCGGGTCACGGTGCCGGTGCTCTGGGATCGCCAGGAGGAGCGCATCGTCAGCAACGAATCCGCCGAGATCATCCGCATGTTCAACGGCGCCTTCGACGAGCTGACCGGCAATCGCCTGGATCTCTACCCGGAGGCCCTGCGCACTCGCATCGATGCCCTCAACGACCGTATCTATCCAACGGTCAACAACGGCGTCTACCGGGCTGGCTTCGCCACCACCCAGGAGGCCTACGAAGAGGCTTTCGACGAGGTCTTCGCCACCCTCGACGACCTGGAAAAGCTGCTGCAGACCCAGCGCTATCTCACCGGCGAATGGCTGACCGAAGCCGATTGGCGGCTGTTCACCACCCTGATTCGCTTCGACGCCGTCTATCACGGCCACTTCAAGTGCAACCTGCGGCGCATCCGGGACTATCCGGCGCTACAGGGCTGGCTGCGAGAGCTGTATCAGTGGCCGGGGATCGCCGAGACCGTGGACTTCCAGCACATCAAGCACCACTACTACGGCAGCCATGCGCAGATCAATCCGACCGGTATCGTGCCCAAGGGACCGGCCCTGGAGCTGGATCTGCCCCATGGCCGAGAGGCGCTGAGCGGTTCCGGGATCCAGGGCGCGGTCTGAGATCAGACCGTCGTCTGGGCGCCTTCGAACCAGGCCAGCTTCTCGCGTAGTGCCACCACTTCGCCGACGATCACCAGCGTCGGCGCGTGGACCTCGTGCTCGGCCACCAGTTGCGGTAGGTCCTGCAGGGTACCGGTGAACACCCGCTGATTGAGCGTGGTGCCCTGTTGCACCAGCGCAGCCGGCGTTGCCGGGTCCTTGCCATGGGCAATGAGTTGCGCGCAGATGGTCGGCAGCCCCACCAGGCCCATGTAGAACACCAGGGTCTGCCCCGGCGCCACGAGATCGGTCCAGGGCAGATCGGCCGAGCCATCCTTCAGGTGGCCGGTGACGAAGCGCACCGACTGGGCATGGTCCCTGTGGGTCAGGGGAATGCCGGCATAGGCCGCACAGCCACTGGCCGCGGTGATGCCCGGCACTACCTGGAAGGGAATGCCTTCGGCCGCCAGCTCTTCGATCTCCTCGCCACCGCGACCGAAGATGAAGGGATCGCCTCCCTTCAGCCGCAGGACCCGCTTGCCCTCCCGGGCCAGCTTGACCAGCAGGCGATTGAGATCGTCCTGGGGCACCGCATGCTCGGCGCGACGCTTGCCGACATAGATGCGATCGGCATCGCGCCGGCACATGTCGAGGATGGTCGGCGCCACCAGCCGGTCGTAGAGCACCACATCGGCCTGCTGCATCAGCCGCAAGGCGCGGAAGGTCAGCAGATCCGGATCACCGGGACCGGCGCCGACCAGGTAGACCTCCCCGCGAAAGGTGGCCGTCTCGCTGCTCAGCTTGGCTTCCAGCAATTGCTCGGCAGCCTGGGGCTGGCCGGAAAAGACCTTTTCCGCGACCTCGCCTTGGAACACCTCTTCCCAGAAAATCCGCCGTGCCTGCAGATCGGCGAAGCGCGTCTTCACCCGGGCGCGAAAGCGCTGGGCGAGTTGCGCCAGTTGGCCATAGGTCGCCGGAATCCAGCTCTCCAGCTTGGCGCGCACCAGACGCGCCAGCACCGGGGCGTCACCGCCGCTGGAAATGGCGATCACCAGAGGCGAGCGATCGACGATGGCCGGGAAGATCACGGTGCACAGCTTCGGCGCATCCACCGCATTGACCGGCAGGCCCAGGGCCTGGGCGTCGTGGGACACCGTCTCGTTGACCTCGTCATCGTCGGTTGCCGCGATCACCAGGCAATGCCCGGCGAGATGGCCAGCCGCATAGCGCTCGACCCGGCAACTGCCGCCCCGCGCCTCGACGAAGGCGCGTACCTCCGGCTCGATCTCCGGCGCCACCAGGGTGATGCGGGCGCCGGCTTCGGCCAGCAGCACGCTCTTGCGCAGGGCGATATCGCCTCCGCCGATCACCAGTACCGGACGGCCATCGAGCTTGTGGAAGAGCGGCAGGTAATCCATCAGCCGATGACCTCGAGGCCACCCATGTAGGGCTTGAGCACTTCGGGGACGCGGATGCTGCCGTCGGCCTGCTGGTAATTCTCCAGTACGGCGACCAGGGTCCGACCCACGGCCAGGCCGGAGCCGTTGAGGGTGTGCACCAGCTCGGGCTTGCCCTCGGCGTTGCGGTAGCGGGCCTGCATGCGGCGCGCCTGGAAGTCACCGCAGTTGGAGCAGGACGAGATTTCGCGATACTTGCCCTGGCTCGGCACCCAGACTTCCAGGTCGTAGGTCTTGGTAGCGCCGAAGCCCATGTCGCCGGTGCACAGCGACAGCACCCGGTAGGGCAGCTCCAGGCGCTGCAGGACGGTCTCGGCGTGGCCGGTCAGTTCTTCCAGGGCCTGGAAGGAGGTGCTCGGCTCGACGATATGGACCATCTCCACCTTGTCGAACTGGTGCTGACGGATCATGCCGCGGGTGTCGCGACCCGAGGCCCCGGCTTCGCTGCGGAAGCAGGGGGTATGGGCGGTGAACTTCAGCGGCAGGCGCTTGGCGTCGAGAATCTGGCCGGCGACCAGATTGGTCAGGGTCACCTCGGCGGTGGGGATCAGGTAGAGATCGCTCTCCCCTTCGCGGCCGATCTTGAACAGGTCTTCCTCGAACTTGGGCAGCTGACCGGTGCCCTGCAGGGTCTCGGCCTGCACCAGGTAGGGGGTGTAAGTCTCTTCGTAGCCGTGCTCGCCGGTGTGCAGGTTGAGCATGAACTGCGCCAGGGCGCGGTGCAGGCGCGCAATGGGGCCACGCATCACGGCGAAGCGGGCACCGGAGAAGCGTGCGGCGGTCTCGAAGTCCAGCCAGCCATGGGTCTCGCCCAGGGCGACGTGGTCCCTGATCTCGAAATCGAAGTCACGCGGCGTGCCCCAGCGACGAACCTCGACATTGTCGTCTTCGTCCTTGCCGACCGGCACCGAGGCGTCGGGCAGGTTGGGCAGGCCCAGCAGCAGGGCATCCAGCTCGCCCTGGACCAGATCCAGCTCGCGCTTGGCTTCTTCCAGTTCACTGCCCATGCGATCGACCTCGGCCAGCAGCGGTGCGATGTCCTCACCACGCGCCTTGGCCTGACCGATGCCCTTGGAGCGGGCATTGCGCTCGGCCTGCAGGGTCTCGGTGCGGGTCTGCATGGCCTTGCGACGAGCTTCCAGCGACTCCACCAGGCTGACGTCGAGGACGTAGCCACGGGTCGCCAGACGTGCGGCCACCTCCTCGGTTTGGGTGCGAACCAGTTTCGAATCAAGCATGTCCGTGTCTCTTGCTTAGGAATGGGGGCAGCCGCGCGGGCGGCGTCAGGAACGCCGCCGGCGCTGACGCGGGCTGGACCGGTCGAGGTCCGCCAGGTGCTGCAGTTTATCGCGGATCTTCAGCTCCAGCCCACGGGGAACCGGCTCATAGTAGCGGCGCGGCTCGAGTTCTTCGGGAAAGTAGTCCTCGCCTGCGGCATAGGCTTCCGGTTCATCGTGGGCATAGCGGTATTCGTCGCCGTAGCCGAGGTTCTTCATCAGCTTGGTCGGCGCGTTGCGCAGGTGCAGCGGCACCTCGCGCGAGCCGTTCTGGCGCACGTCGGCCAGGGCGGCCTTGTAGCCCATGTAGACGGCATTGCTCTTGGGCGCGCAGGCCAGATAGACGATCGCCTGGGCAATGGCCAGCTCGCCCTCCGGACTGCCCAGGCGCTCCTGGACATCCCAGGCGTCCAGGCACAGGCTCAGGGCGCGCGGATCGGCGTTGCCGATGTCTTCGCTGGCCATGCGCACCACCCGCCGGGCGATGTACAGCGCATCGCAGCCGCCGTCGATCATCCGCGCGAACCAGTAGAGGGCGCCATCGGGATTCGAGCCGCGCACCGACTTGTGCAGCGCCGAGATCTGGTCATAGAAGGCTTCGCCACCCTTGTCGAAGCGGCGGCGCTGATCACCCAGCAGACTCTGGAACAGCTCGGCGTCCAGGACACCACCGTCCTCGGCCAGGTCCGCGGCATTCTCCAGCAGATTGAGCAATCGCCGGCCATCGCCGTCGGCGGCAGCCAGCAGCAGCGCCAGCGCATCGTCGGGCAGGCTCAGCCGTCGCTCGCCGAGGCCCTTGGCGCTGGTCAGGGCGCGGCGTGCCAGGCCGCCAAGGGCCTCGTCGTCCAGACTCTTGAGCACATAGACCCGCGCCCGCGAGAGCAGCGCGTTGTTGAGCTCGAAGGAGGGATTCTCGGTGGTCGCCCCGATGAAGATCAGGGTGCCGTCTTCGACATAGGGCAGGAAGGCATCCTGCTGCGACTTGTTGAAGCGATGCACCTCGTCGACGAAGAGGATGGTGCGACGGCGATACTGGGCAGCCTGCTGCTTGGCCACCTCCACCGCATGGCGGATCTCCTTGACCCCGGAAAGCACCGCCGACAGCGTTTCGAAATGGGCATCGGAAACCTGGGCGAGCAGCCGCGCCAGGGTGGTCTTGCCCACCCCTGGCGGCCCCCAGAAGATCATCGAATGCAGCGCGCCTTGCTCCAGCGCCTCGCGCAGGGGCTTGCCCCGCGCCAGCAGGTGTTGCTGACCCGCGTATTCATCGAGGGTCTCGGGACGCATGCGGGCAGCCAAGGGCTGCCCGACGGGTGCGGCGCTGAAGAGATCCATGGGGTGCGATCACTCCTGGATGACGTCGGCTCCCTTGGGCACCTGGAAGGTGAACTGGGACGCGGCCACCGGCTCGTTGAGCTTGACGTTGAAGAAGAGGATGTTGGTTCTCTGACCGGCACCGTCGATCAACTGCATGTCGTTGATCACGCCGTTGCGGAACGACAGCCGCAGGCTGTCGAACAGGGTGTCCTTGGTCTTGGGCTTGAGCACGAAGTCGACGACGTTGCCGGCATCCTTGCTGGTCACATCGAAACTGCTTTCGATCTTGGAAATATCACCCGACAAGAGCAGCGCCGGCGTCTGGGTCAGCCGCAGGTCCAGCTTGCGGATGGTGACCTGCTCCAGGTCCGGGTCGTACAGCCAGACCTGCTTGCCGTCGGACACCAGCAGTTGCTCCTGGGGCGCATCGGAATGCCAGCGGAATAGCCCGGGACGCTTGAGGCTCATGTTGCCGGCGGTTTCCTGCAGGCGGGTACCCGAGCCATCAAGGGTCAGCTGCGAAAAGCGTGCGGTCAGGGTCTGGGCCTTGTCCAGCAGTTGCGACAGGCGACCCACGGACGCCTGATCGGCATGGGCGGAAAAGCTTACGGCAGCCAGGGCGGCCAGGGCGAAGCAACGCAGCTTGTGCATCGAGGTCCTCATGGATGTCAGTCTCTCACCGGAGCAGGCGCTGTGACCTCGCGCGAGCCGTTGGTGTTCATGGGCGATACGACACCGGCCATTTCCATGGTTTCGATCATCCGTGCCGCCCGGTTGTAACCGATCTTGAGCTTGCGCTGGACCGCGGAGATGGAGGCCCGACGACTCTCGGTGACGAAGCGCACGGCCTCGTCATAGAGCGGATCGTCCTCGTCGCTGTCGCCACCTTCGCCGCTGCCACCGTCGAAGCCCGCACCACCGCCCTCGTCCGGACTGCTGAGGATGTCTTCGATGTAGTCGGGGGCGCCGCGCTCCTTCCAGGCCTCGACGACGCGATGGACCTCGTCGTCGGACACGAAGGCGCCATGGACGCGGATCGGCAGGCCGGTGCCCGGCGGTAGATAGAGCATGTCACCGTGTCCGAGCAGCTGTTCGGCGCCGCCCTGGTCGAGAATGGTCCGGGAGTCGATCTTGCTCGATACCTGGAAGGCCATCCGCGTGGGGATGTTGGCCTTGATCAGACCGGTAATGACGTCCACGGAGGGACGCTGGGTAGCCAGGATCAGATGGATGCCTGCCGCCCGCGCCTTCTGCGCGATCCGCGCGATCAGCTCTTCGACCTTCTTGCCGACGATCATCATCATGTCGGCGAATTCGTCCACCACCACCACGATGGTCGGCAGCGTCTTCAGCAGCGGTGCCTCGTCGTCCATGCTCTCGCGACGATAGAGCGGATCGGTCAGCGGCGTACCCGCCTCCTCGGCATCCTTCACCTTGCGGTTGAAGCCGGCCAGGTTACGCACGCCCATGGCCGCCATCAGCTTGTAGCGCCGCTCCATCTCCGCCACGCTCCAGCGCAGGGCGTTGGCGGCTTCCTTCATGTCGGTGACCACCGGGCAGAGCAGGTGCGGAATGCCCTCGTAGATCGAGAGCTCCAGCATCTTGGGATCGATCATGATCAGGCGAGCGTCTTCCGGGCTCGACTTGAACAGGATCGACAAGAGCATGGCGTTCACGCCCACCGACTTACCGGAACCCGTGGTACCGGCCACCAGCAGGTGCGGCATCTTGGCCAGGTCGGTGATGACCGGCTTGCCACCGATGTCGTGACCCAGGGCTAGGGTGACGGGCGACTTGGCCGCCGCGTACTCGGGCGACTCGAGGACCTCGGAGAAGCGCACCATCTGGCGATCCTCGTTGGGAATCTCGATACCCACGGTAGTCTTGCCGGGAATGACTTCCACCACCCGGACGCTGAACACGGCGAGCGAACGCGCCAGGTCCTTGGCCAGGTTGGAAATGCGGCTGACCTTGACGCCCGCCGCCGGCTGAATCTCGAAGCGGGTGATCACCGGACCGGGATGAACGCTCTCCACGATCACCTCGACGCCGAACTCCTTGAGCTTGACCTCGAGCAGGCGCGACATGTTTTCGAGGAATTCCGGCGAATAGCTCTGCTGCTTCTTCTCGGCGCGATCCAGGATCGACAGCGGCGGCAGCGTACCTTCCAGATCCGCATCGACCCGGACCACCGCAGCCGCCGGCGAATAGGGCGCGGGGGCAGGGGCTGGCGCTGCCTTGCGCGGCGGCGGCGCGGACACCACGGCGACACTGGCCGGCGCTGCGACAGGCGCAGCGGCCACCGGCGCGGACTCGGGCGCTTCGGCGACGAAGCGACTGGGCGCGGGCATCTCGATGCGCGGCGCCGCACGTTCCACCCGTGGTGGGGGCGCGATGTCGAGCAGGTCGTCGAGGTCTTCGTCGGCGACCGGAATCGGTACCTCGCGGGCCTTGCTCTTGCGCGCAACCGGCGGCGACACCGGCTCGTCGAAGACGTCCAGTTCCGGAGCCTGACGGCGCCCGCCGGCCAGGCGACTGAAGCCACCCTGCACCAGGTCCAGCAGGTCGAGTACGACCTTGCCGGTGAAATCCATCACCTTGAACCAGGACAGGTCGGTGAAGACGGTCAATCCCAGCAGGAAGAGCGCGAGGAACAGCAGCGTGCTGCCCTGGACATTGAGGGCGGCGACCGACAGCTGCCCCAGGCTCTCGCCCAGCGCGCCGCCAGCGGACGCCGGCAGCGCCGAGACGGCATGGAAATGGATATAGGCCAGTACCGAGCCCGAGATCACCAGCAGGACCAGGCCGGTCAGCCGCCAGGAAAACAGCCAGCCGCTCCATTCCCAGGGCAGGTGCCGCTTGCGGAAGATCTGCCAGGTCTTGACGGCGAGCAGGACGGGGAACACGAAGGCGAAATAACCGAGCGCCATGAACAGCACGTCAGCCAGCCAGGCGCCGGCGCGGCCCGCGGTGTTATGGACCTGATCGATGCGGCTGGTGTGGGTCCAGCCCGGATCGGAGGGGTCGTAGCTCAGCAGAGCCATGAGCAGATACAGGCACAAGGCGGCCAGTGCGATGAGCACCACCTCCTTGAGACGATAATGCAGATGCTCACGCCATTGGTTGACGTGGCTGACAGAACTGGATTGCTTCAAGCGCGCTTTTCCCGCACACGGAACGTGTGACCGTGAATCAAAAACAGTGCGCCATTCTAGATCGCCCGGGCCCTGCTTCTACAGTCCCGCGGCGAAACATGGCACGATAGCGGACGGCCGTACCGGAACCGCCTTCAGGCACAACATTGGAGCATTCTTTCGTTGTCCTGACAAAGAGTTATGACGATTTCTTGAGCTTGTTACGCACAAGCCGCACCCCTTCGGCTCCACCCATCAGAAGGCGCCCTCCCCTACCATGGTGAAATGGCTGACCCGCGAAAGCCCTGACTTCCCGCCCCTGCAGCAGGCGCTGCGCGAACCCAACGGCCTCCTGGCCATCGGCGGCGACCTGAGCGCGGCACGCCTGATCGGCGCCTATCGTCACGGCTGCTTTCCCTGGTACCAGGCCGGCCAGCCATTGCTCTGGTGGTCGCCGGATCCCCGTACGGTGCTTTTCCCGCCGGACCTGCACGTCTCCCGCAGCCTGGCGAAGACCCTGCGCAAGACGCCGCTGCGCGTCACCTACGATCAGGCCTTCGCCAGGGTGATCCAGGCCTGCGCCGGTCCGCGACGCGATGCCGACGGCACCTGGATCACCCTGGAGATGCGCCAGGCCTACCAGGAACTGCACGCCCAGGGCTGGGCTCATTCCGTGGAAGTCTGGGACGGCGACCAGCTCGTCGGCGGTCTCTACGGCATCGCCATGGGCAAGCTGTTCTTTGGCGAGTCGATGTTCAGCCATGCCGACAACGCGTCCAAGATCGGCTTCGTGACCCTGGTGCGGGACCTGGCCGCCTGGGGTTTCGTGATGATCGACTGCCAGATGCAAACCGCGCATCTGGAGAGTCTTGGCGCGAGCAGTCTGTCCCGGGAACGCTTTGCCGAATACCTGGCCAAATACCTGGATCAGGCCAGAATGGCCGCCTGGCCTACCTTCCGCGGGTGACTTACACTCAAGCCAGGCTTATGTAGAGATTCGACATGACCGAGCTGGCGAGACTCAAGTTTTACGCAACCCAGCCTCACGCTTGCAGTTACCTGCCCAACGAGCAGGCGACCACGCTGTTTCTCGACCCCTCGCAACCCATGAACGGCCAGATCTACGCCGAGCTGTCCGAACTGGGCTTCCGCCGCAGCGGCGATCACCTCTACCGCCCCCACTGCCAGCTCTGCAAAGCCTGCGTTCCCGCCCGCATCCCCGTCACCCGCTTTCGTCCCAGCCGCAAACAGACGCGCGTGCTCAAGCGCAATCTCGACATCAAGGTCACGCGTTGCGACCCGGGCTTCACCGAAGAGCGCTATCAGCTCTACGCACGCTACATCAGCGAACGCCATGCCGATGGCGACATGTTCCCGCCGAGCCGAGGCCAGTTCTCCACCTTCCTGGTCAGCCACCTGCCCTACGCCTTCTTCTACGAGATGCGCGTCGAGGACCGCCTGATCGGCATCGCGGTGACCGATGTGCTGCCCAATGGCATGTCGGCGGTCTACACCTTCTACGACCCCAGCGAAGAAAAGCGCAGCCTGGGCGTATTCGGCATCCTCTGGCAGATCGCCGAAACCCGCCGCCTCGGCCTCGATGCGGTTTATCTCGGTTACTGGATCAAAGGGTGTCGCAAGATGTCCTATAAGACCGAGTATCGCCCCATCGAGCTCTTCGTCAATCAGCGCTGGGTCGCCCTGGCCTGATGAAATAGCGCTTTTTCTGAATTTCTGTCAGAATATGGGCCTTTTTCGCCCGGACTGCTCTGGGCCTATCTTGTCACCGAGGGCTTTTCTATATATGTCGAAAGAAGACAGCTTCGAAATGGAAGGTACTGTCGTCGACACCCTGCCCAACACCATGTTTCGCGTGGAGTTGGAAAATGGGCACGTCGTCACCGCGCACATCTCCGGAAAGATGCGTAAGAATTACATCCGCATCCTGACGGGCGACAAGGTTCGCGTGGAGCTGACGCCTTACGATCTGAGCAAGGGCCGGATCACTTACCGCGCGCGTTAAGCGAATCCTTTCATGAAAAAGCCCGGCAATGCCGGGCTTTTTCATGAGCGATTGTAAGTCGCGACCTGCCCTCAGGCAGGTTCGGCCGTGGTCTCGAACTCGAATTCCAGTTCGTCGTTCACCGCATCGATGTGGACGATACCGCCATGGTCGGCCAGGTCACCGAACAGGATCTGCTCGGCCAGCGGCCGCTTGATCTTGTCCTGGATGAGCCGCGCCATGGGACGAGCCCCCATCTGTACGTCATAGCCACGCTCTGCCAGCCAGCTGCGGGCCGCGTCCGTGACTTCGAGCTGGACACGCTTGTCTTCGAGCTGTGCCTGCAGTTCGGTGAGGAACTTGTCGACGATGCTCTTGATGACTTCCGTGCTCAGGCGGCCGAACTGGATGATGGTATCCAGACGGTTGCGGAACTCGGGCGTGAAGCTCTTCTTGATGACTTCCATGGCATCCGTGGTGTGATCCTGCAGCGTGAAGCCGATGGAGGCACGGGATGCGGTTTCCGCGCCGGCGTTGGTGGTCAGGATCAGGATCACGTTGCGGAAGTCGGCCTTGCGACCGTTGTTGTCCGTCAGGGTGCCATGGTCCATGACCTGCAGCAGCAGGTTGAACACCTCGGGGTGCGCCTTCTCGATCTCATCGAGCAGCAGCACGCAGTGCGGCGTCTTGGTGATGGCTTCGGTCAGCAGGCCGCCCTGGTCGAAACCGACATAGCCGGGAGGCGCACCGATCAGGCGGGACACGGTATGCCGCTCCATGTACTCGGACATGTCGAAGCGCACCAGCTCGACGCCCATGGCCTTGGCCAGCTGCCGGGCCACCTCGGTCTTGCCCACCCCGGTAGGACCAGCGAAGAGGAAGGAGCCAACCGGCTTGTCCGGTGATTTCAAACCGGCACGGGACAGCTTGATGGCGGTGGACAGGGATTCGATGGCCAGGTCCTGACCGAAGACGGTCAGCTTGAGGTCGCGCTCCAGGTTGCGCAGCAGCTCCTTGTCGGAACTGTTGACGGTCTTGGGGGGGATCCGCGCGATCTTGGCGACGATGTCTTCGACCTGCTGCACGTCGATGCGCTCGGCACGCCGATCTTCGGGCTGCAGGCGCTGATAGGCGCCGGCTTCGTCGATGACGTCGATGGCCTTGTCGGGCATGTGCCGGTCGTTGATGTAGCGAGCGGCCAGCTCGGCTGCTGCACGCAGCGCCTCGTCGGTGTATTCGATGTGGTGATGCTGTTCGAAGCGCCCCTTGAGGCCACGCAGGATGCCGTAGGTATCATCGACCGAAGGCTCGACGACATCGACCTTCTGGAAGCGCCGAGCCAGTGCCCGGTCCTTTTCGAAGATGCCGCGGAATTCCTGGAAGGTGGTCGAGCCGATGCAGCGGATTTCACCCGAGGACAGCAGCGGCTTGAGCAGGTTGGAAGCATCCATTACCCCGCCCGAGGCGGCACCGGCACCGATGATGGTGTGGATCTCGTCGATGAAGAGCACGGCATGGGGCCGCTTCTTCAGCTCGGCCAGTAGGGCCTTGAATCTCTTTTCGAAATCGCCGCGGTACTTCGTACCGGCCAGCAGCGCGCCGAGATCGAGGGAATAGACCACGCTGTCGGCCAGCAGGTCGGGGACCTGACCGTCGACGATGCGTTTGGCCAGGCCTTCGGCGATGGCGGTCTTGCCGACGCCGGCCTCGCCCACCAGCAGCGGGTTGTTCTTGCGGCGCCGGGCGAGGATCTGGGCGACGCGCTCGACTTCCGATTCACGTCCCACCAGCGGATCGATACGACCCTGACGAGCCTGCTCGTTGAGGTTGCTGGCGTAGGCTTCGAGCGGGTTGTTGGAAGAGCTGGGTTCGGCACCCTCCTCCTCGGCAGCGTCCTGATCCTGTTCGGCTTCGGGTGCTGCCCCTGGCACCTTGGAGATGCCATGCGCGATGAAATTGACAACGTCGATCCGCGCCACGCTCTGCTGCTTGAGCAGGAACACCGCCTGGCTTTCCTGCTCGCTGAAGATGGCGACCAGGACGTTGGCCCCGGTCACTTCGCGCTTGCCCGAGCTCTGCACGTGGAAGACCGCACGCTGGAGGACACGCTGGAAACCCAGCGTCGGCTGGGTTTCGCGCTCGTCGTCCTGCTGTGGGATCAGAGGCGTGGTGGAATCTATGAATTCCAACAGATCGCGCCGCAGGCGATCGATGTTGGCGCCGCAGGCTCTCAACACGGTGGCCGCCGCTTCATTGTCCAGCAGCGCCAGCAGGAGGTGCTCAACGGTCATGAATTCATGACGCTTCGTCCTCGCCTCCTTGAAGGCGAGATTCAGGGTGACTTCGAGCTCACGATTCAACATAGCTTCACCTCATAGCCCAAGCAGCACAGTAGCCCAAGCAGCACAGATCTAACTTTCGATTTCGATTTCACACAGCAGCGGGTGGTTGCACTCCCTGGCATATTGATTGACTTGCATGGCCTTGGTTTCAGCGACATCGCGAGTAAATGTTCCGCAGACTGCCTTTCCCTGAGTATGCACAGTGAGCATCACCTGGGTAGCCGCTTCGCGGTTCATGCTGAAGTAGCGTTCCAGCACCTCGACGACGAACTCCATCGGGGTGTAGTCATCGTTATACATCAGAACTCGGTATCTGGCTGGCCGTTTTAGTGCAGGTTTTGCCTCCTGCACCGCCAGGCCGCCGTTGTCGCCGTCCTGATGTTCGCTGTCGTCCGCCGCCAGTCGGATGGGGTCGATTACACGCATTCTGATCGATTCCGAATTACGGGATGAATAGCAGGAAAAAAAGAGCTTGATCCACGTCTCAGCCGCCTATTGCCTTGCCTTGACTAAGGCTGAAAGGGTGTTACAAACATCCTGTACCCGACGAGGTACCAAGGGTTCCGTTGTAGTGGCGTCTGTGTGGATTCACTGGAACTGTAGTCGAATGATACTCCAGGCTTGGAGTCCTTTGCAGAGGGAGCCGGTATGCTCAGTGGCAAGGTCAAATGGTTCAACAACGCCAAAGGATATGGCTTCATCGTTGCAGATAACAGTGATGAAGACCTATTCGCTCATTACTCGGCCATTCAGATGGACGGTTACCGCACGCTGAAGGCGGGCCAGGCGGTCAACTTCAATATCGTTCAGGGTCCCAAGGGCCTGCACGCGGTCGAGATTCGCGCGGCCGAAGTGAGCGCACCCGTCGCTGCGCCGGCCACCAATACCCTTGATGTGCGGGATACGGTCAGTACGGAAGCCTGATCTCACGCCCCTTCGGGGGCGCCATCTCCCCCTTCGCGCCGCCGTCCTTCGCTGTGCCCCAGATCGCGTTCCGGAAACAGCAGGTTCCTGACCCGGTTCTTCAGCGCCCGGGCATCGGGAAAGCCGCCATCCCTCTTCCGCTCCCAGAGCACCTCTTCGCCACAGGCGATCTCGAACACGCCGCCGGTTCCCGGTAGCAACGTCACCCCGCCCAGATCGGTACCAAAGGTGCTGAGCAGTTCCTGGGCCAGCCAGCCCGAGCGCAGCAGCCACTGGCACTGGGTGCAATAGTGGATCGTGATGATAGGTCTGGCGTCCGCCACGGTACACCTCGCAAGGCCTGGGCTCCCTATAATACGCAGCCCCCGATCCCGTCCGCCATGTGGTCCGTCCTATGCGCCTGTTGCTACTGGTAGCCTGCCTTCTCCTGTCCGCCCTGGCCTGGAGTGCACCGCCGCCCAAGGTCGGCCTGGTGCTGTCCGGTGGAGCTGCCCGGGGGCTGGCGCATATCGGCGTGCTGAAGGCCCTGGAAGAACAGGGCATCCAAGTCGACGCCATCGCCGGCACCAGCATGGGCGCGGTGATCGGCGGTCTCTATGCCGCCGGCTACAGTGCCGAGGAACTGGGACGCATCGCCTTGGACATGGACTGGGGGCAGGTGCTGTCCGACCAGCCGCCACGCAAGGACGTGCCCTTTCGGCGCAAGCAGGACGACCGGGATTTCCTGGTCAAGCAGAAGCTCAGCTTTCGGGATGACGGCACCCTGGGCCTGCCCATCGGGGTGATCCAGGGCCAGAACCTGGGGATGATGCTGGAAAAGCTGTTCGTGCATACCAGCGATACCCGAAACTTCAACCAGTTGGCCATCCCCTTTCGCGCCGTGGCCACGGACATCACCACCGGCGAGAAGGTGGTCTTCGATCATGGCCACCTGCCCCGGGCCATTCGCGCCAGCATGTCGATTCCGGCGGTGTTCGCTCCGGTGGAGATCGACGGCCGGCTGCTGGTGGATGGCGGCATGGTCGACAACATCCCCATCGACGTGGCGCGGGACATGGGCGCGCAACGGGTGGTGGTGGTGGACATCGGTACCCCGCTGCTCAAGCGCAGGGACCTGACTACGGTGCTGGACGTGCTCAATCAGTCCACCACCCTGATGACCCGCAACAACTCCCAGGCGCAGCTGGCGACCCTGGGCAAGCAGGACCTGCTGATCCAGCCGCCGCTGGCCAGCTACACCAGCGCCGACTTCAGCGAGGTCAGGGCGCTGATCGATGCCGGCTATCGGGCGACCATGGCCATGGCAAGCGAATTGGCAGTGTTGCGCAAGGACGCGAAAAGCGAGCGCTCCACAGCCGTAGCAGCTGCCCGTGCCCCCAGCAGCCGGACGCCGGTCATCGACGCCATTCGCATCGAGAACGACTCCAAGGTCGAAGACGAAGTCATTCGTCACTACATCCGCCAGCGCCTGGGCGAACCCCTCAATGTCGAGCGCCTACAGGACGACATGAGCACCCTCTACGGGCTGGATTACTTCGACCAGGTGGAATACCGCATCCGCCGGGACGGCCCTGGCGACAACGTGCTGGTGATCTATGCCCGCGGCAAGCGCAGCGGTACGGACTTCCTGCGACTGGGCCTGAACCTGTCGGACGACCTGCGGGGCGACAGCGCCTTCAACTTCGGTGCCAGCTATCGCATCAACGGCCTCAACCGCCTGGGCGGCGAGTGGCTGACCCGGATGCAGATCGGCGATCACCAAGAGCTCTATAGCGAGTTCTATCAGCCACTGGATGTCGGCTCACGCTACTTCATCGCCCCCTACGTCGGCGGCGAGGCACGCAACATCGAACAACTGGAGCGCAACGATCCCATCGCCGAATACCGGCGCGAGCGCTATGGCTTCGGTCTCAACGTGGGCCGGCAGATCGGCAACAAGGCGGAGGTGCGCCTGGGCATCGGCCATGACTGGGGCAGTACCAAGGTGCATGTCGGACCGCGCGACACGCCGGAGGAATCCTTTACCGAAGGCTTCTACGAATTGCGCTATTCGCTGGACGACCTGGACGACGTGAACTTCCCGCGGGAGGGCCAGGACCTGGCGTTGACGCTCAAGCAGTTCGATCCGAGCCTGGGTTCGGACTCGCGCTACCGTCAGCTGGACCTGCACCTGAACAAGGCGCTCAGCTATGGCTACAACACCTTCGTGCTGGGGGGCGGCCTGGGGCGCACTCTGTCGACGGACAACGACACCAACGTGGTGACCAGCAGCTTTCTGCTGGGAGGCGCCTGGCAGCTTTCGGGCTATCGTCAGGATGCCCTGTCCGGCCAGAACTACGGCCTGGCGCGGCTGATCTACTACCACCAGCTCACCCAGCGCTCCCTCTTCCCGCTGGACACCCCGGTCTATCTGGGCGGCAGCCTGGAACAGGGACGCATCTGGAATCGGGATGACGACTACGACAGCGGCAACATCAGTGCGGCCAGCCTGTTCCTCGGGCTGGACACGCCACTGGGACCGCTCAGATTCACCTATGGCCTGAGCGACCAGGGCGAGCACGCCTTCTACATCAACCTGGGCAACAGCTTCTGATCAGGCGATGCGGGACAGCAGGATCTCGGCCCGCTCGCGCTGACTGTCGCTGCCTTCGCTGACGATTTCCTGCAGCAGCGAGGTGGCGTGCTGGACGTCGCCCTGGTCGAGACAGGCCTCGGCCTCGGCAAACCGCCGGGCGATGGCATCGGCCATGAAGTGCTCGTCGAGACTCAGGTCCAGCTCCATGACCGCCGGCAACTCGCCCAGACCTTCGGGGAAGTCGTCTTCCAGGGTGACTTCCAGGGCATCGACCTGCTTCCACCCGGAATCGGCGTCCAGCTCTTCGGTCAAGGCGATGGCTTCATCCAGACTCAGATCCGCCAGATCCAGATCGTAGTGCTCTTCGGTGACCGGCGCGGGTACCGCCGGCTCGGCGAATTGCAACTCCGCCGACCATTCACTGGCCGGCGCATCGAAGGCTGGCAGGTCGAGATCCAGATCATCCTCCAGCAGGGGCTCCACCGGATCGGCGGACATCCCGGGAAACTGGGCATGCAGCACCGCCAGACTCGCCGCTACGCCTCCCAGCGCCAGAAAACGCTGCTCGTGCTCCCTGAATGCCGGAGCTTCGCCGAGAGTGGCCAGCACCCGGAGCAGCAGCAGCCGCAGATCCTGACGCCGATCATCTTCGGCCAGACCGCTTTCCAGCACTTCCCGCGCCTGGCCATAGCGACCATAGGCGATGTAGATTTCCGCGCGACCGGCATGATCGTCGACCGGCGCCGGACTGGCGGCGACGGCCGCGGGCTTGGCCCTGGTCTTGGCCACCACCGGCTGGGTCGCGGCCAGCACAGGCTCGGGCAAGGGCTCGACCATCTCGACGCGCTCGACTTCATCCGCGTCGTCGAAGGCGACGTCTTCCGCCTGCCGCCGGCGCCACCAGAGCACACCGGCCAGGGCCAGCAGGGCCGCGCCACCCGCCAACAACAGCGAGCGCAGCGACAAAAGACCCTCGTCGGCGCCGCCCGCGGCAGGACTGGAGGCGACGGGCGCCGCCTGAACGGCAGGGCTCTCCGGTGCCGGCGTCACGGGGGCGGGCGCCGGCGTGGCCAGGGCCACCGAGCGCGCCTGCTTCAATTGCTGCTGCAGACCTTCACGATCCTGCTGGAGCTGCTCGATCATCACCTCTTTCTGCGCCAGCAGCGCGTCGTAACGCTCCTGCAGCTGGGTGAGCTGGCCCTCCAGATCGCCGACCTGACGCCCGAGATCCTGGGTCACCAGCAGGGGCTTGGTGTCTTCGGCGGCGCTTCCGGCAGGCTGCGGCGCCGCTACGGGGGGCGCCACCGACTCGGTTGCCGGTGCCGGCGCAGCGACGGGCGCCGCGGCAGGCGCGGGCGCAACAGGCGCAGGTGCCAGGGCGGGCGCCATCGCCACCGGTGCGGCAGGTACCGGGCTGGGCGCGGGCGGCGTGGTCTTGGCCACCACCGGCTGCCGCGGCGCAGGCTCGCTGACACCTACGGGCAGGCGCAGGCGCTGACCGGCCTTGAGCCGGCCGGGATCATTGTTGGCGAAGGACGCCGGATTGAGGGCGAACAGATCGGCCATGAGCTGCTCGGCCGATCGATTGGCCATGGGCCCCAGGCGCTTGGCGATGCTCCAGAGGGTGTCCCTGGGACGCGTCTGGTAGACGCCCTCCCCGGCGGCCAGGTCTGGCGAGGGTGCCAGCCCCTGGCGCGCTGCAGGCACGGTTTGGCGGACCCCCGGCTCGGAGGCCGGGACGGCGGCGCGCGCGGGTGCAGCCTGGCCGCGCGCCGGTGCGGTACTGGCGACGCTGGTCGGCGCGCCCCCGCTGCGCGGCGGATCCACCAGCAGGGTGAACTCGCGCAGCTGCTTGCCGCCCGGCTGTTCCAGCTGAACGATGAAGCCCAGATAGGGCTCGACCAGTGAGCGGCGCGAGGTCACCTCGACATAGCTGCCCGCCGCCGTGCGCAGGTGCGGAGTGAACTTCAGATCGTCAAGGAACTGGGTGCGATCCACTCCGGCCTGGGCAAAGGCCTCGTTCGCCGCCAGATGAATGCGGAAATCCTCGGCGTCGGCATCGCCGATGTTGACCAACTCGATCCGCGCGCGCAGAGGTTCGTTGAGCGAAGACTGCAGGGTGATGCCCCCCAGGCCGAGCGCGAACGCCGCTTGAGGAAGAGAGGTCAGCGCGGCGGCCGACAGAATGACAAAGGCAAGGGGACGGCGTTTCGCGACCATGGATACCGCTGCGTCAGGTATTCGAGGAAACCGGTGTTTTAGCGTGGTGGCTCACAAAAATCGCCTCCGCTACGCTGGAACGTAGCATCGATACCGACAGACGGCAAACCGATGGCCGTGCGCGCGAAAAAGCGGCCGTGGATGGCGTGGAGCGCCAGCAGCGATGCCAGACGCTCCGGCCAGATCCAGCCCTGGGACTGGATGGAGGAAGCCGGGCGACCCCACCCGCCGGACGGCGGTCAGCCGCGCTCCAGATTGGCCAGGACGCGCTGATGCACCTGCTGGCAGATGGCGATCTCTTCATCGTCGAGGCCGCTGAGCAGCTCCTTGCGCAGGGCCTCGGCGATGGTCTCGATCTTCTCGATCAGCGGACCGGCTTCCTGGGTCAGCATGATGCGCTTGGCGCGACGGTCCTCGGTGACCGCCAGACGCTTGACCAGACCCTGCTTTTCCAGGCCGTCCAGCAACCGTGCCAGGGTCGGACCCTCGATGCTGATGCTCTGGGCGAGTTCACGCTGGGTAGGCTGGACACCCTTCATCCGGGCCAGGTTCAGCAATACCTGCCAACGCGCCTGAGACAGCCCCAGATGACTCAGGCGCCGGTCGAGTTCGGCGCGCCAGGCACGGGAGACGTGGAAGATCTGGCGGCCAAACAGGTGTGGATCGGTAGGGGTCATTCAGGCTAAACCTTGTACTTGGATTTTCTCATTATTCTGGTTACAGGCATGGCGGGGCAACCGCCGCGCCTCGCTAGTCCGCCAATTCCGCCTGCAGGGCTGCCCGTACACAGTACAGCGCACCACTGGCCACCCGCCCTTCGAAGCGCGCGGCGATATGGGCTACCGGTGGCAATTCGCCCTCGTCTTCGAGGAAGGCATCCTGGATTTCCGCCAGCAGATCCTCCGGCAGGTCCAGGGCCTGTTCCAGGGCGATCTGCTGTCCGGCGATGGCTTCGGCCAATAGTGCATAGACATTCTTTTCCGAGCAATTGAGCTGGCGCGCAGCCTGCTCGGGCGTCATGCCGGCACGCACCAGGGTCAGCACCTCGTGGCGCACGTCGGCCACCGATGGTGGTGCGGCGTCGCCGTCATTGAGGGCATCGAGAAAGGCCTGGCCATAGCGCTCCAGCTTGCGTGCGCCCACGCCACTGACCCGGCTCATCTCGTCCAGCGAGCGTGGCTGGCTGCGCAGCATCTCCAGCAGGGTGGCGTCGGGGAAGATCACATAGGGCGGCACCGAGTGCTCCTCGGCCAGCTTGCGTCTCAGGGTGCGCAGGACCTCCCAGAGCTCGCGCTCGTCGGCGCGCACCAGCTGGCTGGCGGCACTGGCCGAGCCGCTGCCGCTGCTGCCACGGCCACGCTGGGGCTTGGGATCACGGCGCAATTCGATACGGACCTCGCCCCGCAGCAGCGGCCGGCAGCTCTCGGTCAGGCGCAGGCCGCCATAGCCGTCGACGTCCACCTCGGCCAGGCCGCGGGCCACCAGCTGGCGGAACAGGGTGCGCCACTCGTCTTCGCCACGGGCCTTGCCCAGGCCGAACACGGCCAGCCGCTGGTGGCCGAGACTGGTGATCTTTTCCGTCTCGCGACCGAGCAGGATGTCGACCAAGTGCCCTACCCCATAGCGCTGACCGCTGCGGTAGATGGCCGACAGCGCCTGACGCGCCGGCTCGGTGGCGTCCCAGGTCTCGACGTTGTCGATGCAGTTGTCGCAATGGCCACAGGGCTGGGCCAGGTGCTCGTCGAAATAGGCCAGCAGCACCTGCCGCCGGCAGCGGGTTTCCTCGCACAGCGCCAGCATGGCCTCGAGCTTGTGCCGCTCGATGCGCTTGTGGCGTTCGTCGCCCTCGGAGTTCTGCATCATCTGCCGCAGCAGCAGCACGTCCTGCAGGCCGTAGGCCATCCAGGCGTCGGCGGGCAGCCCATCGCGGCCGGCGCGTCCGGTTTCCTGGTAGTAGGCCTCCAGGCTCTTGGGCAGGTCGAGGTGGGCGACGAAGCGCACGTTGGGCTTGTCGATGCCCATGCCGAAGGCGATGGTGGCGACCATGATCAGCCCTTCCTCGTTGAGGAAACGCTTCTGGTTGGCGGCGCGCACGTCGTTGGGCAGGCCGGCGTGATAGGGCAAGGCGGGGAAGCCCTGGTTGCTGAGCTGCTCGGCCACCTCCTCCACCTTCTTGCGCGACATGCAGTAGACGATGCCGGCGTCGCCGCGACGCTCGGCCAGAAAGGCCAGCAGCTGCTTGCGCGGCGCTTCCTTGGGCACGATGCGGTAGAAGATGTTGGGCCGGTCGAAACTGGAGAGAAAGCGCTCGGCCTCTTCCAGATGCAGGCGGCTGGCCATCTCTTCGCGGGTGCGGGAGTCCGCGGTGGCGGTGAGCGCCAGGCGCGGCACGCCGGGGAAGTGTTCGGCCAGCTGACCGAGCTGCATGTATTCCGGACGGAAATCATGCCCCCATTGGGACACGCAGTGGGCTTCGTCGATGGCGAACAGGGCGATCGGCAGGCGCTTGAGGAAGTCCAGCATGCGCGGCTGGACCAGGCGCTCGGGCGCGAGATAGAGCAGCTTGATCTCGCCGCGCTCCAGCTGCGCGGCGACGGATCGCTGCTGTTCGCCGGTCATGGTGGAATTGAGCGCGGTCGCTGACACGCCCAGTTCGAGCAGGGTGGCGACCTGGTCGTCCATCAGCGCGATCAGCGGCGAGACCACCACGGCCACGCCGGGGCGCAGCAGGGCCGGCACCTGGTAGCACAGGGACTTGCCACCGCCCGTGGGCATCAGCACCAGCGCATCGCCACCGCTGGCCACACGCTCGATGATCCGGGCCTGGTTGCCACGGAACGCGTCGTAGCCAAAGACGTCTTTAAGGATGCGCAGCGCAGGTTCTGACATGAAGCCTCCTCGAATGGAAAGGCCATTATACGGATGCCGAGGTCGCTGCGGCGGTGCTTTTCCGTCGACCGGCCCCAGGCCGTCGGGTTCGACGTGACCCGGGCGCTCGTCTACAATTCCGGCCGTTCTGCCCTTTCGAATCCTTTCCGAGGTAAGTAGCCGATGTCCTTCGCCGAACAATTGACCCGTCTGCGCGATTTTCTCGATGCAGACGATCTGCACGAAGAAGCGCTCGACTACGTAGCCGCCCACGGCTACCTGACCGCCCTGTCCATCTGCCCGGAAGAGGTTCCCGAACGCGAGTGGATCGATGCGCTCTTCGCCGAGCCGCCGCAGTATCGCGACGCCGCCCAGCAGGAAGAGATCGAGCGCTCCCTGGTGCAGCTCAAGGCGCATATTCTGCGTGTGCTGGGCAGTGACGAAGAGCTGGACCTGCCCTGCGACCTGGAGCTCGGTCCGGAGCCGGACGACTCCGAGCTGCGCGGCTGGTGCATCGGCTTCATGGAAGGGGTCTTCCTGCGCGAAGCCGTGTGGTTCGAAGACGCCGAAGACGAAGTCAGCGAGCTGCTGCTGCCGATCATGGTCGGTTCGGGCCTGTTCGATGAACAGCCGGAGTTCTCCGAGATCGCCCAGGACCGCCGCCTGGTCGCCGACATGATGGTGCAGATTCCGGAATTGCTGACCCAGCTGTTCCTGCTCTGCCATTCCCCCGAAGAAAAGCCGGCGCTGCTCAAGCCGCGTCACTGAGCGATGGACGAGGCCACTCCCAGACCCCGCCAGCGCAAGGGCTGGGTCCGCTACCTGCTGCTGGGCCTGGGCTGGCTCAGCGTGGCCCTGGGCATCATCGGCGCCTTTCTGCCGCTGCTGCCCACGACGCCCTTCCTGCTGCTGGCCGCGGCCTGCTTCATGCGCAGTTCGGAGCGGTTCTACCTGTGGCTGATCAACCACAGGTGGCTGGGGCCCTGGGTCAAACCCTATCTGGAAGGCGATGGCATCCCGCTCAAGGGCAAGGTCTACGCCATCGTCGCCATGTGGATCAGCGTGGGGTTTTCCTGCTGGCTGGTGCCCTATGTCTGGGCGCGGGTGGCGGCGTTCACCAGTTGCGCGGCGGTAACGATCTACCTGCTCAGGCAGAAGACCCGGCGCTAGCCACCGTCAGGCATGAAAAAGGGCGATCAGCGATGATCGCCCTTTTTTGTGGGTGACGCCGCAGCGTCAGGCGGCTCTAGCCATGGGAGTCGGCGGCGCCTGGTCGGGGATGGTGGGCTCGCCTGGCTCACCGGGCTGGATGGGCGCGGGATCGGGCTGATCGGGCTCACCGCCCGCCCGAGGCTGGGCAAGGGCGGCGAGGCTGGCGAATTCGTCATGCTGGCGGATCGGGAAGCGGGACATGGGGTGACTCCTCTGCTGACTCCCTAGGTAGAGTCGTCCGGCCGCCGGGTAATTCCCTCAATCGCCTGGCGCTGGCCCGCCATGATTGCGAGCAAAGGTTTCCGGCCCCATGGCCGCGATCTGGCCATCGATCAGTGCCTCGAAGGGTGCCAGCAGGGCCTCGAAACGGGCGGGTGCCTCCAGCGCGTTCAACGCCCCCACCACGGCCTCCACGGTCGACAGCGCATCCGCCGCCGGTGCCTTGCGTACCCGGTAACGTGACGGCGCCCCGGGTGGCAGGGTGAGCCTGGGCAAGGCCGCCAACAGCGGGTTGGCATGCAGCAGCAGGCGTGCCTTGCGCCAGGTGCCATCGGGAATCACCAGCAGTCGTCGCGACCCAGTCGCAGCGGCGGGTGGCACCAGGTCCACCGGGATCGCCTCGGGGCCGGGAAACAGCAGCCAGGCCTCGTGGCCGGCGAGCCAGAGCGGCAATTCGGCGAAGGTCTCGCCGATTTCGAGTTGTGCGTTGCTGAGTCCCAGCGCGGCCAGACGTGCCGTGTTGAGCGGGTGACGGCGTTCGCTGGGATGCTGCAGCAGCAGGACCCGGGTGCGACTGGCCAGCGAGGGAATCAGCGCGCACAGGCACAACGGCAAGGGCCGCTGGCAACGCGCGCAGGCGGGACGGGACATCGGGGCTTCCGGAGCGGGAGAGGACGGCGATCATACCGGATCGCCGCCGCCCTACCCCGCCTCAGCGATTGAAGCGGGCGGTGAGGTCGTGCAGGTAGTCGGCCATGCCTTCCAGCTCGCGACTCAGTTCCGAGCCGCGACGGGCCTGGGCCGAGCTGTGGTCGGAAAGGTCGGCGATGCGGCTGATCTGCCGGTTGATGTCTTCGGAGACGTGGCTCTGCTCTTCCACCGCGGTGGCCATCTGCTGGCTCATGGCGGTGATGAGGCTGACCGATTCGCTGATGCCTTCGAGGGATTCGCGCACCGCCGCCGAATGGCGCTCGCTCTGGCGCGAGGTCTCTTCGCCGCGACTGGCGGTGGCCACGGCGCGGTCGGCATTGGCCTGGAGGTTGGCGATGATCTGGTGGATCTGCTCGGTGGATTCCCGGGTGCGGGAGGCCAGCGAGCGGACCTCGTCGGCCACCACGGCGAAGCCGCGACCGGCCTCACCGGCGCGGGCGGCCTCGATGGCGGCGTTGAGGGCCAGCAGGTTGGTCTGCTCGGCGATGGCGGTGATGACGTCGGCGACGCTGCCGATGCTCTGGGTCGAACTGGCCAGTTCGCCCACGGCCTGGCCGATGTCGCTGACCGCCGCGCCGAGTTCACGCATGGAGGTCAGGCTCTCTTCGGCCTTGTCGCGCCCGGAGTGCACCAGGCTCTCGGCGTTGGCCGCCGCCTGGGCGGTCTCCTGGACGTTTTGCGAGACCTCGTGGATGGTGGAGGTCATCTGGGTGATGGCGGCGGCGGACTGGTCGGTCTCGTGGCGCTGCTGATCCAGCAATTCGGCCTCGGACTGGGCCAGCTGGGAGGATTCGCGCGCCTTGACGCGTACGCTGTCGCCAACGTCGGCCAGCCGGGTCAGGGCCGTCTGCAGGCGCGCGGCTTCGCTGTGGAGCGCCAGATCCAGGCGCGCCGGGGCGCCGCACTGGTCGCTGTAGGTCGGGGCCACAACGGCGCTGGAAAACATCTTCGGATGATCGGCGAGGATGCGCTCGATGCTGGCGCGCTGACGATAGAGCTGGTGCGCGCTGATGCCCAGCAGCGCCGCGACGATGAGGACCGCCTGAGTTGTGTCATCGAGCATGAAGTGGCCGCTCAGGATCACCCCGGTGGCCGCCACCGTCGACCAGCAGGCGGCAATGGCGCTGCCCAGGCGGCGCGTCATGGGCACGGGGGCCTTGCCGGCATTGATGCGGGCATAGAGTTCGCCGGCGCGCCGGACTTCGCTGGTGCTGGGCAGCGAACGCACGGATTCGTAGCCGATCACCCGGCCCTGTTCGAGGATCGGGGTGACATAGGCGCTCACCCAGTAGAAATCGCCGTTCTTGCAACGATTCTTGACGATGCCCATCCACGGCTTGCCCTCCTTGAGGGTCGCCCACATGTGGCCGAACACCGGCGGCGGCATGTCGGGATGACGCACCAGGTTGTGCGGACTGCCGATCAGCTCCTCCCGGGTATAGCCACTGATGGCGATGAAGGCCTCGTTGCAGTAGGTGATGTTCCCCTGCAGGTCAGTGGTGGAGATGAGTCGTTCTTCTTCCTTGAAGGTACGGCCTTGCTGAGTGACCGGCAAATTCGTGCGCATGCGGGTGCCTTATCTAGCGGGTTATCTACTCCGTGCGACATCAACCAGTTCAATGGTGGCCAACTGCCTGCACAGGCGCCAACGGTAACCATTTGGTTATCGTCATACTAACTATCGGCATGTTGCATCTGGGCTTTAAGGATGCGCTGAAAACTCTGGATAAGCGGCTCTCTTCCACGCCCTCGACGGCTGATGAGGGAGAATGGCGCCTGATAGCCGAAGGTGGCCGGTTGCAGCGCCTTGAGCCGGCCCTGGTCGACCCAGGCGTGGACATAGTGCTCCGGGAGATAGCCGATATAGGCGCCGGAGAGGATCAGGATCAGCTGTGCCTCCATGCTTTCCACGGTGGCGGCGCTTTCCTTGAACCCATGGCGAGCGAGTTCGGCCTGACTCCAGTAGCCGCGCCGCACCATCCGCTGGCGGGTGATCACCTCGGCGGGAATGCGCCGCTCCTGGAACAGCGGATGGCGATCGCTGCAATAGAGCCAGTGTTGCTCGCGATACAGCGGCTGATAGACCACTCCGTTCATCCGTGCGGAAAAGGCACCCACGGCGAGGTCCAGCCGTCCTTCCAGGACGCCGAGCTGCAATTCATAGGGGCTGGTCACGGCCAGGTGCAGGTGCACGCCGGGATAGTCATGGGTATAGCGGCCGATCACCTCGGCCAGCGGCAGCGCCGGTTCGCTGGACAGCGAATCCAGCACGCCGAGGTTGAGGGTGCCGCTCAACTCGCCCCTGAGTGTGGTGGCGTAGCGTTCGAAGCCCTCGATCTCGCCCAGGATGCGCAGGGTTTCCTGATGAAAGAGTTCACCCTTGCTGGTCAGGGCGAAGCCACCCCGGCCGCGATGACAGAGGGTCACGCCGAGCTGGCCTTCCAGCTGGCTCATGTAGGTGCTGATGGCCGAGGTGGACAGGTTCAGTTCCTGCTGCGCCGCGGCGAATCCCTGGTGGCGTACCACGCAGGCGAACAGCTTGAGCAGGCGGATGTCGTGGAGGGCATTGGCCATGGCGGACTCCGGTGGACGCGGCCCGGCAGTCTAGCCATTAGTTCAGAAATCTCTGAAGTGATTTTTTGCCCGGGCCGATTCTTCGGCCGACGGCGGCTTTGCACAATCGGGTCATCAGCACAACGAGGATGACCCGTGGAAAAGATCCTGCACCAGCCGCTGGGCGGCAACGAGATGCCCCGTTTCGGCGGCATCGCCAGCATGCTGCGACTGCCTCACCTCACCGCCCCCCACGGTCTCGACGCCGCCTTCATCGGTATCCCGCTGGACATCGGTACCTCGCTGCGTTCCGGCACCCGCTTCGGTCCGCGGCAGCTGCGCAGCGAATCGGTGATGATCCGGCCGTACAACATGGCCACCGGCGCCGCGCCCTTCGATTCCCTCAGCGTCGCCGACCTGGGCGACGTCGCCATCAACACCTTCAACCTGCTCGATACCGTGCGGCTGATCGAGGAGCATTACGACCGGGTGCTGGAGCACGATGTCATCCCCCTCACCCTGGGCGGCGATCACACCCTGACCCTGCCGATCCTGCGCGCCATGAAGAAGAAGTACGGCAAGATCGGCCTGGTGCACGTGGATGCCCACGCCGACGTCAACGAGCACATGTTCGGCGAGAAGATCGCCCATGGCACAACCTTCCGCCGCGCGGTGGAGGAAGGCCTGCTCGATTGCGACCGGGTGGTGCAGATCGGCCTGCGCGCCCAGGGCTACGCCGCCGACGATTTCGACTGGTGCCGCGAGCAGGGTTTTCGGGTGGTCCAGGCCGAGGAATGCTGGCACAGATCGCTGACACCGCTGATGGCCGAGGTGCGCGAGCGGGTCGGGGGCGGCCCGGTGTATCTGTCCTATGACATCGACAGCATCGACCCGGCCTGGGCGCCGGGGACCGGCACGCCGGAGATCGGCGGCCTGACCACCATCCAGGCACTGGAGATCATCCGCGGCTGCCAGGGCCTCGAGCTGGTGGGCTGCGACCTGGTCGAGGTCTCGCCGCCCTACGACACCACCGGCAACACCGCGCTGCTTGGCGCCAACCTGCTGTACGAAATGCTCTGCGTGCTGCCGGGGGTGGCCTACCGCTGACCCTTACTGGTGCGGCGACCCGCCATGACGGTCGCCCACCCGCTGTCTTTTCGCTGCCGAACACCGGCGGACCGCCTGGTCCGCCGACAACAAGAACGCGGGTCCAGCCTGCGTATAACCGTGTCGAGGCGTCATCCATGGATCATCATGACGGCATCACCCGTATCGAAACCTTTGGCGTCGAGCAGATTCCCGACGACGAACGCCATGCCACCCCCTTCGACCTGTTCCGCCTGATCTTCGGCGGGGCCAACACTTTCGCCACCGCCGTGCTCGGCAGCTTTCCGATCCTGTTCGGCTTGTCCTTCCAGGCCGGGGTGCTGGCCATCGCGAGCGGGGTCCTGTGCGGCGCCCTGATCCTGGCGCCCATGGGGCTGTTCGGCGCGCTCAACGGCACCAACAACGCCGTCTCCTCCGGTGCCCACTTTGGCGTCCGCGGCCGTATCGTCGGTTCCTTTCTCTCGCTGCTGACCGCCATCGCCTTCTTTTCGCTGTCGGTCTGGAGTTCCGGCGATGCCCTGGTGGGCGGCGCCCAGCGCCTGGTCGGACTGCCGGAGAACGCCCTCAGCCTGGGGCTGGCCTACGGGCTGTTCGCCGTGCTGGTGCTGACGGTGTGCCTCTATGGCTTTCGCTTCATGCTGTGGGTTAACAAGATCGCCGTGGTCAGTGCCAGCCTGCTGTTCCTGCTCGGTATCCCGGCCTTCGCCGGCAGCTTCGAAGCCGGTTACGCCGGCACCCTGCAAGCGGGTCAGCCGGGCTTCTGGGCGGCTTTCGTCGGCGCGGCCCTGGTGGCCATGAGCAACCCGGTGTCCTTTGGCGCCTTTCTCGGCGACTGGTCGCGCTACATTCCCCGGCAGACGCCGCGCTGGCGCATCCTGCTGGCGGTGATCGCGGCCCAGGCCGCCACCCTGATCCCCTTCCTGTTCGGCCTGGCCACCGCGTCGCTGGTGGCGACCAGGGCGCCCGACTACATCACGCAAAACAACTATGTGGGCGGCCTGCTGGCCATCGCGCCCACCTGGTACTTCCTGCCGGTGTGCCTGCTGGCGATCATCGGCGGCCTGTCCACCGGCACCACGGCGCTCTATGGCACCGGCCTGGATCTCTCCAGCGTGCTGCCCCGGCTGTTGACCCGGGTGCGCGCGACCCTGCTGATCGGCCTGGCGGCCATTGCCTTCATCTTCATCGGGCGCTTCAGCTTCAACCTGGTGCAGAGCGTATCGACCTTTGCCGTGCTGATCGTGACCTGCACCAGCCCCTGGATGGTGATCATGATCCTCGGGCTGGTGGTCCGCCGTGGCTTCTATTGCCCGGACGACCTGCAGGTGTTCACCCGCGGCGAGCAGGGTGGCCGCTACTGGTTCCAGCATGGCTGGAACTGGCGCGGCATGGGCGCCTGGATTCCCAGCGCCCTGCTCGGCCTCGCCTTCGTCAATCTGCCCGGTCAGTTCGTCGGGCCCCTGGGCGAGCTGGCGGGCGGCATCGACCTGAGCCTGCCGCTGGCCCTAGGCAGCGCCGCCCTGCTCTATCTGCTGCTGCTCCTGCTGTTCCCGGAACCGGCTGCCGTCTATGGCCCGGCCGGTCCGCGGCGCCCCAGACGCAGTCGTGCCCGCACCGCGCTTTCCGGCATCAGCGCCGCCTGATCCCTGAACCCTGTCACGGGGTCGGTGCGCCCGGCCCTGTCCAGTCCTGCAAGAGACTCCGTCATGCTCCTGGATATTTCCGTCGTCCTGGCCTACGCCCTGGCCATGCTGCTGCTCGGCTGGTACGGCATGCGCCGCGCCCGCAATCAGGAAGAATTCCTCGTCGCCGGTCGCAACCTCGGTCCGGCCTGCTACCTGGGCACCATGGCCGCCACGGTGCTGGGTGGCGCCGCCACCGTGGGCACGGTGCGCCTGGGCTACGTCCACGGGCTGTCCGGCTTCTGGCTGTGCGCCATGCTGGGCGGCGGCATCCTGGTGCTCAATCTGTTTCTCGCCAAACCCCTGTTGAAGTTGCGCATCTACACCGTGACCCAGGTGCTGGAACGGCGCTATACGCCCCTGGCCCGCCAGGCCAGCGCCGCCATCATGCTGGTCTATGCGCTGATGCTGAGCGTGGTCTCGGTGCTGGCCATGGGCACGGTGATCCAGGTGCTGTTCGAACTGCCCTTCTGGAGCGCCATCCTGCTCGGCGGGAGCGTGGTGGTGATCTATTCCAGCATCGGCGGCATGTGGTCGCTGACGCTGACCGACATCGTCCAGTTCGTCATCAAGACCGCAGGCCTGATGTTCGTGCTGCTGCCGATCTGCCTGACCCGGATCGGCGGCTGGGACGCCCTGGTGGCCAAGCTGCCGGCCAGCGCCTTCGCCCTGACCACTCTCGGCTACGACACCATCTTCACCTACTTCCTGATCTACTTCTTCGGCATCCTCATCGGCCAGGACATCTGGCAGCGGGTCTTCACCGCCCGCAGCGAAGGCGTGGCGCGGGTGGCAGGCAGCCTGGCCGGCGTCTATTGCGTGATCTATGGCCTGGTGGGCGCGCTCATCGGCATGTGCGCCCGGGTGCTGCTGCCGGATCTCGCCGACGCCAACAACGCCTTCGCCGCCATCGTCCGCAGTGCCTTGCCGGACGGCATCCGCGGCCTGGTGATCGCCGCGGCCCTGGCCGCCATGATGTCCACCGCCAGTGCCGGCCTGCTGGCGGCCTCCACCACCCTGACCGAGGACCTCCTGCCGCGACTGCGCGGCGGCCGGGCCTCGACCCTGGGCATGGCCCGGTTGTTTACCCTGCTCACCGGTCTCGCCGTGCTCGCCATCGCCCTGCTGGTCAATGACGTCATCGGCGCCCTGACCCTGGCCTACAACCTGCTGGTGGGCGGCATCCTGGTGCCGCTGCTGGGGGCCATCCTCTGGCCGCGCGCCACCACGGCGGGTGCCCTGGCGAGCATGCTGCTGGGCTCCGCAGCGGCCGTCGTCTTCATGCTCAAGGACGGCCTGGAGGCCAATACGCCGATCTATTTCAGCCTCGGCCTGAGCCTGGTCAGCTTCATGGTGGTGAGTCTGCTCACGGCGCGCCCTCAGGTGGCGGCGCGGGCTGCCTAACCGCCCGACCGGCGGGTCCGCTGCACCGCCTGGACTTCGCTCAGGAGCAGGCCGCTGGCCGGGCGCATCGGCATCCGCGCCAGGTCGATGCGCAGGTCCTGGGTAGGCACCTGGTAGGTCATGTCCTGCAGCAGCAGGCGCAGGGCGGAGGTCATGAGTTCCAGGGCGATGCCTTCGCCTGGACAGCGGTGCTGGTGGGCCACCTCACCGCCGCCCTGGGGTACGAAGGCGACCCCTGGAGGCTGTTCCGCGAGAAAGCGCGTGGGATCGAAAACCTCGGGACGCTCCCAGCTGCGCGGATCGCGATTGGTGCCATAGAGATCCAGCAGGACGCGGGTGCCGCGGGGGAAGGCGATGCCGTGCCAGTCGAAGGTCTCCCTGACCCGCGCCACGGTGAAGGGAAAGAAGGCATAGAAGCGTCGCACCTCCTGGGCGAAGGGTACCCGGGCGGCGGGATCGGCCCTCAGCCGCTCGCGCCAGGCCGGTTGCTTGTACAGGGCCAGGGCGGCGAAGGTGGAAAAGCGCGCCACGGCCACCGTCGGCCGCAGCACATTGAGCAGCTCCACCGCCGCCACCCGTGGCGACAACGGTTGGCCGTCCGCCTCCCGGTGCTGCGCGATCAGTGCCAGGGCGCTGCCGGCGGGGGCGTGCTGCTGGCGAGCTTGCTCGATCTGGCGGCCGAGCCAGAGTTCCAGCCGGCGTCGCGCGCGGCGGGCACCCAGGTTGGCCGGGCCCACGCTTGCGCCCCCTTCGATCAGGGCGACCAGCTCGGCGCAGCGCTGCCCTTCCTCGTCCATAGCCAGGGCGACTCCGGCCCAGTCGCAGACCGCGCGCGTATAGAGAAGATGCAATTCGTCCAGCAACACGATCTCGCCGCGGCGCTCCCAGGCGGGCAATCTGGCGCGCCACTCCTGCTCCACCCGGGCGATCAAGGCTTCCACCCGCGTCGCTCGGGTGATCTCGAGGAACACCGCCTTGCGCTGGCGATGGGCCGCGCCATCCAGCCCCTGGACGCCGCCTTCGCCGAACAGCGTCTTGCGCAGCTGGCGCGGCGCGGCATCCATCCGGGTGAAGCGCTCTTCGCGATAAAACAGCTCCACCGCAGCCGGGCCGCGCAGGCAGAGGGTGGGCTGCAGGAGCAGGCGCGTGGCGAAGACGTCGCTATCCAGGCGTTCACAGCGATTGCTGATGAAGGCATAGCCCTCGCGTAGCAGTGCCAGGCTCGAATCGAAGGCCGGGAGCTTGGGCAGGATGGACATCGAGGGCTCCTGGGTTAAAGAAAGGACCTGCCCGTGGGACCGCCGGCAAGCGGCGCCGGTGCCTCCGTCGCGCTTGCGGTTTTTGCCAGCGAAGCCGCGCCGGCACGGGACCGCTGCGCTCGAACGGCAGCGCCCGAATCCCGGTCCATGCTGCTGGGATCGCCGTCGCGATGCTCCGCTTTCCGCACAAGGCGCCTGTGTTTGAACACCACCCGCTGCTCTCGTCTGCAACTCACCCTGCTGCTGATGCTGGCGCTACTGACCCTGACGCTCGGCTGGGCACCCCTCGACCGTCTGACCTGGATGATCGAGCAGTTGCTGGTGATCGTTGCGCTGTTGGGTGTCGCCCTGGTGCAGCGGCGCTTCTTGCTGTCGGCCGGCGCCAGCCTGCAACTCTGCGGCTTTCTGGTGCTGCACCAGGTCGGCGCCCACTACACCTACTCCCAGGTACCCTACGACGAGGCCTGGCAGGCGCTGACCGGTGTTCGCCTGGACGAGGCGCTGGGCCTGAAGCGCAATCACTACGACCGGCTGGTGCATTTCGCCTATGGCCTGCTGCTGGCGCGGCCCGTTCGCGAGGTGGTCCAGGGCCTGAGCGGACTGCGCGGCTGGCGGAGCGCCTATGTGGCCCTGGAATTCGTGCTGGCCTCCTCGGCCGGCTACGAGCTGATGGAATGGCTGGGCGCCGACCTGCTGGCGGGCGCTGCCGCCGAAGCCTTCGTCGGCGCCCAGGGCGATCCCTGGGATGCGCAAAAGGACATGGCCCTGGCCTTTCTGGGCGCCCTGCTCTCGCTGGTCTGCCGCCATGGCTGGCCCGAGCGCCGCGGGCCCCGCCCGGGCGTTGGCTCGGCTTAGCCAGTGATCACGGGGTCCAGGGCCTCCAGCCAGAAGACCACCGCCACGGCGCCGCCATCGGGAATGCCGCGGGCGCGCTCCCCCAGGTAGCTGGCACGGCCCTGGGCCGGCAGCATTTCGGCGGTGGCCTCGGCGCCCTGCCGGGCAGCGGCGAGGGCTGCGGCAAAGGCCTGCCTCGGGCTGGCGCCCGCCTGGGCACCGTCCCGCAGGGCATCCGCGGCCGGGCGCAAGGCATCGAGCATGGTGCGCTGGCCCGGCTGGGCGCCACCCAGTTCGGCCAGGGCCTGGACGCCGCCATCCAGGGCCTGGGCCCATTGGGCCAGTGTGGGTCGCTCCACCCCGTCCAGCAATTGAGCGGCGCGGACCAGGGCGCAGGCGTAGAAGGGGCCGGAGCTGCCGCCAATGGCCCGGCGCAGTGCCTGACCGGTGGCGGCCAGGGCGCTGGCCGGACTGTACCAGGCACTGGCGGGCAAGGCGCGCATGGCTTCGGCGCCCCGGGCCAGGCTGGTGCCCAGATCGCCATCGCCAGCGCGGCTGTCCAGGTCGGTGAGGCGGTCTTCGTTGGCCAACAGACTGGCGATGACGGCATCTGCCGCCGCCTGCAGCCGCGCGGCCAGCGGACCTGGGGTGCGAGGGGTCGATTCGGCTGCCGCCGCGGGTGCGGGCAACAAGGTGGGCGCCGCCGGGACCCGGCCGTCACCCGGCCAGGCCCGCGCCTGGGTCGGCGCATCGAGCAGCGCCAGGCGCGCCTCGTCCACCGGCAGCAGCGACAGCGAACAGCCGGGCATGTCCAGGGCGCTGAGGAAGGTACCGATCCAGGCGCGTTCCACCACCAGTCCCCGCTGGCGCAACTGGCTCAGTGCGGCCCGCGCCATCAGGGCGAGTTCCAGCGGTGGTGTCGCGCCCAGGCCATTGACCAGCAGCGCCAGGCGTGTGCCCGTTGGATAGCCGCCATCGTCGATGAGGGTATCCAGCAGCCGCGCCACGGTGGCGTCGGCGCCCAGCCGGGGGCCGCGCTCGACGCCCTGCTCGCAATGGATGCCGAGCCCCCATTCCACCTCATCGTCCGCCAACTGGAAACCGGGATGTCCCACCGCCGGCACCGTGCAGGCGCCCAGGGCAACCCCCATGCTGCGCAAGTCGGCGCTCGCGGCGCGGGCCAGGGCGGCCACCTCGGCCAGGGGTCGTCCGGCGGCGGCCGCAGCGCCCGCGAGCTTGTGGATCAGCACGGTACCCGCGATGCCCCGGCGCTTTTCCGGCGCCACGGTATGGCGCAGGGCCGCGTCGTCCGCCACCAGCACCGTCTCGACCGGAATGCCCTCGCTGCGCGCCAGTTCGGCGGCCAGGCCGAAGTTGAGCCGGTCGCCGGTGTAGTTCTTGACCACCAGCAGGGCGCCGGCAGGACCGGCCGCGGCCCGGATGGCGGCCAGCACGGCATCCACGCTCGGTGAGGTGAAGACGTCTCCCGCCACCGCCGCGGTCAGCATGCCCTCGCCGACATAGCCGGCATGGGCCGGCTCGTGGCCGCTGCCGCCGCCGGAAATCACCGCCACCGGGCGATCGCCCGTTGCGGCCAGGGGCTGGCGCAGGATGACCTGCTCCGCGGCCAGCAGGGCCAGGCCGGGATCCAGGCTGACGAGACCTTCGAGCAGTTCGCGAACCACCGTGGCGGGGCTATTGATCAGCTTCTTCATCGGGGACTCCTGAGGGCGAGAGGTCGCCGCAGTATGGCACGGGGTCCCGCGCCTGCCTGGCAGCGACCTGAACGGCCGGCTGGCAGGCGCGCAACGGCCTTCCGCCGGACCGGGACGGCAGGCTATCGTTGGCCTCGGAAGCTTTTCACGACAGGGATGTCTCACGCTGTTAGCCAGCCGCTCTCCCGCGCGCACCCCACCGAGGTCCGTCATGCCGATCAAGATCGTTCCGCGCTCTGCCTGCCTGGGGTCGGAGATCACCCCCGAAGCCGTCTACCTGTCCCGGCGCCAGCTGCTCGGCGCCAGCGGCGCCCTGCTCGCCGGCGCCGCCCTGCCCGGCTGGGCGCTGGCGGCCGCCTCCAGCTATGGCGACGTCGAAGCCGCCAAGGGCCCGGACTGGTTCGAGCGCAAGCTGCCGGATACCCGCTGGCAGGCGGCCACGGTCAAGGGCGAGGACATCACGCCCTTCAAGGACGCCACCCACTACAACAACTTCTATGAATTCGGGCCGGACAAGAGCGATCCCGCGGCCCATGCCGCGCAGTTGCCCACCCAGCCCTGGAGCGTGGTGGTCGACGGCGAGGTGGGCAAACCCGGCACCTACGGCCTGGAAGACCTCTTCGGCCCCGACACCCTGGAAGAGCGCATCTACCGCATGAGATGCGTCGAGGCCTGGTCCATGGTCATCCCCTGGCTGGGCTTTCCGCTGGCCAGCCTGCTCAAGCGCGTCGAGCCCACCGGCAAGGCGCGCTACGTGAAGTTCGAGACGCTCAAGGACCCGCAGCACATGCCCGGCATGAATTCCAGCTTCGCCCTGCTGGACTGGCCCTATGTGGAAGGCCTGCGCCTGGATGAAGCCATGCATCCGCTGACGCTGATGACGGTGGGCATGTACGGTCGGGTGCTACCCAACCAGAATGGCGCGCCGCTGCGCCTGATCGTGCCCTGGAAATACGGCTTCAAGGGCATCAAGTCCATCGTCCGCATCAGCCTGGTGGCCGAGCAGCCACGCACCACCTGGCAGGGCATGGCGCCCAACGAGTACGGCTTCTATGCCAACGTCAATCCGGAAGTGGACCACCCGCGCTGGAGCCAGGCCCGCGAACGGCGCCTGCCCAGCGGCCTGTTCAGCCCCAACGTGCGGCCGACGCTGATGTTCAACGGCTATGGCGAGGAAGTGGCCTCGCTCTACAGCGGCATGGACCTGCGGAGAAACTACTGATGGGTGTGCTGCTCTGGCGGGTGGCGGTATTCGTCGCCGCGCTCTGCCCGCCGCTGTGGTGGCTGTACCAGGCCTGGATCTTCGCCCTCGGCCCGGACCCGGGCAAGGCGCTGGTAGACAAGCTGGGCACCGGCGCCCTGGTGCTGCTGTTGCTGACGCTGAGTCTGACCCCGCTGTCGCGCCTCACCCGCTGGAAGCTCTGGCCGGTGATCCGCCGCCAGCTCGGCCTCTGGACCTTCACCTATGCCCTGCTGCATTTCCTCGGCTACCTGGCGTTCGTGCTGGGCTTCGACCTGTCGCAACTGGGCGTGGAGTTGCAGCGCCGACCCTACATCATCGTCGGTGCCGCGGCCCTGCTGATCCTGCTGGCCCTGGCCGTCACGTCCAATCGCCCGGCCATGCGCCGCCTGGGCAAGCGCTGGAAGGAGCTGCACCGGCTGGCCTACCTGGTGCTGGGCCTGGGGCTGCTGCACTACCTCTGGATCGTGCGCTCGGACCTGGAAGAATGGGCGATCTACGCCGCCATCGGCGCCACGTTGCTGGCCTTCCGGCTGGTGGACGGCTGGCGTCGCAAGAGACGCAGTCGGGCAGCCACCGTTCCTGCTCGCTGATTACCACCGCCGAGGCAGAGGGGTTCGCCCTTTATGCCTCAACACCGTTGGGGTGGTATTAAAGATGTCTGCCCAGGAAATTGGGTGGACCGCCACGGCCTGCTATAGGGGTGGTATTGAACGGGCCTGGCGCCAGTGGCCAGGCCGTTGCCCGAGGGCGGTCGATCAGCGCTGCGCGGCCTGGCGCAGACCCTTCAGGGTGTTGAGCGGGGCATCCACCACGAAGCTGTTGGCCAGCCAGGACGGCACGCTGCCACCCGGCTCGCTCTGGGCCTCGTAGGTCACTTCCGAGCCGCCGTTCTTCGGCACCACGCGCCACTGGCCCTGGAAGCTGGCGACCCGTACGTAGCCGTCGGCGGCAGGACGATAGTCCGGCTGGCCTTCGAGGATGCGGGTGAAGCCGCCGTCCGGGGTCTTCTGCTCGGTGATGTGCAGCACCACGTCACGGGCGGTCACCGGCCAGGGCATGTCGATGCGCATGTAGGTCCAGGCCTGGTTGTCCTGGCGCTTGAGCACCTGCAGCGACTGGCAGCGGAAGATCCACTTGCAGGAACCCACGGGGTCATCCTGCAGCTTGGCGATGGTGGCCGGATCGGCCTTGATCTGGACCACGCCGCGGTAGGCCTTGTACTTGGAGCCGGCGACCGCGCGGGTATAGACCTGGATGCCGTCTTCCTGCTTGGCGAGTTGCCAGTCCTCGGCCTGGGCCAGGCCGGTGGCTGCGAGCAGGGTCAGGACGAGGATGGAGCGAAGCGGCTTGTGCATGGGACGTCCCTTGTTGTTGTGGTTGTCGGAGAGCGCAATTCAAAACCGGATCAGGCGGCGGTTTCACCTTCGAGGCGCAGCAGGATGGCCATGGCCTCGGCGCTGCTGGTGCCACAGAACGCCAGCTCGGCCTGGAAGCCGCCGCACACCGCCGGGCGTAGCGGCGAGCCGAACAGGTCGCAGCGATTGGTGCTGTCCAGATGGGCGCAGCGCACCCCGGAGGGCTTGCCCTGGGGCATGCGTGGCAGCGGTGAGGAGATCGAGGGCGCGATGCAGCAGGCGCCACAACCCGGACGGCACTCCATGGGTGAAACTCGCAGATAAGGAGGCTTCAAGCTTAAGAGCAAGGCTGGGGCGTCACAAGCAAATCGTGACCAGATGCCGCTATCAAGTCATGAATGTTACATTCATTCGCACCTCGCCACGCAACCCCGCGGCCTTTCCATCGTCTTATCTGCGACGATCGAGGCGGCTCCCCGAGGGCGTGACGATGAAGCATTGGCTGGTGCTGGACCTGGAAGCGACCACCGATGAAGGTGGCTGGCCACTGGAGTTGATGGAGATCATCGAGATCGGCGCGGTGATGGTGGACGCCGAGGGCCAGGAGCTCGGTCGCTATCAGAGTTTCGTCCAGCCCCGGCGCCTGCCGCTGCTGACGCCCTTCTGCCGCGACCTCACCCATATCAGCCAGGCCGACGTCGATGGCGCCGAGCCTCTGGAAGGCACCTGGCCAGCGTTCGAGGCCTGGCTGGGCGCCTATGAGACCACCCTCGCCGGCTGGTGCAGCTGGGGCGACTTCGACCGCCGCCTGCTGGAGCGCGCCTGGCGCGAGTACGATCTGCACACCCACCTGGCCCGGGTGCCGCATCGCAATCTCAAGCAGGCCTTCGCCAAGGCCCGTGGCCTGGCGCGCCCGCTGGGACTCACCGCTGCCCTGGAATCGGCGGGACTGGCCTTTACCGGGGTGCTGCACCGGGCCGAGACCGACGCGCGCAACACCGCCAAGCTGTTGCCCGCCAGCCTGCCGGCCTTCGCGCGCTAGCCTTGCCTGGGGCGGTGACAGTGGGGCTCGGCCTTGGGCATACTCGCTGACGGTCCCAACCGCTCTCGCACAAGGAAATCCGATGTTCAAGGTCAACGAATACTTCGACGGCACCGTCAAATCCATCGCCTTCAGCCTCAAGTCCAAGCCCGCCACCCTCGGCGTCATGGCCCCCGGCGAATACGAATTCGGCACCAGCCAGCTGGAAGTCATGCACGTGGTGGCCGGCGCCCTGACCGTCAAGCTGCCGGGCAGCGAGACCTGGGAAACCTTCGCCGCGGGCAGCCAGTTCACCGTGCCGGCCAATGCCAAGTTTCAGCTCAAGGTCGCGGAAGACACCGCCTACCTCTGCGAATACCACTGAGTCCGGGGGAGCCCTGCGGCTCCCGCACCCTGGGCTCCCGTCATTCGGCCGTTTGGGCCGCCTGGCGGGAGGCAGCCCACCCCGCCTGAACGCTTGCGCCGCGCCTCGGTCCTAAGCGACACCGCCGCTTTCGGAGCCGTCGCCATGTCGCCAGCTACAGCCCAGGGCCCTCGCCAGCCGAGCCACGCCCGCCCCTTCGAGCACCAGCCCCGGAATCTCCCGACGCATGGGATAGCCCTTGCGCAGGGCGTCGAACGCCTGGGCGCGCGCCAGGGCCGGCAAGCCGAGGGTGGCGCGTAGCGCAGCATCGTCGTCGCGCGGATCATAGACCGCGCGGCAGACCCGCCTGAAGGCCGATGTCTCGGGCGTATCCGCGCTGAACACCAGGCGCTCCAGCTGCTGCGGCGGCAACAGATCGCTCAGATTCAGCCGCGGTGTCTCTCCGTTCCAAGCGCAGAACGCCTCATAAATCTGCGCCGTGCCGCGCCATTTGCCTTCCAAGCTGTGCCCGGCGATGTGGGGCGTCACCAGCTGGCACAGCCGGGCCAGTTCAGGATCGATACCCGGCTCGCCTTCCCAGACATCCAGCGCCACCCTGAGCTCGGCGCCGCTAGCCAGATGCGCCCGCAGCGCGGCGTTATCGACCACCTCGCCCCGGCAGGCATTGAGCAGCCAGGTGCCCGGGCGCAGGCGGGCCAGGCGAGCGGCATCGAACAGGTGCAGGGTGCGCTGTTCGCCGTCGCGGATCAGCGGGGTATGCAGACAGAGCACGTCGCAGCGCTCGATCAATTCGTCGAGGCTGTGAAAGCTGCCACCCTCCGCGGCCTGGCGAGGCGGATCGCAGACCAGCACCGTCCAGCCCAGTCCGCGCAACACCTCGGCCAGGCGGCCACCGACCTGGCCGGCGCCGACGATGCCATAGGTGCGCCGGGCCAGCTCGGCGCCGGCGCCATCGGCCAGCGCCAGCAGGGCGCCGAGCACCCAGTCCACCACGCCGCGGGCATTGCAGCCGGGCGCATTGCTCCAGCGGATGCCCGCCTGGTCCAGATGGCCAAGGTCCAGATGATCGGTGCCTATGGTGCAGGTGCCGACGAAGCCGACCCTGGAGCCCGCCAGCAGCGCCGCGTCGACGCGGGTGATGGAACGCACCAGCAGCGCATCGGCCCGGCTCACGGCGGCGCGATCGAAGGCGCGGCCGGGAAGGCGTTCGAGGGTCGCGTGGGGACCGAAGAAGGCGTCCAGCAGCGGAATGTTTTCGTCGGCGAGAATGTGCATGCCTGGGCACTCGCAAGGGCGGGGACCGGCACTTTAGCAGGCCATCGGTGGCAGGCAACGGTCGCCGCGAGGGTTGCCACCCGGTCCATGAGGACTAGACTATCGGCCCCGAAGCTGACCGAACGATCAAGTGACCTCCTCCCTGCCCCGCATCAGACGTGAATTCGGCGCCCTGCTCTCCCTCGCCGCGCCCATCGTCATCGCCCAGCTCTCCCATTCGGCCATGGGCTTCGTCGACGCCGTCATGGCCGGTCGCGTCGGCCCGCTCGACCTCGCCGCCGTCGCCCTGGGCAACTCCGTGTGGATTCCGGTGTTCCTGCTGATGACGGGCATCCTGCTGGCGACCACGCCCAAGGTGGCCGAGCGCCACGGCGGCGGTCGCAGCCAGGAGATCGGTCCGCTGGTGCGTCAGGCGTTGTGGCTGGCCCTGGGTTGCGGCCTCATCGCCAGCCTGCTGCTGCTCAACGCCCGACCGCTGCTGGTGGCCATGCATGTCGACGCCCAGCTGATCGGGCCGACCCTGCTCTATCTCAAGGGCATCGCCATGGGCCTGCCCGCCACGGCCTTCTACTATGTGCTGCGCTGCTTCAGCGATGGCCTCGGGCGCACCCGGCCGGCGATGCTGGTGGGCCTCGCCGGGCTGGCGCTGAACGTGCCGCTGAACTGGATCCTCATCCATGGGCACCTGGGCATGCCGGCCCTGGGCGGCGCAGGCTGCGGTTTCGCCTCGGGCACGGTGATGTGGGCGATGCTGCTGGCCATGCTGGCGATCATCCGCACCGAGCGCTATCGCGCCTGCGCCCTTTTCGCCCGCTTCGAGCGACCCCATGGACCGACGCTGCGCGCCCTGCTGGCCATCGGCGTGCCCATCGGCATCGCGATCTTCGCCGAATCCAGCATCTTTTCCGTGGTGGCCCTGCTGATCGGCGAGCTCGGCCCGACCGTGGTCGCCGGGCACCAGGTGGCACTCAACTTCTCCGGTCTGGTGTTCATGGTGCCCCTGGCGCTGGGCATGGCGGTGACGGTGCGGGTCGGGCAGGCACTGGGGCGCGGCGAGCCGCGCGAGGCGCGCTTTTCCGCCGGGGTCGGCATGGCCGCCGGGCTGCTCTGCGCCTGCGTTTCCTGCACCCTGATGCTGACCGCGCGCACGGCTATCGCCGGGCTCTATTCCCAGGACCTGGCGGTGACCCAGCTGGCGGCCTCGCTGCTGGTGTTCGCCGGCATCTTCCAGTTCTCCGATGCCATCCAGGTGACCGCCGCAGGCGCCCTGCGCGGTTATCAGGACACCCGCGCGACCATGATCATCACCCTGCTGGCCTATTGGGGCGTGGGCCTGCCGGTGGGCTGGGCGCTGGGCCTGAGCGACTGGTTCGGTGCGCCGCGGGGCCCGGCCGGCCTCTGGCAAGGGCTGGTGCTGGGCCTGACCTGCGCGGCCATCCTGCTGTCGGTGCGGCTGGCCCGCAGCGCCCGTCGACGCATCCACAGCGCCTAGCGCGCTGCCCTTGCTACACTGGCGCCCTCGTCCCGGCCGGCTGCCCTGCCGACCGGGACGGGTGTTTCCCCCTTTCGCGAGCGTGCGGCTTCGATGATCTTTCGCCTGCTACAACTCCTCTGCCTCTGCTTCCTGCTCATCGGCCCGGCTCAGGCCGCCCTGCCCGGACTGCCGGGCGCCCAGAAGGACCAGGTCGACCCGCAATTCGGTCAGTCCCTGGACCAGGTCATCAAGACCCTGGAAAGCGAGCAGCAGCGCAATCGCCTCCTGGCGGATCTCAAGAAGCTGCAGGCGGCGCAGAACCAGGCCGAGCCCAGCGCCTCCCAGGGCGTGATCGGACTGATCACCGACACCCTGACGGTGGTCGAGCAGCAGCTGCAGCGCGACAACCTGCGCGAGCGCTGGCAATACCAGCTGGACCAGGCCGGCGCCGAGCTGGCCGCCCTGGCGCCGGCACCCGAGCAGCGCCTCAACCTGCTCTCCGGCTTCGTCGTCACCCTGGCCTTCTGGGCCGGTTGCGCCCTGGGCCTGAAGACCATCAGCCATCGCCTGCGGGTGAGATTCGGGCTGTCCGAGGAGTTGCCGCTCAGGCCGCGCACCCTCGACCTGGTCCGCTTCGCCCTGCGCAAGCTGGCGCCCTGGCTGCTGGCCTTCATCCTGACCCTGGTGGTGTCCCTGTGGCTGCCGGATTCACTGGGCAAGACGGTGGCCGTCGCCCTGGCCTATGCCGCGGTCACCGGCCCGCTGTTTGCCGCCACCGTGGTGGTGATCTGCTCGCTGCCCAGCGGCGCCCATCGCAGTCGCGCCCTGCTGATCCTGCGCCGACGCGCCTTCCGCCCGCTGTGGATCATCGGCAGCCTGGCCGCCCTCGGCGGCGCCGCCAGCGATCCGCACCTGGCCGAGACCCTGGGGCCACACCTGGCCGCGGTCATCGCCATCGGCGCCAATATCTGCGCGGCGCTGCTCACCGCCCAGTTCGCCCTGAGATTCCGCCGGCCCATCGCCCACCTGATCCGCAACCAGCCGCTGGCCAAGCGCCAGGCGCTGCACGGTCTGCAGGGCGTGCGCCATCTGATCGCCCGGCTCTGGCACCTGCCGCTGCTGATCCTGGTGGCGGTCTCGGTGGTGGCCACCTTCGTCTCCGCCGGGGACACCAGCGATGCCCTGCGCCGGGCGCTGCTGTTCGCCGTGACCATGGGCGCCGCCCTCGGGCTCAACGCCTTGGTGCGGGCGCGACTGCTGCACCGGCGCCATCACGGCCGCATCCAGGAGGCCTATGCCGAACGGCTGCGCGCCTTCTTCGTGCTGGTGCTGGGCATCGTCATCTGGCTGGTGGGGATTGAACTGGCCCTGAGGGCCTGGAATCTCTCGCTGCTGAAATTCAGCCAGGGTGACGGCCATGCGGTCGCCAGCAAGTTCTTTGGCCTGGGTGGCACCCTGCTGCTGGCCTGGCTGGTGTGGATCCTGGCCGACACCGCCATCCACCGCGGCCTCAATCTGCATCGCGTCAGCCCGAACAATGCCCGCGCCCAGACCATGTTGCCGCTGATCCGCAACGTGCTGTTCCTGACCATCTTCGTCATCGCCCTGATCGTCGCCCTGGCCAACATGGGCGTGAACGTCACCCCGCTGCTGGCCGGTGCCGGCGTCATCGGCCTGGCGGTGGGCTTCGGCGCCCAGAGCCTGGTGGCCGATCTCATCACCGGGCTGTTCATCATCATCGAGGACTCCCTGGCCATCGGCGACTACGTCGACGTCGGCAACCACCTGGGCACCGTCGAGGGCCTGACCATCCGCACCGTGCGGCTGAGGGATATCGATGGCATCGTCCACACCATCCCCTTCAGCGAGATCAAGAGCATCCAGAACTACTCGCGGCAATTCGGCTACGCCATCTTCCGCCTGCCGATTCCCCAGGCGCTGTCGGTGGACAAGGCCATCGAGATGGTTCAGGAGGTCGGCCGCTCGCTGCGCCAGGATCCGCTGATGGGCCGGGACATCTGGTCGCCGCTGGAGCTGCAGGGGGTGGAGAGCTTCGATTCCGGCATGGCGATCCTGAGATTCCGCTTCAAGACTGCGCCGATCAAGCAGTGGGAGGTCTCGCGGGCCTTCAACCTCAGGCTCAAGCGCTACCTGGACGACGCCGGCATCGAGCTGGCCTCGCCGCGCATGAACGTGCGCTACGAGGTGGGCGGCTCGCCGCTGGATCAGGCGACCCGCGGCGGCCAGGCGCCGAGCGAGGGCTGACCCGGCTGCGCTGGCACGACCGCCGGCCCTCGCGACCGGCGGGATTAGCCTCTAGGGTGAGGATGACCTGTCCCGACGAGGCTTTCCCATGCCCTTGCGTACCCTGCTCTGCTATGGCGACTCCAACACCCACGGCACCCGCCCCCTGACCCAGCCCGGCGTCCTCGAACGCTTCGGCTGGGACGAACGCTGGCCCGGCGTCCTGGCCCGCGGGCTGGGCGCCGACTGGCGGGTGATCGAGGAAGGCCTGCCCGCCCGCACCACGGTGCACGACGATCCCATCGACGGCCATCACAAGAACGGCCTGAGCTATCTCAGGCCTTGCCTGGAGAGCCAGCTGCCGGTGGACGTCCTGCTGCTGATGCTGGGCACCAACGACCTCAAGGCGCGGCTGTCGGTGACCCCGGCGGACATCGCCAGTGCCCTGCAGGTGCTGCTGGAAGAGATCAGGCGTTGCAATGCCGGCCCGGATGGCGCCACGCCCAGGCTGATTGTCATGGCGCCGGTGCCCATCGAGGAAGTGGGCTTTCTCGGCGAGATCTTCGCCGGCGGCGCGGCCAAGTCCCATGAGTTGGCCGCACGTTATCGCCAGGTGGCCGAGGCCCAGGGCGCGGCCTTCGTCGATGCGGGCGAGATCATCCAGGTGAGTCCGGTGGACGGCGTGCATTTCGAGGCGGACCAGCATCGGCGGCTGGGGGAGCATCTGGTGGGGGTGGTCAGGGGTGTCGCTAGTGACTGAGCGTAGGGTGGGCCTTGGCCACGGATTCGGCGCTCCCAGTGGAAAACGCTGCGCGGTTTTCCACGCTATGGCTCGCTTGGCATCGGCCTGTTGGGCTTCGACGATGGAGCCATCTCAACCCAACCTACGAGAGCCTGTCCCGCGGGGTGGGAGCCTTGGCTATGCACCGTAGGTTGGGTTGAGCGCAAGCGAAGCCCAACGTTATGGGCTCGACATTGAAGTCAGCGATCCAGACCATAGCGCTGCCGAAGCGCACGGTACTGATTGCTGTAGTCCTGATAGCTGAGGTTTTTTGCCTGAAGCGCAGCCAATTCGTCTTCAAAGGTCAGCCCGGCAGGGGCGGAGGTCGGGACAGCACGCGTAGTCGGTCTGGTGATAGGTGCGGGATGCATCTGGCCCAAGAGCTCATCTACCACCGGATTGATCTTCGTTGCGGTCCCCTGCCACTTCATAAGGGAGAAACCGCCCTTACCCCGCAGGTGATAGTCAGCCTGACCCACCAGGCGCCCACTGGCGTCGCGCAAGGTCAGTTCGGCAGCTGACAAGTAAGGCACGCCGTCCCAGGTTTGCCGCGCGGTGTACTCAAGAACGTAAGGGCACTCGCGTGGCACCTGCGTATAGCTTTCGGTAGGCACACCGTGCCGAGCAAAGCCGGCCCGGACCACGGGGAGAAAGTCCTTAACCCAAACAGCAGGATTCTCCTGGATACATACCAAATCCGGGCGTACGGCGACGGGCTGAACCTGTACCGACGTGCACCCCGCGAGAATTAGCGAGATAACACCCAGCATCCTGGCTTTCATATAAGGCTTCCCTGCTTGCTAAATCACTAATTGTGAACCAGCCCACAGTAGCAAAGCGAGCCTTCGCGCGACCCTCACTCCACCTTCTTGCGAATCCAGTACAGATAACGCCCTTCCCCTTCGCTCTTTTCCACCAGCTCATGGCCGAGGAAGACGCAGAACTTGGGGATGTCGCGCTGGGTGGAAGGGTCGGTGGCGATGACCTTGAGCAGGGCGCCGGGGGCGATGTCGCGCACCTTGTTGTGCAGCATCATCACCGGCTCCGGGCAGTTCAGCCCGCTGGCGTCGAGGGTGGCATCGGCTTCGAGGGTCATCAGCACTCCAGAAAACGCTAAATATAGATATCGAGTAGGCGCGAGAACCTGTGCAAAGTTTCGCGAGCTAGAGACAGGCAAGGCGAAAGCCGCAGAGGAAGCGCAGTTTACGAGTTGTAAATGAGCATCTCGACCGGGCTGGCGATCCAGGCGGTTTTCAACACAGCCTGGCCGACGCGCAGCAAACTTTGGATAGGTTCTCAGGGTTTCCGATCCAGTCGGCGCAGATGGCAGGTCACTTCCTCGCGGTCGTGATAGAGCTGCTTGCAGCCGATGACGACACGCTGGCCGCGCTCTGCGAAATGCGCGTGCAGGCGTTCGAGGATGCCGGCCACTTCGCGATAGCGCTGCTTCATCGGCAGCTTGAGATTGACCACCGCCTCGCGGCAATGCCCCTCGCCGATCCAGCGCTCGATCAGCGCCGCGGTGCGCGCGGGCTTCTCGACGATGTCGCAGACCATCCAGTCCACCGGGCGCTTGGGGACGAAGGCGTAGCCGTCGACCTGCAGGTGCTCGACGAGGCCGGTGTCCATCAGCGCCTCGTTCATGGGGCCGTTGTCCACCGCCGTCACCAGCATCTCGCGGGCCACCAGCTGCCAGGTCCAGCCACCCGGGGCGGCGCCCAGATCGACGGCGCGCATCTCGGAGGACAGGCGGGTTTCCCATTCGGGACGCGGGATGAAGTGGTGCCAGGCCTCTTCCAGCTTGAGGGTCGAGCGACTGGGGGCCTCGCGGGGAAACCTCAGCCGCGGAATGCCCATGGGCCAGAGCGCGGCGTTGTCCGGCTCGACCAGGCCGACGAAGACCTCGCGTCCGCTGAGAAAGGTCAGCTGCAGCCGTGGTGCCCGGGCATCGTCCACCAGGCGGCCGGCCTTGCGCAGCGCCAGGGTCAGGGGGCGTTCGAACTTCTTGCAGAAGGTGGAGAGCGCCTTGCCGTCGTTGGTGTCGGGCATCTCCAGGGCCAGGCTGCCGCAGACGGGATAGTCAGCCAACAACTCCAGCAGCGGACCGATGCGATCCTGCTCGGGCAGGCTGAGAAAGGCGCCGCGCGACCACTGGCGGGGAAAGATCAGCTCGGCGAATCTGATGTTCTGCATCAGCCGGGCCGCGCCCGCCGCGTCGCCACAGACGAATTCGGCATAGGCGGCACCCGGCTTGCCCTTGGCGTAGCCGGCCACGCCGAGCAGCGCCGCCCGTTCGCCGAGCTCGGCGCAGACCTCGCCTTCGAATCCGGTACGGCACAGCAGCAACAGGGTATTCACGACGGGGCTTCCTCAAGGGGTCACGCAGGGCGCGCACTATACCCCAGCGCGCCCACTGGGGAACGCCAGCGGCGCCCATCGGTCCAGTACTACACCTAGAAAAATCAGTCCGCCCAGTGCTGGCACGGGTCTCCCTTACCTTTCGAGGCTCGAACGGCCAGCGGGCAACCGTTGATAAGGAGACCCCTGATGCCAGCCCTGGACAGCCTCAACAGCCTCAAGACCCTGCAGGTCGGCGAACGCACCTATCACTATTACAGCCTGCCCGATGCGGCCAATACCCTGGGCAATCTCGACCAGTTGCCCAAGTCGCTCAAGGTGCTGCTGGAAAACCTGCTGCGCTGGGAAGACAACCAGACCGTCACGGGCGAAGACCTCCAGGCCCTGGCCGACTGGACCAAGACCCGCTCCGCCGACCGTGAGATCCAGTACCGCCCGGCGCGGGTGCTGATGCAGGACTTCACCGGCGTTCCGGCGGTGGTCGACCTGGCCGCCATGCGCGAAGCCGTGGCCAAGGCCGGTGGCGATCCGCAGCGGATCAACCCGCTCTCCCCCGTCGACCTGGTGATCGACCACTCGGTGATGGTGGACCGCTACGCCAGCGAGAACGCCTATCACCAGAACGTCGAGATCGAGATGGAGCGCAATGGCGAGCGCTATGCCTTCCTGCGCTGGGGCCAGAACGCCTTCGACAACTTCCGCGTGGTGCCGCCGGGCACCGGCATCTGCCACCAGGTCAACCTGGAGTACCTGGGCCGCAGCGTCTGGACCAAGGACGAAGACGGCCGCACCTATGCCTTCCCCGACACCCTGGTGGGTACCGATTCCCACACCACCATGATCAACGGCCTGGGCGTGCTGGGCTGGGGTGTGGGCGGCATCGAGGCCGAGGCGGCCATGCTCGGCCAGCCGGTATCCATGCTGATCCCCGAGGTGGTGGGCTTCAAGCTCACCGGCAAGCTGCGCGAAGGCATCACCGCCACCGACCTGGTGCTGACCGTGACCCAGATGCTGCGCAAGAAGGGCGTGGTGGGCAAGTTCGTCGAATTCTTCGGCGACGGCCTGGCCGACCTGCCCCTGGCCGACCGCGCCACCATCGGCAACATGGCCCCGGAATACGGCGCCACCTGCGGCTTCTTCCCGGTGGACCAGATCACCCTCGACTACCTGCGCCTGTCCGGGCGCCCCGAGGACACCGTGCAGCTGGTGGAGGCCTACACCCGGGCCCAGGGCCTGTGGCGCAATCCCGGCGACGAGCCGGTGTTCACCGATGTGCTGGAGCTGGACATGGGCGAGGTCCAGTCCAGCCTGGCCGGCCCCAAGCGGCCCCAGGATCGGGTGCTGCTCGGCGAGGTGGCCAAGGCCTTTGGTGACTTCACCGCGCTGGCGCCGAAAAAGGCCGAGGCCGCCAAGGTCGGCAGCAGCGTCGAGGTCCAGCTGAACGGCGAGACCTTCCAGCTGGAAGACGGCGCCGTGGTCATCGCCGCCATCACCTCCTGCACCAACACCTCCAACCCCAGCGTCATGATGGCTGCCGGTCTGCTGGCGAAAAAGGCCGCCGAAAAAGGGCTGATGCGCAAGCCCTGGGTCAAGTCGTCCCTCGCCCCCGGCTCCAAGGTGGTGACCGACTACTACAACGCCGCGGGCCTCACGCCCTATCTCAACGACCTGGGCTTCGACCTGGTCGGCTACGGCTGCACCACCTGCATTGGCAACTCCGGTCCGCTGCTCGATTCGATCGAGAAAGCCATCCAGGACGCCGATCTCACGGTCGCCTCGGTGCTTTCCGGCAACCGCAACTTCGAAGGTCGGGTGCATCCCCTGGTCCGGACCAACTGGCTGGCTTCGCCGCCGCTGGTGGTGGCCTATGCCCTGGCCGGTAGCGTGAAGGTGGATCTCACCCGGGATCCCCTGGGCACCGGCAACGATGGCCAGCCGGTCTATCTGAAGGACGTCTGGCCCACCCAGCAGGAAGTGGCCGACGCCGTGCAGAAGCTCGATACCGCCATGTTCCACAAGCAGTACGGCGCCGTGTTCGACGGCGACGAGAAGTGGCAGGCGATCCAGGTGCCGGACGCCGAGACCTATGTCTGGGACGCCGATTCCACCTATATCCAGAATCCGCCGTTCTTCGAAAGCATCGCCGGCGATCCGCCGCGCATCGCCGACATCCACGACGCCCGCATCCTGGCGCTGCTGGGCGATTCGGTCACCACCGACCACATCTCTCCCGCCGGCAACATCAAGAAGGACAGCCCAGCGGGCCGCTACCTGGCCGAGCACGGCGTGGACTATGCCGACTTCAACTCCTACGGTTCGCGCCGCGGCAACCACGAAGTCATGATGAGAGGCACCTTCGCCAACATCCGCATCAGGAACGAGATGCTCGGCGGCGAGGAAGGCGGCAACACCTTCCACGTGCCCACCGGTGAAAAGCTGTCGATCTACGACGCGGCCATGAAGTACGAGCTGGAAAACACCCCGCTGGTGATCATCGCCGGCAAGGAATACGGCACCGGCTCCTCCCGTGACTGGGCGGCCAAGGGCACCAACCTGCTGGGCGTGAAAGCCGTGGTCGCCGAGAGCTTCGAGCGTATCCACAGATCCAACCTGGTGGGCATGGGCGTACTGCCGCTGCAATTCAAGGACGGCGTGGACCGCAAGTCCCTGGGGTTGACCGGCAAGGAGAAGATCGCCGTGCTGGGTATCGACGGCGTCGAGTTGCGCCCGCGCATGCCGCTGACCCTGGAAGTCACCCGCGAAGACGGCAGCCGGGAAAGCGTCGAGGTGCTCTGCCGCATCGACACGCTCAACGAGGTGAGCTACTTCAAGGCCGGCGGCATCCTGCACTACGTGCTGCGGGAGTTCCTGGCCAAGCCGGCGGCCTGATGGCCCGCGCCCCGGTCGCTGCGACCGGGGCAGGCCCACACTTCCAGAGTGATTGTTCGCGCCACTTGGAATCGAACAGCCAGACTCCAGCAGGACGCTCTGGCTGATAGCGCACCGGCTTTCAGCTAAACTTGGAAGTGACCTGTGAGAGGTATCCTCATGCCCCAGCCCAATCTGGATAGGAAACGCCGGTATTACGTACACATGCGTCAGGCCAACTATGCAGCCAGCTTGAAATTGGAAGGCTTCGACCTGAAATCCGACGCCCTGGAAATCGTCGGGTCGGATAAGCAAGCCCTTCTCGCGCATTACCGACGTCTGAGCCAGGCGCAATGATCGATAAGTACGGAGCCGGCCAGGATCCGTACTGCTATCCAGGCACCACGACCCTGCGCAACCAACTCGACATCCGGGATGACGAGCTTCTGGCGGCAGCCGAGCGCGACTTCTCGCGCCTCGCGGCCAGCAGCCTGACGTTCGAGTTACCGCCCTACGACCTCGGCTATCTGTGCCAATTGCATCGACTGCTGTTCCAGGACATCTACCCCTGGGCTGGCGAATTGCGCACCCTTGACATTGCCAAGGACAGCACCCGCTTTTGTACAGTGCACCGGCTGGTACCCGAGGCCAACAAGCTGTTTGCCAAACTACAGACGGAAAAATGGTTCGAAGGGCAATCTCGTGACGTCCTGATCGGGCTGAGCGCCGAGCTCTACGGCGATCTGAACATGGCGCACCCTTTCCGCGATGGCAACGGCCGTGTCCAGCGCCTGCTGTTTGAGCATCTCATCATCAATGCGGGCTACCAGATCGATTGGTCACCAGTCGCGCGCGATGAATGGATAGCTGCCAACATCGCAGCCGTTCACTGCGACTACCATGGACTGGAACGAATGTTCGCTCGCTGCATAGGCGCCGCTATCGAGTGAGGGCCTCAGCCCGCTAGCAAGCCCTGCGCATCCCGTCCGAAGCCCTCGACCACGTCCTGCAAGGGCCCGAGAAAGCGCGGGTGGATCAGCCACAGCTGGATCTCCGGCTTGAAGTCCTTTAGCGGGATCACCGCCAGGCGCTCGCGGTGGGCGCTGCGGGCCAGCAGCGGTGCCGGGACCAGGCCGAGGCCCTGGCCGTCCGCCACCAGCCCGAGCTGGAGTTCGGTGCCGAAGGTTTCCAGGTTGATGCGTAGCGCCTGGCCCTGCTCGGCCAGGGTGCGTTGCAGGCTGGCGCGAAAGCCGCAGCCGTCGGGGTTGAGTACCCAACCCTGGCCCTGGACGTCGGCCAGTCGCTGCGTCTTGGCCGGCACCTGCTCACGGGCGCCGACCACCTGCAACGGCATGGCGCCCAGGGCGCGGGCCTCGACGCCATCGGGAAACACCTTGTTGGCCGGAAACAGCACCAAGGCGCCATCCAGTTCACCGTGCTCGATGCGGCTGACCAGCACGCTGCCCCAGCCCGTCGCCACCTGGGTGTGCAGCTCCGGATAGCGGCCGCGAATCTCCCGTACCGCCTGCAGCAACAGCGCATCGCCCAGGGTCTGGGGCACGCCCAGGCGCAGCAGCCCGGACGGCGGGGCATCGCCCGCCACCCGCTCGCGCAGGGCGTCCATCTCGCGCAGGATGGCGCGGCAGTGGCCGTAGACCTCCTGACCCAGGCGCGTCGGCTTGAGCGGCTTGGTATGGCGGTCGAGCAACTCGACCCCGAGGTCCTGTTCGAGACTCTGCAGCCGGCGGGTAATGGCCGGCTGGGTCAGGCCCAGGGACAGGGCGGCGGCGTTGAGGGAGCCGCTGCGGATCACCGCGACAAAGGCTTCGATATCGTCGGTCTTCATGAGGAGGCGTTTGACTTCCCGTTGCTGGACATGCGCCTCAAGCATAACGCAAGGCCGCCTCCGTAGGTCTCGTACTCACCGCTGCGCCGTCTGCGCCGGGGGTGCCAGGCTCGGGCCGAAGCCATCGTAGAACAGGCGGCTGGCGTCGTAGCCCTTGACCAGACCTTCGCCGGCGAAAAAGTCGACGGTGCGCTGCGCCTGGGCGATGGCCGCGGGGGTAACCGGTCCGAGACGGGTACGGGCGCGGCCGAACCAGGCCTGGGCGATGGCGGCATCGGCACGGGTGCGCTCGGCCCAGGCGCTGGCGTAGCGCGCCGTGTGTTCGGGATCGGCATTGGCCCAGGTCCGTGCCTGTTGCAGCCGCCGGAGGAAATCGGCGATGGCCTGGTGCCGGGCGGCATCGTCCAGCGCACCCTGGCTGGCCACCACGAAACTCTGCGCCGGGATCAGCCCTTCGGCGGTGGTGAGCACCCGGGCGCCGTGGCGCTGGGCCTGGGTGACATAGGGTTCCCAGGTGGCGATGGCGTCCACCGAACCGCCCTCCAGCGCATGGGAGGCATCCAGGGCATTGAGGTAGCGAAAGTTCACCTGCCCGCGCGGCACACCCGCCCGGTCTAGGGCGGACAGGGCCAGCTGCTGGCTCCAGGAGCCCTTCCAGATGGCCACCGTCTTGCCCTGCAGATCCGCAAGGTTGTGGATACTGGAGTCGCCGCGCACCAGCACCGCCACCCCGTCGAGGCTCTGGCGGCTGATGCCGACCACCCTGATCGGGGCGCCCAGGGCACCGAGGAACAGCGGCGGCGCATCGCCCAGCAGGCCCAGGTCGAGACTGCCGACATTGAGCGCCTCGGCCACCGGCGAGCCAGCGGTGAATTGCTTCCATTCCAGTTGATACGGCAGGTCGTTGAGGACGCCGGCGGCTTCCATCACGGTGCGAGTGTTGTAGCTCTGGTCGCCCACCACCAGGGTGGTGGCCAGGGCCTGGGTAGCGGCCAGCAGGCCGAGGGTAAGGCCGGCGAGGGTCTTGCGCAGCATGGGAATTCCTATCGTCAGGTGTAGGCAAGGATCGCGGGGTATTGACCGTTGACCGCATAGCGCCCGACCTCCAGCACCTTGTAGGCCAGGGGGTCGTGCAGGCTATGGGTGCGCACGTCACGCCAGAAGCGATCCAGGCCCAGGCGGTTGTGGGTGGCGCGGGCACCCAGGGCATCGAATACCCGGGCGGTGACGTCCAGGGCGGTACGGGCGGCCAGCACCTTGGCGCTGGCCACGGCGATGGCCGTCTCGCCGCGCAATTCGGCGGTGAAGGCGGCATCGGCGGCCAGCAAGGCATCCACCTGCCGCGCGGCCACGTCGGCCAGGGACACGGCGCCCTGCAGGGCGATCCAGAGTTCGCCCATCTGGCTCAACACCAGTTGGTCCTCGCTGGCACTGGCGGCGAGGGAATGCACCCAGGGTCGCGCCTCTGCGTGCAGATAGCGCCGCGCCTCGCGCAGGGCGCCCTGGGCGGCGCCCAGGTAGTACTGGGTGAAGGCCGACTGGTTGACCGGGGTGCGGATCACCGCGGCGAAGTCGCCCGCGTCTTCCAGGTCGCAGACCTGGACCTCCTCGGCGCTGGCCCAGACGTCGTCGAGGGTAAAGCTGCCGCTGTCACTGCGGGCCACGCCGAAGTGGTCCCAGTCGTCGGCATAGGCCAGTCCCGGCCGGTCCGCCGGCAGGGTGACCATCAGGCGCGCTCCGCTCTCCCGATCACGGGCACTGATGGTGAGCCGATCGGCAAAGGCAGCGCCGCTGCAGAAGCCCTTGCGCCCGGTCAGGCGATAGCCGCCGTCATGGCTCGGCGTGGCGAGGATGTCGTCGTCGCGTGGATTGACCACCCCGGCCAGCCACAGCCGGCCTTCGGCGATTTCCGCCAGCAGGCGATCGCGCCGCGGCTGCGGCTCGCGGCGCAGGTTGATGGTGTTGAGCAGGTGATAGCCGAAGAGCAGGCCCACCGAGCCGTCGCCGGCGGCGATCTCGCGCAGCACGCGCATGGCCAGCGACCAAGGCTGGCCGGCACCCCCGAGCCGCACGGGGATGACCAGGTTGGTCAGGCCGCTGTCCTTGAGTCGCTGCAGCTGGGCGTCGGGACGAATGCGGTCGCGTTCGTCGGCCACCACCCGGGCGGCGAATTCCGCGCCGATCTCGCGGGCCAGCGTCAGCCAGCTAGCGGCATCCTCGATCGTGCTCATCTAGTCCTCCAGAGGGCCGAGGCCCAGGTGATCTCTCAGGGTCGAGCCCTGGTACTGGCGCCGGAACAGCCCGCGACGCTGCAGGTGCGGCACCACGCTCTCGCTGAATTCAACGAAGGAACCCGGCAGGTAGCCGGGGGAAATCACGAAGCCGTCGCACCCGCCGGCTTCGAACAGCTCGGCCAGCTGGTCGGCGATCTGGGCACCGGTACCCACCAGCTGCGGCACGCGGACGCTGGCGGCGTAGCTGCGACCCAGTTCGGCCAGGGTGGTGCGCGGCCCCAGCGCCAGGAGCTTCTCGGCAGCGGCCGGCGGCAGGTCGCCGACCTCGGCCACCTCGCCCAGGGCGGTGTTCAGGGTGAAGCGCGACAGGTCGATGTTGAGCTGGGAGCAGAGGGTGATCAGCCCCACTTCCGGTTGCGCCAGGGCGTTGTGTCTTTCCTGCTTGGCGCGCGCCTCGGCTTCGCTGCCGCCGATGAAGGGCATGACCGAGGTGAGGATCTTGCAGCCGTCGGGCGACCGCCCCTGCTCCAGCACCTGGCGGCGGACATTGTCGCGAAAGGCACGCATGGCGGCGAGATTCGGCTGGATGGTGAAGATGGCCTCGGCCCAGCGCGCGCCGAAGCGCCGGCCGCGACCGCTGGAACCGGCCTGGATCAGCACCGGGCGCCCCTGGGGACTGCGCGGGATATTGAGCGGACCTTCCACGCGGAACCAGTCGCCCTGGTGATCGAGGGCGCGCACCTGCGCGGGGTCGGCCAGCACGCCAGCAGTCCGATCCAGGCGCAGCGCGTTGGGTCCCCAACTGCGCCAGAGCTTGACGGCCACCTCGACGAATTCGTCGGCGCGGTCGTAGCGCAGATCGTGCTCCAGGTGGCGCTCCTTGCCGAACAGCCGGCCCTCGCTGTCGTTCATCGAGGTGACGATGTTCCAGGCGGCGCGCCCACGGGACAGGTGATCGAGGGTGGCGAAGGCCCGGGCGACATGGGCCGGTTCATAGTAGGTGGTGGAGCGGGTGCAACCCAGCCCGAGGTGGCGGGTATGGGCCACCAGGTAGGACAACAGCGGCAGCGGATCGAGGCGGGTGGCGTCCTGGGCGCCGAGGCGCAGCGCGGTCTCCCGCGAGCCGCCGAGCTGGTCGCCCACGGCCAGGCGGTCGGCGAAGAACAGGAAGTCGAACAGCCCCTCCTCCAGCGCCTTGGCCGCGCGGACGTAGTAGTCCGGGTCGAGGAAGTCGCCCTGGGTGTCGGGGTGGCGCCAGACGGCGTGGCTGTGGACGACGGGACCGGCCAGCAGGAAGCCGGCGAGGTGCAGTTGGCGACTCATCGGCTGGCCTCCCGGGGCGCTTGCAGGTAGCGATTGAAGCGCTGGTCATAGAGCGACTTGACGTCATAGGGCTGCGGCAGCACCCCGGCCTTGACCAGGAAGTCGGCGGTCTTCTGGCCGTCGCTCAGGGTCTGGGCGCTGATCGGTTCGACCCAGGTGGCATCGCGGCGGAACCAGCGCTCGGCGATGGCCGGATCGGAGTTGTTGCGCCTGGCCCAGGCCTGGGCATAGACGTCGACATTGTCCCGCGCCCAGCTGCGAGCGCGTTGCAACCGGGCGACGAAATCGCCGATGGCGGCGCGGTTCTCGTCCAGGTGCTGGGTGTTGGCCACCACATAGACCGGCGCCGGCATCAGGTCCTTGGCGGTGACCAGCACCCGTCCGCCCTGGCGTTCCACCATGCTCACATAGGGCTCCCAGGTGGCGGTGGCGTCCAGGGTGCCCTGGCTCAGGGCGGCCACGGCCTCGGTGGGCATCAGGTAGCTGTAGCGCGGGGCGTCGCTGGGCAGGCCGGCCTGTTCCAGCGCCGAATAGACCAGTTGCTGGCTCCAGGAGCCCTTCCAGATGGCCACGCGCTTGCCGGCCAGGTCCGCCACCGTCTTGATCGGTGAATCCTTGCCGACCACGATGGCGGTGCCGTCCGGGCGGTTGCGGGTCACCGCCACCACCTTAACCGGTCCCCCGCGCGCAGCCAGGGCGATCACCGGGGTGTCGCCGACGATGCCCACGTCGATGGAGCCGACATTGAGCGCTTCCACCACCGGGCCCCCGGCGTTGAATCTCTTCCACTCGATCTGGTACGGCAGATCCTTTAGCTCGCCGGCCTGCTCCAGCAGGGTGCTGCTGTAGTAGAACTGGTCACCGATGGTAAGGGTGACCGCCTGGGCCAGGCTGGCGGAGGTGCCGGCCAGCAGGCCGGCGGCGAATAGCAATCCCTTGATCACGAAGGCGTCTCCTCGAGGGTATCGGGAGCGCTCCGTGGGTACGGTCGCGCAGTGGGTGGGTCAGCCGGCTTCAGCCGGTGCGACGGGCGCCGGCCAGGCGGGCAGCGACCTTTTCACGTGTAAGCGGGATCAGCTCGCGGCCGTATTCGACGGCGTCGTTGAGCGGATCGAAGCCGCGGATCAGGAAGCTGTCGACGCCTAGGTCGTAGTAGTCCAGCAGGGCATCGGCCACCTGCTCGGCGGTGCCCACCAGGGCGGTGGAGTTGTGCCCACCACCGACCAGGGCGGCGATGCCGGTCCAGAGCCGGCGATCCACGCGATCGCCCAGGGCCACGGTATCGCGCAGGCGCTGGGCCCCGACCGCTTCCGGCTTGGCCGGATGCACCGCGCCTTCTGCGGCCAGGCGCGCCTTGGCCTGTTGGCGGATGGCCTCGGCCTTGGCCCAGGCGGCGTCCTCGGTGTCGCCGAGGATCACCCGAAAGGAGACATTGAAGCTGGGGGTGCGGCCATGGCGCGCCGCCTCGGCGCGGACCGCGGCAATGGTCTCGCGGGTCTGGGCCAGGGACTCGCCCCACAGCGCGAAGACATCGGCGTGCTTGCCGGCCACCCGCAGGGCGGCTGGCGAGGAGCCGCCGAAATAGACCGGCAGGCTCGGCTGCTGCAGCGGCTTGATGGCGGAGAAGCCGTTCGCCACCCGGTAGTGCTCGCCCTCGTGGTCGAAGGGCTGGGTGCTGGTCCACTCCTGGCGCACCACGTCGAGAAATTCCTCGGTGCGGGCGTAGCGCTGGTCGTGGTCGAGCCAGTCGCCGTCCTTGCGCTGCTCCCCGTCGCTGCCGCCGCTGATGATGTGCACCGCCAGGCGGCCGTCGAGCAGATGGTCGAGGGTCGCCAGCTTGCGCGCCGCCAGGGTCGGGGCGACGAAACCGGGCCGATGGGCCAGCAGGAACTTGAGTTTCTGCGTCGCCTGCCCTGCCAGGGCGGTGACCAGGAAGCCATCGGGTTGATCGGACCAGTAGCCCACTAGGATGCGATCGAAGCCGGCCTGCTCGTGGGCCTGGGCGAAGCGGGTGATATAGCCCTTGTCGAAGATGGGACCGGAGGGGGCGATGATTTCCGAGGTGAGGCGATGGCCGATCATGCCGAGGAACTGAACGCTCATGGTGGTGAATCCCGTGCCGAGGTAAATGGGACGCCTTTTGGGAAGGGCGTTGGCTGGGGTTCACCTTAGGCAGCCAGGGCATAAGAAGGAAATTCCTTATGCGCATATCGTAATTCGAGTTTTATTTATTGTGCGCATTTAAGGCAGATAGCGCAGCGCATCCCGTCGCGATCGCGATGGCACTGTAGCGTGGCAAACGGCGCAGCTTTTTCCACTGGAGGACCGGGTGCGGGGGCGCCCTCACCCCAGCCCTCTCCCAGGGGGAGAGGGGGTGGTCCGAACGAGCATTGAGAAATGGTGGTCCCGGCGCAGATCCGGTGGTCTGTTGGGCTTCGACGGAAGAGCCGTCTCAACCCAACCTACGGGGTGCTCCTTAGGTTGGGTTGAGTACCGTAGCGTGGAAAACGGCGCAGCCTTTTCCACTGATGGATTGGGTGCTAAGGGTGCCCTCACCCCAGCCCTCTCCCAAGGGGAGAGGGGGTGGTCCGAGCGAGGGTTAAGAGGTGTTGGTGTTGCGGCAGATCCGGTGGGTTGTTGGGCTTCGACGGAAGAGCCGTCTCAACCCAACCTACGGTGCTGTTTCGTAGGTTGGGTTGAGCGCAGCGAAGCCCAACAAAAAGCGCCAGACCCTACCGCTGCATTCCCCACTTCTTCACCGTCAGCCGCTCCAGGGTGGCGAACACCAGGCCTTCCACCAGCAGGCCAATGATGATCACCGCGGCCAGGCCAGCGAAGACGCGGTCGGTGTAGAGCTCGTTGCGATTCTGGAAGATGTACCAGCCCAGGCCGCCCTTGCCGCTGGAGGCACCGAACACCAGCTCGGCGGCGATCAGGGTGCGCCAGGCGAAGGCCCAGCCAATCTTCAGGCCCGAGACGATGGCCGGCAACGCCGCCGGGATGAGGATAAGCCCGACGTACCTCAGCCCCTTGAGGCCGTAGTTGCGCCCCGCCATGCGCAGGGTGTCGGAGACGCCGAGAAAGCCCGAATAGGTGTTGAGCGCCATGGGCCAGAGCACCGAATGCACCAGCACGAACACCAGGCTGTTCTCGCCGAGGCCGAACCAGAGCAGTGCCAGGGGCAGCAGGGCGATGGCCGGCAGCGGATTGAACATCGAGGTCAGGGTGCCGAGCAGGTCGCGACCGAACTGGGTTGAGACGGCCAGGGCGCTCAGCGCCAGGGCCAGGACCACGCCCAGCAGATAGCCCTTGAGCAGGGTGCCGAGGGAAATGGCGACCTTGGCCGGCAACTCGCCGGTCACCAGGCCATCCCAGAAGGCGGCGGCGGTCTGCAGGAAGCTGGGCAGCAGCAGGTCGTTGCCCTGCCAGCGGGCGGCCACTTCCCAGGCCAGCATCAGGATCGCCAGGATCACCAGCTTGCGCAGCCAGGCCTGGCTCCACAGGCGCGTCGCCAGAGGCAGCTCGACCGCCAGCGGCAAATCGTCGAGGGGCGCGAGGTCCCGTTGGTATTCGGCCCGCACCGGGGGCTGTCGAGTCATGGGTCTACCTCGAAACTAGTAGGAAATGCGGCCCTGGACGATGGCCTGCTGCAGGCGCAGGCGCTCGTCGGCGACCTCGGGTGGCAGCGTCTGAACGTCGTCGGGGAACAGCAGGTTGTGGATGCGCAGCGCGGTGCTCTGGAATTCGGCGCCGCCGAAGTCCTCGAGGCCGAACTGGTGGCAGTTGAGTTCCGCGCGGACCCGACCCGGATGGGGCGACAAGAGCAGGATGCGATTACCCACCACCAGCGCCTCTTCGATGGAGTGGGTGACGAACAGCAGGGTGAAGCGCACCTCGTCCCAGAGCGCCAGCAATTCTTCCTGCATCTTGCGCCGGGTCAGGGCATCCAGGGCGGCGAAGGGTTCGTCCATCAGCAGGATCTTGGGCTGCATGGCCAGGGCGCGCGCGATGGCCACCCGCTGCTTCATGCCGCCGGAGAGATGATGCGGATAGGCATCGACGAAGCGCGCCAGGCCGACCTTGTCCAGGTAGTGCAGCGCCCGCTCGCGCGCCTCGCCACGACTGGCCTGGCGACTGGCGAGCAGCGGGAACATGGTGTTCTCCAGCACCGTCTTCCACGGCGGCAGCTGGTCGAATTCCTGGAACACCACGATGCGATCCGGTCCCGGGCCCCTGATCGGCTGGCCATCCAGACGGATCTCGCCGTGCAGCGGCGGCAGAAAGCCCGCCACCGACTTGAGCAGACTGGACTTGCCGCAGCCGGACGGGCCGAGCAGGACGAAGCGGTCGGCGCCATGCACCTCGAAGGACACCTGGTGGGTGGCCCGCACCCGGCGCTCGCGGGTGCGGTATTCGAGATCGAGATCCTGCACCTGCAGCAGCGGCTGGGTCTGCGCCAGGGTCAGATGCGGACGGGAAGCGAGAGGAGCGTTCATGGTCGTCTCCTCCCTCAAAAAGGCGCATCGCCCTGGATGGTGGTGCGATACAGCTTGCGCCTCAGGTGATTGGGGCAGCCGGCCGCCAGGTGCAGCAGCGAGCGGTTGTCCCAGAACACCAGGTCGTGGGGCTGCCACTGGTGGCGATAGAGGTGCTCGGGCTTGACGCTGTGGGCGTACAGCTCGGCCAGCAGCTCGCGACTCTCGTCTTCCGGCAGGCCGACGATATGGGTAGTGAAGCCCTCGCTGACGAACAGCGCCTTGCGGCCGTTTTCCGGATGGGTGCGCACCACCGGATGCACCACCGCCTTGACCTCGGCCAGTTGCGCGGCAGTCAGGGTAGGCCGCCAGTTACCCTCGAACTTGGGCTTGGCATAGGTGGCGGTGTAGGAATGCTCCGCCTGCAGGCCGTCGACCTGGCGCTTGAGCGCCGCCGGCAGGGTGTCGTAGGCCAGGTGCATATTGGCGAAGAGGGTATCGCCGCCCTCCTCCGGCAACTCCTGGGCATGCAGCATGGAACCCAGGCTCGGCAATTCCTTGTAGGAGAGGTCCGAGTGCCAGAACTTGCCGGCATCGCCCAGGCCGATTGGCTGACCGTCTTCGACGATGTTGGAGACGATGAGGATCTCCGGGTGGCCGGCCAGGTGGAATTGCTTGAGGACATGGATCTGCAACTCGCCGAAGCGGCGACTGAAGGCGATCTGCTCCTCGGGGGTGATGCGCTGGTCGCGGAACACCACCACATGGTGGTCCAGGTGGGCGCGATGGACCCGGGCGAAGTCTTCGGCATTGAGCGGCTGGGCCAGATCGACGCCGAGGATCTCGGCCCCCAGGTTGCCGAAGGGACGGATCTCGAAAGTCTGGCCGGCGGCCGGACGGGGGGATGCGAGAGTCATTGGAGTTTTCTCCTTGGTGGTCCAGCTCAGCTGCCGGGACGCTCGTGGGCTTCGGGGAAGAAGTAGTCCTGCCAGGAGGCAGCCTGGTGTTTCAGCACGCCCAGCTCATGCAGCTTCTGGGCGTAGACGAAGGTGCGCTGGGGCTCGACGGTGAAGTCGATCTCCGGGTCCTCGACGATGCGCTGCACCAGGGCCAGCGGCAGCTTGGAATGTTCGACGCGGATATAGGCCTCCGCGGCCGCGGCCTTGTTGGCACGGATGAAGGCGGCGGCTTCCACCAGGGCGTCATAGAAGGCGCGGTAGGTCTTGGGATTCTCGTCGTGGAATTTCTCGGTGGTGTAGAGCACGTTGAAGGTGCCCGGTCCGCCGAGGACGTCGTAGCTGCTGAGGATGCGGTGGACCCGGGGATTCTCCAGCGCCTGGTACTGGAACGGCGGGCTGGAGAAGTGGGTGGTGATCTCTGAACCGCCCGCCATCACGGCGGCACTGGCATCGGGGTGCGGCAGACTCACGCTGATGGCATCGAATTTCTTGAACTGGGCGTCGCCGAAGAACTTGGCCGTCTCGATCTGCAGGGTGCGCGACTGGAAGCCTACGCCCGCCGCCGGCACGGCGATGCGATCCTGGTCGGTCAAATCCTTGATCGACCTGACCTCGGCGCGATTGCTCAACAGGTAGTTGGGCATGGCGCCCAGGGCGGCGATGGCCTTGACGTTCTGCCGTCCGCGGGTGCGATCCCAGACGGTCAGCATCGGCGGTACTCCGGCGGAGACCACGTCGAGCGAGCCGGCCAACAACGCCTCGTTCATGGCGGTGGCGCCGGAGATACTGTTCCAGTCCACCTGGATGTCCAGGCCGGCGGCCTTGCCGTGCTTTTCGATCAATTGCTGATCGCGCACCACGTCGAGGATCAGATAACCGATGCCGAATTGCTGGGCAATGCTGATCCTGCCCTCGGCGGCAGCGCTGCCCGCGAAGCCCAGGGCACCCACCACGGCGGCGACCACCGCCAAGCCCTTCCCTACCCTGCTCATCATCCCGCTCCGTGCCGACTGGCCATCCGAAAGCGTTATAGGCTAATGAGCTGTTATAACTTTTGGTAAAGACGGAATTTGACTAACGATATGCACGGAGAAGCAAGATCAGCTGAGTTCGATCGCTGGAACGGTTCTAGCCTTCGAGCAGCTGTCGCAGTCGCCGCACGGCGCTGGCTGGAGTCGTGAGCACCGAACCGCCCCAGGCGGCCTCGCTGGCCGATTGGGCAGCAGTCATGGAGAACTGCGCGAAGCAGAGCACGTCATAGTCGCCGCGCAGGCGACCTGCCGCCGCGGCGATAAGGGCGTCATGGCGGGCCTGGTCACCCGCATGCAGGGCTTCGAGCGCGCCTTCGCAAAGGATCGGCGTGATATCCACCGCCTGGCCGCGGCGGCTTGCCTCGACCTCGAAGTCGTTGACGATGGCCGCACCCGCCGGGCCAAAGGTGGTCAGGGCGGCGATGCGTCTGCCGCTAGCCAGGGCCTCCTGCACCATGGCTTCGTTGGGTTTGAGGACCGGTCGCTGATGGCGGCGCTGGCAGGCTTCGATGGCGTTGGAAAAAGCCGAGCAGGTAAAGAGCACGGCGTCGGCCTGGGCGCGAAAGGCATGCGCGGCCAGATCCTCGATCCGCTGGTCCAGCGCTGGCGTACTGCCGCCAGCGGTGCTGGCATCCTTGGACAGCGAGTCGTCCCAAAGATCGAAGCGCTGCACCTCGGGCCAACCCTGGGCGAAGGCCGCATTGATGGGGTCGATGGCGATACGGGTGGCGTGGATCAGAAAGATCCGTCTGGCAGCGGTCATGGCGAAAGCACTCGTGAAGGGCCGCCTGGAGGGCGGCCGATGGCCGATAAACGCCTTAGTGGGCGTCGAGGATGATCACGCCGTCGGCGTCGGCATAAAGGTGATCACCGCTGCGGATCGTCTGCCCGGCAAAGGTCACCGGCTCGCCGATCTGGCCTTCGTTGCGCTTGGCCGACTTGCGCGGCGAGACGCCCAGCGCCTTGATGGCCAGCGGCAGTCCCGCCAGCACCGCCTTGTCGCGGACCTGGCCATAGATGAGCGCGCCCGCCCAACCGTTCCTTACCAGGTCCTCCGCGATGATGTCGCCGAGCAGCGCACAGCGGTCGCTGCCGCCGCCATCGACCACCAGCACGCGTCCCTCGCCCGGCTGCTGGCTGAGTTCCTTGATGCGCGAGTTGTCCTCGAAGCACCTGACCGTCAGCGCTGGTCCGACGAAATCAGGCCGCCCGCCCAGGTCCTGGAAGATCGGCTGCAGAACCCGCGCCTGGTCGCCATGCGCGTCGCAGAGGTCGGTGGTCTTGAAGGTCATGGTGGTGCTCCTTGATGGTCGAAAGATCGGTCAGGCCGTAACCGTTCGCCGTGCCAGCAACTGGCCAGTCACGACCACGATGAGGACGCCGAGGACGCCGGCGGCATAGGGGACCCAGTGCATGTCGCCGGTACCGAGCCAGCCCTGCAGGAGTTCGTCGCTGGCGATCAGCTTGCCGGCGATCCAGCCGAGCAGGGCCGCGCCGGCCACCACCAGCCAGCGAAACTTCTCCATGAGCTTCAGGATGAGCTGGCTGCCGAAGATGATGATCGGGATGCTGATGAGCACCCCGGCGACGGCCAGGCCCAGGTGCCCCTGGGCGGCGCCCGCCACGGCGATGACGTTGTCCAGGCTCATCACCACGTCGGCCACCATGATGATCCAGATGGCCTGGCCCAGGGTGGTACCGGCCTTGACGTCGGCCTCGTCCTCCTCGGGCAGCAGCAGCTTGATGCCGATCCACAGCAGCAGCACACCGCCCACCACCTTGAGCAGCGGCCAGCCCAGCACGTAGCTGGCAACGAACAGCAACAGGATGCGCAGGATGACGGCACCGGCCACGCCACCCAGGATGGCCTTGCGCCGTTGCGCGTCCGGCAGGCGCCGGCAAGCCAGGGCGATGACCACGGCGTTGTCGCCGCCGAGCAGGATATCGATGATGACGATCTGGAGCAGACTGGTCAGGAAGACCGGATCGGACAGGGCGGTAAGCAAGGTGGACCTCGTCTGTTTGGGGAGCTGACGTCCCTTGGGCAGCAGCGGCCCGCAATGATTTCAGGTCACTAATATTGTCTTTTATATCAATACAGAACAATATTTGCCAAGCCTGAAAGCCAGCGTTCGCGGACCGAGAACGCTGTGTTGGCCAGATACCAATTTCCGGGTGATGCCGGCTCTCCTAGCATTCCCCTAGCCCTCCACCCTTCCCGCAACCGGACCGGATAGCCCATGAAGTTTGCCCTGGATTCCGCCTACACCGGCCAGCTCACCCTCGGCGACCGGCAGTACGCCTATGTCGATCTCAAGCGCCTGTTCGACGCCGACACCCTGGCCCGCCTGCCCTATTCCCTGCGCCTGCTGGTGGAAAACGTCGCCCGCTGCTTTCCCGAGGCGCTACCGCCGGTGCTGGCTCGTGCACGCGGCGAAGGCCCGCCGTGCGAAGCGCCCTTCCTGCCCAACCGCCTGATGTTCCATGACACCACCTGCCTGCCGGCCCTGGCCGACTTCGCCGGCATGCGCGACATGGTGGCCGAACTGGGCGGCGATCCGAGCCGGATGAATCCGCGCATCCCGGCGGTGCTGACCATCGATCACTCGGTGATCGTCGAGCGCTTCGCCGAGCCGGGCGCGGTGGAAGCCAATCTGGACATCGACTATCGCCGCAACACCGAGCGCTACCAGTTCATCAAGTGGGCGCAGAAGAGCCTGGATAATTTCAAGGTGGTGCCACCGGGCACCGGCATCATCCATCAGGTCAACATGGAGTCGCTGGGCACCGTGGTCTGGGAAAGCGAGACCAGCGACGGCCAGCCGCTGCTGCACCCGGACGACATGGTCGCCACCGACAGCCATACGCCGATGATCAATGCCATCGGCATCCTGGGTTGGGGCGTCGGCGGTCTGGAAGGCCAGGCGGCCATGCTGGGCGAGCCGGTACCGATCAGCTTTCCCGAGGTCATCGGTATCCGCCTGACCAATGCGCTGCGTCCGGGAGTGACCGCCACCGATCTTTCCTTGAAAGTCACCCAGTTGCTGCGTCAGCGCGGCGTGGTGGGCAAATTCGTCGAATTCTGCGGACCGGGCCTGTCGGGCCTGAGCTGGGCCGCCCGCGGCACCCTGTCCAACATGGCACCGGAATACGGCGCGACCGTGGTGTTCTTTCCCTTCGATACGGTGACCATGGAGTACCTCGAGCTCACCGGCCGCAGCCCCCAACTGCGCGAGCGGGTCGCCGCTTACCTGGAGGTGCAGACTCTGTGGCGCCACGACGAAGATCCCGAGCCCATCTTCACCGAGGTCATCCCGCTGGATCTCGCCAGCATCGAGCCCAGCGTGGCCGGTCCGCACCAGCCGCACCAATGGCAGCCATTGGCTGAAGCCGCCAACTCCTTCCGTGCCCAGGTCCGCGCCGAACCGGATACCGCGCTGATCGCCCGCTCCACCCCTGCCCCGGCGGAGTATTTCGAGCCGAGTTTTGGCCAGCCGCTGACCCACGGCGCCATCTCCATCGCCGCCATCACCAGTTGCACCAACACCGCCAATCCGAGCCAGATGATCCAGGCCGGACTGCTGGCGCGGCGAGCGCGGATGCGCGGCCTGACGCGCAAGCCCTGGGTGAAGACCTCGCTTTCCCCCGGCTCTCGGGTGGTGGCCGATTACCTGGGTGAAGCCGATCTGCTGGCCGACTTCGCCGCGCTCGGCTTCGAGCTGGCCGGCTTCGGCTGCATGACCTGTATCGGCAACTCGGGCAGCTTCGAAGCCCATGTGGAGGCCTTTGCCGACCAGGGTCTGAAGACGGTGGTGGTGCTCTCGGGCAATCGCAATTTCGAAGGCCGGGTCAATCCCAAGGCGCAATTCGGCTACCTGGCTTCGCCGGCCCTCGTAGTCGCCTATGCCCTCGTCGGCAGTATCGACGTCGATCTCGAGCAGGCCGTGCTGGGCCTGGATCAAGCCGGTCAGCCGGTCTACCTGCGCGACCTGATGCCGGACGATGACGACGTCCAGGCCCTGGTCCGCGCCACGGTGCGGCCCGAACTGTTCCGCCAGCGCAACGCCACCCTCTGGGACGGCACCCACCACTGGCAGGCGTTGTCGGCGGAGGGCAGCGTGCGCTTTCCCTGGTCACCGAGCTCGACCTATCTGCGCCGTCCGATCTATCTGCAAGGCATCACGCCGGAGCCGCCCGCGTCGCTGGCCGTGCGCGACGCCCGGGCGCTGATGGTGCTGGGTGACAACATCACCACCGACCACATCTCGCCGGCCAGTGCCATTCCCCTGGACAGCCCGGCCGGCCGCTGGCTGGTGGCCCATGGCGAGGCCCCGGAAGACCTCAATCAGTACTCGACGCGCCGTAGCAATCACGAGGTGATGATGCGCGGCGCCTTCGTCAACCGCGCGGTAAAGAATCGCCTGCTGCCGGAGCATCCTGGCCAGGGTGGCTGGGCGCGGGCAGCCGACGGCGAGGTCTTGCCGGTGTATGACGCGGCCCTCAGCTGGGTCCGCCAGGGCACGCCGCTGGTGGTGTTCGCCGGTATCAACTACGGCGCCGGCTCCAGTCGCGACTGGGCCGCAAAGGCCCAGGCCACCCTGGGTGTCCGGCTAGTGGTGGCGCAAAGCTTCGAGCGTATCCACCGCAGCAACCTGATCGGGATGGGCATCTTTCCGGTGCGCTTCCCCGCTGGACAAGGCGCCAAGAGCCTGTGCCTGACCGGCGATGAGCGCCTGGACTTCGCCGGCCTGGATGAACTGCGGGTAGGGACCAACCCCATCACGCTGCAGATCACCCGCCCGGACGGCCGGAGTGACAGCGTCGCCCTGGAACTGCCACTGGATTCCAGTCAGGAAATTCTCTACCTGCGCCAGGGCGGCATCCTGCCCTATGTGGTCCGCAAGATCCTGGGCGAAGAAGGACGTTGAACCAGGGGCCTCGGTACGCCGAGGCCCTGACCCACCAGACACACAGAACCTGTCACCCATCTCCAAATTGTATTTCGTGTATTTACAAGACAATCACATTCGTCTTACCGTGCCTTACATGGCTCACGCCCGACAAGAACGACAACAGGAGAGCAACACATGAGCAAGCGCATCGCCTTCGTTACCGCCGGCATGGGCGGACTGGGAACCGCCGTCTGCCAACGCCTGGCCCGGGACGGCTTCACCGTCATCGCCGGCTGTGGTCCGGACTCGCCGCTCAAGGCCGACTGGCTGGAACAGCAACGCAAGCTGGGCTTCGACTTCATCGCCGCCGAAGGCAACGTGGCCGACTGGGAATCCACCCGCGCCGCCTTCGCCAAGATTCGCGACGAGGTCGGACCCGTCGATGTCCTGGTCAACAACGCAGGTACCGCCTGCAACGTGGTGTTCCGCGACATGCAGCCAGGCGACTGGCAAACGGTGATCGATACCAACCTCAACTCGCTGTTCAACGTCACCCGCCAGGTGATCGACGGCATGACCTCCCGCGGCTGGGGCCGGATCATCAACATCTCTTCGGTCAACGCCCAGCTCGGTCACGTCGGCCAGGTCAACTACTCGACCGCCAAGTCGGCCATCCGTGGCTTCACCCGCGCTCTAGCCCGCGAACTGGCGGCGCGCGGGGTGACGGTAAATACCGTCTCACCTGGCTATATCGCTACGCCCCGACTCAAGGCCCTGACCCGTACCGATCTCATGGATCGCATCGTTCATGAGATTCCGATGCGCCGGCTGGGTACGCCTGAGGAGATCGCCTCCATGTGCTCCTGGCTGGCGTCGGACGAATCGGCCTTCGCCACCGGCGCGGACTTCTCACTAAATGGCGGTCTCCACATGAGCTGATCGCCACTCCGCCACCGAACACAACGACAACCACAACAAAAGTTGTATTTTGGAACCAGGAGATACAGATGCTCTCTCTGCTCGGCTATGGAATGATCGTGACCTTCATGGCGCTGATCATGACCAAGCGGCTGCCGCCCTTGGTGGCCTTGACCATCATCCCCATCATCTTCGCCATCATTGGCGGCTTCGCTCCCGAGATGGGGCCGATGATGATCGATGGGCTGCGCAAGGTCGCGCCTACCGCCATCATGGTGATGTTCGCCATCCTCTACTTCGGCCTGATGTTCGATACCGGGCTGTTCGACCCCATCATTCGCACCTTCATCAAGCTGATCAAAGGCGATCCCGCCAAGGCCGTGCTCTTCGCCACCTTGCTGGCCGGCATGGTTTCCCTGGATGGCGACGGCTCCACCACCTACATGATCACCCTGACCGCCATGCTGCCGCTGTTCCGCCGCTTGCGGCTGAATCCGCTGATCCTGCCCTGCGTGGTCATTCTCGCCGCCAGCGTCACCAACCTGCTGCCCTGGAGCGGACCCATGGCCCGGGTCGCCGCCGCGCTGCAGGTGGAAACCAGCCAGCTGTTCATCCCACTGATCCCGCCGATGATCGTCAGCTTCATCGGGGTCCTGGCGCTGGCTTTCTGGCTGGGGCTGCAGGAGCGTCGCCGTCTTGGCCTGCTCTCGGCGCCAGGTGGTAATCAACTGCGCGCCACCGGCATGGACGAAGACATGGGTGATCTGCTCACGCTGAGCGATGAAAATGCCGAACTGCGGCGGCCCAAGCTGTTCTGGTTCAACGCCGTCCTGACGCTGGCGCTGATGACCTGCCTGGTGGTCGAACTGCTGCCGCTGCCGATCCTGTTCATGGTCGCGTTCTGCATCGCCCTGACCATCAACTACCGGCAGATGGACGAACAGCGCCGGCGTATTTCGGCCCACGCACCCGCAGCCCTGACGCAGATCTCGATCTTCATCGCCGCCGGCATCTTCGCCGGTATCCTCTCCGGGACCGGCATGGTCAAGGCGATGTCCGGCTCGCTGCTCTGGGCCCTGCCGGAAAGCTGGGGCAACTACCTGGCGCCCATCACCGCGTTGCTGAGCATCCCCGGCACCTTCTTCATGTCCAACGACGCCTTCTACTATGGCGTACTGCCGGTGCTGGCCCACGCGGCCGAGGCCTATGGCATCGGCGCGGCGGAGATCGGCAGGGCGTCGCTGATCGGGCAGCCCGTGCACCTGCTCAGCCCGCTGGTGGCGTCCACCTATCTGCTGGTGGGCCTGGCCGGGGTGGAATTCAGCGACCACCAGAAATACACCATGAAATGGGCGTTCGCCCTGAGCTTCCTGCTCATGGCGGTCTCCATGGCACTGGGCCTGTTCCCGCTGTACTCGGCCCGCTGACGACCCGGGCGACGGCGCGCCCGGTGCCGTCGTCCGCTCCGGGTGGCCGTGGTTATGGTAACGTCAGGGCGATCCGCCAGACCCGGCTGGCCAGCCTCCTCAGTACCTGCGCTCCGGTACCCGTCGTCCAGAAGACTCCCGATGAAAAAAGACCTCGCCGAACAACTCGCCCCGCGCATCATCGACCTCGCCCGTGCCCGCTCGATGAAAGCCGGAGATCCGTTGCGCGAAGAGGCCTTCGCCAAGGAGCTGGGGGTTTCCCGCTCACCGGTGCGCCGCGGCTTCGCCCTTCTCGAAGAACTGGGGCTGGCGCGCAAGGAGCCCAATCGCGGCTTCTTCCTGACCCGTAATGCCAGCACCATCGAGCAGGCGGCACTGCCCAGCGAGGACGATCCCTACGAGGAGCTCTATCTGCGAGTGGTGGACGACATGCTGCGCGGGGACATCCGCAGCAGCTTCTTCGAGGCCGAGTTGCTGCGCCGCTACCAGATTCCCCGCGGCCAGTTGCTCAAGGTGCTCAACCGCCTGGCCAGCGAGGCCATGATCGAACGCCGCCCTGGCCAGGGGTGGGAGATCAATACCTTCCTGCATGACAGCGAAGCCCATATCCAGAGCTATCGCTTCCGCATGGCCATCGAGCCCTTCGCCCTGCGCGAGCCGGGCTACCGCATCGACAAGCGCGCCTTCGCCCAGGCCCGCCAGTGGCAGCAACGGCTGCTGGACGGCGAACTCTTCACCCTGTCCCGCGCGCAGTTGTTCGAGATCGGCTCCAGCTTCCACGAATTGCTGGTGCGCTGCTCGGGCAACGTCTTCCTGCTCGAAGCCATCCGCCGGCAGAATCAGTTGCGCCGCTTCATGGCCTACCGCTCCAACGTCGAACGCTCGCGGCAGATCGGCCAGAGCCAGGAACACCTGCACATCCTCGACCTGCTCGAAGGTGGCAGTCGCGAAGAGGCGGCGCTGTTCCTGCATCAGCACCTCGACGTGGTCAGCCGGCTCAAGGCCGCCCAGGACCGCCAGCTCGAAGCCGCCGAAGAAGACGCGGCAAAGCAGCCAGCCTGATCTACCCACGCGCCTGAACCCCCCACCTCCCCCGCCCGCCCGTCCTCCGTACGGGCGCTGAGCGCACGCGTTCGCACGCCACGAATCGGCATCGCTTTTTTTGTCCTGCGCCGTTGCATGAATTGTTTTTAGATGACATAAAGTACAAAGCGTTCTGGCCCGGCGGCGACCCTTGCAGACTCAGCCACCAGACCGACTTCCCCACAGAATCTACAAGGAGAAAACAATGCGTATTCTGGTCCTGCCCTGCGACGGTATCGGTCCCGAAATCATCCAGGCGTCAATGTCCGTGCTGGATGTCGCCAACGAGAAGTTCGGCCTGGGATTGACCTTCGATTACGACGACGTCGGCTTCACCAGCCTGGAGAAGCACGGCATCACCCTGCGCGACGAGACCCTGGAAAAGGCCAAGACCTACGATGGCGTGATCCTCGGCACCCAGTCCCATGCCGACTACCCGGCGCCCGAGAAAGGCGGTCGCAACGTCTCTGCCGGCTTTCGCATCGGCCTCGATCTCTATGCCAACGTGCGCCCGGCGCGCACCCGGCCGTTCCTCGCCTCCAACATGAAGGAAGGCAAGAGCATGGACCTGGTGATCATGCGCGAGGCCACCGAAGGCTTCTATCCGGATCGCAACATGAGCCGCGGCTGGGGCGAGGTGATGCCCTCCCCGGACATGGCGCTGTCCACCCGCAAGATCACCCGCCACTGCAGCGAGCGCATCGCGCGCCAGGCCTTCGAGCTGGCGATGAAGCGCCGTCGCAAGGTCACCGCCATCCACAAGGCCAACAGCTTCCACATGACCGACGGCCTGTTCCTGGAATGCGTGCGCAACGTGGCCAAGGAATTTCCCGAGGTGCAGCTGGACGACCTGCTGGTGGACGCCTCCACCGCGCACCTGGTGCGCAATCCCGAGCGCTTCGACGTGCTGGTCGCCACCAACTTCTATGGCGACATCATCAGCGACCTGGCCAGCGAACTCTCCGGCAGCCTGGGCCTGGCCGGCTCGATCATGGCCAGCAACATCCACTGCTGCGCCCAGGCCCAGCACGGCTCGGCACCGGATATCGCCGGCCAGGACAAGGCCAACCCGGTGTCGATGATCCTGTCCATCGGCATGATGCTGCACTGGATGGGCGAGCACCGCGGCAATGCCAAGCTGCAGGAAGCGGCCGCGGCCATCGACCAGTCGGTGGACAAGGTGCTGGAAGATCCGGCCAAGCGCACCGCGGACCTGGGCGGCAGCCTGGGCTGCGCCGCCTTCGGCCAGGCGGTGGCCCAGGTCCTGCGCGGCTAAGGCTTTACCGGTTCCTCCCGGGGCGTACGCGCCTCGGGCATCCCTGACAACAACAAGGAGAACCACCATGGCCACGCCGCTCCTGGGCTGCATCGCCGACGACTTCACCGGCGGTACCGACCTCGCCAGTACCCTGGTGGCCCAGGGCATGCGCACCGTTCAGGTACTGGGCGTGGCGGACCGTCCGCTACCCAGCGACGCCGATGCCGTGGTGGTCGCCCTCAAGACCCGCACCCTGCCGGCCGCCGAAGCGGTCGCCCAGTCCCTGGCGGCCCTCGCCTATCTGCGCGCGCTGGGATGTCGGCAATTCTTCTTCAAGTATTGCTCCACCTTCGATTCCACCGCGGCCGGCAACATCGGTCCGGTTGCAGACGCCCTGGCCGATGCCTTGGACGCCAGGTTGAGCATCGCCTGCCCCGCCTTCCCCGAGAACGGCCGAACGCTCTACCTCGGCCAGCTGTTCGTCGGCGACCAGCCCCTGGCCGAGTCGGGCATGCGCCACCACCCGCTGACACCCATGACCGACAGCAACCTGGTGCGGGTGCTGCAGGCGCAGACGGCTCATCCCGTGGGACTGGTGCGCCTGCCCCAGGTGCGCCAGGGCAGCGCCGCCATTGCCACGGCCCTGGCCGACCTCCAGGCTCAGGGCGTCCGCCATGCCCTCGTCGACGCCATCGACAACGCCGACCTGCACACCATAGGCGCAGCCGTGGCGGATCACCTCCTGGTGACCGGAGGGTCCGGCGTGGCCCTGGGGCTGCCGGCCAACTTCCGTCGCCGTGGTCTGCTGGCGGCGCATGCCGAAGCGGCAGCCCTGCCCGCTGCGCCCGGTCTGGCCGCCGTGCTGTCGGGCAGCTGTTCCACCGCGACCCGGGGCCAGGTGGCGCTCTGGCTGGAGAACCGTCCCGGCTTCCGCCTCGATCCGCTGGCCCTGGCCGCAGGCGAGGATCAGGTCGGCGCCGCCCTGGAATGGGCCGCAGCGCGGCTGCCTTCCGAGCCGGTACTCATCTATGGCAGCGCCGATCCCGCGGAGGTGCGCAAGGCCCAGGCACAGCTGGGCGTGGAGCGCGCCGGCCAGCTGGTGGAAGACGCCCTGGCCCGCATCGCCCAGGGCCTGCACGAAGGCGGTGTGACCCGGCTGGTGGTGGCCGGCGGTGAGACCTCGGGCGCAGTAGTCAAGGCGCTTGCCATCGAGAGCCTGCGTATCGGTGCGCCCATCGCCCCTGGCGTACCCTGGACGCTGGGCAGTGGCGCCCGGGGAGGCATCGCCCTGGCGCTCAAATCCGGCAACTTCGGCACGCCGGACTTCTTCGAACGGGCCCTGGCCGTCGCCCCCTGACCCCTCGCGAGGATCGCCCATGAGCGGCTCTCCGCCACGCTATGACCTGGTCAGCCTGAACGTCTTCCGGGTGGTGGCTCAGGAGCGCAACGTCACCCGCGCCGCGCGGCTCTGCCACCTGGCGGTCTCCGCCGTGAGCAAGAGGATCAGCGAGCTGGAAGACCAGGTCGGGGTGCCGCTGTTCATCCGTCATGCCCGTGGCATGGGGCTTACCCCGGCCGGCGAGACCATGCTGCACTATGTGGAGCGGGTCCATGGCGACCTGCGGCTGATGCAGCTGGAGCTCAACGAGCACGGCAGCGGCGCCACCGGCCATATCCGCCTGCACGCCATCACCTCCGCGCTGACCAACCACCTGACCCCGGACCTCGCCAGCTTCATGGGCCTCTATCCGCGGGTCGATTTCGACATCGAGGAGCGGGTGGGCGGCAGCATCGTCCAGGCGGTGGCGGAAGGCCGCGCGGATGTGGGCATTGTCGCGGCCGATACCGCCGCCCTGGACCTGGAGACCTTCGCCTATCGCCGCGAGCGACTGGTGGTGATCGCCGCTGCGGATCACCCCCTGGCCGGGCGCAAGCGGGTAAGCTTCGCCGAGACCCTGGACCACGAATTCATCGGTCCCCACGTGGAAAGCTCGATGAACGCCCTGCTCTCACGCCAGGCGGCGCTACTCCAGCGCGGCATCCGTCAGCGCGTGCGCATCAGCAGCTTCGAGGCGATGTGCCGGCTGGCGGCGATTCGCCTGGGCCTGTGCGTACTGCCCGAATCCATCGTGCAGCCCTATCTCAAGCCGATGAAACTGGTGGCCCTGGAGCTGGACGAAGCCTGGGCCAGCCGCGCCATCGTCGTGGTGGTGCGGCGCTACAGCGCGCTGTCGCCCGTGGCCAAGGCCTTCGTCGGTCATCTGCGTCCCTGAACCCCTGCTACCGGATCCCTGAACAACGCCATGCCGATTTCCCGCTTCACGCCTCGCCCCTGGTGGCCCACCCCCCTCGTCGGCCTGCTCGGCGGCTGGCTCGCCAGCCTGGTCCACTGGCCGTTGCCCTGGATCACCGGCGCCCTGGTCGCGGTGACCCTCTGCCGCTGCCTGGGCTGGCGCATCACTGCCATTCCCCACGGTCGCCCGGCCGGGCAATGGCTGATCGCCACGGCCATCGGCCTGCATTTCACTCCGGCGGTACTGACCGAGGTCGTCGGCCACCTGCCGCTGATGGCCCTGGCAGCCGTCGCCACCCTGCTGCTGGCCCTGCTCGGCATCACGGTGGTGCAACGCCTGGGCACGGAACGCAAGACCGCCTTCTTCGCCTTCATGCCGGCGAACTTCGCCGAGATGATCAACCTGGCCGAACGCCACGGCGCCGATGCGCCCAAGGTCGCCGCCGCCCATACCCTGCGCCTGGTGATCATCGTGCTGGTGGTGCCGCCGGCCATGCTCTGGGGCGTACCGGGTATCGCCCAGGCCGCCCACGTGCCGCCCCCGCCGGACTGGCGCTGGCTGGCACCGCTGCTGGCGGCCGGCCTGGTAGCGGCGCTGGCCTGGAAGCGCCGCGGCTGGCCCAACCCCTGGATGTTCGGTCCCCTGGCGCTGTGTTGCCTGGTTACCGCCTCCAGCGGACTGGTCACCAGCCTGCCGCCGACGCTGAGCCACCTGGCCCAGGTGCTCATCGGTGTCACCCTGGGGTGCCACTTCGACCGCGCCTTCTTTCGCCGCTCGCCGCGCTTTCTGCTGCTGGCAATGCTCTACACCCTGCTCTGCCTGGTCGCCACCTTCCTGATCGCCTGGCTGCTGGCCCAGGTATTCGCCCTGCCCTTCACCACCCTGGGCCTGGGCATGACGCCGGGCAGTACCACCGAGATGTACCTGACGGCCGAGGCGCTGGGGCTGGGCGTCGGCACCGTCACTGCGATGCAGATCCTGCGCCTGGTGGTGGTGATGGCGGTGGCCGAGCCGCTGTATCGACGCTGGTGTGCACGCCCGGTAGCGCCGGTGGTCAAGGAATCGCGCTAGCGCCTGCGGCTCAGCCCCGGTAGCGCAGCGTCTCTACCAACGCGGCGAAAGCCGGTGAGGTCTGGCGGCGATTGGGGTAGTACAGGTGGTAGCCCTGAAAGGTGGGGCACCACTCCGGCAGGATCTCCACCAGTTGGCCGGTGGCCAGATAGGGCGCTGCCAACTCCTCGGGCACGTAGCCGATGCCAAGTCCGTCCAGGGCACTGTTGAGGACGTGCATGATGCTGTTGAACACTAGCGGGCCCTCACCTCTGACCGTGAAAGCCTGACCGTCCCGCTCGAACTCCCAGGCGTAAACGGCACCGGACGGCCGATGGCGGATGTTGATGCAACGGTGCTCGGTCAGTTGGTAAGGCGTGGCGGGCGGCGGCTGGCGGGCGAAATAGCCGGGCGCGGCGACCAGCGCCAACCGCCAGTCACGACTGATGCGCACCGCGATCATGTCCTGGCTGATGGCCTCGCCCAGGCGGATGCCGGCGTCGAAGCGTTCTTCCACCACGTTGGTGAAGCCATAGTCGACGTAGAGTTCCAGACGGACCTCTGGATATTGCTCGATGAAGGCGGCGAGCTTGGGGCGGATACACAACTCGATCTGGTCGTCGGTGCAGGTCAGGCGCAAGGTTCCGCGAGGGGTGTCGCGCCAGGCGCCGAGCGCCTCCACCTCCGCGGCGATCTGCTCCAGCAGTGGCGCCACCGAACGCAGCAAGCGGTCACCGGCCTCGGTGGTCGACACATTGCGCGTGGTACGCGCCAGCAGTCGCACGCCAAGCCGTTCCTCCAGCGCTCTCAGGCTATGACTGAGGGCCGAGGGCGTCACCCCCAGGCGCACCGCCGCCCGGGTGAAGCTGCGCTCCCGGGCGACCATAACGAATGCCTGCAGATCATCGACCTTGCCCTGACTCATTACTGAATTTTTCTCACAACCTCATAAAGAATACCCCTACTAATCACCTAATCCCTTTTACGTCAACCTCCTGGTCTCGCAGCGTGCGTCGTGCACCGGCGCCTTGTTTCCGCCCCTTCCAGGAGATTGCCGTCATGAATACCCCTACTCCCCCCACTGAGCTTGATCCGGTCGAGGTCACCCCGGCCGGCGTCGGCCGGCGCGAATTCGTCAAGGCAGCCGGCGTCGGCCTGGCCACGCTGGGTCTGCTGTCCGCTGGCGGCGTCTTGGCCGCTGAGCCGCCTGCGCCGGGCCAGCCGGCGGACGCCGACAACTTCTTTCGCAGCGACCGGGTGCAGAGGCAGGCGGTGACCTTCAAGACCCAGTACCTCCTGCAGGTCACCGGCATTCTCGTCTCCCCGCTCGACGCGGCACCGGCGGCCGGCGCCCCGGCGATCGTCATCGGCCACCCCATGGGAGCGGTCAAGGAACAGAGCGCCCTGCTCTATGCACAAAAGCTGGCGGAGCGCGGCTTCGTGACCCTGGCCATCGACCTGCCGTTCTGGGGCGAAAGCCAGGGGCAGCCGCGCAACCTGGTCGCCCCGGAGCTCTACACCGAAGCCTTCAGTGCCGCCGTGGACTTCCTCGGCACCCGCCCTGGCATCGACCGCGAGCGCCTGGGGGTCCTGGGGATCTGCGGCAGCGGTTGCTTCGCCCTCAATGCCGCCAAGATCGATCCGCGCCTCAAGGCCATCGCCACCGTCAGCCTGTATGACATGGGCGCCGTGACCCGCAACGGCCTGCGCCACTCGCAAAACCTGGAGCAACGCAAGGCGCTGGTCGCCAAGGCGGCGCAGCAGCGCTACCGCGAATACAGTTCCGGCGAAGGCAGTTTCCTGGACTATCTACCACAGCGCCCAGACGCCACCACGGACGCGGTCACCCGGGAGTTCTGGGAGTTCTACCGCACGCCACGAGGTCAGGCGGTGCCAGTTGGCATGACTCTGGAGCGCACCCAGAACCGCATGCTCACCAGTGAGATCCGCTTCATGAATTTCTATCCGCTGAGCGATCTGGAAATGATCGCGCCGCGGCCGCTGCTGTTCGTCGCCGGCGATCAGGCCCACTCGCGAGAATTCAGTGAAGACGCCTACCGCCTCGCCAGCGGCGCCAAGGAACTGCTCTGGGTGCCCGGCGCTGGCCATGTCGATCTCTATGACCGCGTCGGCCTGATCCCCTGGGATCGCTTGCACGCCTTCTTCCATCGCCACCTGGCCTGAGGTTATCCATGGCTTCCCGAAATTCGGAGCTTTCCTACGCAACGGCCACGGCCACTGCCGAACGCCCGGCCCATTGGAGCGGCGTGCTGGCGATGACCCTGGCCGTCTTCGCCCTGATCGCCTCGGAGTTCCTGCCGGTCAGCCTGCTGACGCCGCTGGCCGCCGACCTGGGTGTCAGCGAAGGCCTGGCAGGCTATGGCATCGCGGTATCCGGCGCCTGCGCGGTCGTTACCAGCTTGAGCATCACCCGCCTGATCGGTCGCCTCGATCGCAAGACGCTGCTGCTGTCGCTTACGGCGCTGATGGGTCTCTCGGGACTGGTGGTCGCACTGGCCGGCAACTACCCCACGTACCTCCTCGGCCGGGCGCTGATCGGGGTAGTGATAGGCGGCTTCTGGTCGATGTCGGCCGCCGTGGCCATGCGCCTGGTACCCGAGGACGAGGTGCCCAAGGCCTTGGCCATCTTCAATGGCGGCAACGCCCTGGCGACGGTGATCGCCGCGCCGCTGGGCAGCTACCTGGGTGGTGTCATCGGCTGGCGCGGCGCCTTCTTCTGCCTGGTACCCATTGCCCTGCTCGCCTTCGCCTGGCAGTGGATGAGTCTGCCGGCGCTGCCGGCGAACGACAACAGTCGTGCGGCCACCAGCCCGCCGGGCCTGCTGCGGCGCCCCTTGGTGGCCCTGGGCATGCTGGCGGTCGGCCTGTTCTTCATGGGCCAGTTCAGCCTGTTCACCTATGTCCGGCCCTTTCTGGAGACAGTCACCGGCCTGGGAGTGACCAACCTGTCGTTGACCCTATTGGCCCTGGGCCTCGCCGGTTTCATCGGCACTCTGCTCATCGGCGGACTGATCCGCCGCGGCCTCTACACCACGCTGACGGTCATTCCGCTGCTGATGGCGGTCCTTGGCGTGGCGCTGGTCGTCTGCGGCAGCTCGGCCCCGCGGGTGCTCGGCCTGCTGAGCCTCTGGGGCTTGGTGGCCACCGCCGCGCCGGTGGGCTGGTGGGCCTGGCTTGCCCGCTCCCTGCCGGCGGACGCCGAAGCCGGTGGCGGCCTGATGGTCGCGGTGGTGCAACTGTCCATCGCCCTGGGTTCGACCCTGGGTGGCTTGCTGTACGACGGCCCGGGCTACCAGGCCACCTTTCTTACCGCGGCCCTGCTGCTGGTGATGGCGGCCGGGCTGACCCTCGCGACAGCGCGCCTGGCCGGGCGCACCCCGGCCTGACGGGCGATATCAGCCGCCCAGCGCCGGTCCCACCCGTGCCTCGGACTGACCGCTGGCGGCCAGCTCGCGGGCGACGAAGCCGTTGCGGATCTGCTCGTCGAGAAAATCACGGACGAAGGCCGCGCCGGCGCTGCGCCCCTTGGGGACGGCCATGGCCTGGCGAATCTCGGTGAAGCTGTCGGCCAGCACGCGGTAGCCGGCGTGGGCCCGGGCATAGGCTTCCAGCGGTTGGCGCACGCCGGCGGCGGCTTCCAGGCGCTGGTCGACGAACCAGTCCACCGCCGCCGCCGAGGTCGGCGCCCGCACCAGCTCGGCCTGGGTCAGGGTGCGGCTCAGGTAGAGATCGTAGGCGGCGCCCTGCCCCACGGCAAGACGCCGGCCGGCACGGTCCAGCTCGGCCACGCCCTGGGCCGGGTCGTCGTCCCGCAGCAGATAGGTGCCCTCGATGATGACGTAGGGATGACTGAAGTCGATCTGCGCCGCCCGCACCGGTTCGATAGCCAGAAAGGCCAGGTCCCAGGAATCGTCTTCGAGGGCGGCGAAGACCTTGCCGGCGGCGTCGTAGGTGCTGAACTGCACCGGCACGCCCAGGCGCTCGGCCAGGGCATGGGCCAGGGCCGCGGAGACCCCGGCCGGCTGGCCATCGGCACCGCGCTGCGCCAGCACCGGATTACCGTAGTTGATCGCCGTCCGGAGCGCGCCCTGGGGGGCGAGATCCGCGAGTACCGCTGAGCTGGGGGTCATGGGAAAACTCCTTGGAGGTCAGGTGGTGGCCGCAGCGGCGCGGGTGTCGTCATCGACACGGTCGAGGCGGATCAGCAGGGTCATGATGAAGGCGATCGCCAGCAGCGCACTGAGAAACAGCAGGCCCGCCGAGGCGCTTTGGGTATTGCCCTTCACCATGCCGATCATGAAGGGTCCGACAAAGCCGCCCAGGTTGCCAATGGAATTGATCACGGCGATGGATACCGCAGCCGTGGAGCGGCTGAGAAACAGCGTCGGCAACGCCCAGAACGGCGACTTGAAGCTGTACAGACCGGCCAGCGCCAGGCTGATCAGGCCGATCGCCAGGTAAGGCTCGCGCACCAGTCCGGCCCCCACCAGCGCCACCGCCGCGACCGCCAGCGGCAAGGCCGAATGCAGACGCCGCTCGCCGTGGCGATCCGAACGCCGCGACCAGACGATCATCACCAGGGTGGCGACGATGTAGGGGATGGTGGCGATCAGGCCGATCTGGGTATGGCTCAGCGTGGACGAGAAGCCCTTGATGATCTGCGGCATCCAGTAGCCCACACCCAGGCTGCCGCACTGGTAGACGAAGTAGATGAAGGCCAGGTAGAGCACCTTGGGATTGCTCATGGCCTTGAGCGCGCCGAAATGCTTGACGTCCTTGCGCGCCTGGCGATCACGCTCCAGCTCGGCGAGCAGCCAGACCTTTTCTTCATCTGCCAGCCAGCGCGCCTGTTCGGGCCGATCGGTGAGATAGAGATAGCACAGCACACCGAGGAACACCGCCGGGATGCCTTCGAGGAACAGCATCCAGCGCCAGCCACTCCAGCCCAACCAGTGGACGTTGTCCATGATCCAGGTCGAGAGCGGCGCGCCGATGATGTAGGAGACCGGGATCGCCGCGGTGAACAGGGCCACCGTGGTGGCCAGTTCGCGAGAGCGGAACCAGTAGGTCAGGTAGACGATGATCCCGGGAAAGAAACCCGCTTCGGCCACCCCCAGCAGAAAGCGCAGGACATAGAGGTGCATGGCGGTCTGGGCGAAGGCCGTGGCGGCCGCGATCATCCCCCAGGTGACCAGGATGCGCGCGATCCACACCCGCGCCCCGAAACGTTCGAGCATGAGGTTGCTCGGCACCTCGAACAGGAAGTAGCCGATGAAGAAGATGCCCGAGACGAAGCCGAAGACCTCACTGGACAGGGCCAGCTCGGCGTTCATCTGCAACGCCGCATAGCCGATGTTGGCCCGATCCAGATAGGAGACGATGTAGAGCAGGAAGACGAAGGGGATGATGCGCCAGGTCACCTTGCGGATGACGGCCTGCTCCCGGGTCGCGGGGGTGGTGTTCATAGAGGCCTCACAGGGCCGCGCCGGGGCGGCCGATCTTGTTGTTGTAGGATGCGGCGACGATCTTCAGCGGCTGAAGACCAAGCACACCGGGCTGCCGCAGCGCACCGCCGTACCGGTGGGTTCGAGGATTCCCCGGGTCTCGTCGACCAGGAAGGAGACGATGCTGTCGCTGTCTTCGTTGAGGGCGAACAGCTGGCGGCCATCCGGTGCCAAGGCGAAGGCGCGTGGCGTGCGGCCCCCGCTCGCCAGGCTGCCGAGCGGCGTCGGCAGCCCGCTCTGGAGATCCAGCGTGAAGACCATCAGGCTGTCGTGGCCGCGATTGGAGATGTAGAGCAGGCGCCCGCTGCGATCCAGTTCGATGGCTGCCGCCCGGCTGTTGCCGGTGAAGCTGGCCGGCAGCGTCGAGTGGATGGCCAGGGGGTCGAGAACACCGGAGCGGGCATCGAAGGCATAGCTGGTGAGGGTCGAATCCAACTCGTTGACCACATAAGCGCGCGGCAAGTGCGGGTGGCAGACCAGATGCCGCGGCCCCGCGCCTTCGCGGGTAGCCACCTCGGCCACCGGCACCAGGCGTCCGTCGCGAAAGGCGAAGCTGAAGATCCGGTCCAGCCCCTTGTCCGGCACCAGCACGAAGCGGCCGCTGGGGTCGAAGGGATTGCAGTGCGGCTTGGCATGGGGCTGTTCCTGGCGGTGCGGCCCGGGCTCGCCCTGCAGCTCCAGCAGCTGGACCAGCGGCTCCAGCCGGCCATCTTCCGCCACGGGCAGGACGGCGAGACTGCGACCTAGGTGATTGCTCACCACCAGGTGGCGATCGTCCGGCGCCAGCGCCAGGTGCACCGGGTTGCGACCGCCGCTGCCTTGCTGGTTGAGCAAGGTCAGGCAGCCGCTCGAGCGGTCGATGGCGAAGGCGCTGACCGCCTGTTCGTCGCCATGCACCGTATAGAGACGGTCACCCGCCCGATTGAGGGTCAGGTAGGACGGATTGATCAGGTCACCGACCACCTGGACGAGTTCCAGCGCGCCTGCAGGCATGACCCGGTAAACACTGATCCCCTCCCCGCGGGCCTGACGGGCACGGGTGGTTCGGCTGCCGACATAGGCGTACATAGGGCTCTCCTGGCACCGACTGGAAAGGTCCGACGTCCGCGCCATGGCGCCCGTCAGACCCGCTTGCGCCACCTTAGGCAACCCGCTGCCCAGCGAAAATTGACCTTTGGCCAACGCAGCGTTCACGCCTGGCGAACGCTTGCCAGGCACCTGTTTCAGCGTTCGCTATAGGGCACACCGCCGCGCGCTTTGTCTTCCGGCTCGGCCTCGACGATCTGCACGATGACGCGGTCGGGAGCCACGCCGAAGCTGTCCACCACCGCCTCGGTGATGCGCTTCATCAACATTTTCTTCTGTTCGGCACTACGACCCTTTACGGCGTGAACGATGATTTCCGGCATGGGTGGCTCCTAGGACTGGGTACGGTGTTCGGCGGCGATCGGGCGCGTCTCACCCGTTTCCACCAGGGTGCGGGTAGCGTCGGCCGAGCCGTAGATCCAGAGGATCTTCATGGGCTCGGTCGCCGAGGCATTGCGAAAGCGATGGGGCACCCCGGCGGGGATATAGGTGACGTCCTGGGGTGCGAGGGTGAATTCCTGGCCGTCGATGTCGAAGATCGCCCGGCCTTCCACCAGCATCACGCTCTCTTCGCAATTGTGGAAATGGAAGGGAATCTGCGCCCCACCCTGGAATTCGGTGTAGCCGTTGATGAAGGTGCGCGCCCCCAGGCCAGCGGTCACCAGCGGCGTGGTCGCAGCGCCACCGCCGCGGTCGTGCCTGGCGATGGCCTCGGGTTTGAGCAGCCAGGCAGCGGAATCGGTCTTGATCATGGAAAACTCCTCGAGGTCAGCCTTGCCAGACGGTCTTGACGTTGGTGAATTCGCGAATGCCCCATTCGCCCAGCTCGCGGCCATAGCCGGACTGCTTGATGCCGCCGAAGGGCACCCGCGGATCAGAGGCCACCAGGGCATTGATGAACACGGCACCGGCCTCGATGCGCCGGGCGAGACGCTGGGCGTTCGCCAGGTCACGCGTCCAGAGGGCAGCGCCAAGACCGAATTCGCTGGCGTTGGCGACGCGGATCGCTTCCTCCTCGTCGGCGACTCGGGTGATCGCGGCCACCGGCCCGAAGGTTTCCTCACGGGCCACGGTCATCTCGGGTGTTACCCGGTCGAGGACGGTGGGCGGATAGAAGAATCCCGGCCCGGGCAGCGGCGTACCGCCGAGCACCAGGCGTGCGCCTTCGGCGAGACTGAGCGTCACCTGGCGCTGCAGATCCTCGCGCAGACTGGCACGAGCCAGCGGACCGATCTGGGTGGCCCACTCCAGCGGATCGCCCAGCCGCAGGGTGGCGGCAGCGGTGGCGAAGGCCTCGGTGAAGGCATCGGCCACCGCCTCGACGACGATAAAGCGCTTGGCGGAAATGCAGCTCTGACCGGCGTTGCCGAAGCGCGCCTTGACCGCGGTCTGCGCGGCCAGGGCCACGTCGGCATCGGCCAGCACGATGAAGGGGTCCGAGCCGCCCAGTTCCAGCACCTGCTTCTTCATGAGCGCGCCGGCCTGGCTGGCCACCTGCTGGCCGACCGCGGTGGAGCCGGTCAGGGTGACGGCGGCGATGCGCGGATCGGCCAGCACCCCGGCGACCTCTCTGGCCTCGATCAGCAGGGTCGCCACCAGGCCGGCGGGCGGTCAGCCTCGGCAAACGCCTGTTCCAGCGCCAGGGCGCAGCCCGGCACATTGCTGGCGTGCTTGAGGATGGCGCCATTGCCGGCGGCCAGCGCCGGTGCGGCAAAGCGGACGAATTGCCAGAACGGATAGTTCCAGGGCATCACCGCAAGCACCACACCGAGCGGATCGTAGACCACCCGACTGTCGGCGGCAGTGCTGGCCACCGGGGTATCGGCGAGAAACCGGGACGCCTGCTCGGCGTAGAACTCGCAGGTCAGGGCGGATTTCTCGATATCCGCCTCGGCTTCCACCAGCGGCTTGCCCATCTCGCTGACGATGAGTCGGGCATAGGTGTCGCGACCGGCGCGCAGGACGGCGGCCAGGCGCACCAGGGCCGCGCAGCGCTCGGCGAGAGGGCGCTCCGCCCATGACCGCTGCGCCGCGGCGGCCTGGGCCAGGCGCGCTTCGACCTGGGCCGGCGCGTGGGTGTAGTAGGTCGCGATGGCGGCCCCGGTGGCGGGATTGATGACTTCGATCATGAACAGTCTCCATGTGTTTTTTATTATAACGAAAGACAATGCTAGACACGGTGATTGGACAGGACGGTACCTGCCTCTTCGCTCAAGCGACTTGGCAAAGAGACACATCAACCCTATCAGATGGCACTTTGAAATAACATTATACCAAGGAGACCGCCCAGACAAGGGCTCGCTGGCTGCTGCCACGCAGACGTCGGACTTCGCCAGATCGGAAAACCGGTGACAGCCCCCGTGGAAGGCGCAGGCCAGACCCGTTGCGGTGCGCTCAGAGCGACACCCTGAGCCGCTGCAATTCCTCATAGGCCTCGGCGGCCTGGGCCAGCAAGGCGGGGGCGCGCCTTTCACGCGGATGGGGCGCCGCCACGGCGAAGCGGCGCTGCACACGCGAGGGCGCGCCGCCCAGGACCAGGACGCGGTCGCCCAGGTAGAAGGCCTCGTCCAGGTCGTGGGTCACCAGCAGCACGCCGATGTGATACTGGGCCACCAGGCGCAGCACCAGGTCCTGCAATTGCCAGCGGGTGAAGGCATCCACCGCGCTGAAGGGCTCGTCGAGCAACAGCAGCCGTGGGCGACCATAGAGGCCGCGAGCGATGGCGACCCGCTGCGCCATGCCGCCGGAGAGTTGCTTGGGCAGCAAGGCGCCCTGCCCCTCCAGCCCGACGTCACTGAGCAACTGCGCCGTCCAGGCACAATCGAACCGCGCGCCGTCGGCGAAACCGACATTGGCGGCCACGTCCAGCCAGGGCATCAGCCGCGGCTCCTGGAACACCACGCCGACGCCCTGGCTGGCCGCGGCCAGGGTCATGCGGCCACTGAATTCGTCGTCCAGCCCGGCGGCGATACGCAGCAGGGTGCTCTTGCCACAGCCACTGGCGCCCAGCAGGCTGACCACCTCGCCGGCGGCCAGGGTCAGGTCGACGCCTTCCAGCACCCGGCGCCCGGCAAAGGCCTTGCCGATGCGTTCGAGGGACAGCAGGGGTTCGCTCATCACTGCCCGCCTTGGTAGGTGTCGCGCCAGGCCAGCGCCCGGCGTTCCAGGCGCAGCAGCAGTTCGTCACTGAGCTTGCCGAGCACCGCCAGCACCAGGATGGCGGCGATGACCACGTCCGGTCGCGAGGTCTCCCGACCGTCGCTGAGCAGGTAGCCGAGGCCGGCGGTGGCGGCGATCAATTCGGCGGCCACCAGGAACATCCAGCTCATGCTCAAGGCTCCGCGCAGGCCGGTGAACAGACTGGGCAAGGCCGCCGGCAGCAGGATGCGGCGGATCAGCGCTGGGCGCGACAGGCGATAGAGGCGGCCCACTTCCACCAGGCGGCGATCGACGTCGCGGATGCCGCTGACCAGCGCCAGGTACAGTGGAAAGAAGGCACCCAGGGCGATCAGCACGATCTTGGGCGTTTCGTCGATACCCAGCCAGAGCAGCAGCAGGGGCACCCAGGCCAGGCTGGGAATGGCGCGCAGGGCCTGGAACAGCGGATCGAGATAGGCCTCGGCGCGGCGCGACAGCCCGACCCAGGCGCCGATCAGCAGCGCCAGACCCGCGCCCAGGGCAAAGCCACTGGCGACCCGCGCCAGACTGGCCGCCAGATGCCGCCACAACTCCCCTTCCCCCAGCAGCCACAGGGTCCGCAGCACCTCGCTGGGCGGTGGCATCTGGTAGGCCGGCAGCCAGCCCAGGCGCACCACCGCTTCCAGCACCGCCACCAGCCCCAGGGGCAGCACGGCGCCGCGCCAGCGGCCACCCGCACCGCGAGCGGGTCGGGAGGCCTGGGCCAGCGGCGCAGCCTGGGTCAGTTCATCACTCACGGGGCGTTCACCTTGGCCACGGCGGGTTCGGCCTTGATCACGGCCTGGGCCAGCGCGGGCTGGACCAGGGCATCGACCGCCGCGACGGCGTCCACGCCGGGGCGTACCAGGCCTTCTTCGGCCAGCAGCGGCGCGGCACCCTTGAGCGCGGCGACGAATTGCGGACCCGGCAGCGGCTGGCTGAAATCGGTACGGGCGAGCTGGCGCTGGGCGACTTCCAGCGGCAGGCCGGACGCCTTGGCCAGTAATTCGGCGGTCTCTTGGGGATGGGCCAAGGTCCAGCGGCGCGCGTCCTCATAGGCGCCCAGCACCGCCTTGACCAGTTCCGGCTGGGCCTTGGCGAAGGCTTCGGTGGTGCTCAGCACGCCATAGCTGTTGAAGTCGAGATTGCGATAGAGCAGGCGCGAGCCCGCCTGCAATTCGCTGGCGGCCATGTGCGGATCGAGACCGGCCCAGGCGTCCACCTGGCCGCGCTCCAGGGCGGCGCGACCGTCCGGGTGCTGGAGATGGACGATTTCCACGTCGCCCTTCTTCAAGCCCGCCTCGCGCAGGCTGCGCAGCAGGAACAGATAGGGATCGGTGCCCTTGGTCGCGGCGATCTTCTTGCCCTTGAGATCGGCCAGCGACTTTAGCGGCGAATCCTTGGGCACCACCAGGGCGGTCCATTCCGGGCGACTGGCGAGATAGAGGGTTTCGATCGGAGCGCCATTGGCGCGGCTGAGCAGCGCCGCGAGACCCGCGGTGGAGGCGAAATCGGTGCTGCCGCTGTTGAGGTATTCCAGCGAGCGATTGCTGCCCTGGCTGAACACCCAGCGCACGGCGATGCCCTGCTCGCCGAGGCGCTTTTCCAGCAGGCCCTGCTCCTTGAGCACCAGGCTGGTGGGGGCATAGTAGGCGTAGTCCAGGCGGACTTCCTTGGGCGGTGCGGCCTGCGCCAGCAGCGCGCTGCCGAGCAGGGCCAGGCCGGCGGCCCAGCGTAGCGTGGTCTTGTGCATCTCGAGTTCCTTGTCGACTAGCGGGAGGTCAGGGGGGCGCTGGGGGCCCAGAGGTCCACGGCGCTGGCATCCACGGCAGTGGGTAGCAGCTTGGCCGCGTGGAAGGCATCGGCGATGCGCTGCTGCTCGCCGAGGGCCGCGCGACTGACCGGCTGGACATCGTAGGTGCGGCGGCCGTTGGCCAGCTCGACGGTAGCCTCGTCCAGGCGACCCCACTGCGGACCGAGAATCCGTGCCGCCTCGGCGGGGTGTTGCTTCACCCACTGCCCCGTGCGCTGCAGCTCGGCGAACACCAGGCCCAGCACCTCGGGATGAGCCTGGGCATAGGGGGTGGCGGCCAGGTAATAGCGCTGGTAGCTGGCCAGGCCTTCGCCGGAAGCGAGGATGCGAACGTGCTGCTGGCGCTGGGCGCTGGCGACGAAGGGCTCCCAGGTCACCCAGGCGTCCACCTTGCCATTCTCCAGGGCGGCGCGGCCGTCGGCCGGAGTGAGATAGGCCGGCTGGATGTCGGCGAAGCTCAGGCCGGCCTTCTGCAGAGCGGCGATCAGCAGGTAGTGGCTACCGGCGGCCTTGGTCACGGCGATGCGCTTGCCCTTGAGATCGCCGAGGGTCTGCAGCGGCGAGCCCTCCGGGACCAGGATGGCCTGGGCCTGGGGCGATGGTGTTTCCCGGGCGAAATAGGTGAGCTTGGCACCCGCCGCCTGGGCGAACACCGGCACGGTGTCGGCGACGTCGGCGGAGAGATCCACATTGCCGACGTTGAGGGATTCCAGCAGCGGCAGGCCGCTGGAGAACTCATGCCAGCTGACGGTGATGCCCTTGGCTGCCAGATCCCGCTCCAGGGTGCCCTGCTCCTTGAGCAGCACCAGCAGGGTGGAGGATTTCTGGTAACCGATACGCAGGCTGGTATCGGCCTGGGCGGCGCAGGCGAGGCCCAGCAGACCCAGGGCGAGCAGTCCCTGGCAGAGACCTGCGCGAAACGAAAAGCGGATAGCGGCCATGAATGCCTCAGCGGGCGGCGAATGGATGCCGGCCACGATAAGGAATAAGCAAAGGTCAGCTTAATACCGATTTGGAATTTGGTTAGAGGTGAGGCCCACGCCCGCGAACGCCTTAACGTTATTCCGAAAGGCTATTTAAAGCCCGGTATATCTTGAAGCTAACGTATAACCACCGGACCACCGGATCTCTCCTTTCGCCTTGAACCCGAGGATCCCATGGCTGTGCTCCGGACTCTTCTCCCCGCGGGGGCACCCGCCCCATGACCGCCCCCGCCAAGCAGGTGCTGCTCAACGCCTTCAACATGAACACCGTGGGCCACATCAACCACGGTCTCTGGACCCATCCGCGTGACACCTCCAGTCGGTATCACACCCTCGGCTACTGGACCGAGCTGGCCCAGCTGCTGGAGCGCGGCCTGTTCGATGGCCTGTTCATCGCCGACATCCTGGGCGTCTACGACGTCTATGGCGGCAATGTCGACCTGACCCTGCGCGAATCCATCCAGTTGCCGGTCAACGACCCCTTCCTGCTGGTCTCGGCCATGGCCGCCAGCACCCGGCACCTGGGTTTCGGCCTCACCGCCAACCTCACCTACGAGCCGCCCTATCCCTTCGCCCGCCGCCTCTCCACCCTGGATCACCTGAGCGAAGGGCGCGTGGGCTGGAACATAGTCACCGGCTACCTGGACAGCGCCGCCCGCGCCATGGGCCTGGACCGGCAGATCGCCCACGACCGCCGCTACGACCAGGCCGACGAATACCTGGAAGTGCTCTACAAGCTGCTCGAAGGCAGCTGGGCGGACGATGCCGTGGTCCGCGATCGCGTCCAGCGGATCTATGCCCGACCCGAGCGGGTGCGCAAGGTCGCGCACCATGGCGAATTCTTCGACGTCGAGGGCTATCACCTCTGCGAGCCCTCGCGGCAACGCACGCCGGTGCTGTTCCAGGCCGGCTCCTCGGATCGCGGTCTGGCCTTTGCCGGGCGCCATGCCGAGTGCGTCTTCATCTCCGGGCAGGACCAGGCCGCCACCCGCGCCCAGGTCGAGCGGGTGCGTGGCGCGGCCGTGGCCGCCGGCCGCCGCGCGGATGACGTCAAGTTGTTCATGGGGCTCACGGTGATCGTCGCTCCTACCGCCGCCGAAGCCCGCGACAAGCACGCCGAATACCTGAGCTATGCCAGCCCCGAAGCCGGGGTCGCCCACCACTCCGCCTCGGTGGGCATAGATCTCGCCGCCTATGGCCTCGACGAACCCATCCGCCCGCAACGGACCGAGGCCATCGAGTCGGCGCTCAAGCGCCTAGTCGCCAAGGACGCCGGCTGGACCCGCCGCAAGCTGCTGGAGCAGCACGCCCTCGGTGGCCGCTACACCGCCCTGGTCGGCGATCCCGGGCAGGTGGCCGATGCCCTGCTCGGCTGGATCGACGAAACCGGGCTGGACGGCTTCAACCTGGCCCGCACCGTCACCCCCGAGTGCTACGGCGACTTCATCGACCTGGTGATCCCGGAGTTGCAGAGCCGGGGTCGCTACAAGACCGCCTATGCCGAGGGCAGCTTCAGACACAAGCTGTTCGGCCGCGGCGACCACCTCGACACCCGCCATTTCGGCAGCCGTTTCCGCCAGGACTGACCCTTCAAGGACGCCCCATGACCCGCCTCAAGCCCCTGCTCTTCGCCCTCGGCCTCTTCAGCACCGCAGCCCTGGCCGCGCCTCTCAAGATCGGCACCACCGCCGCCTTCGCCCCGCCGCTGGAAGTCGCGGTGCAGGAGGCCAAGGCCGCCGGGCTGGACGTGGAGATCGTCGAATTCAGCGACTGGATCGCCCCCAACACCAGCCTCGCCAACCACGACATCGACGCCAACTACTACCAGCACATCCCCTTCCTGGAGAACGCCAAGCGCACCGCCGGCTATGACCTGGTGGCGGTGGCGCCGGGGATCATCAACAACGTCGGGCTCTATTCGAAGAAGTACCGCACCCTGGCCGAGGTCCCCAAGGGCGCGCGGGTGGCCATCGCCAACGACGCCATCAACGGCGGCCGTGGCCTGTTGCTGCTGGAGAAGGCCGGCTTCATCAGCCTCAAGCCCGGCGTCGGCTACCACGCCACCCTGGCGGACATCACCGGCAATCCGCGCGACATCCAGATCGTCGAACTGGAGGCCGTGCAGCTGGCCCGCTCGCTGGACGACGTCGACGTGGCCCAGGGCTATCCGCACTACCTGCGCCTGGCCAAGACCATAGATCCCAACCAGGCCCTGCTCTTCGATGGCCTCGACCACCCCGAGTACGTCATCCAGTTCGTCGCCCGCCCGGACAACAGGGACGATCCGCGCCTGGCAAAGCTGATCGACCTCTACCAGCACTCGCCCAAGGTCCGCGCCGCCCTGGACCAGGCCCACGGCACCCTCTACCAGCCGGGCTGGAAGGAGTGATCCGCGCCGCGCTCCTTTAGCGAGAACCCCGCCTGGAGACCGTCAGAGCTTCTCCACGACGAAGGCACAACGTCCACGATTGCGGCCGCCGTCGGGCAGGTCCATGAATTCGTCGATGAGGATGCGCACGCCCTGCCCCAGCAGCAGGGCGCGCAGCTCCTCCGGCGGATGGGAGTCATAGAAGAACGGCTGGTCGAACATCGTATCGACGAAGGCAGCCGCCGCCGAGCCGCCCGCCGTCAGCATCAGCCGTCCCCCTTGCGGAAGCCCGGCGATCACCCGCGCCAGGAGCGTCGCGTGCCAGCGGCGCTCCAGATGGAACAGCGCATCCCACAGCAGCGCGCCCTGGTAGGGTTCGGCGCAGGCATAGGTTTCCAGCCGCGCCTCGATCCAGCGCTGCTTGGGAAATTCCCGCCGCGCATGGGCCAGCATGGCGGCCGCCTGGTCGACCCCGAGCACGCGATGCCCCTGGGCGAGGATGGCGGCGGCGACCGGGGTGCCGGTGCCGCAGCCCAGATCGAGCAGGGTCGCCCCGGGTTCGAGTTTTTCCAGGAGCACCTCCAGGTAGCGACGTTCGTCGTCCCTGAGGCTGACGCGGGCCTGGCGAAAGGTGTCGGCGATGGCGTTGTAGGAGGTCTTGTTCATGGCCTGGGCTCCCGGGTCGTCCCGGGAGCTTAGCCCACCCCCAGGTAGGCCGCCTGCACCGCCTCGTGCGTCAGGCCCATGCCGGGCACGCCGGACTGCACCACCCGCCCGCTTTCCAGCACGAAGGCCTGGTGGGCGTAGTCGAGGGCGATGGCGCTGTTCTGCTCGGCCATCAGCACGCTCAGGCCTTCCTCGCGGTTGAGCCGGGCGACGCTTTCGAAGATCTCCTCCACCAGCAGCGGCGCCAGGCCCATGGAGGGTTCGTCCAGCAGCAGCAGGCGGGGCCGCGCCATGAGCGCACGACCCAGGGCGATCATCTGCTGCTCGCCGCCCGAGGTCAGACCCGCCAGCTGCCGGCGCTTGCCGGCCAGGCGGGGAAACCAGGCATAGATCCGCTCCAGTTCCTCACGCTGCGCGGCGCGCCCGAGGCGGCGGACGAAACCGCCGCTGAGCAGATTTTCCTCCACGCTGAGTCGCGCGAAACAGTGGCGCCCTTCCAGCACCTGGACCAGTCCGGCGCGGACCCGGGCATCGGCCGACTGGCCCGCGAGGTCCCGCCCCTCGTAGCGGATGGCGCCGCGGACCAGGGCGCCGCGGGCGGCGCCGAGCAGCCCCGAGAGGGCCTTGAGCGTGGTGCTCTTGCCGGCGCCATTGGCGCCCAGCAACGCCACGATCTGGCCCTGGCCGACCTCCAGGCTGATGCCATCGACGGCCAGGATGGCGCCGTCGTAGCGGATTTCGATGGCCTCGACCGCCAGCAAGGGGGTGGTCGTCATGGATCAGCTCTCCTTGCTGCAGTCACGCGGAGTGATGCCCTTTTCCTTGGCGTACTGCCGGGCCGAGGCCTCGATGATCGGTCGCAGGAAGGCGCGATCGGCCTGCACCCAGTCGCTCACCAGTTGCCACTTCTCGCCATCCCACTGCTGGATGCGGATGGCGCCGCCGCCTTCGTGGTCGGCGCAGGAGAGCCTGAGCGGCTGTACCAGTCCCTTGGCGCCCAGGGCCTGCAGGCGGGCGTCGTCCAGCTTCAGGTGTTCGAAGCCCCAGCGCACCTGCTCGCCGCTGAGAGGCTTGTCGCCGTACCTGGCCTGGGCCAGGCGCAGGGCCTCGATGTTGAGGATGCCGTTGACCACACCGAGGTTGTAGTAGACGGTGCCGAATCTCTTGGGATCGGCCAGGTCGCTCTGCCCCTTGGCCACCACGTCGCGTTCGATGCCCTGCAGCACCGGGAAGGCGGTGCCCGAGGGGTGGGTGGTGATGGCCAGGAAGCCTTTGGCCGCGGCGCCGGCCGGACGCACGTCTTCCTCGGAGTTGCTCCAGATGTTGCCGATGATGTGATCGACCGGAAAGCCGACTTTCTGCGCGGTCTTGATCGCCACCGGGTTCATCACCCCCCAGCCGCGCAGGATCACCCAGTCCGGCTTGAGGCGGCGGATATTGAGCCACTGGGATTGCTGCTCGTTGCCGGGATGGGGCACTTCCAGCAGGGTCAGCTCGAAGCCATAGCGATCCGCCAGCTTCTGCAAGACCTCGTTGGTCTCCTTGCCGTAGGGCGAGCCGTGGTAGAGGGTGACGATCTTCTTGCTCTTGAGACTGGCCTCGCCGCCGCCCTGCTGGGCGATCCAGTTGAGGATGGCCGAGACCTCCGAATAGGGATTGAGCTGCAGCGGGAAGACATAGGGAAAGACGCTGCCATCGGTGGAGTCGGTGCGACCGTGGTTGATGGTGATGAGCGGCAGGCGGTCGGCGGTGGACCTGTCCAGGGTGGCGTAGGCGATGCCCACCGACAGCGGGTTGGTGGCGACCGCGGGCGCGCCGTCACGGCCGTTCTTCAGTCGCTCGTAGCACTCCACGCCCTTCTCGACGATGTACTCGGTCTCGCACTCGCTCCACACCAGCTTGACGCCATTCACCCCGCCATTGGCGTTGACGTACTTCAGGTAGTCGATGAAGCCACCGAAGAAGCCGGTGCCGCCGGCGGCATAGGGGCCGACGCGATAGCTCTGCAGCGGGAAGTATTGCTCGCCGGCGGCCTGCACCGGGCCGAGGGAGCTGAGGCCCAGGGCCAGGACGAGGCTGCCGAGCAGATGACGTTTGCACATGGGGACTTTCCTTGTGGGGGGTGTTGGGCCGGCGAGCCTGGCCGCCGGCGAAGGGGATCAGGCGCGGCGCAGACGTTGCCAGCCGCGGGTGGCGAGGCGGGTCAGGCCCTCGGGTTCCTTGATCAGCACCAGGATGATCAGGGCGCCGAAGGCCATCTTCTGCAGGTTCTCCAGCTGGCCCGCGGCGATGAGGTCGGTGGGCAGCCAGCCGGCCAGGTTGGAGAGCAGCAGCGGAAACAGCACCATGAAGGCGGCGCCATAGAGGCTGCCGGCCAGGCTGCCGAGTCCGCCGAGGATGACGATGAAGAGGATCTGGAAGGAGCGACTCAGGTCGAAGCCGTGGGGCTCCACGGTGCCCAGGTAGGTGAAGGCCCAGAGCGCCCCGGCGACGCCGAGGTAGAAGCCGCTCAGGGCGAAGGCCAGCAGCTTGGCCCGCACCACCGACAGGCCCATCACCGCGGCGGCGGTTTCCCGGTCGCGCACCGCCATCCAGGTACGGCCGAGTTCGCCGTGCACCAGTCGCGCGGCGAAGGCGAACAGCACCAGGACCACCAGCAGGGTGGCCAGGTAGCGACCCAGCGGCCCGCCGAAATCCTGGCCCAGCAGCACCAACGGCGGCGCGCTGATCACCCCCGAGGCGCTGCCATGGGAAAACCAGTCGAAGCGGGTCAGGGCCCAGAGGATGAAGAACTGCGCCGCCAGGCTGGAGACGATCAGGTAGAAGCCGCGGATCCTCAGGCTGGGCAGGCCGAACAGCAGCGACACCAGGGCCGCCAGCAGGCCGCCGGCGAACAGGCACAGCGGCAGGGGCCAGCCCAGGCGCACCTGCAGGTTGTAGGTGGCGAAGGCGCCGACCGCCATGAAGGCGGCCGAGCCCAGCGACAGCTGCCCGGTATAGCCGGTGAGCAGGTTGAGTCCAAGCCCGGCCAGGGCCAGCACCAGGAAGGGAATCAGCAGGGCATTGAACAGGTAGTCGCTGCCAACCCAGGGCAGCACGCCAAAGGCCAGGACCAGGAGAGCGGCCAACGCCAGGCGCGCGGGTCGCACAGCGGGTGCCCGGGAGGACAGCGAACGCGCCGTCAGGGCGTCGAGGGAAGTGCTCATGGAAGATCCTCTAGACGCGCTCGACCACGGGTTCGCCGAACAGGCCAACCGGTCGAATCAGCAGGAATACCAGGGCGAAGGCATAGGGAAACCAGTTCTCCAGGCCGCCGCCGATGAGGGGGCCGAGATAGACCTCGGCGAGTTTTTCGCTGGCGCCGATCAGCAGGCCGCCGACGATGGCCCCGGTGACCGAGGAGAAGCCGCCGATGATCAGCACCGGTAGCGCCTTGAGCACGATCAGCGACAGCGAGAACTGCACCCCCAGCCGCGCGCCCCAGAGCAGGCCCGCCACCAGGCCGACGCAACCGGCCACCGCCCAGACCAGCGCCCAGATACGCGGCAGACGGATACCCACCGCCTGGGCCGCCAGGGGATCATCGGCCACGGCGCGCAGCGAGATGCCCAGGCGGGTGCGCTCGAACAGCAGCGACAGTCCGATCACCAGCACCGCCGCCACCGCCGCGGCGAACAGGTCGAAGCTCGACAGCAGCAGCTCGCCCAGCTCCAGCGGACGGTCCTCGATGCCCAGGTCCAGGCCGTGCACCTGGGCGCCCCACAGCGCCTGGGCGGCGCCCTCGATGAAATAGGCCAGGCCCAGGGTGGCCATGAACAGCACCAGCGGCGAGCGATTCACCAGCGGCCGTAGCACCGTGCGCTCCACCGCCACCGCCAGCAGCACCATGACGCTGGTGGTGATCGCCAACGCCAGCCAGCCGGGTAGGCCGCGCTCCACCAGGCTGACGTAGGTCAGAGCAGCGAACAGCAGCATGGCGCCCTGGGCGAAATTGAAGACGCCCGAAGCGCGGTAGATGAGCACGAAGCCCAGCGCCACCAGGGCATACATGACCCCGGCGAGCAGGCCGCCAAGCAAGACTTCCAAGAAAAACGCCATGGTTTTCTCCCTGAGGCGTCCAGTGTCCTTAGAAGCTGTTTACAATCTCGCGAGCTAGAGCCAACAAGGCGGAAAGGCCTGAGGAAGCGGAGTTTACGAGTGGTAAATGAGCATTCCGAAGGCATTTCCAACGCCGGTTGGCCGACGCGCAGCAGATCGTAAATAACTTCTAATGTCGGGTCCCGAGATAGGCGGCGATAACCGCCGGGTCCTGGCGCACCGCGGCGGGTGCGCCGTCGGCGATGAGCCGACCGTAATCGAGCACCACCACGTGATCCGCCAGTTGCATCACCACCTGGATGTCGTGCTCGATCAGCACCACGGTGACCCCGTGCTCGCGGTTGATGGCCTGGATGTAGCCGCTCAGCTCGCGCTTCTCCGCGGCATTCATCCCGGCCATGGGTTCGTCCAGCAGCAGCAGCCGCGGCTCGGCCGCCAGTGCCCGGGCCAGCTCCACGCGCTTCTGCAGCCCATAGGGCAAGCTGCCCACCGGGACGTCGCGCCAGGGACCCAGGTGCAGGAAGCCCAGCGCCCACTCGGCCACCGCTCGCTGCACCCGCTCTTCGGCCGGAGCGCGGCCCAGGCCCAGGGCCTGTTCCAGCCAGGAGGCGCGCCGATGGCGGCCGCGCCCGGTGAGCACGTTGTCCAGCACGCTCATGCCCTTGAACAGCGCCAGATTCTGGAAGGTACGCGCGACCCCGGCCCGCGCCGCCGCCTGCGGGCGCCGCAGCGCCGCGCTGCTGCCAGCCAGCCGCACCCTGCCCCGCTGTGGTCGGTAGAGGCCGTTGATCACGTTGAGCAAGGAACTCTTGCCGGCGCCATTGGGCCCGATCAGGGCGCAGATCTCGCCTTCGCGAACCTGGAAGCCGACCTCGGCGAAGGCCGTGACCCCGCCAAAGGCCAGCGCCAGATCGCTGACCTCCAGTAGCACCGTCGACGGCGTGGCCAGAGCCGCACCCATGGCCTAGGCCGCCGCCTGGGCCGCGGCCCGGGCTTCGAGTTCGCGCACCAGCGGCAGCACCCGCTGGCCGAAGTACTCCACCTCTTCCTGGAAGTGCAGGAAACCCGCCAGCACCAGGTCCACGCCCACCGCCTTGAGGGCGACGATGCGCTCGGCGATCTGCTCGGGGGTGCCGATCAGGTTGGTCTTGAAGCCGTCGTTGTACTGCACCAGATCCTCGAAGCTGGACTTGGCCCAGTTGCCCTCACCTTCCGGACTGGCCGCGCCGGCATTGCGCGCCTCGTGACCGAAGGCCTGGACCGCCTCGGGATTGGCCTTGGCGATGATCTCGTCGAGCACCGCGCGGGCCTCGGCCTCGGTGTTCCGGGCAATGACGAAGGCATTGACGCCGACCTTGATCGAGTGGCCGTTCGCCGCGGCCTTGGCGCGCAGGTCCTCGACCTGGGCGCGGATGCCCTCGGGGGTGTTGCCGTTGGTGAAGTACCAGTCGGAGACCCGTGCCGCCATATCCCGCGCGGCCCGGGAGCTGCCACCCTGGAAGATCTCGGGATGCGGCTGCTGCAGCGGCTTGGGTTTCAGGGTGTAGTTGCGGAAGCGATAGAAGTCGCCGGCGAAGCTGAAATTGTCCTGGGTCCAGATGCCCTTGAGGGCGCGGATGAATTCCTCGGAACGCCGATAGCGCTCGTCATGGTCGAGCCAGGGCTCGCCGATACCGTGGAATTCGCCCTTGAACCAGCCGGACACCAGGTTGATGGCGACCCGGCCATTGGTGAGCTGGTCGATGGTCGCCAGCTGCTTGGCCGCCAGCGCCGGATTCCAGGGGCCGGGCAGGATGGCGGCGATCACCTTGAGGCGCTCGGTGGCGGCCAGCAGCGCATGACTGAAGGCGACCGATTCGTGCTGGTATTCGGCGCCGTAGCCGGCGGTGAAACGGATCTGCGTCAGGGCGTAATCGAAGCCGGCCTGCTCGGCGAGCTGGGCCAGCTTGCGGTTGTAGTCGATGCCCCAGTGGGTGCGCTGCTCGATGGTGCTGACCACCAGGCCGCCGCTGACGTTGGGGACCCAATAGGCGAATTTGACGGGGTTCTGCGACATGCAAAGGCTCTCCGGGTTGGGCTCGCCGCGAGGGCGAGCGAAACAGTGACCCTGAGCCGTTAATCAAAAACCGAACCATGTCCAAAAAGCGTTTTTAATCAATGAGTTGCGAGAAAACGTAAGACGTTTTCAGTTGTAGCGCCAAGGGCAGCTGTCCGGTCGCTGTCGCCTGGGCAACAGCGCAGCAAGGCGTCTGGCACGCCCTTCTCGCCTGGAAGCCGTCGGCTCAGGCCGCCGTGGTGCGCAGGAATTCGCTCCAGCGCCGCACCAGGTAGTTGTGTTCGTCCATCACCGAATTCCATACGCCGATATGGCTCATACGCTGGGCATAGGAACCCCCTTCGCGCCGCTGGCCCACCTCGATCAGCGGCAGGCCGTCGCTGCCGGCGAGTTCTTCGCGGGCCGGCAGGCCGCCGTACCAGAAGTCCCATTCGGCGGCGCTGAGATGATCCCGCGCCCGCACCGGATTGGCGATATAGAAACCCTGGCGCGCCATCACCGCGCCGGGCCAGCCGGCCAGCCACCAGTTGAGGTAGGCATAGGCGGCGTCGCGCACCCGGCCCTCCGCGCAGCGCGACAGCGACAAACCGCCGAACCAGGCGCGATAGCCCTCGCGCGGGACCGCCACCCGGTAATCCACCCCCGCCCGGTGCAGGGCCATGAGCATGGGCGACCAGAGACTCTGGATGTCCACCCCGGCGGCCAGGGTCAGCTCGCCGGCGCTGCGGTCGTCGGACCAGAACGCCGCGAAGTGCCGATGACGCTGGCGTTCCACCAGCAACTCGGCCAGGCGGTCGATCTCCTCCAGGCGCAGATTGCCGATGTCGTCGAAGCGGGCGAGGCCGGCGGCCTGGATCGCCAGGGCGGCGTCCAGCGCGCCGATGGCGGCGTCGCTCTGCAGGGCGCTGTGGCCGCACCAGCCTTCGTCGATCAGCCAGGCCCAGCTCTCCTCCCGCCCCGCCAGGGCCGCAGGCAGGCTTTCCGGACGATAGGCGAAGCTGTCGGCGTTGTGGGTCAGCGGCAGCATGCTGATGCGCTCGCTGGGCTGGCCGCCGAGGCTGCCGTCGTGCTGCACATAGAGGCGATCGCACGGCCGGCAACCGGGCGCCAGGCGATCCGTGGTATGCAGCCGGCCGCGCTTGGGCAGGTCGTTGATCTCTTCCCAGAGCGCGATGCGGCGGATGTCGATGGGCTGGATCGCCCGCGCCGGCCAGACGAAGTCGACGTTGTGGAACCACTGGTCATAGAGGTCGTAGCTGCCCGGTTCCAGCACCGCGATGCGCTGGGCGGTCTGGACGTCGTGGATCTGGTAGATCAGGCGGATGCCCAGTTCCGCCTCCGCCCGCTGGCGGATGGGTTCGAGCAGGGTCACCGAGGTGCCCAGCACCCGCAGGGTCAGCGGCGTGCTCATGCGGCCCGCCCCAGGCCGCCCATGAAGGCGGCGAAGGAGCGCCTGAGCAGTGCGGTATCCAGGTCGCGGACGATGAACACCAGGCGCGAGCGGCGTTCGCCCGTCGGCCAGGCCGGCAGGTGCACCGGCGGATGCAGGCTGTGCTGCACGCCGTGGATGACGATGGGTTGGCTGGCGTCGATCACGTCGAGGATGCCCTTGACTCGCAGGATGCGTTGCCCGTGGCATCTTAGCAGCATCGACAGCCACACCCCGAAGGCCATCCAGTCCAGCGGCCGGTCGAACTCCAGGCAGCAGACCTCGGCGCTGCCGTGGCGGCCTTCGGCGACGGCGGCGAACAGGCGCCAGCGCCCGACCTCGGCCGCCGGATCGGCGGCGCGCAGGCCCTCGCCGAGCAGCAGGTCATCGCCGCTGGCCACCGCCGCCGCCAGGGCCCGGGTGGCGGTGGGATTGAGCTGGGCCAGATGCCGGTCCAGCCGCTCCAGCACGGCAGGCGCGACCCGGTCGGCCTTGCTCAGCAACAGCCGGTCGGCCGCGGTGACCTGGTTGAGCCACTCCGGGTGCAGCCCTTCCTGCAAGGCGGCGTGCTCGGCGTCCACCACCGTCACCAGCAAGCCCAGGTGGAAGCGTCCGCGCAACTGGGGATCGAGATTGAGGGTGGCGAGGATCGGCCCCGGATCGGCCAGGCCGGTGGTCTCCAGCAACACCCGGCGGAAGGCCGGGATTTCGCCGCGACTGCGCCGCCCGTGCAGGGTCAGCAGCGCCGTCTTGAGATCGCCGCGCACCGAGCAGCAGACGCAGCCGCTGGGCAGCAGCACGGTATCAGGGGCCACCTCTTCCACCAGCAGGTGGTCGATGCCGACCTCGCCGAATTCGTTGATCAGCAGCGCCGTCTCGCCCAGTGCCTCCTGGGCCAGCAAGCGGCGCAGCAGGGTGGTCTTGCCGCTGCCGAGAAAGCCGGTGATGACATTGATGGCGAGGCTCATGGCGCCCCCTCAAGCGGCGTCAGCACCCGCGTATCCAGGGGATCGAGCGGCCGCCCCAGCACCGCTTCGGCCTGGCGCCAGAGGTCGTCCAGCCCGTCGGCCAGGGCCTGGCGCCCGGTCGGGCCCTGGATCAGGTAGGAGGCGCCCTGGACGTCGCTCACCGTCAGCCGGAACGGCGCCACCACCCGGTTGATGGCGGCGACCCGGCGCAGGCGCTCGCGCCGCCGGGGCAGGTCGTCGCCCAGCGGATCGCTCCAGTGGAGATCCGGCCCGAGCAGGCCGCACAGTCCGCACATGGCTACCTCCTAGGGCATGACGTCGCCGGAATTGGGGCCCAGGGTCTGGCCGACGAAGAGGTTGCCCCCCGGATCGCTGGCCAGCAGCAGCGCCACCGGCGCCACCTCCTCCGCCCGGCCGAAGCGGCCCAGCGGCAATTCGCGGGCCTTGGCCGCCTTCCAGTCGGCGCTGATGCCCTCCACCAGCGGGGTCTCGATGGGTCCGGGGGCGATGGCGTTGACCAGCACGTTGTCGCGCCCCACCTCCAGCGCCAGCGACTTGGTGAAGCCGATCACCCCGGCCTTGGCCGCGGCATAGTGGCAGAGCTCGGCGCCGCCCTTGATGCCGAGCTGGGAAGCGATGTTGATGATGCGTCCCCAGCGCTGCGCCTGCATGAACGGCAGGGCGCGCTGGCTGGCGAGAAAGACGCTGGTGAGGTCGACGCGCAGCATGTCGTTCCACTGCGCCAGGGTCAGCTCGACGCAGGGCGCCTGGGTCAGCATCCCGGCGTTGTTGACCAGGATGTCGATGCCGCCATGGGCCGCCACGCAGGCGTCCACCCCGGCCCAGGCGCCCTCCGGCTCACCGACGTCGGCGACGGTCTCGGTCACCACGGCCCCCAGGGCGCGGCACTCCGCGGCCACCCGCGCCAGGCGCTCGCTGTCGCGGTCGGCCAGCACCAGGCGCGCCCCCGCGGCGGCATAGCTGCGGGCGATGGCGGCGCCGATGCCGCTGGCCGCGCCGGTCACCAGGGCGCGGCGGTCAGTCAGCTCGAACATGTTCTGCTCCTCAATCGGGCCAGCGGACGGTGAGACCGCCATCGACGATCAGACTCTGGCCAGTGATGTAGCTGGCCTCGGGACTGGTCAGGAAACGCACCAGCGCCGCCACCTCCTCGGGCTTGCCGACCCGCCCCAGGGGAATGCTGCGGGCGGCCTTGGCCAGGCCCTCCGGCCCCAGGGAGTTCTTGGCATCCAGCGACTGGGGCGTCTCGATCAACCCGGGGATCACCGCGTTGCAGCGGATGCCACGCGGCGCCAGTTCGACGGCCAGCGAGCGGCACAGGCCCGGCACCCCGGCCTTGGCCGCGGCGTAGTGCGCATGGTCCTGCCAGCCGTAGACGCCGCCGGCGATGGAGGAGATGGCCACCAGGGCCCCGCCCTCCCCCAGGTGCCGGGCGGCGGCGCGAAAGGTGCGCATGACGCCGGTGAGGTCGACGTCGAGCATCTCCTGCCAGCGCGCGTCGCTCATTTCCAGCAGCGGCGCGGCGCGCAGGAGACCGGCATTGGCGACGGCATAGTCGAGGCGGCCGAAGTGCGCCAGGGCGGCATCGGCCAGGGCGTCCATCGAGGCGCTGTCGCGGACGTCCAGGGGTTCGAGCAGGCAGTCGCCCCCCGCTGCAATCACCTTCTGGCGAGTCTCTTCCGGGTCATGGGGATCGCCGGGGTAGTAGCCGCCGACCACCCGCACGCCCCGCTGGGCATAGGCCACGGCCAGGGCCTGGCCGATGCCGCTGGCGGCACCGGTGATCAGGGCGACGGGAGAGGTATGAGCTGTCATGGGGGCTCCTGTCATTTGAGGCTGGTGGGTTCGACATGGCGGGCGGCCCACATCACCAGGCCGGAGAGAAAGCACGGCAGCGCCCCGAACCAGAGCGCGGCGCTGTGCCACTGGCCACCGCTGCCGAGCACGCTGGTGATGCCGAGGCCGGCGAGGATGGCGCCGAGCGGTCCCATGGCATGGACGATGGCGCCACCGGTGGCACGGATGCTGGTGGGAAAGCTTTCGCCCATGAAGAACAACATGGCCGAATAGGGTCCGGTGAGAAAGAACAGCCCCAGGCTGTAGAGCGCCACCACCGGTACCAGCTGGCTGGGCGCCTGCAGCATGGCGAAGAAGGCCAGGCCGCCGCACATCCAGCCGAGGGCCACGGTGTTGCGCCGACCGATGCGATCACCCAGCCAGCCATGGAACAGGTAGCCGATGAAACCGACGGCGTTGGACAGCACCAGGATCCACAGCGAATTCTCGAAGCTGAGCTTGTGCACGCTGACGATCACCGAGGTCCCCAGCACGCTGAACACCTGGATCGCCGACCAGTTGAGCAGGATGGCCAGGCTCAGCACCAGGGTCGGCCGCAGGGCCTGGCCCTTGAAGGCCATGGCCACGCCGGCCTTGGCGTGCTCTTCGTAGTCCACCCCGTATTCCCGGGCCAGGCTGCGGGCGTCCTGTTCCTGGCCTTCGCGGCGCAGGCGCTGGATCCGGGCATGCACCTGGAATTGCGGACTCTCCTTGAGCTTGCGCGCCAGCACGGCGATGACGAAGGCCGGCACGGCGGCGAACACGAAGCAGCCCTGCCAGCCGATGTGCGGCAGCAGCAAGGCGGTGAGGCCCGCGGCGATCAGGGCGCCGATCGGCCAGCCACTCTGCACCAGGCTGTAGATGAAGCCCCGGCGGCGGATCAGCCGCGGATCGTCGGAGGCGGCATAGACCTCGGTCAGGTAGGTGGCGTTGACCCCCTCCTCGGCATAGCCCAGGCCGGCCACCGAACGCACCAGCACCAGCGGCACCTTGCCCATGCCAGCGCACAGCGCGGTCAGCGCCGAGCACACGGCCGTGCCGCCAATGGTGACGATGATGCCGCCGCGGCGACCGATCCGGTCCACCAGCGGGCCGATGGCGAAGGCGATGATGGCTCCGCCCAGGGCTAACCCAGGTGGCGAGTTCGGCCTGCTCGGCTTCGCTCCAGTTGAAGTGCCCACCCATCACCGGCAGCAGGGTGCCGAACAGGATGAAGTCGTAGACGGCGAACACCCAGGCGAAGAAGGCGATCCAGGTGGCGTAGCGGACATCACCGGAAGACAGCGGCTGCGGTTTCCAGGCAGCCGTGGGGGTTTCCGGGTGGAGCGAGCTGGCGGCAGGGGCGGTCATGATCCTGTACCTGTGGGCTGGGCGCTTAGCGCTGGCGCGGCTGGCGCCGCAGGAAGTCCTCGGCGATCTCGTCCATGGTGGCGAAGCGCACCCCGGCGTGACCCTGGATATGCTCGATCAGGCGTTCGAGCATCAGCAGCACCTGCGGCCGCCCCGAGACATCGGGGTGGATGGTGATGGGGAAGACGGCGTAGTCCAGCTCGCGATAGACCCAGTCGAACTGGTCGCGCCACATTTCTTCCAGATGGCGCGGATTGACGAAGCCGTGGCTGTTGGGCGCCTTCTTGATGAACATCATCGGCGGCAGGTCGTCGAGGTACCAGTTGGCCGGGATCTCGACCAGATCGGTTTCCTGGCCGCGCACCAGCGGCTTCATCCAGCTTTCGGGCTGCTGGCTGTAGTCGATCTTGGTCCAGTTGTCGCCGACCCTCACATAGTAGGGAGAGAAGTCGTTGTGCATCAGGCTGTGGTCGTACTTGATGCCCTTCTTCAGCAGCAGCTCGTTGGTCACCCGGCTGAATTCCCACCAGGGCGCGACATAGCCGGTGGGCCGCTTGCCGGCCAGGGCGGTGATCAGCTCGATGGACCGGTCCAGCACCGCCTCCTCCTGCTCGGGGGTCATGGCGATGGGATTCTCGTGGCTGTAGCCATGGATGCCGATCTCGTGGCCTGCCGCGGCCACCGCCTGCATCTGCTCGGGAAAGGTCTCCACCGAATGGCCCGGAATGAACCAGGTGGTCTTGAGGCCGTAGCGCTCGAACAGCTTGAGCAGCCGGGGCGAGCCCACCTCGCCGGCGAACAGGCCGCGGGAGATGTCATCGGGCGAATCCTCGCCGCCGTAGGAACCGAGCCAGCCCGCCACCGCGTCGACGTCGACGCCGATGGAAACGAAGATTTCTTTGGCCATCGTTGCACTCTCCAGTACCCGGAAGAAACCCAGGTCGGTGGCGGAGCCGGGCCCCCGCCACCGCCGCTTGAAATCAGGCGCTGACCAGGGCTTCCACGGCCGTGGCAGCATCGAGCAGGCGTTCGTCCGCGGCGGCGGGGGCCACCAGCAACAGGCCGGTGGGCAGGCCCTGGGCATCGCGACCGCTGGGTAGCGAGACACCCGGCGCGCCGAGCAGGCTGCCGGCCATGGTCAGGCGCAGCAGCTCCAGATTGGTGGCGGCGAAGAGGTCGGCGTCGGCCTCCAGAGGGACCAGCGGTGGCGCCACCCGGCCGACCGTCGGCACCAGCAGCAGCGCCTCGGCGAATTCGGCGGCAAAGCGCGCCCGCAATCGATCGCGGCGCTCATGCAGGACCGCCAGGTGGCCGTCGGGCAAGGCCCGCGCCCGCTCCAGGCGCTGCCGCACCCGCGGATCCAGGCGGTCGGCCGCGGGGCCGTCGAGCACCTCGCGGTGCAGGGCGAAGGCTTCCAGGGCGCCTGGCCACCCTTCTGCGGCGAGAACGTCCAGGGCCTCGGCAAACACCGTGCGGGCGCGGCGCTCCACGCCCACGCCGGCGCGGGCCAGCCGCTCGGCGGCGGCCAGCAGATTGGCCCGCACCGCCGGCCCCACCCGGGCGTCGTCCAGCACGCTCAGGTCCAGCACCACCCGCAGTTCCGTTGGCGCCGGCAACGGGCGGGCCGCCGCGCCCGTCAGCAGGCGATCCAGGCACTGCACATCGCGCAGGCTGCGCGCCAGCGGACCCGGTACGTCATAGGACGCGGCCAGTGGAAAGATGCCGGTCGCCGGATAGCGCCCCAGGCTGGGCCGATAGCCCACCAGCCCATTGAGCGCGGCCGGCAAGCGCACCGAACCGGCGGTGTCGGTACCGAACGCCAGGGGCACGATGCCGGCGGCGACGGCCACCGCTGAACCCGAGGAAGAGCCGCCGGGTATGCGCACCTCGCCTTGCGCCTGCGGGTTGGCGGGCGTGCCGAAATGAGGATTCAACCCCACGCCGGAATAGGCGAATTCGCTGAGATTGACCTTGCCCAGATTGACCAGGCCGGCCTGGCTCAGGCGCTGCACCAGCGCGGCGTCGGTGGCCGCCGGTGGCGCCAGGCGGCGCAGCTCGGCGCCGCAGGTGGTGACCTCGCCCTGCAGGTCGAACAGGTCCTTCCAAGCCAGCGGCACGCCATCCAGCGGCGAACGCGGCTGTCCGGCCTGCCAGCGCTCGCGCGCGGCCAGGGCTTCGGCGCGTCCGCGCTCGGCGGTCAGGGTGATGAAGACGGCCGAGGATGCCTGGGCGCGCGCCAGTGCCGCCTCGAAGACCGCGACCGGATCGAGGGTACCGGCGGCATAGGCCTCGCCGAGACCGAAGGCATCAAGGGACAGGGCGTGGGCGGATTCCATGGCTGCTCCCTAAACGTACATTTTATAATTTGGTACGTTTAACAGAGCAGGCTTTGTGCCAGCTTTATAAAAAGGCAGCCATCAGCTCGCAGAGCCAGCACCTAGAGGTCGCCTGGTCCTTTCTTCACCGCCAGCCAATAAAATGTACTTAAATTAAACAGATCCATTTTTGTGCAGAACCGTAACGCCTGCCCCGTTACCGTGCGTGCGCCCGACCCCGCCGGTAACGCGCGAAAGGCCGCGGGCCTGTGCCACAATTCTCATCTCGTTTCCGGAAGGCCCCCGATGTCGGCAGCAGTCCCCGCCCCCCTCGATGACAGTCGTACCGCCGCGCGCTACGCGATGATCCGCAGTGCGCTGCGCGAAGCCATCCTGGCCGGTCGCGCGGCGCCGGGGCTGGTGCTGGTCGAGGCGCCGCTGGCGCAACTGTTCGGCACCAGTCGGGTACCGGTGCGCCAGGCGCTGACGCTGTTGCAGGAGGAAGGCCTGATCCGCCGCTTCGAGGGGCGTGGCTATCTGATCGATCCGGCCGGTACCGCGGGCGAGCCGCAGCGCCAGCCGCTGACCCGCCAGTTGCTCGGGCTGGACAGCAGCGATGACCTGATCGATACGCGCTCCCTGGGCGAGCGCGTCGGCGACGAGATCGCCGCCTGTGTCAGCCACGCCCTGCTCTTCGGCCATTTCCGCCTGGACGAGCAGCGGGCGGCCGACCACCTGGGCGTCAGTCGCGCCGTGGTGCGCGAAGCCCTGATGCGCCTGCGCGACCGCGGCCTGGTGGAAAAGGAACCCTATGGCCAGTGGCTGGCCGGTCCGCTCACCGCCCAGGCCATCCGCGACGACTACGAGATCCGCGCCCTGCTGGAACCCGAGGCGCTGTTGCAGACCGCCCCGAGCCTGGCGCGCAGCGAGCTGCTGACGATGCTGGAACGGCTGGAACAACTGGCCGCCCACCCTGCCCCTACCTCATGGACGGCGGTGGAGCGGATCGAGGCGGATCTGCATGGGCGGTGCCTGGCCGGCCTGCGCAATCGCAAGCTGGCCCAGCTCATTGCCCATAGCCAGAGTCCGCTGAACGTCTCGCGCATCTTCCACCAGTCGCTCGGCACGCCGCTGGACGAGGCGGTGCTGGTGGAACACCGCCTGGTGCTGGAATCCCTGCTGGTGGGCAGTCCGGACTCGGCCGCCAGCCAGCTGCGCAATCACCTCTTGCGCGGCCGTGATCGCACCCTGCAGCGGCTCAAGGTGCTCTCGGTGCTGCCCGACCCGGAATTGCCGGCCTACCTGGAGCGCCTCAGCTAGCGCGCTCGCAGGTGCCGCACGTAGCGGTCGCCGATGAACTGGATGCCGCACACCAGCACCACCAGGATGGCGATCACCACGGCCATCACCTGGGTGTCGTAGCGCTGGTAGCCATAGCGGATCGCCAGGTCGCCGAGCCCTCCTGCGCCTATGGCGCCGGCCATGGCCGAGGCGCCGATCATGGCCACCAGGGTCACGGTGAAGCCGCCGATGATGCCGGGCAGCGCCTCCGGCAGGAGCACGTTGAAGACGATGTGCCGCCGTTCGCAGCCCAATGCCTGGGCCGCTTCGATCACTCCACCGCCAACCTCGCGCAGGCTGACCTCGGCGATGCGGGCGAAGAACGGCGTGGCGCTGAGGGTGATGGGTACCACCGCCGCCCAGACGCCGATGGTGGTCCCGGTGATCAGCCGCGTCAGCGGGATCAGGGCCACCAGCAGGATGATGAAGGGCGTGGCGCGAAAGGCGTTGATCAGGGTGCCCAGCACCCGGTTGAGGGTGGGCGCAGCGAAGATGGCGCCGCGCCCGGTGGTCACCAGCACCACCGCCAGGGCGATGCCGGCGAACCAGACGATGGCGGCCGACACGCTGACCATGGTCAGGGTATCGAGAAAGGCCTTCCACAGCGCCTTGAGCATGAAGTCAGACATAGCCCAGCACCTCCGCCCGGGCGAACAACCCGGTCTGGGTCAGGAAGCTGGCCAGCCGCCGCTCCGGTGCCGCGGTCGCCACCAGCAGGCGGCCCAGGGCATGGCCCTGGATACGGTCGATACCGCCATGCAGCAGTTCGACCGGTGCGCCGAGGGCCTGGCCCAGCGCCTGGAAGTCGGGCTCCACGCCCTGGCCGTCGTAGCTGAGTTCCAGCACGGCCCGGGCGCCCGGTTGCCGGGTGGCGCCGAGCCGCCTGGCCAGATCCGCCGGCAGCTGCGCCGCCAGGGGTGCCAGCAGCGCCCGGGTGGCTTCTGCCTGGGGCGCGCCGAACAGCTGCCACACCGGGCCCTGTTCGACGATGCGGCCGTGCTCCAGCACCACCACCCGGTCGCAGATCTGGCGGATCACCGCCATCTCGTGGGTGATGAGCACGATGGTCAGCCCCAGGCGGCGATTGATGTCCTGCAACAGCGCCAGGATCGACTGGGTGGTCTCCGGGTCCAGCGCCGAGGTGGCCTCGTCGCAGAGCAGCAATTCGGGCTTGAGCATCAGCGCGCGGGCGATGCCTACCCGCTGCTTCTGGCCCCCGGACAGCCGCGAGGGATAGACCTGCTCCTTGCCCTGCAGCCCGACCAGCTCGAGCAACTCCCGCGCCCGGGCTTCGATCTCGTCGCGGCGAAAGCCGGCGGCCTTGAGCGGCAAGGCCAGATTCTCCAGCACCGTCTGCGAGGCCAGCAGATTGAAGTGCTGGAAGATCATGCCGATGCGCCGCCGCAGCGCCACCAGGCGATCCCCCTTCAGAGTGCCGATGTCGACGCCATCGACCAGGACCTGGCCGGCGCTGACGTCTTCCAGGCGGTTGAGGGTGCGAATCAGGCTGGACTTGCCGGCGCCACTGCGACCGATGATGCCGAAGATCTCGCCGCGGGCGATGCTGAGGTCGATGTCCGCCAGAGCGGTCACCGGCAGGGCGCCGCCGGTGTAGACCTTTTGCACCCCGCTCAGGCGCAGATGCTCGCGCGCGGGGGCGGCCTGGGGTTCGGCGGGCGGTTGCGCCGTTGTGGTTCTGAGCAGCGCGTTGCTCATCGGGCGGCCTCCTGCCGGTTCAGCCAGGCTAGGCTGTAGAGCTGCGGATTGCCATAGGCCTTGGCGATGGCCTCGCGCACCCGCGGATCGTTCTGGAACACCTGGATGAAGGTCCGGATCGCCGGGTCATCGGCCTTGTCCGGCTTGGTCACGAACCTCAGGGCATAGAGGTGGCCGCTGGCCTCGTCGTCGCTGAACAGCAGCGCACTGTTGGGGTCCGTGGTGCCGGCGGCGAGGATGTGCGAAGGATAGCTTTGCGCCAGGGTCACGTCGTCCAGCACCCGCGCCAGTTGCGGACCGGGCAGTTCGATGAATTTCAGCTGGCGGGGATTGGCGACGATGTCCTGCAGGCTGGCCTTGGGCCCGGTACCGGGCTTGAGCTGGATCAGGCCGGCCCGGGCATAGAGGTGCAGCCCGCGGCCCTGGTTGACCGGATCGTCGGCCACCGCCACGGTGGCGCCGTCCGGCACCTCGGCGAAACTCTTCACCCGTTTGGAATAGAGACCGACCTTGTTTTCCACGCCATAGGCGATGGGCACCAGGCCGTAGCCGTTCTGGGCGTTGGCGTTTTCCAGGAAGGGTTGATGCTGGAAGTAGTTGACGTCGATGTCGCCGTGGGCGAGCGCCAGATTCGGCGTGTTCCAGTCGCTGAAGGCGACGATTTCCACCTCCACGCCCCGTTCCCGCGCCACCTCGGCGGCGCGCTCCAGGGCGGCATTCTGCGGACTGTCGTTGATGCCGAGGCGGATCTTCTGCGGCTCGGCGGCCTGGGCGGACAGCGCCAGGGTCGTGCTCGCCAGGAGCAGCCCGAGGCGCTGGAAAAGTGGAGGAATAGCCATGGGAGACCTCGAGATGTCGAGGGCTCGTCCGGTGGTCCGGTGGAACCCGTAAGGGAAAGGGGATCAGCTGCCTTTCTGGTCGGGCGCGTCGACGAAGAAATAGTCCTGCCAGCTGCCGGGTTGGTTGCGGATGGCCCCGATGCGGTACATGAATTCCGCCAGCTTCAGGGTGTTCTGCGGCGCCGTGTCGAAGTTGACCTCGGGGCTTTCGATGATCTGCTGGATCAGCGCCGGATCGAGGCGGGAATTCTCGACTTTCACATAGGTACGGGCAGCGGCGGCCTTGTCCTTCTCGATGATCTGTCCGGCCTCGACCAGCGCCTCACGGAAGGCCTTGTAGGTCTTGGGATTGTCCCGGCGGAATTTCTCGGTGACGAACACCAGGTTGGGCGAGACGGCCCCACCGAGCACGTCATAGGAACTGAGCACCTTGTGCACCTTGCCGCTGGCCAGTTCCTGCTCCTGGAACGGCGGATTGGCGAAGTGGCTGTTGATCTCGGTACCACCGGAGATCACCGCCGCGGTGGCATCCGGATGCGGCACCGCCACGGTCAGGGGATCCAGGCGATTCCAGTTCTTCTCGCCAAAGGCTTGGGCGGCGGCGTACTGCAGGAAGCGCGACTGCACCGAGACGTTGACCGCCGGCACGGCGATGCGGTCCTTGGCGGTGAAGTCGGCCAGGGTCTTCACCTGCGGATTGTTGGTGACCAGGTAGTTGGGAAAGGCTCCCAGACTGGCCACGGCCTTGACGTTCTGCCGACCATGGGTGCGGTCCCAGAGCGTGAACAGCGGCCCGAGCCCGGCGGAGCCGACGTCCACCGCGCCCGACAGCACCGCCTCGTTGACGGCCGCGCCACCGGACAGCTTTATCCAGTCGACCTTGATGTCGACGCCCTCTTCCTTGCCGTGCTTTTCGATCAGTTGCTGGTCACGCAGCACATGCAGGATCACATAGGACACCCCGAACTGTTCGGAGATGCGCAGGGTGCCCTCGGCCTTGGCCGCCTGGGGTACGGCAACCAGTCCGATGAGCAGGCTGGCCGCGAGCCCCAGGACCAGGGGACGACGGGTGAAGGGAAGACGTGGGGGCATCGGGGTGCGCTCATCCATGGAATTGGCTTATAGCCTACTCAAGCTGTTCAGCGTTTTTGAAATAAGGATGGGTTATATGGATAGGTCGAGTGGAGGTGTGGTTTTTCCCTCACCCCAACCCTCTCCCACAGGGAGAGGGTTGGGGTGAGCTCCCATGGAAGCCTGCTCCCACTACCTGGCACCCGGCCCGTAGGTTGGCGCTGAGCGTAGCGAAGCCCAACACCACCCCGCATCCCGCCCTACTCCCGCGCCGCCTGCCGCGGCACGTCCGGCTTGCTGACCCGGAACCCCTCGGCGAAGGTCGCCCGGGCCTCCAGGCGCTGTGGTATCAGGCCGCTGCGATGATAGAAGTCCGCCGCCGCCTGCTGGTCGGCCACCACCTGCTGGTCGATAGGTTCCCAGTGCAGTTGGCGGCGCTCGAACTGCAACCGCGCCACCGCTTCGGGAAAGCCGATGATCTGCGCCAGGGTCTTGGCATAGCTGTCCAGGTGGCTGTAGCCCCAGCGCTGGGCAGCGGCCAGGCGCTCGAGATAGTCCTGCAGCGCCGCGCGCCGGGCCGGATCGGCCAGGGCCGTGTCGGTGGCGGCCAGGAAGCTGTTGCCCGCCCAGAGTCCGCGACCACTGACCAGCACCCGAGCGCCGTCGACCTGCTCGGCCTGGGCGGTGTAGGGCTCCCAGGTCGCCCAGGCGTCCACCGAACCATTGGCCAGGGCCATCTTGGCGTCCACCGGGCCGAGGAAGCGAAAGCTCACGTCCTGGGCGGTCAGGCCCACGGAATCCAGCGCCTTGAGGGCAATGTAATGACCAATGGAGCCGCGCCCGGTGGCGATGCGCTTGCCCTTGAGATCGGCCGCGCTACGCAGTGGCGAGTCGCGCGGCACGATCACCGCCGTGCCATAGGGATCGGACTTGTCCACGGCGATGGCCTTGACCGGCGCGCCGGCGGCCAAGGCGAACAGCAGCGGCCCGTCACCGATGATGCCGGCGTCCACCGCGCCAGCATTGAGCGCCTCGGCCAGGGGCGCGGCGGCGGGAAATTCCGCCCACTGGATGCGATAACCCGGCAGGTCGCGCAGGCCGTCGGCAGCCTCCAGCTGGGCGCGCATGTTGCCCTTCTGGTCGGCGATGCGCAGGGTCAGGGTCTCGGCGGCCAGGGCCGCGCTGGCGGCGAGCAGCAGCGGTAGCGCCAGCAGGGTACGGCGGATGAGGGTCATGGTTTGGCTTCCTGGGTAAAGACACTGGCATCGGCCAGGGCGGCGACGTCGACCGGCTTGGGCAGCACCTGGAGTTCGCTGAACAGATCGGCCACCTGCTGAACCGCGGCGACGTCCGCCGCCTGCACCGGGCGCAGGCCACGGGAGGTGCGGGTGGAAATGGCCACCGCGGCGCCTTCCGGCAGGCGCGTCAGCTCGGCATAGACCCGCGCATAGTCCTGCGGATGGGCGACCGCCCAGGCCCGTGCCTGGGCCAGGCGCCCGGCGAAATCGGCGATGGCGGCGCGCTTGGCCGGGTCCTCCAGCGACGCCGGGGTGGCGGTGAGAAAGCCCAGCGCGGTGGTCAGCCCCTGGCCGTCGCGCAGCAGCCGGGCGCCGTGTTGCTCGGCGATGCCGAGATAGGGATCGAAGGTCGCCCAGGCGTCGATCTGCCCGGCATTGAAGGCGGCGCTGGCGTCGGTGGGCAGCACGAACTTGACCGTGACGTCCTCCCGTCTGAGCCCGGCCTCTTCGAGGGCGGCATAGAGCAGGTGCTGGGAGATGCTGCCCTTGGCCGAGGACACCACCACGGTGCGCCCCTTGAGATCCTTGACCGAACGGATCGGCGAATCCTTCTGCACCAACAGGCCGTTGGCCTGGGGGTAGCCGACGTTGGTGGCGATGAGCTTGAGCGGCACACCGCCGGACGCGGCCATCAGCACCGGCAGGTCACCGGCATAGGAGGTATCCACCGCGCCGACGCGCTGGGCCTCGAACAGCGGCGCGGCGCCCTGGAAGTTGGCCCAGCGATAGTTGTAGGGGGCGCCTTCGAGGGTGCCGGCGGCTTCCATCATGGCGCGCAGACCACGGGCCTGGTCGCCCAGCACCAGGGTCACGCCGGAGAGATCCGGCGCCGCCTGGGCCTGCCCCAGCAGCAACGCCAGGCCCAGCGTGGCGAGCAATCGCTTCATTGCGCGTACTCCCGGCCCTCGTGGCGCTCCAGTTGACGTACCGCCGCCTCCCAGTGACGGACATGGGCACCGCGCGCCAGATTGCCGGGGATGAGGTCGCTGACCTTCTGCGCGACGGCGTCCGCGGCGATCACCAGTTCTGCCCCGCCGCTCTGCGCCGCCAGTTGCGCCGCGCAGGAGCGCTCCAGGTAATAGAGGTGCCAGAAGGCCTCCTCCAGACTTGCGCCCACGGTGAGCAGGCCATGGTTGCAGAGTATCATCGCCGGGTGCGTTCCGAGGTCGGCCACCAGCCGACTCTGCTCGTCCAGATCCAGGGCCACACCCTCGTAGCCGTGATAGGCCAGGCGGCCAAAGAACCTCATGGCGTGCTGGGAAAGCATCAGCAGTCCACCGCGCTGGGCGGAGACGCCGATGCCGGCGGCGGTATGGGTGTGCAGCACCGCATGGAGTTCCGGCTGGGCACGGTGGATGGCGCTGTGGATCACGTAGCCGGCCGGGTTTATGCCGAGCCCGGTGGGGTCGAGGACGATCTCGCCATCGATATCCACCTTCACCAGCGAAGAGGCGCTGATCTCGTCGAAGGTCTGGCCGAAGGGATTGATCAGGAAGTGCGCCTCCGGGCCCGGCACCCGCAGCGAGAAGTGGGTGTAGATGTGGTCGGTCCAGCGTTCGCGGGCGGCCAGGCGATAGGCGGCGGCGAGCTTGACCCGAGCCTCCCATTCGGCGGCGGACACCTGGGCGCGGACGCTGGCGAGGGCGTTGTGGAAGGCGGTCATGCAGGGCTCCAGAAGCAGAAGAGGCGCCAGGGCGACGGGCGTTGCCCTGGTCTGCTTAGAACCTAACGTTGTGGGTCGCCGAGACGGAAATATCGATTGCGCATAACCTAATATGCACCGCATGGATAAACAAATTAGATAATTATGCGAATCATAGTTTTCAGCACAGAACCAATCGATCTAAGGCGCCAGGCCCTGACCTTGCTTTAATGGCCGTCATTGCCCACCCGTCTCATCCGTGGAGCCCGCCATGACCCTTAGGCTCGACCGCCTGCGCCTGTTCCTGCATGACCTCGCCACCCTCGTCGACGAACACCCTGCCGAACCGCAGCTGCTGCAGCGAGGCGCCGCCCTGCTCGGCGAACTGGTCCGCCATGACGACTGGCTGCCGGAGGACTGCGCCCTGCCCCGCCCCGAGCGCTACAGTCAGTACCTGCTGCATGCCGATGCCCGCCAGCGCTTCTCGGTGGTGAGTTTCGTCTGGGGCCCGGGCCAGGCCACGCCGGTGCATGACCACCGCACCTGGGGCCTGATCGGCATGCTGCGCGGCGCCGAGACCGCCCAGGGCTTCGCCCGCGATCCCGCCGGCCGCCTGCTGCCGGAAGGCGCTCCCGTGCGCCTGGAGCCGGGCCAGGTGGAAGCGGTCTCGCCACGGGTGGGCGACATCCACCAGGTCAGCAACGCCTATGCCGACCGCACCTCCATCAGCATCCACGTCTATGGCGGCAACATCGGCGCCGTGCGCCGCGCCGTCTATGCCGCCGATGGCCAGGAAAAGCCCTTCATCTCCGGCTACACCAATCGCCAGCTGCCCAACCTGTGGGACCTGTCCCAGGAGACCGCCACACCATGACCGCCATCCGCACCGCCGAGGACATCCGCCAGGCCCTGCTCGCCGGCACCGAAGTCGCCCTGCTCGACGTCCGCGAGGAAGACCCCTTTGCCGCCGGCCATCCGTTGTGGGCCGCCAATCTGCCGTTGTCGCGCCTGGAGCTGGAAGCCTGGTCGCGGCTGCCGCGGCGCGACGTGGCCATCACCCTCTATGACGCGGGCGAAGGCCTGGCGGAACGCGCGGCCGAACGCCTGCGCGCCCTGGGCTATACCGACGTGGCTCTGCTCGAAGGTGGCCTCGCGGGCTGGCGCGCCAGTGGCGGCGAGCTCTTCATCGACGTCAACGTGCCGAGCAAGGCCTTTGGCGAACTGGTGGAAGCCCGCCGCCATACCCCCTCGCTGCCCGCCGAGGAGGTCCAGGCGCTGCTGGATCAGGACGCCGACCTGGTAATCCTCGATGCCCGTCGTTTCGAGGAATACCAGACCATGAGCATTCCCGGCGGGGTCAGCGTGCCGGGTGCCGAACTGGTGCTGCGGGTGGCCGAGCTGGCACCCGATCCGCGGACCCGGGTCATCGTCAACTGCGCAGGCCGGACCCGCAGCCTGATCGGCGCCCAGTCGCTGATCAACGCCGGCATTCCCAATCCGGTGGCCGCCCTGCGCAATGGCACCATCGGCTGGACCCTGGCCGGCCAGACCCTGGAACACGGCCAGCAACGCCGCTTCGGCGCGGTGAGTCCGGCGACCCGGGCCACCGCCGCGACCCGCGCGCGTCAGGTCGCCGATCGCGCCGGTGTCGCCCGGCTGGCCTTCAGCGAACTGGAGGCCTGGCGCAACGAGGCGCAGCGGACGAACTACCTGATCGATGTCCGCACCCCCGAGGAATTCGCCGCTGGCCACCTGCCCGGTGCCCGCTCGACGCCAGGTGGCCAACTGGTCCAGGAGACCGACCACAGCGCCCCGGTACGCGGTGCCCGCCTGGCCCTGGCGGACGACGACGGCGTACGCGCCAACATGAGCGCCTCCTGGCTGGCACAGATGGGCTGGGACGTGGCGGTGGTCGATGCCATCCCGGCCAGCGCCCTGAGCGCCACCGGTCCCTGGCAGCCGCCCGCGCCCGTTCCCGGGCCGCTGGAGCGCATCTCGGTGACGCGCCTGCAGGAATTGCTGGCGGAGCCGGGCACCCTGGTGGTGGATGTCACCGCCAGCGCCAACTATGTGCAGCGGCACATCCCGGGCGCAGCCTGGGTGCTGCGCGCCGATCTGCCGGCAGCGCTGCCACCGGCCGAGCGCTATGTCTTCACCTGCGGAAGTGGCCAACTGGCCGCCTTCGCCGCCGTCGATGTCCAGGCCATTACCGACCGGCCGGTCCTGCTGCTGGAGGGCGGCACCGCGGCCTGGCTGGCTGCCGGCCTGCCGGTGGAAAGCGGCGAAACACAGCTGCTGTCGACCCGGCGCGATCGCTACCGACGCCCCTATGAAGGCACCGAGGCCCCGCGCGCGGCCATGCAGGCCTACCTGGACTGGGAATTCGGCCTGGTCGAGCAGTTGCGGCGGGATGGCACCAGTGGCTTCCGGGTGATCTAAGAGCCTGCTCAAAGTCTGCTGCGCGTCGGCCAAACGGCGTTGAAAATGGCTTCGGAATGCTCATTTACCACTCGTAAACCCGAGCGCGGGTCCGATCCGCTTCCTCAGCCATTTTCGTGGGGCCGCCTAGGCCTTGTTTGTCTCTAGTTCGCGAGACCTTGAACAGGCTCTAATGCATCGATGCCGTCCGCACGAAGGCCGCCACCCAGGCCGCCGTTTCCACCAGCGCCTGGGTCTGGCTCAGGCCGCTGCTCTTGAGCGGCTTGAGATCGTGGTCGGCGGTGGCGATCCACTGCACCTCGAGCGTGGGCGCCAGGGCATAACCGGCCACCTCCGCGCGGGTGCCCAGGGCATCCCGCTCGCCCTGGACGATCAGCGTCGGCGTGGCCAGGGTCGCCAGGTGTTCGGTGCGCAGCCGCTCGGGCTTGCCGGCCGGATGGAAGGGATAGCCCAGGCAGACGAGGCCCGCCGCGCCCAGGTCATCGGCCAGCAGACTGGCCATCCGCCCGCCCATGGACTTGCCCGCCAGCCACAACGGCCCGCTTTCCGCCGCGCGCCAGGTGGCGACCATGGCCCGCCAGTGCTCCAGCAGGACCGGCGCCGGATTCGGCGGGCGTCGCCGGCCTTCGGCGCGGGCCCGCGCCATGTAGGGAAAGTCGAATCTCAGGGTGCGGATGTCGCGCCGCGCCAGTGCTTCGGCCAGCTGCTCCATGAAGGGGCTGTCCATCCCCGCCCCCGCCCCATGGGCCAGCAACAGGGTCGCCAGCGGCGGACCCGCGGGTCGGCATTCGCGAAAGCTGTCGAGGTACAACTCGTCTGCCATGGGCCACTCCTCGTCCAAACGCCCAAGCTTAACCCGGCCTTTATTGATCTGGATCAATAAAGCGCAGGCCGCGCCCCTCACACTGGGCACCTCGAAACCATTGGAGCCCGGCATGACAGCCGCCCTCGTCTGGGACGCCGACCTCATCGCCCGCTACGATCGCGCCGGCCCCCGCTACACCTCCTACCCCACCGCCGTGCAATTCCACGACGGCATCGGTCCCTTCGACCTGCTCGGCGCCCTGCGCCTGAGTCGCCAGGCCGGACGGCCTCTCTCGCTCTACCTGCACGTGCCCTTCTGCGCCAACATCTGCTACTACTGCGCCTGCAACAAGGTCATCACCAAGGACCGCAGCCGCAGCGCCGCCTACCTCCACGCCCTGCGCCAGGAGATGATCCTCACCAGCCGGCACCTGGAGGGCGGGCAGCGGGTGGAACAGCTGCACCTCGGCGGCGGCACCCCGACCTTTCTCAATCCCATGCAGCTGCGCGAGCTGATGGCCGACCTGCGCCGGCACTTCACCCTGGCCGACGACGACCGGGGCGACTACTCCATCGAGATCGATCCGCGCGAAGCCGACTGGAGCACCATGGGCCTGTTGCGCGAGCTGGGTTTCAACCGCGTCAGTTTCGGCGTCCAGGACCTGGACCTGCAGGTGCAGCTGGCGATCAATCGCCTGCAGCCCTTCGACGACACCCGCACCCTGGTGGAGGCCGCCCGCGCCCTCGACTATCGCTCCATCAACCTGGACCTCATCTACGGCCTGCCGCGGCAGACCCCGGCCAGCTTCGCCCACACCGTGGAGCGGGTGCTGGAATTGCAGCCGCATCGCCTGTCGGTGTTCAACTACGCCCATCTGCCGCAGCGCTTTCCGCCGCAGCGGCGCATCGACGCCAGCGAACTGCCGGACCCCGCGGCCAAGCTGGAGATGCTGCAGCGCACCGTGGAACAGCTGCTGGCCGCGGGTTATCGCTACATCGGCATGGACCACTTCGCCCTGCCCGACGACGACCTGGCCATCGCCCAGGAAGACGGCACCCTGCAGCGCAACTTCCAGGGCTACACCACCCACGGCCACTGCGACCTGCTCGGCTTGGGCGTCTCCGCCATCAGCCAGGTGGGCGAGGTGCTCTGCCAGAACACCCCCGATCTCGCCCGCTACCAGGAACGCCTGGGCCAGGGCGAACTGGCGGTGGCCCGCGGCCTGCGCCGTTCGCGCGACGACCGCATCCGCGGCGCGGTGATCGCCCAGCTGATCTGCCACTTCCAGCTGGACTTCGCCGCCATCGAGCGCAGCTGCGAACTGGATTTCCGCCAGTACTTCGCCGATGCCTGGCCGCACCTAGACGCCATGGCCGCAGACGGCCTGATCCGCCTCGATGCGCGCGGCCTGCAGGTGCTGCCGCCCGGCCGCCTGCTGATCCGTGCCCTGTGCATGCTGTTCGACCGCTATCTGGCGGGCCACGACAATCAGCGCTTTTCCCGGGTGATATGACCCATGCCTGCCACGACTGCTAAAGTTAGACTTTTGGAAACAGACGAGAAGCGATCCTCCCCCATGACCGAGCCCCTCAAGCTGCGCAACGCCCAGGCCCATTGCAAGGATTGCAGCCTCGCCTCGCTGTGCCTGCCGCTGTCGCTCGATCTGAAAGACCTGGACGCCCTCGACCAGATCGTCAAGCGCGGCCGGCCGCTGGCCAAGGGTGACCACCTGTTCCGCCAGGGCGATACCTTCGGCTCGGTCTATGCGGTACGTTCCGGCGCCCTGCGCACCAGCAGCCTGAGCGATGCCGGCGAGGAGCAGATCACCGGCTTCCACCTGCCCAGCGAACTGGTCGGCCTGTCGGGCATGGACACCGAGCGCTATCCGGTCTCGGCCCGGGCGCTGGAGACCACCACCGTCTGCGAGATCCCCTTCGAGCGCCTGGACGAACTCTCCGAGCAGCTGCCGCAACTGCGCCGCCAGCTCTTGCGGGTGATGAGCCGGGAGATCCGCGACGACCAACAGATGATGGTGCTGCTGTCGAAGAAGAGCGCCGACGAGCGCATCGCCACCTTCCTGGTCAATCTCTCCGCGCGCTTCCATGCCCGCGGCTTTTCCGCCCAGCAATTCCGCCTGAGCATGTCGCGCAACGAGATCGGCAACTTCCTCGGCCTGGCGGTGGAAACCGTGTCGCGCGTCTTCACCCGCTTCCAGCAGAGCGGTGTGCTGGCGGCCGAAGGCAAGGAAGTACGCATCCTCGATTCCGCCCGCCTCTGCGCCCTGGCCGGCGGTCAGCTGGAAGGTTGAGGCCAGGGGTCCTGCCTGAGTGGCAGGACCCTGAGCACCTAGAAGCTGTAGCTGACCGTCGCGGTCACGTTGCGCTCCTCGCCGAAATAGCAGAAGTCCAGGCTGTAGCAGGACGCCACGTAGTCCTTGCCCAGCACGTTGTTGGCATTGACCCGCGCCGTGAGCCCCGGCAGCCCCAGGCGGGTGAAGTCATAGGCGAGCATGGCGTCCACCAGGGTGTAGGCCGGTACCTTGCGGGTATTGGCCTTGTCCGCCCAGCTGGTGCCCACGTAGCGCGCGCCGGCGCCGACGCTGAAGCCCGCCAGGGGCCCCGCCAGTTCGTATTGCCCCCACAGCGACGCCTGGTGCCGCGGCGCCTGATTCGGCGTATTGCCCTGGGTGCCGTCCAGCGCCTGGGTGTACTCGATGTCGGTGAAGGTGTAACTGCCCAGCAGCTTGAGCCGCTCGGCCAGTTGCAGATGGCCCTCCAGCTCCAGGCCACGGGAGTGGATCTCGCCCACCGAAGAATAGAAGTCCTCCTGGGGCAGCTTGGTCGCCACGTTTTCCTGGGTGATGTGGAACAGCGAGGCGGTGTAGAAGCTGGCGCTGCCGGGCGGCTGGTATTTCAGGCCCAGCTCCCACTGCTTGCCCTCGGTGGGCTCCAGCGGATTGCCCGCCGCATCGTTGTAGGCATTGGGATTGAAGGACGTGGAATAGCTCAGGTAGGGCGCCAGGCCATTGTCGAACAGATAGAGCGCTCCGGCGCGCCCGCTGGCCTGGCCGCGGCGCGCGCTGCTGCGGGTACCCGCCTGGCGATCCTCGATGCCGATCTCCACCCAGTCCTGGCGCAGGCCGAGCGAAAGGCGCCAGCGATCCAGCTCGATCAGGTCCTGCAGGTAGACGCCGGTCTGCTGCAGTTCGCGGCGGTATTCGCTGCCCGGGTAGACGGTCACCTGGCCACCATAGCTGGGCGCGAAGGCATCCAGCGGATCTGCCGTGCCACTGGGCCAGTCGACGTGGGTCCAGCGGCGCTGGTAGTCCAGGCCGGCCAGTAGGGTATGACGGCTGCCCGCCCAGTCGAAGTCCGCCTGCACCAGGTTGTCCAGGGTATAGGCGTGCAGATTCTCGCGGCCGCCGGAGTAGTAGCGATTGAGCAGGTCGCTGCTGCCGACATAGCCGTAGCCATAGACCTGCTCCAGCTCGACCCGCGACTTGGCATAGCGGAAATTCTGCCGCGCGCTCCAGACGTCGTTGAACCTGTGCTCGAACTGGTAGCCGACCATCTGCTGGGTTCGCTCGAATTTGTCGTGGTCAGGCTCGCCGTCGAAGAAGTGATTGCTGATGTAGCGGCCATTGCGGCGATAGAGGCTGCCTTCGGCCGGGACGCCACTGTGGTAGCCGCCATCCGGGTCCTTTTGCAGATAGGCCTGCAGGGTCAGGATGGTGTCGTCACTCAGGTCGATGGCCAGACTGGGGGCCAGGGCATAGCGCTCTTCCTCCACATGATCGAACTGGGTGTCGCTGTGCTGGGCCAGACCCACCAGGCGGTAGGCGATATGCCCCTCCTCGTCCAGCGGTCCGCCGAAATCGAAACCGGCGCCGCGCTGGCCGAGATTGCCCAGGGTAGCCTGGACCTGGTGGTAGGGCTGGTACAGTGGCTTCTTGCTGGTCAGGGCCACCAGGCCGCCCGGCAGGCTGCGGCCATAGAGCACCGAAGCCGGCCCCTTCACCACGTCGATGCGCTCGAGGAAATAGGGGTCGACCTGCAGCGAGCTGAAGGTGCCGCTGTCGCCCATGGTCTTGAGGCCGTCGAGAAAGACATTGTCGACGCTGTTGTCGGCGAAGCCGCGCATCACCACATAGTCGTAGCGATTGGAGGCGCCGATCTGGCCGGTGAAGATGCCCGGGGTGTACCTCATGGCCTGCTGCACGGTCTTGGCGCCCTGGTCATCGATCTGCTCGCGGGTCACCACCGAGACCGACTGGGAGGTTTCCAGCAGTCCCTTGCTGGTCTTGGTGGCCACGTCGCTGTGGGTCGCCAGGTAGCCATCGGTCTCGCCCAGGGCGTTGCCCAGGGCGAAGCCGGTCACCGTGGTGTCGCTGAGGGCGGTCACCCCGCTCGCGGGCATGGCCTCCAGGCGATAGCTGTCATCCGCCTGGCGCACCGCCTGCAGGCCACTGCCCTGGAGGATCTGCTGGAAGCCCTCGGCCGGCGTGTAGCGGCCTTGCAGGCCCGGACTGCGCCGACCTTCCAGCCCCTGGGCGGGCGCCGACAGCAGCACGCCGCTCTGGGCGGCGAAGGTGCTCACCACCGTGGCCAGACTGCCCGCCTCGATGCGGTATTCCTGCGCCAGGGGCGCCGCCTGGACCAGGCCCTGGGACGTGGCCAGGCCGGTGATGCCCAGCGGCATGGCCAGGGCGAAGACGCGCAGGGCGCGGCACAGCGGATGCAGGGTGAAACGGGTATGGCGGTGCATGGAGGGCCTCGAAGCGGAGATCGTTTCCCCCAAGCCCCGCGAGCGCGCCAAAGGGGAACCACCTGCAGCGATTTTTTTCAGGCGGGCACGATCTGCACCCACCAGGGCAGGCGCCGCTCCACCCGCACCGGCAGGCTGTCGGCCAGGGCGGCCAGCGCGCGATCGGTGTCAGCCAGGGGATAGCTGCCCACCACCCGCAGTTGGGCGACTGTGGCGGTGCAGGTCAGCAGGCCCGGTCGATAGCGACCCAGCTCCGCCACCAGGGCCGCCAGCGACCAGTCGTCCACCACCAGCCGCCCCTGGCGCCAGAGTTGCCGCCCCGGATCGACCGTGCCTAGCGGCTGTACGGCGGTAGCCGTCATCAGCGCTCGAGCCCCTTGCGCCAGGCGCTCGGGTCGGGCCTGGCGTGGCAGCAAGTGCAGAGCGCCACTGTAGGCCGCGACTTCCAACCCCTCGTCCCGCGCGTGGATCGCGCAGCAGCCCGCCCCGAAGCGCACCCGGCCTGGCGTCGTATCCAGCACCGTGGGCGCCGCGCGCCCTCGGCTTTCGAACAACGCCTCGCCGCGCAGCAAGCGCCAGTGATCCGCCGTGGCCCCGCGCGCGAGCTGGCTGTCGGTGTTGAGCCAGACGCGCACCCCGGCGGCCAGGTCGAAGGCGCGGATCTCGCCAACCGCCGTGCTCAAGGTGGCGCCCTGCCCCAGCTGCCAGTCGTCCGGCCGCGCCCAGCCCAGCGCCAGACCACCCAGGGCCAATCCCAGCACCTTGAGCGCCCGGCGCCGGCCCAGGGACTCGCGCCGCGCCAGGGCCAGTCGACCGGACGCCGGCAGTCCGCTGAAACGCGCACTGATCTCTTCCACCCGCGCCCAGGCCACGGCGTTGCGGCTATCCGCCTGCAACCAGCGCTCCCAGGCTCGCTCGGTGACGGGGTCCACCTCGTCGGCAGCCAGTTCGGCGAACCAGTCCGCCGCTTCCGCCAGAGGTCCGCCACCGCCAGGCGTCAGCGCACTCAAGACACCAATTCCAGGCAGTGCAGCATGGCCTGGGCCATGTACTTCTTGACCATCCGCTCCGACACGCCCAGGCGCTCGGCGATGACGGCATAGGTGAGGCCTTCCAGTTGCGCCAGCAGAAAGGCCTGGCGCACCCGGCCAGGCAGGCAGTCGAGCAGCGCATCGAGTTCGGTGAGGGTTTCCAGGATCAGCGCCTGGGCTTCCGGCGAAGGCTGCACGGCCTGCGGTCGCGCGGCGAGCGCCTCGAGATAGGCGCGCTCCAGCGCCTGGCGGCGCCAGTGGTTGGCCAGCAGTCCCTGGGCGACGGTCGCCAGGAAGGCGCGCGGCTCACGCAGGCGTTCCAGCTCGCCTTCCCGGGCCAGCAGCCGCACGAAGGTGTCCTGGGCCAGGTCGGCCGCCTGCCCCAGGCAACCCAGCCGCCGCTGCAGCCGCTCGCGCAGCCAGCCATGGTGGTCCAGGTAGAGGGTCCGGATGTGTCCATACCGGTCGGACTCGAGCGTCTGCATCACCATCCTCGGAAGCCGCTGATTTCCGATAATGATAATGCTTCTCGATCACAAGATACAGGCCTGTCGCCGTCTTGCAGCGACGGGATAGCGCAGCGCTAGAGCGAGATCGGCTTGCGCCCGGCGAAGGCGTGGGTCAGGGTGCCGCCGTCGACCAGGTCGAGTTCGCCACCCAGGGGCACGCCATGGGCGATACGGGAGATGGTCAGACCCTTGGGCGCCAGCAGCTGGGCGATGTAGTAGGCGGTCGCCTCGCCTTCCACCGTGGGGTTGGTGGCAATGATCATTTCCGTGAAGCCGCCTTCGCTGACGCGCCGTTCGAGTTCGGGTACGCCGATGGCGTCCGGACCCAGGCCGTCGATGGGCGACAGGTGCCCCTTGAGCACGAAGTAGCGCCCACGATAGCCGGTCTGCTCCACGGCGAAGACATCCATGGGGCCTTCCACCACGCAGAGCAGGCTGTCGTCACGCCGGCTGTCGGCGCAGAAGCCGCAGATCTCGTCTTCGCTGAGGGTGCGGCAGCGCTGGCAATACCCAACCCCTTCCATGGCGGCGCTGAGGGCAGTGGCCAGGCGCAAGCCACCCTGGCGTTCGCGTTCGAGCAGTTGCAGGGCCATGCGCTGGGCGGACTTCTGGCCGACCCCGGGCAGGACCCGGAGCGCATCGATCAATTGGCGAATCAGGGGACTGAAGCTCATGGACTACCGTACTGGAGGGCGGGAGAGACGGGTGCCCGCTGGACACCCGCAGCTGGAGCAGCTTAGAAAGGCATCTTGAAGCCGGGCGGCAGCTGCATCCCGGAGGTCATGCCGGACATCTTGTCCTGGCTGTTCTGCTCGATCTTGCGCACGGCGTCGTTCACCGCGGCGGCGATCAGGTCTTCGAGGATTTCCTTGTCTTCCTGCATCAGGCTGTCGTCCAGGCTGACGCGCTTGACGTCGTGTCGGCCGGTCATGACGACGCTGACCAGGCCGGCGCCGGATTGACCGGTCACTTCGGCGTTCGCCAGCTCTTCCTGCATCTTCTGCATCTTTTCCTGCATCTGCTGGGCCTGCTTCATCAGGCCGGCCATGCCACCTTTCATCATGTCTGCTACCTCGAACTATGAATGGAAAACCGGTCAGGCTTGGGTGTCGACCGGCTCGATGGTACCCGCGCGCACCGTGGCGGCGAACTGTTGCATCATCTGGCGGATGAGCGGGTCGTCCTGGATCGACAACTCCGCCTGCCGCTGCCGCTCCGCCCGGCGCCGTGCGGCGGCCTGGGCGGGCGTCTCCTGCTCGGGGGTCTGGATGGTGACCTCGAGCGTAATCGGGCGTCCCTGCTGCTGGTTCAGGGCGTCGTTGAGCCGGCGCTGCTGGTTGGCGTTGAACAGCGCGCTCTGCGCCGGATCCAGGTGCAGGTGCCAGCGATCGCCGTCCACCGCCACCAGGGTGCAGTTGGCCGCGATGCTGGCCGTCAACCCGCCCAGCTTGAGGTCGGGGAACAGGGTCTGCCAATCGGCTGCCAAACCGGTGGCCGGTTGCACCGCCGGCGCTGGCGCCGCGGCCACCGCTTCGGCGGCCGGCTCACCCAGGCTGTCGAGGTAGTCGTCCAGCCCCACCTCGTAGTAATCCTCGGCTGGCGGCGGCTCTTCGTCACCGTCCAGATCGTCACCGGCCGTGTCCGCGGGCAGTTCGGCGATCACCGTGGCGTCCGGCGTCGTCTCGACCCGTGGCGCGGGCGTGGGCGCGGCGCTCGGCGCCGCCTGAGCGGCGGGCGCAGCGACCCGCGCCACCGGCGCGGGGGCAGGCACCGCTGCCGCCTTGACCTCTGCTTGCCCGGACTCCTCCCAGGGCAGATCGACCGGCACCTCTTCAGGGGTGGTATTAACTGCAGGTGGCGGCACGGGGACAGGCGCAGGGGCTGCCTGAGGCCTGGGGGCAGGCGCTGGGGCCACCGGAACCGCCACGGCCACCGGACGGGGGTTGGAGTCAGCCGTGGCCGGGCTGGCTCCCGTCGTCTTTAGTGCCGGTCGCTCGGTAACCACCGCACCGGCGGGCCGGAAGGCCAGCATACGCAGCAGGACCATTTCGAAGCCGTGACGCGGATCCGGTGCCAGTGGCAGATCGCGACGGCCAACCAGACCCAGCTGGTAGTAGTACTGGACATCTTCCGCCGGTAGCGTCTGCGCCAGGCTCAGCACCCGCTCGCGATCGCCCTGGCCATTGTCCACCGCATCGGGCAGCACCTGGGCGATGGCCACGCGGTGCAGCACATTGAGCAGCTCGGCCAGCACGCCGCCCCAGTCGGGGCCCTGCTCGGCCAGATGGCGGACCGCGTCCAGCACCGCGCGACCGTCACCTTCCAGCAAGGCCTGGAGTACGTCGTAGACCTGGCCATGATCGAGGGTTCCGAGCATGGCGCGCACATCGGCGGCCAGCACCTTGCCCTCGCCGAAGGCGATCGCCTGATCGGTCAGGCTCATGGCGTCGCGCATGGAGCCATCGGCCGCGCGACCCAGCAGCCAGAGGGCATCGTCCTCGAAGGGAATGCTTTCCGCAGCGAGCACCTGCTGCAAGTGGGCGACGACCCGCTCCGGCGGCATGTTCTTCAGCGAGAACTGCAGGCAGCGCGAGAGGATGGTGACCGGCAGCTTCTGCGGATCGGTGGTGGCGAGCAGGAACTTGACGTGGGGTGGCGGCTCTTCCAGCGTCTTGAGCAGGGCGTTGAAGCTGTGGGTGGAAAGCATGTGCACCTCGTCGATGAGGTACACCTTGTAGCGACCGCGGGACGGCGCGTACTGCACGTTCTCCAGCAGCTCGCGGGTGTCTTCCACCTTGGTGCGGCTGGCGGCGTCCACCTCGATGAGGTCGACGAAGCGACCTTCATCGATCTCGCGGCACACCGAGCAGCTGCCACAGGGCGTCGAGCTGACGCCGGTCTCGCAATTCAGGCACTTGGCCAGGATCCGCGCGATGGTGGTCTTGCCGACCCCGCGGGTGCCGGTGAACAGATAGGCATGGTGCAGCCGCTCGTTGTCCAGCGCATTGATCAGCGCCTTGAGCACATGGGTCTGGCCGACCATTTCGCGGAATGACCGCGGGCGCCATTTGCGCGCAAGAACCTGGTAACTCATCGAGACCTGATCAGGAGAAGACGTGGGGGAGCACATGCTAACGAAGAGGGGCCGCGAATGCATCCCGCCGCATGGTATCGGGACGACGCCACGCGGGCTGCGGCTACCTCTCCAGATGGAGGCAGCCAGGCGGATTTTCAAGCGATCAGGAAGGGAAACGGCAGCGAAAAAGCCGTTTCAGGCGCGCCGGCAGTGGTCTTCGCCGTCGGCCAGGAGCACGCTTGCGACATAGGCGGCCAGGGCATCCAGCTGGCCGCGCAGGCGGCTCACGGTGGCGTTCATCTTGAAGGGATTGATCGCCTCCTCGTTGGTCAGGTCGATCCTGATCAGCAGCAGGGGCTCGCTGGGGTGGTAGATCTGAGCGACCAGCGTCGTCTCGGTGTCGCGCCGGCAGTCGACACGATAGGGATGGAGGCCATTGCTCAGGGCGCGTCCTGCGCTTTCGAGTCCGTTCTTCACGAAAGATCCTTGGACATCTGTCCAGTGGTGAGAGTGCGGCGCGCATGATGGCACAGAGCCATGAACCAAAACAGTGCATTTCGTCACGAAAGCCGTGCGGCGTGGTTCGCGGAGTGCTGGGAGGTGACGCGGACAAGAAGGGAAAAAAGCGGAAAGAGGAAAAGCGGGGGGCAGAAATGGAGGTGGCCCCGCCAGCCACACCCCGGCACACGACATCACCGCTGCGGCTGCTCCCTTCCGGGCCTGACCGGGTTCACGGTTGATCGTTGCGGGGGGACCGACAGAGCCACCATAACGCCTCACCCTGAGGTGAGGTGCGTCATTCTACTCGGTTGGGGCGAAGTTGCAAGCCATACAAGGACTTAGGTTCGCTAGGGTGCCGCCTGCAATTCCCAGAGCGCGGCGAAGCTGCCCTCCCCCTCGCGCAGCCGCTGCGGCGGACCGTCCTCGACGATGACGCCCTGCTCCAGCACCAGAATGCGGTCGAAGCCGGTCAGGGTGGAGAGCCGATGGGCAACCGCCACCACGGTGCGGCCTTGCATCAGTTCCAGCAGGGCCCGCTGGATGACCGTCTCGGAATGGCTGTCCAGCGCCGAGGTGGCTTCGTCGAGGATGAGGATGGGCGCATCCTTGAGAAAGGCCCGGGCGATGCCCAGGCGCTGGCGCTGACCACCGGAAAGCAGCACGCCGCGCTCCCCCACCGGGGTGTCGTAGCCCAGGGGCAACTCGCGGATGAAGTCGTCGCAATAGGCATGGCGGGCCGCCGCCTCCACCTCGGCGTCGCTGGCCTCCGGCCGGCCATAGCGGATGTTCTCGCGGATGCTGCGATTGAACAGCGCGTTCTCCTGGGGCACCACGGCGATGCGCTGGCGCAGGCTGTCCTGACTGACCGTGCGGATGTCCTCGCCATCGATGCAGATCCGCCCCTGCTGGACATCGTCGAGGCGCTGCAACAGCCCGATCAGGGTCGATTTGCCGGCGCCCGACGGCCCCACCAGTCCGATCTTCTGGCCGGCCGGCACCTCCAGCTCGAAACCCTGGAACACCTCACGCCCATCGGGATAGCGATAGTGCACGCCCGTAAAGCTCAGGGCGCCGCGCGCCTGGGTCAGGGGTCGCTCGACGTCGCTCTGGCCGTGGGGCTGGATAAGGATGCGCAGGGTCTCGCCGATGGCTCCCAGCTGCTGGGTGGTGTCCACCAGCGCCAGGGCCAGGTCACGGGAGCCGTGCAGGATGCGAAAGGTCAGGGCGCTGACCATGACCACGTCGCCGGCGGTGATGCTGCCACGGCTCCACAACGCAATGGCCCAGGCCAGCATGCCGCCGGCCATCAGCGACAGGCAGGTATCGTGGAGTACCCGGGCCTGCTCCAGATGCATCCAGCTGCTGCGCTGGGCACGCGCCTCGACGCCGATGGCCTGGGCCAGTCGCTGCACCTCACGCTCCCGGGCGGAAAAGGCCTTGATGGTCCAGACGTTCTGCACCAGGTCCACCAGCTCGCCGCCGACATGGGCCGACTGGGCGGCGAAGCGCTGGTGCCGCGCCCGTCCGCGAATGCCGAAGGCGGTGATCGCCAGGGCCACGATCAGCACGAAGGCCACCAGCGCCCCGGCCATGCGCAGGTCCACGGTGCAGAGCACCACCACCGCGCCGATGAAGTCGACGCAGGGCGGCATGATCTTCCAGGCCAGCCCGCCGTAGATGGCTCCCGCGGCCGCTCCGGTGGCCGAGATCCGGTTGCCCAGGGCCCCGGCGAAATGCTGGGAGAAATAGTGCATCGGGTGGCCGGTGAGATAACGGAACAGATCGACGCGCAGATCGGCGCCACTGGCCACCACCGTGCGACAGCCCAGCCAGCCACCACCGCGCCAGAACAGGTTCTCCAGCACGATCAGCGAGATGAACAGCCAGAACGGCCCCCACACCGCCACCCGGCGGGCCGGATCGGCCATGGCATCGACCAGCAGCTTCATGCCGTATTGCACCGCCACCGCACAGGTCGCCGCGCCGACCACCAGTAATAGCAGGCCGCCGAAGTGCCAGGGTCGCAGGCGGACATAGCGCCAGAGAAAGGCGCCGACCCGCTCCGGCAGGGGCCATTGGGCACGCCGCCGCGCGCGGCGCTCCGCTGCGCTCATCGTCCCGCACCGCCTGCCAGTACCTGGCGCTGGCGCTGCAGGACCTCGGCCAGGGGCTGGTGCAGCGCCCGACGCCCCGCCCCGTCGGCCACGCCAAACAGCCCCGTGGGACAGAGGCGGTCATCGTCCCAGCCGGGATAGTCGAGCACCGGATACAGGCAGATGCCCTGCAGCGGCACGCCCTGGCGCAGCGCGCGCCCGACCTGGTCGGCCACCTGTTCCAGCCAGGCGGCTCGCGCCGGGCCTTCGGCACCCGTCTCGGCGATCAGCAACGGCCGACCATAGCGCTGGTGGACCTCGGCCAGCATGCCCTGCAAGGGTCGATGGGCCGGATCCTCCACCGCCAGGGTCCCGCCGCCCAGGTACCACTGGTTGTCGGAGTAGTAGTTCAGCCCCAGGATGTCGAGGTAGTCGGGGCGCCCGCCCAACCCTGGCCACTGGCGCCCGCTGAGCAGGTCCCAGGCCTCGAACTGGGCCTGGCGATAGGCTTCCGCGGCCTCGCGCTGCTCGGGGCGGCGCGCGGCCACATGGATGAGTGGATCGATGGCGAGGAAGCGCGCCTCTGGGAGTTCGGCCCGAATCGCCTCGATCGCGGCGATGCTGGCGCGCACCAGCTGATGCTTGAGCTCCTGACCACGGCCACGGGCGCCGGGATTGAACAGGCCCTGGTCGCCGCCGGCCCAGGCCCAATAGGAGATTTCGTTGATCGGCGCCAGGCAGGGACGGGTCTCGCCCTCCTCCCGCAACAGCCGGGCAAAGGCGGCGGCATAGCGGGCGAAGGCCTCGACGAAGGCCGGTCGCCAGATATCCAGGTGATCGGGCCAACCATAGTGGCAGAGGTCCCAGATCACCTGGACGCCTGCCGCTCGCGCGGCACGCACCTGCGGCAGCACGCTGGACCAGTCGTAGTGCCCCGCCCGGGCCTCCACCCGGTGCCAGCGCAAACCGTCGCGTACGGTGCGCAACCCCTGCTCCGCCACCGCGCGATAATCCTCCGCGGCCCAGCGGTCATGGGCGGTGCTGGCGAGCAGATCCAGGCGCCGGCCATCGGCGCGCCGGTGGCTGGAGCATTCGAAGCCGGCCATGAAGAAACTCTGGAACGGCGAGCGTTCCGCCATCACGTCTCTCATGGTGCCTGCCGTGCCAGGCTTTCGTGGTGTTCGGCGCTCTCCCCCGCCGCCGGCCCGAGTTCCGCTTCCTCGATGCGCTTGTAGGCGGCCAGCGCCTGACCCACCACCTGGTCCATGTTGTAGTAGCGATAGGTCCCCAGACGGCCGATGAAGATGACATTGGGGGTCGCCTCCGCCAGGTGCTGGTAGCGCCGGTACAGCTCGGCGTTTTCCGGGCGCGGAATCGGGTAGTAGGGCTCGCCTTCCGCGCTGGGATATTCGTAGGTCAGGCTGGTGCGCTCGTGCGTCTGGCCGGTGAGGTGCTTGTACTCGGTGATGCGGGTATAGGGCACCGCTTCGCTGGGATAGTTGACCACCGCCACCGGCTGGAAGCGTGGCGTATCGCGCGTTTCGTGCCTGAAGGCCAGGGAGCGATACGGCAGCCGACCGAAGCGATAATCGAAGAATTCGTCGATGGGTCCGCTGTAGACCAGATGCTGGTGGGGAATCAGTTCGCGGATCTCGCGGTAGTCGGTGTTCACCATCACCTTGATGTTGGGGTGATCCAGCATTCGCTCGAACATCCGGGTGAAGCCGTGCAGGGGCATCTGCTGGAAGGTGTCGCCGAAGTAGCGATCGTCGGTGGTGGTCCGGGTCGGCACCCGCGCCGTCACCGAACGATCCAGTTGCGACGGATCCAGGCCCCACTGCTTGCGGGTATAGCCGCGAAAGAAGGTCTCGTAGAGTTCGCGCCCGACCTGGCTGATCACCACGTCCTCGGAGGTGCGGATGTCTTCGACCGGCTCGGCGCGGGCAGCGAGAAAGGCTTCGGCGCCCTGCTCGTCCAGCTCCAGGCCATAGAGCCGATTGAGGGTGGTCAGGTTGATCGGGATGGGCACCTGCTGACCGGCGACGTCGGCCAGGACCCGATGCTCGTAGGGCCGCCACTCGGTGAAGCGCGACAGGTAGTCGACGATGCGCGGGGAATTGGTGTGGAAGATGTGCGGACCATAGCGGTGCACCAGCACCCCGGCATCGTCATAGTGATCAAAGGCATTGCCGCCGATGTGCGGTCGCCGATCCACCACCAGCACGCGCTTGCCCAGCCCCGCGGCCAGCCGTTCCGCCAGCACGCTGCCGGCGAAACCGGCTCCCACGATCAGATAGTCGAAACGCTCGAGCGCCGTTACCGCCATTGGATCTTCTCCCGCATCAGGTCACAGGTGCTGTCCCAGGACATCCCGGTCAGCAGGGCATCGGCGCGCGCCAGAAAGGCTTCGCGCTGATCTTGACTGGCCAGGGCCGCCTCGCAGGCGGCGACAAAGGCCTCGGCGCCTTCGGCAATCCAGACCACGCCGCTGTCGCCGTAGGTGCGCACCACATCGGTGATGGGCGTCGACACCACCGGACAGCCGCCGGCCAAGTATTCGGGCGTCTTGGTGGGGCTGATGAAGCGCGTCGCCTCGTTCAGGGCAAAGGGCATCAAGGCCACGTCCCAGCCGGCCAGATAGGCCGGCAACTCGTCATAGGTCTTGCCGCCCAGATAATGCAGATTGGGCAGCTGCGGCAGGCTGGCCGGATCGATCTTGACCACCGGGCCCAGGATCACCCACTGCCACTGGGGACGCAGCCGCGCCACCGCGGCCAGCAGGTCGAGATCCAGGCGCTCGTCGATCACGCCATAGAAGCCCAGCCGCGGCCGCCCCAGACCGGCCTGGTCTGCAGGCTCCGGCAGGGCCGCGCGAGCCTGACCGAAATGCGCCACGTCCACGCTGCTGGGAAAGGGAAAGACCCGCGGATGGCGGTCACGCTTGGCTTCGTAGAGGCTGTAGCCCCCGGTAAACACCAGGTCGGCGCGCTGCAGCAATTCCCGCTCCCGCTGCAGCAGGGCCGGGGGCGCGCCGCGAAAGGCCGAGAGTTCGTCCATGCAGTCGTAGACCAGGGTCTGCGCCGGGATCGCACCGGCATAGTCCAGCGCCATGGGGGTGAAATACCAGGCCACCGCCACCGGCTGTCGCAACTCCTGCAGATAGGTCTGCAGCAGTTCCTGCTGGGCGCAGGCGCGCGCCTCCGCGGACAGGCAGCGAGGCAGATGAGGTACCAGGACGCGCACGCCGTTCTCTTCCACCCGCACCTCGAGATGCGACCGGCCATCCGTGGCATCCAGGGGTTCTTCGCAATAGAGCACGTTGTAGTGCTCGGCGAAGCGCACCATCTCGTGCTGCGGGCGCTGGTAGACGAAGCTCCAGCGCAGATGGGCCAGGCATAGCAGCAGGGGCCTGGCGGGGTCCAGGGGGCGCTCCGCAATGCGCGCGGGCTGTTTGGTCTTGCCGATCGTTTCGGTATGAGGGCCGGCCCAACTCATGGTGTGCTCCTGTGAGATCGAACGTCCGACCGAGGGCGGCCAAACAGCCGCGCCTCGACCGGCGCCGTGGCAACTTGCAAAACATCCAGAGACCGTCCCGAAGGTATCGGCAGTCGGGCTGCGCGATATCGAGCAACGTTATCGACTTATTCAATTGGCAAGGGTTCATAACTTTGTCGATGAACTTCCGCTTCGCTAGAACCAATATCGCCATTCAACTTCAGAACAACGTCTACTCGATGAATTGGCACAACTAACGCTTCGCTCGAAAAGAACTAAAGCGAAGCGTTAGTTGCACTCGAGCCTGCATGAAACAGTTATTCCGAATTAATGGCTACAGGTTTGGCGAGGACGGTTGCATGTTGATGATCACGGGCGGCGCGGGCTACATAGGTTCTCATACGACGCTGGAGCTGCTGCGTGCGGGCCACGAGGTGGTGATCCTGGATAACCTGGTCAACAGCCGGGTGGAGGCCGTGCAGCGCATCGCCACCCTGGCTGGGCGGGCGCCCGTCTTCGTACGCGGTGACGTACGGGATCGCACGTTACTGGATCGGCTGTTTCAGGAGCTGCCGATCACCGGGGTCCTGCATTTCGCCGGGCTCAAGGCGGTCGGCGAAAGCGTGCAGCACCCTCTGCGCTACTTCGACAACAACGTCGGCGGCACCCTGGTGCTCTGCCAGGCCATGGCGGCCGCCGGGGTGCACCAGCTGGTCTTCAGCTCTTCCGCCACCGTCTACGGTCACTGCATTCCACCGATTAGCGAAAGCTGCCCGACCGCGGAGCCGACCAACCCCTATGGCCAGTCGAAACTCACGGCCGAGCAGGTGCTGCGCGGGCTCGCCGGTGCCGATCCGCGCTGGTCCATCGCCGTGCTGCGCTACTTCAATCCCATCGGCGCCCACCCCTCAGGGCTGATCGGCGAGGACCCCCAGGGCACGCCCAACAACCTGGTGCCCTATCTGCTGCAGGTGGCCAATGGTCGCCGGCCCTGGCTGGACGTCTTCGGCGACAACTACCCGACGCCCGATGGCACTGGCGTCCGCGACTACATCCATGTGCAGGACCTGGCCCGCGGCCATTTGGCGGCGCTGAACGCCCTGGCCGAACGTCCGGGCGTCTCGACCTGGAACCTGGGCACCGGGTGCGGGCATTCGGTCAAGGAGGTGGTGGCGATCCTGGAACAGCAACTGGGTCGCGACATCCCCTGTCACTTCGCCCCACGACGCGCGGGCGACGTGGCCCAGTGCTGGGCCGATCCGGAAAAGGCCTGGCAGGAGCTCGGCTGGCGCGCCGAACGCAGCCTTGCCACCATGCTGGAAGATGCCTGGCGCTGGCAATCGCTCAATCCCCAGGGCTATCGCCAAACGAGCAAGGCGGCTATCGCGGTAAAAGATGTTTTCGAGAAAGAAGAACGTGCGAGCGAACCGACCACGCGCTCCGCTTGAATCCGGGAAGTTATTCTGCTCGTTAAATAAGGCTTCGCTTAAACCAAGCGAAGCCTAATCTGTTCAGCCATTGCCTTGCCACTGCCTGACGGCAGCATTCAAACGAAGCGATCAATAAGTGCCGGTCTTTATTGGCGCTTCGTTATATTCCAATAACGTCTGCAGTCATTGACGAGAACAATAAGGATCAGACCCTTGTGGGCCTGATCCCTGTCGCTAGCGAACGCCCTGAGCGTCGAGGATCTGCAGGAAGGCGTCCTCGTCCAGCACCTTGACCCCCAGCTCATTCGCCTTGGTCAGCTTGGACCCCGCTCCTGGACCTGCGACCACCACGGCGGTCTTGGCCGATACCGAACCCGACACCTTGGCGCCCAGGGCTTCCAGGCGCTCCTTGGCCTCGTCACGACTCATGGCCTCCAGCGTTCCGGTGAGCACCCAGGTCTGGCCGGCGAAGGGCAGGCCCTGCACGGCCTGGCGGGTACTTTCCCAGTGCATGCCGAAGGCTTTGAGCTGGGCCTCGATGGCCAGCGCCCGGGTGACGTTGTCCGCCTCGGCGAAGTACTCGCGTAACCCCTGCTTGGCTCTCTCGTTGAGCCCGGCGAGGGTCTTGAAGGTCAGCCAGTCCTGCGACCCCTCGATCAGGGCCGCCAGGCTGGGAAAGGCGGCGGCCAGGGTCTTGGCGCCGGTCTTGCCCAGGTAGGGAATGTGCAGCTGGTCGAGGAAGTCGGCGAAGGCGGCATAGCCGGAGAATTCGGCGTGCACCTCACCCTCGTCCGCCAGCGCGATACCGTTGGCCAGTAGCGCCTCCAGGACCTCGCGATTGTGCGCGGACTGGAAGAAGTTGTGGATCTCGAAGGCCACCTCCGGCCCGATGTCCGGCAGATAGACCAGCACCTCGGGCAGCGCCTCGCGGATGCGCTGCAGACTGCCCAGGGCGCGTGCCAGGCGCTTGGCGGTCTCTTCGCCCACCTCGGGGATGCCCAGGGCGAAGATGAAGCGGGCCAGCGCCGGCTGGCGGCTGGCTTCGATCGCCGCCAGCAGATTGCGACTGGACACCTCGGCGAAGCCTTCCAGCTCGACCACCTGCTCGTAGGTCAGGGTGTACAGATCCGCCGGCGATTTCACCAGGTCGCGGTCCACCAGTTGCTCGACGATGCGATCGCCGAGGCCGTCGATGTCCATGGCGCGCCGCGAGGCGAAGTGGATGATCGCCTGCTTGAGTTGCGCCTGGCAGGCCAGGCGGCCGACACAGCGATAGACCACGCCCTCGCTGACCGACTCCTTGCCCTTGCCGCGCTTGATCAGCTGGGTGCGCTCCACCGCCGAACCGCACACCGGGCACTGGGTGGGGATCGCCACCGGGCGGGCATCCGCCGGCCGCCGCTCTGGCACCACCTGCATGATCTGCGGGATGACGTCCCCGGCGCGGCGCACGATCACGCTGTCGCCGATCATCACGCCCAGCCGGGCGATCTCGTCCATGTTGTGCAGGGTGGCGTTGGTCACGGTGACGCCGGCCACCTGCACCGGCCTGAGCCGGGCCACGGGGGTGATGGCACCGGTACGGCCCACCTGGAATTCGACATTGAGCAATTCGGTCAGCTCTTCCCGGGCGGGAAACTTGTGCGCCAGCGCCCAGCGCGGTTCCCGGGCGCGGAAACCCAGCTCGCCCTGCCAATCCAGGCGGTTGACCTTGTAGACCACGCCATCGATCTCGTAGGCCAGGGCATCGCGGCGCTGGCCGATGTCCTGGTAGTAGGCACGACAACCTTCCGCGCCCTGCACCTTGCGCAGCTCGCGACTGATGGGAATGCCCCACTCCCGGAGCTGCTGGAGAATGTCGTACTGGGTGTCCGGCAGAGCCCCGCCCTCGACCCGCCCGAAACCGTAGCAGCAGAACTCCAGCGGCCGCTGGGCGGTGATCCGCGAATCCAGCTGGCGCAGGCTGCCGGCCGCGGCATTGCGTGGATTGGCGAAGGTCTTGCCACCGCTTTCCATGGCCCGGGCATTGAGCGTCTCGAAACCGGCGCGGGACATGAACACCTCGCCACGCACCTCCAGCACCGCCGGCCACCCTTCGCCCTGCAGGCGCAGCGGGACGTTGCGGATGGTGCGCACATTGGTGGTGATGTCTTCGCCGGTGGTACCGTCGCCGCGGGTGGCGCCGCGGGTCAACAGGCCGTTCTCGTACAGCAGGCTGACCGCCAGTCCATCGAGCTTGGGCTCGCAGGTGTACTCGACACCGGAATCCGGTCCGGCGAAGTCGGTCTCGCCGAATTCCTCACGCAGGCGCTTGCCGACACTGCGGTCGAAATCCTGCAGGTTCTCGTCGGCGAAGGCGTTGCCCAGGCTGAGCATGGGCACCTCGTGGCGGATGGTGCCAAAGGCGGCCAGCGCCGAGCCGCTGACCCTCTGGGTGGGCGAGTCGGGCGTCACCAGCTCGGGATGCTCGGCCTCCAGCGTCTTGAGTTCGCCGAACAGCCGGTCGTACTCGGCATCGGGCACGCTCGGCTCGTCCAGCACATAGTAGCGATAGTTGTGGGCGTCGATCTCGCTGCGCAGGGCGGCGATCCGGGTGACGGCATCTTGGGCGTCGGTCATGGCGGTCTCTCACTGTCGCCACCCAGGGGTGGCCCTGGCGGCACCGGGGCGCCGCGGCAAAACTTACAAACAAAAAGAGCAGCCGAGGCTGCTCTTGGTTCGCTCCGGCGCGATCAACGCTTGAGCATCAGGCTCTTGCGTTCGAAATCGACGATGCGCTGGCGGTAGTGTTCGATGGTCTGGGCGGTCATGACGCTGCGCTGCTCGTCCTTCAGCTCGCCATTGAGCTCGGACGACAGTTTGCGCGCCGCTGCCACCATCAGGTCGAAGGCCTGCTTGGGATGACGCGGACCGGGCAGACCCAGGAAGAAACTCACCGCCGGGGTATGGAAGTCGTCGATGGCATCCAGGTCGAAGGTGCCCGGACGCACGGCATTGGCCATGGAGAACAGCACCTCGCCATTGCCCGACATGCTCTCGTGACGATGGAAGATGTCCATGTCGCCGAAGCGCAGCCCGCTTTCCAGGATGCTCTGCAGCAGCGCCGGACCGGAAAAGCCCTTCTCGTCGCGGGAGATCACGTTGATCACCAGCACCTCGTCCACCGGCGCCATGGCGGCCTGGCTGTTGCCCGTGCCGACGGGCTCGCTGACCGGCTCGCGCTCGGGTGCCTTGCTGCTCAGCGGCTTGTCCTTGCGCGGCTTGTCGCGACCACGGGTGGCGACTTCATCGGAATCGACGGCCAGGCCTGCCAGGCTTTCATCGCTGGCGGACAGGTCGAAGCTGTCGGCACTGGGTTCCTCACGGCGTTCATCGCGGCGCTTGCGCTGGGTGGAGCGCGGCGGCGTCGGCTCGCCCGGATCATCCAGCGAAGGCTCCTTGGGCTCTATCACCCGTGTCGGGCCAACGATTTCCGGATCCTCGTCCTGGTGTTCCGGATGGTTGTTCAGCGACTGGTCAAGTTTGAACTTGAGCTTGCCCTTGCCGCTCATGCGACGCCAACCATCGAACAGAATACCGGCGATGACGATGACGCCGATGATGATCAGCCACTCGCGCAGACCCATATCCATGAAAAAGACATACCCCTGTGAAAATAATGGACCGACACTCGTCGGGAAACTTTGGAAAGTCGACGCTTGCGAGGTCTTTCCAAAACCTCCGAAACCTACGCCAAGTCAGTGTTCTTCTTAGCTTTTTCCACTTACCGCTAGCGCGGCCATAAGCTAGCACGACTGCTGCCAACTTTACACCGCCACGCCGCGAGGCTGTGGGGTACTAGGCATCGACCATGGCCACCGCCTCTTCCACATCCACCGCCACCAGCCGAGAACAGCCCGGTTCGTGCATGGTCACACCCAGCAACTGATCGGCCATCTCCATGGCGATCTTGTTGTGCGTGATGTAAATGAACTGCACCTTCTCCGACATGCTCTTGACCAGTCGGGCATAGCGGCCGACGTTGGCGTCATCCAGGGGCGCATCCACTTCATCGAGCATGCAGAACGGTGCCGGATTCAACTGGAAGATGGCAAAGACCAGCGCCAGTGCCGTCAGGGCCTTTTCGCCACCCGACAACAAATGAATGGTGCTGTTCTTCTTGCCCGGCGGCCGCGCCATGATCGCAACCCCGGTATCGAGTAAATCTTCCCCAGTAAGTTCCAGGTAGGCGCTGCCACCCCCGAAAACTTTTGGGAACAGGGCCTGGAGGCCATAATTGATCTGGTCGAAGGTGTCCTTGAAACGATTGCGGGTTTCCCGATCGATCTTGCGAATGACGCTTTCCAGGGTCTCCAGTGCCTCCACCAGATCGGCGTTCTGGGCATCGAGATAGGTCTTGCGCTCGGCCTGTTGCTGATATTCGTCGATGGCCGCCAGGTTGATCGGTCCGAGCCGGACGATCCGCGCCGCAACGGCTTCCAGCTGCTCTTCCCAGACGGCCTCGCTGGCCTCCACGGGCAGGGTCGCGAGCACCGTCGACAGGTCGTAGCCATCGGCCGCCAGCTGCTCGGCGAAGCCACTGCGCCGGGTCGCCAGCCCCTGCCACTCCAGGCGATGCTGCTCCAGCTGGCCGCGCAGCAGCGTGGCCTGCTGTTCCGCCTGCAGGCGCCGTCGCTCGAAATCACGCAATTCCCGATCGGCATCCTCCAGCGCCAGCCGCGCCGTGCGCATCTCCTCGTCCACCTGCAGGCGCCGCTCCAGCAACTCTTCCAGGCGCAGTCGTAATTCGTCGAGGGGCTCGCCGCCTTCCTCCAGGTTGAGATTGAGCTGCTCGCAGCGCTCGCCGAGGCGTGCGGTCTGCAACTCCAGCCGCTCCAGCGCCTGGAGGGTCGACTGACGCTGGGCTCTCAGGGTGGTCAGCCGCACCGTCAACTGATGGAGTTGCTCCTGGGCCTGGCGCTGGCGCTGCCGAGCCGCTTCCACCGCCTGCCGATGACGGTCGCGCTGTTCCTGCAGCTGGGCGCGCTGCTCGGTATCCACAGCCATGGCGTCGAGGGCGTCCTGCAGACGCAACCGGCATTCACCCAGCTCTTCCTGCTCATGCGCCAGCTGCTGCTCGACATCCTTGAGCTCGGCTTCCAGCTGCCGGCGACGGATGCTCAACTGTTCGGCCCGCGCCTGCTGGGCGGACAGCTGGGCGCGCGACTCGGCCAGCCGCTGCTGCTCCTGCTGCTGGCGTCGCCGCGCCTCTTCGCGCTCGCCTTCCAGCCGCTGCTGGGCCGCGCGACGATCCTCCAGCCGCTCTTCCTGTAATGCGAGCGCCGCGCTCAGTTCCAGGCGTCGCGCCTGCAATTCCTCCAGTTCGCGTCCGCGGACCAGGACACTGCCTTCGGCCGCCTGGGCACGACGCACGCGCAGGAAATGCCGGGAGACCCAGTAGCCTTCCGGCGTGATCAGACTCTGCCCCGGGGTCAGGGCCGCCCGGCGTGCCAGGGCTTCGTCGTAACTGTTCGCGATCAGCACCTGCCCCAGCCAGGGCGATAGGTCGCGCGGTGCCTGTACCTGCTCCAGCAGGCTGCCCGCGGCGACCGGCACCGCGCCGGGCAGTGCCAGATTAAGGGCGCCACTGGCGAAGGTGTCGAGCCGCAGGGACGCCAGATCATCCAGGCAGACCGCCTGCAGATCGCTACCCAGCACGGTTTCCACCGCCAGTTCCCAACCCGGGGTGACCTGCACCTCATCTGCCAGCTGCGGCGCCTGGTCGAGCCCTTCGGCTTCGAGCCATTGAGCCGCGCCGGTGTCTGGGGCCAGCGCCGCCTGCTGCAGGGCCTCCAGCGAGGCGATGCGGCCTTCCAGCCGCTGCAATTCGCCCTGGCGCTGACTCTGCTCGCCGGCCAGCTCCAGCAATTCCTCCCGCAGCTGCTGCAAGTCCTCGGCGACCTGCGCTTCCTGCTCGGCCAGGTCTTCCAGCAGCAATTCGTCTTCGGCGATCTGCTCCTCCAGCATGACCAGCCGCTCGGAGGGACCGTCCTCGCCCAGCAGGGTGCGCTCGTCACGCAGTCGACGCTGGCGGTCCATGCCCCGCTCCAGACTCTGCTCCAGCGAGCGGATGCGCGCCTGCTGCACGTCCGCTTCCCGCTGCGGCTCGACGCTCGCCGCACTGAGCGCCTCCCAGCGCTGCTGCCAGTCCGCCAGGGCCAGCTCCGCCTCTTCCAGCGCGGCACCGCCCTCCTCGCCCAGCTCCCGGGCCGCCGCTTCCTCGGGTTCGAGCATCGCCAGCTCTTCTTCGAAGGTGGCGAGCAGCACCCGGTCGTGCTCCAGGTGGGACTCGGCTTCGCTGCGGGCCTGTTCGGCTTCGTGCAGATCGTCCTGCAGTTGCCGCTGGCGCTGCTGACCGTGCTGGATGGTCTGCTCCAGGCGGGCGATGTCACCGCCCAGGGAATAGAAGCGACCCTGCACCCGATTGAAGGCTTCGCTCAGCTCGTGATGACCGTCGCGCAGCCGCTCGATGCCGGCGTCCGCCTGGCGCTGCTCGGCGGTCAGGGCCTCGAGAGCGGTCTCCTGGTCGCGGATCACCTTTTCGCGCTGCTCGACGCGACCATCCAGTTCGCGCCAGCGCACCGCCTGCAATTGCGCCTTGAGTTGCCGCTCCTCCTGCCTGAACGCCTGGAAGCGTTCGGCCGACTGTGCCTGGCGGTGCAGCCGTTCCAGCTGACGCTCCAGCTCTTCGCGCAGGTCGGTCAGGCGGGCGAGATTCTCCTGGGTGCGGCGGATGCGATTCTCGGTCTCGCGCCGTCGCTCCTTGTACTTGGAGATGCCGGCGGCTTCCTCGATGTAGTGCCGCAGGTCCTCCGGGCGCGCCTCGATCAGCTTGGAGATCATTCCCTGCTCAATGATCGAATAGCTGCGCGGTCCGAGGCCGGTGCCGAGGAAGATGTCGGTGATGTCGCGCCGACGGCACTTGGTGCCGTTGAGGAAATAGGTGTTCTGGCCTTCGCGGGTCACCCGCCGGCGAATGGAGATTTCCGCGTAGCTCGCGTACTCGCCCACCAGGGTGTGGTCGGAGTTGTCGAAGATCAGTTCGATGGAGGCCTGGGACACCGGCTTGCGGCTGTTGGAGCCGTTGAAGATGACGTCGGTCATCGACTCGCCGCGCAGATTCTTGGCCGAACTCTCGCCCATCACCCAACGCACGGCGTCGATGATATTCGACTTGCCGCAACCGTTGGGGCCGACCACCGCTGCCATGTTGCTCGGGAAATTCACCGTTGTCGGATCGACGAAGGATTTGAATCCCGCCAGCTTGATCGACCTCAACCGCATATCAGGAGCCCTTGTTCACCGCGCCGTGCCCAACCGCAGGCGAAAGCGAAAGTCTACCATTGGCGGCCCGACTGCCGTTGCCGCGCATGAGCTTATTTCCAGGCGTTCTGCACGCCACCGGGGCGACAGGCTATAGTCCTGCACCCCCACTCGCAGGATGCCCCCATGAAGCTCCTTCGCCTTACCCTGCTCGCCACCGCCCTGGTGGCCAGCGCCCAGGTCCTGGCCGCCCCGCCGCTGCTCAACGTCTCCTACGACGTCATGCGCGACTTCTACAAGGACTACAACCCGGCCTTCCAGGCGCACTGGAAAGCCGAGCACGGCGACACCCCGGTGATCCAGATGTCCCATGGCGGCTCCAGCAAGCAGGCGCGCGCGGTCATCGACGGCCTGCAGGCCGACGTCATCACCATGAACCAGGCCACCGACATCCAGGCCCTGGCCGATCGCGGCCTGGTGCCCAAGGACTGGGAAAGCCGCCTGCCCGACCGCAGCGCGCCCTTCACCTCGGCCACGGTGCTCATCGTCCGCCAGGGCAACCCCAAGGGCATCCACGACTGGTCCGATCTGCTCAAGGATGGCGTCCAGGTGATCGTGCCCAATCCCAAGACCTCCGGAAACGGGCGCTACACCTATCTTTCCGCCTGGACCTATGCGCTGCGCCAACCGGGCGGAGACGAACAGAAAGCCCGCACCTTCGTCGCCGATCTGTTCAAGCACGTGCCCATCCTGGACACCGGCGGTCGCGCCGCCACCACCACCTTCATGAAGAACCAGCAGGGCGATGTCCTGGTGACCTTCGAGAACGAAGCCGAGATGATCGCGCGGGAATTCGGTCGTGGCGGCTTCGAGGTGGTCTATCCGAGCATCTCGGTGCAGGCCGAGCCGCCGGTGAGCGTGGTCGACAGTGTCGTCGACAAGAAGGGCACCCGCGCCGAGGCCGAGGACTACCTCAGGTATCTCTGGTCCGACCAGGGCCAGAAGATCGCCGCGGACAACTTCCTGCGCCCGCGTAATGCCCAGATCCTGGCGCAGTACGCCGATCGCTTTCCCAAGCTGGAACTGATCGATGCGCAGAAGGAATTCGGTCCCTGGAGCGGCATCCAGAAGACCCACTTCGCCGATGGCGGGATCTTCGACCAGATCTATACGCCCCAGTGACAGGCTCGCGCCCGGCCAGATGCCGGGCGTCTGGCCGGCCTGACAGACGCGCACACAAAAACACCGCCTGGAGGCGGTGTCTTTGTTTGTTTGGAGCGGGAAACGAGACTCGAACTCGCGACCCCGACCTTGGCAAGGTCGTGCTCTACCAACTGAGCTATTCCCGCAATATGGCGTCCCCTAGGGGACTCGAACCCCTGTTACCGCCGTGAAAGGGCGGTGTCCTAGGCCACTAGACGAAGGGGACGAAACCTCTTTCCACAAGGCCTTTCACCTTGCATCCGCCCGCCCGAGGGCAACCGGATTGTATCTGGAGCGGGAAACGAGACTCGAACTCGCGACCCCGACCTTGGCAAGGTCGTGCTCTACCAACTGAGCTATTCCCGCAATTTTGGCGTCCCCTAGGGGACTCGAACCCCTGTTACCGCCGTGAAAGGGCGGTGTCCTAGGCCACTAGACGAAGGGGACCAGGTAGAATCCCTCAGGACTCTGGCCTACCACTCGGCTGACGCTTGCCGCCGTTGGGAGTGCGCGCATTCTAGGGAGCCTTACCCTGGGCGTCAATAGCTGATTAAATACTTTTCAAATCAACGACTTCGCTCGCACGACAAACGGCGGGCAAGCACCATGGAGAAGGTCATGTCCTCAACGATGATTGCAGCGGTAGTGGGGCTTGGCATCCTCTTGTTGATCATGATCGCCTTCGTCAACCAGAAGCTCGAAGCCGGACGCCTGGAAAAGCAGCGCCTGGTCGCCGACCTCACCGACCGCATCAAGCGCTGCGCCCAGCTGGGCGGCAGTCTACCCGGCCAGCTGATGACCCCGGCGCTCAAGCAGCTGTTCCACCGCATTGAACTGGGGCTGATCGCTCGCCTCGCCGCCCTGCAGACCCCTTCCGCCAGCCTCACCGCGCGCAAGACCGAACTGGAAGAAGCCCTGGCCAAGGGCGACGACATCGAGGTCGGCAATGTCGCCCGGCCCGTGCACACCGAGGCCCGGGTCAAGGAAGTCCGCGGCTATCTGGAAATGCTCCATGCGCTCGTCGCCCACGCCAACCAGATCGGCATTCTCGATGGCCAGGAGGCGCAGCGCTGGGTCGGCGAGATGCGCTATCTGCTCACGGCGACCTATGTGGAATTCTTCCGCTATCAGGCCGAACAGCAGATCAAGAGCGAGCACTACATCCAGGCGCGCCAGTCGTACGAGCGGGCGATCATGCAGATCCGCAAGCAGCAGCAACCCGAGCGCTATACCGAATTGCTGGCCTATCTCGAAGAGCAAATCACCCAGGTGAAACGCCAGCAGAGCGAACTGGTCGAGCAGGCCAGCAGCAGTGCCAACGAGCTGTCGGACAGCGTGGACACGCTCAAGGACGACAGCTGGCGCAAGAAGAACGACTACGAGTGAGGGCTGCCCTGCCCTCCTCCGGCGATCAGCAGTCGGTCGCGGCCATGAAGGCCACTACCAGGGCTTCGATACCGGCCTGATCCGCCGCGCTGAAGCGCCCCGGATGCGGACTGTCCAGATCCAGCACGCCGATCAGGCGACCGTCTTGGACCAGCGGCACCACCAGCTCGCTGCGCGACGCGGCGTCACAGGCGATATGCCCGGGAAAGGCATGGACGTCCTCGACGCGCTGGGTACGCCGCTCGCGGGCAGCCGCCCCGCACACGCCCTTGCTGAAGGGAATGCGCATGCAGGCCACCTTGCCCTGGAAGGGGCCGAGCAGCAGCTGGTCCTCACCCTCGACGAAATAGAAACCGGCCCAGTTCAGGTCCGGTACTTCCTGATAGATGAAAGCCGACAGCTGGGCGGCATTGGCCACCCGATTGCGCTCGCCGGCCAGCAGGGCTTCGACCTGGGCAGCCAGCATGGCATAGCCCTCGAGTCCGGCCCCTACGCCCGTCAGTTCTACGGTCATGTTTGCTCCAAGAGTTTGAGCCCGACCCACTGTCGGGCGAATTGATAGGCACAGCGGCCATTGCGATTGCCGCGACCGGACGCCCAGCGGATGGCTTCGCGATCCGCTTCCTCGGACCACTCCAGCTGCAAGCCGGACTTGCCGGCCAGGGTCGCGCACCAGTGGCGCACCACGGCGAGATAGTGATCCTGGGTGAAGGGATAGAAGGACAGCCATAGACCGAAGCGATCCGACAGGGCGATCTTGTCTTCGGCCGCTTCGCTCGGATGCAGTTCGCCGTCGACGTGCTCCCAGTTGGCATTGTCGCTCTGCCGCTCGGCCACCAGGTGACGCCGGTTGGAGGTGGCATAGAGCACCACGTTGTCCGGCGCCTGCTCCAGGGAGCCATCCAGCACGCTCTTGAGCACCCGGTAGTCGTCGCTGCCGGAATCGAAGGACAGGTCGTCGCAGAACACCACGAAGCGCTGCGGCTGGCCGGCGAGCTGCTCCACGGCGCGGGGCAGATCGGCGAGATCGTCACGCTCGATTTCGATCAGCCGCAGCCCCTCACCAGCATATTCCGCCAGCAGCGCCCGGATCAGCGACGACTTGCCGGTGCCCCGCGCGCCCCACAGCAGCGTGTGGTTGGCCGGCAGTCCGGCCACGAACTGGCGGGTGTTGCGGGCGAGCTGGTCGCGCTGGCGATCGATCCCCAGCAGATCGGCCAGGCGCAATTCCAGATTGACCTCGAGCGGCTGCAGATAGCCGCCATGGCCTTCCCGACGCCAGCGCGCCGCATAGCAACGCTGCCAGTCCAGCGGTTCGCGACGATGGGGCAACAGGGGTTCGAGACGCTCCAGCACCTGCCGCGCGTGGAGTAGAAAGTCTTCTAGGGAGGCATTCACAGGGATGATCCTTGACGACAAAAAGAGAAGCGGGCCAGCCGCCAGCCAGGCCGCGCATTATCGTATGACTTTTACCATCCAGACAAAGGCCGGACGAGCCAGGTGCTAGGATGCCAGCGCCTGGCGGACATGCTTTTCCAGCTGCGATGGCCGAGTAATGGGCGCGAAGCGCTGGACACGCCCCTGCGCCGGCGTGATCAGGAACTTGGTGAAATTCCAGCGGATCGCGCCGCCCAGGAGACCTGGCGCCGCCTGTTTGAGCGCGACGAACAGCGGATGGGCGCCTTCGCCATTGACGTCGAGCTTGGCCATTACCGGAAAGCTGACGTTGAAGCGGGTCAGGCAAAAGGTCTGGATCTCGGCATTGCTGCCCGGCTCCTGGCCGCCGAACTGATTGCAGGGAAAGACGATCACCCGCAGCCCTTCGGCCAGATAGCGTTGCTGCAGCGCCTCGAGGCCGTCGTACTGGCGGGTGAAGCCGCACCGGCTGGCGGTGTTGACCACCAGATAGGCCCGCGCCGGCCAGTCGGCCAGGCAGGCCCGCTGGCCGTCAGCCGTGTCGAACGGCAGGCTGAGGATGTCCTTGATCACGCCGAGGCCCTGGGTTGCAGCTGCAAGGCCACCGAATTGATGCAGTAGCGCAGGCCGGTCGGCGGCGGACCGTCGGGAAAGACGTGGCCCAGGTGCGCATCGCAGCGGGCGCAGAGCACCTCGACGCGGTGCATGCCGTGGCTGAAGTCTTCCTTTTCCCGCACCGCCTCGCCATCGATGGGCGCGTAATAGCTGGGCCAGCCGCAGCCGGAGTCGAACTTGGTGCTGGAGTCGAACAGCGCCAGCTCGCAGCAGGCGCAGTGATAGACGCCGGGTGTCTTGGTGTTGCAGTAGGCACCGGTGTAGGGTCTTTCGGTCGCGGCCAGGCGACAGACGCGAAACTGATCGTCGGTCAGGCGCTCACGCCAGTCTTCCGGGCTACGCTGTACTTTTTCCATGATGACCTCTCTGGATGCCGGCGCATCTTTTGTAACAGGCGATGCGGCCGTATGATTCCCGCTCAGTCTGGCATCCGCCCCCGGATGCTGCCAAGCGCCGGTCGGCGTCCGTCCCCGCCGAGTCTTTCTCGCCCTTTTCCAGGATTCATTTCCCCATGCAGGTCTCCAAGTCGAACAAGCTCGCCAATGTCTGCTACGACATCCGCGGCCCGGTCCTCAAGCATGCCAAGCGCCTCGAAGAGGAAGGCCACCGCATCCTGAAGCTCAACATCGGCAATCCGGCGCCCTTTGGCTTCGAGGCGCCCGAGGAGATCCTGCAGGACGTCATCCGCAATCTGCCGACCGCCCAGGGCTACAGCGACTCCAAGGGCCTGTTCAGCGCGCGCAAGGCGGTGATGCAGTACTGCCAGCAGAAGCGCATCGAGGGGGTCGGCATCGAGGACATCTACCTGGGCAATGGCGTCTCCGAGCTGATCGTCATGGCCATGCAGGCGTTGCTCAACAACAACGACGAGGTGCTGATCCCGGCGCCGGACTATCCCCTGTGGACCGCCGCGGTCAGCCTGGCCGGCGGCAAGCCGGTGCACTACCTGTGCGACGAGCAGGCGGGCTGGTTCCCCGACCTGGCGGACATGGAAGCCAAGATCACCAGCAACACCAAGGCGCTGGTGCTGATCAATCCGAACAACCCAACCGGCGCGGTCTATTCCAAGGAGGTGCTGGAAGGCATCGTCGAATTGGCGCGGCGGCACAACCTGGTGCTGTTCTCCGACGAGATCTACGACAAGATCCTCTACGACGAAGCCCAGCACATCTCCACGGCCTCCCTGGCGCCGGATGTCCTGTGCCTGACCTTCAACGGGCTGTCCAAGTCCTACCGCGTCGCCGGTTTCCGTTCGGGCTGGCTGATCGTCTCGGGCCCAAAGCATCGCGCCCACAGCTATATCGAAGGCCTCGACATCCTCGCCAACATGCGCCTGTGCGCCAACGTGCCGGCACAGCACGCGATCCAGACCGCGCTGGGCGGCTACCAGAGCATCAACGACCTGGTCCTGCCGCACGGACGTCTGCTGGAACAGCGCAATCGCACCTGGGAGCTGCTCAACGACATCCCCGGGGTCAGCTGCGTGAAGCCGATGGGCGCGCTCTACGCCTTCCCGCGCATTGACCCCAAGGTCTGCCCCATCCACAACGACGAGAAATTCGTCCTCGATCTGCTGCTTTCGGAAAAGCTGCTGGTGGTTCAGGGCACGGCCTTCAACTGGCCTTGGTCCGACCACTTCCGCGTCGTCACCCTGCCCCGCGTCGATGACCTGGAGCAGGCCATCGGCCGCATCGGCAACTTCCTCGGCGGCTATTCCCAGTAGCGGTAAAGCATTTCCGGGTCTTTCATCGGCTGGCGCCACTCGCGGCGTCAACCAGCGCCGGCCCTTGCGTGATCGTCGTCGCCTGGCCGGCCAGGCAGGCGACGACACAGTTTGCAATAGAGGAAACGTTGAATGGATCGGGGCCGAACCTTATATAGCCGGCAGATAAACCTGTGAGGAGCTGTACCCCACCATGATGCGCATTCTGTTGTTTCTGGCTACCAACCTGGCGGTGCTGATCGTTGCCAGCATCACCTTGAAGGTGCTTGGCGTGGATCGCTACACCGGTCAGAACTATGGCAGTCTGCTGGTGTTCTGTGCCGTGTTCGGTTTCGCCGGCTCGCTGGTCTCGCTGTTCATCTCCAAGTGGATGGCGAAGATGAGCACCCGCACCGAGGTCATCAGCCAGCCGCGTACCCGCCATGAGCAGTGGCTGCTGCAGACCGTCGAGGAGCTGGCCCGCGAAGCCGGCATCAAGACCCCCGAGGTCGGCATCTTCCCGGCTTACGAGGCCAACGCCTTCGCCACCGGCTGGAACCGCAACGACGCCCTCGTCGCGGTCAGCCAGGGCCTGCTGGAGCGTTTCTCGCCCGAAGAGGTGCGTGCGGTCCTGGCCCACGAGATCGGCCACGTCGCCAATGGCGACATGGTGACCCTGGCGCTGATCCAGGGCGTGGTGAACACCTTCGTGATGTTCTTCGCGCGGATCTTCGGCAACTTCGTCGACAAGGCCATCTTCAAGAACGAGGAAGGCCACGGGATCGCCTACTTCGTGACCACCATCGTCGCCGAACTGGTGCTGGGCATCCTGGCCAGCATCATCGTCATGTGGTTCTCGCGCAAACGCGAATTCCGCGCCGACGAAGCCGGTGCGCGCCTGGCCGGCCCCAATGCCATGATCGGCGCCCTGCAGCGCCTGCGTGCCGAGCAGGGCATCCCGGTGCAGATGCCCGACACCCTGAACGCCTTCGGCATCAACGGCTCGCTGAAGAACGGCCTGGCCGGTCTGCTGATGAGCCACCCGCCGCTGGAAGACCGCATCGAAGCCCTGCGCCGCTACGGCCAGCGCTAAGTTCGAGCCATGAAAAAACCCGGCCAAGGCCGGGTTTTTTCATGGGCGGGTCAACACCCGGATGGCCTCGCCCAGGCCTTCGCCGGTCAGGGGAAACATGCGCTGGGCCATGAGTTCGCGCAGCAGCTGGATCGAGGTACTGCTGGCCCAGCCCTCCTGCGGATAGGGGTTGAGCCAGGCCGCCCGCGGGAAGTGCTGGCACAGCCGCTGGATCCACAGGGCACCGGGCTCTTCGTTCCAGTGCTCGACGCTGCCTCCCGGATGGGTGATCTCGTAGGGGCCCATGCTGGCGTCGCCGACGATCACCAGGCGGTAGTCCGCGCCATGGCGGCGCAGCAGTTCGGCGGTGTCCAGCCCTTCCTCATGGCGCCGGGCGTTGTCACGCCAGACGCGTTCATAGACGCAATTGTGGAAGTAGTAGTACTCCAGGTGGCGGAACTCCAGGCGACAGGCGCTGAACAACTCGCTGCACAGGCGCACATGCAGATCCATGGAGCCACCGACATCGAGCAGCAGCAGCACCTTGGTCGCGTTGTGCCGCTCCGGTCGATAGCGCACGTCCAGCAGACCGCCCTCGCGCGCCGTGGCCGCGACGGTACCCTCCAGATCGAACTCCGCCGCCGCACCCTGGCGGGCGAAGCGCCTGAGCCGGCGCAGCGCCAGCTGCAGGTTGCGGCGGTCCAGCGGCGCACGATCGTCCAGGTTGCGGTAGTCGCGCTGCTCCCAGACCTTGGCCGCCCGACCCTGCCGGGTACCGGCCTCGCCGACGCGTACGCCGAAGGGATTGTAGCCACCGCTGCCGAAGGGACTGGTGCCCCCCGTGCCGATCCACTTGTTGCCGCCGGCATGCCGCTCGCGCTGTTCGGCGAGGCGCTGCTGCAGGGTAGCGAGCAATTCATCCAGGCCACCCAGGGCCTGGAGCCGCTGGCGATCCGCTTCGGACAGCCGCCGCTGCAGCTCTAGTCGCAGCCAATCCGCGGGAAGCGCCTGCGTATCCGCCGATCGCTCCGACCTGGCCAGCTCGCCGGCATAGACCTGGTCGAAACGGTCGAAGAAGCGCTCGTCCTTGACCAGCACGGCGCGCGCCAGCAGATAGAAGGCGTCGGGATCGGCCACCGCCAGACCCGCATCCAGGGCGGCGTGCAGATCCAGCAGTTCGCCCAGGGATACCGGGATGCCCGCCGCCCTGAGCCGGGTGAAGAAATCGAGGAACATGCCTCTCCTCAGCTCCGCCGACGACGCATGAAAGCCTGGCGCTCGAGCAGCTGCAGATCCTGTTCGTTCTTCAACAGGGCGCCCGCCAGCGGCGGCAGACCACCCTCGCCGTGCAATGCCCGCTGCGCCGCCTCATCGCCCAGCAGCAGCGCCAGCCAGTCCACCAACTCCGAGGTGGACGGCTTCTTCTTCAGCCCCGGCACGCTGCGCAGGTCGAGGAACAGATCCAGGGCCTCCTGGACCAGGCGCTGCTGGAGATCGGGATAGTGCACCTGGACGATGCGTTCGAGGGTGTCGCGCTCGGGAAAGCGGATGAAGTGAAAGAAACAGCGGCGCAGGAAGGCGTCCGGCAGTTCCTTTTCGTTGTTGGAGGTGATGATGATGATCGGCCGCCGCTGGGCGCGGATCGTCTCGCCGGTCTCGTAGACGTGGAACTCCATGCGATCGAGTTCCAGCAGCAGGTCGTTGGGAAACTCGATGTCGGCCTTGTCGATCTCGTCGATCAGCAGCACCACCGGATCCTCGGCGGTGAAGGCGTCCCACAGCTTGCCCGGCTTGATGTAGTTCGCCACCTCCTGCACCCGGGGATCGCCGAGCTGGGAATCACGCAGGCGACTCACCGCGTCGTATTCATAGAGGCCTTGCTGCGCCTTGGTGGTGGACTTGACGTGCCAGGTGATCAGCCGCGCGCCCTGGCTCTCCGCCACCTGCTCGGCCAGCAGCGTCTTACCGGTGCCCGGCTCGCCCTTCACCAGCAGCGGACGCCCCAGCTGGATCGCCGCATTCACTGCCAGACTGAGTTCGGCCGTGGCCACATAACGCTCGGTACCCTGAAAGGCCATCACTGATCCTCGGCAGCTGTTTCGCCTGACGATAGCACGCCGCGCCCGGGCTGGACGCCATCGGACGCAAGGCCTAGGCTGCGAGTTTTCCGCGCCGTACAGGATCCGCCATGAGCCGCATCTTCGCTGACAATGCCCAGTCCATCGGCAACACGCCGCTGGTCTACATCAATCGCCTCGGCCCCAAGGGCGTCACCCTGCTCGCCAAGATCGAGGGACGCAATCCGGGCTATTCGGTCAAATGCCGTATCGGTGCCAACCTGATCTGGGACGCCGAAGCCAAGGGGCTGCTCAAGCCCGGCATGAGCCTGGTGGAGCCCACCTCGGGCAATACCGGCATCGGCCTGGCCTATGTCGCCGCCGCCCGTGGCTATCGCCTGGTGCTGACCATGCCCGCCTCCATGAGCCTGGAGCGGCGCAAGGTGCTCAAGGCGCTGGGCGCGGAACTGGTGCTGACCGAGCCGGCCAAGGGCATGAAGGGCGCCATCGAGAAGGCGCGGGAAATCGCCGACTGCGAGCCCGATCGCTATTTCATGCCGCAGCAATTCGACAACCCGGCCAACCCGGCCATCCATGAAAAAACCACCGGTCCCGAGATCTGGAACGACACCGATGGCGCCATCGATGTGCTGGTGGCCGGCGTCGGCACCGGCGGCACCCTGACCGGCATCTCGCGCTTCATCAAGAACACCAAGGGCAAGCCGATCCTCTCGGTCGCCGTCGAGCCGGAGACCTCGCCGGTCATCAGCCAGACCCTCGCCGGTGCCGAGGTGAAGCCCAGCCCGCACAAGATCCAGGGTATCGGCGCCGGCTTCGTGCCCGGCAACCTGGATCTCGCCATGGTCGATCGCGTCGAGCAGGTGAGCGATGAGCAGGCCAAGCTGATGGCCCAGCGACTGATGCGCGAGGAAGGCATTCTCTGCGGCATCTCCTGCGGTGCCGCCATGGCCGCGGCGGTCCGACTGGCCGAGACGCCGGAGATGCAGGGCAAGACCATCGTGGTCATCCTGCCGGATTCCGGTGAGCGCTATCTGTCGACCATGCTGTTCGATGGCCTGTTCGACGAGCAGGAGCTGGTCCAGTAGGACCCGGGCGGCGACTGCCCTCTCCCATCGCGGGGCTGTTCGACAGCCATCGAGCCCCTTGCACCACCCAAGAAAAAGCCCGGTTTCCCGGGCTTTTTTCGTATCAGAGATGCTTGATCTCGGCCTTGGCGTCCAGGGCCCGACGGTAGGCCGCGAAATCGACCTGTCCCGCGCGCGAAGCCAGGTAGCGACGATACAGCGCCTTGTCCTCGGCGCTCAGGGCTTCCTTGGGTACCCCGACGCCCTGCAGACGAATCAGCACGAAGTCGCCATTCTGCAGGCTGATGCCGGCATAGGACGGCTTGTCGGCTTCCGGCTTGGCCATGCGGAAGGCCGCCTGCAGCACCTGGGGATCGACGCCCTCTTGGTTACGGGTAGCGGCTTCGACGGTACGCCAGTCACCCGCAGCTGCCTTGCCACCGGCACGCAGGGTCTTGAGCTGCTCTTCGCCAGCCTGCTTGGCCACCGCGGCGGCCTTTTCCTGGGTCAGGCGGGTCACGATCTCCTTCCTGACCGCCTCCAGGGGTTGCAGCTGCGGCGTGCGATGCTCCTTGTCGCGGATCACCACCAGGGTCTCCGGATCGAGCTGCAGCGCGGTGCTGTTGGCGCCGTTGCGCAGGACGTCTTCGCTGAAGGCCGCCTCGATCACCTGACGGTTGGCGGTCAGCCCCTCGCCGCCTTCACGACCGAAGGGAGCGCTGGTCTTGACCTGCAGACCCAGTTCCTGGGCCGGCTGGCTCAGGTCGGAGGATTCATAGGCGGAGCTTTCCAGCTTGCGGCCCGCTTCCACGAACAGGCGGTCGGCGTCTTCCGCCTTGAGCTGCTGCTCCAGACGCGGCCGGACACTGGCCAGGGTGGGCACTTCCGGCGCCTGGACGCCCTGCAGCTTGATCAGGTGCCAGCCAAAGCTGGTACGCACCGGCGCCGACACCTGCTGGGGCGCCAGCGCATAGAGCGCCTCTTCGAAGGCTGGATCATAGACGCCGCGACCGGCGAAGCCGAGGTCGCCGCCATTGGCTGCCGAACCCGGATCCTGGGAGAACTCCTTGGCCAGCTTGGCGAAGTCTTCACCCTTCTTCAGGCGTTCCTGGACCTGCTGGATCTTGGCCTTGGCCTGCTCGTCGTTCTGCTTGTCGTTGACCTCGATGAGGATATGGGCAGCGTCACGCTGCTCCGACAGGTTGGCGATCTCGGACTTGTAGGCGGCCTGCAGGCGGCTTTCGTCGACCTTGGCCTTGGCCAGGAAGGCGGACTTGTTCAGCTCGACGTACTCGATGACCACCTGCTCGGGGGTCATGAAGGCGTTCTTGTGGCTGTCGTAGTAGGCCTGGACTTCATCCTGGGTCGGCGTGATGCCGGACGGCGAGGCCTTGACGGTACGCATGGCGAAATCACGGGTCTGACGCTCGAGCGCGGCGGAGGCCTCGATGTCGGCATCGGTGACGAAGTTGCTGCCGACGATGCCGGCGCGCAGCTGACCGATCAGCATCTCGTCACGCAGCAGGTCGCGGAATTGCAGGCGGTTGTAGTTCATCTGGCGAACGGCCTGATCGAAGCGCTGGGGATCGAAACGCCCTTCGGTCTGGAATTCGGGGGTATTGAGGATCAGCTGATCCAGCGCCTGTTCGGAGAAGGCGAAGCGATCGGCCTTGGCGCTCTGCAGCAGCAGTTGCTTGTCGATCAGTGCCTTGAGCGCGGATTCGCGCAGCAGACGATCATCCAGGGTGGACGGATCGAAGCCCTGCCCCAATTGCTGCTGCAGCTGGCGACGCTGCATTTCCACGGCCTGGGCCAGCTCCGTCTGCTTGATCTCGTCGCCATTGACCAGGGCGACGGCGCCCTGGTGACCCGTGGCGCGGATGATCGCTTCGAAGCCGGTCAGTGCCATCAGCAGGATGATGAATCCGATGATGACTTTGGCAATCCATCCCTGCGAACGGTCCCTGATGTTTTGTAGCATGTTCCCCCCACGAGCTGTGGCCGGACCGGCCATGGCGAAATCGTCGAATAGCAAATAGCGAAAAGGCGCATCTCGAGATGCGCCTTTTCATCGATCAAGGACCTTGCATCCAGCAGGACGGCGGAGCACCAGCAACCTCGTCTGGCAGCCCGCCCATCAAGCCCAGGTACGCCGTCAGTGGGTACTGACGCGCTCCTTGCCTTCCTGATCCCGCTTCTCGTCCTTGCTGACGAGCTCCGGACCATCGTCCGGAAGCGGCTCCGGCGTGTATTGCAGCGCAACCTCCAAGACCTCGTCAATCCATTTGACTGGCTTGATCTGCAAGTCGGCCTTGATGTTGTCCGGAATGTCCCGCAGATCCCGGACGTTTTCTTCCGGAATGATCACGGTACGGATGCCGCCGCGGTGGGCTGCGAGCAGCTTTTCCTTGAGGCCGCCAATCGCCAGGACCTGACCACGCAGGGTGATCTCGCCGGTCATGGCCACGTCGGCGCGTACCGGGATGCGGGTAGCCGCCGAGACCAGCGCCGTGCACATGCCGATACCGGCACTCGGACCGTCCTTGGGCGTCGCGCCTTCGGGGACGTGGATGTGGATGTCGTGCTTCTCGTGGAAATCCTTGGGAATACCCAGGCTGCGACCACGGCTGCGGACCACGGTCAGGGCCGCGGTGATGGATTCGGCCATCACGTCGCCCAGCGAGCCGGTCTTGATCATCTGGCCCTTGCCCGGAACGACCGCGGACTCGATGGTCAGCAATTCGCCACCCACCTGGGTCCAGGCCAGGCCGGTCACCTGGCCGATCTGATCCTGCTGCTCGGCGAGCCCGTAGCGGAACTTGCGGACGCCCAGCCAGTGTTCAAGGGTGTCCACGGTGACGCTGGCGGTACGCTCCTTGCTCAGGGCGTGCTGCTTGACCACCTTGCGGCAGACCTTGGCGACCTGGCGCTCCAGGCTCCGGACGCCCGCTTCACGGGTGTAGTAGCGGATGATGTCGCGCAGGGCAGCTTCATCGAACTCCACCTCGCCCTTCTTCAGGCCGTTGGCCTTGACCTGCTTGGGAATCAGGTAGCGGGTGGCGATGTTGACCTTTTCCGCCTCGGTATAGCCGGGCAGGCGGATGACTTCCATGCGGTCAAGCAGTGGTGCCGGAATGTTCATGGAGTTGGCGGTGCAGACGAACATCACGTCGGAGAGGTCATAGTCCACTTCGAGGTAATGGTCGTTGAAGGTGTGGTTCTGCTCCGGATCCAGGACCTCGAGCAATGCGGAGGCGGGATCGCCGCGCATGTCGTTGCCCATCTTGTCGATTTCATCGAGCAGGAACAGCGGATTGCGCACGCCGACCTTGGTCATCTTCTGGATGAGGCGACCCGGCATGGAGCCGATGTAGGTGCGGCGGTGACCGCGGATCTCGGCTTCGTCACGCACGCCACCCAGGGCCATGCGCACGAACTTGCGACCGGTGGAACGGGCGATCGACTCGGCCAGGGACGTCTTGCCCACGCCGGGCGGACCGACCAGGCACAGCACAGGGCCGCGTACCTTTTTCACGCGCTTCTGCACGGCGAGGTATTCGAGAATGCGCTCCTTCACTTCCTCGAGACCGTAATGGTCCTTGTCGAGGACTTCCTCGGCGCGCGCCAGATCCAGGCGGACCTTGCTCTCGGCCTGCCACGGCACGTTCACCAGCCAGTCGATGTAGGAGCGCACCACGGTGGCTTCAGCCGACATCGGCGACATCTGCTTGAGCTTGTTCAGCTCGGCATTGGCCTTGGTCAGGGCATCCTTGGGCAGACCGGCGGCTTCGATGCGACGCTTGAGGTCATCGACTTCGTTGTGTCCTTCATCGATGTCACCCAGCTCTTTCTGGATGGCCTTCATCTGTTCGTTGAGATAGTACTCGCGCTGGCTGCGCTCCATCTGCTTCTTGACGCGGCCGCGAATGCGCTTCTCCACCTGCAGGAGGTCGATTTCGGCATCCAGCAGGGCCAGTACGTGCTCGACGCGTGCACCCAGCTCGGTGATCTCGAGGATCTCCTGCTTCTGCTCGATCTTCAGCGCCATGTGCGCGGCCATGGTATCGACCAGGCGGCTGGGGTCCTCGATGCTGTTGAGCGAGGACAAGACCTCGGCGGGGACCTTCTTGCCGAGCTGCACGTATTGCTCGAACTGGCTCATGAGGCTGCGCGAGAACACCTCGGATTCGCGATCCGGGGCTTCGCTGTCCTCGATCAGCGTGACCAGCGCACGGGCATAGGCCTGGCTCTCGACGAAGGACTCGATACGGCCACGCTGCTCGCCTTCGACCAGGACCTTGACGGTGCCATCGGGCAGCTTGAGCAGCTGGAGAACGGTTGCGACCGTACCCATGTGATACATGTCATCCGCAGCGGGATCGTCATCGCCGGGATTCTTCTGCGCGACCAGCAGGATCTGCTTGTCGCCAGCCATGGCGGCCTCGAGGGCCTCGACGGACTTTTCCCTTCCGACGAACAATGGGATGACCATGTGGGGATAGACCACTACGTCACGTAGGGGCAGCAGGGGAAGTTCTATCGTCGTAGTCATGGGATACGGGTCTCGGCAAATAATCGGCCGCAGATGCGGTTAAGGCCTCGGTTTTCTCTAACATGAGGTTGGCCGCCGCAAAATACAACCGTCGCTGAAATGAAAAAGGGGCCGAAGCCCCTTTTGTCACGCGTCCGGCGCCGCCTTGGCGGGCTCGCTGTTCTCATAGATGAGCAGCGGCTGGGAACTCCCGTCGATGACGCTCTCGTCGATGACCACCTTGCTGACTTCCTTCTGCGAAGGAATCTCGTACATGGTCTCGAGCAGGATGCCTTCGAGTATGGATCTCAGACCCCGGGCACCGGTCTTGCGCTCCAGCGCCTTGCGGGCAACCGCCTTGAGCGCGTCGGGACGGAATTCCAGGTCCACGTCTTCCATCTCGAACAGCTTGGCGTACTGCTTGGTCAGGGCGTTCTTCGGCTCGGTCAGGATCTGCATGAGCGCCGGCTCGTCCAGTTCGTCCAGGGTCGCGATGACCGGCAGACGACCGACGAACTCGGGGATCAGACCGAACTTGACCAGATCCTCGGGCTCGGCGTCACGCAGGGATTCGCCGATCTTCTTGCCCAGTTCCGGACTGCGTACCTCGGCGTTGAAGCCGATGCCGCCGCCCTTGGTGGAACGGTTCTGGATGACCTTTTCCAGGCCAGCGAAGGCGCCACCGCAAATGAACAGGATGTTGCGGGTATCGACCTGCAGGAATTCCTGCTGGGGATGCTTGCGGCCACCCTGGGGCGGAACCGACGCCACGGTACCTTCGATCAGCTTCAGCAGGGCCTGCTGCACGCCCTCACCCGAAACGTCACGGGTAATGGAGGGGTTGTCGGACTTGCGCGAGATCTTGTCGATCTCGTCGATGTAGACGATGCCCATCTGGGCCTTTTCCACATCGTAGTCGCACTTCTGCAGCAACTTCTGAATGATGTTCTCGACGTCCTCACCCACATAACCGGCTTCGGTCAGAGTGGTGGCATCAGCGATGGTGAAAGGCACGTTGAGCAGACGCGCCAGCGTTTCCGCCAGCAGGGTCTTGCCCGAACCCGTCGGACCGATGAGCAGGATGTTGCTCTTGCCCAGTTCGACGTCGTCCTTCTTCTCGCGCTGATTCAGACGCTTGTAGTGGTTGTAGACGGCAACGGCGAGGACCCGCTTGGCACGCTGCTGACCAATGACATACTGGTCGAGGATAGCGCTGATTTCCTTCGGCGCTGGCAGCTTGTGCGCATTGCTTTCGGCCTGAGCTTCCTGGACTTCCTCGCGGATGATGTCATTGCACAGGTCGACGCATTCGTCGCAGATGAAGACGGAGGGTCCAGCGATCAATTTACGTACTTCGTGCTGACTCTTGCCGCAGAAGGAGCAGTAAAGCAGCTTGCCGTTATCGTCGCTATTGCGCGTATCTGTCATTCGATCGATCCAATGGAATGTGCTTACATCAACAAGATGGAGCCTATTGCACGGTTTTTCAAGCCTACCTGCCCAAACGACGGCGCCTGGGCAGGTGGTCGAGGCGGGGTCAGGCGGGGATGTGGCGCTTCTCGAGGACCTTGTCGATCAGGCCGTAGGCAACGGCTTCGGGGCCACTCATGAAGTTGTCACGGTCGGTATCGCGGGCGATCACGTCCATGGGCTGACCAGTGTGATGCGCCAGTACCTTGTTCAGACGCTCACGGATGGTCAGAATTTCACGGGCGTGAATTTCGATGTCCGATGCCTGACCCTGGAAGCCGCCCAGGGGCTGGTGAATCATCATCCGCGAGTGCGGCAGGCAGAAGCGCTTCTCGGCGGCGCCGCCTGCCAGCAGCAGGGCACCCATGCTGCAGGCCTGGCCGATGCAGATGGTGGAGACGTCGGGCTTGATGAACTGCATGGTGTCGTAGATCGACATGCCAGCGGTCACCGAACCACCCGGGCTGTTTATATAGAGGTGGATGTCCTTGTCAGGATTCTCCGCTTCCAGGAACAGCAGCTGGGCGACGACCAGGTTGGCCATGTAGTCCTCGACCTGACCCACCAGGAAGATGACCCGCTCCTTGAGCAGCCGGGAGTAGATGTCGTAGGCGCGCTCGCCCCGGGCGGATTGCTCCACCACCATGGGTACCAGACCGCCAGCGGCTTGAATATCGGGCATGGATTGCATGTATGAATTGCGGGACATGTCCTGCACTAGCTCCCTATCTGGATGACCTGTCAAAAACACCTAAGCCAGCACGAGGCTGGCTTAGGTGAACGAGCAACTGGAGGCAGATCAGGCTGCTTGCGGAGCCTCGGCCGGTTTGACCGCGTCCTCGTAGGAGACCTGCTTGTCGGTGACTTTTGCCTGCTTGAGGACAGTATCCACGACTTGTTCTTCCAGTACAACCGAACGCACTTCGTTCAGCTGCTGCTCGTTCTGGTAGTACCACTTCACTACCTGCTCGGGCTCCTGATAGGCCGCTGCCATTTCCTCGATCAGCTCGCGGACGCGGGCGTCATCGGGCTTGAGCTCGAACTGCTTGACCATCTCGGCGATGATCAGACCCAGCAGCACGCGACGCTTGGCCTGTTCACTGAACAGCTCGGCCGGCAGTTGCTCGGGCTGGATGTTGCCACCGAACTGCTGGACGGCCTGGACGCGCAGACGATCCACTTCGTTGCTGATCAGGGCAGCCGGGACGTCGATCTGGTTGGCGGCCAGCAGACCGTCCATGACCTGGTTCTTGACCTTGGTCTTGAGGGCCTGGCGCAGCTCGCGCTCCATGTTCTTGCGCACTTCGGCGCGGAAACCTTCGACGGTGGTCTCTTCCACGCCGAACTGCTTGAAGAAGGCTTCGTTCAGTTCGGGCAGCTCGGGGGCGGCCACTTCCTTGACGGTGACCTTGAACTGGGCGGCCTTGCCGGCCAGATCCAGGTTCTGGTAGTCCTCGGGGAAGGTCAGGTCGAGCACGCGCTCGTCACCGGCCTTGGCGCCCACTAGGCCGTCTTCGAAACCGGGGATCATGCGACCCGAACCCAGCACCAGCTTGGTGCCTTCGGCGGAACCACCGGCGAAGGCTTCGCCGTCCTGGGTACCGACGAAGTCCAGAGTGAGCTGGTCATCGTTGGCGGCAGCGCGGTCAACGGCTTCGTAACGGGTGCCCTGCTTGCGCAGCACGTCGAGCATCTTGTCGATGTCGGCGTCTTCGACGCTTGCGTCCTGACGCTCGATCTCGATGCCGTCCAGGCCCTTGACTTCGAACTCGGGGAAGACTTCGAAGGTGGCGACGTATTCCAGGTCCTTGCCCTTTTCGAACACCTTGGGTTCGACGGCGGGTGCGCCGGCCGGGTTGAGCTTCTGCTCGACAACGGCTTCGTAGAAGGTTTCCTGAATGAGATCACCCAAGGCTTCCTGACGAGCCGAGGCTTCGTAGCGCTGGCGGATGACGCTCATGGGCACCTTACCCGGGCGGAAACCGGGAACCTTGGCACGCCGTGCAGTCTGCTGCAGACGCTTGTTCACTTCGGTTTCAATACGCTCGGCCGGCACGCCAATGGTCATGCGACGCTCGAGAGCAGAGGTGTTTTCAACGGAAACTTGCATGGATATTCCTCGTGGCACAGAAACAGGCCGGCACTCCGACCCCCCAGAATCAAGGGCGACCATTCTAGAGACAGTCTCAGGCGAAGTCACCTGGCTTGATCCAGCGGTGCGCACGGGCGCTACCGAAGCGAGCCCGACCGAGCGGGTCGAGAGCAACATTTTGTTGCCCGCCTCAAGTTGTACGACGTCGTATGTAGTGCTAAACCCTGAAGGGCAAGCTAACGAAAAGGCCGCCTCCGGCCCTATTCACAACAACAACAATCGTTAGGAGACCCGCCCCAATGGACCACTCCGGTTCCGTCGAGAAATCCGTTCCCGAGACAAAGGCGCAAAGCTCCGGCCTGCGCCGCCTGGCGAAGCTGCTGGGCCCCGGCATCATCGCGGTGCTGTCCTGGCTGGGCGCCGGGGACCTCATCACCTCCTCGGTGGCGGGCGCCAACTACGGCTACGCCATGATGTGGGTGCTGGCGGTGTCCCTGCTGCTGCGCTTTCTCATCGTCAACATCATCGCCCGTTTCCAGCTGTGCAATAACCGCGGCATGTCGATCCTCGAAGGCTATGCCCAGCTGCACCCGGTGTTCGCCTGGTTCATGCTCGGCTATGCGCTGATCATGGGGCACCTGACCAACGCCTACATGCTCAAGGGAGCGGGCGAAGCCCTGGCCACCCTGCTCCACCTCGACCAGCCGCTGCTCTGCTCGATGGCGGTGGTGATCGCGGTCTGGCTGCTGGTGGGCCGCAACTTCTATGCGCTGATCGAGGGGGTGATGAAGGTGTTGCTAGCCGTCATGACCCTGGCCTTCATCACCCTGGCGGTGATGTCGGGTCCGGACCTGGGCGGCATCCTGCGCGGCACCATCGGCTTCAGCATCCCGCCGGACGAAGGCGTGCACGGCGCCCTGCTGGTGGCCGTGTCGGTGATCGGCGCCGTGGCCGGCTCCATCGCCAACTTCGTGCATCCCTATGTGATGAAGGAAAAGGGCTGGACCGGCCCGGAACACAAGCGCATCCAGCGCAACGACCTGCTCTTCGCGGTGGTGGTCGGCATCGTCATCAACCTGGCCATCTGGGTGGTCGGGGTGGAGATCCTCAGACCCAACGGCCTGCAGGTGAACACCCTGAGCGACCTGGGCGCAGCGCTGGAGCTGTTCTTTGGCGCCGGCGGTTGGCTGATCTTCTTCACCGGGGTCTTCGCCACCCTGTTCGCCAGCGTGGTGGGCAAGACCACCGCCTTCCCCATGCTGATCACCGATGCCCTGCAGCACATCCGTCCGGAACGCCGCGCACGCTATGGCAAGACCTTTCACAAGGACCCGGCGCACCGGTGGTTCCTGCTCTTCATCCTGGTGACGCCGCTGGTGTGGTCGCTGCCGGGCATGCCCGACTTCGTAACCCTGACCATTGGCGTGAATGCCCTCAACATCGTCGGCCTGCCGGTGATCTCCCTGGGGCTGCTGATCATGTCCAACCAGAAGTCGCTGCTGGGCGACAGGTACCGCAACAACTGGTTCGAGAACCTGGCGCTGGGCTTCGCCACCCTGCTGGCGATCTGGGTCGCGATCCAGTTGGGCCTGCAGTTGCTGGGCTGAGCCCTGCCGTTTCGGGGCGGGTTCACCGCCCCTGCTATTTTTCAAGGAGTCTAGAGATGCCTGAACAGAACGAACGTCCACTGCTGCTGCAGGTGGGTCCGCTGCTGCCTGCCCTGCAGGACGCCCTCACTTCGCGCCATGAGGTGCTGCGGCTCTGGGAAGCACCCGACCCGTCCGCCCTGCTCGCCGCGCGCGGCCAAGACGTGGTGGCCCTGGTCACCTCCGGGGTGCATGGCGCGACGCGTGAGCTGATGAGCGCCCTGCCCGGCCTGCAGGCGGTGTTCAGTTTCGGGGTGGGCTACGACAGCATCGACATCGCGGCCGCACGGGACCTGGGCGTGGTGGTGAGCAACACCCCGGGCGTGCTGGACGACTGCGTCGCCGACACCGCCTTCGCCCTGCTGATCGATGTGGCGCGGGGCATCAGCGCCGCGGATCGTTTCGTGCGTCGCGGCGACTGGCGGCAGGGCAAGTTTCCGCTGACCTCGCGCCTGGCCGGCAAGACCTGCGGCATCGTCGGGCTGGGCAATATCGGCAAGAGCATCGCCCGCCGGGTGGAAGCCTTCGGCATGGAGGTGGCCTACCACGGTCGCCAGCGGCAACCGGACGTCCCCTATCGCTATCACGCCGATCTGGAAGACCTGGCGAAGGCAGCGGATTTCCTGGTCCTGTCGCTGCCCGGCGGACCGGCCACCGACCAGCTGGTCGATGCGCGGATCCTCGCCGCCCTGGGACCGCGTGGCTATCTCGTCAACATCGCCCGCGGCAGCGTGGTCGATGAAGTTGCCCTAGTGGCCGCCCTGCAGGCCGGCAGCCTGGGTGGCGCCGGCCTGGATGTCTTCGCCGAGGAGCCCGCGGTGCCCGCGGCGCTGCTGACGCTGGACAACGTGGTCCTCACTCCGCATCTCGGCAGCGGCACCCACGAGACCCGTCAGGCCATGGCCGACCTGGTGCTGGCCAACGTGGAGCGCTACTTCGCCGAGGGGCGCCTGGTCACGCCGGTCTGACGGCAGACGCCTGCGGGCTATTCGATGGCCGGCAGGGTCTTGCCGCGGATGCGGCGGGCCAGGGAGTCGTAGATCTCGCGGCAGCCTTCGGCCCAGAAGCGGTCGGGATCGTCCTGGGGTTCGAGGGTGACGGAGAATTCGCCCTCGCGCTCCTTCAGCACGAAATGATCGTTGGTATAGAAGAAGGACAGGCCGATGGCGAAGGTCTGGGGGGTACCGGCGAGGTCATCGACGATCACCGTGAGGTCATAGCGGGCATAGACCTCCAGTTCGCGCACGATGTTGCCATCGACGCGCTTTTCCAGGCCCAGGCCGGCATCCACCTGATCGGCCGGGGTGAGGCCCAGGTAGCGGGTGAAGCAGTCCGGCAATTCATGCAGGCGGCGCTCCAGTCCCTGCCAATAGGCTTCTTCCCGCTCGGCCGCCTTGCTCAGCGCCTGACTCAATGCCTGATATCGTTCCATTGCCGTTCCCATCTGTTCACTGGAGGCCGTCGACGGACGACCGACAGCTCTGAGACCCCAGCCGGGTCCCGGGGTGCCGCACCGATCGGCGACGGGCTTCAGGACGCCGGCCAGCCCAGCACCGGCGTGCGGGTTTCACCGAGCAGGAAGTCGCGATTGGCGTCGGTGCAGGCGCGCAGGTAGTCGGTCACCAGGGTGATGCGCCGCAGGCGGCGCAGGTCTTCGCGGTAATAGAGCCAGAATTGCCGGGTGATCTGGATCTGCTCCGGCAGCAGCGCCACCAGCCGTGGATCGGGCTCGGCGACAAAGCACGGCAGGATCGCCAGGGCGTGCCCGCAGAGGGCCGCCTGGTACTGGGCGATCACGCTGGTGCTGCGCAGGCCGCTGCTGGCCTCGGGCAGGATCCGCTCCAGATAGAGCAGCTCGGGGCTGAAGGCGAGATCGTCGACGTAGGTGATGAAGCTGTGGCGCTGCAGATCCGCCAGCTGCGTGACGGGCGGATGGCTGGCCAGGTAGTCGGCGGTGGCATAGAGCCGCAGGCGGTAGTCGCACAGCTTGCGGCAGACATAGGGCCCGCGCTCGGGCCGCTCCAGGGTGATGGCGATATCGGCTTCGCGCCGCGAGAGGTTGACGAAGTGCGGCACCGGCAGCACCTCCAGGGTGATGCCGGGATAGCGGTCCTGGAAGAAACTCAGCTGGGGCGCGACGAAGTAGCTGCCGAAGCCTTCGGTGGCGCCGATGCGCACCTGGCCGGACGGCGCCAGCCGGGTATCGGAGATCTGCTCGCAGGCGGTCTGCAGGGTGCTCTCCAGGGTCTCGGCGTGCACCAGCAGGCGCTGGCCTTCCATGGTGAGGCTGAAGCCGGTGCTGCGCGACTTCTCGAACAGCAGCGCCCCCAGCGCCTTTTCCAGGGCGGCGATGCGCCGCGAGACGGTGGTGTAGTCGACCCCCAGCCGCCGGGCGGCCGCGCTGGCCTTCTGGGTGCGCGCCACCTCGAGGAAGAATCTGAGATCGTCCCAGTCGAGACGCCCAGCCGGGTTATTGGATTTTTGCATATCGGTCGGGCGTTTTTGTCGGAAGCCAGGGGACTTTTGCCGGAACTATACTGCTTACCAGGTCGCGTCACGAGCGGTGACGGCGCGAACCTCTGCCAGCCAACAACAATAAAGAGCAGGCCACCATGACCCACCCGCACGCCCCATCCCGGCGCCAGGCCGGATGCTGCCCTTCCTTTCCGACCCTGCAGGCCGCGGGGTATCGCCCATGACGGCCGGCGACGCCTTCCGTGACGCGCGCGATTTCCTGCTGCGCCATCGCACCGACTACGCCACGGCGGTCCGCGACTTTCGCTGGCCGGAGCTAGAACACTTCAACTGGGCGCTGGACCATTTCGATCGCCTGGCCGAGGAGCATGCCGGTCCGGCGCTGTGGCGCCTCGACGCCGAAGGCCGGGAAGAGCGCTACAGCTTCGCCGAGCTGCGCCAGGCGTCGAATCGCACCGCCAATTTCCTGCGCGCCCAGGGCGTGCGCCGTGGCGAACGCATCCTGGTGATGCTGGGCAACGAGGTGGCGCTGTGGGAGACGCTGCTCGGCGCCTTCAAGCTGGGCGCCGTGGTGGTGCCCGCCACCACCCTGCTCAGCGACGCCGATCTGCAGGATCGGGTGCAGCGCGGGCGGATCGCCCACCTGGTGGTGGGCAGTGCGCACACGGAGCGTTGCGCCAGCCTGGATGCCGGCCTCACCCGCATCTGCGTCGGGGCGCCGGCGGCCGGCTGGCAGCCCTATGCACCGGCCGCCTGTGCCAGCGACTTCCTGCCGGATGGCCCCACCCTCGCCACGGATCCGCTGCTGCTGTATTTCACCTCGGGGACCACCTCGCGACCCAAGCTGGTCCTGCACAGCCACAGCAGCTATCCGGTCGGGCACCTGTCCACGCTCTACTGGATCGGTCTGCAACCCGGCGATGTGCACCTCAACATCTCCTCCCCCGGCTGGGCCAAGCATGCCTGGAGTTGCGTCTTCGCGCCCTGGAACGCCGGCGCCTGCGTGTTCATCCACGACGTGCCGCGCTTCAAGCCCCAGGCGCTGCTGGAGGTGCTGGCGCGCTATCCGGTCACCAGCCTCTGCGCACCGCCGACGGTGTGGCGGATGCTGATCCAGGAGGATCTCGCCGCCTATCGTGAGCGACTCGATCTGCGCGAACTGGTCGGCGCGGGCGAGCCGCTCAATCCCGAGATCATCGACAGCCTGCAGGCGGCCTGGGGGCTGACCCTGAGAGACGGCTTCGGCCAGTCGGAAACCACCGCCCTGGTGGGCAACACCCCCGGACAGCCGCTCAAGCCGGGCTCCATGGGGCGCCCGCTGCCCGGGTGCCACGTCGAATTGCTGGATGCCGATGGCCGGCTGGGCGACGACGGCGAGGTGGCCCTGTCCCTGCAGCCGCGGCCGGCCGGGCTGATGCTGGGCTACGAAGACAGCCCGGAAAAGACCGCCGAGGTTATGCGCGACGGGCACTACCGCACCGGCGACACCGCGGTGCGCGATGCCGAGGGCTACATCACCTTCGTCGGCCGTGCCGATGACGTCTTCAAATCGGCGGACTACCGCATCAGCCCCTTCGAACTGGAGAGCGCCCTGATCGAGCACCCGGCGGTAATGGAGGTGGCAGTGGTGCCCAGTCCCGATCCCCTGCGCCTCAATGTGCCCAAGGCCTTCGTCATCCTTGCCAGTGGCCACGCGCCTTCGCCTGAACTGGCGCAGGAGCTGCTCGGCTTCGCCCGTGGCTGCCTGTCGCCCTACAAGCGGGTGCGCCGCCTGCAATTCGTCAGCGAACTGCCCAAGACGCTGTCCGGCAAGATCCGCCGCATCGAGTTGCGCCTCGGCGAGGCCCAGCGCCGCGCCGGCGGTACCCCCGATCTCCACGACTACGCCGAAGAAGACTTCGCCGCCCAACCTGCCCCTGCCACTCCGGCCACCGCTCAGGAATCCCTGTCATGACCCAGACTGCCATCAAAGACGTGCCGCTGCTGATCGACGGCCAGTTCGTCACCTCCACCAGCCGCGAAAGCCGCGAGGTGATCAATCCGGCGACCCAGGAGGTGCTGGCGCGGGTGCCCTTCGCCACCGCCGAGGAGGTGCAGCGCGCCGTGGCCAGTGCCAAGACGGCCTTCGCCACCTGGCGCAAGACGCCCATCGGCGCCCGGGCGCGCATCTTCCTGCGCTACCAGCAGCTGATTCGCGAGCATATGAGCGAACTGGCCGCGCTGCTCACCGCCGAACAGGGCAAGACCCTGGCCGACGCCGAGGGCGATGTCTTCCGCGGCCTGGAGGTAGTGGAGCATGCGGCAGCCATCGGCAACCTGCAACTGGGCGAACTGGCCAACAATGTCGCCAGCGGCGTGGACACCTATACCCTGCTGCAACCCCTGGGCGTCTGCGCCGGCATCACGCCCTTCAACTTCCCGGCGATGATTCCGCTGTGGATGTTTCCCATGGCCATCGCCTGCGGCAACACCTTCGTCCTCAAGCCGTCGGAGCAGGATCCGCTGGTGACCATGCGCCTGGCCGAGCTGGCGCTGGAAGCCGGGGTGCCGCCCGGGGTGCTCAACGTGGTCCATGGCGGACCGGCGGTGGTGGATGCCCTCTGCGACCATCCGGACATCAAGGCACTGTCCTTTGTTGGCTCCACCCGTGTCGGCACCCACGTCTATCGTCGCGCCAGCGAGGCGGGCAAGCGCGTGCAGTGCATGATGGGCGCCAAGAACCATGCGGTGGTGATGCCCGATGCGCCGCGCGAGCAGACCCTGGCCAACCTGGTGGGCGCGGCCTTCGGTGCGGCGGGTCAGCGCTGCATGGCGGTCTCGGTGGTGGTGCTGGTGGGCGAGGCCAACAGCTGGGTGCCGGACCTGGTGGCCAAGGCGCGCAGCCTCAAGGTGGGTGCGGGTCACGAGCACGGCACCGACGTCGGCCCGCTGATCTCCTGCCAGGCGCTGGACCGGGTCAGCGGCCTGATCGAGCGCGGCGTGAGCGAAGGCGCGACCCTGGAGCTGGACGGTCGCAACATCCAGGTCGAGCGCTACGAGAAGGGCAACTTCGTCGGCCCGACGCTGTTTTCCGGGGTGACCACCGACATGACCCTGTATCGCGAAGAACTGTTCGGGCCGGTGCTCTGCGTGATGCACGCGGCCACCCTCGACGAGGCCATCGCCCTGATCAACGCCAACCCCAATGGCAATGGCGTCGCCCTCTTCACCCGCTCCGGCGCCGCGGCGCGGCGCTTCCAGGAAGACATCGACGTCGGCCAGGTCGGCATCAACGTGCCCATCCCCGTGCCGGTGCCGCTGTTCTCCTTCAGTGGATCGCGCGCCTCCAAGCTGGGTGACCTGGGGCCCTATGGCAAGCAGGCGGTGCTCTTCTATACCCAGACCAAGACCATCACCACGCGCTGGCCCGACGAGCAGGACGTCGGCAGCGCCGGGGTCGTCAACACCACCATCACCCTCAAGTAAGGGAGACGCCAGCATGCATCTGGGATTTCTGGGACTGGGCAACATGGGCGCGCCCATGGCCCGCAACCTGCTCAAGGCCGGCCATCAGCTGACCGTCTTCGACCTCTCCACCGCCGCCCTGGACGCGCTGCGCGCCGAAGGAGCCGAGGTCGCCGCCTCGCCCATCGCCGTGGCGGAGAGTGGCGCGGAAGTGATCATCACCATGCTGCCCGCGGCCGCCCATGTGAAGACGGTCTATCTGGGCGACGACGGGCTGATCGCCCGGGCCCGGCCGGGCACCCTGCTGATCGATTCTTCCACCATCGATCCGCTCAGCGCCCGGGCGGTGGCCAGCGCCGCCGCCGAACGCGGCCTGGAATTGCTGGACGCGCCGGTCTCCGGCGGCACCGGCGGCGCCGCGGCCGGCACCCTGACCTTCATGGTCGGCGGCAGCGAGGCGGGCTTCCAGCGCGCCCAGCCGCTGCTGGCGGCCATGGGCCGCAACCTGGTCCACTGCGGCGCCAGCGGCAACGGCCAGGTGGCCAAGGTGGCCAACAACCTGCTGCTGGGCATCTCCATGATCGGGGTGGCCGAAGCCATGGCCCTGGGTACCCGCCTGGGCATGGACGCCAAGACCCTGGCCGGGGTGATCAATACCAGCAGCGGGCGCTGCTGGAGTTCGGAGGTCAACAACCCCTATCCGGACGTGCTGCCCCAGGCGCCGGCTTCGCGTGGCTACCAGGGCGGCTTCGCCGCCGAGCTCATGCTCAAGGACCTGGGCCTGGCCACCGAGGCGGCGCGCGCCGTGCGCCAGCCGGTGATCCTCGGCGCGGTCGCGCAGCAGCTCTATCAGAGGTTCAGCCGCGCGGGTGGCGGCGGCCTGGATTTCTCGGCCATCATCCAGGACTACCTGGACGAGGACGGTGCATGAGCGACGCCAAGGTACTGCTGGAAAGACGCGGCGGGGTCGGCTACCTGACCCTCGATCGCCCGGCCGGGCTCAATGCCCTGGATCTGGAGATGGTGCGCGCCCTGCACGGGGCGCTGCGCGACTGGGAGCAGGACCCGGGCGTGCGGGTGATCGTGCTCCGCGGCAACGGGCCCAAGGCCTTCTGCGCCGGCGGCGATGTCCGGGCGCTGTATGACAGCTACCAGCGCGGCGACGACCTGCACCTGAGCTTCTTCACCGAGGAATACGCCCTCGACCTGGCGCTGCATCGCTATCCCAAGCCGGTGCTGGCGCTGGCCCATGGACTGGTGCTGGGCGGCGGCATGGGGCTGGTGCAGGCGGCGCGGCTGCGGATCGTCAGCGAGCGCACCCGGATGGCCATGCCGGAAACCGCCATCGGCTATTTCCCCGACGTCGGCGCCAGCCATTTCCTGCCACGCCTGCCCGACCAGCTGGGTCTCTATCTGGGCCTGACCGGGGTGCAGATCGGCCCGGCCGACGCCCTGGCCGCGGGCCTGGCCGATGTCTTCATTCCCGAAGCGGCCAACGACGCCCTGCTGCAGCGCCTGGAGGCGGCCACTGCCCAGGGCCCCACCGACCTGGCCGCGCTGCTGCAGGAATTCGCCGCGGCGCCGGCCGAAGCCGCGCGCCTGACCGATCTGCGCCCGGCCATCGCCGAGCACTTCGCGGCGGCTACCGTCGAAGAGCTGCGCGCCGGCCTGGGGGCGGAGCAGCGCCCCGCCTATCGCGACTGGGCGCAGGAAACCCTCGCCACCCTGGATGCGCGTTCGCCGCTGGCGGTCGCCACCGCCCTGGAGCTGCTGCGCCAGGGCAGCGGGCTGTCGCTGGAACAGTGCTTCGCCCTGGAGCTGCACCTGGATCGTCGCTGGTTCGAGAAGGGCGAGATCGTCGAGGGGGTGCGCGCCATGCTGGTGGACAAGGACCGCACGCCGCACTGGAATCCGGCCCGCTGGCAGGATCTCGACCCCCGTCGCGTCGCGGCCTTTTTCTCCGACTTTCGCCATTCCTGAGGGAGGCTCCCATGCACGACATCGAACTCACCGAAGAACAACGCATGATCCGCGACATGGCGCGCGACTTCGCCCGCCGCGAGGTCGCGCCCCACGCCCGGGCCTGGGAAAAGGCCGAGTGGATCGACGACGCCGTGGTCGCCCAGCTGGGAGAGCTGGGCCTGCTGGGCATGGTGGTGCCCGAGCAATGGGGCGGCACCTATATGGATTACGTCGCCTATGCCCTGGCCGTGGAAGAGATCTCCGCCGGCGACGGCAGCCTCGGCGCCCTGATGAGCATCCACAGCTCGGTGGGCTGCGGTCCGCTGCTGCGCTACGGCAGCGCTGCACAGCAGGATCGCTGGCTGCCCGACCTGGCCGCCGGCAAGGTCATCGGCTGCTTCTGCCTGACCGAACCCCAGGCCGGCTCCGAGGCGCACAACCTGCGCACCCGGGCGGTACTCGACGGCGACAGCTGGGTGCTCAGCGGCAGCAAGCAATTCGTCAGCAACGGTCGCCGCGCGGGCCTGGCGATCGTCTTCGCGGTGACCGATCCGGAGCTGGGCAAGAAGGGCCTGTCGGCCTTTCTGGTACCCACCGACACCCCCGGCTTTCGCGTCGAACGCACCGAGCACAAGATGGGCCTGCGCGCCTCCGACACCTGCGCGGTCACCCTGGACGATTGCCGCATCCCGGCGGCCAACCTGCTCGGCGAACGCGGCAAGGGGCTGGCCATCGCCCTCTCCAACCTGGAAGGCGGTCGCATCGGCATCGCCGCCCAGGCCCTGGGCATCGCCCGCGCGGCCTTCGAGGCGGCGCTGGGCTATGCCCGGGAGCGCATCCAGTTCGACAAGGCGATCATCCAGCACCAGAGCATCGCCAACATGCTGGCCGACATGCATACGCGCCTGAACGCCGCGCGACTGCTGATCCTGCACGCCGCGCGGCTGCGCACGGCGGGCCAGCCCTGCCTGAGCGAAGCTTCCCAGGCCAAGCTGTTCGCCACCGAGACGGGCGAATGGGTGTGCTCCAAGGCCATCCAGATCCATGGCGGCTATGGCTACCTGGAGGACTATCCGGTGGAGCAGTACTACCGCGACATCCGCATCACCCAGATCTACGAAGGCTCCAGTGAAATCCAGCGGCTGCTGATCACCCGGGAACTCGATCGCTACGAAATGTGAGGGCGTCCGGGATGACGGCCGTGACCTGTCCAGCAAAAGCCGAAGATGACACCGAGGCGTCATCTGGACAGCGCTGGACGGGTGCTACGCTCCTGACAGGGATCGTGTCTGGTCCCGGTCTTGCCAAGGAATACCGTTATGGCCTCCCTGCTCGCCTGCATCGATGGATCTCCCCACGCCGAAAGCGTCTGCGACCATACCGCCTGGTTGTCGCGGCGCCTGGATGCGCCCGTTACCCTCCTGCATGTGCAGGAATCGGCCAGCAGCGGCAAGAAGGTCGCCAATGGCACCCCGCTCTATCTGGACGATGACGTCGGTGCCGGCATGGCCAAGGCCTTGCTGCTCAATGCCCGCCAGCGCCTGCTGCACCAGGGCCTGACCTCGGCGCCGCAGATCCTGCGCCGCCCCGAAGGACTGGTGGACACCCTCAAGACCCTGGAGGCGGACACTCGCCTGCTGGTGATCGGCAAGCGCGGCGAGCGCTCCGGCGACAGCGGCATCGGCAGCCAGCTGGAAGCCGTGGTGCGCGCCGTGCACCGGCCGATCCTGATCTGCTCGGGCCCCTTCAAGCCACCGCGCCAGTTCACCATCGCCTATGACGGCCGGGAAGCCACCCACCAGGGCATCCTGGCCCTGGCACGCAGTCCGCTGCTGACCGGCATGAGCGGCACCCTGCTGCGGGTCGGCGAAGACGATCCGATCCTGCGCAAGCGCCTGGATGACCTGGCCCTGCTGCTGCGCAGCGCCGGTTGCCGGGTCGATACCACCGTCGCCCATGGAGATGTGGAGCGCATCGTCCCCCGTCACCTCGACGAGCGCCGGGCCGACCTGCTGATCATGGGCGCCTACAGCCACTCCTCGGTCTGGCGCTTCCTGCGTGGCAGTCGCACCACCCAGCTGCTGCACAAGACCGAAGTACCGATGTTGCTGCTGCGCTGAGACCGCGCCTGCGACCGGGCGCAGGCCGTCCGCCCGGGACGCGCTTCGTCGGCCAGCCGCCGCCAGCGCTCAAGCCCGCCCGAAAGCCGCCGAAGCAGCTCTTATAGAGCCCCGCCCTCCGCCGGGCTCCCCGGCGCGTCGGTAGGCCCCATGAGCACCCATGTCATCCATTTCACCGGTCCCATCAATTCCACCAGTTGCGGCCAGCTGATCGCCCAGTGCTCCCAGGCCGTCCAGCAGGATGCCTCGCGGATTCTGCTGAAGATCGCCACCATGGGCGGCGATTGCAGTTACGGCTTCACGATGTACAACTTCCTGCTGTCCCTGCCGCTGCCGGTGCATACCCACAACCTGGGTACCGTCGAATCCATGGGCAACATCCTCTTCCTGGCCGGCGAACACCGTACCGCCAGTCGCCACAGCAAATTCCTCTACCACTCCTTCTACTGGAATCTGAACAACTCGGTGGACCATGCGCGCATGGCCGAATACGCCATGTGCCTGGACTACGACCTGGATCTCTACGCCCGCATCGTCGCCGAGCGCACCGCGGATGCCGCCGAGGCCCTGGACATCCACAGCTGCCTCAAGGCCAACGCCCGACTGCTGAGCCCGGAAGCGGCCCTGACCACCGGGGTGATCCATGCCGTGGATGAATGCCGGGTGCAGCCGGGTGAGGTCACCACCTTCATTCATCTTTGAGCGCGCAACAAAAAACCCGGTGACCTTTGGCCACCGGGTTTTTTGTTGCCCATTCCTTACGATCAGCGGCTGAAGGACACAAGGGTGTTCGGGTAGCCGACGCTGGCATCCAGGCGAGTGGCGTCGAAGAACACGCCCAGGTTGCTCGCGCCCTCCTGCACATAGCTGATCTTGAGGATCTGGCCGTTGACGAGGCGTACCGAGCCACCCAGCTTGAAGGCCGAGCGATTGGCCGCGGTGGCCGGGATGGAGATGGCCGCGGCGCGACGGTAGACACCGCGATTCCAGTCGGAATTGGTGAAGTCATTGATGGCGCTGCTGACACTGGCGGCGCTGGTCACGCCGGTGGGCGACACGGTCACGGTCTTCGGATAGCCCACGGCGTTGCCGTTGAAGGGCGTGCCCTCGGTGAAGACGCCCAGGCTGTTGCCGGCCTGCACCGAGGAGATCCGCCGCACCTGGCCATCCGCGGTGGTCAGGTAGGCACCGGCCTTGAAGGCGGCGCGATTCACCGCGGTGCCGGGCACCGAGATGGCGGCCTTCTTGAGGAACACCCCCTTGTGCCAGTCCGGATTGGTGAAGTCGTTGACCACCGAGGTCACGGTGCCGGCGGTCGCACCGGTGCTCGGCGGAATCTGCACCTCGGCATTGCCGCCGGCGTTGCCCGTGCTGCTACCGCTGCCGGCATTGCCCACGGCGCCGGCGCTGCCGCCTGCCGAGCCGCTGTTGCCGGTGGCGGTACCACCGGTGGCCGGCGCGGTGCTGCCACTGGCGACCGGGCCGATGGCGGTGCAGCTGCTGTCGTCCAGGTACTTGCGCAGGGTCGGCCACTGCGGCCGCTCCTGGCCATTGATCGGCTCCACGGACATGAAGTAGCTGCCCCAGCCGGGACCGGCGGCCCAGTAGGAGGCCGGGATGCAGTTCTGCTTGAGGTAGGCCAGCATGTTGTCCATCAGCAGATTCCAGCGCGGATTGTTGTCCGGGACGCCGAATTCACCGATGTAGCCGCGCTTGCCGTTCTTCTTCAGCCAGTCGACGAAGGGCTTCACCCGGGTCACGCCGTAGTTGGCATCGAGCTTGTTGACGTCGGTCTTGTCGTAGCTGCCGCCGGCGTTCTCGTCGAAGTAGGAATGCGCCGAGAAGATGATGTTGTTGGCCGGATCCTTCAGCCCCAGCAGGGCGTCGTTGAATTCGGCCCAGCGGGTGGCGCTCGACCAGCCGTTGCCTTCGACGATGACCGGACGGGTGCTGTCCACGGCGCGCACGCCATTGATGCCGTACTGGGCCGCGGTCGGCCAGTAGGCCATGGCATCGTGGGGCTCGTTCATGATGTCGTAGGCGTACAGCGAGGACTGGCCGCTCCACTGCCGCGCGATGTGGGTCATGATCTCCTGGTAGCGGGCATAGGGTACGCCGCTGGTGCCGATCACCTGACCGCGATAGCGGGCATAGTTGTGCAGGTCGAGGACGATCTTGATGCCGTGCTTCTGCGCATAGCCGAAGGTCTGGTTCACCAGGGCGACGTAGGCACTGTCCAGTGGTCCGCCCAGCTTGGGTTGCAGGCGCTCCCAGATGATGGGGAAACGGATCAGCTTGACGCCCCGCGCGCTCCACTGCTGGAAGTAGGCCTCCACCGGGAAGATGTAGTTGGTGCCATTGATGCCGGGCAGCACCTGGGGAGCGAAGCCCGCACCCGACAGATTCAGGCCGACCAGGCTGACAGGCTCGGCCTGGGCAACGCCAGCGGACAGCGCGAGAACGGTGGCGGCCGCGGCGAGCGGACGACGAAGGGCGGTAGCGAAGGAGCGGATAGGCGTCATGGACAGATACTGCTTTGGGAGGCGTGGCGTCGATGTCCTTTGTGTACGAGCGAAGCCTGGGTTTAGGTAAGGCCACTGGGACGTGACAAAAAAGTACCCTGCGTCCTGCAGTTGCCTTACCCAATACAAGTCATATGCCAGGTAGCTGAAACCTTTCACTCGACGGGCAGTCTCGCCGCTTCGCTGGCACGCTGAAAGCCCTGCCCCAGAGCCTTTACGGGAAACGTAACCAAATGTGCGCGGCATGGGGTCGCAGCCGCGAAAAGCTGCGCCCGACAAAATAATCACGCCTTGAAGACAAAAATCTGGCGCCAAATTCATTGACGTCCAGGCTGGGGAATTTTCCCGGGTCGCGGCTATCCAAGGCTCAGCAACGTCTTGTATATAAGGTCCAGTCATGCGCGCAGAACAGCCGGGAACCCCTGTCTTCCGACCCACTCTCCTGGTGGTGGACGACGAGCCACTGGTCGCGGATTTCGTCCGCGAGATCCTCGAACCCGAAGGCTTCAACATCATCGCCGCTGACTCCGCCGACACCGCGTTGACGCTGTTGGAAAAGGAAGACGCCAACATCGACCTGCTGCTCACGGATATCCGTATGCCGGGCTCGATGGATGGGGCGCAGCTGGCCAACATGGTCTGCAAGCGCTGGCCAGACATGCCGATTATTGTCATGTCCGGCTACGAAACGCCGTCCACCGCGAGCATCAAGTGCCAGGTGCGCTTCCTGCCCAAGCCCTGGTCGATCGGTCAGTTGATCGATGCCGTGAATGGCGTCGCCTATTCGGTTACGCCCAGCGCCTAGAGGTTGAGGAACCTCGGCGATGTGAATAATGTCACATCGCCACCTCGACCCTCCGGACGCCCTCCATGCTCGCCCTCACCCACACCTTCGCTGCGCAACTGCCCAACGTCGATTGCCTGTTCGGTCCCCTGGCTCCGGATGGCGGTCTGCCGGTACAGTGCGGCCGCGCGTCCAGCGAGCGCCGCCTGACCCTGATGCTTGATGTCGCCCGCCTGCGGGACAGCGCCTATTGTGCCGCCCAGGCGCAGCAGGTCCGCCATAGCCTGGGCATCCGCTAGCCTCTCTTCTCCCCATCAGAGCAATGGCGCCGGCCTGAGCAGGACGGCCTTGAGCGAAAAGGCCGAGGTCACGCTGGCGACTCCGGGGATACAGGTCAGGGTCTCGGCGAGAAAGTGCTGATAGCTCGCCAGATCCTGCACCACCACCCGCAGCACATAGTCGGCATCCCCGGTCATCTGGAAACAGCTCATCACCTGGGGGGCCTTGACGATCTCCCGTTCGAAAGCCCGCAGGTAGTCGGTGGACTGCTTTTCCAGGCGCACCGAAACGAAGACGCTGACACTGCCGGCCAGCCGGGTTTCGTCGAGCTGGGCGTGATAGCCCTGGATATAGCGCTCCTCTTCCAGTCGCTTGACCCGCCGCAGCGTCGGGGTCAGCGACAGCCCGATCCTTTGCGCCAGATCGCGCCAGCTGAGGCGGCCATCGGCGGACAGGGCGTTGAGGATGCGCAGGTCGATACGGTCCAGACCAGCCATGGTGCAAAACCTCCACTGTTGTTCCTGTACTGAGTTCAATAGCACCAAAAGCCCGGGCTGCCCACCCCGAAATTGCGGCAAAACGGCTAGCAATGCCGGCCTATACTCAGGTGACCAATAACAAGAATGCCGAGGCCTCCACCATGTGGCACCCTGCATCGCATCCGGACGGCCAACCCGTCCTGCGACCCGCCCGCACCCTCATCCAGCTGGAGGGGCGGCCATGAGCGACTACCCACCCCTGCGCCTGCACGTCCCCGAGCCCAGCGGCCGACCGGGACGCCCCACCGACTTCAGTTACCTGCAACTCTGCCCCGCCGGCCGTGCGGAAAAGCCGCCTATCGATGTGGCGCCGGTGGATACCCGCGAGCTGGCGACCCAGCTGATCCGCATCCTCGACGAAGAGGGTCGCGCCGTCGGCCCCTGGGCCATCGAGGAAGCGCCCGAACTGCTGCTGCAGGGCCTGAGGGCCATGCTCAAGACGCGGCTGTTCGATGCGCGGATGCTCAAGGCCCAGCGGCAGAAGAAGCTGTCCTTCTATATGCAGTGCCTGGGCGAAGAGGCCATCGCCGTCGGCCAGACCCTGGCTTTGCGCCCGGACGACATGCATTTCCCTACCTATCGCCAGCAGGGCATCCTCATCGCCCGTGAGGCGCCGCTGGACGAGATGATCTGCCAGCTGCTGTCCAATGCCCGGGATCCGCTCAAGGGTCGCCAGCTGCCGGTGATGTACTCCTACCGCGACCTCGGCTTCTTTTCCATCTCCGGTAACCTCGGCACCCAGTACATCCAGGCGGTGGGCTGGGCCATGGCCTCGGCGATCAAGGGTGATACCCGCATCGCCGCCGGCTGGATCGGCGACGGCGCCACCGCCGAAGGCGACTTCCATGCCGCCCTCACCTTCGCCCACGTCTACCGGGCGCCGGTGATCCTCAACATCGTCAACAACCAGTGGGCCATCTCCACCTTCCAGGCCATCGCCGGCGGCGAGGGCATCAGCCTGGCCACCCGCGGCCTCGGCTATGGCATCGCCGCCCTGCGGGTGGATGGCAACGACTTCCTCGCCGTGCTGGCCGCTTCGCGCTGGGCCGCCGAACGCGCCCGCCGCAACCTGGGGCCGACCCTGATCGAATGGGTGACCTATCGCGCCGGTCCCCACTCCACCTCGGACGATCCGTCCAAGTACCGTCCCGCCGATGACTGGACGCATTTCCCCCTGGGCGATCCCATCGACCGGCTCAAGGCGCACCTGATCGGTCGCGGCCTCTGGTCGGACGAACGGCAACAGGCGCTGACCGCCGAACTGGAAGCCGAGGTGGCGACCGCGCAGAAGGCCGCCGAAGCCCACGGCACCTTTGCCAGCGATCTCGCCCCCAGCGCCGCCGACATGTTCGAGGAGGTCTACCAGGACCTGCCGTCGCACCTGCGCCGCCAACGCCAACAGCTCGGGAAGTGACGCCATGACCGTACAACAGGAAACCGACCTGCCGACCCAGGCCGGCAGCCGCAGCACCCTGACCATGATCCAGGCTATCCGCTCGGCGATGGACGTGATGCTCGAACGCGATGACAACGTGGTGGTGTTCGGCGAGGACGTCGGCTATTTCGGCGGCGTCTTTCGCTGCACCGAGGGCCTGCAGGCCAAATATGGCGCCTCGCGGGTATTCGATGCGCCCATCTCGGAGAACGGCATTGCCGGCGCCGCGGTGGGCATGGGCGCCTACGGCCTGCGCCCGGTGGCGGAAATCCAGTTCGCCGACTATGTCTACCCGGCCATCGACCAGATCGTCTCCGAGGCGGCGCGGCTGCGCTATCGCTCGGTGGGCCAGTTCACCGCGCCGCTGGTGTTCCGCATGCCCTGCGGCGGCGGCATCTATGGCGGCCAGACCCACAGCCAGAGTCCCGAGGCCATGTTCACCCAGGTCTGCGGCCTGCGCACCGTGATGCCTTCCAATCCCTATGACGCCAAGGGTCTGCTGATCGCTTCCATCGAGAGCGACGATCCGGTGATCTTTCTCGAACCCAAGCGCCTCTACAACGGCCCCTTCGACGGCCATCACGACCGCCCGGTAACGCCCTGGTCGGGGCATCCGGCCAGCGCCGTGCCGGACGGCTATTACCGCGTCGAGCTGGAACGGGCCGCGGTGGTCCGTCCCGGCAAGCAGGTCACGGTGCTGACCTATGGCACCACCGTCTGGGTCGCCCTGGCGGCCGCCGCCGAGACCGGCATCGACGCCGAGGTGATCGATATCCGCAGCCTCTGGCCGCTGGACCTGCAGACCCTCACCGATTCGGTGAACAGGACCGGCCGCTGCGTGGTGGTTCACGAGGCTACCCGCACCTGCGGCTATGGCGCCGAGCTGGTGTCCCTGATGCAGGAGCACTGCTTCCATCGCCTGGAGGCACCCATCGAGCGCGTCACCGGCTGGGATACCCCCTATCCGCATGCCCAGGAATGGGACTACTTCCCGGGTCCGTCCCGGGTCGGCGCCGCGCTCAAGCGCGTGATGGAGGTCTGAGATGGGTACCCATGTCATCAAGATGCCGGATATCGGCGAAGGCATCGCCGAGGTGGAACTGGTCAAGTGGTACGTGGCGGTAGGGGATGAAGTCGGCGAGGACCAGACCCTGGCCGACGTCATGACCGACAAGGCCATGGTGGAGATTCCCTCGCCGGTGGTGGGCCGGGTGGTCGCCCTGGGCGGCGAGCCTGGCCAGGTACTGGCGGTGGGCGCCGAGCTGATCCGTCTGGAGGTGGCCGGCGACGGCAATCTACGCGAGGCCAGTCGCCCCGCACCGGTGGCAGCCGCGCCAGCGCCGGCACCGAAGGCGGCAGCGCCCAAGCCCGCGGCAGCCCCTGCCCCGCGGCGCCCGGAAGCGGAGGCACCGCGCGAGGACGAGCGACCGGCTTCCCGCCCGGCCCCCGGCAGTCCGCCGCTGGCGTCTCCCGCGGTGCGCCAGCACGCCTGGGAGCTGGGCATCGAATTGCGCTTCGTCACCGGCAGCGGTCAGGGCGGACGCATCCTGCATGAGGATCTGGACGCCTATCTGCAGCAACGCGGCGCCGGACTGCCGCCTGCCACCGGCGGCGGTGGCCTGGCGAAACGCACTGGCGAGGAGCGCATCCCGCTGATCGGCCTGAGACGCAAGATCGCCGAGAAGATGCAGGCTGCGAAGCGGCATATCCCCCACTTCACCTATGTGGAAGAGGTGGATGTCACCGAGCTGGAAGCCTTGCGCGCCACCCTCAACCAGCGCTGGCAGGGGCGTCGTGCCCACCTCACCCTGCTGCCCTTCCTGGCGCGCGCCCTGGTGGTGGCCGTGCGCGACTTTCCGCAGATGAATGCGCGCTTCGACGAAGAGAGCAGCACCGTGACGCGCTATGGCGCGGTGCACCTGGGCATCGCTACCCAGGGCGAACAGGGGCTCGCGGTGCCGGTGGTGCGCCACGCCGAAACGCTGGATCTCTGGGGCTGTGCCCAGGAAGTGGCCCGGCTGGCCACCGCGGTCCGCGGCGGCAAGGCCGGTCGCGACGAACTCTCCGGCTCGACCCTGACCATCAGCAGCCTCGGTCCGCTGGGCGGCATCGCCTCCACGCCCATCATCAACCATCCCGAGGTGGCCATCATCGGCGTCAACCGCATCGTCGAGCGCCCGGCCTTCCGCCATGGGCTGGTGGTGCCACGCAAGCTGATGAATCTCTCCGCCTCCTTCGACCACCGGCTGATCGATGGCCAGGACGCCGCCAGCTTCATCCAGGCCGTGCGCCAGCTGCTCGAACAACCCGCCACCCTCTTCCTGGAGTAGCCATGGACACCCGACTCCTCATCATCGGCGGCGGCCCCGGCGGTTATGTCGCCGCCCTGCGCGCCGCCCAGCTGGGCATCGCCACCACCCTGGTGGAGGGCGCCGCCCTCGGCGGTACCTGCCTCAACGTCGGCTGCATCCCCTCCAAGGCGATGATCCATGTCGCTGAGGAATACCAGCGCGCCTGCACTCGCGCTGACCAGGGCGCCCTCGGCATCCGCCATGGCCGCCCGGAACTGGACCTCGGCCAGGCCGTGGCCTGGAAGAACGGCATCGTCGATCGCCTCACCACCGGCGTCGCCGCCCTGCTTAAGAAGCAGGGGGTGACGGTGATCGAGGGCTGGGCCGAGATCCTCGACGGCAAGACCGTCGAGGTGCAGCGCGCCGGTGGCGAACGGCTGCGCATCCGCACCGAGCACCTAGTGCTGGCCATGGGCTCCACCTCGGTGGAATTGCCCAGCCTGCCCTTCGGTGGTCCGGTGATCTCGGCCACCGAGGCCTTGTCGCCCACGGCGATCCCCGAGCACCTGGTGGTGGTGGGCGCCGGCTATATCGGCCTGGAACTGGGCATCGCCTATCGCAAGCTGGGCGCCCGGGTCGCTGTGGTGGAAGCCCAGTCGCGCCTGCTGCCCGGCTACGACGCCGAACTCACGGCGCCGCTGCGCCAGCGGCTGGAGCGCCTGGGCATCGAATTGCACCTGGACTGCACCGTCGCCGGTCTGGCTGCGGACGGCGCTGGCCTGCGAATGAGCCGCGGTGACGGCCAGGAGCAGATCCTGCCGGCCCAGCGCATCCTGGTGGCGGCCGGTCGCCGTCCCCGCACCGAAGGCCTGGAGCGCCTGCCGCTGGACTACGACGGCCGCTATATCCGCGTCGACGACGGCTGTCGGACCAGCATGACCGACGTCTGGGCCATCGGTGATCTCACCGGCGAACCCCTGCTGGCGCATCGCGCCATGGCCCAGGGCGAGGTGGTAGCGGAGTTGATCGCCGGCAAGCGGCGGCACTTCGCCCCGGTGGCCATCCCGGCGGTCTGCTACACCGATCCGGAGATCGTGGTGGTCGGCCTCACCCCCGAACAGGCCAGGGCCCAGGGCCTCGAGATCAAGGTCGCCAGCTTTCCCTTCGCCGCCAATGGCCGCGCACTCACCCTGGAAGCACCTGAAGGCTTCGTGCGGGTGGTGGCCCGCGCGGACGACCATCGCATCCTCGGCTGGCAGGCCACCGGGCAGCAGGTGGCGGAACTGGCCACGGCTTTTTCCCACAGCCTGGAAATGGGCATGCAGCTGGAAGACGTCGCCGCCACCCTGCACCCCCATCCCACCCTGGGCGAAGCGGTGCAGGAAGCGGCGCTGCGTGCCCTGGGCCGGGCCCTGCACCTGTGATCGGCCTACCGCGCGACAGCCTGGCGCCGGGCATCCTCGATGAGGCCCTCGCGGGGCTGTGCCGACGCAGTGGTCTGGCGCCGAAAGCGCTGCTCGCCGGAGAAGGCGTCCGGCTGTCCGAGCTGCTGCTCGACAGCGAGCGCCTCTCGGCGCCGCTGTTCGGCCAGCTGTGGTATCACCTGGCGCGGCGTTTCGATGATGAATTCTTCGCCCTTGGTCCGCGTCGGCTGCCAGCGGGCAGCTTTGGCTTTCTCTGCCAGAGCACCCGCCTGCAACCGACCCTGGGCGATGCCCTGCGGCAGAGCGTCGACTTCCTGAGGCTGACCCTGGGCGTCGAGCTGCGCCTGCAGCGCACTGGCGCGCAGGCGACCCTGCGGCTGGCAGCGGGCAGCTTGCCGGGCAGCTTCGCCGTCTTCACCCTCTGGCTGATCCTGCATGGCCTGGCCTGCTGGCTGGTGGGTCGCCGCTTGCCACTGGCGGAGATCCGCCTGACCGCCCCGGAGCCGCCAGGGGAGCTGCTGGCCGACTACCGGCAGCGCTTCGGCGCCAACCTCAGCTTCTCCTGCGGCGAAGACTGCCTACTGCTGGACGCCGCCATGCTGAACCTGCCGATCCGCCGCACCGCCGCGGACGCGCGTCGCTTCATCGCTGCCGCACCGGGCAATCTGCTGGTGCATTATCGCGACGACGCCAGTCTGATCGCCCGCATCCGCGCCCTGCTGCGCAGTAGCGCCCCGGAGCACTGGCCGGACGCCGTCAGCCTGGCCGAGGCCCTGGGTCTTGCGCCCGCCACCCTGAGGCGCCGGCTGGCCGCGAGCGGCCAGACATACCAGCGCCTCAAGGACGAACGTCGCTGCCGCCTGGCCTGTCGCCAGCTGGACGAGGGCGCCCTGCCCCTGGAGGAACTGGCCCTGCGCCTGGGTTTCGCCGATCCCCGCTCCTTCCAGCGTGCCTTTCGTAAGTGGACGGGACTCAGTCCCCTGGGCTATCGCCAGCGCCAGAGTCGAGCAGGTTAGCCGTCGGCCAGCTGGGCGGCGATGGCGGCGGTGTCTATCACCGAGCGCACCTCGCGGATTCGCCCGTTCTCGAAGCGATAGAAGACGTGCTCGCTGAAGCGTACCCGCCGTCCGTTCACCGCCAGTCCGAACAGCTCGCCACGTGGCGTGCAGTCGAAATCCAGCTGCGCGGCCAGCCAGGGCGCCTCCACCACCAGCAATCGCGCGGCGAAGTGCAGATCGGGTATGGCGGCATGATCGCCTTCGAGCATGGACTGGTAGCCGGTCAGACCTAGCGGGCGGCCGTTATGCTCGACGGCCTCGTCGACATAGCGGCCCAGCTCTGCCCAGGCCTGACGATTGAGGCAGTCGAGGTAGGCCTGGTAGTGGCTGCCGAGTTCGGTTGCGGTGAGCGGCATCGCGCGTTCTCCATGGGCATTGACTGCTACAGGGGACCGCGCCGAGCCGACAAGACTCCCGTCACCCAAGGCGATTCTTCACCAGGCGGCCACCCTGCAGGATGAGGTCGAGTCTTTCGCCCTGCCCCACCAGGCAGGAGATATCGGTCAGCGGATCGCCATCCACGACCAGCAGATCCGCCAGGGCGCCAGCCGCGATGCAACCCAGCTCGCCCTCGCGTTCGAGGATGCGCGCCGCGACGCTGGTGGCGCTGCGCAAGGCTTCCAGGTTGCCCAGCACCTCGGCGCGGATGCGCAGTTCCTGGGTCTGGTATTCGTGCATCTCGCCCAGCAGGTCGGAGCCGTAGCCCATGGGTACGCCCGCCTCGGCGAAGAATTCCAGGGCGCGACGGCCGGCCAGGCGGACGTCTTCGATCTTGGCCACGGAATCGGCCGGCAGCCCATAGCGGGCGCCGTGCTCGGCGAGCATCTCGTAGGTCACCTGGGTAGGCACGGCGAAGGCGCCCCGCTCGCGCATCAGCTGCGCCGTCTCCCGGTCGACCAGATTGCCGTGCTCGATGGTGCGCACCCCGCACGCGACGGCGCGGCGAATGGCGCGGGCGGTGTAGGCATGGGCCATCACATAGGTGTTGGCCGCCTCGGCTTCCTCGACGATGGCGCGGATCTCGGCTTCGCTGTACTGGGTGTTGGCAATGGGATCGGTGGGCGAGGACACACCGCCGGAGGCCATGATCTTGATCTGGCTGGCGCCCTGCTGCAGTTCTTCGCGCACCGCCTTGCGCACGTTGTCCACCCCGTCCACCACCCGGGCGATGGCGCCAGCACGGAAGCAGCAACTGCACGGTTCGTTCAGCAGCAGTTCCCCACGCGCCCGCATGTCGCCGTGGCCGCCAGTCTGCGACAGCGCCTTGCCAGAGGCGAAGATCCGCGGACCCGGCACCAGTCCCAAGGCGATGGAGCGCGCCAGCGCCCAGTCCGCACCGCCGGCATCGCGGACGGTGGTGAAGCCGCGCTCGAGCATCGCGCCCAGGATGGGCAAGGCGCGATACATGATGATGGCGTTGGGTTGCAGGGCGTTGAAGCCCAGGTTGGCACTGGAGGCCAGTACATGGACGTGGCAATCGATGAGGCCCGGCATCAGGGTGCGACCCCCGAGGTCGATGACCGTGGCAGCGACCGGCGGGTTAGCGCCCTGATCGCGTACCGCGGTGATGCGCTCACCCTCCACCAGGACTTCCTTGCCGGTGATCAGGGTGCCGCTCGCCAGATCCAGCAGCTTGCCGTTGCGCAGCAGTAGCGCGGTGCTTTGAGTCATGCGGATTCTCCCGAGGGTTGCTCGCTGGTGGCGTCGCGGAACAGCGCGGCGCCCCCGGCACTGATGGCCGCGGCGAACATGATGTAGAAGGCCGGCGCCAGCGGGCTGCCGGTGGCGGCGATCAGCCAGGTCACGGTAAAGGTGGCGAAGCCGCCGAACAGGGTTACGGCGAAGTTGTAGGCCACCGACAGTCCGGTGGAGAGCACCCGGGTCGGCAACAACTCGCCAAATGCGGCCAGCAAGCCACCCAGATAGCCGGAGATCAGCAGTCCCAGCACGGCCTGGAACACCAGCAGGGAAGCCAGGCCCGGCCAGCGATTGAGCATCCAGAACAACGGCCAGGCGAGGCAGAAGATAGCGATGGCCGACCCCAGCAGCCAGGGTCGCTTGCCATGGCGATCCGCCAGGCGCCCTATCAGCGGCGTCGCCACCAGCAGCACCAGGCCACCGAGTACGCCGGCGGTGAAGCCCAGGCCACTGGGCAGGCCCAACACCCGGGTGGAGTAGGACGGCAGGTAGAACAGTACGGAGTAGGTGCAGACCGTCCAGAGCACGACCATCGAAAAGGTGATCGCGGTCTGGCGGGGATAGATGCGCACTACCTCCCGCAGCGGCGACTGGGCACGCTCGACGGTGGCATAGGCCGGGGTTTCGTCGATGCGGCTACGGATGTAGAAACCGACGGGGCCGATCAGGGAGCCGAACAGGAACGGCAGGCGCCAACCCCAGCTCTCGAGTTGCTCCGGGGTCAGCAACGCCGACAGCAGCGCGCCGGCGCCTGCACCCAGGGCGACCGCCACCCCGATGCTGGCCTGGATCCAGCTGGAGTAATAGGCCTTCTGGCCAGCGGGTGCGTGCTCGGTGAGAAAGGCGGTGGCGCTGCCCATCTCGCCACCGGCGGAAAAGCCCTGCAGCAGCCGGGCGAAGACGATGAGCGCCGGCGCGAACAGGCCAAGCTGGGCATAGCCTGGGGTCACGGCGATGATCAGGGTACCGGCGGCCATCAGCAGGATGGTCAGGGACAGCGCCGCCTTGCGGCCACGGCGATCGGAATAGATACCGAGCAGAATGCCGCCGACCGGGCGCATGAAGAAGCCGACCCCGAAGGTGGCGAGGGCCAGCAGATAGGAGGTGAGTTCGCTGGCGGTCGGAAAGAACACCTTGGCGATGATGACGGAGAAGAAGCTGTAGACGGTGAAGTCGAACCATTCCAGACCGTTGCCGATCACGGTGGCGACCACCGCCTTGTTGGCCTGGCGGCGGTGGGCGGTGGACGGCTGCGGGAAAGTCGTAGCGCTCTGCATTGTTGGCTCCCTGAATGCGAGTCGCGCAAGAACCTCGGGGTCCCTGCACCGGCGACGGCAGTTTCGATAAAGGAAACAGGATGAGGATCTCTGCCCTCTGTCGCCGAGCTTAAGGGGCTACCCGGAACGCAGGAAAACGCTGATTGCAGGTATTTGCATGCGTATGGCGCATGCAAGAAGAGGTCAGGGCTGCAAGCCCAGGCTGTCGTTCAGCCAGGCCTCGAAACGGCGCGCTGCCAGGCCCGGCTGACGGTCGCCCGGCCACAGCAGGTAGTAACCCCCCTGCCCCTGCACGCATTCGCTACAGGCTTCCACCAGGGTGCCCGAGCGCAGGTGGGCATCGATCATGGGGCGCCAGCCCAGGACGATACCGTGGCCGGCCACCGCCAGATCGACCAGGATGGGGTACTGACTCACGGTGAGCCGCTGGCGGATCCGCGGGGCGGGATAGCCCAGCCGCGCGAACCACTCCGCCCAGGACAGCCAGCGCCGCTGCCCGTCCTCGATCATCAGCAGGCGCCGCTCGAGCAGTTCCGGGGGTGACAGCTGACGCCCGCCCAGATAGTCCGGCGCGCAATAGGCGCCCACCCATTCCGGAAACAACTGGCGACCGGCCAATCCCGGGGGCGGTGGTTCACGCAGGAAATAGAGCGCCAGATCGAATTCGGGCTTGAGCAGGGTATCGAGGTTGTCCAGCACCCGCAGGCGCACGTCGATGCCGGGAAAGGCACTGGCGAAGCGGCCGATCAGCGGGCCCAGCCACAGCGCGGCCACACCCGAGGAGCAGGCCAGCACCAGCTGCTGCTCGCCGCTGAGATCCATGACGTCCGCCGTGGTTTCCGCGAGACCCGCGAGCAACTGCTGAACCCGCTCGGCATAGCGCTGCCCGGAGACGGTCAGGTGCAGCCGCTTGTGCTCTCGACGAAACAGCGCGCGACCGAGAAAGGCCTCCAGTTGCGCCACCTGACGGCTGATGGCGCTCTGCGTGAGATTGAGCTCCAGCGCCGCCCGGGTAAAGCTGCCAAGCCTGACCGTTGCCTCGAAGGCAATCAGATTGGTCAGGGGTGGCAAGGGCTCGATACGCATCCGGAGGCTCTGCGACGCTGGGCGGAAACGCCAGTCTAGCGCCTCCTGAAAGCGCCGGGTGCGCTCAACGATGCTCGAACTTCGCCGGGCGCTTCTCGACGAAGGCGGCCATGCCTTCCTTCTGGTCGGCACTGGCGAACAGCGAATGGAAGACTCGGCGTTCGAAGCGGATACCCTCGGCCAGGCTGGTCTCGAAGGCGCGATTGACGCTCTCCTTGAGCAGGAGGGTCGCCGGCAGCGAACGACTGGCGATGCCGCGGGCGGCTTCCAGGGTGCGCTCCAGCAGCTCGTCGGCGGGAAACACCTGGGCGACCAGCCCGGCACGCTCGGCTTCGGCGGCGTGCAGCTGTCGTCCGGTCAGGCACAGCTCCATGGCCTTGGCCTTGCCCAGGGCGCGGGTCAGGCGCTGGGTGCCGCCGATGCCGGGAATGACGCCCAGGGTGATCTCCGGCAGGCCGAAGCGCGCGGTGTCGGCGGCATAGATGAAGTCGCACAGCAGCGCCAGTTCGCAGCCACCGCCCAGGGCGTAACCCGCCACGGCGGCGATCAGCGGCTTGCGCCGCTCGGCGATGCGATCGGCGACGCGGAAATAGTCGTCCAGGTAGATCTGCGGATAGCCCTGCCCGGCCATTTCCTTGATGTCGGCGCCGGCAGCAAAGGCCTTGGCGGAGCCGGTGAGCACCACGCAACCGACCTCGGGATCGGCGTCCAGGCGCGCCAGCATGGCATCCAGCTCGTGGAGCAGCTGGGCATTGAGGGCGTTGAGCGCCTTGGGACGGTTGAGGGTGATGAGGGCGACACGCGCCTCGATCTCCAGCAGCAGGGTCGATTCGGCAGAGGGTTCGCTCATGGTCTTGTCCTTGTCTAGTCGTTGAGTTCCAGCGCCAGGGCCGTGGCCTCGCCACCGCCGATGCAGATGGCGGCCACGCCCCGGCGCAGACCGCGCTGGCGCAGCGCCTGGATCAGAGTCACCAGGATCCGCGCGCCGGACGCGCCGATGGGATGGCCCAGGGCACAAGCGCCACCGTGCACGTTCAGGCGTTCCGGGTCCAGCCCCAGGGCATCCTGGGCGGCCAGGGCCACCACGGCGAAGGCTTCGTTGATCTCGAACAGGTCGACGTCGATCAGCGACCAGTCGATGCGCGCGAGCAGGGTGCGGATGGCGCCGATGGGCGCGGTGGGGAAGTCGCCCGGGGCACCGGCATGGGCGGCATGGCCACGGATCGTCGCCAGCGGCCGTAGGCCTTCGCGCGCGGCCGTGCTGGCGCGCATCAGCAGCAGCGCCGCGGCGCCATCCGAGATGGAGCTGGCGTTGGCCGCGGTGACGGTACCGCCTTCGCGAAAGGCCGGCTTGAGGGTGGGAATGCGTGCCGGATCGGCGCGGCGGGGTTGTTCATCGGTGTCGACGCTCAGGGTTTCCTTGCGCCCCGCCACCTCCACCGCGACGATCTCGGTGGCGAAGGCGCCGCTGGCCTGAGCCTGGCGCGCCCGGGCGAGGGACTGCTGGGCATAGGCATCCTGGCGCTCGCGGCCGATACCCAGCCGCGCCGCGCAATCCTCGGCGAAGGTGCCCATCAGGCGCCCGGGTTCGTAGGCGTCTTCCAGGCCGTCGAGAAACATGCTGTCGATCAGGGCGCCATGGCCGAGGCGGTAGCCGCTGCGAGCCTTTTCCAGCAGATAGGGCGCGCGACTCATGCTTTCCATGCCGCCCGCCACCACCACCTCGGCACTGCCGGCGCGCAGCAGGTCATGGCCGAGGATGGCCGCCTGCATGCCCGAACCGCACATCTTGTTCAGGGTGGTGCAGCGCGTGCTCTGGGCCAGACCGGCGCCAAGCGCCGCCTGGCGTGCCGGTGCCTGGCCGAGGCCGGCGGGCAGCACGCAGCCCATGAGCACCTCGTCGACCGGTTCCGGCGACCAGCCGCCCCGTTCGAGCGCGGCGCGAATCACGGCGCTGCCCAGTTGCGGCGCCGACAGCGCCGCCAGTTCACCGCCCAGGGCGCCCATGGGCGTACGGGCGGCGGCGATGATGACAATGGGATCGTTCATGACAACTCTCCTAGGCCCTTACGAAAAGTGCCTACACTCGGTGATGCTTCGTTGAATAGCGCCTGGATGGCCAGCCCCGTCGTAATGCTCATTTACCACTCGTAAACTCGCTCGCGAGCCCGGTCCGCTTCCTCAGCGCTTTTCGCCTCGCCTGACCATCGCTCGGCGACTTTTTGTACAGGGCCTAGCGCGGGGCCATGCGCAGCGCGCCGTCGAGGCGGATCACCTCGCCGTTGAGCATGGGATTTTCGATGATGTGGCGGACCAGGGCGGCGAATTCCTCGCCGCGACCGAGGCGCGGGGGAAAGGGCACATTGGCGGCCAGGGCGTCGCGCACCTCGGGGGTCATGCCGGCCATCATGGGCGTCTCGAAGACGCCGGGGGCTATGGTCATGACCCGGATGCCCTGCCCGGCCAGTTCGCGCGCCGCCGGCAGGGTGAGCGCGGCGACGCCCCCCTTGGAAGCGGCATAGGCGGCCTGGCCGATCTGGCCGTCGAAGGCGGCGATGGAGGCGGTGTTGACGATCACGCCGCGCTCGCCGCCGGCATCGGCCTCACCCCTGGCCATGGCCGCGGCGGCCAGGCGCAGGACATTGAAGCTGCCCACCAGGTTGACGTTGATGATGCGCGCGAAGGCGGCGAGATCGTGAGGGCCGTTGCGCCCGAGGATGCGTGCGCCGCCGACGATGCCGGCGCAGTTGATCGCGCCCTGCAGACTGCCCCAGCGGACCAGGAGGGTATCCATGGCGGCGCTCAGGGCCTCGGCATCGGTCACGTCCACGGGCAGCGCCAGGGCCTGGTCGCCGAGGCGTTCGGCCTGGGCCTGCACGGCCTCGGCCTGCAGATCCAGCAGCGCCACCCGGGCGCCCGCCGCGATCAGCCCCTCGGCGGTGGCGGCGCCCAGGCCGGAACCGGCACCCGTTACCAGAAAGGTTCGCTCGTCGATGCGCATGGTGGCACTCCCCGGGATGATGGACTCATCTTCGATCCTCGGCAGGGGTCGGACAAGGGCCGGATCGCTCAGCCGCACTGAGCGATCCGGCCCCTCGCTCACCAGGGCAGGACTTGGCCCTGGTAGTCGAGAAAGGCGCAGCCACGCTGGCCGGCCCGCACCTCGATCGTTGCCACCAGCCCGGCGACGCTATCGGCCACCTCGACCGGCGCGCCGGCCCCGCCCAAGGCGGTGCGCACCCAACCCGGGTGCAACGCCAGCACGGCGAACGCCGGTTGCCGCCCGGCGACCCAGCTCTGCAACAGACTGTTGAGCGCCGCCTTGCTGGCGCCATAGAGCGGCATGTCGGCGGCCCGTGCCAGGCTGACACTGCCCATCTGCGAACTCAGGCAGGCCGCCACTCCCGCAGCAGCCAGCCGCGGTGCCAGGGCCTCCAGCAGCCGCAGCGGCGCCACGGCATTGGTCAGGAACAGCTCGCCCAGCTCCGCGACGGTCGCCCGCTGCCCCTCCGCCTCGTGCGGCCCCATGATGCCGGCATTGACGATCAGTCGATCCAGCGGCTCATCGCGGCTTTCGCTCAACAGTCGTGCGCCCAGGTCGGGATCGCACAGATCGCCGGTCACCACCTGCAACCGCCCCGCGGCGGTCGCCGCCAGGCCGTCCAGCGCCGCATTCGGCGTTCGCACCAGCGCCAACACCTCGTCGCCGCGTCCCAGATAGCGCTCGACCAAGCCCAGTCCTATGCCTCGCGAGGCGCCTATCACCCAGACCTTCATCGCCTTCTCCTCAGTCCACCGCTGTGATGCGCAGATGCCGCTTCTTGCCCAGACTTACCCGTCGACCCACGTCGCTCGCCGTGAGCAGCACATCGGGATCGGATACGGGCCGCTCGTCCAGGCGCAGGCCACCGCCTTCGGCCAGCCGGCGGACCGCACTGCGCGACGGCTGCAATCCCGCTTCGACCAGCAACTGGAGCAGACTGACACCCGTCGCCAGCTGCCGGCGACTCAGGGCGATGTCCGGTAACTGACCCGTGTCCTCCCGGTCGGTGAACACCCCGGCGGCGGCCGCCTCGGCTGCGCGCTGCGCCTGCTCGCCATGGGCCAGGCGGGTCGCCTCGTTGGCCAGCACGACCTTGGCCAGATTGATTTCAGCGCCACCCAGGGCGGCCAGCCGGCGCACCTCGTCCAGCGGCAATTCGCTGAACAGCGCCAGGAAACGCGCGACGTCGGCATCGTCGCAGTTGCGCCAGAATTGCCAGAAGTCGAAGGCCGACAGCCGCTCTTCGTTGAGCCAGACCGCGCCCTGGGCGGACTTGCCCATCTTGCGCCCGTCGCGGGTCGCGAGCAGCGGCATGGTCAGGCCGTGGAGCTGGGGGCCGCCCTGCCGGCGCGACAGCTCCACGCCGTTGATGATGTTGGCCCACTGATCGGCGCCACCCAGTTGCAGGGTGCAGCCATAGCGCCGCGACAACTCGACGAAGTCGTAGGCCTGCAGCAGGGTGTAGCCGAATTCCTCGAAGGACAGCGAGTGCTCGCGGTCGAGACGATTCCTGATGGCATCGAAGGTCAGCAGCCGATTGATGGAAAAGTGCCGACCCACGGCGCCGAGGAAGTTCAGGTAGCCGAGGCCGTCGAGCCATTCGGCGTTGTCCACCACCTGGGCCCGGCCATGGCCATCGCCGACCTCCAGGTAGCGGTGGAAGGCCTTGGCGATACCGGCCATGTTCAGGGCGATCTGGCCGTCGGTAAGGACCGGGCGGCTGCTGTCACGAAAGCTGGGATCGCCGATGCGCGTGGTGGCGCCACCGATCAGCAGCAGGATGGGGTGACCGGCGCGCTGCAACCAGCGCATCAGCATCAGGCCCTGCAGGTGGCCGACGTGAAGGCTGTCGGCGGTGGCGTCGAAGCCGAGATAGCCAGTGACCGGGCCGCTGGCAAAGGCGCGCGCGAGGCCGTCACGATCGGTGGTCTGGTGGACGAAGCCGCGGGCTTCGAGGGTGGCGAGCAGGTCTTGCTGGGTGCTGTCCATGGGGTCTCCTGTGGCTGGACGGTGCCAGGGAGACCGGGAGAAGTTGCCTTGACCGAGCCGCCCTGGGCGGTTCGGTCATGCAGCGCAGTACCTACCACCCGATATTGGTCAGGTAGCGGTAATAGGCGCTGATGGGACAAAGGAAGGTTCGCATGGGGCGCCACGCTACCGGCTCGCCTGCCGCTTGGCAACTGCGAACCGCTCGCACTGCCGCTTCGACCAGATGTCGCACCTCCTCTGGCGGCGGCTGAACGAACGGCGACAGTGGCGTTCCGACTCCTGTCCTTTGCCAGCAGTATCGAGACGCAGAGATGAACCTACCTGCTCCACCTCCCGAGATCCCCAGCACCGGCATGGCAGCCCCAGGTGTACCTGGACAAGGAACCGCCCTTGCGTGAAAGGATCTCCCCGATGAAAAGCATTACCCCGGCCAACCTGCTGTTGCTGCTGCTCTGCCTGACCGTACTGGCCTACGCCACCGACCTGATCGGCTAGACGGCGGCTGCCCGAGCGTCCGCCACGCGGATCGCTCGGCGGGTTAACGGTTGCCCTCTGGCGTCTCTTGGCCTAGCGTTCAGGGCCTGTCCGTCAGAGAACTACCGCGCCATGCCCAGCCAACCCTCCAGTACCGTCGAAAGCATCGAGCTGCTGACGTCCCTGGATTCCGTCGCGGCGCTCCTGCGCGTCGTCTGCGATGTCAGCGGCCTTGGGGTCGCCACCATTGCCGAGGTCACCGAGCAGCGCTGGATCGCCTGTGCGGTGGAGGATCGCATCGCCTACGGCCTGCAACCCGGCGCTGAACTGGATCTCGAATCCACGTTGTGCAACCACGTGCGCTCCTCCCACGACGCCGTGATCATCAGCGATGTGACCCAGAATCCCACCTACTGCGATCATCCGGCGCCCGGCCTCTATGGCTGGAAGAGCTATCTGTCGGTCCCGGTGTTTCGTCCCAATGGCACCTTCTTCGGCACGCTGTGCGCCTTCGATCCGCAGCCCGCGCCGCAGCTGGAGCAGCGCCCGGTGACCGCTACCCTGGACGGCTTCGCGCGCCTGCTGGGCGAACTGCTCGCCCGGGAAGAACAGCGTCGCGAGGAAAGCCCCGGCGCACGCGGCGACCTCGATCTCACGCCGTTGCGCGAACAACTGCTGGTGCTGCTGGAAGAGGATCTGCAGCGTCCGCTGCAGGCGCTGGCCAAGGAGGCGTCAGCGGACGCCGGCCAGGCGCAGCGCTGGCAAGCCGAGGCCCAGCGCCTGGCCGAACGCAGTGCCATGGCCGCCGACTTCGTGCGCGCGCGCCTGGGTCATGGCCTGCCCCTGAAGCCGGCCCTAGTGGAAGGCGTCAATGAACGGCTCCTGGACCTGCTCGCCAGGCTGCAGACGCGCTTCCCCGACCAGACCTTGCGCAGCGAGCTGCCGGAACTACCCGCCGCCCTGCGCCTCGACCTGCCGCGCCTGCTGCAGGCCGTGACCGCGCTGCTGGAGTGGGTCGCGTCCCGCAATCCTGCCGGCGGCACCCTGCTGCTGCGCGGCGAGCTCGACGAACGCTGCTATCGCCTCGCCGTGGAAAGCAGCACCGCCGTGGTGGATCCCGCTACCCTGAACCAGGTGTTCCAGCCGCTGCTGACCCAGGCCGATCCCGAGCAACCCGTCCGCCTGGACCTGGGCTGCTGTCTCGCCCAGGAAATCGCCCGCGGCCATGGCGGCAGCCTGGTCGCGCGCCGGGAAGATGACCGCCTGCGCTTTATCCTTACCCTGCCCACTGCCCTGGATTGATACCCTTGCCCTTGCCCTCTCCCTTGCTGGTGATCCGTCACGGCGAAACCGACTGGAATGCCAACGGCCGCCTCCAGGGTCGCCAGGACATACCGCTCAACGCCCGCGGCCGGGCCCAGGCCGAAGCCGTGGGCCTGGCCCTGCGCGAACGCCTCGACGTCTGCCGATTCGCCTGCCTGAGCAGTCCGCTGCAACGCGCCAGTGCAACGCTCGATCTGATCCTGGCGCAGCTGCCGGGTACGCCGAGAAGCCTGGGCCGCGATGCGCGCCTGGCGGAAAAAGCCTTTGGTGACTGGGAGGGACTGGACATGCCGACCATCGCCCAGCGCTATCCCGAGCAGCACGCCCGGCGCGCCGCCGAGCCCTATACCTTTCGGGTACCCGGGGGCGAAAGCTATGCCGATGCCGCCGAGCGGGTGCGCCCGCTGCTGGCAGAACTCCAGGGTCCCACGCTGCTGGTGGCCCATGGCGCCCTGATCCGCAGCCTGCTGGTGGCGACCGGCCTGGCCAGTCCGGAGGTGGCGACCCGGATGGTCATCCACCAGGGCCGCTGGCTGGAACTCGACGCGACCGGTTATGCGTGGCACAGCGCCCCCGGCTGGGACGCTTAGCCTTAACTCAGCCGCCGGGCGAACTGGCTGACCGCGCCCACCACCTGGCGGGCACCTTCCTGGATCTCGGTGATGCGCACCCCGGCGTTGCTGGCCAGATGCAGGCCCTGCTCCGCCTGCTGCCGGCTGGCAGCCATGTTGCTGACCGCGGTCTGCGCCAGTTGCTGGTTCTGCTGCACCACCCCGACGATCTCCTCGGTGGCCTTGCTGGTACGCCCGGCCAGTTGCCGGACCTCGTCCGCCACCACCGCGAAACCCCGGCCCTGCTCGCCCGCCCGGGCGGCTTCGATGGCCGCGTTGAGCGCCAGCAGATTGGTCTGCTCGGCGATGCCGCTGATGGTCTTGACGATGGCGCTGATCACCAGCGACTGCTTGCCGAGGTCCTCGATGCCATTGGCGGCGACCTGGATTTCGTCGGCGATGCGGGTCATCACCGCGACCGTGTCCTGCACCACGGCCGCGCCCTGACGGGCACTTTCGTCGGTGGTCTGGGAAATGTCGAAGGCGACCCGGGCCGCTTCGGCCACCGCCAGTTCCTGTTCCACCTGCTCGGTGATGACGGTGGCGAACTTGATGACCTTGTACAGCTCGCCGCGGGTGTTGAGCACCGGGTTGTAGGAGGCTTCCAGCCAGACCGTGCGGCCATGGCTGTCGATGCGCTTGAAGCGACTGGCGACATAGTCACCCCGGTTGAGCCGCTCCCAGAAGGCGCGATAGTCGGCCGATTCGGCCTCTTCGCGGCTGCAGAACATCCGATGGTGCTTGCCGACGATCTGCGCCAGCGAATAACCCATGCCCTGCAGGAAGCGCTCGTTGGCCGTGAGCACCTCGCCGGACAGGTTGAATTCGATCACCGCGGTCGAGCGCAGCAACGCATTGATGATGCCCGAATGCTCGGTGGAGGTTTCCACCTGCTCGGTACGGTCATAGGCGTAGCAGCGGATCTGCTTGACCCGACCCTCGGTATCCCGCACCGGCGTCCAGATGGCGTAGAGCCAGGCGACGCCGCCGTTCCCGCGCAGCAATCGATAGATGCCACTGGCCTGGCGCCCTTCGCTGAAGCTGCGCTTCAGGTCGCCGTAGCAGACCAGCTTCTTCACATACTCCGGAATGATGTCATCCACGCTCCGCCCGGTCAGGCTGCCCGGGGCATAGCCCAGGCAGAGGGCGAAATTCTCGTTGAAATCCTCGATTCGGCCCTGGGCGTCGAGCAGCAGGCAGATCGCATCGTTAGAGAACGCCGTGCGCAGCTGACGATGATCGGCCAGTTCAGCTTCGAGTTCGGCGATGCGGCGTTTGAGTGCGGAGTTGAACATGGGATCACCCAGGAAAGTTGTGTCTTCCTCTGGTTCGACGCGCCGTGAAATTTCTTGACAAGATGCTGATGAACGCCACCACTCGAGCCAGGCGAAAGGAGCACCAATAGCACGCCTCGCCTGGCACCCACTGGAAAACACCATGGGCTCTAGCCTGCCGGTACCGCTTCGATGAAGACCGCCTCTGGCGCCTGACAAAGCCACGGACGGCCCGTTACCCGACCGCTCGGCGAAACGACAGGCGGTAGGTCAAATCGCCGCAGCCAAGGGCTCCGGCAGGGCCTGCCGGGCCTGACCTTCCAGACGTTTCACCAGCGCACCGAGGTCGATCAGGGTCGCCTGGCGACTGTTGCCCGGAGACCCTACGCCCACCCAGCTCTGCACCCGCTGCGCCGGTACCGCCCCGCCCTCGCCCGGCAACTGCCAGCTGCGCGCCAGGGCATCGGCGCGCAACTCGGTAAAGGCCTCGATGGCCTCCACCCGCTGCACCACGAAACCCAGGCGCTGGCGCTGCCCTGCCACCACGATCACCTGATCGCCGGGACCGGGCTCGACCGCTGCCGCCCCGGCCAGGGTCCGCAGGCAGACCAGGGTGATCTGCTGGCCACGGACCTCCATCAACCCCAGCAGTCGCGGATCCCGCTGACCGAGCCGCAGGTAGTGCGCCGGCAGCGGCAGGACCTCGGCAACCTGCTCCAGCGGGACGGCGAACAGCAATTCGGCGAGAAAGGTCAGGCACGGCTGGCGCCGCACCTGACGGCGCTCTTCGCGCAACAGGTCGCGATCGGTGCGATAGATCCGCGCATAGGCCACCGCCGCTTCCTGGCACCCCAGGGCCAGGTGATCGATCACGATGGCCGCTTCGCCCTCCGCAGCGCTGAATATCCCGCGCAACAGTCCCGGCTGCTCCAGACCGAAGCCGAGCAGCGGCGCGCACTGCGCCGGATCCCGGCGCCACATGCCGAGCAGCCGCTGGAAGCCGAAGGCGACCCGATACTGACCCTGGTCGCCCGCCGCCAGCACCAGCAGTTGCTCATGCTGGCCGTTGGCGGGCGTGGCCAGGCCCAGCAGCTCGGACAGCTCCAGCACCGGCAAGGCCTGGCCTCTTAGCTGCACCTGGTAGCGACAGCTGTCGCTGGCGAATTCGCTGGGCGTCAGCTGCGGTCGATCCACCAGCTCCTGCACCACTGCCGCATCCAGGCACAGGCGCCGCCCATCGCACTCGAACAGCAGATAGAGCCGCTCCTCTTCCTTGCCCATGGCGACCTGCCGCTGTAGCGCCAGTGGCCTGTCGGCACTGACTTCGAAGCCCGGCAAGGCGTCCAGGGCATCCAGGTCCAGCAGATGCACCAGCCGGCCGGTCTCCGGCTGCAGATGCACCTGTCCCAGCAGGCGCCCGGGCGCCCCCTGCAATTGCACGATGGCGTCATCCGCCAGCTTGAGGATGTCCACCACCCCGTCGATGGCCAGGCCGAAGCGTCCGCCCCCCTGCCGGATCACGGCGATCCGGCGCTCGTGCTCGACCGCCGGCAACCCCAGCAGGCGATGGCCATCCACCAGCGGCAGCGGCTGGCCGCCCAGCTCGAAGAGGCCCAGCAACCAGGGCACCGGACTCGGATGAGGAGCCAGGCGCTCCGGCCAGGGCACCACGCGTTCCAGGGCCTGCGCGGACAGGGCGACTTCCAGTTCGCCGATCCGCACGACACCCAGGGTCACGGCCGTCCTCCCCCGACCACCGGCGGGAGGGTGGTGGCCGCGTCCAGTTCCTGGATCAGCTGATTGACCCGCGCCGCATCGTCGAGCTGGGCCGCGGTGGAGCCGTTGATGGCCTCGATGGACTGCTGGGTCTTGCCCACCCCTTCGGCGATCAGGCCGAAGGCCTCACCCACGCTGCGCGAGATCTCGCTGCCCTGGGCGATGCTCTTCACCGATTCCAGGATCAGCTTGTTGATCTCCTTGGTCGCCTGGGACGACTTCTCGGCCAGCTTGCGGACCTCATCGGCCACCACCGAGAAGCCCAGGCCGTGCTCGCCGGCGCGGGCCGCCTCGATGGCGGCGTTGAAGGCCAGCATGTTGGTCTGATTGGCGATGTCGCTGATCACCTGGACGATGTCCTGGATGCCTCCCGCCGTGGTGCCTATGGCCTCCATGGCGTCCAGCGAGCGGGTCAGCGTCAGAGAGCCGCGCTCGGCTTCTTCCAGGGTGCGGCGGGCCATGCGGTTGGCGTCGTCGGTGGTCTCGGCGATCTGGTTGATGGAACGGGTCAGGGCGTGCAGCGAAAGATTCATCTGCTCGATCTTCTGCCGCACGTGCTGCTCCATCTCCACCTGGCGGGTGATGTCGGTGGCGAATTTCACCACCTTGTGCACCTGGCCTTCGGCGTCGAAGATGGGGTTGTAGGTGGCCTGGATCCAGATGCGCTGGCCGAACTTGCTCAGCCGCATGAAGCGCCCGCCGAACACCTCGCCCTGCGCCAGGCGCGCCCAGAATTCGCGGTATTCGCCAGAGGCGACGTGCTCCGCCTCGCAGAAGATCCGGTGATGCTGGCCGCGGATCTCCTCCAGGCGATAACCCAGGGTCGCCAGGAAGTTGCGATTGGCCTCGAGGATCTTGCCGGTCAGGTCGAATTCGATCACGGCCTGGCCGCGGTCGACGGCCGCCACCTTGCCGGCGTAGTCGCTGTTGCGAATCTGGCTCTCGGTGATGTCCACGGCGAACTTCACCACCTTGCACGGTTTGCCATCGGCGTCGAAGATCGGATTGTAGGTCGCCTGGATCCAGATCTCCTCGCCCCGGCTGTTGCGCCTCTTGTACACCCCGGCGTCGAATTCGCCCCGCCCCAGCTTGTCCCAGAACAACCGGTACTCCGCCGAGCGGGCATAGTCGTCGGGACAGAAGATGCGGTGATGCTTGCCCACCACTTCATCGGTCTGGTAACCCAGAGCCAGCAGGAAGTTGCGGTTCGCGGTGAGCACCGTGCCGTCGAGGGAGAACTCGGCGATGGCCTGGGAGCGGTCGATGGCCGCCACCTTGCCTTCGTAGTCGCTGTTGCGCAGCTGACTCTCGGTGACGTCGCTGGCGAACTTGACCACCTTGTAGGGCTTGCCCTCGGCATCGAGGATGGGGTTGTAGGTGGCCTGGATCCACACCTGGCGGCCGTCGCTGGCGCGTCGCTTGTACAGCCCGGCATCGAAATCGCCGCGACCGAGCTTTTCCCAGAACAGGCGATAGCCCGGCGAGCGGGCATGCTCGGGTTCGCAGAAGATCCGGTGATGCTTGCCGCGCACCTCGTCCAGGCCGTAACCCAGGGCCGACAGGAAATTCTCGTTGGCCGTCAGGATGTTGCCATGCAGATCGAATTCGATCACCGCCTGGGCGCGGTCGATGGCGGCCATCTTGCTTTCAAATTCGGCGGCCTGCAGTTGCGCATCGGTCACATCGGTGGCGAACTTCACCACCTTGTAGGGCCGCCCGTCGCTGTCGAGGATGGGATTGTAGGTGGCCTGGATCCAGATCGGCCGGCCATCGCGGCGGATGCGCTTGTAGACCCCGGTGTCGAAGACGCCCTGCCCCAGGCGATTCCACAGCAGGGCGTAGTCCGCCGAACGTGCGTAGTCGGCCGGGCACATCAGGCTGTGATGACGCCCGCGCAACTCGTCCAGCGCATAGCCGGTCAGGCCGAGGAAGTTGTCATTGGCCCAGAGCACATTGCCCTGCAAATCGAATTCGATCACCGCCTGGGAGCGATGGATGGCTTCGATCTTGCCTTCGTATTCGACCGCCTGCAGGCGCGTTTCGGTGATGTCGGTGGCGAACTTGATGATGCGCTGCGTGCGCCCTTGCGCATCCAGCAGCGGATTGTAGGTCGCGCGGATCCACCTCAGGCTGCCGTCCTTGTGCTTGCGGCGATAGACGCCGCTGTGGAACTCGCCCCGCCCCAGCGCCGCCCAGAAGTCCTGATAGTCCTCGCTCTCCGCCACCCCGGGCGGGCAGAACAGGCGGTGCTGCCGCCCGCTGATCTCGTCGAGGCGATAGCCGAAGGTCTCCAGGAAGTTGTCGTTGGCGTGAAGGATCGTGCCCTGCAGATCGAATTCGATCACTGCCAGGGAGCGATCCAGCGCCTGGCGCAGGGCGTGGTAGGCGGAGGCATCGTCGACAGCGGCGGATTCGGCAGTGGCGGAAAACATGGGGCAGCTCCAGGAGAGGACTCGGCGATCAGGTTATCGGAAATCGCGATAACAAATTGAGTGCCGCCTATCCTAGAGATGTTTTCGCCTGGCGGATCGCCAGTAGTCGTCCGATGAACGACCTTAAGTTTCCGGCTGGCGTTCAGACCACCAGCTTGGTGCCTATAACCAGCAGCATGACGGCCAGGCAGGGCCGCAGCACGCCATCCGGTACGCGTCCGGAGAGATGGCTGCCCAGGAAGATGCCTGGTAGGGAACCCAGCAGCAGAAAGCCCAGCACATGCCAGTCCAGATTGCCCAGGCCGGCGTGGCCCAGGCCCGCCACCAGGGTCAGGGGTACCGCATGGGCGATCTCGGTGCCGACCAGACGCCGGGTCGCCAGCAGCGGATAGAGCAGGAACAGCGCCACCGTGCCCAGGGCGCCAGCGCCAATGGACGTCAGGGTCACCATGAAGCCCAGCACCGCGCCGGTAAGCACCGTCAGGGCATTGAGCCGTCCGGCACTCAGGTGAAATCGGTCGCTGGCATGGCGACTGGCAAAGGCGAAGATCTGCTTCTTGAACAGGATGGCCAGCGCCGTCATCAGCAGCACGATGCCCAGGGCATGCTTGATGAGGGTATTGGTGGCGTGCTGATCACCGGGCAGCAGCGCCAGGGCGAGCAGCGTCAGGGCTGCCGTGGGCACGCTGCCGGCGGCTAGCCAGCCGGTCACCGTCCAGTCGATGTTGCGATTGCGCTGGTGGACGAAAACGCCGCCCGCCTTGGTTATGGCGGCATAGAGCAGATCGGTACCTACCGCCGCAGCGGGGTTGATCCCGAACCAGAGCAGGATGGGGGTCATCAGCGAGCCACCGCCTACACCCGTCATGCCAACGATGAAGCCAACCACCAGCCCCGCGACCACGAAGCCCAACGACCCTACTTCCATTACCGTCCCAATTGCCGTTGTCGGCTCATCTTGCGGCCGCACAGGATAACTACTCAGGTTATACCGACCTATATTGAAAGGGTCTTTGCTTATAACCGATAACGCTAAACGTGGAGGTCAGCGGGCCTGGTGTGCATTCAGATAGGCCGCGACCTCCTCGTCGCCATAGCCCGCGCGCCGGGCATGGGCTTCGATGGCGTCTCGGCAGGAGGGATCGGTAATGGTTGTTGGCATGACGGTGCCGCAAGGTGCCAGGGTCGTCTGCGCCAGGAAGCTTTCGAGATCCTGCTTGTGTTCGTCTGCGACCGGGTGGGTACCCGTAGTGGGTGCATGGGCTGCGACCGGCGGCGTCGTGGTCGCCACCACGGCCGGCTCGCTGCCGGTCGAATCGCTGCGGTGGGTGGTTGCCACGGCGGCCACCACCAGCAGGCCGAAACCTGCGGTCAATACCAGCAACTTGCGAGTTGAAGTCCCGCTCATGATTTCTTCTTCCCTATGAAAAAGCTGACAGCTTGGACCTGAAAACGACGTGGACTGCCGAAAGTCCGACTTTTAACCAATCAAGTCAGACAATATTTTCCCAGCCGGTGTTCAGTCGAAGGTGACGCATGCCACACTCGGCGGTATCAGGAGACAGGAGCGGCTCATGCAGCAGAAGGATTTCATCGGCCCCCGGTTGCGCCAGCTCAGCGCGGATCTCTCGCTCGCCGATCGCCTGGCGGAGAGTGCCCAGGTCGACCTCAATGCCGATCTCAAGCGCCGGGTCCGGGAAGACCTCGAGCAGGCGCTGCGCGAGGTCGGCCAACTCAGCGAAGAGCAGACCCTCTGGCTGAACTGGGCGACCAGCTAGCCCGGCACGCCTGCCGTCGTCGCGCTGTAACGCGCGGCTGCTATCTGTAGCGGCATCCACCCTCTGGAACCGAGCATGAAAGCGGAATACGAAATCAGTGACGACATCGCCCACTTCGTGGGAGGCGCCCTGATCAGCCTGGTGCTGCTCAGTGGCGGAGCCATCGGCGGCGCCCTGTTCCTGCTGGCCGAGACCTTCAACTGACCGTCCGTCGCCAGCCCTGCCGCTCCCGCGGCAGTGGCGAGGCCGTCCTTGACCGGGTGGGTGTTCGACAGCGCAGCCGTCACTCGCCGGGAAGCCGTCCGCACCTTGCATTACCCGCCCGCCGCATTAGTCTTGAAAGTGCCAATAACAACTCGTGCAGACGGCAAGAGGTCGGATCATGCGAACCCAACTGACCCGCTCGATCACCCTGTTCGACAGCCCGGATCATCAGCCTGCGACCACCGAGGTCCCGTCTTCCCCGGGCGGTCGCAGACGCACCCTACAGAAGTGGACCAAGACCCTGGTGTTCGGCACCTCGCTCGCCTTCGCGCTCTGCGCGCCACTGCTGCGGCATCTGCACTGAAGCCGGGTACCAGCGCCAGCGCTTACGACCCGCTGGCCGCGACCTGAATCGCGGGCACAAAAAAACCGGCGCTGGGCCGGTCTTCTGCTGTGCATCTTGATTGGTGCGGACGGAGAGACTCGAACTCTCACACCTTGCGGCGCCAGAACCTAAATCTGGTGTGTCTACCAATTCCACCACGTCCGCGAGACGCTTGAAAGACGAACGCCAGACACGAGGTCTGGCGTTCGCTGAATATGGGGTGGACGATGGGAATCGAACCCACGACACCAGGAGCCACAATCCTGTGCTCTACCAACTGAGCTACGCCCACCATATCTTACGTGCTTGCCGTCGCCGAACCGCCAATGGCGCGCCCGGCAGGACTCGAACCTGCGACCATCCGCTTAGAAGGCGGATGCTCTATCCAGCTGAGCTACGGGCGCCTGTTACGGCAGCTGCCCTAGCAGAGACTTCCTTGGTGAGAAGCCTCTTGCCTGGCCCTTGTCAGTGACTTGGGCTGTGCTCGGCAAGCGGGGCGAATGTTATAAAGCTCCCGCCGGTCCGTCAACTAATTTTTAAAAAATTTTTAAGCAGAAGAATGAGTTAGCCGCCGCAGAGGCTTCTCTGTTGTCAGCGGGCCCGTCCATGCGAAAATAGCCGACCCTTTTCCGTCACCACCAGAAATCGCCCATGACCGCCCAACTGATCGACGGCAAGTCCATTGCCGCCCGCCTGCGCCAGGATATTGCCCAGCGAGTCTCTCAACGTCGTAGCGCCGGACTGCGCGCCCCTGGCCTCGCCGTCATCCTGGTCGGCAACGATCCCGCCTCGAGCGTCTATGTGGCGCACAAGCGCAAGGATTGCCAAGAGGTCGGTTTCGACTCCTATGCCCACGACCTGCCAGCCAGCACTACCCAGGCAGAACTCGAAGCCCTGATCGACCGGCTCAACGACGACACCAGCGTCGATGGCATCCTGCTGCAATTGCCGCTGCCGGCGCACCTGGATGCCACTCAGCTCCTGGAACGCATCCGCACCGACAAGGACGTGGACGGCTTCCACCCCTACAACCTGGGTCGCCTGGCCCAGCGCAATCCCCAGCTGCGCCCCTGTACGCCCAAGGGCATCATGACCCTGCTGCACAGCACCGGCGTCGACCTCTATGGGCTGGATGCGGTGGTGGTCGGCGCCTCCAACATCGTCGGTCGGCCCATGGCACTGGAGTTGTTGCTGGCCGGCTGCACCGCCACCGTGACCCACAGATTCACCCGTTCCCTCGAACACCACGTCAGCCAGGCCGATCTGGTGGTGGTCGCCGTGGGCAAGCCGGGACTGGTCAAGGGTGAATGGATCAAGCCTGGCGCCATCGTCATCGACGTGGGCATCAATCGCCAGGCCGATGGCCGCCTGGTGGGCGATGTGGAATTCGAAAGTGCCTCTGAGCGCGCCAGCTGGATCACCCCGGTGCCCGGCGGCGTCGGCCCCATGACGCGGGCCTGCCTGCTGGAAAACACGCTGTACGCGGCCGAGCAGCTGCACAGCTAGCAAAACGGGCCCCGCGGGGCCCGTTTTCCATTCAGCCAACCCTCAGGGCAGCCAGGACTTCACGCGATCCGGATGGGCAGCAATCCAGGCCTTGGCCGCCTCTTCCGGCTTCTTGCCCTCCTCCACGGCCAGCATCACCTCGTTCACCTCGCCCGGCTGCCAGGCGAACTTCTTCAGGAAGTCCCAGACCGGCTTGGCCTTGGCTTCCAGGGCCGGATTGGCCACGGTGTCCACATGCTCGGAGCCACCGAACACGCCCTTGGGATCCTCGAGGAACTTCAGTTTCCACTTGGCGAACATCCAGTGCGGCACCCAGCCGGTCACCACGACCGGCTTCTGGTCCTTCTCGGCCCGGGTCAGCTCGGCGATCATGCCGCTGCCCGAACTGGCCACCAGCTTGTAGTCCAGGCCATAGTCCTTGATCGCCTGGTCGGCCTTGAGCATGACCCCGGCACCGGCATCGATGCCGACGATACGGCCACCGAAGTCGGCCTTCTGCGCCTGCAGATCGGCGATGCTGTTGGCCTTGACGTACTCCGGCACGATCAGACCGATCTTGGCGTCGGGGGTGTTGACGTTCAGATCGACCACCTGATCCTTCATCTTCTCGTAGTAGGCGCCATGGGTGACGGGCAACCAGGCGGACAGCATGGCGTCGAGTTTGCCGCGGGCGACGCCCTGCCACATGATGCCGGCGGCAACCGGCATGAGCTTGACCTCGTAGCCCAGATTCTGGCGGATCACTTCAGCTGCGGTATGGGTCGTGGCCACGCTATCGGCCCAGCCATCGACGTAGCCGATGGTGATTTCGGGCTTGGCCGCCTGGGCCAGGCTCATGGCCGAGGTCAGCGCGACACCGAGTCCTATTCCCAACAGTTTCTTCACCATGCTCATGCAGCAGTCCTCTCGCTATGGAAGTCGGGCGGTTGCCCCACTCCCATCATTCGGGCAATGCGAGATGGCCACTACCGTCTGGGCGACGCATAACGACCGGTTAGCGACAAGGGCTGCACTTTTCACGACATGCGATGTCGCTTGACGCAGCCTGTCGACCGCTCTGTAATCGACGCCGCGCAGAAACCTGCACCCGCCGATGCAACCTATTGGCGGACCGTTGTCTTACCTACGCTCTCAAGCCCTCTGAAAGGACTCTGTCCATGCGTCTTTCGTTGCGCGTCGCCGCCCTGCTGGGCGCGCTGTTTTCCGGCCTCTGGGGTACCGCGCACGCGGCCGCCGAAGTGGATGCCGCCACCTATGGCTATCCACTGGTCAATCCGTTCGAAGCCACCATCGTCACCACGCCGGAAAAATTCCGTCCCGAGCTGCCGCCCGAAAGCACCATCGACCAGGATGACTACAGTCTCAACCTGCGTCCGGAGCGGGAATACCAGCTGCCTGGCAACTTCTGGCCGGTGAAGAAATTCCACTACCGCCTCGCCCGCCAGGACCATCCGGCGCCGCTGATCTTCCTGATCGCCGGCACCGGGGCCAACTATTCCTCGAGTACCCAGGAATATCTCAAGCGGCTGTATTACGCGGCCGGCTACCACGTGGTGCAGCTGTCCTCGCCCACCAGCTGGGACTTCATGGTGTCGGTGTCGCGCACCGCCACCCCGGGCTACACCCCGCACGATGCCGAGGATCTCTATCGCGCTATGCAGGCGGTGCGCGCCCAGCATCCCAAGCTGCCGGTCACCGACTACTACCTGACCGGCTACAGCCTGGGCGGCCTGGACGCCGCCTTCGTCTCCTACCTGGACGAGAGCCAGCGCAGCTTCAACTTCAAGAAGGTGCTGATGGTCAATCCGCCGGTCAATCTGCTGACCTCGGTACGCAACCTGGATCGCCTGGTGCAGACCGAGGTGAAGGGCGTCACCAACAACCGCACATTCTACGAGCTGATCCTGTCGAAGCTGACCCGCTACTTCCAGGAGAAGGGCTACGTCGACTTCAACGACGCCGTGGTGCGCGACTTCCAGCGCTCGCCGGAGCGACTGAGCAACGAAGAACTGGCCATGCTGATCGGCTCGTCCTTCCGCTTCTCGGCAGCCGACATCGCCTTCACCTCCGACCTGATCAACCGCCGCGGCCTGATCACCCCGCCGACCTACCCGATCAGCGAGGGCACCAGCCTGACGCGCTTCTTCGCCCGTTCGCTGCAGTGCGACTTCGACTGCTACATGACCGAGCAGGTGATGCCCTTCTGGCAAAAGAACTTCAAGGGGCAGAACCTCGACGACCTGGCGCGCAAGTCCAGCCTCATCGCGCTGGAAGACTACCTGAAGAGCAGCCCGAAGATCGGCGTCATGCACAATGCCGACGACATCATCCTCGGCCCGGGCGACCTCGGTTTCCTGCGCAAGACCTTTGGCGATCGCTTGACCGTCTATCCCCACGGCGGCCATTGCGGCAATCTCAACTACCGCGTCAACGCGAACGCCATGCTGGAGTTCTTCGCCCGTGGTTAAGTCCCTGCTCGCTCTCCTCCTGATGGCCAGTGCCTCGGTCTTCGCCGCCGAATCGAGCCCGCCGCCCTCCTCCACCCTGACCATCGGCTCGGACACCATGCCGGCCGCGCCGGTGGGCGCCGACGGCTTCAGCAATCCGCTGTCGACCCTGAAGTACAACCCGGGCCTGGACCAGCGCGAATTCGAACGGGCGTCCCTGGTGGCGCTGGACGTCTACGACCCCTTCGAATCCTGGAATCGCCACGTCTACCACTTCAACTATCGGCTGGACGAATGGGTCCTGCTGCCGGTGGTCAACGGCTATCGCTGGATCACCCCGCGCTTCGTGCGTTCGGGCGTGAGCAACTTCTTCAGCAACCTGGGCGACGTCAACAACCTGCTCAACAGCCTGCTGCAGTTCAAGGGCCGGCGCGCCCTGGACACCACCGGCCGGCTGGTGCTCAACACCACCGTCGGGGTGTTCGGCCTCTGGGACCCGGCGACCCGCGTCGGGCTGATCAAGCAGCCGGAAGACTTCGGCCAGACCCTGGGCTTCTATGGCGTGGGTGACGGTCCCTTCCTGATGCTGCCGATCCTCGGTCCGTCCAACCTGCGCGACACCGGTGGCCTGGCAGTGGACTTCGCCGCCGAGGCGCAGATCAACTTCCTCAACGTCAGCGACGAAAGCGGTCGTCATCCGGAGATCATGGTGCTGCGTGGCATCAACCTCAGGTACGTGACCGACATGAGATACGGCCAGCTCAACTCGCCCTTCGAGTACGAGAAGATCCGCTATTTCTACACCAAGGCGCGGGAACTGCAGATCGCCGAATAAGGCCTAGGCGCTGGCGAGAAAGGCCCGCAGCTCGGGCAGGCGGGCCTGGGCGTCGGCCCGCCCCAGCGCCATGAGTTCCTGGCAGTAGGCGGCCTCGAACAGCAGATAGCTGAGCAGCGCACTGCCCGAAGGCCGGTTCACCCCTACACCCCGCAGCAATTGCCGCAACGCTGGCGGCAGGCGCTTGCGGTGACGGGTGGCGATGTCCGCCAGCGGCTGGCTGGGCGAGATCACCAGCATCTCCACGGGACGGCAGAAGCGTCCGCTGACCGGATCCCCCGCCGGCAGCGCACTGCTCAGCAGATTGAGACGGCGCAGGGTTTCGGTATCGCTGTCCAGGGCATCGACGAAGGTGCTGTTGAGCAGGTGGCCGCCGATCTGCGCGACCGTCGGCGGCCGGCCCTGCAGGCCGTGCGCGTGTCCCCCTGGCGCGCCGAGTCCGATCACCAGGATGCGATCCGCCCCCAGATGCAGCGCTGGACTGATGGGCGCCGTCTGCCGCACCGAGCCATCGCCCAGGAACTCGCGCCCGACCTTCACCGGCGGAAAGAACAGCGGAATGGCCGTGCTGGCCAGCAGGTGGTCGACCGCCAGCCGAGCCGGCACCCCGACGCGCCGGTGACGAAACCAGGGATCGAGCGCCCCATGACTCTGGTAGAAGGTCATCGCCTGACCCGAGGCATAGCCGAAGGCCGTGACCGCCACGGCCCGCAGGGCGCGCTGGCGCAAGGCCGCGGTGATCCCGGAGAAATCCAGCTCGCGGCTGAGCAGCGCTCGCAGGGGAGCGTTGTCGAGCAAGGCCAGGGGTTCCTGGCGCCAGGCGCCGAACAGCGTCTGCAGGCCGAAACGCGCGGCCTGGCGGGTCGCCCCGGTCCAGTCGCTGCGATAGATCATCGCCGTGTCCAGGTTCGCCCAGACCGCCGCCAGGCGATCCACCGCTCGGCCGAAATCCAGGGCACCGCAGCCCAGCACGGCGGCGTTGAGCGCCCCCGCCGAGGTACCGACGAGGATCGGGAAGGGATTCTCGGAACGCACCGCCAGGGTATCGGCCACCACCTGCAGCACCCCGACCTGATAGGCGGCCCGCGCGCCTCCGCCGGCCAGAATCAGCCCGGCGCGCCGCTCGCCGCCCAGGCTCATCTAGCGCTTCTTCTTCGGATAGAGCTTGGGCTCGCCGGGCGGGCGCGTCTTGAATCGGCGATGGGCCCAGAGGTACTGCTCGGGCAACTCGCTGACGCAGCGCTCGACCCAGAGATTGATGCGCAGGCAGTCGGCTTCCTCGCTCGCGCCGGGGAAGTCGGCCAGCGGCGGATGAACGACCAGGCGATAGCCCGAACCGTCCGCCAGGCGCTCCTGGGTGAAGGGCAGCACCCGCGCCCGTCCCAGGCGGGCGAACTTGGTGGTGGCCGTCACGGTGGCCGCCTGGATGCCGAACAGCGGCACGAACAGACTCTGCTTGGCGCCGTAGTCCTGATCGGGCGCGTACCAGATGGCCCGCCCGGCCCGCAGCACCTTGAGCATGGCGCGCACGTCCTCGCGCTCGATGGCGGTAGCGTCCTGGTTGTGGCGCTCGCGACCGCGACGCTGGATGAAGTCGAACACCGGATTCTTGTGCTGGCGGTACATGCCATCGATGGTGTGCCGCTGCCCGAGCAGCGCCGCGCCGATTTCCAGAGTGGTGAAATGCAGCGCCATGAGGATCACGCCCTGACCTTCGCGTTGAGCGGCCTGCAGATGCTCGAGGCCTTCGATATGGGCCAGCCGGGCCAGGCGCTGCCGCGGCCACCACCAGCTCATGGCCATCTCCAGCAGGGCCATGGCGCTGCTGGCGAAATTGCGTCTGAGCAGGCGATCGCGCGCCCGCTCGTCGAGCTGGGGAAAGCAGAGTTCCAGGTTGCGGCGGGCGATGGCGCGGCGCTGACCGGCGACGTGATAGAAGATCCAGCCGAGTCCCTGGGCGAGCCGCAGCAGCACGGCATAGGGCAGTTGCACCAGCAGCCAGAGCAGACCCAGCCCCAGCCAGAGCGGCCAATAACGTGGATTGAGAAAGGCGAGGCGGAAAGACGGCCGCTCCATCGGAACTCCTGCATGAAAAGGTCGCGCCATTCTACAGGGCTCGCGCAGATTTCCCGTAGCCTTCACAGTCACGGCCCCCCAGACCCGGTGAGGGTTGCGACACGCGGGGCATCCCGTTATAAGTCCCGCCATCCAAGCACAAGTACCCACCATGACCGCAGCCGATCCTTCCGAAAGCGACTCCGTCTTCCAGCTCAAGGGCAACATGCTCGCCGTGACCGTGCTGGAGCTTCTCCGCAATGACCTGGGGCGCCTGGACCGGCAACTGGCCCAGAAGGTCGCCCAGGCCCCCAACTTCTTCCAGGAAACGCCGCTGGTGCTCGGCCTCGACAAGCTCGCCGAGGATGCCGGTCCGCTCGACCTGGGCGCCCTCCTCGACCTCTGCCGCCGGCACGGCCTGCGCACCCTGGCCCTGCGCGCCAGTCGCAGCATGGACCTGGCCGCCGCCAACGACTACGACCTGCCGATCCTGCCGCCCAGCTCCGGCGGTCGCGAGCGCCAGGTCGAACCGCGCGATCGCGAACCGGTGAAGCCGGCGGAACCGGCCAAACCGGCTGCACCGCCCGCCCCGCCGATCAATCCGACCAAGATCATCACCGCCCCGGTGCGCGGCGGCGTGCAGCTCTATGCCCCGGCCGGTGACCTGGTGGTGCTGGCGCCGGTCAGCCCGGGCGCCGAATTGCTCGCCGACGGCAACATCCATGTCTATGGCCCCATGCGCGGTCGGGCACTGGCCGGCGTAAAAGGTGATACTAAAGCGCGGATTTTCTGCCAGCAGCTGACCGCGGAACTGCTCTCCATCGCCGGCCAGTACAAGGTCGCCGAGGACCTGCGACGCCATCCACAATGGGGCAATCCGGTACAGGTCAGCCTGGTGGGAGATGTGTTGAACATCACCCGTCTTTAACGGATACTTCCGCGAATTTTTCGCACTTGGCGCCTAAGCCGCCAACGGCAACACGAAGCGCGACACTGCCTGCAATCTCGTCACCGAGGGCACCGAGTCGCTTCAGTTATTACTTTCGATCAAGGTGAATCAGTTTGGCCAAAGTACTCGTAGTCACCTCCGGCAAGGGCGGCGTGGGCAAGACCACCAGCAGCGCCGCCATCGGTACCGGTCTCGCCCTGCGCGGCCACAAGACCGTCATCGTCGACTTCGACGTCGGCCTGCGTAACCTCGACCTGATCATGGGCTGCGAGCGCCGCGTGGTGTACGACTTCGTCAACGTGATCAACAACGAAGCCACCCTGAGCCAAGCCCTGATCAAGGACAAGCGTCTCGAGAACCTGTTCGTGCTGGCCGCCAGCCAGACCCGTGACAAGGACGCCCTGACCCAGGACGGCGTCGAGCGTGTGATCAACGAACTCAAGCAGACCTTCGACTTCATCGTCTGCGACTCCCCGGCCGGGATCGAGAAGGGTGCCCACCTGGCGATGTACTTCGCCGACGAGGCCATCGTGGTGACCAACCCCGAAGTCTCCTCGGTCCGTGACTCCGACCGCATGCTCGGCCTGCTGGCCAGCAAGTCGCGCCGCGCGGAAAAGGGCGAGGAAGCCATCAAGGAACACCTGCTGCTGACCCGCTACAACCCCGAGCGCGTCACCAAGGGCGAAATGCTCGGCGTCGAGGACGTGGAAGAGATCCTGTCCATCCGCCTGCTCGGCGTGATCCCCGAATCCCAGGCGGTGCTCAAGGCATCGAACCAGGGTATCCCGGTAATTCTCGACGAACAGAGCGACGCCGGTCAGGCCTACAGTGATACCGTGGAACGACTGCTCGGCAAGGAAGTGGCCTATCGCTTCCTCGACGTGAAGAAGAAAGGCTTCCTGCAACGTCTGTTCGGGGGTGGTAGCGAATGAACATCTTCGACTTCTTTCGCGATCGGAAGAAGCAGAACAGCGCTTCGATAGCCAAGGAGCGGCTGCAGATCATCGTGGCCCACGAACGCGGTCGCCACGAGCAGCCGGACTATCTGCCGCAATTGCAGAAGGACCTGCTGGAAGTGATCCGCAAGTACGTGCCCATCGAGCAGGACCAGATCCAGGTCGAACTGGAAAACCAGGGCAGCTGCTCGATCCTCGAACTCAATATCACCCTGCCCGACCGCTAAGGCGAGCCCAGCAGGACAGCGGCGGCCCCAGGGCCGCCGCTGGCGTTTAAGCCAGTCGAATCCTCCGCACCCGCCCAGCGAGGTGCCGCGATTCGCGACCAGGCCTCTAGGAAGCCCATGCCCCTTTCCAATATCCGCATCATTCACCAGGACGCCGCCCTGCTGGTGGTCGACAAGCCCACCCTGCTGCTGTCGGTCCCCGGTCGCGCCGAAGACAACCGCGACTGCCTGGTGACCCGCCTGCAGGAAAACGGCTATCCCGAGGCGCGCATCGTCCATCGCCTGGACTGGGAGACCTCGGGCGTCATCGTGCTGGCGCGGGACGCCGACAGCCATCGCGAGCTGTCCCGGCAATTCCACGATCGCGAGACGGAAAAGGCCTACACCGCCCTCTGCTGGGGCGAGCCGGAGGCCAACAGCGGCCGCATCGAATTGCCGCTGCGCTACGACCCGCCGACCAAGCCACGCCATGTGGTGGATCACGAACTGGGACGCCATGCGCTGACCTTCTGGCAGGTGCTGGAGCGCCATGGCCACTACAGCCGGGTGGAGCTTACCCCCATCACCGGTCGCTCCCATCAGCTGCGCGTCCATATGCTGAGCATCGGGCATCCGCTGCTGGGCGACCAGCTCTATGCCGAGGGCGAGGCGCTGGCGGCCCAGCCGCGCCTCTGCCTGCATGCCAGCCTGCTGACGCTGACCCATCCCGTCACGGGCGAGCGGATGAGCTTTACCAGTCCCGCTCCGTTCTGAGCCTCGGCGCTGGCATACTGAGGCGCTCGACCGGAGGAGTGCCGCTTGTCGCACTGGACGTCCTACTACACCGCCACCGCCGCGGGCGGTCCGCGCGAGACCTTGCTGCAGGCCCTCTCACTCCGCGCGAATCCGCCGGGATTGGCGCTGGATCTGGGCTGTGGCATCGGCCGCGACACCCTCGTCCTGCTGGAACGGGGCTGGCAGGTGCTGGCGGTGGATGCCGAGGCCGAGGCGCTGAGCACCCTGCGCGAACGCACGCCGGTCCTGTTGCGGACACGTCTGGAAACCCGCCAGGCGCGCTTTGAAATGGTCGAAATCCCCCCCTGCGAGCTGGTCAATTCCAGCTTCGCCATGCCCTTTTGCGCGCCTGAGCGCTTCCCGCTGCTCTGGACCGCGATCACCGCGGCGGTGCGCCCGGGTGGCCTGTTCTGCGGCCAGCTGTTCGGCGAGCGGGACAGCTGGGCCAGCAAGGGCGTGACGGTCGTCGACGCCGCGGCCCTGCAGCAGCTGCTCCGGGACTGGGACGTCCTCCTGCATCGGGAAGAGCAGGAAGACGGCCATACCGCGGTCGGGCGGCCCAAGCACTGGCACATCCATCACCTGGTGCTGCGGCGCCGCTGAGTCCTGAGGGGCCGCCAGGCCTGGGCGCTACGCTCGACTCCCCTCGGTCCAGAACCTAGACTGGACGCCTTGTCGTCCGGAGTCGTCCATGCGTACCGATCAGATCCAAGGCCTCATCGATTTCCTCTCCCGTTCGCCCACGCCCTTCCACGCCACCGCGACCCTCGCCCACCGTCTTGAAGCCGCCGGCTACCAGCGCCTGGACGAGCGCGAGAGCTGGTCCGTGCAGCCGGGTGGACGCTACTACGTCACCCGCAACGAGTCCTCGCTGATTGCCGTGCGCCTGGGTGCCCAACCGCTGGAGCGCGGTCTGCGCCTGGTCGGCGCCCATACCGACAGCCCCTGCCTCAAGGTCAAGCCGCAGCCGGAGCTGCAGCGGCAGGGCTTCTGGCAACTGGGCGTCGAGGTCTACGGCGGCCTGCTGATGGCGCCCTGGTTCGACCGCGACCTGTCCCTGGCGGGCCGGGTGACCTATCGCGCCGAGGGCCGGGTGCAGAGTCGGCTGATCGACTTCCGCAAGCCGCTGGCGATCATTCCCAACCTGGCCATCCACCTCAATCGCGAAGCCAACCAGGGCTGGGCCATCAACGCCCAGAACGAGCTGCCGCCGATCCTCGCCCAGGTGCCGGCTGGCGAGCGGCGCGACTTCCGCGCCCTGCTGGCCGCGCGCCTGCAACGGGAACACGGCATCGGCGACGCCGAGGTGCTGGATTTCGAACTGAGCTTCTATGATGTCCAGCCCGCCGCCCTGATCGGGCTGGATGACGACTTCATCGCCGCCGCCCGCCTGGACAACCTGCTGTCCTGCTATGCCGGTCTGGAAGCCCTGCTGGCAGACGAGGGCGACGAGAACGCCGTGCTGGTCTGCACCGATCACGAGGAAGTGGGCTCCACCTCCTGCTGCGGCGCCGACGGTCCCTTCCTCGAACAGGTGCTGCAACGCCTGCTGCCCGCCGGGGATGCCTTCACCCGCACCCTGCAGCGCTCGCTGCTGATCTCGGCCGACAACGCCCATGGCGTGCACCCCAACTATGCCGACAAGCACGACGGCAACCACGGCCCGAAACTGAACGGCGGTCCGGTGATCAAGGTGAACGCCAACCAGCGCTACGCCACCAGCAGCGAAACCGCGGCCTTCTTCCGCGACCTCTGCCAGCGCGAAGGCGTGCCGGTACAGAGCTTCGTGGTGCGCAGCGACATGGGTTGCGGTTCCACCATCGGCCCCATCACCGCCGGGCAACTGGGGGTGCGCACCGTGGACATCGGCCTGCCCACCTTCGCCATGCACTCCATCCGCGAACTGGCCGGCAGCCACGACCTGGGCCATCTGATCAAGGTGCTGACGGCCTTCTATTCGAGCAGCGAACTGCCGCTCTGAAGCCGGACTAGTCCGGCACCTCGACCCTGACCTGGATGGCGTCGTGCCGCCAGAACTCCAGGTCGCAATCGATCAGTCGCCCCTGCTGGTCGTGGTTGATGCGGGTGATGTGCAGCGCCGGACTGCCCTGGGCCACCCGCAGCGCCTGGGCCGCTTCCGGCAGCAGCGCCGTGGGCAAGATCTCGAAGCGCACCTCGCCGTAGCGAATGCCGTAGCGGTCGCGATACAACTCGGTGAGGGAGCGCTGCAGGTCGTGCTCCAGCAAGCCCGGGAAATAGGCGGCATTGAGGTAGTGCTCGACATAGAGCACCAGCCGGCCGTCCACCCGGCGGACCCGGCGGATCTGGTAGACGCTGGACAGCGCCGGCAACTCCAGCAGACGACAGATCTCCGCGGATGCCAGCATCTGCCGCGCCGCCACCACCTCGGTCGCCGGCACCCGTCCCTGGGCCTCCACCATGGCGTGGAAATGGGTCCGCGCCAGAGGGTTGTAGGCCAGCCGCGGCGGCGCGACGAACCAGCCACGCCGCTCTTCGCGATAGATCAGCCCCAGCGCCTCCAGCTGCAGCAGGGCTTCGCGCAGGGTGATCCGGGTGGTGGCGAACAGCTCGCTGAGCTGGCGCTCGGAAGGCAGGCGCTCCATCGCCGGCAGCAGGCCATGGGCGATCTGCTCTTGCAGCGCCTGGCGGATGGCACCGGCACCCGGTGCACTTCTTTGGACTAGACCAGTTTCGGATTGGTGCACCCGTAACGCCTCGACTAGGGTTTGTTGGGAGACTAAGACGGCCAGATGACCGCTTGGTGACGATTGCAGCGCCCGTGCCAGCGGTGAAACAGGGCGCATTGCCATCAAATCGTCATACCCCGGTCCTAGATTGGCCTGTGTCTTGCTGACCTAGACCAAGCCCTAACACCTGGAGCACCCGTATGACCCGTCTGCTTGCTTCCTTGTTGGCCACTGCCGTTGCGCTACAGGCCGGTACCGCCTTCGCCGATACCGCCGATCTCAAATCCCTCGAAGCCGCCGCCCGCAAGGAAGGCGAGGTGAACAGCGTCGGCATGCCCGATACCTGGGCGAACTGGAAAGGCACCTGGCAGGACCTTGAGCAGAAATACGGACTCAAGCACCAGGATACCGACATGAGCTCCGCCCAGGAGATCGCCAAGTTCGCCGCCGAAGGCGAGAACGCCTCCGCCGACATCGGTGACGTCGGTGCTTCCTTCGGCCCCATCGCCGTACAGAAGGGCGTTACCCAGCCCTACAAGCCGAGCACCTGGGACCAGGTACCGAGCTGGGCCAAGGACAGCGACGGTCACTGGGCGCTGGCCTATACCGGCACCATCGCCTTCATCGTCAACAAGCAGACCGTCAAGGACGTCCCCCACTCCTGGGCCGATCTGCTCAAGGGCAACTACAAGGTCACCATCGGCGACGTCAGCGCCGCCTCCCAGGCGGTGAGCGGCGTACTGGCAGCGGCCTATGCCAACGGCGGCGACGAGAAGAACATCAAGCCGGCGCTGGACTTCTTCGCCAAGCTGGCCAAGCAGGGGCGCCTGGCCTTCACCAACCCGGTGGTGGCCAACCTCGAGAAGGGTGAAGTGGAAGTCGGGGTGGTGTGGGACTTCAACGCCCTGAGCTATCGCGACCAGATCGATCGCTCGCGCTTCGAGGTACTGATCCCCTCCGATGGCTCGGTGACCTCCGGCTACACCACCATCATCAACAAGTACGCCAAGCACCCCAACGCCGCCAAGCTGGCCCGCGAGTACATCTTCTCCGACGCCGGCCAGATCAACCTGGCCCAGGGTTATGCCCGGCCGATCCGCGCCGAGCACCTGACCCTGCCGGCCGATGTCCAGGCCAAGCTGCTGCCCCAGGCGCAATACGCCAAGGCACGGCCCATCGCCGACGCCAAGGCCTGGGAGGAAACCTCCAAGCGCCTGCCGCGACTCTGGCAGGAACACGTTCTGATCAACATGCAGCAGTGACGTCATGAAGGTCATCCTGGTCGTGCTGGACGGACTCGCGCTGAGGGTCGCCGAACACGGACTCGGCTTTCTCCAGGCGCTCTGCCTGGCTGGCCGGGGTCGCCTCTACCGGTTGGAGTGCGAGTTGCCCTCGCTCTCCCGCCCGCTCTACGAATGCCTGCTCACCGGGGTGCCCCCGGTGAGCAGCGGCATCGTCCACAATGGCGTGGATCGGCTGTCCAACCAGACCAGCCTCTTCCATCTGGCCCAGGCCGCCGGCCTTACCACGGCCGCGGCGGCCTATCACTGGGTCAGCGAACTCTACAACCGCAGTCCCTTCGATCGGGCGCGGGACCGGCACGTCAGCAACCCCGCCCTGCCGATCCAGCACGGCCACTTCTATTACGCCGACCACTACCCGGATTCCCATCTGTTCGACGACGCCGAGCACCTGCGCCTGACCCAGGCGCCGGACATCCTGCTGGTGCATCCGATGAACATCGACGATGCCGGTCACCGGCACGGCCTCTCCAGCCCCGAATACCGCAATGCCGCGCGCCGCGCCGACGGCCTGCTGTCCCACTACCTGCCCGCCTGGCTGGACGCCGGCTACCAGGTGCTGGTGACCGCCGACCACGGCATGAACGACGACCGCAGCCACGGCGGGACGCTTCCAGAAGAACGCGAGGTGCCCCTGTTCGTCTTCGGCGCGGGCTTCTCCCTGGGCGAGGCCACACCGCGCCAGGTGGAGCTCTGCGGCACCGTCTGCACGCTGCTGGGCCTCGCCCACGACAAGCCCCTGTGCCGGGAGTTGCTGGCATGAAGCGGCCCTGGCTCGCCCTGCTGCTGATCCTGCCTTTCCTGCTGGTGTTCGGCGCCTTCCAGCTGGCGCCCCTGGCCTGGATCGCCTTCAACAGCTTCAATTCCAGCGAGAGCGGCTGGGGCCTCGGCAACTACGCCGAGATCCTCGGCTCGCCCTTCTACCTGCAGGCCATCCGCTTCTCCCTGGAGATCTCGCTCTGGTCCAGCGTCTGCGGGCTGCTCATCGCCCTTCTCGGCGCCTATTCGCTGACCCGCGTCGATTCGCGGCTGCGCAGCTTCGTGGTGGCCTTCACCAACATGACCAGCAACTTCGCCGGGGTACCGCTGGCCTTCGCCTTCATCATCCTGCTGGGCATCAACGGCTGCCTGACCCTGGCGCTCAAGCAATTCGGACTGATCGAAGGCTTCAACCTCTACACCAAGGGCGGCCTGATCCTCATCTACACCTACTTCCAGATTCCCCTGGGCGTGTTGCTGCTGTTCCCCGCCTTCGAAGCCCTCAAGCAGGACTGGCGCGACGCGGCGGCGCTGCTCGGCGCCGGCACCTGGCAATACTGGCGGCACATCGGCCTGCCGGTGCTCAGCCCGGCGCTGGTCGGTACCTTCATCATCCTGCTGGCCAACGCCCTGGGCGCCTACGCCACCGTGTATGCCCTGACCGTCGGCAATTTCAACGTGGTGCCGGTGCGCATCGCCGCCCTGGTGTCCGGCGACATCTATCTGGAGCCCAACCTGGCCGCGGCGCTGGCCATGCTGCTGGTGGCCTTCATGACCCTGATCACCCTCGTCCATCAGTGGCTGCTACGGCGGAGTCGGCATGTCCAGAACTGAGCGCCTGTATCACCGGACAGTGGTCTGGATCCTGTTCCTGATCCTGCTCACGCCCCTGGCCGCGACCCTCGTCTATTCCCTGGCCACCCAATGGTCGGCGACCCTGCTGCCGGCGGGCTTCACCTTCAAGTGGTACCTGCAGCTGTGGAGCGAGCCGCGCTTTCTCGCCGCCTTCGGTCGCTCCCTGGCGATCTGCTTTGGCGCCCTGGCGCTGTCCTGCGTGCTGATCCTGCCGGCCATGTTCGCCGTCGCCTATCACTTTCCGCGACTGGATGCGCTGATGAACGTGCTGATCCTGCTGCCCTTCGCCGTACCGCCGGTGGTCTCGGCGGTCGGTCTGTTGCAGCTCTACGCGAGCGGTCCGCTGCCGCTGACCGGCACGCCCTGGATCCTGGTGTTCTGCTACTTCACCATCGCCCTGCCCTTCATGTACCGCGCCATCAGCAACAACCTCCAGGCGCTGAATCTGCGCGACCTGATGGACGCCGCCCACCTGCTCGGCGCCAGCTCCTGGCGCGCCGCCCTGCTGGTGGTGCTGCCCAATCTGCGCACTGGGCTGATGGTGGCGCTGTTCCTGTCCTTCTCCTTTCTCATCGGCGAATTCGTCTTCGCCAACCTGCTGGTGGGAACGCGCTACGAGACGCTGCAGATCTACCTCTACAACCTGCGCAACGGCAGCGGCCACCTGACCAGCGCCCTGGTGATCTCCTACTTCCTCGCGGTCCTGCTGCTGACCTGGATCGCCAATCGCCTGAATCGGGAGCGGACATGAGCTATCTCGCGGTCAAGGGACTGCACAAGCGCTACGGCGCCAACACCCTGTTCACCGACATCGACTTTCATGCCGAACAGGGCGAACTGGTGACCCTGCTCGGCCCCTCGGGCTGCGGCAAGTCCACCCTGCTGCGCTGCCTGGCCGGACTCACCGAGGTCGACCGCGGCAGCATCGTGCTGGCCGGCCAGGACATCACCCGGCTGCCGCCGCAACGCCGCGGCATCGCCATGGTGTTCCAGAGCTACGCGCTGTTTCCCAACATGACGGTGGAGCAGAACGTCGCCTTCGGCCTGCGCATGCAGCGCCTGGCACGGGACGAGGTGCAGCAGCGCGTGCAGGAGGTCCTGACCCTGGTGGAACTGCAAGGCTTCGCCACGCGCTATCCACACCAGCTCTCCGGTGGCCAGTGCCAGCGGGTGGCCCTGGCCCGCTCGCTGATCGTGCGGCCGCGGCTGCTGCTGCTGGACGAACCCCTCTCGGCGCTGGATGCCCGCATCCGTCGCCACCTGCGCGAGCAGATTCGCGCCATCCAGCAGGAGCTGGGCCTGACCACGGTGTTCGTCACCCACGACCAGGAAGAAGCCCTCACCCTGTCCGATCGCATCGTGCTGATGCGCGAGGGGCGCATCGTCCAGAGCGGCGATGCCGAGACCCTCTACACCGCGCCGGTGGATGCCTTCGCCGCCGGTTTCATCGGCAACTACAACCTGCTCAGCGCCGACCAGGCCAGCCGGCTGTTCGGCCAGACCTTCCAGGGACAGGTGGCGATTCGACCCGAGGCCATAAGGCTTGGCGTCGCCGGTGGTTTCAGTGGCCGTATCGTCGGCCACAGCCTGCTGGGCAACGTGATCCGCTACCGGATCGCCACCGAAGCCTGCGAACTCAATGTCGACGTTCTCAACCATGGCCCTTCGGCCTTGCAGGCGAACGGCACAGCCGTCACCCTGGCCGTCGATTCCGACAGCCTGAGAGAAGTGGCATGACCCTGGCGATTTTCGATCTCGACGAAACCCTTATCGACGGTGACTGTTCCAGCCTCTGGAGCCAGCAGATGGGCGTGCTCGGCTGGGTCGACCGCGAGTCCTTCGTGCGGCGCGACAGCGAGCTGATGGCGGCCTACGCCCAGGGCGAACTGGCCATGGAAGACTACATGGCCTTCCACCTCGAACCCCTGGTGGGCCGCACGCCCGAAGAGGTGGATTTCGAGGTCGGTCCTTGGGTCGAGGACGTCATCGAGCCGCTGATCTTCAGCGACGCCATGAAATGCATCACCGCCCACCGCGCCGCCGGTGACCGGGTGATCATCGTCTCGGCCTCCGGGGTGCATCTGGTGGAGCCCATCGCCGAACGCCTGGGCGTGGAAGAGGTGCTGGCCATCGACCTGCAGGTCAGCCACGGCGTCTACAGCGGCCAGGTCGAGGGTGTCATGACCTTTCGCGAAGGCAAGCTGACCCGACTGCTGGAACTGCTCGGCGGCGACCGCAGCCTGCTGGACAGCGCAAGCTTCTACTCGGACTCGCGCAACGACCTGCCACTGCTCGAAGCGGTGGGCAAGCCGCACGTGGTCAACCCGGACCCGGTGCTACGAGAACGCGCCACTCAGGCCGGCTGGCCGATCCTCAACTGGCGCTAACTCGCAGCGCGGCCCTCTATTCGTGTTGCCGATGTTCCTAGGTTGGATTGAGACGGCTCCATCGTCGAAGCCCAACATCATCGGCCCCGAGCAAGCCCTGTTGGGCTTCGCTGCGCTCAACCCAACCTACGGCCGTTCCCACCGGTTGCCGATGTTTTCGTAGGTTGGGTTGAGACGGCTCCATCGTCGAAGCCCAACATCGCCGACTCCGAGCAGTCCCTGCTGGGCTTCGCTGCGCTCAACCCAACCTACGTCCAACCTACGGCGGCGGTTATAGCGGCGATCAGCAGGCGCTTGCTGGCACTACTTCAGCCCCTCATCCAGCACCAGCACCACCTTGCCATTCACCTCATTGCTTTCCAGAGCGGCAAAGGCGGCTTCGGCGTTCTGGGCGGTAAAGCGGCGTTCCAGATTGACGTTCAGCTTGCCTTCGGCGAACAGCGGCCAGACCCTGGCTTCCAGGGATCTCATGGTCTTGGTCTTGAATTCCACGGATCGGTTGCGCAGGGTCGAGCCGATGATACGGATGCGCTTGCCCAGCACCTTGCCCAGATCCATCTCGGCCTGACGACCGCCCATGAGGCCGATCAGCACCCAGCGTCCATCCTGGCCCAGCAGGTCCAGGTTGAGCGACGCATAGTTCGCCCCCACCGGATCGAGGATGACGTGGAAGGGGGCGAAGTCACGCAGGCCTTCCAGATCGGTCTTGCGCAGCACCCCGCCCTCGGCGCCGAGGCGCTCGCAATGCGCCAGGCGATCCTGGGAACCGACGCTGACCCAGCAGGGATTGCCGAAGGCCTTGCACAGCTGGATGGCGGCCGAACCGACACCGCTGGCACCAGCATGCAGCAGCACCTTTTCGCCCGGCTGCAGCGCGGCCAGATCGAACAGGTTGCTCCAGGCGGTCGCCCAGACTTCGGGCAGCGCCGCGGCCTCGATCAGCGACAGGCCTTCAGGCACGGAAGCGGCCTGGCGCCCATCCACCACCACCTCGCTGGCCATGCCGCCGCCGGCCAGCAGCGCGCAGACGCGATCACCCACTTGCCAGCGCGAATCCGCGGTGGTCTCGCTGACCACCCCGGCGCATTCGAGGCCCAGGGTCGCCGGCGCGCCGGGTGGCGGCGGATAGTTGCCGGCCAGTTGCAGCAGGTCGGCACGGTTGAGACCGGCGGCCGCCACCTTGATGCGAATTTCCCCGGGCGCCAGAGCGCGAGCGCTCAGTGACTGCCATTCCAGTTGCCCTTCGATACCTTGCAATGCGTTCACGGTGCCTCCATAGTGGCTCAGGCTTTGACGAAAAGCGCCTGCGCCGGCGGGTTCTGCGGGAGTCGAGCGGACCGGAAGACGCGGGGCTGTCACAGCCTTCCCCTCCGATCGCCGCTACCCCTCAGACCGCCGTCAGACGACTTTCGTCAGCGCCCGTCATACTTCCCCTGGCCGCGGAACCGCCCGGGCCGGGAAGGGCCTATAGCCTATTCCTTTCCGTGCATTAGTCGAATACACATGAAGCAGCTCTTGTCCCGTACCGCCCTCGTTGTCCTGCTTGGCGTCAGCGCAACGCCCCTCTTCGCCAAGCCCAACGCGCCGGTAGGCGCCGAGAAACTGCAACCCGACCGCGACCAGGTCATCGCCAGTCTCAACATCGTCGAGCTGCTCAAGCGGCACCACTACAGCAAGCCGCCGCTCAACGATGCCCAGTCGATCAAGATCTACGACAGCTATCTGAAGATGCTTGATCCCGGCCGGCTGTATTTCAATGCCGCCGACATCCGTGAATTCGACGCCTCGCGCACCCGCTTCGACGACTACCTCAAGCAGGGCAATCTCGAACCGGGCTTCGCCATCTACCGCCGTTATGCCCAGCGCATGACCGAGCGCCTGAACTACGGCCTGGGCCTGCTCAACGCCGGCATCGGCAAGCTCGACTTCAGCGTCGACGAGTCCTTCAACACCAATCGCGAGAAGGCGGCCTGGCCAGCGGACACCGCCGCGCTGGACGACCTCTGGCACCGCAAGCTCAAGGACGAGGTCCTGCGCCTGCGGCTGTCCGGCAAGACCGATCAGCAGATCCAGCAGCAGCTGACCAAGAGGTACAAGAATCAGCTGGCGCGCCTCAACCAGACCCGTGGCGAAGACGTCTTCCAGACCTACATCAACGCCTTCGCCGAGTCCTACGACCCGCACACCCAGTATCTCTCGCCGGAAAGCGCGGAGAACTTCGACATCAACATGAGCCTGTCGCTGGAAGGCATCGGCGCGGTGCTGCAGAACGACAACGACTACGTGCAGATCCTGCGCCTGGTCCCGGCCGGTCCTGCCGACAAGTCCAAGCAGATCGCCCCGGCGGACAAGATCGTCGGCGTCGCCCAGGGCGATGGCGAGATGGTCGACGTCATCGGCTGGCGGCTGGACGAGGTGGTCAAGCTGATCCGTGGACCCAAGGGCTCCAAGGTACGCCTGGAGGTCATTCCGGCGAGCAATGCGCCGAACGATCAGAAAACCAAGATCGTCACCATCACCCGCGAGGCGGTCAAGCTCGAAGAGCAGGCAGCGCAGAAGCACGTGATCGACGTGCCCCACGAGGGCAAGCACTACAAGCTTGGCGTGATCGACGTGCCGGCCTTCTATCTGGACTTCAAGGCCTATCGCGCCGGCGATCCGAACTACAAGAGCACCACGCGTGACGTGAAGAAGCTCATCGGCGAGCTGCAGAAGGAAAAGGTCGACGGCATCGTCCTGGACCTGCGCAACAACGGCGGTGGCTCGCTGCAGGAAGCCACCGAACTGACCGGGCTGTTCATCGACCAGGGTCCCACCGTGCTGGTGCGCAATGGCGACGGCAAGGTCGAGGTGCTGGCCGACGACGAAGGCGGCGCCTTCTACAAGGGCCCTCTGACCGTGCTGGTCAATCGCCTGTCCGCCTCGGCCTCGGAGATCTTCGCCGGCGCCATGCAGGACTATCACCGGGCGCTGATCGTCGGCGGCCAGACCTTCGGCAAGGGCACCGTCCAGACCATCCAGCCGCTCAACCATGGCGAGCTGAAGCTGACCATCGCCAAGTTCTATCGCGTCTCCGGCCAGAGCACCCAGCATCAGGGCGTACTGCCGGACATCGATTACCCGGCGGTGGTGGACACCAAGCAGATCGGCGAGAGCGCCCTGCCCGACTCCATGCCCTGGGACACCATCGCCCCGGCGGTGAACGGCCTGAGCAATCCCTTCGCCAACTACCTGCCGGAACTGGTCAAGCGCCATGATGTGCGGGTGCAGAAGGATCCCGACTTCATCTTCGCTCGCGAGCGCCTGAAGCTGGCCCAGGAACTGGCGGCCGACACTACCGTCAGCCTCAACGAGCAGAAGCGCCGGGCCGAGCAGACCGCCCTGGACAATCGCCAGCTGGCCATGGAAAACCAGCGGCGCCAGGGCAAGGGCGAGGCCCCGCTCAAGGAGCTGAAGAAGATCGACGAGGACAACCCGGCGATCGACGACGACAAGACCAAGCCGCAGGACGACGCCTACCTGATGGAGTCGGGTCATGTGCTGCTGGACTATCTCGACCTGAGCCAGACGCCACCCAAGCGCTGACATCAAAGCGTCATATCTCTGTCGTGAAATGCCCGGGGGTCGCCAAGTGCGACCCCCGGGCATTTTCGTTTCTGGGTTCCTGCAGGCTTACCATGACGCTTAACGACCAGGCTGGGGTGTTGGATCGCATTCTCGCCAACCGCGAGTTGCATTCGCTCTTTCAGCCCATCGTTTCGCTGAGCGAGCGACGCATCCTGGGCTACGAGGCCCTCATTCGCGGCGCCTCCAATACTCCGCTGCAATCCCCACTGCCCCTCTATGCCACCGCGCGCCAGGCCGGTCGCCTGTCCGAGCTGGAAATCGCCGCCCGCCAGCAGTCCTGCCAGACCTTTCGCGAACTGGCCCTGGATGGCCTGCTGTTTCTCAACGTCTGTCCGGAAACCCTGCTGGAGCCGGCGCACCAGTCGGGGCAGACCCTCAAGCTGCTGCAGCGCCTGGGGCTCTCACCGGCCCAGGTGGTGATCGAGCTGACCGAACAGGCGCCCATCGATGACTTCGCGCTGCTGGCCACCGCCCTGCACCACTACCGCGCCATGGGCTTTTCCATCGCCCTCGACGACCTGGGCGCGGGCTATTCCAGCCTCCGGCGCTGGTCGGAGTTGCGCCCGGATTTCGTCAAGATCGATCGGCACTTCATCGAATCCATCCACCGCGATGCGGTGAAACGCGAATTCGTCGGCTCCATCCTGAAGATGGCCGAAGCCTCCCGGGCCCAGGTGATCGCCGAAGGCATCGAGACCCACGAAGAGCTGTCGACCCTGGCGAGCATGGGCATCGACCTGGTGCAGGGTTATCTGCTGGGCCGCCCGACGGCGGCCCCACCGCGCGAGATCCAGACCCTGCTGCCGGTGATAACCACCCGCGGCTCCGACTTCGCCGAGGAAGCAACCACCGTCGCCAGCCTCAGGGTCGAGCAGGTCGCGGTCGGCCAGGACATGCTCATCCCCGAGGTACTGGAGCGCTTCCGCCTGCAACCCAGCCTCAATACCCTGGCGGTGGTGGACGAAGACGATCGCCCAGTGGGCATCGTCCATCATCACGAGCTGAGTTCGGCGCTGCTCAAGCCCTTCGCCCACGAGGTGTTCGCGCGCAAGCCGATCGCCCGGCTGATGAGCCAGGACTTCCTGGCGACCGAAACCAATCAGTCGCTGCAGCAGGTCAGCCGCCTGCTCACCGCGCGGGCGCGCCAGCGCATCGAAGAGGATTTCATCATCACCGAGGGTGGCCGCTATGTCGGGGTCGGTCGGGTGATGGATGTCCTGCGGCTGATCACCGAGCAGCGCATCCAGCAGGCCAAGCACGCCAACCCCCTCACCCAGCTGCCCGGCAACGTGCCCATCCAGCAGTGCCTCACGCGGTTGCTGGATCAGCAGCGCGAAGCCGTGGTGTGCTACGTCGACATCGATGGCTTCAAGCCCTTCAACGACCTCTATGGCTATGCCAAGGGCGACGAGGTGCTGCTCTCGTTGGCGCAGACGCTTTCCGAACGCCTGGATCCGCAGCAGGACTTCGTCGGCCACATCGGTGGCGACGACTTCCTGGTGGTGCTGGGTTCAACGGATTGGCGGCAGCGACTCAACGGCCTGATGGCGGGCTTCCAGGAGCGCTGCCGGCATTTCTATCGCAGCGAGCACCTGGAAGCGGGCTGCTTTCTGGCCTACGACCGAGACGGTCGCCGTCGCGAGTATCCGCTGCTGTCACTGTCCCTGGGGGTGGTGGAGCTGGACCGGGAAGCCGGCAAGCGGGTGGATGCCAGCGGACTGGCCGGCCTCGCCTCGGAAGCCAAGCGCAATGCCAAGCTGGTACCCGGCTACAGCCTGCACCTGATGCGGGCCTGAACCCTACTCCAGACGATGGTCGGGATAGCGATGGTCGAACACCCGGGTCACCTCGGCCGCGTGCCAGCTGACCGCATCGCTCACCGGCGGCGAGCCGTCCAGGGCACCCAGGCGCAGGGCGCAGTCGAAGAAGCCTTCACGGGGTATGCGCGTACCGCTCTGGCTGACCACCAGGGCGCTGCGCAGCGGCCGGCCCTCGCGACGATCGAGGGCGGCCAGGTACTCCAGCGCCGTGGTCAGGGTCACCATCGCCGGCTGGGGCAGCCCGAGCCGTTCGATCACCGAGCGATAGGTCAGCAAGCTGCGGCTGCGCCGCGCACTTTCCAGTTCGTCCAGCAAGGCCAGCCAGTGCTGGCGACTGATGCGTACGCTCAAGCCGTTCAGTCCCGCAGCTGATCGAGGGCGACACCCGCCGCCGGCCGCTCGTGCCGGTCGGGCAGCGCTGCCAGGGCTGCCTGCTGACTCGCGGTACGGTTGGCGCGCCAGGCCCGGAAGCCGTCCAGTTCGTCGCTGCAGGCCTTACCGACCCAGGCCAGGACCGCGAGGTCGTCGAGCAGGCCGAACATGGGCACCCAGTCGGGAATGAGGTCGATGGGCAGGAGGAAATAGACCAGGCCGCCGGCCACGGTCAGCAGCGTCTTGCGGCTGACCCCGCGGTACTCGCCACGCCACCAGGCCAGCAGCAATTGATGGAACAGTCCCAGGGTCTCACGGGCCTCGCCCAGCTTGAGTCCACGCTTGCTGGTCTTGCGCGCGACGCCGAGCAGCAGCGCCGGCAGGCGGCCGCGGATCAGCAGGCGCTGGGCGATACCCAGATAGCGATCAAAATTCTTCGGCGGCTTCATGGACACCTCGAGCAGTAGGGAACGGTGAGCAGGGACACCTTTGGCACAGGGCTTTGCACCCCAGCTTTGATCGCACCGCTGCGCCAGGGTTTCCCGCGGCCCAACGTAAAACGCCCTGCAAGGCAGGGCGTCTGGCACAGCAGGAAGCAGCTTACTTCTTGGCCGGGGCCTTTTCGGCAGCGGCCGGCGCATCGGCAGCCGGAGCGACCGGGGCGTCTTCGGCGTCGGCAGCGGCGGCGTCCTTGATGCCGAGCAGTTCCAGGTCGAACACCAGCACCGAGTTGGCCGGGATCGCCGGGCTCGGACTCTGGGCGCCGTAGGCCAGCTCGGAGGGGATGTACAGCTTGATCTTCTCGCCGACGTGCATCAGTTGCAGCGCCTCGACCCAACCCGGAATCACGCCGTTGACCGGCAGATCGATCGGGGTGCCACGCTTGATGGAGCTGTCGAACACGGTGCCGTCGACCAGCTTGCCCTCGTAGTGCACGGTGACCACGTCGGTGGGCTTGGGCTGCGGGCCGTCGGCCTTCTTGACCACTTCGTACTGCAGGCCGGAGGCGGTGGTGATCACGCCAGGCTTCTTGCCGTTCTCTTCGAGAAACTTCTTGCCGGCCTTGGCGTTGTCTTCGCTGACCTTGGTCATCTTCTCTTCGGCGCGCTTCTGCAGGGCGGCGAAGGCTTCGGTCAGCTGCTGATCGGTCAGCTTCTGGTCCTTCTTGCCAACGGCGTCCTCGATACCCAGGGCGACGGCCTTGGGATCCAGGTCATCGATACCTTCCTGGGCCAGGCTCTTGCCCATGTTCAGGCCGATGCCATAGGACGCCTTCTGGGCCGGGCTTTCCAGCTCGACCTTGGGCTTGGAGTCGCAGCCGCTCAGAACCAGACCCACCAGGGCCACCGCTGCTGCCAACCGATACTGTTTCATGTTGATTCCTTATCCGTGCGCATTGTGCGCGTTCAAATAACTGATCGAGCTTACAAGGAGACCTGCCCGCTTGCCATCGTCAGGCCTCTAAATGGCTGCAAAGGATAAGATTTCAAGCTTATGTCTGCCTGAACATCGTGTGAACGAGCGGCGGGCAGCCCCTGCGACGTCTTGTCCGGGGTGCCCGAGCAATGGCGACCGACGCGAGTCCAGGCGCTAGACTAGCGCCTTCTTCAGTGCTTGCCAGAGACCTCCATGTTCGAGCCCAACGATCTGAATCGCCCGCCCCTCGACCTCGCCCGCGAATCGCGCAAGGCCGGTGGCTACGGCCTGCTGTACTCGGTGCTGCTGGCGATCGGCATCCTGCTCTACCACCATTGGGTGCCCAGCGCCTTCCCCGGCAGCCTGCTGGAGATGTCCCTGGCGCTGCCCATCATCCTGTTCGCCGGCAGCGCCGTGTACTACCTGACCATGGTGCGCAAGTGCGAGCGCCTGCAGCGCGAGGAAGACGAAAAAGCCGGCAAGGGCAAGGCCAAGCGCCGCTGACCGCGCTGAACGTCGCCGCCCGCGCCCGGTCGATTGCAGACCACGACCGGCGCTGGAGGCGCGATGCTGACCATCACCGATCTGCACAAGAGTTATCCGACGCCCCAGGGCCCGCTGCCGGTCCTGCGCGGGGTGGACCTCAGCCTGGCACGGGGCGCGAGTCTGGCGCTCATGGGCGAATCCGGCAGTGGCAAGAGCACCCTGCTGCACCTGGTCGCCGGTCTCGACCGGCCTGACCGGGGCCACGTCCAGGCCGCCGGCCAGGCACTCGACAGTCTCAACGAACGGGCCCTGGCCGCCTGGCGCCGCGAGGGCATCGGGCTGATCTTCCAGCAATTCAATCTGATCGCCAGCCTCACGGTGGCCGACAATCTCGCCTTCCAGGCGCGGCTGGCCGGGCGCCATGATCCGCACTGGCAAGCCGAGCTGGCCGAACGTCTGGGCCTGACCGCCCTGCTGGAACGCTATCCGGAACAGCTCTCCGGCGGCCAGCAGCAGCGCGTGGCCCTGGGGCGGGCGCTCGCCTCCCGGCCGCCCCTGCTGCTCGCCGATGAACCCACCGGCAATCTCGACGAAGCCAGCGGCGACCAGGCCCTCGCCCTGCTGCTGGAGCTGGTGGCCGAGACCGGCAGCAGTCTGCTGATGGTGACCCACAGCGCGCGCATCGCCCGTCATCTCGATCGTACCCTGCAGCTGGAGCGCGGACGGCTCGGCGGCGACGCCCTGGGCCAGCCATGAGGCTGCTCTACTGGAGCCTGCACAGCCTGGCCAGTCACTGGCGGCGGCATCCCCTGCAACTCGCCGGCCTGGTCGCCGGCCTGTGGCTGGCGACCGCGCTGCTGACCGGGGTGCTGGCGCTCAATGCCCAGGCCCGCCAGAGCTATGCCCAGGCCAGCGCCGTCTTCGGCGCCGACCAGTCGAGTCTGGAAGCCCGTGACGGCCAACGCTTTCCCCAGGCGCTGTTCGTCGAGCTGCGCCGCCAGGGCTGGCCGGTGTCGCCCGTCCTGCAGGGCCGCCTGACCTTGGCCGAGCGCAAGGGCGCCCTGCCGCTGCTGGGTATCGAGCCGGTCAGCCTGCCCAGTGACCGGGGTGTGGCGGCCAGTGCACCGCCCGAGGCGCTGTTCGACTTTCTCGGTCCGACCGGGACTACCTGGATCGCGCCGGAAACGCTGCGTGAATGGCGGCTCCAGGCCGGCGAGGTGCTGCATCGCGCCGATGGCCTGGCGCTGCCTCCGCTGCAGTCGCGCCCCGGCCTGGCGCCCGGCACCCTGGTGATGGACATCGGCCAGGCCCAGCGCCTGCTGGACGCGCCAGACCAGCTTTCCCGGCTGATCCTGCCAAAGGCCTTCCAGCGTGCTCTGCCAAACCTGGATGGGGTCAGCCTGCAACGGGTGGAGAACGACCAGGGCGCCGAGCTGGACCGCCTGACCGACAGCTTCCACCTCAACCTGCTGGCGCTCGGCCTGCTGGCCTTCGCGGTCGGCCTGTTCATCGTCCATGCCGCGACCGGGCTGGCGCTGGAACAGCGCCGTGCCCTGCTGCGTACCCTGCGCGCCTGTGGCCTGTCGGCGGCGACCCTGGTGCTGGCACTGACCCTGGAATTGGCGCTGATCGCCCTGGTGGCGGGTGCCCTGGGGGTTGCCAGTGGCTATCTGCTGGCGGCACTGCTGTTGCCCGACGTGGCGGCCAGTCTGCGCGGCCTCTATGGCGCCGAGATCGCCGGCAGCCTGACCCTGAGTCCGGCCTGGTGGCTGGCCGGCCTCGGCCTCAGCCTGGGTGGAGCCCTGCTGGCCGGCGCCGATGGGCTGTGGCGCGCGGCGCGGCTACCGCTGCTGGCCTTGGCCCAGGGCGAGGCCTGGCGCGCCGCCCATGGCCGTTGGCTGCGGCGCCAGGCTCTGGGTGCCTTGCTGGTGGGGCTGGCGGGGCTGGGTCTGTGGCTGGGCGGCAACAGCCTGGCCAGCGGTCTGGCCCTGCTCGGTTGCCTCCTGCTGGCCGCCGCCCTGGCGTTGCCACCGCTGCTGAGCGCGCTGCTGGATCTCTTGCTGAAGCGAGCAAGGCGGCCTCTTTCGCGCTGGTTCCTGGCCGACGCCCGGCAGCAGCTGCCCGGACTGTCCCAGGCGCTGATGGCGTTGCTGCTGGCCCTGGCGGCCAATGTCGGCGCCGGCAGCATGACCGAGGGTTTTCGCCGCACCTTCGATGGCTGGCTCGACCAGCGCCTGGCGGCCGAACTCTATCTGCGCCCGCGGGACGCCACCCAGGCCGCGGCCCTGCTCGACTGGCTGCCCCGCCAACCCAGCGTGCGCGCGGTACTGCCGGTGTACGAACTGGAGACGGGGATTCAGGGCCAGCCGTCCACCCTGAGCGGTATCCTGGACGCTGATCTCTATCGGCGGCACTGGCCATTGCTCGATGCCGGCGACGAGGCCTGGACGCCGTTCTTCGCCGGTGAGGGCCTGATGCTCAGCGAGCAACTGGCCCGCCGCCTGGGAGTGGTCAAGGGGCAACGGGTGGAGCTGCAGGGCAGCCGGGGTCGCTGGTACGCCCCGGTGCTCGCCACCTATGCCGACTATGGCAATCCGCGCGGCCACCTGCTGCTGTCCCAGGCGCGGCTGCGAGCGCTGTGGCCGGATGCCGCCCTGGTGCGCATCGTCATCCGCATGGCGCCGGCGCGGGTAGAGGCCCTGCGCAGCGAGCTGCAGCAGCGCTTCGGGCTGGACGCCAGTCATTCCATCGACCAGGGTCAGCTGCGGCGTTATGCCGACCAGGTCTTCGAGCGCACCTTCAGCGCCACCGCAGCGCTCAATGCCCTGACCCTGGCGGTGGCCGGTCTCGCGCTGTTCATCGCCCTGCTCGGCCAGGCACAGCGGCGTCTCGGTCAGCTCGCGCCGCTCTGGGCGCTGGGCATCGAACGTCCGCGGCTGATCCTGCTCAGCCTGGGCCAGTTGCTGGGGCTCGCCCTCCTCACCCTGGCGCTGGCCATGCCGCTGGGCATCCTGCTCGCCTGGTGCCTGGTGGCGGTGGTGAACGTCCAGGCCTTTGGCTGGCGATTGCCGCTGCAGGTCTTTCCGGGCCAGCTGCTGGCGCTCTCCGCCATTGCCCTGCTGGCGACCCTGCTGGCCGCCGCCTGGCCCCTGATTCGGCTGCAGCGCAGTCAACCGCTGGATCTGCTGCGAGAACTCGGCAATGAACGCTAGGGCCCTGCTGGTCGCACTCCTGCTGCTCGCCGGTTGCGACGAGCAGCCATCGTCCGAAGGCTTCGCCGGTCTCGGCCAGGGCAGCGAGAACTTCGCCCCGGTGGTACCGGGCAAGGCCTTCAGCTTTCCGGCCGATCATGGCGCCCACCCGGATTTCCGCATCGAATGGTGGTACGTCACCGCCAATCTCAGCGATGCCGAGGGCCACCACTACGGCGTGCAATGGACGCTGTTCCGCAACGCCCTGCGACCCGGCGCCGACCACCCCGGCTGGAGCAACGGCAACCTCTGGCTGGGCCATGCCGGTCTCACCAGTGAGACCCGCCAGTTCTCCGCCCAGACCCAGGGCCGCGGCGGCATCGGCCAGGCCGGGGTGACCGCCGCACCCTTCGCTGCCTGGATCGACGACTGGCGCCTCGCGGGTGACCTGACCGGTCGGGCACAGGTCCAGGCGCAAGGCCCGGGCTTCGCCTATCGGCTGGAGCTCGCCGCCACCGGCCCGCTGGTGCTCCAGGGCGAAGGCGGGGTCAGCCGCAAGTCCGCCAGCGGCCAGGCGTCCTACTACTACAGCCAGCCCTTCTTCCAGGCCCAGGGCGAATTGGAGATCGAAGGGCGGCGCGTGCCGGTTAAGGGCCTGGCCTGGCTGGATCGCGAATGGAGCAGTCAGCACCTGGCCGCGGACCAGCTCGGCTGGGACTGGTTTTCCCTGCACCTGGATGACGGTCGCCAGCTGATGCTCTATCGCCTGCGCCAGGCCGACGGCCAGCACTATCTGTTCGGCAACCTGATCAATGCCGATGGCCATAACCAGCCCCTGCATCCAGGCGATATCCGCCTGGCGCCCGAGGCGACCCATACGGTCGCCGGACGCCAGGTGCCGGTGCGCTGGTCCATCACCCTGCCGGGGCAGCAGCTCGACCTGCGTATCGCCGCGGTCAATCCCGATGCCTGGATGGCCCTGGGCACGCCCTACTGGGAAGGTCCGGTCAGGGTGGAGGGCAGCGCCAAGGGGGTGGGCTATCTGGAAATGACGGGCTACTGACAAAAGCCGCGAAACGCGCGCTGGCCGCATCTCGCACCGGAACTCCCAGCCCCGCTACCGCCTCGAATCCTTACCTACCCCTGCCACTGCGCAGGGCTCGTTAGCGTGATAACCGAGGTGTGTCGATGAATGTCAAAGAGCTGAATCAGCAGGTCAAGGCCGGCGCGGTCAAGGAAGTCAATCTGGTGTCCATGGAAGGCGGCTCCTACGTCATCCATGCGCTGGTGGAAGGCACCTCGGTACCGGTCGCCGACGACAAGGGCGCGACCCTGCACGTGGCCTCGGTGGAAGAAGCCCGGCGTATCCTCGACGACGTCAAGGACGTGCGCCTGTTCATCGCCCAGCCAGCGGTCTATGAAGAGATGGTCGGCCAGCCGGTAAGCCAGACCGACTCCCGCGAAGAGATCCCGCTGCGCTCGAAGATCGAGAACCGCTGAGTCACCCGTCCCTGCCGTCGCCGGTTGCCGACGGCGACGCCTCCCCGTCATGACCCGGACCTCCCCGGCCGGTGTCATCCGTTAGCGATCCGGGCATAGCACATCCCTGTTCAGGACAGATTGTTATATTATAACAATTTCATGTTCGCCTGAGGTCGATGCCATGTCCGCTGCCGGTCCTGCTCACGCGTCTGCGTTTTCCAATGAAGAGATCGCCTGCCTCGCCGGGGCCAAGGCCGCCCTGCACACCTGGGCGGCGACCGTCGCCACCCGCGACGTGGAAGCCATTCTCGCGCTCTATGCGCCCGACGCCATCCTGGTGCCGACGCTGTCCAACGAGGTGCGGGACTGCGAGGACAGCCGGCGCGAATATTTCCGCAATTTCCTCGCCAACGAGGGGCTGGTGTGCGACGTGCAGATCTTCAAGAAGAGGGTCAGCAGCCAGCTCGGTACCGTGGTGGTCGGCGGTCTCTATGTCTTCCACTATCGCGACGGCGAGCAGGTCATCAGCGTGCCCGCGCGCTTTCTCTTCACCTTCGAACACCTCGAGGGTCGCTGGCTGATCACCGGCCACCATTCCTCCCGAGAAGCCTGAGCCAGAGCGGTTGCATTTTGTAAAACTGCAATCCTTGCCGAATGTGCGCGAGTTCGAAATGCTGTCCTGGTGACCCGGGCCCCTCTGACGGTATGTGCCGCCATGTCGAGTCATAGTCTTGAAACTTGACTAAGGAGGGGCTCATGAACGCCCTGCATGCATTCTTCTTCGCCGACTTCCTCGGCACCGCCACCTGGATGTGGCTGACCTTCTTCGCCGTCGTCATCGCCCTGCTGGCCTTCGACCTGGGTGTCCTCCACAAGGAGAACAAGCCCATCGAGGTCAAGGAGAGCCTGCTGCTGTCCGCGGGCTACATCACCGCGGGCCTGCTGTTCGCCCTCTTCGTCTGGCAACTCAAGGGCGCCGACGCCAGCCTCGACTACGTCACAGGCTTCCTGATCGAGAAGTCGCTGTCCATGGACAACGTCTTCCTCATGGCGGTGATCTTCGGCTTCTTCGCCATCCCGCGGGAATACCAGCACCGGGTGCTGTTCTGGGGCATCCTCGGGGTGATCGTGCTGCGCGCCATCATGATTGGCCTGGGCGCCGCCCTGATCCACCAGTTCGACTGGATCCTCTATGTCTTTGGCGCCTTCCTGGTGATCACCGGGGTCAAGATGCTGTTCGCCAAGGTGGACGAAGAGCCCAAGCTCGACGACAACGTCTTCATCAAATTCCTGCGCAAGAAGCTGCGGGTGACCGACGAGTTGCATGGCCAGCACTTCTTCGTGCGCCAGCCCGATGCCAGCGGCAAGACGGTGCTCTGGGTGACGCCGATGTTCCTGGCGCTGATCGTGATCGAGTGCGCCGACCTGGTGTTCGCGGTGGACAGCGTGCCGGCGATCTTCGCCATCACCCAGGACCCCTTTATCGTCTACACCTCCAACGTCTTCGCCATCCTCGGCCTGCGCGCCCTGTACTTCGCCCTGGCGGCGATGATCCATCGCTTCGCCTATCTCAAGTACGCCCTGGCGCTGGTGCTGGTGTTCATCGGCTGCAAGATCTTCCTGGTGGGCATCATCGGCAAGATCCCGCCGGCGATCTCCCTGAGCGTGACCCTGGGCCTGCTGGCCGGTGGCGTGCTGGTGTCGCTGTACAAGACCCGCAGCGAAGCCAAGCACACCGCTGCCGGTCATGAGTCGCGCGACTCCCTGAACAGGCCTTCGTGAAGGAGCGGACGATCATGAGTACCAAAGCCATCCTCGGACTCGCCGGCATCCTCCTGCTGCTCGGCCTCGGCGGCTGCGACAGCGCCGAGAAGGCGGCGGACAGCTTCGCCACCAAGGTGGAAGAAGCCGCCCGCGAGCAGGCGCGGGAAACCCTCGGCGGGACCCTCGACGAGTTGAATAGGAAGGTCGACGAGGCCCAGCACCAGGGCCGCGCCTGGCTGGATCAGCATCGACCGAAGCAGGAGAAGGAAGAGGCCGCACCGCCCAGGGCCAACCGGCCGGTGGAGGGCGTCGAAGCCTGAGCCTCTGGCAGCGGGGATGGTGGTAGGTTGGGTTGAGACGGTTCCATCGTCGAAGCCCAACAGGGTCCGTGCCAAGGTGAAAGGCGTTGGGCTTCGCTAACGCTCAACCCAACCTACGGGGTTCATCCGGCATCAATGATCGTAGGTTGGGTTGAGACGGCTTCATCGTCGAAGCCCAACAGGGTCCGTGCCAAGGTGAAAGGCGTTGGGCTTCGCTAGCGCTCAACCCAACCTACGGGGTTCATCCGGCGGGGATGGTCGTAGGTTGGGTTGAGACGGCTTCATCGTCGAAGCCCAACGGGGTCCGCAACGAGGCGAAAGGCGTTGGGCTTCGCTAACGCTCAACCCAACCTACGGGGTTCATCCGGCGGGGATGATCGTAGGTTGGGTTGAGACGGCCCTATCGTCGAAGCCCAACAGGGCCGTACCGGGGCGAAAGCTGTTGGGCTTCGCTGACGCTCAGCCCAACCTACGGTGATCCTTGGGGGCAGCCTGAGGCTCAGAACACCGCCAGGATCTCCTGCCGGTGTACCTTGCCTTCCACCGTCACCGCCACCTCATCGCCCTCTTCCCGCCCGAGCAATGCCTGACCCAGGGGTGCGCGGGGCGAGATCACCAATACATCGTGGCCATTCAGCCTGACCTTGAGTCCCGCCGCATCCGGGCCGAGGAACAGCCAGCGACTGGCCGTCGCGGTGGTCAACTCGACCAGGGCGCCGACTCGAATGCCGTCGCTCATGGCCACGGGTGTCAATGCCCGGTAGGCCGCCAGGGCCAGCTCGATCTCGTGCAGGCGACGGCGTTGGCCGTCGGCCAGGTAGGCCGCTTCCAGACCGCGGGTGTCGTACTTGTTCTCGGCCTTGCTTTCGCTGTGTGTGGCCGCCTCGTGGCTGGCCGCCAGTTGCTGGCTGATGACCTCGCGGTCGGCTTCCAGCGCCTGGAGAATGAGGGTGAGCAGTCGAGCTTTGTCCATGAAACCGTCGCCGGGGCAAAGGGTGCGAGCCGAGGCTCGGTACGAAAAATCGCCGAGCGAAGGTCAGGCGAGGCGAAAAAGGCTAAGGAAGCGGAGTTTACGAGTGGTAAATGAGCATTCCGAAGCCTTTTTCAACGAAGCATCACCGAGCGCAGGCATTTTTCGTAACGAGCCTAAGGCCTAACGCCGCATCCCGCCAGCTCCCTCGGTGCGCCTGTCTGCCCACCAGAACCCGCACGCGGGCCGCCGGTCAGTACAAGGCAGGATGTAACAGGACATAACAGATGCGCACCCGTACCGGACTCACGCTCCTCGCCCGCGGTGGCTATGCCGCCCGCGGTCTCGTCTATCTCATCATCGGCGTCCTGTCGCTGCTCGCCGCACGCGGCTCCGGCCAGCCGGCGGACAGCCACGACAGCCTGGAAGCCCTGCTCGCTCAACCCTTCGGCCACTTCCTGGTCGGTCTGGTGGTGATCGGCCTGGTGGCCTTCGCGGCCTGGCGCATCCTCCAGGCCGTCCGCGATGTCGACGACCATGGCAGCAAGCCCAAGGGGCTGGTGATCCGCGCCGGCCTGCTGGTGGGCGGCATCACCTATGGCGCCCTCGCCTTCTTCGCCCTGGGCCTGCTGGTCAGCGGCCTGCGCCAGAGTGGTGGTTCGGGCGGTGACACCAACGACCTGCTGCAGACGATCCTTGGCTGGCGCTATTCCAATCTGCTGGTGTACGTCGCCGCATTGATTCCGCTGGGCGTGGGTCTCGCCCATTTCGTGAAGGGCTGGAAGGCCAGCTTCGAGCGTTATCTGGAAGCCAGTCCGGAACAGCTGCGACTGATCCGGCCCATCGGTCGCTTCGGCCTGATCGCTCGGGGCGTGGCTTTCGTCGAGATCGCCGTCCTGCTGGTGGTCAGCGGCTCGCGCTACCAGGCGCTGCATCCGCCAGGCATGAAGGACGCCCTGAATGGCCTGCAGAATCTGCCCTTCGGCGGACTGGTCCTGTCGGTGGTAGGACTGGGGTTGATCGCCTTCGCCCTCTACAGCTTCGCGGAAGGCTACTGGCGCCGCATCGACATGGACCTGCCGGACGTGAGCGGATCGCTGCGCCAGGTGCTGCCGCGCTAGATCAGCGCCAGACGCTCACGCATCGCGCGCCAGTGGCTACCTTCCCAGAACAGCTTGTCGCAGTGCGCACAGTGCAGAAAATGCCGGTGGCGTTCCCGCACGCGCGGGGGCAGCCGGTCGGCGACCTCCGCCAGGGTGACCGCCTGCAGACTCGAATTGCAGGCCAGGCAGCGGGAAAAGGGCAACGCCCAGGGACGCAGATCCAGGCGCTGGTAGAGCTCCTCCAGCTGCGCCTCCGGGCGCACGGCATGGATATAGCAGCCGTGGAGCACCTGCCGCCGCTTGAGCAATTCGCGATCCCGGGTGAGCAGGACACGCGCCTCGCGCCGGGCGAGATCGGCCAGGGCCGGATCGGCATAGGCGTTGTCGTACAGCGTATCGAAACCCGCCATGCGCAGGCGCCGCGCCAGCGCGCCGAGGTGCGCATCGGCGACAAAGCGCGGACGCTCTGCTCCCGGATGGCCGGGAGCGGATTCACCTGAGGTCTCGGCCTGGGCCGGATGGACGACGACCTGGTCACCGTCTGCCAGACGCTGCGTCAGCGCAGCGGACTGCCCATTGATCAGCAGTCGACCCACCTCGGTATGGGGCACGCCGAGGGCTTCGATCTGGTGTTTGACGCTCGCCACCGCGGCGCACTCGACCCGGATCACCCCACCTCTATGGATCGGGGCCAGGAAGCGTTCGAGGGCGCCGTGGAAGCGAAAACTGGCCTGGGTCATGGCCGCACTATGCCAGCGGCCGACCCGGGCCTGGGGAGGGATCCGATGGATGACCGCTAGGCCTCCACCAGACTCCACTGCTTGTTCATACGCTTGTCCGACACCGGCATCCGCGTACCCAGCTGCTGGGCCCAGAGCGATACCCGATACTCTTCCAGCATCCAGCGATAGAGCTCCAGGTTGGCGTCGCGCTTGCCCTCCTGGCTGTGCTTGGCGGCGCGGGCGCGATACTGCTCCCAGAGTCCGGCCAGTTCGCCGCTCCAGACCCGATCACGCTGCACCTGGCTGCCCAGCTTGTCGAAGCGCTGCTCGATAGCCTTCAGATAGCGGGGATACTCCTTGAGCCATTCCAGCGGCGTATCCCGGACGAAACCGGGATAGACCAGGCTGGCCAGTTGCGCCTTGATGTCGTTCAGGGCCACGGCCTGGGCCAGGTCGATGCGGCCCTTGAATTTCTTCTGCAGGCCATGCCAGAGCTTGAGGATCTCCAGGGCCAGGCGCGCGATGCGTTCGGCCTGCTCGGTCCAGCCGGCCTTGCGCCGCTCGGCCAGTGAAGCCAGGCCGGCGCCATCGCGGGGCAGCTCGGCTTCGTCGGCAAGGATGGCCGCGTCCAGGCTGGCCAGCAGGATGTCTTCCACCAGCGCCTCCGGACGACCCAATTCGCGGTGCAGCAGGCCCAACTCGGTGAGCCCGGGCAACTTGCCGCGCAGGAACTTGGCCTGTTCCGCCAGTTGCTGCAGCAGCAGTCGCTGCAGGGCGCGGCGGTGCTGGTAACGGGCTTCGGCCTGGGTGGCGAAGCGGCCTTCGCGCACCGTGCCCTGCTCATCCACCAGCGCCGGATAGACCGTCATCGATAGGCCGGCCACCTGCTGCTGGGTCTTGGCCGCCACCTCGGCGAAGGCCTTGGCCTCCACCGGGCGCTGCTCCTGACGCTTCTGCGTCGGCAGCGCCAGGGCCGCCTGGCTTTCCTGGGCGAAGCGCGCCGTCACCTCGGCGAGGTCGCGGCCTTCCCCCAGCGGCTTGCCCTGGGCATCGACCACCTCGAGATTCATGCGCAGGTGTGGATCCAGGCCGGCTTCGGCCTCCGGCCAGGCCTCGTCGGGAATACGGGCGCCGGTCATGCGCTGCAATTCGCGCCCCAGGGCCTCGTGCAGCGAGCCCTCGCCAAAGGGGATCTTGTCCAGCGCCGCGCGAACGAAATCCGGTACCGGCACGAAGTTCTTGCGCAGGGCCTTGGGCAGGTTGCGCACCAGGGCCACGCAGCGATCATAGAGCAATCCCGGCACCAGCCAGTCGAGGCGCTGGGGCGGCAGCTGCGGCAACAGCGGCGCCGGCACCCGCAGGGTAACGCCGTCCCGCGGATGGGTCGGGTCGAATTCGTAGGACAGCGGCAGGATCAGCTCGCCCAGGCGCAGGGTGTCCGGATACTGGGCAGCGGTCACCTCGCTGGCTTCGCGGGCGAGGACGTCTTCCTCGCGCATGATCAGCAGGTCGGGCTGCTTGGCGCTTTCGCGGCGGTACCAGCTGTCGAAGGTGGCGGTCTGGTAGACATCCGCCGGCAGGCGCGCGGCATAGTAGTCGAACAGCGTTTCCTCGTCGGCGAGGATGTCGCGGCGCCGCGCCTTGGCTTCCAGTTCGTCCAGCCGCTCCAACAGCGCCCGATTGGCGGCCAGGCACTTGGCGCGGCTGTTGATCTCGCCGCGCACCAGGCCTTCGCGGACGAACAACTCACGGGCGGCGGGCGGATCTATGGGGCCGAAATGCACCGGGCGGCGACCGACCACGATCAGGCCATAGAGGGTGACCTGCTCATAGGCCACCACCTGGCCGCGCTTCTTCTCCCAGTGGGGTTCCAGATGGGTCTTCTTGACCAGGTGACCCGCCACCGGCTCGATCCAGTCCGGTTCGATCTTGGCCACCATGCGGGCGAACAGCTTGGTGGTCTCCACCAGCTCCGCGGCCATGATCCAGGTGGGTTTCTTGCGGCCGATGACGCTGCTGGGATGGATCCAGAAGCGCCGCTGGCGCGCGCCCAGGTAGTCGCCGTCCTCGCTCTTCTGGCCGATCTGGCTGAGCAGGCCGGCGAGAATGGCCTTGTGCAGCGCCGCGTAACCGCGAGCGCGTACCGCCGCCTCGCTGGCCTCAGCCTGTTGCTGGGCCTTGGCGTTGACGTGCTTGTCGGTGGTCGGCGCGGGTTTGTGGGTGCCCTCCGCGGCTGCCGGGGCGGGGCTTTCGGCCTTGCGCACCTGCAGTCCCAGTTCGCGGCACAGCAGGGTCAGCTGGCGATGGGCATCGCGCCATTCGCGCAGCCGCAGGTAGTTGAGGAAGTGCTTGCGGCACCAGCTGCGCAGGGCGTTGGAACCCAGCGCCTGGCGCTGTTCCTCGAAGCCGTGCCAGAGATTGACCAGAGCGGCGAAGTCCGAATCCGGATCCTTCCACTGGGCATGGGCCTGATCAGCCTGGGTCTGGCGGTCGGCCGGGCGCTCGCGCGGGTCCTGCACCGACAGGGCGCTGGTGACGATCAGCACCTCGGCGAGACTGCCCTGCTCCGTCGCCTCCAGCAGCATGCGCCCCAGACGCGGATCGACGGGCAGGCGTGCCAGTTGCCGCCCCAGGGGCAGCAGGCGCCCCTCGACATCGACCGCCGAGAGTTCCTGCAACAGGGTGAAGCCGTCCTTGATCGCCTTGCCATCCGGCGGCTCGATGAAGGGGAAGTCCTCGATGCGACCCAGGCGCAGATGCAGCATCTGCAGGATCACCGCGGCCAGGTTGGTGCGCAGGATCTCCGGATCGGTAAAGGTCGGTCGACCGAGGAAATCCTCTTCGCTGAAGAGGCGGATGCAGATGCCCGGCTCGACCCGGCCGCAACGACCCTTGCGCTGGTTGGCGCTGGCCTGGGAAATGGCTTCGATGGGCAGTCGCTGGACCTTGGCTCTATAGCTGTAGCGACTGATGCGCGCGGTGCCGCTGTCGATCACGTAGCGGATGCCGGGCACGGTCAGCGAGGTCTCGGCGACGTTGGTGGCCAGCACGATCTTGCGCCCGGGACGCGGCTGGAAGATCTTCTGCTGCTCGGCCGGCGTCAGCCGCGCATAGAGCGGCAGCACCTCGGTGAATTTCAGCTGGGCCTTGCGCAGGACCTCGGCGCAGTCGCGGATCTCGCGCTCGCCGGGGAGGAACACCAGCACATCGCCCGGGCGCTGACCGACGCTGCGCTCGTGCGCCTCGATCTCGTCCAGCGCCTGGAGGATGCCCTGGTCTACCGAAAGGTCGTCCACCAGCCGTTCGCCGTCTTCGTCCACCTCGGCGCTGAGCGGGCGGTACCACGTCTCCACCGGATAGGTCCGCCCGGACACCTCGACGATGGGCGCGCCGTCGAAGTGCCGGGAGAAGCGCTCCAGGTCGATGGTGGCCGAGGTGATGATCAGCTTGAGATCGGGGCGACGCGGCAGCAGGGTCTTGAGAAAGCCCAGCAGGAAGTCGATGTTGAGACTGCGCTCGTGGGCCTCGTCGACGATGATCGTATCGTAGCGTTCGAGAAAGCGGTCGTGCTGGGTCTCGGCCAGCAGGATGCCGTCGGTCATCAGCTTGATCAGGGTGGCATCGGTGCTTTGGTCCTCGAACCGCACCTGATAGCCGACCAGCTCGCCCAGTGGCGAACCCAGTTCCTCCGCCACCCGGGCGCCCACGCTGCGCGCCGCCAGGCGGCGCGGCTGGGTGTGGCCGATCAGCCCCTGTACACCCCTGCCCAGCTCCAGACAGATCTTGGGCAGCTGGGTGGTCTTGCCCGAGCCGGTCTCACCGGCGATCACCACCACCTGATGGCCGGCGATGGCGAGCTTGATCTCCTCGCGCTTGGCGGCGATCGGCAGGGCGTCGTCATAACGGATGCGCGGCACGCTGGCACGCCGCGCCTCGACCTTGGCGCAGGACGCCTGGAAACGCTCCAGCCACTGGGCTTCGCGAGCCGGATCGGGTTGTTTCTGCAGGGCCTGGAGCTGGCGCCTCAGGCGATGGCGATCGGCGTTGAAGGCTTGATCCAGGTTGGCGGCGAGACGGGCAACGGAGGGGGTATCGGTCATGAAACTCTTTCGACGGCGGTCGCTTGGACCGGTAAGTGTAAAAGAGTTGGGGGGTACGGCGGGGCTTTACAAGAACGGCGAGCGGAAAACCGCCGGGTTGCCTGCCCCTGCGCGACGCCTGGTCGCGCAGGGGCGGGAGCGCATTAGCGCTTGGCCTGGACGCTGGCCACGTTCAGCTTGGCCGGCGGCGTGCGCAGGGCCATGTCCAGGGACTGCAGGGCCTTCCAGGCGTCCTGTTGCAGATCGGCGGGTTCGGCGTGATCGAATTTGATCTTTTCGCCGGCGGCCGGCAGCGGCGGACGGGTGCCGTAGATCAGCGCATAGAAGACCGAGGCGGTCAGGTAGGTGCCGGTAAAGGACGGGTGGCTGCCGTCGGGCAGGAACAGCCCGGGCTGCGGCTGATCGGCCAGGGCCTTCTGCCAGGCCTGGCCGACCGGGGCCAGCAGCGCGCCGGTCTCCTTGGCCAGGGGGGTGTAGACGCTGTCCAGCTGCGCCTGCATGGTCGGGTTGTTCTGCCGGGCCCAGGTCAGGTAGAGGATTGGCTGGGCGCCGTCCTTGCGCGCCAGGTCGGCGATCAGGCGTACGTACTGACGGGTGAGGTCCGGATTCTTCACCGGCATCATGCTGTGGTCCTGGATCACCACGTAGTCGTAGTTGGCCTTGGCCAGCTCGTCCTGCACGTCGTGGCGCTTCCAGTGTTCCTCGAGGCTGGCGCCGCTGAAGGTCACATGCTTGACGTCCAGCGGGCGCGCCTGACCGGCGTCGACGGACATTTGACGGACCATCGCCGGCAGATCGTTGACGAAGGTGTAGCTGTTGCCCACGAACAGAACGCGGATGGGTTCACCGGCCTGGACCTGACCGAGCACGCTGGAGCCCAGCAGGAAGAGGCCCAGCAAGGCCTGGCGTACGCTAATTCGCATGGTGTGTCCTCAAGGAAAGAGGTCGGAGAGATGACGGCAAAATGCCGCCTGCGGTTTATACCCGAACCTCTTGCGAAAACCATGCTTGGAAACCAGCGGCGCCGCTACCAGTCGACGACTGGTAGCGGCGCAGGGGACGTAGTGGAGTCCTGTTACGCCTTCTTGAGTTCGGCGTCACGCAGTTCGCGACGCAGGATCTTGCCGACGTTGGTGGTCGGCAGGCTGTCGCGGAATTCCACCAGCTTGGGCCGCTTGTAGCCGGTGACGTTGTCGTGCATGTGCTTGAGCACCTGCTCGGTGGTGAGGGATGCACCGGGCTTGGGCACCACGAACACCTTGATCTTCTCCCCCGCCACCTCGTCGGGGATGCCGATGGCCGCGCACTGCATCACCCCGGGCAGCTGGGAGAGCACCTCTTCCAGCTCGTTGGGATAGACGTTGAAGCCGGACACCAGAATCATGTCCTTCTTGCGATCGACGATCCGCAGGTAGCCGTCCGGCTCGATCACGGCGATGTCGCCGGTACGCAGCCAGCCCTCGGCGTCCAGCACCTCGGCGGTGGCCTCGGGTCTCAGCCAGTAGCCCTTCATGACCTGGGGTCCCTTGACGCACAGTTCGCCAGGGGTATCGAAGCCCTGGGCCACGCCATCGGCATCCACCACCTTGCAGTCGGTGCCCGGCACCGGCACGCCGATGGTGCCCAGCCGGCGTCGCTCCAGCGGATTGAAGCTCACCACCGGACTGGTCTCGGTCATGCCATAGCCTTCGCAGATGCCGCAGCCGGTCACCTCTTCCCAGCGCAGGGCCACGGATTGCTGCAGCGCCATGCCACCGGAAAAGGTCACCTTGAGCTGGGAGAAATCCAGCTGGCGGAAATCCTCGTTGTTGCACAGGGCGGCGAACAGGGTGTTGAGGCCGACGAAGCCGTTGAAGCGCCACTGCCTGAGTTCCTTGACCAGCGCCGGCAGATCGCGCGGATTGGTGATCAGGACGTTGTGGTTGCCCTGGATCAGCATGGCCATGCAGTGAATGGTGAAGGCATAGATGTGGTAGAGCGGCAGCGGCGCGATCATGACCTGGGCGCCGCCGCCCAGGTACTTGGTCATCAGCACCTGGCACTGCAGCATGTTCGCCACCAGATTGCGGTGGGTCAGCATGGCGCCCTTGGCGATGCCGGTGGTGCCGCCGGTGTACTGCAGCACGGCGACGTCTTCCGCCGCCGGATCGGCGTCGACGAAATCGACGTGCTCGCCCTTGGTCATGGCGTCGACGAAGCGGATGGAATGGGGAATGCGATAGGCCGGCACCATCTTCTTGACGTGGCGGACCACGGCGTTGACCAGCAGGCGCTTGAAGGTCGGCAGCAGGTCGCCGACCTCGGTGACGATGACGTGGCGGATATCGGTCTGCGGCAGCACCTGTTCGGCCAGGTGCGCCATGTTGGCCAGGCAGACCAGCGCCCGGGCGCCGGAGTCCTTGAACTGGTGCTGCATCTCGCGGGCGGTGTAGAGGGGGTTGGTGTTGACCACCACCAGGCCGGCGCGCATGGCGCCAAAGACCACCACCGGATACTGCAGCACGTTGGGCATCTGCACGGCGATGCGATCGCCGGGTTGCAGGTCGGTGTGCTTTTGCAGATAGGCGGCGAACTGGCCGGACAGTTCATAGAGTTCGCGGTAGCTCAGCGTGCGGCCCAGGTTGCTGAACGCCGGGCGCTCGGCGAAGGTCTGGCAGGCCTCGCGGAACACCGCCAGGACGTTGCGATAACGGTCCAGGTCTATGTCTGTCTGGATGCCCTCGGGATATTTGTCACTCCAGAAATTCGGCATCATGCAGCCCGCTCCCGCTCTATGGTTATTGTTCGTTGGAGTGCCGTGATCAGCGCTGAACCGGCCCTGCGAGCCTAGCAGCTTTGCCTAGCCCGCAACAGCATCAAAATCCGCCCTGAACGTCACCTAATGACCAGATAGTCACTTGCGGTCATCCTCTCTGCCGGCTTTTCCGGGAGTCGATTAGCCTCCGGCGGCGAGGCTGGGTAGAATGCCCGGCTTCGCGGCGTCCGCCGCCTTGTCACAGCTGCCGGAGCGCTTCATGAGCCTGACCGAAAACATCCCTTATGAAGCCCTCGAAATCGGCCAGAAGGTGACCGTGACCCGCACCATCGAGCAGCGCGACGTGCTGCTGTTCGCGGCCCTCTCCGGCGACTGCAACCCGCTGCACCTGGACGCCGAATTCGCCGCCAAGACGCTGTTTCGCGAGCCCATCGCCCACGGCATGCTCAGTGGCGCCCTGATCAGCGCCGCGGTGGCCTGCAACCTGCCGGGGCCGGGCACCCTCTATGTCGACCAGACCATGACCTTCGAAAAGCCGGTCAAGCTGGGCGATACCCTGACGGTGGAAATCGAGGTGCTGGAAAAGCTGCCGAAATTTCGCGTGAACCTGGCTACCCGGGTGTTCAACCAGCACGGTGACAAGGTCGTCGACGGCGTCGCCAAGGTGGTCGCGCCGCGCAAGCCGGTGCAGGTGCAGCAGGTCGAATTGCCCCCCGTCACCGTCGGCTGAGCCACCCTCCCCGCTTCAACTCAGATCGGCCAGGCCTCGCTGCAGCGGGGCCTGCAGACTGAAGTCGCTGAACGCCACTTCCATGCCGCCGCGCTCCGGGGTGCCGCACACCGGGCCGACCCGGTATTCCACGGCGGCCGGCAGGCTGGCCAGGCGCAGCAACGGCCAGCGCTGACCGTCGAACGAGGCCTGGACCCGCAGGGTGCCCTGGGTCAGGGTGACCCTCAGCCACACCTCCTCTCGCTCACCCAGCGGCGCGCCCACGGCCAGATCCGAGCGTCCCAGGGTCAGGACGCTGAGCAGCTGGGGGGTATCGTCGAAGTAGCCGATGCCGACGCGCAGCCACTGCTGCTCATCGATCCGCACCATCAGCCCGGCGTGGTCGCCCTGGTTCTTGCAGCGCGCCGCCACCCGCAGCTGGGCGGTGAAACCACTGGTGACCCGGGCGCCGAAGAAGTGACCGCTGTGGCGCTCGGCGCCGTCGTGGGTCTGACGCCAGAAGTCACTGTGGCGATCGGTGATGACCCGCAGCCGCTCGGGCTCGGCCAGCCAGGTCTCGGGTTCGTTGATCCATTGGCAGATGTCGAACATGGGGCTCTCCTCGCGTGCTCGCGCTTGGAGTCCCGCCTGCCCCGCAAGTTCGTCTAGACCCCGCCCTTGAGAATGGCGGCGGCGATCTGGCCGAGGCCGATTTCCTGCTCCACCGCGCCGAGCTTCATGGCTTCCTTGGGCATGCCGTAGACCACGCAGCTGTCTTCGTCCTGGCCGAGGGTACGGCCGCCGACGTCACGCAACTCCTTGAGGCCACGGGCGCCGTCGTCGCCCATGCCGGTCATGATGATCCCCAGGGCATTGCTGCCGGCGGCCCGCGCCACCGAGCGGAACAGCACGTCCACCGAGGGTCGATGGCGACTGACCGGCGGACCGTCGACCACGTCCACCTGGTACTGGGCACCGCTGCGCTTGAGCAGCATGTGGCGACCACCCGGGGCGATCAGCACCCGCCCCGGCAGGACCCGATCGCCATGCCGGGCTTCGCGCACCTCCAGTTCGCAGAGGCGATCCAGGCGCTCGGCGAAGGCGGCGGTGAAGCGCTCGGGCATGTGCTGCACCACCACGATGCCGGGGCAGACCCGCGGCAGCGAGGTCAGCACCGCTTCCAGGGCCTGGGTCCCACCGGTGGAGGTACCCAGGGCGACGATGCGTTCGGTGGTGCGCGCCATGGCCGGGCTGCCACCGGCCGGCAGGATGGCGTCGGCGCTGAGCTTGGGTGTCGGCACCACCGGCACGCCACGCGGCGCCAGGCGCTTGAGATTGGCCCGGGCGGCGGCCTTGACCGCACTGGTGAGGTCGTCGGAGGCGTCCTTGAGGAATTGCTTGAGGTTGGCCTGGGGCTTGGTGACGATGCTGACCGCCCCGGCGGCCATGGCCTGCAGGGTGGTGGCGGCGCCCTTCTCGGTCAGGGTCGAGCAGATCACCACCGGGGTCGGGCGCTCCGCCATGATCTTCTTGAGAAAGGTGATGCCGTCCATGCGCGGCATCTCCACGTCCAGCACGATGACGTCGGGCCACTGCTTGCGCATCTTGTCCTGGGCGAACACCGGGTCGGCGGCGACCCCCAGCACCTCGATGGCCGGATCCTCCGCGAGACTCTGGGCGAGCACCTGCCGCACCACGGCGGAGTCGTCGACGATAAGGACCTTGATCTTGTTCATGGAGTAAGTCTCGTAAGCGGCGGAACATAGGGTAGCTCCACCTGTTGCATGAGCACCCGGCCGTCGACGAGGTCCAGGGACAGTTTGCGATGGCCGGCGCCACGGACATGGGTCCGCGCCGAGTGGAGACCGGCCTTGGCCAGCTGCGCCAGCGCCGCTTCGACGTTGACGTCGCCGATGTTGCGGACGCGATCGCGCAGGAGCTGGGGAAACATGTTGCCGCCGCCGTAGAGGTGCACCTGGTAGCCGGGCAGATCACCACCGTGGCGGGCGATCGCCCCCAGTATCAACTGCAGGGACTCGTCGACATAGTGACCGTCGGCGGGCGCGCCGGGCGCGGCGCGCTGGCGCGTGGGCAACAGCGCATGGGTCATGCCGCCGAGGCGCCGCCGCGGATTCCAGAAGACGAAGGACACGCAGGAACCCAGGATGGTCCGGATCCGCAACTCGCCCTGGCCGAAATACCATTCGCCTGGACGCAGAAACAGCTCCGGCGCGGCTGCCATGGCTAGAGCGGACGTTGATAGATGGAGGGACTGACCATTTTCAGGGCGTCGGTCACCCCGTTGAGGCTCTCGGAATGACTGACGAAGAAGTAGCCGCCGGGCCGCAGGTGGCGGACCAGGCGGGCCACCACCTGGCGCTTGGTGGGCACGTCGAAATAGATCATCACGTTGCGCAGGAAGATGATGTCGAAGGTGCCCAGCTCCGGCAGGGAGTTGTTCAGGTTGATCTGGCGAAAGGCGATCCGCGCGGTCAGGCGCGGATCCACCAGAAAGGTGCCGTCGTTGTCGCCCACGCCCTTGAAGCAGTAGCGCCGCAACAGCGCCGGCGGGATGTTCTCGGCTTCGGCGAGCGGATACTGGGCGTTGCGCGCCTTGGCCAGCACCCGGGTGCTGAGGTCGGAGGCGACGATTTCCCAGGGCCGCTCGCCCAGCCCTTCGGCCAGGGTCATGGCCAGGGTATAGGGCTCCTCACCCGAGGAGCAGGCACCGCTCCACAGCCGCAACGGCTGGCGCCTTTCCCAGTTCGGCAGCACCTGCTCGCGCAGGAAGTCGAAGTGCTTGGGCTCGCGAAAGAAGTAGGTTTCGTTGGTGGTCAGCAGATCGACCGCCATCTGGCATTCCGCCTGGTCGCGCTGGATCAGCTGGAAATAGGCGTCATAGCTGGGCGTGCCGCGCTGGCGCACGCGCTTGGCCAGGCGACCGCTCACCAGCGGGCGCTTGGCATCGGACATGCTGATGCCGGCGACCCGGAAGATGAAGCTGCGAAACTGGCGGAATTCGCTGTCGGTCAGCGCGGGGAGTTCCATGTTTCGCGACTCAGGCAGCGGTCATGGCGGCGAGCTGGGCGAGATCGTCCGCGCCCAGGACCCGATCCATGTCGAGCAGGATGACGAAACCCGCCCCCTGCTTGGCCATGCCGAGGATGAAGTCGGTGCGGATCGAGGCGCCGAAGCGCGGCGCCGGCTCGATGCCGTCGGCGCCGATCTCCAGCACCTCGCAGACCGCGTCCACCACGATGCCGAACACCTGGGGGCCACCGTCGACCTGGATCTCCAGCACCACGATGCAGCTGCGGCGGGAGGTCTCGGTCACCTCGTTGCGAAAGCGCACGCCGAGGTCCATGACCGGCACGGCCGCGCCGCGCAGGTTGATGACGCCACGGATGGCCGGCGGCAGCATGGGCACCGTGGTGACCGCGCCGTACTCGATGATTTCCCGCACGCAACCGGTGTTCACGCCGTAGAGGTCACCGGCGAGCTGAAAGGTCAGAAACTGGCGCAATAGCATCAGGCTTGCTCCTCGAAACGGGCGAAACCGGCCGGCACGCTGCCCCGGGGCGCGCGACGGGGCGAGTCGATCAGCGCCGAGGTGCGCTCGGCCAGGCTCGGACCCGAGCGCTTGGCGCCGGGACGGGCGACCTGTTGCGCCACCGGCGAACCGCTCAGGGTGAAGAATTCCATCATCTGCTGGAGCTGCTCGGCCTGGCCGCTCATCTCTTCCGCGGTGGCGGCCAGTTCTTCGGACGCCGAGGCGTTCTGCTGGGTGATCTGGCTCAGTTGCAGCATGGCGCCATTGATCTGCTCGACCCCGGCGCTCTGCTCTTCGGAGGCCGCGGTGATTTCCTGCACCAGATCGGAGGTCTTGTTGATGGAGGGCACCATCTCGCTCAGCAGGGATCCGGCGCGCTCGGCCAGGGCCACGCTGCTCTTGGCCACGGTGCCGATTTCCTGGGCGGCGATCTGGCTGCGTTCGGCCAGCTTGCGCACCTCGGCGGCCACCACGGCGAAGCCCTTGCCGTGCTCGCCGGCGCGGGCGGCTTCGATGGCGGCGTTGAGGGCCAGCAGATTGGTCTGGTAGGCGATGTCGTCGACGATGCCGATCTTGTCGGCGATGGTCTTCATGGCCACCAGGGTCTCGCGCACGGCCTGGCCACCCTCGTCCGCTTCCCGCGCGGCCTTGCCGGCCATGCCGTCGGTGACCTTGGCGTTCTCGGTGTTCTGGGCGATGGAAGCCGACATTTCCTCGATGCTGGCGCTGGTTTCCTCGACGGAGGCCGCCTGCTCGGTACTGGCCTGGCTCATGCTCTGGGCGGTGGCCGAGACCTCTTCCGAGGCGCTGGCCAGGCCGTCGGCCGAGCTGCGCACGTCGCTGATGATCTGCGCCAGGGTGGTGGTCATGGTGCGCACCGAGGCCAGCATGCTGGTGGTGTCGCCCTCGCGGGTCGTCACCTCGACGCTCAGGTCGCCGCGGGCGACGCGCTGCACCACCTCGGCGGCATAGGCCGGTTCGCCACCCAGCTGCCGGATCAGGCTGCGGGTGATCAGGTAGCCGAGCAGGATGGCGATCAGGGCCGCCACCGCACCGATGGCCAGCATCAGGTTGCGGGCATCCACATAGGCATCGGTCGCCGCTTCACCGGCTTCCTGCATGCGCTGGGCCTGCAGATCGTTCAGGGCGCCGAGGGCGGCGACCAGCTCGTTGTTGTTGGGGGCGAAGACGTTCAGCAGATAGTCCCGGGCCTGACCGCGATCGGTGTCCAGCAGGCGAAAGAATTCGCCGTACTTGTCCTGCAGGCGCTGACGCGCTTCCACGGCCGCGGCCAGCTTCTGCTTGCCTTCGTCGGTGGTGATCTTCTTTTGCAGGTCGGCGAGGATCTCTGCGTTGCCTGAACGGACCTTGGCGATGTCTTCCTTGGTCTTGGCCAGGGCGCGCTCATCGTCCAGCAGCAGCAGGTTGCGCATCAGGCGGCCGCTGTCCAGGGTGTTGCGCACCAGGGTGTTGGCCTGGACGGTCATGGGGAAACGGAATTTCGACATGTTGTCGGCCGAGTCCTTCATGGTGCCCATGTTCAGCAGGGCGACGCCCATGACCAGCAGCAGCATCAGGATGGCAGTCCCGAAACCGATCGCCAGCTTGGTCGAGACGCGAAGTGTGTTCAGCATGGTGGAAGCGCCTCCGGCGCCGGTTACGACTGTTTCGTTTTAGAGGCGCCGGTTACCGTCGCCCGTGCAATGCGGGGGTCTTTCAGCTGGCGGCCTGGGCCAGGCTCGCCAGTTCCTGTACGTCCAGTACCTGGGCAACGTCGAGCAGGGTCAGGAAGCCGCTTTCGGACTTGACCATGCCGGCGATGAAGTGCGGCGCCAGGCGACTGCCAAAGGCCGGCGCCGGACGGATATCCGCCGCGGCGATTTCCAGCACCTCGCTCACCGCATCCACCACCACGCCCAGCACCTGGGTGTCTTCGTCGGCGCACACTTCCAGGATCACGATGCAGGTCCGCGGGCCGACCCGGGTCGGCCGGCCGCCGAAGCGGGCTTCCAGATCGACCACCGGGACCACGGCGCCGCGCAGATTGATCACCCCGCGAATGCAGGCCGGCATCAGCGGGACCTGGGTCAGCTGGCCGAACTCGATGATCTCGCGCACCGCGAGGGTATCCACCGCATAGGTCTCACCGTCGACCACGAAGGTCAGGTGCTGGTGGCCGAGGTGTTCGTGGGCGATGTCGCCAAGGGTCAGGGCAGTCATGAAGCCATTACTCCGGGAAGCGGACGTAACCGTCCGGCAGGCCGCCCGCGGCCATCTGGGGACGACGCGGGGTCGGCTGGGCCATGCGGCTGGCAGCCGGGCGCGTCTGCTCGATGGCGCGCTCCAGGTCCTGGACCGCACGACCGTCGCCGGTGTGGAAGAAGCCCATCAGGCGCTGCAGCTGCTCTGCCTGACCGCTCATCTCTTCGGCGGTCGCGGCCAGCTCTTCCGAGGCCGAAGCGTTCTGTTGGGTGATCTGGTTGAGTTGCAGCATGGCGCTATTGATCTGAGTGACTCCGCTACTCTGTTCTTCGGACGCAGCGGCGATTTCCTGTACCAGATCGGAGGTCTTGCTGATGGACGGTACCATTTCGTCGAGCAGTGACCCGGCGCGCTCGGCCAGGGCCACGCTGCTCTTGGCCACGGTGCCGATTTCCTGGGCCGCGACCTGGCTGCGTTCGGCCAGCTTGCGCACCTCGGCGGCCACCACGGCGAAGCCCTTGCCGTGCTCGCCAGCGCGGGCCGCTTCGATGGCCGCGTTGAGCGCCAGCAGGTTGGTCTGGTAGGCGATGTCGTCGACGATGCCGATCTTTTCGGCGATGGTCTTCATGGCCACCAGGGTCTCACCCACCGCTTCGCCGCCTTCGTTGGCCTCGCGCGCGGCCTTGCCGGCCATGCCGTCGGTGACCTTGGCGTTTTCGGTGTTCTGGGCGATCGACGCCGACATCTGCTCGACGCTGGCGCTGGTCTCCTCGACCGAGGCGGCCTGTTCGGTGCTGGCCTGGCTCATGCTCTGGGCGGTGGCGGAGATCTCTTCCGAGGCACTGGCCAGGGCATCGGCGGACAGGCGCACGTCGCCGATGATCTGGTTCAGCTTGCCGACGGTGCCGTTGATCGACTCCTTGAGCTCCAGCAACTGACCCTGGTAGTCACCGCGCACGGTGCGGCTGAGGTCGCCCTGGGAAAGGCCGGCCATCACGCCCATGGCTTCGTTGACCGGGGCGACGATGGCGTCGAGGGTGCCGTTGATGCCGGCGACGATACGACGGAAATCACCCTGGTGGGCACTGGCATCGGCACGGGTGTCGAGACGCCCGGCCATGGCCGCCTGGCTCAGCAGATTGGCGTCTTCGACCAGGCGCTGGATGTTGCCGCGGACCTGTTCGAGGTTGTCGTTGATCACCGCCTTCTGGCCGGGGAAGCGCTCCAGCGCCACCGACAGATCGCCTTCGCCGAAGCTCTTGACGCAGGCCATGGCCTTGGCGGAATCGCTCAGGTGGCCGGCGACCATGCCGTTGACCCCTTCGGCCATGTTGCGATAGGCGCCCTGGAAGCGTTCGGCCGGAATGCGCACCACGGTTTCGCCGCGGTCGTGAGCCGCCGACATGCTGCTCATTTCGCTGATCAGGCCGCGCAGGGTGGTGACCATGTTCTGCATGGCCGCCATCAGGCTGGTCTTGTCGTCGCCGCGCAGCTTGATGTCGTCGGGCAGATCGCCGGCGGCCACGCGGCCGGCCAGGGTCGCCACGGCGGCAGGCTCACCACCCAGCTGACGCAGCAGATTGCGGGTGATGAAGAAGCCCAGCAGGGCCACCGCCAGCAGGGTCGCCAGGGCGATGGACAGGGCCAGCCAGGTGGCCTCGACCTTGGTCTTCTGGGCGACCTGCACGCCTTGCAGCGCGAGGGTCTGGTTGTAGCTGACGTGCTCGTCGAGGGCCTTGTTGATGGCCAGCATCACGTCGGTGCGGCTGCGCATCAGGGCCTGGGCGTCTTCGTTGCGATTCTGCCGCGACAGGGCGATGACCTGGTCGCCGAGGCTGAACAGCGCCGTGAAGGCGGCGCGATCGGCGGCCAGCAGCCCACGATCGCGGTCGTCCGAGACCAGCGTCTCGTACTTGCCGAGACTCTGCCCGATACGCTCCTTGGCCGCGGCCAGGTCCTGCTCGACGGTGGTCATGGTTTCGGCGCTGGTCGACAGCACGTGGCGATAGATGCCCACCACGTAGTCGGAGCGGCTGTCATTGACCTCGCCGAGCGCCTTCAGACTGGGAACGGTATTGTCGTTGCCGTAGTTGGCCGCCTGGAACACCTGGTCGATCTCGTATTGCCCGGCGCCGGCCAGCACCAGGATGCCCAGTAACGCGGACAGCACCAGCAGCAGCATTTTCTTGATGACGGTCATGTCGATGGTCTCAAAAAGGCCACCCGCAGGTGGCCGTAGGATAGGGGTCAGGATTCGAAGGGGACGTAGCCGTCAGGCGCGCCCGAGGTACCCGTACGCAGTGCTTTGCCCGGGACTCGCGTGGCTCGGGGCCGCGAGGCCTCCAGCGCGCGCTCCAGGTCCTGTACCACCCGGCCTTCGCCGGTATTGAAGAAGCCCATCAGCCGCTGCAGCTGCTCCGCCTGGGTACTCATTTCCTCGGCGGTTGCAGCCAGTTCCTCGGACGCCGAGGCGTTCTGCTGGGTGATCTGGCTCAGTTGCAGCATGGCGCCGTTGATCTGGCTCACCCCGCTGCTCTGCTCTTCACTGGCGGCGGCGATTTCCTGCACCAGGTCCGAGGTCTTGCTGATGGACGGCACCATCTGGTCCAGCAGGGTGCCGGCGCGTTCGGCCAGGGCCACGCTGCTCTTGGCCACGGTACCGATTTCCTGGGCCGCGACCTGGCTGCGTTCGGCCAGCTTGCGGACCTCGGCGGCCACCACGGCGAAGCCCTTGCCGTGTTCGCCGGCGCGGGCCGCTTCGATAGCGGCGTTGAGCGCCAGCAGGTTGGTCTGGTAGGCGATGTCGTCGACGATGCCGATCTTGTCGGCGATGGTCTTCATGGCGACCAGCGTCTCGCCGACCGCCTGACCGCCCTCGCCGGCTTCCCGCGCGGCCTTGCCGGCCATGCCGTCGGTTATCTTGGCGTTCTCGGTGTTCTGGGCGATGGAGGACGACATCTGCTCGACGCTGGCGCTGGTCTCCTCGACCGAAGCAGCCTGTTCGGTGCTGGCCTGGCTCATGCTCTGGGCGGTGGCGGAGATTTCTTCCGAGGCGCTGGCCAGGGAGTCGGCCGACAAGCGCACATCGCCGATGATCTGGTTCAGCTTGCCGACGGTGCCGTTGATCGACTCCTTGAGCTCCAGCAACTGACCCTGGTAGTCACCGCGCACGGTGCGGCTCAGGTCACCCTGGGAGAGACCGGCCATCACGCCCAGGGCCTCGTTGACCGGGGCGACGATGGCGTCGAGGGTGCCGTTGATGCCGGCGACGATACGACGGAAATCGCCCTGGTGGGCACTGGCATCGGCACGGGTATCCAGGCGACCGGCCATGGCCGCCTGACTCAGCAGATTGGCGTCTTCGACCAGGCGCTGAATGTTGCCGCGGACCTGTTCGAGGTTGTCGTTGATCACCGCCTTCTGCCCGGGGAAGCGTTCCAGCTGCACCGACAGATCGCCTTCGCCAAAGCGCTTGACGCAGTCCATGGCCTTGGCGGAGTCGCTCAGGTGGCCGGCGACCATGGCGTTGACGCCTTCGGCCATGCCACGGAAGGTGCCCTGGAAGCGCTCGACGGGGATGCGGGCAGCGGTGTCGCCGCGATCATGGGCCTCGGACAGCTGCACCATCTCCGCCACCAGCAGCTGGATGTTGTCGCGAACCTGTTCGAGGTTGTCGTTGATCACCGCCTTCTTGCCGGGGAAACGTTCCAGCGGCGCGGCCAGGTCGCCTTCGCCGAAGCGCTTGACGCAGGCCATGGCCTTGGCGGAATCGCTGAGGTGACCGGCGACCATGGCGTTGACGCCTTCGGCGACGTTGCGGAAGGTGCCCTGGAAGCGCTCCAGCGGAATGCGGGCCTCGGTCTCGCCGCGATCGTGCTCGCTGGCCATGGTGCTCATTTCCTGCACCAGGCCGCGCAGGGTCACTACCATGCGCTGCATGGCGGCCATCAGGCTGGAATCATCGCCGGCACGCAGCTGCAGATCGTCGGGCAGGTCGCCCGCGGCGGTGCGGTTGGCGACCTTGGCCACCTCGGCCGGCTCGCCACCCAACTGGCGCAGCAGGTTGCGGGTAATGAAGAAGCCGAGCAGGCCGACCACCAGCAGGGTCGCCAGGGCGATGCCGATGGAGAGGACGGTGGCCTGGCTCATGGTATGGCCGGCGATCTGCGCCTGCTCGCCTCCCAGTTTCTGGTTGTAGGCGCGGTGCGCATCGAGGGTATCGCCGACATGGTCGATGACCTTGCGCTTCTCGCCGAGGATGCGTTTGACGTCCTCGTCCTGACTGGCGCGTGACAGCGGCAGCACGATGGCTACGAGATCATTCAGCTGGGCGATCGCCTGGCGATCGTCTTGCAGCATACGCCGATCGGTGTCGTCGGAAATGAGCGGCTCATAGTCCTTGAGCGCCTTCTCGGTCAGCTGTTGGGCCTCGGTCAGCTCCTTCTCGGCCTCACGGGTGGCTGCTTCGCCATCCGCAGCCAGATGGCGGTAGATGCCGGTGATGATGTCCGCGGAATGGGCGTCGATGGCATCGATACCCAGAATCGAAGGGACGGTGTTGTCATTGCCGTAATTGGCACGCTCATACACCTGGCTGAGTTGCTGGTAGGCGATACCCGCGAGGAGAATGATCCCCAGCAGCGCGGAGAGGACCAGCAGGGACATGCGTTTGGTAACGGTCATGGACTCTAAATCCTTGTCGGTCAGGTCAGCACGGGAGCGTGGACTGGAGCAGCGGTGCCGGTGGACGCGGCCTCGCCAACCAGGCCGGGCACGTTGAGGATCAGCGCCACGGCGCCGGTACCCAGGATGGTGAAACCGCCAAGGCTGCGGTTGTGGCCGAACAGCGGACCGAGCGGCTTGATCACGGTCTGGAATTCGCCGAGCAGCTGATCGACCACCAGACCGGCGCGCTGGCCGGCATAGCGCACCACCACCACGTTCTGCCGCCGCGGCGGCGCTTCCTCGATGGCGAACAGCTGGCGCAGGCGCAGCACCGGCAGCACCTCGCCGCGCAGGTCGAGGTAGTCGTTGCCGCTGGCCTGGACACTGGCCGTCTCGGTCAACTCGATGCACTCCTCCACCGCCTCCAGGGGCACCACATAGGTGGCCTTGCCGACGCCGATGAGGAAGCCGTCGATGATCGCCAGGGTCAGCGGCAGGCGGATGGTCACGGTGGTGCCACGGCCTTCCTCGCTGGTGAGGTCGACGCTGCCGCGCAGGGCGGTGATGTTCTTTTTCACCACGTCCATGCCGACGCCGCGACCGGACAGGTTGCTGATCTGCTCGGCGGTGGAGAAGCCCGGTTCGAAGATCAGGTTGAACACGTCCTTGTCGGCGAGCACCTGGCCTTCGGCGATCAGGCCGCGCTCGGTCGCCTTGCGCAGGATGCGCTCGCGCGACAGACCGCCGCCGTCGTCGGTGACCTGGATGACGATGCTGCTCGCCTCGTGATAGGCGTTCAGGCCCACGGTGCCCTGGGCCGGCTTGCCCCGCGCCAGGCGCAGTTCGGCGGACTCGATGCCGTGGTCCATGGCGTTGCGGATCAGGTGGGTCAGCGGATCGCCGATCTTTTCCACTACCGTCTTGTCCAGCTCGGTCTCGCCACCGCTGATGCGCAGGGCGATGTCCTTGCCGATCTCCTTGGAGACGTCGCGGACCACGCGCTGGAAACGGTTGAAGGTGGTACCGATCTGCACCATGCGCAGGGTCAGGGCGGTGTCCCGCACCTCTTCCACCAGGCGCGACAGCACCCCGGTGGATTCCACCAGGGCCGCCAGACCGCTTTGCTGGGCGATCAGCTGGGTCCCGGCACCGGCGATGATCAGCTCGCCGATGAGGTCGATCAGTTGGTCGAGCTTGGTCGCGTCGATACGGATCAGCTGGCCTTCACCCGCTGGCGCGCGCTGCTCCTTGATCTTGCGCTGCTTGTTCAGGGCCGCGTCCACCACCGGCGGATTGACCAGCTGGGCCTCCACCAGGGCTTCGCCGATGGGCTGGCGCGGGGTGGCCGGATCGGCCTGGCGACGCAGCACCTCGTCCAGCTCGGTGGCGGTCAGGGTGCCGCAGCGCACCAGGATCTCGCCCAGGCGCAGGTCTTCCTCGGCCAGGTCGTCGATCAGCTGGCAGTAGTCGCTGCTGCGGCTGTGCGGCGGCAGGATGCGGATCTGGCTGTCTTCGCGGACGAATTCGAAGGCCGCCTCGATGGTCGCCTTGTCGGCGTCACTATCGAAGGCGACCTCGAAGCCCAGGTAGCAGGTCTCCGGATCCATGTCCGCCGCGGCCGGGATGGCGTCGGTCAGGGTGACGATGTTGACGATGCGGCCAAAGCTGTTGAGGTAGCGCACGAAGGCCAGCGGATCCATGCCGTTGCGCAGCATGTCCGGACCGAAGCGCAGCGACAGGTGCCAGTGGCCGGCGGCCACGCCATCGACCGGTGCCGCCACGGTACGGGCGGTGGCGACCGGCTGCGCCGCCTTGGCGCTAGGCTGCAGATAGTGCTCCAGGCGCTGCACCAGCACGGCGCCGGCGGCCTGGAAGTCGGGCTCCGGCTCGCTGCCGGAGGACACCCGGGCGATCAGGCCGTTGAGGTGGTCGCAGACCTCCAGGAACAGCGCCGACAGGGTCTCGTCGAAGGCCAGCTCATTGCTGCGGATGCGGTCGAGCACGCTTTCGGCGACATGGGTGAAGGCCACCACATGGTCCAGACCGAACAGCCCGGCCGAACCCTTGATGGTGTGGGCGGCGCGGAAGATGGCATTGATCAGCTCGACGTCATCCGGCGCCTGCTCGATCTGCAGCAGCGCGGCTTCCATCTGCTGCAGCAATTCCTCGCTCTCGGCGATGAATGTCTTGAGGATCTCGTCCATGTTCATGCGGCAACACCTTCCGCGGCGGCCGCGGTAAAGAAGTCGGCAAGACCTGCCAGCTCCAGCAGTTCGGTGACGGCGGGGCTGGGGTCGACCAGTTCCAGGCTGCCGCCCAGACGCTGCGCCTCCCGGTGGGCCAGCAGCAGCAACTGCAGACCGGCGGAGTCGAATTCATCGACCTCGGCCAGCTCCAGCGCCACGGTGACCCCGGCGGTCAGGGGCTCCATCAGCAGCGGCTTGCTGTCGGCCGCGGTGTAGATGGTCAGCGGCCCGGTGAGGGGCAAGCGGGTACGAACGACATCGTTCATGGGGGCAGCCTCCAGGGCCATCAGGGCATGATCAGCTTGGAAACCGCCGCCAGCATCTGCGCGGGCTGGAACGGCTTGACCATCCAGGCCTTGGCACCGGCGGCCTGGCCGGCGGCCTTCTTGGCGGCATCGGATTCGGTGGTGAGCATGATCACCGGGGTGAACTTGTAGGCCGGCAGCTTCTTGGCCGCGGTGACGAAGGTGATGCCGTCCATGTTGGGCATGTTCACGTCGCTGATGATCAGGTGCACCTTGCGGCCGTCCAGCTTGGTCAGGGCGTCGCGCCCGTCGCAGCCTTCGATGACGTCGTAGCCCGCGCTTTTCAGCGTCATGGACACCACCTGGCGGATGGAGATGGAGTCGTCGACGATCAGAATGGTCTTGTTGCTCATGACAGCTTTCCTTAAAAGAACGTGATATCGGATTCGGCAGCGGCGGCGGCCGGTCGCTTGCCGTGGTGCACGGCGACCTGCTCGGCCATGGTGTAGGTGCGGGCCAGCTCGGCGAGCCAGCCGCGGGTGTCGAGGGCCGGCAGCGGCTGACCGCTGGCGGCCAGGGCGCGACGGTCGATCACCAGGCGTTCGAGGCGCGCCTGGTCGTCGCGGATGTGGCCGAGCATCTGGCTGACGCGATCCTGGAATTGCAGGGCGACCAGCACCTCGGCAATGGCGCCGCCCACGGCCGCGGCATTGTTCGCCAGGGCATCGCTGCGCTCGACCACGTCACGGGTGGTGCCGCCAAAGGTGCCGATGACCTGTTCGATGGTCTCGCCGGACTGGTTCAGGGTGCCGGTGTCACGTTCGGCGTGGAGCTGCGACAGTTCCAGGGTACGGGCGATGGCGCCGTTCACCGTTTCCACGGTTTCGCCGATCTTCTGCCCGGTATCGCCGGACAGGGTGGAGAGCTTGCGCACCTCGTCGGCGACCACCGCGAAACCGCGCCCGGCTTCGCCGGCACGGGCGGCTTCGATGGCGGCGTTGAGGGCCAGCAGGTTGGTCTGGCGCGCCACGTCGCCGACGTCCTTGGCCATGCTCTTGAGCTGTTCGGTCAGACCGGCCAGGCCATTGACCTCGTCCAGCAGCGCGCCCTTGCTCGACAGCGCCTCGCGCAGCGATTGCAGGATGCCGTCGAGCTGGTTCTGGCTGCTGGCCATGAGATTGACCAGGCGATCGCCACTGCCGTGATCGGCGCCGGCGACGCTGTGGATGCGGTCGGCCAGTTCGGCGAAGCGACTGGTCAGGCTGACGATTTCCTGCTCGGTGTGGGCGCGCGCCGCTTCGATCTGCTCGGACCACACCGGCAGCACCGCCACACAGAGGGCTTCGAGGGCTTCGTCCCGACCACTGGCCGGATTCCGGCTCACGGCCTGGTCGGCGGCGCGCTCGGCCTGGCGTGCCTGGGCGCGACGCAGCTCCCAGAAGCCCAGCCCGGCGGCCAGCACCACCTGGGTGGCACTCAGCGCCAGGGTGGTCGGCGTCACGCCGCCGGCGAACAGGATCGCCCCGGTGCCACAGGCACCGAGCAAGGCAGGGGTGAGGGTAAAGTCGACGAGCGAGGGCGAAGAAGAGGCGTGTTCCACAGGAGGGTACCGGTCTAGACGCCAGCAAAGGCGGGAAGGTGTGACCGGGTTATCAGCTCTGGAACGCTAAACTTTAGCCGCGGATGCTCAACTTATGGTACTAGCATAATGACATCATTATGTTCCCGCCAGATTTTTCTAGCGCTCATCGCGCCGTTTGGCCCGTGCTAGACGGCCTGCCATGGCGCCGGCTTCCTCCAGAACCTCCCGCACATAGCCCAGATGACGGCTCGCGGCTTCGCGTGCCGTTTCCGCGTCACCCGCGACAATCGCCTGGTAGAGCGACCGGTGTTGTTCCAGCAGACGCTCGCGGGTTTCGCCCCGTTGCGCCTGCATGCCGCCGATGTTGGTCACCATGTGATGGCGCAGCAATTCGAACAGGCTGCGGATGCTGTGCAGGTAGACGGCGTTGTGACTGGCTTCGGCGATGGCCAGGTGAAAGGCCGCATCGGCCTCGCCCTCCTCTTCCCGGGTCAGGCTCTCGCGCCGGCGGTAGCAGTCTTCCAGGCGCTCCCAGGCCAGGGTCAGCCGCGCCAGGTCCGGCTCGGTGGCGCGCTGGGCGGCGTAATAGGCGCAGGCGCTTTCCAGCGTGTGGCGAAACTCCAGCAGATCGCGGCGGGTTTCCTCGCGGCTTTCCAGCAACGGCAGCAGGGGATCGGTGAAGGCACTGTTGAGCGCCTCGGTGACATAGGTGCCACCGCCCTGCCGGCTGAGTAGCAGGCCGCGCGCGATCAGCTTCTGGATGGCCTCGCGCAGGGAGGGTCGCGATACGCCGAAGCGCTCGGCCAGCACCCGCTCCGCCGGGAGGCGCTCGCCAGGTCGCAGGGAGCCCTCGGCGATCAGCGCCTCCAGGTGCTTGACGATGTCGTCCGACAGACGACGTTGCTTGACCGGTTCGAACCCCATGAAAAACCTCAAAAAAAGCCGCGGACAGTGGCGGACGTCCCGCCAGCCGGGCGGTGCTGGCCGACGAAAGTCGCAGATCAAGGGGTTTGACAGGCGCAAAGACCCCGCTTAACGTGCGTGAAGTCGCCCTTGTAAATTGGTCTTACCAATTTTTGCCACAGGTCGCGATCTTGTGCAACCCCGTCCCGCCGCCTCCCTACAAAAACAATCAAGGAGCACCCGATGGAAACCTGGCAACAGATCTATCTCCCCCTGGGCAGCCTCGGCCTTTCAGCCTTCGTCGCCGCCTTGCCCATTCTGTTCTTCTTCGTCGCGCTCGCCGGTCTGAGACTCAAGGGCCATGTGGCGGGCGCCATCACCCTGGCAATCGCCCTGCTCATCGCCCTGTTCGTCTATCGCATGCCGGTGGACAAGGCGCTGGCTTCCGCCGGCTACGGTTTCCTCTATGGCCTCTGGCCCATCGCCTGGATCATCGTCACGGCGGTGTTCCTCTACAAGCTGACGGTCAAGTGCGGCCAGTTCGACATCATCCGCAGCTCGGTGCTGTCGATCACCGACGATCAACGCCTGCAGGTGCTGCTGATCGGCTTCTGCTTTGGCGCCTTCCTGGAGGGTGCGGCCGGTTTCGGCGCCCCGGTGGCCATCACCGCCGCGCTGCTGGTGGGCCTGGGCCACAATCCGCTGAAGGCGGCCGGGCTCTGCCTGATCGCCAACACCGCGCCGGTGGCCTTTGGTGCCCTGGGCATCCCGACCATCGTCGCCGGCCAGGTGACCGGCATCGACGCCTTCAAGATCGGCGCCATGACCGGTCGCCAGCTGCCGCTGCTGTCGCTGCTGGTGCCGCTGTGGCTGATGTTCATGATGGACGGCATGCGCGGCCTGCGGGAAACCTGGAAGCCGGCGCTGATCTGCGGTGGCACCTTTGCCGTGTTCCAGTACCTGACCTCCAACTTCATCGGTCCGGAACTGCCCGACATCACCTCGTCGCTGGCCGCCATGATCGCCCTCACCAGCTATCTCAAGCTGCGCCAGCCGCAACAGGCCACTGCGGGCGCCACTGCCGTAGTCAGTGGCGGTGGCGGCGCCGCCATGCTGGGTGGCGGGGCCGGCTTCGGCAGCGGCGGCCGGCTGCCGCCGGAGCATTCCCTGGGCACCGTGATCAAGGCCTGGTCGCCCTTCCTGATCCTGACCGTGGTCGTCACGATCTGGACCACCAAGGCCTTCAAGGCGCTGTTCGCCACTGGCGGTGCCCTCTATGCGCTGGTGATCAACGTGCCGGTGCCCTATCTGGACAAGCTGGTGCTCAAGACGCTGCCGATCGTGGCCACGCCGACGCCGATGCCAGCGGTCTACAAGCTCGACCTGCTGTCGGCGTCGGGCACTGCCATCCTGATCTCGGCGCTGATCTCCATGGCCATCTTCCGCATCAAGCCCTCGACCGCCCTAGGCGTGTTCAAGGAAACCCTGGTGGAGTTGCGCAAGCCGATCCTGTCCATCGGCCTGGTGCTGGCCTTCGCCTTCGTCGTCAACTACTCGGGCATGTCCACCACCCTGGCCCTGCTGCTGGCCGGTACTGGCGCGCTGTTCCCCTTCTTCTCGCCGCTGCTGGGCTGGCTGGGGGTGTTCCTGACCGGTTCGGATACCTCGTCCAATGCCCTGTTCGGCTCGCTGCAGGCGACCACCGCGCACCAGATCGGCGTTTCCGACACCCTGCTGGTGGCGGCCAACAGCTCCGGCGGCGTGACCGGCAAGATGATCTCGCCGCAATCCATCGCCGTGGCCTGCGCCGCCACCGGCATGGTGGGCAAGGAGTCCGACCTGTTCCGCTTCACCGTGCGCCACAGCATCGGCTTCGCCGTGCTGGTCGGGTTGATCACCCTGGCGCAGGCCTATCTGTTCACCGGCATGCTGGTGCACTGATCGCGCGGTTCCCGGCGGCGATCCCGGTCGCCGCCGGTCTTCTTTTAACCGGGCCAACCCGGAGTAGCCTGATGAACGACCTCTTCCACAACGCCGCCCCCAACGCCACCCGCACCGCGTCGCCCCTGGCGCCGCCGCGAGCCTATCCGCAGCAGAAGCCGACCCAGGTCTATCTGTTCGGCACCTGCGTGGTGGACCTCTTCTATCCCGAAGCCGGCATGGACAGCATCCGCCTGCTGGAGCGCGAAGGCATCCGCGTGCATTTCCCCCAGGCGCAGAGTTGCTGCGGCCAGCCCGCCTACACCTCGGGCTACACCGAGGAGGCCCGCGCCGTGGCCCGCGCCCAGCTGGCACTGTTCGCCGAGCCCTGGCCGGTGGTGGTGCCCTCCGGCTCCTGCGCCGGGATGCTGCGCCATCACTATGCGGAGCTGTTCGCCGACGAACCCGAGACCCTGCGTCTGGTATGGGACCTGGCCGAGCGCACCTACGAACTGGCGGAATTCCTGCTGCATGTCTGCCAGGTGGACTACCAGGATCGCGGCGCCCCGACCAGGGTGGCGCTGCACACCTCCTGCAGCGCCCGCCGCGAGATGCAGACCCACCTGCACGGCCGCGCCCTGCTCGGCCAGCTGCAGGCGGTGGAGCGCGTCGACCATGACCACGAGAGCGAATGCTGCGGATTTGGCGGCACCTTCTCGGTGCGGATGCCGGACATCTCCGGCGCCATGGTGGCGGACAAGACCCGCGCCCTGCAGGACAGCGGCGCGGCCCAGGTACTCACCGCCGACTGCGGTTGCCTGATGAACATCAACGGCGCCCTGGAAAAGCAGCGCGCCGCCCTGCGTGGCGAACACCTGGCGAGCTTTCTCTGGCGCCGTATCGGAGGTGCCGCATGAACGAGATGCTGAAGATCCCCCTCTTCGACGTCAGCGAGGCGCCCCCCTTCAAGGCGCGTGCACGCCAGGCCCTGGGCGACGACCAGCTCCGGCGCAACTTCCGCACGGCCATGGATTCGCTGATGACCAAGCGCCTGGCCAGCATGAGCGATGCCGACGAGCGCGAGCGCCTGCGCGAACTGGGCAATCGCACCCGTGCCCGGGCGCTGTCCAAGCTGCCGGAGCTGCTGGAACGCCTGGAAGCCAACCTCACGCGCAACGGCGTCCAGGTGCACTGGGCCGAGACCACGGCCGAGGCCAACGCCATCGTCCAGCAGATCGCCGAGCGCCATGCGGCCAAACTGCTGATCAAGGGCAAGTCCATGGTCAGCGAAGAGATGGACATGAACCACGTCCTCGGCGCCCAGGGCATCGACTGCCTGGAGTCGGACATGGGCGAGTACATCATCCAGCTCGCCGGCGAGAAGCCGTCGCACATCATCATGCCGGCCATCCACCTCAACCGGCAGCAGGTGGGCACCCTCTTCCACGAGCACCTGGCCGAACCCTACACCACCGACGTCGACGAACTCATCCAGACCGGTCGGCGGGTGCTGCGGCAGAAATTCTTCGAGGCCGACATCGGCATCTCCGGGGTCAATTTCGCCGTCGCCGAGACCGGCACCCTGCTGCTGGTGGAAAACGAGGGCAACGGGCGGATGTCCACCACGGTACCGCCGGTGCACATCGCCGTGACCGGCATCGAGAAGGTAGTGGAAAATCTGCGCGACGTGGTGCCGCTGCTGTCGCTGCTGACCCGCTCGGCGCTGGGCCAGCCGATCACCACCTACGTCAACATGATCTCCGGTCCGCGCAAGGCCGAGGAACTGGACGGCCCGCGCGAGGTGCACCTGGTGCTGCTCGACAATGGCCGCAGCCAGGCCTTCGCCGACAGCGAACTGCGCCAGACCCTCAACTGCATCCGCTGCGGCGCCTGCATGAACCACTGCCCGGTCTACACCCGCATCGGCGGCCACGCCTATGGCGAGGTCTATCCCGGCCCCATCGGCGCCATCATCACCCCGCACCTGGTCGGCCTGGAGCGCGCGCCCGATCATCCCAGCGCGTCCTCGCTGTGCGGCGCCTGCGGCGAAGTCTGCCCGGTCAAGATCCCGATTCCGGCGCTCTTGCGGCGACTGCGCGAAGAGAACGTCAAGGCACCCGCGGCCGAGCCGCACCTGCTGCGCGGCCAGGGCAGCAAGTTCTCCGCCCGTGAGCGCTGGACCTGGCATGCCTGGCAGAATCTCTACACCTCGCCGCTGCTCTATCGCGGCTTCAGCTACCTGGCCACCCGCTTCGGTCGCTTCACCCCGGGCCAGCTCGGCCCCTGGACCGAGCACCACAGCGCGCCCAGGCCGGCAGCCCGCTCGCTGCACGAACTGGCCCGCGAACACCTGGAGCAACGCCCATGAGCGCCCGCGACAACATCCTCGCCAAGCTGCGCGGCAGTCTGCAGGGCACCCAGCCGCTGGCGGATACCTTCGACGAAGCCCTGGTGACCGAACCCTGGCGCTATCCACCGGCGGAGCGCGTCGCCCGCCTGCGCACCCTGATGGAGACGGTGCACACCGAAACCCACCTGACCACCGCGGCGGACTGGCCGGCGCTGGTCGAGCGCGTCCTCGCCGACCGGGGCCTGGACCAACTGCTGATCGCCCCCGGCACGCCCCACGGCGCGCGGCTGGTGGAGCGCTGGCAAGGCGACGGCCAGCCGCGCTGGAAAGCCTATGACCGCCCCATTGAGGAGTGGAAGGCCGAGCTGTTCAACGACACCCCGGCCAGCCTCACCGGCACCCTTGGCGCCCTCGCCTCCACCGGCAGCCTGGTGCTCTGGCCGGATCGCCAGGAACCGCGCCTGATGAGCCTGGTACCCCCGCTGCATATCGCCCTGCTCAGGGCCAGCACCGTGGTGGACAACTTCTACGAGTTGCAGCGACAGCACCGCTGGCAGGACGGCATGCCGACCAATGCCCTGCTGATCTCCGGGCCATCCAAGACCGCCGACATCGAGCAGGTACTAGCCTATGGCGCCCACGGGCCCAAGGATCTGGTGGTACTGATCGTCGAGGACGAGTGAGGGTTGTGGTTCCCCTCACCCCAACCCTCTCCCTCAGGGAGAGGGGGCAACTTGATGACGCGTGGGAATCCGGCGTCAACCCCCCGCGTGGAAAACGCTACGCGGTTTTCCACCCTACGGCGGAGACGTGCGTAGGGTGGACAACGGCGCAGCCTTGTCCACGCATGCGCAGCTCAACCAACGACAGCGAAACCTGGCGGGCCAACCTTTCCCCTCGCCCTCAGGGAGAGCGAGGAATTGCATGAGCCGGGCGAACTTGGCGTCACCCCCGCGTGGAAAACGCTACGCGGTTTTCCACCCTACGGCCCTACGGCGCAGGCGTGCGCAGGGTGGACAACGGCGCAGCCTTGTCCACGCATTCGCCGATCTTCCGCGCGCAGCCGAGCCCAACCATCCGGCCTCACTCCACCTGCCCGATCCGCTGCGGATCCGGCCAGAACAACGCCGCCTGACCCAGCCGCGTACCTTCGACCAGATTCCACACCACCCCCGCGTGGATTCGGAAGGCCTCTCCGGCCCTGTCGACCCGCCAGCCTTCGTAGCCTGAGGCATAGCCCTGGCGCCCCACCGCTTCCATCAGCCGCTGTCGCTCGTCCCGGTCCTTGGGTGAGGCACTGAACCTTGAGGGCATGCCGATGAATTCGGCGTACGGATAGCCGAAGCAGCTCAGCGCCTGGCGGTTGGCGTAGCAGAACAGTGGGTCGTCTTCGGTACCGTGCGCCAGCAGGGCATAGGGTGCCCGCTCGTGCAGCCAGGCAGGCAGGTCGGCCTCAAGCAATCCGCTGGGACGTGGCAGCGGCTGGCCGAGCCAGTGACGGTAGGAGGCTTCCAGCAGTGGAAGCAGGCTGAGATCGGTGGCGGACAAGGCGGCGGCTCCGTGGTGGGGGAACCCCGCATTCAAGAGCAAGCCGGCGGGCTTGGGAAGCCCGGGGCCACCGCAGCAGGACGCTGCGGCAGCCGAGGCGACGCGGTCTACTTCACCGCGGAGAGGTCGATGCGCACCACGCTTTCCGGCGCGGTGTTCATGTATTCCTTGTCGAAGGGCGTCTTCACCGTCGCATACAGCGTCTGACCATCCGGGCTGACCAGCAGGCTGTTGGGATTGGGCTTGAGGTCGTAGGCCTTCTTCTCGGCGTAGGTGGTGGCGTCGAGGATCAGCAGTCGACCGGTCTCGCGCTGGGTGATGTACAGCTCGTTGCGTGTGGTATTGAGCTTGATGGCCAGGGCATCACCCACCGGCAGGCGCTTGATCACCTTGCCGCTGCGGATATCGAAGACCAGCACGGTCTTGGCTTCGGAGTTGTCGGTGACGAACAGCTGGTGGTTCGCGCGATCCTCGGCCAGGTTCAGCAGCAGGTACTTGCCACCATCGCCCGGGGTCCAGCGGTGCTCGATCTTGCGGGTGCGCGGATTGATCACCAGCACTTCGCCGCTGCCGTTGGCCGCGTAGAGGCGCCCGGTGTCCTCGGAATAAAGCAAGCCGGTCACCCACTTGCCGGCATTGGGAATGCGCGCCTTGAGGGTCAGGGTCTTGGCGTCCACCACCCAGATCACGCCCGGATCGCCGACACCACCGACGTACAGCAGGCCGTCATGCAGGATGACCTGGCGCGGATTGACCGGATGGCCGTCACGACCCATCTCGTTGAATTTCAGCCGCTTCTCCACCTTGCCGGTGCGCAGGTCGATACGGCTGAGGCCGCCGTCCAGGGAGTTGGTGACGAACAGCGTCTCGCCACTGGCATCGGTGGTCAGGGCGAAGTTCTTCAGATCGGTGTGGATCTGGCCGGTGATGGCCAGGGTGGCCGGATCCAGCTGGTAGATCACCCCGCCGGTGACGCCCTTGGTCAGCTGGGCGGTCGCCGCATAGACCGACTGCTTGGCCGGGCTGTAGGCCAACTCGTAGACGCCGTAACCCAGTTCGATGCGCTTGAGTTCGGCCGGCGCCTGGGGCGCGGCGGGCTGCGCGGCGACGGGAGCTGGCGCGGGTGGCGGTGGCATCGGTGCCTCCGGGCGAGTGGAACAGGCTGCCACTGCCAGGGACAGTAGCGCCATGGCGCCCAGCGTCGAGACCTTGTTGAAAGACACCGCCATTTGCTTCTCCTAGGGACGAGGTGCGAAGGATCGAAAGGATCCTGAAATGATAAACGTTCGCACTATGCCCAAGGAGAACAGGTCAGACAAGACCGAACCGTTTCAACCTCTTTCCTCCTGCCGGTCGCCATCCCCTGCCCCGCCGCTCTGGTCCAGGGCTTTCAGCCGGCCCTGACGATCCAGGCGAAAGCGCGAGAAATCCTCGGCCAGCTGCAGATGGCCGCCATAGCAGGCCGCGGCCTCCCGGCGCAGGTCGTCGATGGACGGCGAACGCCCCGCCTCGGTCTGATAGCGCGGACTGAAATGGGTGAGCAGCAGGGCCGGCAGTCCCTGGGCCTCGGCGAAACGCGCGATGCCAGCCGCGCTGCTGTGGCCCCAGCTCTGCCCGGTCTTGTCGATCTGCGCCTGGGCGTAGGTGGCTTCATGGACCAGCAGCTGAGCGCCCCGGCAGGCCTCCGTCAGCAAGGCGGGAGTGTCGTTGTCCCCTGCCACCACCAGCCGCCGCTCCCCATGGGCCGCCCGCAGGAAGTCGACACTGCGCAGCAGGCGGCCTTCGTGCAGCACATCCTCGCCGCCATGCAAGCGCCCCCACAGCGGTCCGCGCGGCACCCCGGCCGCCGCCAGCACCGCGGGATCCAATCGCTGCGGCCGGCGGGTCTCGCGGAAGCGAAAGGCGTGGCTGGGCACCCGATGGGACAGCGCGAAGGCATCGATGTCCCAGGCGCCCACGGAGACGCCGGTAAACCCTTCCAGGGCATGGAAGCGCAGCTCGAAAGGCAGGTGCAGGGCGGTCAGCGCCTGGGTGGCGGCGAGCCAGTCCGCTACCGCCTGGGGCGCGATCAGCACCAGCGGCTGGCTGCGTCCGGTCATGGCGGCGCTGGCCAGCAGTCCCGGCAGGCCATAGCAGTGGTCGCCATGCACATGGGTGATGCAGATGGCGCGCAGATCCGCCGCCGACAGCGGGGTACGCAGCAGCTGGTGCTGGGTGGCCTCGCCGCAATCGACGAGAAACCAGCCCTTGCCCTGGTCCTCGATCAGGGCAAGGGCCGAGACGTTACGCCGCCGGGTCGGCACCCCGGCCGAGGTGCCAAGAAACAAGAGGTCCATGGGGACTCCGGGCAAAGAGGCCAGTCTAGCGCGGTCGATCCGCTGTCGCCGGGGCAACAGTGGGCAAGCACTCCTGCTGCCGGCCAGGCAGCCCAGGCCCGACAAACCCCGAGAACGCGGCCTTTCAGACCCTGGCAGCGCTCTTGCAAAGGCCCTGGCGTCGACCTTCCAACCGCCGAGGATCACCATGAATCTGCCCGCTCGCCACCTGCCGGCCACCCCTTCGCACAGCCCCGACTACGAACAACTGGCCGCTCGCTTTCGGCCGCTCTTCGCCCGCATCGCCGAAGGCGCCCTGGAACGCGAACGCAATCGCGACCTGCCCTATGCGCCCATCGCCTGGCTCAAGGACGCCGGCTTCGGCGCCGTACGGGTGCCCGTGGAATTCGGCGGCAGCGGCGCCAGCCTGCCGCAACTGGTACGGCTGCTGATCGAGCTGGCAGCCGCCGACAGCAACCTGCCCCAGGCGCTGCGCGGCCACTTCGCCTTTGTCGAGGATCGCCTCAACGCCCATGCCAGCGCCTCCCAGCAGCTCTGGTTCGAGCGCTTCGTCGCCGGCGACCTGGTGGGCAACGCCTGGACCGAGATCGGCACCGTCAGGCTCGGCGAGGTCATCACCCGGGTCAGCCAGAGGGACGGCGAGTGGCGTCTCAACGGCACCAAGTACTACAGCACCGGCAGCCTGTTCGCCGACTGGATCGATGTCTACGCCCAGCGCGATGACACCGGCGGCGACGTCATCGCCGCCATCCGCACCGACCAGCCCGGCGTGCGCCAGTCCGACGACTGGGACGGCTTCGGCCAGCGCACCACCGCCAGCGGCACCTCGGTGTTCGAAGACGTGCGCGTGGCGCCCGAGAATCTCATCGACTTCGCCACCCGCTTCAAATACCAGACCGCCTTCTACCAGCTGGTGCTGCTGGCCGTGATCACCGGCAGCGGTCAGGCGGCCGTGCGCGAATTCGCCGCAGAGGTGCGCGGGCGCACCCGGGTCTACAGCCATGGCAACGCCAGTGCGGCCAGTGCCGATCCCCAGGTGCAGCAGGTGGTGGGCAGGGCCTCGGCCTTCGTCTATGCCGCCGAAGCCGCGACCCTGGCCGCCGCCGCCACGGCCCAGGCCGCCTTCGAGGCCCGCTATGCCGGGGATGCCGGCGCCGAGCACGCCGCCAACGTGGCGGCGGAACTGCAGTCGGCCCAGGCGCAAGCGGCGGTCGCCGAGCTGGTGCTGCGGGCCACCAGTGACCTCTTCAATGCGCTGGGGGCTTCGGCGACCCGTGCCAGCAAGGGCCTGGATCGCCACTGGCGCAATGCCCGCACCGCGGCCTCGCACAATCCGCTGATCTACAAGGAACGCATCGTCGGCGCCTGGGAAATCGACGGCAGCGAGCCGCCCTTCGTCTGGCAGATCGGTGGCGGCAGCAAGCAGGGCTGACGGCGGTTATCCCTGAATGCACAACGGCAACCCTTGGGTTGCCGTTGTGCATTCAGGGCGCTGGATCAGTTCGACAGCTGGCGGGCGAAACGCCCCACGGCGCCGACCACCCGCTGGGCGCCGTCCTGGATCTCCACGATCACCTGCCCGGCCTGCCCGGCCAGTTCCAGGCCCTGCTCAGCCTGACGCCGGCCATTCTCGATCACCGTCACCGCTTCGCCGGCCAGTTGCTGGTTCTGCTGCACCACCCCGACGATCTCCTCGGTCGCCTTGCTGGTGCGCGAGGCCAGTTGCCTGACCTCGTCGGCCACCACGGCGAAGCCGCGGCCCTGCTCGCCGGCCCGAGCCGCCTCGATGGCGGCGTTGAGCGCCAGCAGGTTGGTCTGTTCGGCGATGCCACTGATGGTCTTGATGATGGTGCCGATCACCTGGGACTGGTTGTCCAGCGCCTCGATGCCCTTCACCGCCTCCTGCATCTGGGTGGCCAGGGCGCACATCACCTCCACCGTCTGCTGCGCCACCGCCGCGCCCTTGCGGGCCGTGTCGTCGGTATGCCGGGACGTCTCGAAGGCCACGCTGGCAGCCTCGGACACCGCCTGTTCCTGCTGGACCTGATCGGTGATCACGGTGGCGAACTTGACCACCTTGTACAGGCGGTCATGGGCGTCGATCACCGGGTTGTAGGAGGCTTCCAGCCAGACATCGCGGCCCTGGGCATCCAGGCGCTTGAAGCGATCCACGACGAATTCGCCGCGACGCAGGCGCGCCCAGAATTGCTGGTAGGCCTCGGAGTTGGCTTCGGCCGGCTCGCAGAACAGCCGGTGGTGCTTGCCCTTGATCTGCGCCAGGGAATAGCCCATGGCCTGCAGGAATCTGTCGTTGGCGTCGAGCACCTCGCCGTCGAGGTTGAACTCGATGACCGCCGTCGAACGGCGCAGCGCCTTGAGCAGGCTTTCGTGCTCGCGCGAGGTTTCGATGGTTCTCGTCAGGTTATTGCAGAACAGTCGGAAGCGCGTCACCTGGCCCTGGCTGTCGTGGAACGGGTGCAGGATGCCTCTCAGCCAGGCTTCCCGGCCGTCGCCACGCAGGAGATGCAGGGCGCCGCTATAGGGCTCGCCGCGGCTCAGACTCTGCTGCAGACGACGGTTGTACTCCTGGTTCCGGACATGCGCCGGCACCAGATCCGCGAGCGGACGACCCAGCAGATCCGCGGCACGCAGGCCCATTTCCTGTTCGAAATTGGCGTTCACCGCGGTTACGCGGCCCTGGCCGTCCAGCTCCAGGCCAATCATCTCGACGTCGAGCTCGGCCTTCAGGCGTTTGAAGGAATCGACCTGCTCGCGAAGGCGCTGCAATTCTTGTTTTAGTCCTTTGTTGAACATGACATGCCCCTGGGCGGGAGATTGAGTTAAACCTATATCGACCGGTACTAGTCAGGTCTTTAATCCCTGATTAGACACGGCGAGCTGCTTTTTCCAACTGCCGGAAAAAAGCGCCGTGCCATTAACTAATAACAAAAAAATATTTCAAATCAGGGTTAGGCTCGCATTACGTTCTAACGCCTGCGAGCCCCCTCCAACGCACGAGTTCCCCATGTCCGATGCCCTGCTGGATCCCCTCACTCCCCTGCTGGAACGCTTCGCCACCACCGCGGCGGAGCGCGATCGTCAGGGCGGCACGCCCAAGACCGAGCGTGACGCCCTGCGCCAGAGCGGTCTCCTGGCCCTGAGCATTCCCCAGGAACTGGGCGGGCTCGGCGCCCCCTGGGATCGGACACTGGAGGCAGTGCGGCGACTGGCCCGGGTCGACAGCTCCCTGGCCCACGTCTTCGGCTTCCATCATCTGCTGCTGGCCACTGCCCAGCTGTTCGGCCAGCCCGCGCAATGGCGACCCTGGCTGGCGAGCACCGCGCGCGATGCCCTGTTCTGGGGGAACGCGCTCAACCCCCTGGATCGCCGTACCCTCGCCCGCCGCCACGGCGATGCCTGGCAGGTGGATGGCCAGAAGAGCTTTTGCAGCGGTGCCCTGGATTCCGATCTGTTGCTGCTCTCGGCGTTGGAAAACGATGACAGAGGACGCCTGCTGATCGCCGTGGTGCCCACCGGGCGCGCCGGCATCCAGTTGTTCGACGACTGGGACAACAACGGCCAGCGCCAGACCGACAGTGGCAGCGCGCGCTTCGACGGCGTACGGGTCGAACAGCAGGAATGGCTGCTCGACCCCGGCCCGCTGAGCACGCCCTTCGCCTGCCTGCGGCCGCTGCTGGCCCAGCTGATCTTCGCCAACATCTTTCTCGGCCTGGCCGAAGGCGCCTTCGCCGAGGCGCGCCGCTACACCACCACCCAGGCGCGTCCCTGGTTCAAGTCGCCGGCCGCCAGCGCCAGCGAAGACCCCTACACCCTGCGCCACTACGGAGAGTTCTGGGTGGCCCTGGAGAGCAGCCGGCTGCTGGTGGAGCGCGCCAACGGCGCCTTCGCCCAGGCCTGGCAGCAGGGCCCGGCGCTGACCGCCGCGGCCCGGGGCGAACTGGCCATCGCCATCGCCACGGCCAAGGTCGCCGCCAGTCGCCACGGCCTCGATCTCGCCAGCCGCCTGTTCGAGGTCGGTGGCGCCCGGGCCACCGCGGGTGCGCTGCGCCTGGATCGCTACTGGCGCAACCTGCGCACCCAGACCCTGCACGATCCGGTCGACTACAAGCTGCATGAGCTGGGCGATTGGGCCCTCAACGACACCCTGCCCACCCCCAGCTTCTACTCCTGAGGAATTCCCGATGACCCTGCTGACCCTGACGCGCACGCCCGAGGTGCCCCGCTACCGCGCGACCGCCCAGGTGTTCGCCGATCCCAAATCGCGCGACCTGCTCGCCCACCTGGAAAAGATCGCGCCGAGCGACGCCAGTGTGCTGGTGATCGGCGAGACCGGTACCGGCAAGGAACTGATCGCCCGGCATATCCACGCGCTGAGTCACCGCCATGCCGGCCCCTTCGTCGCCGTCAATTGCGGCGCCTTCGCCGAGAGCCTGGTCGAGGCCGAGTTGTTCGGCCATGAGAAAGGCGCCTTCACTGGCGCCCTGGCCGCGCGCGCCGGCTGGTTCGAGGAGGCCAACGGCGGCACCCTGTTTCTCGACGAGATCGGCGACCTGCCGCTGTCAGTGCAGGTGAAGCTGCTGCGCGTCCTGCAGGAGCGCGAGGTGGTGCGGCTGGGCTCTCGCCGCAGCGTGGCGCTGAACGTGCGGATCATCGCCGCCACCAACGTCCCGCTGGAGCGGGCGGTGGCCGAAGGCTCCTTTCGCGAAGACCTCTGGTACCGCCTCAATGTGGTCAGCCTGCCGCTGTTGCCGCTGCGCCAGCGCCAGGGCGATATCCTGCCGCTGACCCGGCACTTTCTCCACGCCTTCGCCCAGGCCCCGGTTTCCCTGAGTCCCGCGGCCGAACGGCGCCTGCTGGAGCACCCCTGGCCAGGCAATATCCGCGAACTGGAAAACACCTTGCAGCATGCCCTGCTGCTCAAGCCCCAGGGCCTGCTGGAAGCCACCGACCTGTCCTTTGTCCAGCGGCCCAGCCTCGTCCCGGCGGCGCCCCGGCCGACCGAGACGGCGCCGGTGGACAGCCTGCTGACCGAAGCCTTCGCCCAGCTGTTCGAAGAGCAGCCGGAGGCGCTGCACGAACGCGTCGAGGACGCCCTGGTGCGCGCGGCCTACCGCTTCTGCCATCGCAACCAGGTGCATACCGCGCGCCTGCTGGGGCTGAGCCGCAATGTCACCCGTGCCCACCTGATCCGGATCGGCGAACTGGTGGTCAATCACCGTCGCCCGCTCGCGGCCCGGCCGGAACGCGAGGTGCGCTTCTCCATCTGAATGGCGCCCTTCACGCCTGGGGTACCCGCCTGCCGAGGTGCCCCTTACACTGGGGTTTTGCCCCGCGAGGCCCCGCATGACCGCCCGTACCCTGCTGCACCGCCATCCCGCCCGGCGTGACGACATCGGTGACCTCCAGACCCGCCGCCCGCTGCCGGGCCCCGGCCTGCCGCATCTGGATCCCTTCCTGTTCCTCAATCACCACGGTCCCCAGGTCTATCCGCCGCACAATGCCGGCCTGCCCTTTGGTCCTCATCCCCATCGCGGCTTCGAGACGGTGACCTTCATCCTCTCCGGTTCGCTGGCCCACCGCGACAGCGGCGGCCATGAAAGCGTCATCGAAGCCGGGGGCATCCAGTGGATGACCGCGGGCAGCGGCCTGGTGCATGCCGAGCTGTCGCCCGCCGCCTTCAAACGCGACGGCGGCGAGCTGGAGATCCTCCAGCTGTGGGTCAATCTTCCCGCCCGCCTCAAGTTCACGCCGCCGGCCTACCACGGCGTTTCCGCCGCGGACATGCCCCTGATCGAGGCCGACGACGGCCGGGTACGCATCCAGCTGGCATCGGGTGCTCACGAGGGTGTCCAGGGCGCCGTGGCCACGCCGACGCCCATCACCCTGATGACCGTCGAGATCGCCCCCGGTGGCCGCGCCACCCTGCCCGCCCCCGCGGGTGCCACGGTGTTCTGCTACGGCGTGCGCGGCACCCTGCAGATCGCCGGGCAGGACGAAGCCCCCTGGCAGCTGTTCGAGTTCGCCGATGACGGCGACCACGTCGAAATCGCCAGCCGCGACGGCGCTGTGCTGCTCCATGGCCATGCGGCGCCCTTCGCCGAACCCATCGTCGCCCACGGCCCCTTCGTCATGAACAGCGCCGAAGAGATCCGCCAGGCAATCCGCGACTACCAGGCCGGTCTGTTCGGCGACGTGCCGGAGTGAGCCGGCCAGCCAGGCGGCCGCCGCCAGGCTAGAATCCGGCTTTTGCCTGGAGCACGGCGATGAGTGACGAGTTGCGGATCGAGGATCGGGTCGTGGGCGACGGCAAGGCGGTGGTCAAGGGCGCCCTGATCACCACCCATTACGAAGGCTGGCTGGACGACGGCACCCTGTTCGACTCCTCCCGGGCCAAGGGACGACCCTTCCAGTGCGTCATTGGCACCGGCCGGGTGATCAGGGGCTGGGATCAGGGACTGATGGGCATGCGCGTGGGGGGCAAGCGGCGCCTGGAGGTGCCGGCCGCCCTCGCCTATGGTGAACGCCAGGTTGGTGCGCTGATCAAGCCACATGCCAACCTGACCTTTGAAATCGAATTGCTGGAAGTCCTGACGCGAGACGACTGAGGGCTGGCCGACGTCAGCTCGGCGTCTTGGTATTGCGGCGCACCAACTCGAGCTGGGCTTCGAGCACGCTCAGCCGGGCGAACTGGCGGGTGTAGATGACGAATTGCTCCTGAAAGCTCTGCCGGCTCCGGGCCAGGTCCTGTCGATGACTGCGGATCTGCTCTTCGAGGGTCTGCAGCCGCTGCTGGGTGGTTTGCGTCATGGCACCTACTCCTTGTGCTTGGGATGTCGAATGGACTCTAACCGTGCCCCGACAAATCGAGCTATAGCCGTTCGTCGTCCCTTAAACCACCGCCACAGAGCCGTTTCGTCTCGCGAATGCGTCCTTCTCGGGTGTGAAAGAGGCGTCTTTGTTCACCAAGCGGTCAAGAAAAAAGGCGACGAACCCGATAAGGTTCGTCGCCTCAGGACACACGCAGTAAAAGCTAGCGCGGTCCTACTGCCGTGCAGCTGTTGCTGGCATCGACGTATTTCTTCAGGGTCGGCCACTGCGGCCGCTCCACGCCATTGACCGGCTCCACCGCCAGCGCGGCAGCACCCCAGCCCGGACCTGCCGCCCAGTAGGTCAGCGGCATGCAGTTCTGCTGCAGATAGGCCAGCATGTTGTCGGTGGCGGTCAGCCAGCGGCTGTCGCCTGCCGGCACGCCGAACTCGGCGATCATGCCCCGCTTGCCGTTGCGCTTGAGCCATTCGACGAAGGGCTTGACCCGATTGACCCCCACCTGCGGATCGAAGTTGGTCATGTTCTGCGCGGTGTAGGTGCCGCTGCCGTCTTCGTCGAGGTAGACGTTGGCCGCGTAGATGATGTTGTTGGCCGGATCCTTCAGATTGAGCAAGGCGTTGCTCGCGCCCGGCCAGTTGGCCGCGCTACCCCAGGCATTGCCCTGGACGATCACCGGGTGGGTGCGGTCCATGGTGCGCACCCCGTCGATGCCGGACTGTGCCGTGACCGGCCAGCTGCTGTCGGCGCCATTGGGCTTGCCCATGATGTCATAGCCATAGAGCGCGGCATGGTTGCCCCACTGGTAGGCCAGGCGGTACATCAGATCCCAGTAGTTGAAGTTGGTGACGGTACCGGTGCCGATCAGGGTGCCCTTGTAGCGGCCGCCGTTGTCCAGCGCCAGGATCACCTTCATGTTGTACTTCTTGGCCAGCTCCAGCACCTGGGTGACCTGCTGGGTGTACGCCCCTTCCAGGCTACCGAAGAAGCGGGTCTGCAGGCGCTCCCAGATCACCGGGAAGCGGATCAGCCGCACGCCCTTGGCGTTCCACTGCTGGAAGTTGGCCTCGCCCGGCATGATGTAGTTGACGTTGAGGACCCCGGGCAGCGTCTGAGGTGCAAAGGCGGCACCCGAGAAATTCAGCCCCACCAGATTGAGCTTGGAACTGTTGGTGGGCGTGCCGGTCGATCCGGTCGGCGTGGTCGTGGAACCGGTTGCCGGCGTGGTGGCGCCCGTCGAGCCCGAGCTGCCGGTACCGGTGGCAGGCTTCACCTCGGCCACCGGCGTCGTCACGGCCGGCGTCGCACTGCCCGAACCGCTGCCCGAACTGGCGCTGCCGGTACTGCCGGTACTGCCGGTGCTACCCGTCGAGCCCGTCGTGGTACCCGGCACCGTCGCCGACGTGCCGGAGGTGGTGGTACCGGTCTTCAGGGTCTTGGGATAGCCATAGGCATTGCCGTCGAGCTGCGGGCTCTCGATGAAGACGCTCATGTTGCTGCCGACGACCTGGGCATAGGTCACCTTGTAGCTCTTGCCATCGGCTGGCGTGAGCTGCGCGCCCACCTTGAAGGCACCCACGTTGGCGGCCGACGCCGGAATGGAGAAGCCGGCCGACTTGCGATAGACGCCGTGCAGCCAGTCTTCGTTGGTGAAATCATTGATCGAGGTGGTCACCCCGGTCGTGGTCGAGCCGCCGGTGTTGCCGGTGCCCGCAGGGGTTCCGGTGCCCGAGCTGCCACCGCTGCTCGAACCGCCATTGCCGCTGGTGGAGCCACCGCTGCTGCCCGTGGAGCCGCTGGAGCCGCCAGTGGCACCGGTGCCGCTGGCCGGCGCGCTGCCGGCGCCGCTGGCAATCGGGCCGATGGCGGTGCAGCTGCTGTCATCGATGTACTTCTTCAGGGTCGGCCATTGCGGCCGGTCGGCACCGTTGACCGGCTCCACCGACAGGAAGTAGTTGCCCCAACCCGGACCTGCCGCCCAGTAGGTCGAAGGAATACAGTTCTGCTTGAGATAGGCCAGCATCCGGTCCATCAGCGGCAGCCAGCGGGGATCGTTATCCGGCACGCCGAATTCGCCGATCATGCCCTTCTTGTTGTTCTTCTTCAGCCACTCGACGAAGGGACGGACTCGCTCCACGCCATAGTCCTGGCTCAGCTTGCCGACGTCGATGCCGGTGTAGTTGCCGCCGGCGCTCTCGTCGAAATAGGAATGCGCCTGGAAGATCAGGTTGTCGGACGGATCCTTGAGCGCCAGCAGGGAGTCGTTCCACAGCGGCCAGCGGGTCGCCTCCGACCAGCCATTGCCCTCGATCATGATGGGCTTGGTCTTGTCGACCGCGCGGACCCCGTTGATGCCGTACTGGGCGGCGATCGGCCACTGGGCCATGGAGTCGTGGGGCTCGTTCATGATGTCGTAGGCGTACAGCGACGGCTGACTGCTCCAGCGCTGGGCGATCCGGGTCATGATCTCCTGGTAGCGGTCATAGGGAACCGCCGCGCTGCCGATCACCGATCCGCGATAGAAGGTGTAGTTGTGCAGGTCGAGGATGATGCGCATGCCGTACTTCTGCGCATTGGCGAAGGTCTGGTCTACCAGCGCCGCATAGGTCGGGTCCAGCGGACCGCCCAGCACCGGTTGCAGACGCTCCCAGATGATCGGGAAGCGGATCAGCTTGATGCCCTTGCCACTCCACTGCTTGAAGTAGGCCTCGACGGGAAAGATGTAGTGGGTGCCGTTGACGCCCGGCAGTACCTGGCCAGCGAAACCGGCCCCGGACAGATTGAGGCCGACCAGATTGACCTGCTCGGCCTTGGCACCGGCAGCCAGGGTCAGGGCGGCAACGAAGGGCAGCACCTGGGCAGCCCTGCGGGAAAACTTCAGGAAGGATGGATTCATCATCACCAACTGCGCTAAATCGACAGCGCGCTCCCTGAACACTGGCCGATATGAAGTGAGAGAAGAGTCGCGCAGTCATGCCTGACGCGACGTTGCCTCCAGGCACCTTGACCTATACAAGCCACATGCCAACTTCATAGCCAATGACTATGGCCACTATTTAGACATCATTTCACGTAACCACAAGCCAATGATGCATAAGGATTTTTCAAATCAACCGTTCATCGTCGCCGACAGATGAATCCTTTCACCTGAAGTTGTGAGCGCTCCAACTCCAGTCCGCCGTCAAATTTATTTCTCCAACTATCAGATAACCGCCCAAAAGTTCCCGAAGGTGCCAAAAAAAGTAAGTCGCACATTAACGTGAAACAGATCACACAATTATGGCTGAGGAACTGCCCATATCTCGCCCGGGTCATGGCTATAACCCTTTCCGGAGCACGCCATGACCTCCCTTACCCTCGCGACCTATAACGTCAACGGCATTCGCGCCCGGCTGCCCATCCTTCTGCAGTGGCTGGAGCGGGAGCAGCCCGATATCGTCTGCCTGCAGGAACTGAAGGCGAAGTCTGCCGACTTCCCGCAGGCGGAACTGGAAGCTGCGGGCTACGGTGCGCTGTGGGACGGTCAGCCTTCCTGGAACGGGGTCGCCATCCTGGCGCGTGACGACCAGCCACTGGAGATTCGCCGGGGCCTGCCGGGAATGGCCGATGATCCGCAACGCCGCTATCTGGAGGCGGCGGTAAAAGGCGTGGTGGTGGCCAGCCTCTATCTACCCAACGGCAATCCCTGGCCGGGTCCCAAGTTCGACTACAAGCTGACCTGGTTCGAGCGCTTCATCGACCATGCCCAGGGGCTGAGCGAAAGTGGCCATCCCGTGGTGCTGGCGGGTGACTACAACGTGGTGCCTACCGACAGGGACATCTACGATCCCAAGTCCTGGCACAAGGACGCCCTGCTGCAACCCGAGAGTCGTGCCTGTTTCGAACGTCTGCTGGGCCAGGGCTGGCTGGACGCCCTGCGTGCCTGCCATCCGGACGAGGCGATCTACACCTACTGGGACTACTTCCGCCAACGCTGGCAGCGCAATTCGGGTCTGCGCATCGACCATCTGCTGCTGAGTCCGAAGCTGCAGGACGCCTTGCAGGACGCCGGGGTGCATCGCTGGGTACGCGACCTGGAAAAGACCAGCGACCACGCCCCCACCTGGATCCGCTTCAAGCCGCCTCGCTGAGCATTCAGGCGTCTCGCAGCAGGTCGTTGGCATTGAGCAGCGCGAAGAGCACCTCCGGGTGCTGGTTGAGGCCACGGCGCACGGCCGCCGGTATCGACTGATGGAGCTTGCGACACAGCCCCGGTCGTGGCTGCAGCTCGATGAGCAGGCCACGTGCGCTGCGCACCTCTCCCGGTCCCGGCTCGATGTCCAGGCGGATGCCGAGCTGCTCCTGCAGGCGCTGCTGCAGGCGTTGCAGATCGGCCACGCTGGCGACGTTTTCCAGGCGCTCCAGCAGCCGCTGCTCTTCCTGGCGATTGAGCAGGAGCGCCCGCGCATCGGCGGCGGAATCCGCCAGCACGGCTTCACGCTCGCAGGTGCAGACGCCAGCGGGACAGGGCGCACGCAGGGAAGGCATCCGAATTCAATTCCTCTTCTTCAGGGCGCCAGAGAGGGCCCGGCCGCTCCACCCTGGCGATAGTGGCAGCTGTACCCGGTCTTTTGGCAGACCCTCGGACCAGTGCCCGGATTCCTCGACTTACCGCCATCAGGCAAATCTATCACCCTGAAATAACCAAAAGCGATAATTGCATAGCGAAAGCTTATTTTTTGGCATAACCGCTCAGGGGATAGGATGCTGCTTTGACTGCCTATGACTTCGCCATGCCCACGCTCTCGCCCGACCTCCTTATCGTTCCCGCAGATCAGCAAAGCGCCCTGACCATCCGCGCCAAGGCGCTGGCCTTCGCCGATCCGCGCTCCCGACAGCTGCTCGAACAACTGGATGAGCGGGCGCCTCAGCCCCACCCCGTGGTGCTGGTGGGCGAATGGGGAACCGGACGTGAGCTGCTGGCACGCCGGCTACACGAACGCAGCGGCAGGACGGGGCTGTTCAGCAGTCTGAATTGTGCCTCGCTCAGTCGCCGCCATGGTGCTGCCGAACTGTTCGGCTATGTTCCCCGAGCCTATGCCGGTACCTCTGGCAGCCGCGTGGGCTGGTTCGGCACCGCCCATGGAGGCAGCCTCTATCTCGACGAGATCGCCGACCTGCCTGGCGCATTGCAGGAGGCGCTGGTGGAGGTGCTGCTGGATGGCAGCATCCTGCGCCTGGGCAGTAGCGTGCGCACGCCCGTGGATGTCCGCCTGATCGCCGGTTCCAGTGTGGACCTGGCACGGGCGGTCGAGGCTGGCAACTTCTCCACGAGCCTCTGGGCGCTCCTCGCGCCGGGTCTGGTGCCCGTGCCGCCGCTGCGCGAGCGCCCGGCCGACCTGCTGCCCCTGGCCCGGCACTTCCTTCAGCAGCATGCGGATCGCCTCGACCGCACCGCGCCCGAGCTGACCGCCCAGGACGAAACGGCGCTGCTCGCCTATCCCTGGCCAGGAAACGTCCGCGAACTTGAACAGGTTCTCCATACCGCCCTGCTAACTGCCTCGACGTCGGGGCTCCAGCTTGGCAAGCTGCTGCCTTCGTCCGCCGCTACGCGCTGAACTCCGCCGACAGACGGCAGTCCTAGCCGCGTACGCCATTTTGCTCGAGTCCTACCATGACCGCCCTGTCCAATCAGTCGATGCCCACTCCGCCATAGCCAGCGGCTGCCACCTTTCTCCGGAAAGGTGACCGGAAACCTCGATTTGTCGCCTCGTGCGGCAGGTTTTGGTTCGTGCAGGAAAAGCCCGCGGCTTTTCAGCGATCGACTACTTTGGATTACGCCTTCAATTGAAGGCGTTCAGGCATGGTTTCATGAATATTGTGATCACTGGTCGTTCCGGCCAGGTTTCACGCGCCTTGCAGCGCGAGTTCGGTAGCACCCATCAATTGACCGTGCTCGGTCAAGCGGATCTGGACCTCGCCCAGACCGGACAACTGCGGGCGGCGTTCGAGCGTCTGGAACCCGACCTCATCCTCAACGCCGCGGCCTATACCGCCGTGGATCAGGCCGAAGAGGACGTCGAGCGCGCCGAGGCCATCAACGCCCGCGCGCCACAGATCCTGGCCGAGCTGGCGCGCGAACGGGATATCCCCTTCGTGCACTACTCATCCGATTACGTCTTCGACGGCAGCCGCCGCCAACCCTACACCGAGGCCTGCAGCCCGGCGCCCCTGAGCGTCTATGGCCGCTCCAAGCTGGCGGGTGAAGAGGCGGTGCTGGCAGCCGGAGGTCGCGCGCTGGTGCTGCGCACCTCCTGGGTCTATTCCCATGACGGCCAGTGCTTCTTCAATACCATGCGCCAGCTGCTGGCCGAGCGTGACGAACTCCATGTGGTGGAGGATCAGCTCGGCGCTCCCACCTGGGCACCCACCATCGCCACCGCCACGCGCCAGCTGGTCGAACGCCTGCTGGAGCAGGGCGATGTCGGCGGCCTCTATCACCTGACCAATGCCGGCCAGACTTCCTGGTACGGCTTCGCAGCCGCCATCGCCGAGCGCCTGGCGCAACGCGGCGAGCTACGCGCCCGCCTCTATCCCACCACGACCGAACACTACCCTACCCCGGCGGCGCGACCGCTCTATTCCTGCCTGGACTGCCGCAAGGTCGAGGCGGTCCTGCCGACCGCCTTGCCGGACTGGCAGGCCGACTTCGACCGCTGCTGGGCGTTGTTCGAGCGCAACAGAACGCTGAATTGAGCGTGCAGGACCCTGGCGGCTGCCGTCCGCCGGGTCGCCCCAGCTCGAAGGTCAGGTAGGGGCGCGTCCTCTCACTGGCGCTCCCGTTCACCGCCCTGATAGGTGGGCTCGGCCACGTCTTCGTTGGGCGCAGGGTGGCCAGGCAGATTCGGTAGCGCCTTGGCTCTTTCCAGATCGATGCCGGCGCCCTGGGCTACCCGGGTGCCGTAGTCCGGATCGCAATGCCAGAAGTGCCAGACCATCCGCAGCTGGATGTCCTCGGGACAGGCCTGCATATCCGCGACCAAATTGGCGATGAGATCGTCCCGCTCCCAGTCTTCGAAGCTGCGATAGCGCGCACCGGTCTGCTGGTAGTCGGCGGCCGTCTTGCGGGATTGATAGCGCCCCAGATGCCCCTCGATCCACTGGCGATACTCGTGCTGCGGCCGGGGCGCTTCGCGCAGGCCACCCTGGGAGCTGGGTTCGTAGTTCACATGGGGATTGCTCCCGCTGCGATCCACCTGCAGCGCCATCTGGCCATCGCGCTGATTAGTCGCATAGGGGCATTTGGGGGCATTGATCGGCAACTGCAGATAGTTGGCGCCGACCCGATAGCGCTGGGTATCGGAATAGGACAGGGTCCGCCCCTGCAGCATCTTGTCGTCGGAAAAGTCGATGCCCTCCACCAGCACCCCGGTGCCGAAGGCGGCCTGTTCGGTTTCGGCGAAGACGTTGGACGGATTGCGATCCAGTACCAGCCGGCCTACCGGCAGCAGGGGAAACTGGTCCTCCGGCCAGCGCTTGGTGTCATCCAAGGGATCGAAGGGCAATTTGTCGTGCGCCTCGTCCGCCATGATCTGCACGCACATCTCCCACTCGGGATGATCGCCGCGCTCGATGGCATCGTAGAGATCGCGACTGGCATGACCCACGTCGTATTTCTGGATTTCCGCCGCCTGCTCGCTGGTGAGGTTCCGGATGCCCTGTTTGGGCTCGAAGGAGAACTTGCACAGCACCGCCACGCTCTGTTCGTTGACCAGCTTGTAGGTATTCACACTCGAACCCTGCATGTGCCGATAGTCCGCCGGGATGCCCCAGGGGCTCTTCACCCAGGTCACCATGTGCAGGGCTTCCGGGTGATGCTGGACGAAGTCGTAGAAGCGCCAGGGCTCCTGGCGATTGGTGATGGGGTCGGGCTTGAAGGCATGGATCATGTCGGGAAACTTGATGGCGTCGCGAATGAAGAACACCTTCAGGTTGTTGCCCACCAGATCCCAGTTGCCGTCCTCGGTGTAGAACTTGATCGCGAAACCGCGCGGATCGCGCGCGGTCTCGGGCGACTCCTTGGCGCCGATGACGGTGGAAAATCTCAGGAAGACCGGCGTCTTCACCCCGGTTTTGGTCAGCACCTTGGCACAGGTGTAGCGGCTGGCGGGCTCGTCGCCGATGGTGCCATAGGCTTCGAACCAGCCATGGGCGGCAGTGCCCCGGGCATGCACTACCCGCTCGGGCACCCGTTCCCGATCGAAATGGGTGATCTTCTCGATGAACTGGTAGTTTTCCAGCGTGGCGGGCCCCCGTTCGCCCACACTGCGCAGGCTCTGATTGTCCCGTACCGGATGACCCTGGCGGGTCGTGAGAGTGATCTTGGCGTCGCTCATGTTGGTCTCCAGGCTAGTCACGTCGAACACAGAGGTGACCGGACCTGGCCGCCGCAGTTGTCGGCCGTCAGACGAGCTGTCCTGAGACGAAACGGCGCCACCGCCGCTTCCGCCTACCACCCAGGGCTCTAGCCGACACCTCTTGTCCGTTCAGCGGAAAAAATCGCTGATCGCGCTATCGATCCCATCCAGACTGTTCATCAGCAGTCGATAAGATTCCTGGCGATACTCTCCAACAAGAACAGCAGCAGGAGCCTCCCATGCCAGAAGAATACGAAAGCGACGCCCGTCCCTATTCGAGATCGGCGCGGAAATCCGATTTCAATGAAATGGCCGCCGCCGTGGCCGCCGCCATCTCCGTCTGGGCCCTGGCCACCCTGATCGCCATCATCGCGGGCTATCACGGCAGTGGGGCGACCAATACCATCAACCTGTTGGTGATGGTCTCGGGAGGCCTGGGGTTCGTGGGGCGCCGTTGGCAACTGGGGCGTCGGTAGCGGCCCGGGACCTGCGCCAGGAACCTGGCGTAGCGCTAACAATCTGCCTACTGATTCTCACACGGAGCGGAACTGGTTATCATCGGCGCCCTGAAATCATGGCAGGGATGCTCATGTCCTATCTGGTCTTGACCCGTCGTACCGACGAAATCATCAATCTATCCCTCAAACCGGGAGCCGATGAAGAACGGCTGCTGGATCTGCTGTTCAATGGCGGCATCAATATCCGCATTCTCAAGGTGCAGGGCGATCGCGTGCAGGTAGGCGTCCAGGCGCCTACCGACATCAGCATCATGCGTCAGGAGTTGCTGCCCTTCTAGGTCGGCCGGTGACCGCCAGGCACTATCTGGACCAGGGCGAATTGCGATTGCGCACGTACTCGAAGCGCCCTTCCAGTCCGCGCCATTCCACACCCTGCCAGAGTTCGGGAGCCAGCGTTCCTTCGGCTTGTAGATCCGCACGATAGTGGGCGAAGAACGGCTGCCCGTTGCGCAGCACGATGACGTTGTGGCGCTCCTCGATCTGGGCGATGAGGTCCAGAACGGCTTCGGCCGAGCGGCCGCCGCTCAGGCAATAGCAGCTGCCATATTGGTGCAGCATGCTTTCGAAGCGGTAACGATAGAGGGTGCAGCGATCGGTTTCGAGGTGAACGCTCTGCCCCTTGGCGTCCTGCAGGGCGTGGTGGACGCAGTGGTCGCAATCCTCGAATTCCTGACGCGACTCCACCCACTCACCGAGAAACTGCTTCTTCCACCGCCACACCAGCAGCCCACGATCTTCAGGCCGGGAATACACGCTGACCTTGTAGAACATCGCTCGACTCCTCTTATTGTTATGCGCCGAAGCCATCGTCCAACGACCGCCGCCTGCTGCTCGGCCATCGGAGATCGCACGCTCTGAGGCGTACGTTTCCAGCATCGCTCCATTTGCCCGAGGCGTCCAGCCATTCCCGGACGCCGATCACTACCGCTCGACGGCATGCAGCTGCCGCGCAAATCGCTGCCTTGGCTGCCGAATCAGCCGCGGCTTCGTCCAACTTCGATACAAGATGCCGGCGATCCTGCTCGGCGAATAATCCGCGTCTGACCGGGGCAAACCACCGCGCCAGAGCCGAATACAAGACGGGTACAGCTTTTGCTACCGCCTATCAGGCGACTCGATATCGCCTGCTTCCAGCCGCTGCAGCGGACTAGTATTCAGCCAACATCAGCGTCTTGATCACCTGAAAAGGCTTTCCTGACAAGGACTTGCAAGGCCCGCTCGGCGTCTGCCGGCGCTGTCCATGAGCAGCCTGCGCAGACGAGCTGAAGAGGCCTTGCCGCCAAGACCGTGGTCGAGACACAGCTGTTTGAAGAAGCCCTTAGCGACTCAAGGATCCCTTATGTCCGGCCTGGATAGCGACTTCAATGAAGCGCTCCGCTATGCCATCAGCAACTGCCCTGCCCGCACGACCGGGCAACTGGCGGCCATCCACTATGCCGAGAGGGTCATCCGCCAGGGGCTGGACGTGCTCTCTCCACTGGAGCGCAAGACCCTGGCCTTGGAACTGGGCTTGTGGCTGGACCGTTACCAGCGCCTGCAGGAATTCTCCGGTCAGCGCCTGGCGGATACCGACGCGGGCCCCGTGGCGGCCTCGGACAGGAACGAGGCGGGCTAGCCGAAATCCGGCCAATAAAAAACCCCGAGGTGCCTGGCACGCTCGGGGTTTTCGCATTTGGCGGAGAGATAGGGATTTGAACCCTAGGAGCCATTGCTGACTCAACGGATTTCGAATCCGTCCCGTTCGACCACTCCGGCATCTCTCCAACGCGGCGCATGATACCAGCCATGCGCGCAAAAGCGAACAAGCAATTGCAAAAAAAGCTCTGGTATCAGCGGCTTGCGTTTAGAGCTGGACGCCCAGGCGCTGGGCGACCTCTTCGTAGGCCTCGATCACGCCGCCCAGACCCTGGCGGAAGCGATCCTTGTCCATCTTCTTGCGGGTTTCCTTGTCCCACAGGCGGCTGCCGTCCGGGCTGAATTCATCGCCCAGCACCACCTTGCCGTGGAACAGGCCGAACTCCAGCTTGAAGTCCACCAGCAGCAGGCCGGCGTCGTCGAACAGCTGCTTGAGGATGTCGTTGATGCGGAAGGTCAGCGCCTTCATCTCGGCCAGCTGGTCGAGGGTGGCCCAGCCAAAGGCCTGGACATGGCTTTCGTTGACCATCGGATCGTGCAGCGCATCGTTCTTCAGGAAGAGTTCGAAGGTCGGCGGCGTCAGCTCCAGGCCCTCTTCCACGCCCAGGCGGCGCACCAGGCTGCCGGCGGCGAAGTTGCGCACCACGCACTCCACCGGAATCATCTCGAGCTTCTTGACCAGGCATTCGTTGTCGCCCAGCAGCTGCTCGAACTGGGTGGGGATACCGGCGGCTTCCAGCTTCTGCATGACGAAGGCATTGAACTTGTTGTTCACCATGCCCTTGCGCTCGAGCTGCTCGATGCGCTCGCCATCGAAGGCAGAGGTGTCGTTGCGGAACAACAGGACCAGGCGATCGGGATCGTCGGTGGTGAATACCGACTTGGCCTTGCCACGGTAGAGTTCTGCGCGTTTTTCCATCTTGGACTCCGGTTCGAATGGCTTGCAGGCTGTGGACGAACGCAGGTGAGACGACCGGTTCGGAACGAGTACAGCCGGGAAGCGCAGTTTACATAGGATCGTGGATCTTTTGGCCGTACAGCAACGCCCGGCCGCTAAAGAAAACCTGGTCAGCGCCTCAGGCGATGGCCTGCCACTCCAGCCCCTGCTGTTGATCGGCGATCTGCAGCCAGTCCGCGTCGCAGCCCAGTACGTTGGTGAAACAGGCGCGGGCGAGCCAGGGGTTGTTGTTCTTCTCGCTCAGGTGGGCGAGCACAAGATGCTGCAGGCCCGGACAGGCCAGCTCCATCACCAGCTCGGCCGATTGCCGGTTGTTGAGATGCCCGCGCACCCCGCCGACCCGCGCCTTGAGGTGATAGGGATAGGGCCCCGCGGCGAGCATGTTGCTGTCGTGGTTGGCTTCGATCACCAGGGCATCCAGGCCACGGTAATGCGCCAGCACTCCAGGGGTCGCCTCGCCGAGATCGGTGAGCACGCCCAGGCGCTTGCGGCCGTCGTCGAAGACGAACTGGGTCGGCTCCAGGGCGTCGTGGGACACCTGCACCACCGTCACTTCCAGGGCATCCAGCACCAGCCGTTCGCCGTCCACCAGCAGGCCCTGGGCCGCCACCGGCTTGCGCAGACCGCGCCCGGTACCGGCGCTGTAATAGATGGGCACGCCGTGCTTGCGCGCCAGGAGCTCGACGCCCTGCACGTGATCGGAGTGTTCGTGGGTGACCAGGACGGCGTCCAGCTGGGCAGGTACTACGCCCAGCCGGGCCAGACGACGTTCGGCTTCCCGCAGGGAGAAGCCGCAGTCGATCAGCACATAGCTGTTATGGCTGTGCACCAGGGTCGAGTTGCCCCGACTGCCGCTGCCCAGGATTGCGAAGCGCATACTGCATGCTCGTCTGAAGCTTTTTCAGCACGCCTTCGGCGATGTCCTGGGGTGCTGCGGTGTTGATGGTCTTGTCCAGGGTGACCTGGACGGTGTTGCCCACCGAGGTGAGACGTACCTGGAAGCGCCGTGCGCGGGCGTCTTCCTCTTCCTTGGTCTCGCCCTTGCCGAACAGGCGGCCGAAGAAGCCCGGCTTGCGCTCTTCGGGCTTCTGCGCGCCTTCGGCGATGTTCACGTAGTAGACGCCCAGGCTGCGATCCATGTCGTCGACGCGGATGTCGGCGCCTTCGATGGCGCGACCCACGCTGGACCAGGCGCGATTCAGATCGCTTTCCAGCACCAGCATGGGCACGCCGCTGCCGTCGACCTCGTAGGTCACGCGCTCCGGGGTGTCGTAGCCACCGGCGGCCAGCAGCGAGACCGAGCCACTGCCCTGCTCGCTGCGGTCCAGGCCGGCCAGCACCTGATTCAGCAAGGCGTCATCGAGCGCCGAGCTGTTCTGGCTGCTGGACCAGGACGGCTCGCTGGAGCTGCCCTGGCTGCGGGTCTGGGTCTGGATGAAGATTTCGCTGCTGCCCGACTGCACGCCCGGCTCGATGCGCAGGCGGGTGCGCAGCTCGTTGCCCGGTTGCAGGCGACCGTTGGTGCTCAGGCTGCGCGCCAGCGGCGTCGACAGCTCGGTGGGCGCCTGCCAGGCGGTGATGATCTCACCGGTCTGCGGACGCTCTTCGGCAATGCGGAAGCCGTTGTCGGTCAGGTACTGACGGGCCACCGGCCAGACGTTGGCCGGGACCTTCTGGGCGGCCAGCCAGCGGGCGTTGCCGCTGCGCTGCACGCTGAACTGCTCGTTGCCACTGCCCTGGACGGCCAGCGCCTGGGGTTTCGGCACTTCGAAGCCATAGAAGCGATTCTGGGTATCGGCCACATTGGCCGGGATCGGCAGCAGCGGATCCATCGGCTTGGCCTGGACATCCGTCGGCACCTGCATGGGGCCGGTCTCGCGGGCTTCGAGATAGTCATTGCCGCGATCGCGGAAATAGCCATGCTCGCCCCACACCCAGCTGCAGCCACTGGCCACGGCCACGGCCAGAGCCAGCGTCGTCAAACCCAGAACACGTTTCATCGACTGCTTCCTAATCACGCCAGCACTCCCGCCTGACGCAGGGCCTGACGTACCACTTCGTGGCAGCGCGAGCTGAGCCAGGTCAGCGGTAGACGGATACCGGCGTCGATCATGCCCATTTCATGCAGGGCCCACTTCACCGGGATCGGATTCGATTCGATGAACAGATTCTTGTGCAGCGGCATCAGCTGTTCGTTGAGCGCGCGTGCGGTGTCGGCATCGCCCCGCATGGCGGCGGCGCAGAGTTCGCTCATGGCGCGCGGCGCGACGTTGGCGGTCACCGAGATGTTGCCCTTGCCGCCCAGCAGCATGAGTTCGGCGGCGGTGGCGTCATCGCCCGAGTAGACCAGGAAGTCCTTGCCGACGCGGGAGAGGATGTCGCGGGCGCGCGCCAGGTCGCCGGTGGCTTCCTTGATGCCGATGATGTTCGGCACCTTGGCCAGGCGCTCGACGGTCTCGGCCAGCATGTCGCAGGCGGTGCGGCCCGGCACGTTGTAGAGGATCTGCGGGATGGCGACGGTTTCGGCGATCATGCGGAAGTGCTGATAGAGCCCTTCCTGGGTCGGCTTGTTGTAGTAGGGCACGACCAGCAGACAGGCGTCGGCGCCCGCGTCCTTGGCGGCGCGGGTCAGGTCGATGGCCTCACGGGTGGAATTGCCACCGGTGCCGGCGATCACCGGGATGCGGCCCTTGACCTGCTCGACCACATGACGGATCACGGCCACGTGCTCGTCGACGTCGACCGTGGCGGATTCACCCGAGGTGCCCACCGCGACGATGGCGTCGGTGCCTTCGGCGAGATGGAAGTCCACCAGCTTGGTCAGGTTGTCCCAGTCGATACGCCCCTGGGCGTCCATAGGGGTGACCAGCGCCACCATGCTCCCCGCAATCATGCAACCGCTCCTGCCGGAAAAAGAGAGCGGTAATGGTACTGACGCCTCTGCGCCAGCACAAGCAACGTGCCCCCAACGGGCATTCCCCCCGCGAGCGCTTTTCGCTACCCTTTCGCCTTTGCCAGTCTGTATTTCCCCCCTGCCAGGAACCCTAATGTCCGCTACCCCCCCGATTCGCGAACAATTTCTCGTCATCAGTGCGCTGGGCGCCAACCCCATGGAGCTGACCAACGTGCTCTACCGCAGCTGCATGGACAACCGCTGCGCGGTAGTCAGCAGCCGGCTGAGCCGACACGGGGAATACAGCGCGCTGATCCTGCAGGTCTCCGGCAACTGGGACGGCCTGGCGCGCCTCGAAGGCGGCCTCGCCGGCCTCGGCAAGCGCCACGGCTTCACCGTCGGCGTCACCCGCAGCGCCGCCCTGGAGAATCGTCCCCAGGCCCTGCCGTACGTCGTCTATGTCAGCGCCGCCTATCGCCCGGACATCCTCAACGAACTCTGCCAGTTCTTCGCCGACCACAAGATCGAAGTGGAGAACCTGGTCTGCGACTCCTATCAGGCGCCCCAGACCGGCGGCACCATGCTCAACGCCACCATCACCGTGACCCTGCCCGCCGGCACCCAGATCAGCTGGCTGCGCGATCAGTTCCTGGATTTCGCCGACGCCCTCAACCTCGACGCCCTGATCGAGCCCTGGCGGCCGCAGAGCAACTGACCGAACCCGCAAGGAGCTGCCCATGAGCGTGACCCTCGACCAACCGCTTCCGGATTTCCAGGCCCAGGCCACCAGCGGCCTCGAGGTCTCGCCCGCCAGCCTGCGCGGTCGCCAGGCGGTGCTGTACTTCTATCCCAAGGACAACACCCCCGGCTGCACCACCCAGGGCCAGGGCTTTCGCGATCTGCACGAGCAGTTCCAGGCGGCCGACACCCTGATCCTGGGCGTCAGCCGTGACAGCCTGCGCACCCATGAGAATTTCCGCACCAAGCAGGGCTTTCCCTTCGAGCTGATCAGCGACAAGGACGAGACCCTCTGCCAGCTGTTCGACGTGATGCGGCAGAAGAAGCTCTATGGCAAGGACTACATCGGCGTGGATCGCAGCACCTTCCTCATCGACCGGGAAGGCGTGGTGCGCCAGATCTGGCGCGGCGTGAAGGTCCCCGGGCACGTCGCCGAGGTGCTGGCCGCCGCCCAGGCGCTGAACAAGGCCTGATCAGGCCTTGCGCAGCCAGTAGCGGAAGGTTTCCCCCGCCACCTCTTCGCCCACCAGGGCATGTCCCGACAGCTTGGCGAAGGTGCGGAAGTCGCGTTGCGAGCCGGCATCGGTCGCCACCACGGCCAGCACCTCGCCGGAAGACAGGCGATTGAGTTCCAGCTTGGCCTTGAGCAGCGGCATGGGGCAGCTCAGGCCGCTGGCGTCCAGCTGGGCGGTCACGGCGCCGGTGTAGGGTTGGCTCAGATCGGCCATGGGATTCTCCATTGGGGGCTGCGTCAGTGCCCGGGTTTGCTAGGCACCCAGACGGCGGGCCGCTAAAGTAGCCCTTTTGCGGCCACGAGTCTTGCCATGAACGTCCTGCGCCCCGCCCTGCTGTCCCTGGCGCTGCTCGCCGCGCCCCATCTGGCGCAGGGGGCGAACGATCTGCCGTCACTGGGCGATGCCAGCTCTTCGATCGTCTCGCCCGAGCAGGAGTTTCAGATGGGCCGCGCCTGGCTGAGCATGTTGCGCGGCCAGGTCCCGGCCATCAACGATCCGCAGCTCAAGCAATTCGTCGAACAGACCGTCTACAAGCTGGCCGAGACCAGCGACCTGCAGGACCACCGCCTGGTCTTCATCCTGATCAAGGATCCGGAGATCAACGCCTTCGCCGCGCCCGGCGGGGTGATCGGGGTCAATGGCGGGCTGTTCCTGAAGTCGGAGACCGAAGCCGAGTACGCGGCGGTCATGGCCCATGAGCTGGGTCACCTGATCCAGCGCCACTTCGCCCGCGGGGTGGAAAACCAGCAGCGCATGCAGTTGCCGCTGATGGCCGCGCTGCTCGCCGGCATCGTGGCTGCGGCCGCGGGCGGCGGCGATGCGGGAATCGCCGCCATTGCCTCCACCCAGGCGGCGGCCATCCAGAGCCAGTTGCGCTTTTCCCGGCTCAACGAGCAGGAAGCGGACCGGGTCGGCATCGTCAATCTGGAGCGCGCCGGCTACGATCCGCGCGCGATGCCGGAGATGTTCGGTCGGCTCGCCCGCCAGTATCGCTATGACCGTACCCCGCCGGAATTCCTGCTGACCCACCCCGTCACCGACAGCCGCATCGCCGATACCCAGGCGCGGGCCGAGCGTTTTCCCAAGGGCGGCGTCGAGGACAGCAAGCGCTTCCAGCTGATGAAGGTGCGTGCCCAGATGTATTTCGAGGAAACCGCCGGCCTGCTGGTGAAGCGCTATAGAGCCCAGCTGCAGGAAAACCCGGACAACGACGCCGTCCGCTATGGCCTGGCCATGGGCCTGACCAAGCAGGGCCAGCTCAACGAGGCGCGTGACACCCTGGCGCCGCTGCTGCGCAAGGCGCCGGACGAGATCAGCTACAACCTTGCCCAGGTCGACCTGGACATCACCGCCAATCGCCTGCCCGACGCCCAGAAACGCGTGCAGCGACTGCTGGAGCTCTATCCGGACGATCTGGCCGTGAGCCTGGCCCAGGTGGACATGCTCGGTCGCACCAAGCAGGCCAGGGCCGCCAGCCAGTTGCTCGACAAACTGCTCAAGCAGCGCCCGATCGATCCGGATCTGTGGAATCAGGCGGCGGACGTACGCGGCCAGGCCGGGGACCTGGTTGGCGTGCACCAGGCACGGGCCGAGTACTTCGCCCTCACCGGTGACTACAACCAGGCCATCCAGCAACTGGGCTTCGCCAAGCAGCGCGCCGCCAGCAACTATCAGCTGGCCGCGCGGATCGACGCCCGCCAGCAGGAAATGATCGCCCAGCGCAAGCTGAGCGAAGAGATCCTGCGCTAGCGCGCTGGGCCGCGCCCTCAGGCGTTGCCCTTGACCTGCAGCTGCAGCGCCTGGGTGAAGTCGAGCATGCGCTTGAGCGGCTTGACCGCCCGGGGGATGAGCGCCGGATCGACCAGCACCTCGCCGGAGCCGTCGAGCAGGCAGTTGAGGGTGCGCTCCAGGGTGTTCATCGCCATCCACGGGCAGTGGGCGCAGCTGCGACAGGCGGCGCCGTTGCCGGCGGTGGGCGCCTCGATGAAGGTCTTGTCCGGGCAGGCCTGCTGCATCTTGTAGAAGATGCCGCGATCGGTGGCGACGATGAACTGGCGATTGGGCAGCGTCTGGGCCGCCTTGATCATCTGGCTGGTGGAGCCGACATGGTCGGCCAGTTCGATCACCGCCTCGGGCGACTCCGGATGCACCAGGATGGCCGCCTCCGGATAGAGCCGCTTGAGGTCCTCCAGCTGGCTCGCCTTGAATTCCTCGTGGACGATGCAGGAACCTTCCCACAGCAGCATGTCGGCGCCGGTCTCGCGCTGGATATAGCGACCCAGGTGGCGATCGGGGGCCCAGAGGATGGTCTCGTCGTTGTCCATCAGGTGCTCGACGATGTCCAGCGCGCAGCCGGAGGTGACCACCCAGTCCGCGCGAGCCTTCACCGCGGCCGAGGTGTTGGCGTAGACCACCACGGTACGCTCGGGATGCTGGTCGCAGAAGGCGGAGAATTCCTCCACCGGGCAACCCAGGTCCAGGGAGCAGGTGGCCTCCAGGGTCGGCATCAGCACGCGCTTTTCCGGATTGAGAATCTTGGCCGTCTCGCCCATGAACTTGACCCCGGCCACCACCACGGTGGACGCCGGATGGCGATTGCCGAAGCGGGCCATCTCCAGGGAGTCGGCGACGCAACCGCCGGTCTCCTCGGCCAGGGCCTGGATCAGCGGATCGGTGTAGTAGTGGGCGAGCAGCACCGCGTTCTGCGCCTTGAGCTCGCGGGCGATGGCGGTCTTGTAGGCGGCGATCTCGTCCGGCCCGAGCGCCTTGGGCTGCTTGGCGGCCAGATGGGCCTGGACCAGGAGACGTTCGGAAATCTGCACCATGGCGGGTACCTGAAAACGGGGGTCGTCAAGGCCGCGCATCATAGCAGCATCCTCGCCGACTCCCTATGGGCGCCGGCGGCAGCCTCCGCGATGAGTGGCCATCTGCCGCTAATGTCTGGCAACACTTGGCTTTTCACTTCTGCGGCGGCCATGGGTCCGAGACAGGAACGCCCGGTGAGCGTCTCGCCTGGGCCCCGTGCTGGAGACCTATCGTGCCGCCCCGTTCGACCTCGCGTTCCCGGACCCCCGATCACGACCTCGCTACCCTGCTGGACAAGCTGCGCGCCCTGCAGGGCGCCCTGGAGCAGGCCGCTGCGGAGCCGCGGCTGGATCGGCAGGCGCTCAATCCCGCCTACCGGGCCAGTGCCCAGAACCTGCTCGCCTATCTGGCGTTGCGCGACGGCGATCTGCATGACCTGCAGCTGCAACTCTCCGCCCTGGGGCTGTCGTCCCTGGGGCGCTCCGAAGCCGCCGTGCTGCCGACCGTGGCGACCCTCATCAACACCCTGGAACGCCTGCTCGGTGGCCGCCCGGCGGCGCGGCCGACAGCCAGGACGGCCAATCCCCTGGCCGACCATGCGCGGGCACTGTTCGGCACGCCCGCCTCCGCGCGGGAGGTCCGCATCATGGTCACCTTGCCAAGCGAGGCCGCCGAGGATTACTCGCTGGTACGCGACCTGCTGGCGGGGCATATGGATTGCGCGCGCATCAACTGCGCCCACGACGAACCGGCCAGCTGGACGCGCATGATCGAACACGTGCGACGGGCCAGCGCGGAGCTGGACCAGCCCTGCAAGGTATTCATGGACCTGCCGGGCCCCAAGCTGCGCACCGGGCCCATCGCCACCGGCGTGGCGGTAAGGAAGGTGAAGCCCGAGCGCGACGCCCAGGGTCGCGTCCGCCAGCCGGCGCGGATATGGCTGACTGGCCGCCGCCGGCCGCGACCGGCGCCCTCCCCGGCGGCTGCCAGTCTCCAGGTGGGCGAACGCTGGCTGGCGGGCCTGCAGGCGGGCGAGCGGATCCAGTTGCGGGACGCGCGCCAGGCGCAGCGCCGCTGGACGGTCGTCGAGGTCGGGGACCGCGGCTGCTGGGCGGAGGCGACCAAGACCTCCTACCTCGCGCCCGGGCTGCGCCTGAGCGTCGCGCGCGATGGACGCAAGCGGCACAGCCGCATCGGCGACTTCGCCCCGCAGCCGGGCGCCCTGCGGCTGGCCGAGGACGATCTGCTGATCCTGACCGCCGACCAGACGCCCGGTCGGCCCGCCAGCCAGGACAGCGGCGGTCGCCTGCTGACACCCGCCACCCTGGGCTGCACCCTGCCCCAGGTGTTCGCCGACGTCCGTAGCGGCGAGCCGGTCTGGTTCGATGATGGCAAGATCGGCGGGCTGATCGAGCGCGCCGACCAGGATGCGCTGCAGATCCGCATCACCCACGCGCCGGGCGGCGCCAAGCTCAAGGGCGACAAGGGCATCAACTTTCCCCAGAGCACCCTGCGACTGGCCGCGCTGGGCGAACAGGACCTCGCGGCCCTGGCCTTTGCCGCCGAGCATGCGGACGGCATCGAGATGTCCTTCGTCAACAGCGCGGACGACGTCCGTGCCCTGCTCGCGGAACTGGAGCGCCTGCAGGCCGAGCACCTGGGCGTGGTACTGAAGATCGAGACCCGCCGCGGTTTTGACAACCTTCCCGCACTGCTGCTGGCGGGCATGCAGCGCGGCGGCTTCGGCGTGATGATCGCCCGCGGCGATCTGGCGGTGGAAGGCGGCTTCGAGCGCCTGGCGGCGCTGCAGGAAGACATCCTCTGTCTGTGCGAGGCGGCCCACGTGCCGGTGATCTGGGCGACCCAGGTGCTGGAGAATCTGGCCAAGAAGGGTTCGCCTTCGCGCGCCGAAATCACCGATGCCGCGACCGGGGTGCGCGCCGAGTGCGTGATGCTCAACAAGGGCCCGCACATTCTCAAGGCGGTCGCCACTCTGGATGAATTGCTGGTGCGGATGCAGGGCTACAACAGCAAGAAGCGCCAGCTGCTGCGCAAGCTGGAACTGGCCTCTCCCTGGGCGGACTGATCCGCCCGGGACTGGTCGGGCCTAGAGCACCTGCAGGCGACCTGCTTCCAGGCGCACCCGGGCGCCATAGGGCCAGGCCTGGTTGTCCGGGCCATGGCCGCTGGGCAGGCCGCGATAGAGGGCGATGCCACGCGGCGCCAGCCATTCGGCGAAGATCTCTTCCAGCGACTGCTCGACGTTACGCTGCGGGCAGTCGGTGAAGGTGCCCAGGCAGACCGCGCCGATGCGGTGCTCGGTGAGGTTGCCGAGCAACTGGCAGAGGCTGCGTTCCAGTCGATAGTAGGGTTCGCCGACGTCTTCCAGCATGAGGATGGCGCCGTCATGGGGGCGCAGGGCGGCGGCGGTCCCGACCACGCTGGCCAGGGTGGTCAGGTTGCCGCCGATCAGTTCGCCGGCAGGTACCTGGGCCGGACCGGCCAGGCGCTCCAGCTGCCACGCCGGACGACTGCCCGCGCACAGCTCCAGGACCGATTCAAGCGAGCGGGTACGCGCTGCCTGGGTGGCCGGATCCTCGTCGCGGCGCCCCCAGTCCAGGGCGCCCGGGCCGTGGATGGCGGTGAGACCGCGGCGGTGGAAGGCCTCCAGCAGCACCGTCAGGTCGGAATAGCCGATCAGCGGCCGGCCTTTGCTGCTGGACAGGCGCGACCAGTCCAGCCACGGCAGCAGTTGCGCGGAACCGTAGCCGCCGCGCAGGCACCAGACCGCATCCACGTCCGCCTGGCTGAACGCCCAGTGCAGATCCGCGGCCCGCTCCTCGGCAGTGCCGGCGAGATAGCGATGACGCTTGAGCGCCTGCTCGCCCAGGACCGCTTCGATGCCGGCCGCCTGCAGCTGTTCGATCGCCGCCGTGGCCAGCTCCTGCTTGACCGCACCCGCCGGACTGACCAGCGCCACTCGCCGCACGGGGTTCATTCCAGCACCTCCACCGGCATGCCGGCTTCGATGGTGCCGCGCCCCAGGGGGATGACATTCATGCCGAACAGCATGCGATTGTCCTGGAAGCGGTATTCGCGCAGGGCGGTCAGCGGCTGCCGATCCGGATCCTTTTCGCCGGTCACGGGATCCTGGGTGATGACGATGCAGCGCGAGCAAGGACAGGCGACGGCGAAGTCCACCGTGCCGATGCGCAGGCGCTTCCAGCCGTCTTCGGCATAGGCGGCGGTGCCCTCCACTACCAGATTCGGCCGGAAGCGCAGCATTTCCAGTGGCTTGCCTACCCGCGCCACCAGATCGGCCAGGGAGGCCTCGCTGGTCAGCAGCAAGGGAAAGCCGTCGGCGAAGTGGACCTTCTGTCCCGGCTCGGCGAAATCGGTGTTGATCTGGCGCGCATGGCTTTCGGCGATGTGCACCAGGCGACAGCGGCGCCCGAGGAAATCGCTCAGCCAGGCATCGGCCGCGGCGGCGACCGGCGCCTGCAGGGTGTCACGCCAGATGGTTACGCCCAGCTGTTCACCGGTGGCATCCGGTACCGCCACCTCGAGCGGCGTCCGCCCCGGCGCGCTCAGGCGCAGCCGATCGGCGGCCAGCCAGCGCGCCTCGATGTGATTCATCTGCGCCAGCTGGCGCAGCGTCAGGAAGCGGCCGGTGTCGGCATCCACCACCATCCAGCGGCGGTCACCCACCAGGCCCAGGGCATCCACCTCCGCCTGGACGAGGGATTCCACGGCCGTCGACTTGACCGGATAACGATAGAGGGCACTGAGGTGCGACATGGGCGCGGCTTCCTGGCGGCGGACAAAGGCCGCCAGTGTAAGGGAGGCGCCGGAGCGGCGAAACCGCGGGGATCAGCCCTCGGCCAGCGCCAGGCGCCGGCGCACTTCCTCGACCAGCTGATCGGGCTGGAACTTGGAGAGGAAGGCGTTGCAGCCGACCTTCTTCACCATGGCTTCGTTGAAGCTGCCCGACAGCGAGGTGTGCAGCACGACATAGAGGTCGGCGAGGCGCGGATCCTGGCGGATCTCGGTGGTCAGGCGATAGCCGTCCATTTCCGGCATCTCGGCATCGGTCAGCACCATCAGCAGCTTCTCGGTCAGCACCACGCCTTCGTCGGCCCAGGCCTTGAGCTTGCGCAGGGCCTGCAGGCCGTCGGTGGCGACGTGGAATTTCAGATCCAGCTGCACCAGGGTGTCGCGCAGCTGGCCGATGGCGGTGCTGGAGTCGTCCACCAGCAGCACCTCGCGACCGCGGGCCTTGGCCAGCAGCGGATCGGCCAGGCGCTCCTGGGAGACCTTGACGTTGTAGGGGGCGATCTCGGCCAGCACCTTTTCCACGTCGATCACCTCCACCAGGCGGTCTTCGATGCGGGTGATGGCAGTCAGGTAGTGCTGGCGTCCGGCGCCGCCGGGCGGGGCCTGGATGCTGTCCCAGTTGAGGTTGATGATGCGATCGACGCTGCCGACCAGGAAGGCCTGCACCGAGCGGTTGTACTCGGTGACGATGATGGTGCTGTTCTCGTCGGGCGTGATGGGGCGCATGCCGACGGCGGCGGCCAGGTCGATCACCGGCAGGGTCTGGCCACGCAGGTGGACCACGCCGCAGATCATCGGATGGCGCTTGGGCATCTGGGTCAGGCGCGGCAGCTTGAGGACTTCCTGCACCTTGAACACGTTGATGGCGAACATCTGTCGGCTGGACAGCTGGAACATGAGAATTTCCAGACGATTCTCGCCAACCAGCTGGGTGCGTTGATCGACGGTGTCGAGAATGCCGGCCATGGAAAGTCCACTCCAAAGATAAGTCAGGTCACAGGCTATCGGCGGCGGCGGTCGATTCTTGAGGCCCGGAAACAGCGAAGCCGCCCAACAGGCGGCTTCGCTCGATCCCTGGCGGATCAGGCGCGTGGCAGGGTCACGCCACGCTGGCCCTGGTACTTGCCACCGCGATCCTTATAGGAGATCTCGCAGGCCTCGTCGGATTGCAGGAACAGCATCTGGGCCACGCCCTCGTTGGCGTAGATCTTGGCCGGCAGGGTCGTGGTGTTGGAGAACTCCAGGGTCACGTGGCCTTCCCATTCGGGTTCCAGCGGGGTGACGTTGACGATGATGCCGCAGCGGGCGTAGGTGCTCTTGCCCAGGCAGATGGTCAGGACGTCGCGCGGGATGCGGAAGTATTCCACGGTGCGCGCCAGGGCGAAGGAGTTCGGCGGGATGATGCAGACATCGCTGACCACGTCGACAAAGCTCTTGTCGTCGAAGTTCTTCGGGTCCACCACCGCCGAATGGATGTTGGTGAACACCTTGAATTCGTTGGCGCAGCGCACGTCGTAGCCGTAGCTGGACACCCCGTAGGAGATCACCCGGCTGTCGTCCGCGCCGCGCATCTGGCGCTCGACGAAGGGCTCGATCATGCCGTGCTCCTGGGCCATGCGGCGAATCCACTTGTCCGATTTGATGCTCATGGCAGGTCTGGCTCCGGGGCGAAAAAATTGACCGCGCATTGTAGTGCGGTGTTTCAGAAGTTAACTACACAATTTTGGCAGCGCTTTTTCGACTTGAGCGTCGTTGCCACTCCTCGCCATAGCCTTGCTATGACTCGTCGCGGCGCCTAGCCCAAGCCAAAAAATCACTCGCCAATTCTTGTGCGAACTCCTGAAACACCACACTCGTGGATCGCAGCGCGGTCTCAAAGGCGAACGGACGAAATCAGTCGTCGCTCACGGTGATGGTCGGCATGCCGCCGCCAGCCTGGCCGCCCTGGGCGATGCGGGCACCGACCTTGCGCGCCAGTTCCTGGTAGATCAGTGCGATCTGGCTATCCGGATCGGCGATGGCGGTGGGCCGTCCGGCGTCGGCCTGCTCGCGGATGGCCATGGCCAGCGGCAGCGAGGCCAAGAGGTCCACGCCGTACTGCTCGGCCAGCCGGCCGCCGCCGCCTTCGCCGAACAGGTGCTCGGCATGGCCGCAGTTGGAGCAGATGTGCACCGCCATGTTTTCCACCACCCCGAGCACCGGGATGTTGACCTTCTGGAACATCTCCACGCCCTTCTTGGCATCCAGCAGGGCCAGGTCCTGGGGCGTGGTGACGATCACCGCACCGGCCACCGGCACCTTCTGCGCCAGGGTCAGCTGGATGTCGCCGGTGCCCGGCGGCATGTCGATCACCAGGTAGTCCAGGTCATTCCAGGCGGTTTGCGTGATCAGCTGGATCAGGGCGCCGGAGACCATGGGGCCGCGCCAGGCCACCGGGGTCTTGTCGTTGGTCAGGAAGGCCATGGACATGACCTCGACGCCATGGGCCTGCAGCGGGATGAACCACTTCTCGTCACGCACCTCGGGACGGGTGCCCTCGGCGAAGCCGAACATGATGCCCTGGCTGGGGCCATAGATGTCGGCGTCCAGCACGCCGACCCGGGCGCCTTCGCGGGCCAGCGCCAGCGCCAGGTTGGCGGCGGTGGTGGACTTGCCCACTCCGCCCTTGCCCGAGGCCACGGCGATGATGTTCTTGACGTTGCCCATGGCCTCCAGCTGCGGCTGCGCCGCGTGGGGCGCGATGGTGCAGTCGATCTGGATCTCGGCGGTCTCGACCCCGGGCACGTTCTCCAGCGCGGTCTTGAGCACCTGGGCCAGGCCACCCTTGAACAGTCCGGCGGCATAGCCCAGCTCGAAGCGGGCGCGTACCCGACCACCGTCCAGCGCGAGGTCGCGCAGGGCGCCGGCGCTGAGCAGGTCCTGTTCGAGATAGGGATCGTGATACTGGCGCAGCGCGGCCTCGATGGCCTCGCGAGTCGGAGCGGTCATGCAGACTCCCGGAAACAGCGGATAGGAAAGAGAAGCTGCGGCCTATGCTACCCACTGTCCTTGCTAAAGCCTATCCACGCGGCGCTACACTCCGGGCTTTCCCCTTGCCCGTGGAGCCCTGCGTGAACGCCTCTTCCCTGCACATCAGTTCCACCTTCGACAGCGGCGCCGTCGAGGTGCTGTCCCTGGCCGACCCCACCGACATCCGCCTGCGCATCCGCCCGGACACCGCCTCGCCCTTCACCCAGTGGTTCCATTTCCGTCTCGAAGGCGCCCGCGGCCTGCCCTGCCAGCTGAGCTTCGCCAATGCCGGCGAGTGCGCCTACCCCGAAGGTTGGCGCGACTATGGCGTGGTCGCCAGCTATTGCGGCCAGCAGTGGTTCCGCATCCCCAGCCGCTATGACGGCAAGACCCTGAGCTGGACCGTCACCCCGGAACACGACAGCCTGTTCTTTGCCTACTTCGAGCCCTATCCGGAGAGTCGCCACCTGGCCTTCATGGGCGAAGCCCAGCGGCATTCCGCCGTCCGTCTGGAAACCGTCGGCCGCTCGCTGCTCGGTCGCTCGCTGGACCTGCTGCGCATCGGCACGCCGGGCGCCGGCAAGAAGAACATCTGGATCATCGCCCGCCAGCACCCCGGCGAGCCCATGGCCGAGTGGTTCGTCGAAGGCCTGCTGCGCCGGCTGCTGGGCCTGGGCGAACACCAGGGCGACCCGGTGGGCGGCAAGCTGCTGGAGCAGGCGGTGCTGCACGTGGTGCCGAACATGAATCCCGACGGCTCGGCCCTGGGCAACCTGCGCACCAACGCCGCCGGCGCCAACCTCAACCGCGAATGGCTGGAGCCGGACAAGGAGCGCAGTCCCGAGGTGCTGGCGGTACGCCGTGCCATGGCGGCGAGCGGCTGCGACCTGTTCCTCGACATCCACGGCGACGAAGCCCTGCCCTATGTCTTCGTCGACGGCTGCAATGGCCTGCCCACCTTCGGCGAGCGTGAAGAAGCCGAGCAAATGGCCTTCCTGCAGCGCTTCCAGCGTGCCAGTCCGGACTTCCAGACCCAGTACGGCTATCCCCGCGGTCATTTCGGCAGCGAGACCCTGAAGCTCGCCACCAAGTACGTCGGTCATACCCATGGCTGCCTGGCCCTGACCCTGGAGCTGCCGTTCAAGGACAACGCCAACGATCCCCGTCCGGACGTCGGCTGGAACGGTGCCCGCAGCGCCGCCCTGGGCGCGGCCATGGTCAGTGCCCTGCACTGGCAGCTGGCGGATATCTGAATGCTCGAAGTCTGCTGCGCGTCGGCCAGACGGCGTTGGGAACTGCCTCAGAATGCTCATTTACCTCTCGTAAACTGCGCTTCTTCGGCAGTTTCCGCCTTGCCTGGCGCTAGCTCGCAGAACTTCGCGCTTTTTAACGCCCATCCCCACGGATGAAACCGACCGGCCATTTCGCTATGATGGTCGGTCACCTTATCAGCGTCGCGATCCAGCCAAGACCATGACCGAGCCCCGCAAGATTCTCGTCACCAGCGCCCTGCCCTATGCCAACGGCTCCATCCACCTCGGCCACATGGTCGAGTACATCCAGACCGACATCTGGGCCCGCTTCCAGCGGCTGCGCGGCAACCAGTGCATCTATGTCTGCGCCGACGACGCCCATGGCTCGGCCATCATGCTGCGCGCCGAGCGCGAAGGCATCACCCCCGAGCAACTGATCGACAACGTCAAGCGCGAGCACAGCACCGATTTCGCCGACTTCGGCGTGGCCTTCGACAACTTCCACTCCACCCATGCCGAAGAGAATCGCGAGCTGTCGCGCGCCATCTACCTGAAGCTGCGCGAAAACGGCCACATCGCCACCCGCCCGGTCACCCAGTACTTCGACCCGGACAAGCAGATGTTCCTGGCCGACCGCTTCATCAAGGGCACCTGTCCCAAGTGCGGCAGCGCCGACCAGTACGGCGACAACTGCGAGAAGTGTGGCGCCACCTATGCGCCCACCGAGCTGAAGGATCCCAAGTCGGCCATCTCCGGCGCGACCCCGGTGCTGCGCGAATCCGAGCACTTCTTCTTCAAGCTTCCCGACTTCGCCGAGATGCTCAAGGGCTGGACCCGCAGCGGCGCCCTGCAGGAATCGGTGGCCAACAAGATCGCCGAGTGGCTGGATGCCGGCCTCCAGGAATGGGACATCTCCCGGGATGCGCCCTACTTCGGCTTCGAGATCCCCGATGCGCCGGGCAAGTACTTCTATGTCTGGCTGGACGCGCCCATCGGCTACATGGCCAGCTTCAAGAATCTCTGCGATCGCCGCGATGATCTGGACTTCGACGCCTACTGGAACAAGGACAGCAGCGCCGAGCTGTACCACTTCATCGGCAAGGACATCGTCAACTTCCATGCGCTGTTCTGGCCGGCCATGCTCGAAGGCGCCGGCTATCGCAAGCCGACCGCGCTGAACGTCCACGGCTTCCTCACCGTCGATGGCCAGAAGATGTCCAAGTCGCGTGGCACCTTCATCAAGGCGCGCACCTACCTGGATCACCTGAATCCCGAATACCTGCGCTACTACTTCGCCGCCAAGCTCTCGCGCCATGTCGAAGACATCGACCTGAACCTCGAGGACTTCGTGCAGAAGGTCAATTCCGACCTGGTGGGCAAGGTGGTCAACATCGCCAGCCGCTGCGCCGGTTTCATCCACAAGGGCAATGCCGGCCTGCTGGTGGACGCCCAGGCCGCGCCCGAGCTGGAAGCCGCCTTCCGCGCCGCCGCGCCGAGCATCGCCGAGGCCTACGAGACCCGCGACTTCGGCCGCGCCATGCGCGAGATCATGGCCCTGGCCGACCGCGCCAACGCCTGGATCGCCGATAAGGCGCCCTGGAGTCTGGCCAAGCAGGACGGCAAGGGCGACGAGGTGCAGGCCATCTGCGCCCAGGGCATCGAGCTGTTCCGCCAGCTGGCGATCCTGCTCAAGCCGGTACTGCCGAACCTGGTCGCCGCCGCCGAGAGCTTCCTCAACGTCGCGCCCCTGCGATGGGCCGACCTCGACACGCGCCTGGCCAACCACCAGCTCAATGCCTTCCAGCCCCTGCTCACCCGCATCGAACCCGCCAAGGTGCAGACCATGATCGACGCTTCCAAGGAAGACCTGGCCGCCCAGGCCGCCCCCCAGCCCGCCGGCAATGGCGAACTGAGCAAGGCGCCGCTGGCCGAGACCATCGACTTCGATACCTTTTCCAAGGTCGATCTGCGCATCGCCCTGATCGAAAAGGCCGAATTCGTCGAGGGCGCCGACAAGCTGCTGCGCCTGACGCTGGACATCGGCGATGCCAAGCGCAACGTCTTCTCCGGGATCAAGAGCGCCTACCCCGAGCCGAGCCAGCTCGAAGGCCGCCTGACCCTGTACGTCGCCAACCTGGCGCCGCGCAAGATGAAGTTCGGCGTCTCCGAAGGCATGGTCCTGGCCGCCGGCCCCGGCGGTACCGAGATCCACCTGCTCAGCCCCGACAGCGGCGCCAAGCCCGGCCAGCGGGTAATGTGATAGCGACGGCGCCTCAGGGCGCCGTCCTTTCAAGTGCAAGCCATGAACGCCCAAGCCCAGCTCATCACCGCCATCGACGCCCTGCTGCCGCAGACCCAGTGCGGCAAGTGCGGCCATCCCGGTTGCCAGCCCTATGCGGCGGGCATCGCCGCGGGCGAAGCGCACAACAAGTGCCCGCCCGGGGGCGCGACCACCATCCTCGAACTCTCGACCCTGCTCCAGCGCCCGGCGCTGCCCCTGGACTCGCCCTATCCGGTGACGCCCAACCAGCGCGCGGTGATCCGCGAGGCCGAGTGCATCGGCTGCACCAAGTGCATCCAGGTCTGCCCCACCGACGCCATCCTCGGCGCGGCCAAGCTGATGCACACGGTGATCGAGAGCGAATGCAGCGGCTGTGAACTCTGCCTGGCGCCCTGCCCGGTGGACTGCATCGACCTGGTGGCGGTACCGGCACCGGTCGACCGCGCGGCGGAGCGTCAGCGGGCGCAGTACTATCGCCGCCGCTTCGATGCCCGCCAGGCGCGCCTGCAGCGCGACCGCGAGCGGCTGGAGGCCGAGCGCCAACGCCGTCAGCCGCCCCCGGCAGCCATCACGGCGGCCGCACCGCCGGCCACCGCGGACGCTGCGCTCAAACCCCTGAAGATCGCCGCCGCCATGGCCCGGGTCGCCGTGCAGAAGGCCGAACGGCAACTGGCCCAGTACGGCACGCCCACCCTGGAGGCCCAGGTGCGGCAATTGCGCGAGGCCGCCACGCAGGCGCAGGCGGCCCTGGAGAAGGCGCAGCAGGGACCCGCCAGCGCCGGTGCGCCGGCTCGGGCGCAGCCGGCCGCCGACCCCGCTGCCCTCAAGCAGGCGCGGATCGCCGCCACCCTGGCCCGTGCCCAGCTGACCAAGGCCGAGCGGGCCTTTGGTAGCGAGCCCACCCCCGCGCAGAGCGACCAGCTGGAAACCCTGCGCAGTACCGTCCAGCAGGCGGCTCACCGCCTCGCGGCCCTGGAAGAGCGAACCGACCGATGAACGCCGCCAAACGCCTGGAAATCTTTCGCCGTCTGCACGAAGACAATCCCGAGCCCAAGACGGAACTGGCCTACGCCTCGCCGTTCGAGCTGCTGATCGCGGTGATCCTCTCGGCCCAGGCCACCGACGTCAGCGTCAACAAGGCCACCGCCCGCCTCTATCCGGTGGCCAATACGCCCCAGGCCATCCTGGACCTGGGCGTGGCGGGATTGTCGGAGTACATCAAGACCATCGGGCTCTACAACAGCAAGGCCAAGAACGTCATCGAGACCTGCCGGCTGCTGCTGGAGCGCCATGGCGGCGCGGTGCCCGAGACCCGCGAGGAGCTGGAGGCCCTGCCCGGCGTAGGGCGCAAGACCGCCAACGTGGTGCTCAACACCGCCTTCCGCCAGCTCGCCATGGCGGTGGATACCCATATCTTCCGGGTCAGCAACAGAACCAACCTGGCACCGGGCAAGAACGTGGTGGAAGTCGAGCTCAAGCTGCTCAAGGTGGTACCGAAGGATTTCCTGCTGGATGCCCACCACTGGCTGATCCTGCATGGCCGCTATGTCTGCCAGGCGCGCAAGCCCCGCTGCGGCAGCTGCCGCATCGAGGATCTCTGCGAATACAAGGCAAAAACCTCTGACGATTGAAAAAGGGCGCACCAAAGCCCTTTGGCGATTGAAAAAATCTTTTTTACCGGCCCCTGCTTTGTCGCTATAAGGTGCGCGAAAAGGTCCGCAGCCCCGTCGATGACTGGCGTGTGACCCTGTCCAGCCTTGCAGGAGTTACCCATGGCCGAAGACAAAAGCGACATCGATGTAGACGAAGATTTCGAGACCGATGGCGAGACGCCCGAAACCGTCGAGCCCATCGTCATCAGCAAGACCAATCTGACCAAGCGCCGGCTGATCGACGACATGCTCGAAGAGCGCCGCCTGAAGCGGCAGATCTCCGAGTACGACTTCGACCTGTAGCCCATGAAAAACCCCAGCCGAGGCTGGGGTTTTGCGTTGCCTGGCGACCCTTACAGCAGGGTGCGACCCTTGCCCGCGGCGATGCGCATGCGCAGGGCGTTGAGCTTGATGAAGCCCGCCGCGTCGGCCTGGTTGTAGGCGCCGCCGTCTTCTTCGAAGGTGGCGATGTTGGCATCGAACAGCGATTCGTCGGACTTGCGGCCGACGACGATGACGTTGCCCTTGTACAGTTTCAGGCGTACCACGCCGTTCACGCTGGCCTGGGAGGCGTCGATCATCTTCTGCAGCATCAGCCGCTCGGGGCTCCACCAGTAGCCGGTGTAGATCAGGCTGGCGTACTTGGGCATCAGCTCGTCCTTGAGGTGAGCCACCTCGCGGTCGAGGGTGATGGACTCGATGGCGCGGTGGGCCTTGAGCATGATGGTGCCGCCGGGCGTCTCGTAGCAGCCGCGGGACTTCATGCCGACGTAGCGGTTCTCGACGATGTCCAGGCGACCGATGCCGTTCTCGCCGCCGATGCGGTTCAGTTCGGCCAGCACGGTGGCCGGGCTCAGCTCCTGGCCGTCGATGGCGACGATGTCACCATTGCGGTAGGTCAGCTCGAGGTAGGTCGGGGTGTCCGGCGCGGCTTCCGGGGACTTGGTCCAGCGCCACATGTCTTCTTCGTGCTCGGTCCAGGTGTCTTCCAGCACGCCGCCCTCGTAGGAGATGTGCAGCAGGTTGGCGTCCATGGAGTACGGCGACTTCTTCTTGCCGTGGCGCTCGATCGGGATCTGGTGCTTTTCGGCGTAGTCCATCAGCTTCTCGCGGGACAGCAGGTCCCACTCGCGCCAGGGCGCGATCACCTTGACGCCCGGCTTGAGCGCATAGGCGCCCAGCTCGAAACGCACCTGGTCGTTGCCCTTGCCGGTGGCGCCGTGGGAGATGGCGTCGGCGCCGGTCTCGTTGGCGATCTCGATCAGGCGCTTGGCGATCAGCGGACGGGCGATGGAGGTACCCAGCAGGTACTCGCCTTCGTAGACGGTGTTGGCACGGAACATCGGGTAGACGAAGTCGCGGACGAATTCTTCGCGCAGGTCGTCGATGTAGATTTCCTTGACGCCCATGGCCTTGGCCTTGGCGCGCGCCGGCTCAACTTCCTCGCCCTGGCCGAGGTCAGCGGTGAAGGTCACCACTTCGCAGTTATAGGTATCCTGCAGCCACTTGAGGATCACCGAGGTGTCCAGGCCGCCGGAATACGCCAGGACTACCTTCTTCACATCCGCCATGCCGTTCGCTCCCGTGTGTTGCGTTGAGTCGGAAAGCGACAATTCTACTGGTCGCCTCGCTGCTTTTACAGGGGCGCGACGCACTCTGATGTCTGGGCGACATGCGGTCGGGGCGGATCAGCCCTTGGGCTTGGCCGGCGGTGCCGGGGTGGGCGCCGGTGGTTCGGCCGGGTTGGCCGCGGTGCTGGAGGTCGGCGCAGCCGGGGGCTCGGCGCTCGGCGACACCCGCGAGAACACCAGGGTCACCCGGCGATTGAGCGCACGATTGGCCTTGCTGCTGTTGGGCGCCACGGGATACTGCTCGCCAAAGAAGCGCAATTCGATCTGCTCCGCGGCGAAGCCCTTGCTCTTGAGGTACTCCATCACGGCGATGGCGCGCAGCCGGGACTCCTGGCGGTTGTCCAGGCGCGTCCCCTGGTTGTCGCTGTAGCCCGAGACGATGACGTGATTGACCGTCGGATCGGCGTTCAGGTACTCGTCGATGAGATCGAGCTTGGCCTTGGCCAGATCGTCCAGGGTATCGCCGCCGCCCGGAAAATTGACCTGGGAATGGCGGATCTGCTCGAAATTGACCGCCAGCAGCTTCTGGGTACAGGCCTGGAATTGCTGGTAGGCCGGCTCGAAGCGCACCGGCAGCAGCCGGACCTCGACCCGGTCGTCCAGGGCCCCCGAGCGACTGACCTGGGGCATGCGCCCTTCCATCAATCCCGCCAGCAGCCGCTGCGCCTGCTGCGCGCTGGTGGCCAGCGCCTGCTCGCCCTCGACGACCTTGACCGAGCCGAGGCTGATATCGCCCAGCCCCGGCTTCCAGGGCACCGCCGCCGCTTTCAGGCTGGCACTGCCCGCGGGCAACCACTGGCCATTGGGCCGCAACTCGAACACCGTGGACTCGCCCGCGCGGCGCAGGAAGCCGCCACTGCCGAAGCGTGGAATGGGCTGCAGCAGGCGACAGGCGAAGATGTCGCCCTCGACCTTCCATTCCACGCTTTCGAGCCGGCTCTGGAAGGTCATCCCCCAGGCCGGCACGGCAAGCAGCAGAGAGGAAAGTAAGAGGTAACGCGGGCGCACGTCGGACTCCGGAAAGAAAAAGTACCTGGGCTTCTTATCGGTCGAAGGCGCGGAAAACTTGAGCACGGTCCCGCCGCACGGGTGCCGGCTACCCCCTTTTCCGGTAGCATTTCCCCACTTTCCCGCAGCCTGGAATCCCGCATGACCGACCGGATCACCCTTGCCCGTCCCGATGACTGGCACATTCACCTGCGCGACGGCGCCGCCCTGCAGCAGACCGTCGCCGACGCTGCCCGGGAATTCGGTCGCGCCATCGTCATGCCCAACCTGGTGCCACCGGTGCGCAATGCCGAGCAAGCCGCCGCCTACCGCGAGCGGATCCTGGCCGCGCGCCCGGCCGGCAGCCGCTTCGAACCGCTGATGGTGCTCTATCTCACCGATCGCACCAGCCCGGAAGAGGTACGCAGCGCCAAGGCCAGTGGCTTCGTGCACGCCGCCAAGCTCTATCCGGCCGGCGCCACCACCAACTCCGATTCCGGCGTGACCTCGCTGGACAACCTCTTCCCCACCCTGGAAGCCATGGCCGAGATCGGCCTGCCGCTGCTGGTGCACGGCGAGGTTACCCATGCCGAGGTGGACGTCTTCGACCGCGAGAAGAAGTTCATCGACGAGCACCTGGTGCGTATCGTCCAGCGCTTCCCGACGCTGAAGGTGGTCTTCGAGCACATCACCACCGGCGACGCGGCGGCCTTCGTGCGCGAGGCCCCGGCCAACGTCGGCGCCACCATCACCGTCCATCACCTGCTGTACAACCGCAACCACATGCTGGTGGGCGGGATCCGGCCGCACTTCTATTGCCTGCCGATCCTCAAGCGCAACACCCACCAGAGCGCCCTGCTGGACGCCGCCACCAGCGGCAATCCCAAGTTCTTCCTCGGCACCGATTCGGCGCCCCATGCCCGCCACGCCAAGGAAGCGGCCTGCGGTTGCGCCGGCTGCTACACCGCCTATGGCGCCCTGGAGCTCTATGCCGAGGCCTTCGAGAGCCGCAATGCCCTCGACCGCCTGGAAGGCTTCGCCAGCCATTTCGGCGCCGATTTCTACGGCCTGCCGCGCAATACCGAGACCGTCACCCTGGTCCGTGAGGACTGGCAGGCTCCCGCCTCCCTGCCCTTCGGTGACCACGAGGTGATTCCGCTGCGCGCCGGCGAGACCTTGCGCTGGCGTCTGGAGGTGGGCGCATGAGCATGGACGAGACCTTCAGCGACGAACTGGACGCCAGCCAGCCGATGTCCGACTCGCGCATCCCCATGGCGCGGCGCTTCCGCGGCTACCTGCCGGTGGTGGTGGATGTCGAGACCGGTGGCTTCAACGCCGCCACCGATGCCCTGCTGGAAATCGCCGCCACCACCGTAGCCATGGACGAGGATGGGGTGCTCTATCCGGACCACACCTACTTCTTCCGCGTCGAACCCTTCGCCGGCGCCAATATCGAGCCGGCGGCGCTGGAATTCACCGGCATCAAGCTCGACCATCCGCTGCGCATGGCGGTGGGCGAAGAGCAGGCGCTCAGCGAGATCTTCAAAGGCGTGCGCAAGTCGCTTAAGGCCAACGGCTGCAAGAGAGCCATCCTGGTCGGCCACAACAGCAGCTTCGACCTGGGCTTCCTCAATGCCGCGGTGCTGCGCTGCGGCCTGAAGCGCAATCCCTTCCACCCCTTCTCCAGCTTCGATACCGCCACCCTCGCCGGCCTGGCCTATGGGCAGACGGTGCTGGCCAAGGCCTGCCAGGCCGCCGGTATCGAATTCGATAACCGCGAAGCCCATTCGGCCCGCTACGACACCGAGAAGACTGCCGAGCTGTTCTGCGGCATCGTCAATCGCTGGCGGGAGATGGGCGGCTGGGTCGATCTCGACTGACCGTCCGTCGCCCACCCTGCCGTTAATGAGATTTTGCCGCCTACAACTTTGACAATCATTCTCATTGTCATTAGCTTTGGCGGCACTTCCACTCATACAGCAGGCGATCCATGTACGTGTGTCTTTGCCGTGGCGTGACCGACAAGCAGATTCGTGAAGCCATCTACGACGGCTGCTGCAGTTATCGGGAAGTTCGGGAAAGCACCGGTTGCGCCACCCAGTGCGGCAAGTGCGCCTGCCTCGCCAAGCAGGTGGTCAAGGAGACCCTTGGCGAACTGCACGGCGCCCAGCAGCTCGCCTATGCACTGGATGTACCGCGCGCCTGAGCGACAGCATGACGAAAAAAGCCGGACTTAGAGTCCGGCTTTTTTATTGTCTAATCAAACGCTTACGGAATGGATGGAAAAGCTTTCGATTACCGTTCGATTTTCGTCGATTTTTCAACAACTTAAGCTTTTGACAAAGGGCTTTTCCACGCTCAGACTGCCGGCAATCCCACCCCATTCGCAGGTCCGGCCATGAAAGGCGATATCACCGTCATCCAGCATTTGAACAAGATCCTCGGCAATGAACTGGTGGCCATCAACCAGTACTTCCTGCATTCGCGGATGTACAACGACTGGGGTATCCGCAAGCTCGGCCATCACGAGTACAAGGAATCCATCGACGAGATGAAGCACGCCGATCGCCTGATCGAGCGCATCCTGTTCCTGGAAGGCCTGCCCAATCTGCAGGACCTGGGCAAGCTGATGATCGGCGAGAACACCCAGGAAATGATCCAGTGCGACCTGCGCCTGGAAATCAGCGCCGTTGCCGACCTGCGTGAAGCCATCACCTACTGCGAAAGCGTGCGGGACTACGTGAGCCGCGACATGCTCAAGAGCATTCTCGAATCCGAGGAAGAGCATATCGACTGGCTGGAAACCCAGCTGAGCCTGATCGCCAGCGTCGGGATCGAGAACTACATCCAGTCGCAGATGCACGACGACGATTGATCCGGCAGACACCCATAAAAAAAGCCCGCAGCGTGCGGGCTTTTTTTATGGGCCAGGGACTCAGGCGTCCTTGGTTTCCACGGCTTGCTTGATCAGGGTCTGCAATTCGCCCTTTTCATACAGCTCGGCCAGGATGTCGCTGCCGCCGACCAGCTCACCGCCGACCCACAGCTGGGGGAAGGTCGGCCAGTTGGCGTACTTGGGCAGGTTGGCGCGAATTTCCGGATTCTGCAGGATGTCGACATAGGCGAATTTTTCGCCACAGGCCATCAGCACCTGAGCGGCGCGGGAAGAGAAGCCGCACTGAGGCGCGTTCGGCGAACCCTTCATGTAGAGCAGCACGGGATTGTTGGCAATCTGGTCTTTGATGGTATCGATGATTTCCACGATGCACCTCGCTAATACGGTGGGACGATTGTAACGGAAAGGCCGGTGGAACGCCGGGATTTCCGCGACGTCCAGCCCATGACAGGCGCGGCTCGACCTGCAAATCGACCACGCTCCGACACCACCGTTCGCCACCCAGACGACGATCTGGAGCGACGCCGAGCAAACTTTGCGGGCGCAGCGGTGGTCAGGTTAAGGGTAGGCGCCGCTCGGTGCGCCTGATCCAAAACCCCAGGAGAACTCCATGAGCCTGTTCAGCACCATCCTATCCAAGCTCGGCATCGGTGAAGCCCACGCGGACACCCCTGCCGCCGCGCCTACCACCGGGGCCACCGAGACCACCACGCCCGCCGGTAGCACCGCTCCCGCCGGTGCTAGCAACCACATCAGCCAGGTGGACGTCGCCGCCAAGCTGGACGGCCTGGCCGCTCAGAAAGGCGAGCAGCTGAACTGGAAGACCTCCATCGTCGACCTGCTCAAGCTCCTCGACCTGGACAGCAGCCTGACCGCACGCCAGGAACTGGCCAAGGAACTGAACTGCCCGGCCGACAAGCTGGGTGACTCCGCCCAGATGAACATGTGGCTGCACAAGGCCGTCCTGCAGAAGCTGGCCGACAACGGCGGCAACGTTCCCGCCGACCTGCTGTAAGGCTAGCGTCCGCTGATCCGTCTCAGGCCAGCCGCTCTGAATGAAGGGCCTGGCCTGCGATGGTGGTAAAATGCGACATGAACTTATACCATTTCGCCTTTGGTCTTTCCGCCGTTTGAAACGGCATGCTCTCAGGTTCGCCGCGCCCTCCATGGACGGCCGTTACCGGGACGGGACGCTAGGGTAACGAAATGACGGTTCGCCACTTTCTCTCTTTCATGGACTGTTCCCCCGAGGAACTCCGGCAACTCATCGCACGCGGCATCGAACTCAAGGCTCTGCGCAACCGGGACGTCCTGCATGAGCCCCTGCGCAATCGCGTCCTGGGCATGATCTTCGAAAAGGCCTCGACTCGTACTCGCCTCTCCTTCGAGGCCGGCATGATCCAGCTCGGCGGCCAGGCGATCTTCCTCTCTTCCCGGGATACCCAGCTCGGTCGCGGTGAACCCGTACCGGACAGCGCTCGGGTCATGTCGAGCATGCTCGACGGCGTGATGATCCGCACCTATGCCCACGAGATGCTCACCACCTTCGCCGCCCATTCCCGGGTGCCGGTGATCAATGGCCTGTCAGATGATCTGCATCCCTGCCAGCTGCTCGCCGACATGCAGACCTTCTTCGAACACCGGGGCGATATCCGTGGGAAGACCGTGGCCTGGATCGGCGACGGCAACAACATGTGCAACAGCTACATCGAGGCGGCCGAACAGCTCGACTTCAGCCTGCGCATCGCCTGCCCGGAAGGCTATGAGCCCAATCCGCGCTTTCTCGAACGCGCGGGCGACCGTGTGCAGCTGACCCGGGATCCACGCGAGGCGGTGGCCCAGGCGCACCTGGTCAGCACCGACGTCTGGACCTCCATGGGCCAGGAAGAGGAAACTCGTCTGCGCCTGGCGGCCTTCAAGCCCTACCAGGTCACCGCCGAACTGCTCGATGGCGCCGCGCCCGACGTGCTGTTCATGCACTGCCTGCCGGCCCACCGGGGAGAAGAGATCAGCCACACCCTGCTGGACGATCCCCGCGCCGTGGTCTGGGACGAAGCCGAAAATCGTCTGCATGCGCAGAAGGCGCTGCTGGAATTCCTCATCAAGCCGCCGCTGCACGCCTGAACCCGGCAGAGGCCTCGGCTGCACCTGGCAGCCGAGGCCTTTCCGTTACAGCAACAGCTGTCCACGCAGCACCGTTACCGCCCTTCCGGCGATGCTGACCCGGTCGCCCTCCAGGCGACACCTGAGCTGCCCGCCCCGGGCCGAAAGCTGCTGCGCGGTGAGCATCCGCTTGGCCAGTCGTCGCGACCAGTAGGGAATCAGGCTGCAATGCGCCGAACCGGTGACGGGGTCTTCATCCACGCCCACCGCCGGAGCGAAGAAGCGCGAAACGAAGTCCACCTCCTGGCCCCGCGCGGTCACGATGACGCCCTGCCAGGGCAGCCGGGCGATGGCCGCCAGATCCGGCTTGCAATCACGCACCGCCTGCTCCGACTCCAGCAATACCAGCAGCTTGTCCGCCGCCAGGGCATCCACAGGCGAGACCCGCAGGGCTCGCTCCAGCTCGGGCGTCACCCCCTGCTCCGTGGGTACCAGCGCGGGAAAATCCAGCGCCAGCAGGCCATCGGCTTCACGGAACACGCGCAGGACGCCCGCCTGACTGATGAACTCCAGGCGGTCGCCCACTTCGCCATAGACCTCGAACAGGATGTGCGCTGCAGCCAGGGTGGCATGGCCACACAGGGGCACCTCGGTCCGCGGGGTAAACCAGCGGATGCGCCAGGTATCCCCTTCCCACACCACGAAGGCGGTTTCCGAAAGATTGTGCTCGGTGGCGATCCGCTGCAGCAGCTCGTCGGCCGGCCAGCTGTCCAGGCGGTAGACCGCGGCGGGATTGCCGCGGAAGGGCTGATCGGTGAAGGCATCGACCTGATGAAATTCTAAGGGCATGCGCGCTACCTGAGCAGAAGAAGAGAAACAGCAAGCATCGACGTCGCGCGGGCACCCGGCCTCTGATGATCCCTGGCAGCGACGGCTACACCTTGAGACCTGCCAACGGGCTGGTTGTCGCCAGAAGTCCTATGACCAAAATAGCAGGCGGCGTCGCATCGGCAATGAATTGTCGAACGTCGTCACTGTTTTTGCGCTCAGGAGCTTTGACAGTTTTCATATTTGAAATTAGATTTTCGGTTGCGAACAAATGGCTCTCCGGCCACCTATAAATACAACAACCACGAGGCTCCTCCATGAGTACTCTTCTCGCTCCAACGCTACGCGGTCAATGCATCGCCGAATTCCTCGGCACAGCCCTGCTCATCTTTTTCGGTACCGGTTGCGTGGCGGCCGCGAAGGTCGGCGGTGCCACTCTCGGCTTGTGGGAAATCAGTATCATCTGGGGCGTTGGCGTGAGCATGGCGGTGTACCTGTCCGCCGGTGTCTCCGGTGCGCATCTCAGCCCGGCCGTCACCATCGCCTTGTGGCTGTTCGGTGGCTTCGAAAGACGCAAGGTCCCGGCCTACATCCTGGCCCAGGTGGCCGGCGCCTTCTGCGGCGCGGCGCTGGTCTACGGCCTCTACAGCAGCCTGTTTTTCGATTATGAACAGGCCCACAACATGGTCCGCGGCAGTCAGGCGAGCCTGGAGCTGGCCGGTGTCTTCTCCACCTACCCCCATCCGTCCCTGTCGATTGGCCAGGCCTTCCTGGTCGAAGCCGTCATCACCGCCATCCTGCTGGCCATGATCATGGCCCTCACCGACGACGGCAACGGCCTGCCCCGTGGTCCGCTCGCGCCCCTGCTGATCGGTCTGCTGATCGCCGTGATCGGTGGCTCCATGGGCCCGCTGACCGGCTTCGCCATGAACCCGGCCCGGGATTTCGGACCCAAGCTGATGACCTTCTTTGCCGGCTGGGGCGAGATCGCCTTCACCGGTGGCCGTGACATTCCCTACTTCCTGGTGCCCATCTTCGGCCCCATCGTCGGTGCCTGCCTGGGCGCCGCCGGTTACAAGGCGCTGATCTGCCGCCATCTGCCCGGACTGGCTTCGGGTGCCTGCGACGTCCCGGCCAAGGCCGAGGACAGTGCCCGCACCGAAGTGACCTCCGCCTCCAAAGCGTCCTGATCGCCGCGAATCACAATAAGGAACAAGACCATGACCGACCAGAACAAGCAGTACATCGTCGCGCTCGACCAGGGCACCACCAGCTCGCGCGCCATCGTGCTGGACCGCAATGCCAACGTGGTGACCATCGCCCAGCGCGAATTCGCGCAGATCTACCCGCAGGCCGGCTGGGTCGAGCACGACCCCATGGAGATCTGGGCCACCCAGAGCGCGGTGTTCGTCGAGGCGCTGGCCCAGGCCAGCATCAGCAACGAGCAGATCGCCGCCATCGGCATCACCAACCAGCGCGAAACCGCCATCGTCTGGGACAAGACCACCGGTCGTCCCATCTACAACGCCATCGTCTGGCAGAGCCGCCAGAGCACCGCGATCTGCGACCAGCTCAAGCGCGATGGCATGGAAGACCATATCCGCAAGACCACCGGCCTGGTGATCGACCCCTACTTCTCGGGCACCAAGATCAAGTGGATCCTTGACCATGTCCAGGGCAGCCGTGAACGCGCCCGCCGCGGCGAGCTGCTGTTCGGCACCGTCGACACCTGGCTGATCTGGAAGATGACCCAGGGTCAGGCCCATGTGACCGACTACACCAATGCCTCGCGCACCCTGCTGTTCGATATCCACAAGCGCGAGTGGGACGCCACCATGCTCGAGGTGCTGGACATCCCGCGCGAGATGCTGCCGGAAGTGAAGTCCTCCTCCGAGGTCTATGGCCAGGCGCACCTGGGCAGCGGCCAGACCACCGGCATCCCCATCGCCGGTATCGCCGGCGACCAGCAGGCGGCGCTGTTCGGCCAGATGTGCGTGGAGCCCGGCCAGGCCAAGAACACCTATGGCACCGGGTGCTTCCTGCTGATGAACACTGGCGAGAAGGCGGTGCAATCCCAGCACGGCCTGCTGACCACCATCGCCTGCGGTCCCCGCGGCGAGGTCAACTACGCCCTGGAAGGCGCCATCTTCAACGGTGGCTCCACCGTCCAGTGGCTGCGCGACGAACTCAAGGTGATCAACGATTCCCTGGACTCCGAGTACTTCGCCACCAAGGTGACCGACAGCAACGGCGTCTACCTGGTGCCGGCCTTCACCGGCCTGGGCGCGCCCTACTGGGATCCCTATGCCCGCGGCGCGCTGTTCGGCCTGACCCGTGGCGTCAAGGTGGATCACATCATCCGCGCCACCCTGGAATCCATCGCCTTCCAGACCCGCGACGTGCTGGATGCCATGCAGCAGGATGCCGGCGAAGCCCTGAAGTCCCTGCGGGTGGACGGCGGCGCCACCGCCAACAACTTCCTCATGCAGTTCCAGTCGGACGTGCTCGGCACGCGTGTCGAACGCCCGGAAATGAAGGAAACCACCGCCCTCGGCGCAGCCTACCTGGCCGGTCTCGCCACCGGGTTCTGGAGCAGCCTGGACGAGTTGCGCAGCAAGAGCACCATCGAACGGGTCTTCGAACCGGCCTGTGACCCGACCAAGAGAGACACCCTGTACAAGGGCTGGAAAAAGGCCGTCGAGCGTACCCGCGGCTGGGCCCTGGACTGAGTGACTCCGCTCCGGAGGCTGTCGGCGGTTGCCCGGCAGCCTTCCGGACGGCTCCCCTTGAGGCCGGCGTCTTCCGACGCCGGTCTTGCTTTGCGCGACAAGCGCTTTCCACCCGGAAAGACCTACGGCATCCTCTGTGAATTTACTCGATCACCTCAAGGAAGCCGCAATGAGCCTGGCGCCTCGCCAACAGCAGATTCTCGAACTGGTCCGTGAGCGCGGCTACGTCAGCATCGAAGAGCTGGCCCAGCATTTCTCCGTCACCCCGCAGACGATCCGGCGCGACATCAACCAGCTCGCCGAGGCCGGCCTGCTGCGGCGCTACCATGGGGGCGCTGCCCACGACTCCAGCGTGGAAAACACCGAATACAGCATGAGAGCCGGGCAGATGCGCGAGGAAAAGCGCCTGATCGCCGAAGCCGTGGCCGCCGCCGTACCCGACCACGCCTCGCTGTTCATCAACATCGGCACCACCACCGAGGCCATCGCCCATGCCCTGCTCGGGCATCGCAGCCTCAAGGTCATCACCAACAACCTGCACGTGGCCAACATCCTCAGCGCCAAGGACGACTTCGACGTCCTGATCGCCAGCGGCAAGGTGCGCAGCGACGGCGGCGTGGTGGGCCAGGCGACCGCCGACTTCATCAAGCAGTTCAAGGTCGACTACGCCCTGGTCGGCATCAGCGGCATCGACGAAGACGGCACCCTGCTCGACTTCGACTACCAGGAAGTCTGCGTCTCCCAGGCCATTATCCATAACGCCCGCCAGGTGTTTCTCGCCGCCGATTCCAGCAAGTTCGGCCGCAACGCCATGATCCGCCTGGGCAGCCTGGAACAGATCGACCAGCTCTTCACCGAGCGCGAACCTTCGCCCGCCTTCGCCCGCTGCCTGCAGGAATGGCAGGTCAAGGTGGAAGTGGCGCGCCCGCGCTGATCTTCCAGGCGACGACCATTCGTCGCCTGGCTTCTCTCTATATTCGTTTTTTTTCGTTTTGGCGGTCTGAAGACACGGACCTGGCTAGAACCTGAGTTTTTGCTGGGCTATTATGTTCGAAACCGAATAATTATGTTCGTTTCACAGGAGGCACCATGGCTCAGGCACCCACTGCAACTCCCCGGACTTACGATCTCGCCGTCATCGGCGGTGGCATCAACGGCGTAGGCATCGCGGCCGATGCAGCCGGTCGGGGTCTGTCGGTGTTTCTCTGTGAACGCGACGACCTGGCAAGCCATACCTCGTCCGCCAGCAGCAAGTTGATCCATGGCGGCCTGCGCTACCTGGAACACCACGAATTCCGCCTGGTACGCGAAGCCCTCGCCGAGCGCGAGGTCTTGCTGGCCAAGGCACCCCATATCGTCAAGCCGATGCGTTTCGTCCTGCCCCACCGTCCGCACCTGCGCCCGGCCTGGATGATCCGTGCCGGTCTCTTCCTTTATGACCATCTTGGCAAGCGCGAAAAGCTGCCGGGTTCCCGCGGCCTGAAGTTCGATGCCCAGGGGCCGCTCAAGGCCGAGATCAAGCGCGGCTTCGAATATTCCGATTGCTGGGTGGACGATGCCCGCCTGGTGGTGCTCAACGCCATGCAGGCGCGCGACAAGGGCGCCGACATCGTGACCCGCACTCGCTGCGTCAGCGCCCGTCGCGTCGAAGGCCACTGGGAGGTCGAGGTCGAGGGTCCCCAGGGTCGTCGGCAGATTCGCGCCAAGGGCCTGGTCAATGCCGCCGGCCCCTGGGTCGCCAGCTTCATTCGCCAAGACCTGCAGCAGAAATCGCCCTACGGCATCCGCCTGATCCAGGGCAGTCACGTCATCGTGCCCAAGCTGTATGAAGGCGAGCAGGCCTACATCATGCAGAACGAAGACCGCCGCATCGTCTTCGCCATTCCCTATCTCGGCCAGTACACCATGGTCGGCACCACGGATCGCGAGTACCAGGGCGATCCGGCCAAGGTGACCATCACCGACCAGGAAATCGACTACGTCCTGGGCGTGGCCAATGCCCACTTCCGCAAGCAGCTCAGCCGCGACGATGTCCTGCACACCTTCTCCGGCGTGCGCCCGCTGTGCGACGACGAATCGGACAACCCCTCCGCCATCACCCGCGACTACACCCTGTCGCTGGCCGAGGAACAGGGTGCCCCGTTGCTGTCGGTCTTTGGTGGCAAGCTGACCACCTACCGCAAGCTCGCCGAATCGGCAATGGCTCAGCTGCAGCCCTTCTTTCCCCAGCTGGGCAATAGCTGGACCGCCTCGGCGCCGCTGCCCGGTGGCGAGAACATGACCACGCCCCAGGCGCTGACCCGCGAGTTGCTGGACAAGGTCAGCGGCCTGACGCCGGCCCTGGCACAGCGCTGGGCGACCACCTACGGCAGCCGGGTCTGGACCCTGCTGGGTGACGGGCGCTCAGTGGAAACGCTGGGCGAGGTGATAGGTGCCGACCTGTACGCGCGTGAAGTCGAGTACCTGCAGCAATACGAGTGGGTCACTAGCGTGGATGACGTACTCTGGCGGCGGACCAAGCTGGGTCTGGTATTCACCGACGCCGAGCGGGCTGCCTTGGAAGACTTCCTGGCGCATTCGGAACCGGCCCAGGCCAGCAAGGACAGCAACGCGGCCTGAGGGAGAGGCTGACCTGTCCCCGAGCGGGCGAACCGCTCGGGGACGATCGACTCATCAATCGCACTGGATTCTGCAACGGCTGGCGCGACGAAGATGGTCAGCACCATGAAAAGTCTTCATGATGCGGCTTTATCTCCAGCGCCAGCGCCATGTTCGAACTCCGTCACCTGAAAACCCTGCATGCACTCCGCGAATCCTCCAGCCTGGTGGAAGCCGCGGAGCGGCTGCACCTGACGCAATCCGCCCTCTCCCATCAGTTCAAGGAACTGGAAGAGCGCCTGGGTACCCCGCTGTTCATCCGCAAGACCAAGCCCATTCGCTTCACCAGCGCCGGCCTGCGGCTGCTGCAGACCGCGGACGCGGTGTTGCCGCATCTGCGCAGTGCCGAACGCGATCTGGCGCGGCTGGTCGGAGGGACCGCGGGCCGCCTGCACATGGCCATCGAATGCCACAGCTGCTTCCAGTGGCTGATGCCGACCATCGACCAGTTTCGTGACTCCTGGCCGGAAGTGGAGCTGGACCTGGCCTCCGGGTTTTCCTTCGCGCCCCTGCCAGCCCTGGCCCGGGGCGATCTGGACCTAGTGGTGACAGCCGATCCGGTGGACCTCTCGGGGGTGACCTACGTGCCGCTGTTCACCTACGAGGCCCTCTTGGCGGTAGCCAATCAGCATCCGCTGGCGCAGCGCCCCCATATCGTTCCCGAGGATCTCGCCCAGGAAACCCAGATCACCTATCCGGTGGAGCGTGATCGACTGGATATCTTCACCCGCTTCCTCGATCCGGCCGATGTCGAGCCGCTGTCGGTGCGCACGGCGGAGATGACGGTGATGATGCTGCAGCTGGTGGCCTCGGGGCGTGGCGTCTGCTGCCTGCCCAACTGGGCGATCCACGAGTACAGCTCTCGCGGCTACGTTACCGCGCGCCGGCTGGGCGAGAAAGGCCTCTATGCGACGCTCTATGCGGCGATCCGCGAAGACATGCTGGAGGCGCCCTTCATGCAGGATTTCCTGCTGACCGCCAAGGACACCTCCTTCGCCACCCTGGAAGGGGTCAGCAGCGCGCGCTGAGCGGGCGCGCTGCTCACGAGGGGTTTACTTGCTGTTGCCGCCCGGGAAGCCAGCGAACTTCTTGTTGAAGCTCGAGACGCGACCCTCGACCTTCATCTGGCGCTGCTCGCCGGTGTAGATGGGGTGCGAGGCGCTGGATACGTCCAGACTGATGTAGGGATAGGTCTCACCTTCGTATTCCTGGGTCCGGTCGCTCTCGGCGGTAGAGCGGATCAGGAAGTAGGTGTCCGAGGTGGTGTCGTGGAACAGCACCGGGCGGTAGTTGGGATGGATACCGGGTTTCATGAGGCGTCTCCTGGTCTGGGGCGTCGACAACGACAGGTCATCGCTGGGCCCGATAAAGATACATTATAACATATACAAGCTAGTTTGACAGCCGTACCTGTGACGGTGGCGGCAGCCACGGGCTTTTCGATGGAACCATCCGCCGCGCCTGGGGCTCGTAACCTGAGGCCCTGACCGGCGGTACCCCACCCTCTATGAGACCCGCTGTCGGTCGGTGCGTGCGTTCAGATCCGCGGCGCCAGACAGACGAGCTGTCCGCCCCCTGCCCTGTTCGCCCGCATGGCGCCCCTGCATTGGCTTCTCAAGGATGGCGAGAAGTCCACACGCATTGGATGCGCACGCCGGGTTCGGGATTGAACTCACCGCGCCGCATCCCAAGGATTCAAGAGGCACAGCACCATGTGCGGCATCGCCGGAGAGCTTCGTTTCGATCGTCAACCTGCATCCATCAGCGCGGTGGAACGCATCACCCACCGCCTCGAACAGCGCGGCCCCGACGCCTGGGGTTTCCATAGCCAGGGGCCGGTCGCCCTGGGCCATCGGCGGCTGAAGATCATGGATCTGGCGGAAGCCTCGGGCCAGCCCATGATCGAGCCGGAGCTGGGGCTGTCGATGGTGTTCAACGGCGCCATCTACAACTACCCGGAACTGCGCAGCGAGCTGGAAGCCAAGGGTTACAGCTTCCACTCCGGCGGCGATACCGAGATCCTGCTCAAGGCCTATCACGCCTGGGGCAAGGCCATGCTGCCCAAGCTCAATGGCATGTTCGCCTTCGCCATCTGGGAGCGCGACAGCGGTCGGCTGTTCATCGCCCGGGATCGCCTGGGCATCAAGCCGCTGTATCTGTCCTTTACCGACAAGCGCCTGAGATTCGCTTCCAGCCTGCCCGCCCTGCTGGAAGCAGGTGACATCGACACCCGCATCGATCCCGTCGCCCTCAACCACTACTTGAATTTCCATGCCGTGGTGCCGGCGCCGCGTACCATCCTGCAGGGCGTGCAGAAGCTGCCGCCGGCGACCTGGATGACCGTGGATGCGTCCGGCCAGCAACACCAGGAGACCTGGTGGAATCTGGACTACGGCCCTCGCGAAGACGAGCGTCGCTACACCCTGGACGACTGGGCCGAACGGGTCCTGCACGGCCTCAAGGACGCCGTGGCGATCCGCCAGCGCGCGGCACGCGAGGTCGGGGTGCTGCTCTCCGGCGGGGTGGATTCCAGCCTGCTGGTGGGCCTGCTGCACGATTCGGGGGTCAAGGACCTGCTGACCTTCTCCATCGGCTTCGAGGATGCCGGAGGCGAGCGCGGCGACGAATTCCAGTATTCCGACCTGATCGCCAATCACTACGGCACCCGCCACCACCAGTTGCGCATCGCCGAGGACGAGATCATCCAGCAGTTGCCACGTGCCTTCTCGGCCATGAGCGAGCCGATGGTCAGTCACGACTGCATCGCCTTCTATCTGCTGTCGCGCGAGGTCTCCAAGCACTGCAAGGTGGTGCAGAGCGGCCAGGGCGCGGACGAACTCTTTGCCGGCTATCACTGGTATCCCCAGGTGCATGGCGCCGCCGATCCCTTCGCCGCCTACCGCGCCGCCTTCTTCGACCGCGACTATGCCCAGTACGCCGCCACCGTGCAGGCCGGCGTGCGCCTGGAGGAAGACGCCGCCGAGACCTTCGTCCGCCAGCACTTCGCCAAGCCCGGCGCCAGCGCCGGTGTCGACAAGGCCCTGCGCCTGGACAGCACCGTGATGCTGGTGGACGACCCGGTCAAGCGGGTCGACAACATGACCATGGCCTGGGGCCTGGAAGCCCGGGTGCCCTTCCTCGACTATCGCCTGGCCGAACTCTCGGCGCGCATTCCCGCGGAATTCAAGCTGGGCGATGGCGGCAAGCAGGTGCTCAAGGCCGCGGCGCGCAAGGTCATTCCCCAGGAGGTCATCGACCGACCCAAGGGCTATTTCCCGGTACCGGGCCTCAAGCACCTGGAAGGCAACACCCTGACCTGGGTACGGGAGCTGCTGCTGGATCCCAGCCAGGATCGCGGCCTGTTCGAGACCGCCGAGATCGATCGCCTGCTGACCAATCCGGCCGATCGCATCACGCCCCTGCGTGGTTCCAAGCTCTGGCAACTCGCGGCGCTCAATCTCTGGCTGAGCGAGCACGGACTGTAAGGGCGGAATACCCATGAAAGCGACCAGCTACAACCAGCGCCTCCAGCGCGCCCAGACGCCCTCCTACGAACGGCTGCAGGCGCGCCTGGCGGAAGGTGACCAGCCCACCTGCCAGCCGCTCTCCCTGCAGTGCGGCTGGGGTCGGCTGCTCATCGGCCATACCTATCCCGATCCCGCCAGCCTGGCCAAGGAACTGCTCACCGAAACGCCCGGCGAGCGCGACATCGCCCTCTATGTGGCCGCCCCCCACCAGGTGCTGGCCCAGGCGCCGCAACAGCTGTTTCTCGACCCCAGCGACACGCTGCGGATCTGGTTCAGCGACTATCGTCCGGCCCGGCGGATCTATCGCGGCTTTCGCATCCGCCGCGCCTGCTCCGCCGAGGACTGGAGCGAGATCAATCGCCTCTACCAGCAGCGGCACATGCTGCCCGTCGACACCGAGCGGCTGACCCCGAGACACAAGGGCGGCCCGGTGTACTGGCTGGCGGAAGACGACGACAGCGGCGCCGTGATCGGCTCGGTGATGGGCCTCAACCACGTCAAGGCCTTCCAGGATCCGGATGGCGGCTCGTCGCTCTGGTGCCTGGCGGTCTCCCCGGACTGCAGCAGACCCGGCGTCGGCGAGGCGCTGGTGCGCCACCTGATCGAACACTACGCCAGTCGCGGCCTCGCCTTCCTCGACCTGTCGGTCCTGCACGACAACCTGCAGGCCAAGCGGCTCTACGACAAGCTGGGGTTCCGCCCGCTGCAGACCTTTGCCATCAAGTGCAAGAACGGCATCAACCAGACGCTGTTCCTGGGTCCCGGTCCAGCGGCCGAACTCAATCCCTATGCGCGCATCATCGTCGACGAAGCCCTGAGGCGCGGCATCGAGGTGCAGGTGGATGACGCCGAAGGCGGCCTCTTCACGCTGATCCAGGGCAACCGGCGCATCCGCTGCCGCGAGTCCCTGACCGACCTCACCTCCGCGGTGACCATGACCCTCTGCGCCGACAAGGTGCTGACCAGCCGTACCCTGGCCCGCGCCGGGCTGCGGGTGCCGGAGCAGCAGCTGGCGGGCAGCGACGAAGACAACGCCGCCTTCCTGGAAAAACATGGCGCCCTGGTGGTCAAGCCGGTCAATGGCGAACAGGGCAAGGGCGTGGCGGTGGACATCCGTGACGCCGAGCACCTCGCCGCGGCCATCCAGGCCGCGCGCCGATATGACGATCGGGTCCTGCTGGAAAGCTTTCACCAGGGCCTCGACCTGCGCGTGGTGGTCATTGGCCACGAGGTGGTGGCCGCGGCCATTCGCCGCCCGGCGGAGATCGTCGGCGACGGCCAGCATAGCGTCAGGGACCTGATCGAAGCCCAGAGTCGTCGGCGCCAGGCCGCCACCGGCGGCGAGTCGCGCATCCCGGTGGACGAGGAAACCGAGCGCGCCATCCGCAGTGCCGGCTACGCGTGGGACAGCGTCCTGCCGACCGGCACCCACCTGGCGGTGCGCAAGACCGCCAACCTGCACACCGGCGGCATCCTGGAGGACGTCACCGACAGCCTCCATCCGGTGCTGGCCGACGCCGCCGTCCAGGCGGCCCGGGCGCTGGACATCCCGGTCACCGGCATGGACCTGCTGGTGCCCGCCGCCGATTCGCCCGACTACGTCATCATCGAAGCCAACGAGCGACCGGGCCTGGCCAACCACGAGCCGCGCCCCACCGCCGAACGCTTCATCGACCTGCTGTTCCCGCTGTCCCGGGAGGTTCCGCTATGAATCGCTTGCCCGAGCCCGATCTGGATTACCTGCGCAAGGTCCTGCTGGACATGCTGGCGATCCCCAGCCCCACGGGCTTCACCGACACCATCGTCATGTACGTCGCCGAACGGCTCAACGAACTGGACATCCCCTTCGAACTGACCCGCCGCGGCACCATCCGCGCCACCATCAAGGGCCACAAGGAGAGTCCGGATCGCGCCGTCTCCGCGCACCTGGACACCATTGGCGCCATCGTCCGCGAGATCAAGGACAACGGCCGCCTGGGCCTGGCGGCCGTGGGCCACTGGTCGAGTCGCTTCGCCGAAGGCAGTCGCGTCAGCCTGTTCACCGACGACGGCACCCTCAGGGGCAGCGTGCTGCCCCTGCTGGCCTCCGGTCACGCCTTCAACACCGAGATCGACAAGATGCCGGTGACCTGGGACCACATCGAGCTGCGCCTGGACGCCGTGACCAAGAGTCGCCACGAGACCGAACAGCTGGGCGTGCAGGTCGGCGACTTCGTCGCCTTCGATCCGCTGCCGGAGTTCACCGACAGCGGCTACATCAGCTCGCGGCATCTGGACGACAAGGCCGGCGTCGCCGCCCTGCTCACCGCCCTGAAGATGCTCAAGGAAACCGGCCAGACCCCGCCGATCGACTGCCACCCGCTGTTCACCATCACCGAGGAGGTGGGCTCGGGCGCGGCCGGTGCCCTGCCCTGGGACGTCAGCGAATTCGTCGGCATCGACATCGCTCCCGTGGCACCCGGACAGCGATCCGACGAGCACCGCGTCAGCGTGGCCATGCAGGATTCCGCCGGCCCCTACGACTATCACCTGTCGCGGCACCTGCTGCGCCTGGCACAACGCAACGACATCCCGGTACGCCGCGACCTGTTCCGCTACTACTACAGCGACGCCCACTCGGCGATCAGTTCCGGCCAGGACGTGCGGGTCGCCCTGCTGGCCTTTGGCTGCGACGCCACCCACGGCTACGAGCGCACCCATATCGTCAGCCTGGCGGCGCTCAGCCAGCTGCTGACCGGCTACATGCTCAGCCCGCCGGTGTTCGACAGCGATGCCCAGCCGGCCGACAGCTCGCTGGACCGCTTTGGTCACCAGTTGCTGCCGGAAGACACACAGATGGACAACCAGACGCACCTGCCGCCGCTGGAGGAGGTCGTCGGCGACGGCAGCAAATAGCGTTCGCTCAACGCGCCTGGGGTATCCTGGGCGCCTTTTTCCAGGCACCTCTCGATGATCATCCCCCACGACCAGCTCGCTGCCGCCACCCTCGACAACCTGCTGGAAGACTTCGTCACCCGCGACGGCACCGACAACGGTGACGAGACGCCGCTGGCGACCCGTACCCAGCGCGCGCGCCGTGCCCTGGAAACCGGAGAAGCCGTCATCCTCTTCGACCCCGACAGTGCGCTGTGCCAACTGGTGCTGCGCCGCGACGTGCCGCCCGAACTGCTGGACGACTAGCGCCTCTCGCGCCTGTCAGGCACTGCCCCGCGGCGCCAGCAATATCACCAGGGCCCCGGCCACGCAAAGCAGACCGCCCGCCAGATCCGTCCAGGTGGGTCGGGTGCGCTCGACCAGCGCCAGCCAGCCCAGCGAGGCCATCACGTAGATGCCGCCATAGGCCGCATAGGCGCGCCCGGCATAGGCCGCCTCGATACGGGTCAGCAACAGCGCGAAGAGCACCAGGCTGGCGAGCCCGGGCGCTATCCACCAGGGACTGCGATCCAGCCGCAGCCAGAGCCAGAAGGCATAGCAGCCGGCGATCTCGAACAGCGCCGCCAGCAGGAACCAGAGATAGTTCAGCATGGGCCCGCGCCGTCGTCCTGGCGATAGGGCAAGGCCTCTGCAGCCCGCCGCGCATAGGCCTGGACGCCGTCGCGCTCCTGCTCGAGAAACTCCGCCACCGCTGCCCTCAGCCCCGGATGCACCAGGTAGTGCCAGGAGCGGGTCAGGGTCGGCTCGAAGCCACGAATCAGCTTGTGCTCGCCCTGGGCGCCGGCATCGAAGCGCTGCAGCCCTTCGGCGATGGCGTATTCGATCCCCTGGTAGAAGCAGGTCTCGAAGTGCAGCTGGTCGAATTCCTGCAGGCAGCCCCAGTAACGGCCATAGAGGGTGTCACCGTCCTTGAGATAGAAGGCCATGGCCACCGGCCGACTGCCCTGGCGGACCAGTACCACCCGGATCGCCGCGGGCAGCCGCTCGGCCAGCAGACTGAAGAAGGCGCGGGTCAGATAGGGATCCTGGCCGCGCACCTCGTAGGTGTTGGCGTAGCAGGCATAGACGAAGTCCCACTCGGCTTCGCTCAGCTCGCCGCCCTGGCGCCATTCGAAGCTCACTCCCAGGCCCGCGACCTGGTCGCGCTCCTTGCGCAGCTGCTTGCGCTTGCGCGAGGTCAGGGCGGCGAGAAAGTCGCCATAGTCGCGATAGCCGCGGTTATGCCAGTGGAACTGGCAGCCAAGCCGCGCCAGCCAGCCTTCGCGATCCTGGAGCAGGGCATCGGCCCTGGGATCGGTGAAGTTGACGTGCAGGCTGGAGAGCTCCAGCTCGGCCAGGCTGCCCGTGGTGGCATCGAGCAGCGTCGCGCAAGCGGCCGGATCGCCCAGCAGGCGCGCGCCCTGCACCGGCGAAAAGGGCACGGCGGCCAGCAGCTTGGGGTAGTAGTCGATCCCGGCACGGCGGCAGGCATCGGCCCAGGCCCAGTCGAAGACGTATTCACCATAGGAATGCATCTTCAGATAGGCCGGCATCGCGGCCCGCAGCTGCCCCTGGTCGTCCTTGAGGATCTGGTGCGCCGGCTGCCAGCCGGTCCCCTGCCCCAGGCTGCCACTGTCTTCCAGGGTGGCGAGAAATTCATGCCGCAGAAAGGGCTGGTCGTCCGTCAGCAGCGCGTTCCACTGGACGGCAGGCACCTGGGCCAGGCTGTAGAGATACTCGACGATCATCCCACTCCCCTTGCTTGGACTCGGGCTACAGGTCTAACACAGATGCGTACCCGGACGGGCACCTGTGAAAGACTCTGGCAGCTGGCTTTCGTGCGGACGAAAAAAAACCGCCGTGAGGCGGTTTCTTTCGAGTGTGGCGTCCCCTAGGGGACTCGAACCCCTGTTACCGCCGTGAAAGGGCGGTGTCCTAGGCCACTAGACGAAGGGGACGTTACCCTGGTGCGACCCTTGCGGATCACGAATTTGGTGGAGCTAGACGGGATCGAACCGTCGACCTCTTGCATGCCATGCAAGCGCTCTCCCAGCTGAGCTATAGCCCCAAGTACAGCATCTTGCCACGCCTGGGATGCGTGACCGATATGGCGTCCCCTAGGGGACTCGAACCCCTGTTACCGCCGTGAAAGGGCGGTGTCCTAGGCCACTAGACGAAGGGGACGAAACCTTCTACCGATTCCCCCCGAAGGCGAAACCGAAATTTGGTGGAGCTAGACGGGATCGAACCGTCGACCTCTTGCATGCCATGCAAGCGCTCTCCCAGCTGAGCTATAGCCCCGTCGGTCAGGACGGGGCGCATGTTAAGAGGCCCGGCCTCCCCTGTCAACACCAATAAGAAAAAAACCTGCTAGTAACAGACACTTAAGCCGGAAAATGGCTAGATCGCCCGCGACAGGGCGGCACGCTGGGCACGGGCCGCCAGCAGGTAGGTGAACTTGCCGTCGCTGGCGGAGAGCTTGCGCAGCACCTTCTTGTCCAGGGCACGATAGCCACCCATCTCCAGTGCCGTGCGCCCCGAGCTGCCGATCACCATGCCGGGATTGGCCACCATCAGCTTGGCGGCCTGCTCCACGGCCTTGGCGTAGCTCTTGCGATCGTCGAGGTCGTAGCCCTGCAGGGGCAGCAGCATGCGCAGCCACTCGGCCCAGTAGAACTCGAGGAATTCCGACGGCAGCACCCGGCCGTCCGGCGTACGCGGCTTGTCGTAGCCGATCTGGCGGGTGAAATACACCAGGGCGCGGTAGGGGTCGTCGGCCATGGCGGTGAGCCCCAGGCTTTCCGGGAGCTGTTCGGGCAGGATCGGGCGACCCTGGGGGTCCTTGAGCCAGGCCTTGCGTTCGTCGAGCAGGCGAATCCAGAACTCGGCCATGCTCGCAGCGCCACTGAAGTCGTCGGTGACCCTGACCCATACCGGGGTTTCCGGGCCCCCGCCGGGATGTTCCCAGAAGGCGGAAAAGGTGTGGTGGCCATCGGTGAGATAGAGCTGCCGTCCCGGCCCTATGACGACGGTCTTCATTTCGTCCAAACAGGTACCCGGCGGCCGCACGCCGAGGGCGTCACCGGCCGAGCGCAGGCTGGTGCTCGGCTGGAAGCCGCCACTCAGGTGCTGACCGTTGGCTTCGCAGTAGTCGTCGAACAGCTTGCGCCGGTCGCAGGCGTACTTGCCAAGCTTGTACAGCACCTGGTCGTGGCCGATCGCGGGCTGGGTGGGGCGCAGCTGACGCAGCTGGACCTGGAGCAGGCTTCCTGGCGGCACGGAGTCTCCCTATTTCAAGATGTCTTCCCAGGTCCGACAACGGTCATCCCGGGAAGACTCCTGCCGTCGATCAGACCTTGCGCAACACCACGCTGCCGATGGAATAGCCGGCGCCAAAGGAGCTGAGCACGCCCAGGCTGCCGCTGGCCAGATCCTCGTGGTGCAGGTGCATGGCGATGACCGAACCGGCCGAGCTGGTGTTGCCGTAGGTGTCGAGGATGACCGGCGCCTCGCCAGACTCGGGCTCGCGGCCCAGCAGGCGTTTGATGATGAGCTGGTTCATCGCCAGGTTGGCCTGGTGCAGCCAGAAGCGCGAGACCCGCTCGACGGGGATATCCAGTTCGGCGAGGTGACTGGCGATCAATTCGGCCACCAGCGGGCAGACCTCCTTGAACACCTTGCGCCCTTCCTGGACGAACAGCTTGTCCGGGTGGGTCATGCCCTCCTCCGCCGCGCGGTTGAGGAAGCCGAAGTTGTTGCGGATGTTGTTGGAGAACTGGGTGAACAGGCGGGTCCCGAGGATCTCGAAGCGGTGCGCCGAGGTCGCCTGGTCGGCGCGCTCCACCACCAGCGCGGTGGCCGCATCGCCAAAGATGAAATGGCTGTCGCGGTCGCGGAAGTTCAGGTGGCCGGTGCAGATCTCCGGATCTATCACCAGCACCGCCCGCGCCTGGCCCAGTTGCACGGCGTTGGCGGCGGTCTGCAGGCCGAAGGTCGCCGAGGAGCAGGCGACGTTCATGTCGAAGCCGTAGCCCTGGATTCCCAGCGCGGCCTGGACCTCGATGGCCACCGCCGGATAGGGGCGCTGCAGGTTGGAACAGGCGACGATGACGCCGTCGATGTCGGCAGCCGTCCGCCCGGCGCGTTCCAGCGCCTCGCGCGCCGCGGCGACGCCCATCTCGCAGAGGATCGAGGGCTCGTCGTTGGAGCGCTCGGGGATATGCGGCACCATGCGCGCCGGATCGAGGATGCCGGCCTTGTCGACCACATGGCGACTGCGGATGCCGGAGGCCTTCTCGATGAAGGCGGCACTGGATTCCGGCTGGGGCGCCAGGCTGCCCTGGGCGATGGCGTCGGCATGCTCGGCATTCCACTGGCCAGCCCACTGGTTGAAGGACGCAACCAGCTCGTCGTTGGAAATGCTTTCGGGCGGCGTATAGAGCCCACTACCGCTGATGACCGCGTGCTGCACGGCTATTCCTCTTGTTGTCGGGATGACGCCGTGCCAGTTTGCCGCAAATCCGGGGTGGACGCCCGTGCAATCTCAGCGCCGATTGGCGGCCTCGGCGGCGCGCAGGACGTCGCTGCCCACTTCGCTTTCATACCGCTTGATCAGGGGCGCCACCGCCGCGCGCCAGGCGTCGCGCTCGGCAGCCGTCGGCACCAGGATCCTGCTGGTGTTGGCCGCCGCCACCCGCTCGCGCGCCTTGGCATTGATGGCTTCGGCATCGCGATTCACCGACTGGGATACCTCTTCGAGGATGGCCTCCAGCTCGCTGCGGATCTCGAAGGGCAGCCCGTTCCAGAAGGTGGTGTTGGTGATGAGCATGTAGGTGAGGAAGCTGTGGTTGTCCTCGACGATATAGGGCTGCACGGTATTGATCTTCTGCCCCAGCAGATTCGACCAGGGATTCTCCGCGCCCTGGACCTTGCCGGTGCGCAGGGCGTCGTAGACTTGGGCGAATGGCAGCTTGACCGCCTGGGCGCCCAGTTGCTGGTAGTAGGCCGCCAGCACATCGGAGGACTCGACACGGAAGGTCAGGCCCTTGAGGTCGGCGGGGACGTGGACTTCCCGCGTGGCCGAAAGCTGCCGGCCACCGTTGTTCCAGTAGGCCAGCCCGGTGATGCCGTGGGGGACCAGGCTGCCCAGCAGTTCGCGGCTCTTGTCGCGGCGCTGGAAGCGCTTGACCGCCTCGATGTTGTCGAACAGAAAGGGCAGATCGTAGACCCTGAGCGGCTTGGCCAGGGCGTTGAGCTTGGAAACCGAGGGCGCCAGCAGCTGGACCCGATTGCTGCGCAGGGCCTCCAGTTCATCGGCATCGCCCACCAGGCTGGAGTTGGGATAGACCTCGATCCTGACCTTGCCGGCCAGCCGCTCCTGCACCAGCTTCTGCACCTGCAGGGCGCCGCGGCCCTTGGGCGTATCGTCCGTCACCACATGGGCGAACTTGATGACGATGGGGTCGGCCACGGCAAAGGGCATGGCCAGGGCAAAGAGTGAGCCGGCCAAGGTGGCGAAGAAGGTCTTGATCATGGGATTCCCTGCGTTGAACGATCCATCGGATCGCCCGTGCGACCCCGGTCGCGATGCGTGCGCGACGCAACTACCTTAGCAGTCGCGGCGGGAAAGGCTGGTCAACGGAGGAAAACAGCACGACGAGTGCGCAAGAAAGGCGGATCAGGGGTAGGGATGGCGCCGCCGAGACGGCGCCAAGAAACCATCAGGGCGAAATGGGATCGCTCGCGGGAAAGGTTTCCTCGACGGATTCGTCGAGCTGCTCCTCGCTCACCTCGTCTTCATCGTCGGCGACGGGCGGATCGTTGGGCTGCTGCTGGGCATGGACGGCGTTCATGGCAAGTCTCCGGACATGGAAGGGTCTACGGGGCTGAAAGCATCCAGCCCCGTAGCTTTAGTCATGACTATGCAGACGGACGTTCAGCTCGTCGACGATCGGCGCCCAGTCGGCGTCGCCCATGATCTCGTCCTTGAGAAACGCCTTCTGCGCCGGCGACCAGAAGTCGGCTTCGGATACCTTCACCGCGTCGGGCAGCGGAGAGTGGCTGGCGATGAAGTCGTCGATGGCGGCCGGATCGGAGTCCAGGCCCAGTTGCTCGAAGAGGGTCGTCAGATCGTGAACGGGAAGTTCCATGGGGGTCTCCAGGCGGTTATCGGTCGTTACGCTCAGGTATCTAGAAAGACGCCGGCCTTGAGGGGTTCCCCAGCCTTAATAAATCCTTCAGCGTCGCGCCTTAAGGTACGCCCACGTTCCGCCAACCAGGGCCTCTGCCATGTCGCTTCCCGTCTCCTCCATCCAATTCACCGCCGCACCGCGCCGCATTCTCGTTACCGGTGCCACCGGCTTTCTCGGCGGCGCCGTCACCCTGCGTCTGCTGGAGCTGGGCCATGTCGAAGGGCTGAGATTCCTGGTCCGTGCCGCCACCCCGGCGGAAGGCCTGGAGCGCCTGCTGCAGAATCTGCGCGTCCATGACATCGACGAGCGCCTGGCCGCCCTGCTCAAGCCGGAACAGATCCTCTGTGGCGACCTGCTCGACACCCACTGGATCGAAGCCGCCAAGCCGCTGCTGCAGACGCTGGACGAGGTCATCAACTGTGCGGCGGTGGCCTCCTTCTCGCGCAATCCGAAGATCTGGCCGGTCAACGTCGAGGGCACCTTCGCCCTGGCCGAGGCGTGCGCCCAGTCGCGGCGCCTGAAGCGCTTCCTGCACGTCAGCACCGCCATGGCCTGCGGTCCGCAGCGCCAGTCGCCGGTCGCCGAGACCTGGGATTTTCCCGAACCGGACCAGCAGCTGGTGGACTACACCGCCTCCAAGGCCGCCATCGAGCTCAAGCTGCGCAACGAGTTGCCGCTGCTGCCCCTGGTGGTGGCGCGCCCCTCGATCGTGGTGGGCCACCGTCGTTCGGGCTGCAAGGCGTCAGGCAGCATCTTCTGGGTGTTCCGCATGGGCTTCGCCCTGGAACGCTTCACCTGCGGCCTCGATGAACAGATCGATGTCATTCCGGTGGACTACTGCGCCGAAGCCCTGGTGGAACTGGCGCTCAAGCCCAAGCTGAACTACAGCCTGTACCACATCTCCGCGGGCAATGCCGGCGCCTGCACCTTCGGCGAGATCGACGAGGCCTATGCCGGTGCCATGGGCGACGCCCCGGTCGGCGAGCGCTATCGCCAGGTGGACAGCGCCGACCTCAAGGAACTGGCCGCCGACTTCAACGAACGCATCGGCCCGGCCAATCCGCGCCTGGTGCTGCGGGCGCTCAAGCTGTACGGCGGATTCGCCGATCTGAACTACCTGTTCGACAACCAGCGTCTGCTCGACGAAGGCATCGCCGCCCCGCCGCGCTTCACCGACTACCTGGATGTCTGCGTGCATTCCTCGCGGGACATCAGCATCCCGGCGCAGATGCAGTGGGATTTCAAATAGGGTGCATGCCCGGTGCCGGCGACCGCCGGACACCGGGCCCGGCTCAGACGACATCCTTCTCCGGCGAATTCAGCCGCGAATCCCGCACGATGTCGCTGACCGAGGCATAACCCCCGCGGGCATCGCGCAGCATGGTGCGCAGGTTGCCCTCGATGGTGTTGCAGATGGTGCCCATGGTGATCTGGTGCCGACTGCGCTGGAAGGGATTCTGCAGGTCGGTACCGACCTTTTCCATGGCCAGGAAGATGAAGCCCACCACCGTGGAGGCCAGCGGTGTGTACCACTGCAGGCTCTCCACCAGGCCGATGGGCATGAGCACGCAGAACAGGAAGATGAACAGCCGCGGGAAGTTGACGTAGGGATAGGGCAAGGGCGTGTTGGCGATGCGCTCCATGCCACCCTGCCAGTTGGACATGTCGACGAAGGTGGCTTCCAGGCGCTCCAGGCGGATGCTGTCCAGGCGACCGGCGCGGTATTCCAGGGCGATCAGGCTGGAGGAGCCACTGAGGATGGCGTTGGCGAAGTTGTTGGTCTCCTTGCGCATCGCCCACTCTTCCTTGCCCAGGTAGGTACGGACCTCCTTGGGCAGGGGATCGCCACTGAGCTGGCAGGCCAGGCAGCGGACATAGGCGAGATGGCGCTCGATGAGTACCGTCTTGATGGCATTGAAATGCTCGTCGCCGTCATCGATGAGCGTCAGCGCCTGGCGGGCGAAGCTGCGCGAGCTGTTGACCATGCCACCCCACAGGGTGCGCGCTTCCCACCAGCGCTGATAGGCACTGGTGTTGCGGAAGCTGGTCAGCACGATCAGCGCCGAGCCGATCAGGGTCAGCGGAATGTTGGGCAACTGCGCCCGTTGCTCGACCAGCAGCATGTAGTCGGCGGTGACGGCGATATCCCACAGCAACAGCCAGAAGACCGACCAGCCGACGTAGGTAAAGGTTTGCCGAAGGAATGTCAGGATGCGGTGGAAATAGCCCACGGTGATAGCCCTTAGCGCGTGAAAGAAGGGGTGCTGCCATAGGAACCTGGGGTCGGAAACAGGTTCAAGGCAAGCGTCTGGAGCGCGGATCGCCGCCCAATTCACGTAATTGACCAGTCGCAATTCCGTTTCCGGATATGAAGAAGCATCCGGCCGCAGGACCTGACCGGAGGCCCGATTGCCCAGGGATATCGGCAGCTCTACCGAACATCCGCGCCCGGGTGCGGTCCGACGGACACCATGCCCTTCCGGAGCACTGCCATGACCGCCACCCCGCGCGTTCGTCTGGATGTCTGGAGCGATTACGTCTGCCCCTTCTGCTACCTCGAGCTGCCCCAGCTGGCGCGTCTGCAGGAGGAATTCGGCGACCAGCTGGCCATCGAGTGGCATGCCTTCGAGTTGCGTCCCGAACCCACGCCCACCCTCGATCCCGCCGGCGACTACCTGCGCCGGACCTGGGATCGCGCCGTCTATCCCATGGCGGCGGAATACGGCATGGTGCTGCGCCTACCGCCCGTGCAACCGCGCAGTCGCCTGGCGCTCGAGGCGGCGGAATTCGCCCGCGAGCACGATCGCTTCGATGCCTTCCACCTGGCGGTCTTCCAGGCCTTCTTCGAAGAGGGTCGCGATATCGGTGAACTGGACGTACTGCTCGAACTGGCGCGGCGCACGGGTCTGGACAGCGAGGCCCTGAGGGCCAGCCTCGCCCGAGGCGATCACACCGATGTGGTGCTGCATGCCGAGGATCGCGCCGAAGCCCTAGCTATCACCGCCGTGCCGACGCTGCTGCTGCGCTCCGCCGGGGCGCCCGTCGAGGAGGCTCGGGCGCTGGACGGTGCGGTGCCCTTCGCCCAGTTGGCGGCGGCCGTCAGGGCCCAGCTGGAGACTGCCGGCGCCTAGCGCTGCGCGTCCGGCGCCAGCTCGGGGAACAGCACCTCGGTAAAGCCGAAACGGTCGAAGTCCTGGATCCGCGAGGGATAGAGGCGCCCGATCAGATGATCGTATTCGTGCAGCACCACCCGTGCATGAAAGCCCTCGGCCTCCTGGTCGACGACGCGGCCGTCGCCATCCACGCCGCGATAGCGGATCCGCCGTGGCCGCGGTACCTCGCCACGCAGTCCGGGGATCGACAGGCAACCTTCCCAGCCCAGTTCCTCGCGGGCGTCCAGCACCTCGATCCGCGGATTGATCAGCACCTGCAGTGGCACCGGCGCCGCCTCGGGATAGCGGGCATTGCGCTCGAAGCCAAAGACCATCAGCTGCAGATCCTCGCCGATCTGCGGCGCCGCGAGGCCCACGCCACCGGCGGCGGCCATGGTGTCGAACATGTCCTGGATCAGGTCGTGCAGCTCGGCCGAGCCGAAGCGCTCAGCCGCCACCGGCGGTGCCACCCGCAACAGACGCGGATCGCCCATCTTCAAAATGTCGCGAATCATGCGAGGATTCCTCCCTTTGGCCGGTCCAGCCGCCGGCGTTTCACCAGGAGCTTAAACCAGATGTCTTCCCTACTGCTCGCCAGCGCACTCGGCCTCGGCCTGAGTACCCCCCTCGCCCAGGCTGAGGACGCCGCCCTCGCCGCCCGCCTGGATCCGATCCTGGAACGCGCCATCGCCCAGCAGCGGATCGTCGGGACCGTGGTCATGGTCGCCCGTCAGGGCCGGGTGGTGTACCAGCGCGCGGCCGGTTTCGCCGATCGCGAAGCGCAACGGCCGATGCGCGAAGACCAGCTGTTTCGCTTCGCCTCCCTGACCAAGCCGCTGGTGGCCGTGACGGCCTTGCGCCTGGCGGACCAGGGGCGCCTGGATCTGCAGGCCCCGGTCAGTCGCTACCTGCCCTACTTCACCCCGCAGCTGGCCGACGGCACCCCGGCCGTACCCACCCTGGCGCAGCTCCTCAGTCATACCGCCGGCCTGCATTACGGCTTCGGCGAAGACGCCAACGGTCCCTATCATCGCGCCGGGGTATCCGACGGCCTGGATGGCGCGCCCCTGACCCTCGAAGAGAATCTGCGGCGCCTGGCGGGTGTGCCGCTGGACTTCAAACCGGGCACCCAGTGGCGCTACTCCCTCGGGCTGGACGTGATGGGCGGCGTGCTGGCGGCCGCCACCGGGCAGCCCCTGCCCGAGGTCGTCCGGCAGGAGGTGGCCGCACCACTGGGCCTGCACGATCTGAGCTTCCACGTCAGCGACGCCGAGCGCCTGGCCACCGCCTATCGCGACGGCTATCCGCGCCCCGAACCCATGAGCGAGCCGTATCTGCTGCCCATGCCCAAGGGCGGCATTCTCTATTCGCCGGCGCGCGCCCTTTCGGCGCAGGCCTTTGCCTCGGGCGGCGGTGGCATGCAGGGCAGCGCGGGCGACTATCTCGCCTTTCTGGAAGCGCTCCGCCAGGGCAGGCTGCTCAAGCCGGCCAGCCAGCGCCTGATCATGGAAGACCAGATCCCGGGGCTGCAACGCGACGATGCGCCGGGCTGGGGCTTCAGCCTGGGCGCGGCGGTACTGCGCGATGCACGGGTGGCCAGGACCCCTCAGACGCCGGGCACCCTGCAGTGGGGCGGCGTCTACGGCAACGCCTGGTTCATCGATCCGGCGCGGGAGCTGAGCGTGGTGATCCTGACCAACACCGCGATCGCCGGCATGAGCGGGCCCTTCCCCGAGGCCATCCTCGCCGCCCTCTACCGCGACTGAGCGGCCTCCAGGCGCGCCTGGAGCGCCTGCAACTGCTCCTGCAGCGCGGCATGCTCGTGCTGCAGGGCCTGGTAGCTGTCGGTAACGGCATCGGTATCGATGAACACCTGCTCGATGAATTCCTTTTCCACCAGGGTCCGCGACAGCTTCGCCCGTTCTTCTTCGAGGCTCTCGCGCAGGGTCTCCAGCTCCTCCTGCAGTTGCCCATCCACCTCGGACGAGGCCGCGGCGGCCGGGGCAGTGGGCTGCTGTCGCAAACGCAGCAGGTCTTCGCCGAGTCGCTGTACCGTCGCCTTGAGCTGATCGCGCTCGCGACGCATTTCCAGCAGGGTGCCCTGGACCCGGTCATGCTCGAGACTCAGTCGCTGCAGCTTCGCCTCGGCGCCGCGCATCTCGCGATTCTGCACGTGCAGATTGGTGACCAGCTTGTGCGCCCGGTCCAGCTTGGACTTGAGATCGTCCAGCTTGAATTCGAGATTCTCGCGGTGGGCCAGCAGATCGTCGATATAGGGCTGGTTGGTCTTCTTCCAGTCCGGATAGTCGTCTCCCTCGACCCCGTCGAGGCGGCCCACCAGATCCAGGCTGTCGCTCATGGCCTGGCCCAGGGGCTCGACATCCGCCTGCCGCGCCGCGTCGATCAGATTGGCCGCGGTCTCGGCCTGACTGGTGAGTGGCAGCGGCTCACCGGGCTCGGGAGCCTCGCGCTCCTCGACAAGCGCTTCAGGACGCGGAAAGAGCCGTTGCCAGAGCAGCGTCAGGACCAGGGCGATGAGCAGCACGTTGGACAGGGTGACCAGCAGGAAACCCCATTCGACGAAGCGCGCGTCGTTCATTCCCTAGCTCAACAGGAAGGCGATGAAGCCGTCGCCGAGTCCGGGAAAGGACAGGCTGAAATCGGCGCGTCCATTGTTCTGCCGCCAGAGACTGTAGAGCTTCTCGAAGGGCTTCTGCACCAGGTGACTGGTGCTCAGCACCAGCGGCGCCCCGCCCTTGCCGGCGGAGATCATGCCGCTGAGATCGGCAAGGAAGGCGGTGGCGTTCTCGTAGATCTCGCGGCTCAGGGTCGCGCTGGCGATGGCCGCATGGATGGCCACGGGCGAGAGCCCGGCCAGAGAGCCACCGAGGATGCAGGCCGCATTGAGGTCCAGCAGGCAGACGGCTTCCAGCGCCTTGCTCTGCGGATGGCCATAGATGCCGATCACATAGGGCAAGGCCAGCCGATCGACCGGGATCGGCGCCATGGGCTCGATCTGGCAGACGATGGAGGACAGACCGAGCAACTGGCGAATACGCTGTGGATCGGGACTGAAGCGGGTCGGGATCGGCAGGCTCTCGCGACCGGAGGATTCGATGGCCTGTTCGGCACTGGCGCCGTCCTGCAGCACGGTGAGCACCGCCTGCTGCAGGGTTTCCTGGGCGAAGGGCTTGGTCACGACAAAGGCCGCGCCGTTGCGGTAGGCCGCCTCGATGTTGCGCGCCGAGGACTCGGTGGTGACAAAGCCCACATGGATATCGGCGCCCACCCGCTGGCGGATCGCCTGGAGCAATTCCAGACCGGTCATCCCGGGCATGTGCCAGTCGGTGAGCACCAGGTTGGGGGTCCAGCTCTCCAGCAGCGCCACGGCTTCCTCGCCGGTGGACGCCACGCGCAATTCGATATCCCTGTAGCCGGTGTTCGCCAGAATCCGCTTGATGATGGTCTGGACCGCTCGACTGTCGTCTACCACGAGGAACTTCATGTTCCATCCCTGAATTATGAACGCCGCGTTATCCCTTGGGTGATTGCTCACCTCGGGCGCCAGTATGGATCACACCTCAGATATCACATGGCCAGTATCAGCCGAACGGCGACCTTTTTGCGACAGCTTGTCATCGGCAACTGAAAGGTATTCGTCCAGCGCAGGATACGGCAATTCGAGGACCGTACAATATAACCTTAACAGCTCTAGCTCAGCGGTTTGGACCCGCTCGTCCGCCTTGATCAGGCACAGCAGGCCCTCCAACACCAGGGTGCGCGCCGCGACGCTGAGCAGCCCAAGTCGCGCCAGGGCGTAATCCAGCGCCGGACGCCAGGGACGCGGGGGCTCGTAGGCACAATGCAGGCCGGGAAAGGTGTTGGCGACGGCCAGCAGAAAGGCTCGCCGAGCGGCCTGGACGTCCCTGTGGTTCTGTTCGGCGGCCACCGCATAGAGGGTAAGCACTGCGGTCCGGGCCTGGGCAAGCGTTCCCCGACCCGACAGTCGCTGACGCCCCGGCGCCAGGCTGCCGATCAGCTGCCGCTGGATAATGCACGCCAGGCAGTAGCGCGAGAGATCCAGTTCAGGCGCAGCGGCGAAGCCTGTCTTGAGGTCGACGAGCAACTGGCGCAGGGCCAGCCGCGGCAGTTGGCGGATGGCCGGAAAGGTCAGCTGCGCCACCGGCAGCCGCAGAGAGGAATGCAGACTGTTCACCCAGCGTGCCCCTTCCCCGCCGCCCGCCCCTGGCGGCTGGCCGGCCAGCGCCAGCAACAGCTCCGCTGCCTGCAGCGGCTGGCGCAGCAGCTCATGCAGGGCCGGCGGAAGGGTCCGCAGGGGCGCATCGGCCAGTGCCGGTGCCACGGGAAGCGCTTCGGCGGCCAGTGGCGCCGAGATGGGCGACGTACCCCCCGCCACATAGGCAACGCCCATGGGCAGCAAGGCCTCGGCCCGGAGGCGCTCCAGCTGCCACTCGTCGAAATCCGGTTCCAGCTGCTGGATGCGCTCCAGCACCGGGGGATGGGTGGCGAACCAGGAGGCGCCCGAATCGCCCAGCACCATGTGGGCGACACTGCGCGCCCGGCGGTGATAGAGCCGCCCCTGCAGCGGATGGGCCGCGATCTTCTTCAGGGCATTGGCCAGTCCCTGGGGCTGGCGGGTGAACTGCACGGCGGAGGCATCCGCCAGGCGCTCGCGCGAGCGCGCCGCGGCGGCCTGGATCAGATTGGCAAAGAACAGACCGCAGCCGCCGATGATCAGCAGCATGGTGCCCAGCAACCGGCCCAGCAGGTGGTTGCCATGGACCTGGCCGGTGGTCGAGGTACGATCGGAGAACAGCTCCTGCCCGAGGTCGGCGATCAGGCTGATGCCGTGCAGCCAGCCCAGCAGACGTAGATTCAGGCGCATGTCGCCATTGAGCAGATGACTGAATTCATGGGCGACCACCCCCTGCAATTCGTCGCGGGTCAGCTGGAGAAGGGCGCCGTGGGTCAGGCACAGGCTGGCATCGGCCGGTCCGTAGCCACTGATGAAGGCATTGATGGCCGGTTCGTCCGGCAGCAGGTAGAGGCGTGGCACCGGGATGCCGGCGGCGAGGGCCATCTCCGCCACCACGTTGTGCAGCTGGCGCGTCCTGGGGTCGGCCTGGTCGTCCAGCGGCAGCGCGCCCAGCCGCCTGACCACTGCCTCTCCGCCCAGCCGGGCGAGTTGCCGGACCTTCCAGCAGGAGGCCGCGGCGATGATGCCGGTGAACACCAGTCCGGTCTTGACCAGCGTCGCCTCGCGCCCGCCCAGATAGTCGATCACCTCCCGCGGCAGGAACACCAGGGCTAGGCCGGCGCTGGCCAGTGCCATGAGCAGCACCACCAGGGCCAGCAAGGCGAGACAGAGCCGGGTGCGCCGGCGCGCCGCGGCCTGGTCCTCGAGAAAACGCACGCGCTCAGCTCAGGCTGATCCGTGGTGCCTGGCGGGCGCCTCCATCCGGCAGGGCCAAAGGTTGCGCCAGGCGGAAGCCGAAGCGAGTGGCGACCAGCGAGCCGGGAAAGGTCTCGCAGCGATTGTTGTAGTCCATCACCGCATCGTTATGGGCCTGGCGCGCATAGGCCAGGCGATTTTCCGTGGAGCTCAGCTCCTCCATCAGTTGCATGACGGTCTCGTTGGCCTTGAGCTCCGGATAGGCTTCGCTGACGGCGAACAACCGCCCGAGGGCGATGCCGAGGCTCTGCTCGCCCTGCTCCAGCGCGGCCAGCGCGCCGGGATCTTCCGGTCGGGTCTTGGCCTGGTGCAGACCAGATTGCGCCTGCTGCCGCGCCGCCATCACCGCCTGCAACGTCTCGCGCTCGTGCTGCAGATAGCCCTTAACCGCCTCGACCAGATTGGGGATGAGGTCGTGCCGGCGGGTGAGCTGGACATCGATCTGGGCGAAGGCGTTGCGGTAGGCGTTACGCGCCGTGACCAGGGCGTTGTAGAGGCTGATCGCGAACAGGCCGAGGGCGATCAGGGCAGCCAGCAGAAGCAGCAGTTTCATCGAATCGTCCTTGAAGATGCTGAGAATCCCCAGTCTAGGGGCAAGCCACGCCGAGGGTTGCACAGCGCGACGGATGTGACGGTTGAGGGGATGGCTGGTGGATCAGGAGCTCTACACCACCGCTCAGGAAGAAGAAGGCGCGCCCGGGTCGGTCGGATGGCGTGGCGCCGAGTCCGCCTTGCGGCCGGGTTGTAGCTCCACCAGCAGGGCGTCACGCTCCTGGCGCATCTGGGCCAGACTGGTCTGGGTCCGGGTCAGCTCTTCCTGCAGGCGCTGGGCATGGGCCTCCGAGGCGCGCAGCTCGCGATTCTGCGCGCGCAGGCCGGTCACCACCTTGTGCGCCCGGGTCAGCCGCATGACCATGTTGTCCACCTTGAGCTCCAGGGCTTCGCGGTGCGACAGCAATTCCTCGACATAGGGGTCGTCGCTCTTCTTCCACTCCGGATAGTTGGCGTCGTACACCTCCTCCGGACCCTCGTCGAAGAGATCGACGTTACGGTTCACCACCGGGCCGCCGCTGGCGGGGAGCGCGGGTGGCTGGGTATCAGCAGGCAGGCTGTCGACCGCTTCGGGAGCAGGCGGTACCTGCTCCTCGCTGGCGCCCTCGGCCTTGGATGCCGCGTCGCTGGCGACATAGCGCTGCCAAAGAAGAAACACCACCAGGGCGATCAGCAGGATGTTGCACAGGGTTATCAGGACGAATCCCCAATCCATCAGCTGTGCATGACTCATCTGCCGCTCCGCGCTCTTCCGGTGATTTGGGCCTGGGTGTCGTTCGAAACACCCTGCCAGCCTGTCGGCGGCGGCGCCTCGTTCTGCAGCCGATTTGAATACAGCTGGCAGCCGAAAGCATTTCTATCAGCCAAGCGGCGCCAGAGCGGAGACGAGTTGCCTGGCACGGGGCATACGCGCGGTTTTTCCAGCAGGCAGCAGAGGCACTACAGGCTAGGGCCGCGCGGGAAAATCCGGGCGAAAAAAAGCCCGACGCTGGGCGTCAGGCTTGGCGGCGGGCGATGTTGGGCTTCGCTGCGCTCAACCCAACCTACGGGACGAGGTAGGTTGGGTTGAGAAGGCTCTATTGTCGAAGCCCGACAAGCAGCCCAGTCGGATCTCCTACGCCAGGCTCTTGCTCACCACCTCGTAGACATCGCTGGACAGCTCGCCGCTGGCCAGGATGCGCTCCAGCTCGGCGCGCATCAGTGCCTGGCGCGCGGGACCGTACTTCTTCCAGCGGGTCAGGGGCGTCAGCAGGCGCGAGGCGATCTGCGGATTGAGGCGATTGAGGGTGATGATCTGGTCGGCCAGGAAGCGATAGCCGCTGCCGTCCTCGGCGTGGAAATTGACCAGGTTGGCGTTGGCGAAGGCACCGATCAGCGCCCGCACCTTGTTGGGGTTCTTCAGGGTGAAGACCGGGTTTTCCATCAGCGCCTGGACGCGCGCCAGGCCGCCCGGCAAGGGGCTGGAGGCCTGGACGCTGAGCCAGGTGTCCATCACCAGCGGATCGGCCTTGAACTCCTCGAAGAAGTGCGCCAGCACCTCGGCCTTTTCCCGCTCGAAACCGGAGTTGACCAGGGCGCTCAGTGCGGCGAGGCGCTCGGTCATGTTGTCGGCGTGCTCGAACTGCTCCAGGGCGGCGTCCCGCGCCTCCGGCTCTTCCAACAGCATCAGGTAGCCGAGCGCGGCATTCTGCAGGCTGCGGCGGGCGATATGGTCGGCGCTGGCCTGGTAGGGCGTGGCGCGCGATACCTCGCGGGCGCTGCGGTAGCGTTGCCAGAGCACGTCGCGTAGGGACTCGGCGATGGCCCGGCGCGCCTGGCGACGAGCACCATGGATGGCACCCGGATCGGCCTGCTCGGACAGTTCCACCAGATAGGCCTCGGACGGCAGCGACAGCATCTCGGCGACCATGGCCGGATCGAGGGACTCGTCCGCGGCCACGGTGCGCAGCGCCTCCACCAGCCGGGTGTCCAGCGGCTCGCCAGCGATCATGCCCTGCAGCACCTGCACGGCCAGCTGCTGGCCGGCGTCCCAGCGATTGAAGCCGTCGCTGTCGTGCTGCATGAGGAAGGTCAGCTGCTCGCGACTGTAGGGGAAGCTGAGCTTGACCGGGGCGGAGAAGCCCCGCAGCAGCGAGGGCAGCGGTTGCTCGGGCACGTCGACGAAGGTGAAGGTCTGCTCGGCCTGGGTGACCGACAGCACCCGGTCGCTGCCCTGGGCCGCGCTCTCGCCTTCCAGGCGCAGCGGCAGGTCGCGGCCCTGGCCGTCCAGCAGACCGAGCTGGACCGGGATGACGAAGGGCTCCTTGGTTGGCTGACCCGGGGTGGGCGGGCAACTCTGGCGGAAGGTCAGGCGATAGGTCCCGGCTGCCGCATCGTACTGCTCGCTGACCGCCAGGCGTGGCGTGCCGGACTGGCTGTACCAGCGCTTGAACTGGCTGAAGTCGGCGCCGTTGGCGTCTTCCAGGGCCTTGATGAAGTCGTCGCAGGTCACCGCCTGACCGTCATGGCGCTCGAAGTAGAGATCGGTGCCCTTGCGGAAGCCCTCCGGCCCCAGCAGGGTATGCAGCATCCGCACCACCTCGGCGCCCTTCTCGTACACCGTCAGGGTGTAGAAGTTGGAGATCTCGATGAAGTGATCCGGGCGCACCGGGTGAGCCATGGGGCCGGCGTCCTCGGCGAACTGGTTGGTGCGCAGGAAGGCCACGTCCTCGATGCGCTTGACCGTGGGCGAATTCATGTCGGAGCTGAAGCCGGCGTCGCGGAACACGGTGAAGCCTTCCTTGAGCGACAGCTGGAACCAGTCGCGGCAGGTCACGCGGTTGCCCGACCAGTTGTGGAAGTACTCGTGGGCGACGATGGCCTCGACGCGCTGGTGGGCGGCGTCGGTGGCGGTGCGCGGGCTGGCCAGCACGGCGCTGGAGTTGAAGATGTTGAGGCCCTTGTTTTCCATGGCGCCCATGTTGAAGTCGTTCACCGCGACGATCATGAAGATGTCCAGATCGTATTCGCGGCCGTAGACCTCCTCGTCCCAGCGCATGGACTTCTTCAGGCTGTCCATGGCGTGCTGCAGCTTGCCGATGTTTTCCGGCTCGACGTAGATGCGCAGGGCCACGTCGCGACCGCTACCCGTGCGATAGCTGTCTTCCACGGACCAGAGGTCACCGGCCACCAGGGCGAACAGATAGGCCGGCTTGGGGAAGGGATCTTCCCAGGTCGCCCAGTGACGGCCGCCCTCGGCGTCGCCGCTGGCCACGGGATTGCCGTTGGAGAGCAGGATCGGGTACCTGGCCTTGTCGGCCTCCACCGTGGTGGTGAAGACGCTCATCACGTCCGGCCGGTCCAGGTAGTAGGTGATCTTGCGGAAGCCCTCGGCCTCGCACTGGGTGCAGAACATGGTGCCGGAGACGTACAGCCCTTCCAGGGCGGTATTGCTTTCCGGATGGATGCGCACCGAGGTCTTGAGCACGAAGGCCTCGCCCTGCGGCTGCAGGGTCAGGCTGCCCGCCTCGACCTGGTAGTCGCCCGCCGCCAGGGTCTGGTCGTCCAGCGCCACCGCCAGCAGTTCCAGCTCCTCGCCATGCAGCACCAGCGGCGGCAGGCCCGCGCCACGCGTCGGGTTGCGCTGCAGTCGCAGCTCGGCATGCACCAGGGTCTGGTCGTCATGCAGCTCGAAGCGGAGGCGGGTTTCCTCGATGAGGTACTCGGGCGCCTGGTAGTCCTTCAGGTAGATGGTCTGGGGCTGGTCGGTGCGCATGGCTTACGTCCTTACATCTCTGCTGCGGAGGCGGACACGGCCAGCTGATAGGCCGTGTACTTGCGAATGTTGATCACGCCGGTGTCGAACATCAGGTATTGACCCTTGATGCCCAGCAGCGTGCCTTCCACCACGGGGGTCTTTTCCAGGTCGTGGCTGACCACCTTGGTGGGATAGACCGTCACCGGATAATGGATCTCGATCGGCGCCATGTCGACCACCGGCTGGATCGCCTGCAGGCCGAAGCGACCCTGGAGATCGTCCAGGCCCTGAGCGCAGGCATCGAAGATCCGCTCGCGCACCGCCACCAGGTCTTCCGGCGCGGCGACGCCCTTGAGCATGGCCCGCCAGTTGGTGCGATCGCCCACCTGGCTGCGCAGCACGTCTTCCACCAGGCCGGATTGCTGGCGGGTGGCGACCCTCAGGATCGGCAGCGCCTGGTAGGCGCCCTGGTCGATCCAGCGGGTGGGCAGCTGGGTAGCGCGGGTGATGCCCACCTTGAGGCCCGAGGAATTGGCCAGGTAGACGATGTGGGGCACCATGCAATGGGCCTCGCCCCACTCCGGCTGGCGGCAGGTGCCGTGCTCGTAGTGGCACCTCTCGGGACTGACGATGCAGCTGTCGCACTGGGCCAGGGCGGTGAAGCAGGGATAGCAGTAGCCCTGGCTGAAGCTCTTGCGGGTCTTGCGTCCGCAATGGGTGCAATGGATGGCGCCCAGGTATTCGAGCCGCACGCGGCGGCCGATCAGCGGATTGACCGGCACCTCGCGCTCATCGAGGCGAAAGGCATAGTTGACGGGGTCGGCCAGGGTCACGGCCATCTTGCGCAGGGCGCCACGGCCCAGTTCGGTCATCACGGTGGTGTTTCTCGGTTTCTAAGAGCCCGCTCAACGTCTCGCGAGCTAGCGACAAACAAGGCGAAAAGGCCTGAGGAAGCGGAGTTTACGAATGGTAAATGAGCATTCCGAAGGCCTTTTCAACGCCGTTTGGCCGACGCGCAGCAGACGTTGGGCAGGCTCTGATAAAGACGCGAGGTGCCTCTTCTCGCGAAGGGCACCTCGTCGGGTAATGCGCGGACTGTCAGTGAATGGCGTCGGACTTGAACAGGATGTTCTCGATGGGTACCGACTTGGAGGCGCACTCCTGGGGACCCATGTAGCCGGTCCGCTGGTCCTCGGGCAGGTGCTTGGCCTCGTAGGCGATCACTGCCTGCAGACAGAGCTCGACCTGGTCGCGACTGAGTTTGCGGCCGTCCGGCCACTTGCCGATCTCCACGGCCAGTTTCAGGCCCTCGTAGATATCGGGGGTGATGTTTTCCAGCATCTGGGCGAAGGATGTCGACATGGGTCGCTCCGGACTCTAGTGAACTGCCAGTTTACCGGGCTGCCGGCGCCGGTGCACCTGGCCTGGCTCAATGGTGGTCATAGGTTGTGTTTGGCTCGAAGCCCAGAGTTGGCGATGCCGGATTGGGCTGTTGGGCTTCGCTGCCCTCAACCCAACCTACGCGGGTGCGTATCCCGTAGCGTGGAAAACGGCCTGGCCTTTTCCACTGAAGCATTCGGATCAGGGTCGCCCTCACCCGAGCCTTCTCACCCAGGGAGCGGGCGCTAGCCAAGCAGGCCCACCCTGCAACAGGGCTGAACCCTGGCACCTGGCCGCCATCAGAGCAGGAAGCGCTTTCTGGAGACCCCATGCCTGCCTATCACTCCCTCATGCTCGCCGGTGTCGAACTCTGGCTGCTCGCGGAAAAGGCCATCTACTGGCCGGCACGCCGGGCGTTGCTGGTGGCGGACATCCATTTCGGCAAGGCGGCGGCCTTCCGGGCCCTGGGCCAACCGGTGCCCCATGGCACCACCGCGGGCAACATCGCCCGGCTGGACAGCCTGCTGGCTCGTTACGACTGCCAGGAGATCATCTTTCTCGGTGACTTCCTGCACGCCCCGGAATCCCGCGCGCCCCTGACCCTGGACACCCTGGAGCGCTGGCGGGAACACCAGGCCCATCTGCGGCTGCTGTTGATCCGCGGCAATCACGACCGCCGTGCGGGAGATCCGCCCGCCGCCCTGGGCATCGACGTGGTGGGCGAACCGCTGGAACTGGATGGCCTGTCGCTGCAGCACGAACCCGATCCGCACCCGCGTCTGCCGGTGCTAGCGGGTCATATCCATCCGGCCTTTCGCCTGCAGGGACGCGGGCGTCAGGCGCTGCGCCTGCCCTGCTTCTGCCTGGAAAACGACGAGGTGCTGATCCTGCCGGCCTTCGGTGATTTCACCGGTGGGCACCTGCTGGCACCCGATCCGGCGCGGCGGATCTTCGTGGTGGGGGATGGCGGTATCTGGCCCCTGCGCTAGGGCCAGATACCGAGGAGATCAGCCTTCTTCGGTGATCCCGGTGATGGTGATGCCGTGGCGCTCCAGCAAGGCTACCGTGGGTTCGTCGTAATCCCGTGGCACTTCACTGTCGTCGTACTCTTCCAGGGCATCGTCACGGACGATTTGGGCGACCCGCTCCATGTCCGGCTTCTGGTCGGCGTCGGTGGTGACCACCGAGGTATTGCCATCAACGTTGCTGTAAGCAATTTTCCACTTCGACATCTCAGGACTCCTCACTCGGAAACAAGGCTATCGAGAGATTAGAGGGCCGGATGCCCAGTAATTCGCCCTAACGCGGACGAAAGACAATATCCAGCAGGCCGGCCAGGGCGCCCTCGGCGCAATCGGCCTGGGCCAGAGCCTCGCGGGCCTGCCTGAGGTGACTTTGCAACTGGCGTTGAGCGTGGTCACGGCCGAGCAGGCTGACCAGCGTGGACTTGTCGCCATCCTTGCCCGCGTCCTTGCCCAGCCCCTTGCCGTCGTCGAGATCGTCGAGCAGCTGGAAGGCCAGGCCGAGCTGGCAGGCGAAGACCTGGAAGGCCTCGCGCTGCTCCGCGGTGGTGACCAGGGTGGCACCGGCCATGCCCATCGCCGCGGAAAACAGCGCCCCGGTCTTGAGCTGGTTGGTCAGGGCGATGGCATCGGCCGGACGCGTCTGGCGACCGCCATGCAGGTCATGGTACTGGCCGCAGACCAGCCCGGCGGTGCCGACCGCGTCGGCCAGCTGGCAGACCATCTGGGTACGGATTTCCGCCGGGACCCCGGCCAGGCCCGCGACCAGGCGCAGGGCATGACTGAGCAGGGCCACCGCGGCCAGCATGGCGACGTCTTCGCCGAACTCGACGTGCAGGGTCGGCCGACCGCGACGCAGACGGGCATCGTCCATGCAGGGCATGTCATCGAGGAACAGCGACGCGGCGTGCACCATTTCCACGGCACAGCCCAGATCGAGGACGGCTTCGTCGGACTGACCCAGGTCCTCGGCGGCCAGCACCATCAGCAACGGACGCAACCGCTTGCCCGGGGCCATGACCCCACTGCGAATCGCTTCGGCAACCGGATCGCCACCGGCCGGTAACAGTACTGCCAGACGCTCGTCGATACGGGTACGCTGCCACTGCAGCGCAGCGGCAAAATTGTCTGTCGCGTTCGGCACTAATACGGTCGCCATGAGTCGAGATACTCCATATGTGGAACCGACGAACGGTCGCACCTCGGTGGATTAGGTCTTCGCAAAGCGAACCCGTCGTCCCCTACCAGACCACAACGACCGACGAAAGGTCATTCAGGGCGGACTCTAGAAGACATGGTGGATTGGGAACTGGCAAGCCGCAAGAACGATCATCTGGACATCGTGCTGGATCCCCACAAGGCCTGTAGCGCCGTCACCACGGGCTTCGACGCCTACCGCTTCACCCACTGCGCCCTGCCCGAGCTGGATCTCGACGAGATCGACCTGGGCACCCGCCTGTTCGAGCGTCCCCTGGCCGCGCCGCTGCTGATCAGCTCCATGACCGGCGGGCCAGAGCGGGCCGCGCTGATCAATCGCCATCTCGCCGAGGCGGCCCAGACCCTGGGCATCGCCCTGGCGGTCGGCTCCCAGCGCATCGCCCTGCAGCAGGGTGGCGATCAAGGCCTGACTGGTGAATTGCGTCGCCTGGCGCCGGACGTGCCACTGCTGGCCAATTTCGGCGCCGCGCAGCTGGTGGCCGGCTACGGCATTAAGGAAGCGCGCCGCGCGGTGGAGATGATCGAGGCAGACGCCCTGATCGTGCATCTTAATCCCCTGCAGGAAGCCGTACAGGCCGGGGGCGATCGCCGCTGGCGCGGCATTCTCATAGCCCTGGAAAATCTGGTTACACAACTGCCCGTGCCAGTCGTCGTCAAGGAAGTCGGCGCCGGTCTGTCGGGCCGGGTCGCCAAGCAACTGCTGGAGGCAGGTGTGGCGGTGCTGGATGTCGCCGGGACCGGCGGCACCAGTTGGGCCGCGGTGGAAGCCGAACGCGCCCGTGACCAGCAGCAGCGCGCCATTGCCCGCGCCTTCACCGACTGGGGCATCCCCACCGCCGAGAGCCTGCGCCAGGTACGCGCCGCCTGCCCGCGGGCGACGGTGATCGCCTCGGGCGGCATCCGCGACGGCATCGACGTGGCCAAGGCCATCCGCCTCGGCGCGGACCTGGCCGGCCAGGCCGCCGCGGCCCTGCCCGGCGCCACCGAATCCACCGAGGCGGTGATCGCGCATTTCCAGGTCGTGATCGAACAGCTGCGCATCGCCTGCTTCTGCACCGGCTCGGCGGACCTGGCCGGCTTGCGCCAGGCCGAGTTGCTGGACGCCGCGCCGTTGCGGTGCCCATAGTGGCCGACACCCGACCGGACGCCGCCATGCATGTCGCCCTGATCTCGCCGCCGCTGCCGAGCCACCTATCCACCCATCTGGTGCTGGGCGAGGCGCTGGTCGCGCTCGGCCACCGGGTCACCCTGTTGCATCAGGTGGAGGTGGGCGATCGTGCGCTGCCGGCAGGTATCCAGTTCCAGGCCCTGGGCGCGACCAGCCATCCGCGTGGCAGCCTGGCGCCTTTGCTCGCCCGCACCGCCAGCAGCAAGCCCTGGTCGGTGTTCGGGGTGATCGCCGACATGGCACGCACTACCGAACTGTTCTGCCGTGAAGGCCCGACCGCCTTGCGTGACCTGGGTGTCGACTGCCTGATCGCCGACCAGATGGAACCGGCCGGTGGACTGCTCGGCGACCACCTGGGCCTGCCCTATGCGTCCCTGGCCTGCGCCGTGCCGATGAATCGCGAGCCCCATCTGCCGCTGCCCACCCTGCCCTTCGCCTATCCCGCCACCGAGCGGGAGCGGCAGATCGTCCAGGGCGCCACCCAGGTGTTCGACCTGATGATGCGCGGCCAGGGCAAGGTCATCCAGCGCCAGGCCCAGGCTTTTAGCCTGGGCGACCGGCGCACCCTCGACGACTGCTTCTCGCCCTATCTGCAGCTGAGCCAGTGCCTGCCGGGCTTCGACTTTCCACGCCGTGCCCCGCCGCCGCATTTCCACGAGGTCGGACCGCTGCGTTCGCCGGCGGTGCGTGAGCAACGGCTGGACCTGGAGATCGATCCGCGCCGGCCCTTCGTCTTCGCCTCCTTCGGCACCCTGCAGGGTGGCCGGCTAGCGCTGTTCCGTCGCGTCGCCCAGGCCTGTCGCCAACTCAACGTCCAGGTGCTGATCGCCCACTGCGGCCGTCTGGATGCCGGTGCCGAACGCCGGCTGCTCGACGACGGCGCCACCTGGGTCACCGACTTCGCACCGCAGGAAGCGGCCATCGCCCGCGCCGACGCGGTCATTACCCACGGCGGCTTCAATACCGTGCTGGACGCCCTGGCGGCCGGCAAACCCATGCTCGCCCTGCCCATGGTGTTCGACCAGCCGGGTATCGCCCGGCGCCTGGAACGGGTCGGCGCCGGCATCTGCCTGGCACCGCGCCTGGCCAGCAAGGCCCGCCTGACCCAGGCCCTGGGCGCCGTGCTGGCCGACCCGGCCTATCGCCGGGCGGCCGAACGCTTCGTGCCCATTACCCAGGCGGCCGGCGGTGTCGCGGCTGCCGCCCGCCTGGTGGACGGCCTGGCCCGACGAGGACTCGAGCGTGCGTCCTGATCTGCTGATCGTCGGCGGCGGCCTGGCCGGCGGCCTGCTCGCCCTGCGCCTGGCGGAAACCCGACCGGAGCTGGACTGGCGCCTGGTGGAAGCCGGTCCGCGACTGGGCGGCAACCATACCTGGTCCTTCCACGAGCCGGACCTCACCGCGCCGCAGCATGCCTGGATCGAACCCCTGGTCGCCCACCGCTGGCCGGGCTACGAGGTGCGCTTCCCCCAGCGCCGGCGGCAACTCGGCAGCGGCTACGCCAGCATCAGCGCCGAACGCTTCCATGAGGTGCTGAGCGCCCGCCTGCCGGCCGAGCGCCTGCTGCTGGGGCGCGAGGTGCTGCGCCTGCAGGACGACGGCGTCGTGTTCGCCGATGGCTACACCCTGGCCGCCGGCGCGGTGATCGATGCCCGCGGACCCAGACCCGATCCGGCGCTCTGGCTCGGCTATCAGAAATTCCTCGGCCAGGAGGTACGCCTCGCGCGCCCCCATGGCCTGGCCGAACCCATCGTGATGGACGCCACCGTCGATCAGCTGGACGGCTATCGCTTCGTCTACAGCCTGCCGCTGGCCCCTGATCGGCTGCTGATCGAAGACACCTACTATGCCGACGGCGAGAGCCTGCCGGTCGAGCGCCTGCGCCAGCACCTGGCCGACTATGCCCGGCAGCAGGGCTGGGAGATCGTCGAGGTGCTGCGCGAGGAACAGGGCGTGCTGCCCATCACCCTGGGTGGCGATCTCCAGCGCTACTGGGACAACGTCACGGCCGGCGCGCCCATCGGTCTGGCCGCTGGGCTGTTCCACCCCACCACCGGCTATTCGCTGCCCGAGGCCGTCCGCCTGGCGGAGCACCTGGCCGCCCAGCCGTTCACCTCCAGCGCCCTGCTGCGCGACAGCCTGCGCCAGTACGCCCAGGGCCGCTGGCAGGGCCAGGGCTTCTTCCGCCTGCTCAATCGCATGCTCTTTCTCGCTGGCCGCCCCGAGCACCGGGTGCGCGTCATGCAAAGGTTCTACGGCCTCGGAGAACCGCTGATCCAGCGCTTCTATGCCGGCCGCCTCACCGCCTTCGATCGGCTGCGCATCCTTTCCGGCAAACCGCCGGTGCCGCTGAAACCGGCCCTGGATGCCGCACTGGCTCGTCCTCCTCAGTTCAAGGAAGCACCATGACCCAAGGTAACGTGCCCAAGCGGGCCATCGTCATCGGCGCCGGCTTCGGCGGTATCGCCCTGGCGATCCGTCTGCAGTCGGCCGGCATCGCCACCACCCTCATCGAGGGCCGCGACAAGCCCGGCGGTCGTGCCTATGTCTACGAGGACGCGGGCTTCACCTTCGACGCCGGTCCCACCGTCATCACCGATCCCTCGGCGCTGGAAGAGCTGTTCGCCCTCAGTGGTCGGCAGATGAGCGACTATGTGGAGCTGCTGCCGGTCAGCCCCTTCTACCAGCTGTGCTGGGAAGACGGCACCCGCTTCGACTACGTCAACGACCAGGCCCGGCTGGACGAGCAGATCCGCGCCCTGGAACCGGACGACGTGGCCGGCTACCAGCGCTTCCTGGCCTATTCCCAGGCAGTGTTCGAAGAAGGCTACATCCGCCTTGGCGCCAAGCCCTTCCTCAAGGTCGGCGACATGCTCGCCGCCGGTCCCAAGCTGGCCCAGCTCACCGCCTGGCGCAGTGTCTACAGCCAGGTGTCGCGCTTCGTGAAGAGCGAGAAGCTGCGCCAGACGCTGTCCTTCCACACCCTGCTGGTGGGCGGCAATCCCTTCGCCACCTCGTCGATCTATGCGCTGATCCATGCGCTGGAACGCAAGTGGGGCGTCTGGTTCGCCAAGGGCGGTACCCACCAGCTGGTCCTGGGCCTGCTGAAGCTCTTTACCGATCTCGGCGGCGAAGTGCGCCTGAATGCGCCGGTGGAGCGCATCCTCACCGAAGGCAATCGCGCCACCGGCGTCTGCCTGGCCGACGGCAGCCAGCTCGCGGCCGATCTGGTGGCTTCCAACGCCGACGTGGTGCACACCTATCGCAAGCTGCTCGGCCACCACACCCACGGCGTGGTCGAGGCCAATCGCCTCAAGCGCAAGAGACACAGCATGTCGCTGTTCGTCATCCATTTCGGCCTGAGCCAGCCGCCGGTGGGTCTCCAGCACCACATGGTCTGCTTCGGCCAGCGCTATCGCGGCCTGATCGACGAACTGTTCAAGGGCCCTGGCGTACCGGACGACTTCTCGCTCTACCTGCACTCGCCCTGCGTCACCGATCCGTCGCTGGCACCGCCCGGGCACAGCTCCCACTACGTGCTGGCGCCGGTGCCGCACCTGGGCAATGCCGACGTCGACTGGAGCGTGGAAGGCCCGCGCCTGCGAGACAAGATCTTCGCCTACCTGGAAGAGCGCTACATGCCGGGCCTGCGCGAGCACCTGGTCACCTCGCGCATCTTCACCCCGGCCGATTTCCGCCAGGAGCTCAATGCCCACGTCGGCTCGGCCTTCTCCCTGGAGCCCATCCTGACCCAGAGCGCCTGGTTCCGGCCGCACAATCGCGATAGTGTCATCCCCAACCTCTACCTGGTCGGCGCGGGCACCCATCCCGGGGCCGGCGTTCCGGGCGTGGTCGGCTCGGCCAAGGCCACCGCCAGCGTCATCCTCGAGGAGCACGGTTAGCCATGCCAGCCACCCATGACGTCGTCGACCACGCCGAGCAGAGCATCGCCGTCGGTTCCAAGAGCTTTGCCGCGGCCGCCAAGCTGTTCGCGCCCGAGACCCGCGAGAGCGCCGTGCTGCTCTATGCCTGGTGCCGCCATTGCGACGACGTCATCGATGGCCAGGAACTGGGCCATGGCCAGGTCGAGGGCGATCGCCGCGCCGGGCGGGAACGCCTGGCCGAACTGGAACGCCTGACCCGCGCCGCCTACGACGAACAGCCGCTGCAGGATCCGGCCTTCGCCGCCTTCCAGCGGGTGGTCAGGCGCCACGGCATTCCCCTGGCGCTGCCGCTGGACCACCTCGCCGGCTTTCGCATGGATGTCGAGGAACGCATCTATGTGGAACTGGAAGACACCCTGGAATACTGCTACCACGTCGCCGGGGTGGTCGGGGTGATGATGGCGCGCATCATGGGCGCCGAAGACGAGGAAACCCTGGATCGCGCCTGCGACCTGGGCATGGCCTTCCAGCTCACCAACATCGCCCGCGACATCGTCGAGGACGCCCGGATCGGCCGCATCTACCTGCCGCGGCTGTGGCTCGACGAACTCCGGGTACCGGCGAGCGAACTGGCCGAGCCGCGCCACCGCGAGGCCGTCGCCCAGCTGGCCGAGCGCCTGGTGCGCCTGGCGGAGCCCTACTACGACTCGGCGCGCCAGGGCATCGCCGCCCTGCCCCTGCGTTCGGCCTGGGCGATCGCCACCGCCCGTGGCGTCTATCGCGAGATCGGCGTTCAGGTGCTGGAGCTGGGCAGCCATGCCTGGGATCAGCGCGTCAGCACCAGCACCGCCGACAAGCTGCGCCTGGTCTGCCGCGGCGCCGCGCGCGCCATGCTCTCGCGCCACCAGCGCGACGAGCCGCGCCCAACCGAGCTCTGGACCCGGCCGCGGCGCTGACGCCAGCTCTTTCGCTTCGGTCACATTTGCGTGCATCTCGGGGATGCCCAACAGCAAACTTTTATGCGATAAACGGGTCGGATTAAAGCGACCCCTCGCGGGCCGCGGATGGATGGATGCCTGAGCCAGAGCGCTGCATCCGGTAGTCAGCCTACGAGTATGGGATTTGCACATGCACAAGACGGAAACGGCTGTTTCACACGATCGCTTCGCTGCCTCCTCGTCACTACTTGCCCTTGGCCTTTCCGCTAACGCGCAGTCCGGCTACAAGCCCGAATTCTTCAACGCCACCCAGTGGCGCACCCTGGTCGCCCTCTGCGCTCATCTGCAGGCCGATAGCGAACAGGCCGATACCCGCCTGCCCGAATTCATCGATCGTCACATGCTGACCCCCTACGCCCATGGCGACCGTTCCAACATCGTCGATCCCTTCGACGAGCAGGCCCAGGTCCAGCAGGGCGCCAACCTGCGCGATCTGCTGCGTGACGGCCTGGCCGTGGTAGACAGCTACTGCACCGAGCGTCTGGGGGCCGGTTTCGCCGAACTGGCGGCCGGTGAGCAGGCCCAGGTGGTTACCGCCGCCGAAGCGGGCACCCTGAATCCGCCAGCCAAGGAATTCATCGATCTGCTGCGCAACGAGAGCGAACGCAGCCAGTACGCCCATTCGCTGTTTGCCGCCTACGACACCCCCGCCGTCGCCTGATCCCGGTTAGCGCCTCCCCGGAGGCGCTCCCCTCTCCCGCCTAGTCCACGCCTTCCTGCACCTGGTCCCGTGCCTTTCGTTCGCGCGAGGAATCCAGGGCGCCGCCGTGTATCTCGCGCAGCTGCTGCTTGAGTTGCTGGGTGGTCGGTGCCAACAGGAAACCGAAGGACACGCAGCCGTCCTTGCCGTCCACCGCATGGTGCATGCGATGCGCCTGATAGAGCCGCTTCAGATAGCCGGTGCGCGGGATGTAGCGAAAGGGCCAGCGCTGATGCACCAGGCCGTCGTGGGCGATGAAGTACAGCAGGCCATAGAGGGTCATGCCGGCGCCGATCCACTGCAGGCGCCAGTAGCCGGCATTGCCCAGGGCGATCAGCAGGATGGCCAGGCCGGCGAAGACGACCGCATAGAGATCGTTCTTCTCGAACCAGCCCGTCCGTGCGCGGTGGTGGGACTCATGCCAGCCCCACCCCCAGCCATGCATGATGTACTTGTGCGACCACCAGGCGAAGGCTTCCATGCCGGCCACGGTGGCCAGCACGATTCCCGCATTGATCAGTATTTCCAACGTAACCTCCGCAGCCACCTGATCAGAAGCTGCTCACGATCTGCTGCGCGTCGGCCAAACTACGTTGAAAATGCCTTCGGAATGCTCATTTACAATTCGTAAACTCCGCTTCCTCAGGCACTTTCGCCTTGCTTGGCTCTAGCTCGCGAGATCGTGAACACCTTCTTAGGACGTCGCCGCCGGTTCGGCCAGGGTACCGGCGGTCGCGCCCAGCAGGGGCGAATCCACCGGTAGACAGACCTGCAGGATACCCGGACGCACCTCGAATCTCACCCGTTCCCGCTTGACCGGTTCACCGTCGAGGTTCATGTCCAGGCCTTCGGCCGCTTCCAGCTCCACCCAGGGCAGGCGCGCGCGAATGAACATCTCCTCGGTGCTGAAGCCCTTGCTGAGGAATTCGCCAAGGGTGCCCAGCACATCTTGGGACGCCGGCAGGATGCCGATATCGAGCAGGCCGTCGTTGACCACGGCGGTGGGACAGAGCACATGGCCACCCCCCGCCTGGCGACCGTTGCCGATACCCAGGGCGAGGAATTCGCCTTCCCACTCGAAGCCGGGACCGCGGAAGCGGCCGTGAGCCGAATGCACCTCGGCGAAGCGCGTCAGGCCGGTGAGGAAGTAGGCCGCCCCGCCCAGCAGGCGCTTGAGTTCGCCAGGCGTATTGGCGGTGACCTGGGAACCGAAGCCGCCGGTGGCCATGTTGAGGAACAGCTGACCCTCCGCCTCGACCAGATCGATGGCGCTGGTCGGACCATCCAGCAGCGCCAGGGCCGCCGCCGGCTCCACCGGCACACCGGCCGCGCGGGCGAAGTCGTTGGCGGTGCCCAGCGGCAGCAGGCCCAGGCGGGCCTGGCTGTGATTCTGCGCCATGGCTTCGGCCACGGCGCGCAGGGTGCCGTCGCCACCGGCGGCCACCAGGGTGCCATAGCCTTCGCGGGTGGCCTGCTCGACGAAGCGCGCGGCGTCCTCTTCTTCCCAGGTCACCCGCACATCGATGCGATGACCGGCGGCGCGCCGTTCGAGAATGGCCTCCCGAACGTCCTCGTTACCGGTTTCCTTGCCATTGAGAATGACCAGGGCTGCGTCAGCCAGGGTGCCTGTCGTCGTCATGTCTGTCGTCCAAGGTTGGCTCTGCGCGGCGAGATGCCGCGTCAGGCGCCGGGCAGAGCCCGGCAAGCGAATCTGGAGACTAGGACTGTGGCCCAACGTCCACGTTCAGTCCTGACCGCCGGTTGGCTAGGCCTTGAGCAATTCGGCCAGCGGGATGAAGCGCACCGGATCACCGACGGCGAAGGTACGGTCCTCGCGGATCTCCACCAGGCCATGGGCCCAGGCGGCCGTCTGCAGTACATTGGAGCCCTGGTTGCGATGGGGTACCACCCGGCCATTCTCCAGGCGCGCACGCTGGTATTCGCGGCGTGCACCGGCACGCGGCCAGTCGAACCCCGCCGGCACCTCTACGCTCAGCGGAGCCACGTCGATCTTGCCGGTACGCCGCAGCAGGTAGGGCCGTGCCAGTAGGCCGAACGTCACCAGGGTGGACGCCGGATTGCCCGGCAGGCCGATCAGCGGGATACCGCGGAAGCGCCCGCAGGTGAGCGGCTTGCCCGGCTTGAGTGCCAGCTTCCACAGGGTCAGCTCGCCCTCTTCGCGCAGGGCCTGGCCCAGGTAGTCGGCCTCGCCCACGGAGACACCGCCCGTGGAGAGGATCAGATCGGCCTGCAGTGACCCCAGCCGCTTGCGGGTCTCGGCGAGATCGTCCGGCAGGATGCCCTGGTCCGACACCTCGCAACCCAGCCGCCGCAGCCAGCTGATGAGCAGGGCGCGATTGCTGTTGTAGATCTGCCCCGGGCCGAGCGGCTGTCCGGGGGCCACGAGTTCATCGCCGGTGGACAGCACCGCGACCTTGAGACGGCGAAAGACGTTGAGCTGAGCGCGGCCGAGGGACGCGGCGACCCCGAGCTCCGCCGGCCCCAGGGCAGTGCCGGCCGACAGCACCTCGTCACCCACCCGGACCTCGTTGCCGCGGCGACGGATGTTGCGGCCCGGTCGCAGTTGCTCGACGAAACGCACCCGACCGTCGTCCAGCACCTCGGTGTTTTCCTGCATCTCCACGCAGTCGGCACCCGCCGGGACGGGCGCGCCGGTGAAGATACGGGCGCAGGTGCCTGGCTCCAGGGGCGCCGGGGCCTGGCCGGCGAAGATGCGCTGGGAGACCTGCAGCGGCTCGCCCTGCCAGTCGTCCAGGCGCAGGGCATAGCCGTCCATGGCGCTGTTGTCCCACGGCGGGAGGTCCAGGTCGGCCACCAGCGGCGCGGCCAGGATGCGACCGTCGGCGTGCTCCAGGGCCACCTGCTCATGGGGCAAGGGACCGTCTTCGGCGGCCATGGCGAGCAATCGGGCCAGGGCTTCTTCCAGCGACAGCAGGCTCATCCGCGCGGCCCGCAGGGCTCGGCCTGCTTGAGATGCGGCACGAAGTTGCAGGGGCGGTGACGATTGTCCAGCTGTTCGGCGAGGATGCCGTCCCAGGCGGTACGGCAGGCGTTGGTCGAACCCGGCAGGCAGCAGACCAGGGTGCCGTTGGCGAGGCCGGCCAGGGCGCGGGACTGCACGGTGGAGGTGCCGATGTCGGCCACGGAGATCTGGCGGAACAGTTCGCCGAAACCATCCACCTGCTTGTCCAGCAGGCAGGCGACGGCTTCCGGGGTGCTGTCGCGCCCGGTGAAGCCGGTGCCGCCGGTGATCAGCACCACCTGCACCTGGTCTTCGGCGATCCAGTGGGCGACCTGGGCGCGGATCCTGTAGAGGTCATCCTTGAGCAGCACCCGGTCGGCGAGAAAGTGGCCGGCGGCCTCCAGGCGGTCGACGAACAGCTGACCCGAGGTATCGGTCTCGAAGGTGCGGGTGTCGCTGACCGTCAGGACAGCAATGTTCAGCGGTACGAAAACCGCCTCGGCTTTGTGGCTCATCTGGTTGGATTTCCGAAGTGTGCGGAGGAAAGGGTGCAGCGGAAGACCGCCGGACGGCCAGCGGGTTTCCCGGAAGGGGTGAGCGTCGGACTGGCAGCGGCCGGGAAATGGCGGCTCCGACAATGAGGGTCGCGGTTGACCCCGGTCGACGTGAAGGTCCGAAAAGGCTGCATCGTCACAGCCTAGAGGAAAAGCCGACGCCCCTTCAACCGAGAGGGCGCCGCTGTCCCGATCTAGCGCTGGCGCTGTTCGCCTTCGGCATGAGTCTCCCACTTGATGGGCCGCGGATCGGTGATGTCGTTGGCATCCTGGCTGAAGCGGCCGTATTGCGGGGCGATGTTCGGGTCCTCCTCCCAGGTCGCCTGCTGGGTGAAGGTGCCGGCCTTGCGATCGAATTTGAGGAAATGCCGGGCCGTCTTGCCGCCCCAGTCCGCGGAGGGCAGGGAGATGAAATCCACCTGGTACTGATCGTCGGTCAGCTTGCCGTGCACCACGTAGACACCGTAGTGCTCTTCGCCGGGCGAGATGATCTTGTAGACGCCGTTGCTGTAGTAATAGAGGGTAGCGTCGGGATAGGGCTTCTTCTCGTAGAGCTTCTCGTAGAACAGCTTTTGCCGGATCGTCGGCTGGCCAAAGGTGACCTTGACCGAAGGAGGTTCACCACCACCCGCGCCAAAGGTGGGCAAGGCGGCCAGGGCCAACGCAGGGAGCAGCATCGTTTTCATCGTTTCCAAACTCCTTCTGGGCAGGGACTCGCCTCCAACAGGCGGAGGGGATCAAAGGTGTCTAGCACGCCCCTTTGCACGGGACGCGCCCGAGTCTAGCCCAGCCGTCCCGCCCGGATAAACCCCGCCCTACGCAGCGACCAGCGACGAAACCGGTCTAGGATGAGCGCCCGATCCCGCGCTCGACAGTCCGAGGCCTCCCGCATGCCACTGCTCCCCTCTTCCATCCTCATCCTGGCCGGCGGTCGCGGCCAGCGCATGGGCGGACGCGACAAGGGCCTGGTGGAATGGCAGGGCCAGCCACTGGTGGCCCAGGTGCAGGCCGCGGTACGGTCGCTGACCGATGACCTGGTGATCTCCTGCAACCGCAATGCGCCGCGCTATGCCCAGTGGGCCGACCAACTGGTGGCCGATGATCAACCGGATTTTCCCGGTCCCCTGGCCGGCATCCTCGCCGGGCTCGCCGTGGCGCGGCATGACTGGGTGCTGCTGCTGCCCTGCGATGCGCCGCGCATCGATGCCGCCCTCGCCCTGCAGCTGCTTACGGCCGCCCAGGCGAGCGCGGGCCCGGTGATGGCGCGTCAGGATGGCTACTGGCAACCGCTGTTCAGCGCCCTGCCCCGGCGCCTGTTGCCGGCCTTGCGCCTGGCCTGGGCGGACGGCGAGCGCAGTCCGCGTGGCGCCCTGCTGCCGCTCGGCCTGACCGCCGTGGAGTTCGCCGAAGACGACGTTCGTCTGGCCAACTTCAACGATCCCGCGGCCCTGGAAAGCGCGACCTGAACCCGGCGATCCACCCGGCCAGAGGGCGTGACCGCCCGGTTCCGGGACGAACTCGGCCCCGCACCCGCGGTCCTAAGCCCGCTTGGTTGCCAAGAAAGGAGACCGTCACATGAACAAGCACCTGCTCCCCGCCGCCCTGCTGGTCGTCGCCAGCGCCCTGCTCGCCGGCTGCTCCACCCCCAGCGTCATCACCCTCAACGATGGCCGCGAGATCCAGGCCACCGACATGCCGAAGTACGATGACGACTCGGGTTTCTATACGTTCAAGCAGCTCGACGGCAAGCCAACCCGCATCAACAAGGACCAAGTTCGCACCATCAAGGAGCTCTGATTCCTGCCCGGCGCGATTTTTTTACCTAACCCCTTGTGCTTGCATGAGTTTTAGGTAGAATGCGCGCCATCCATTACGGAGCGTAGCGCAGCTTGGTAGCGCGTCTCGTTCGGGACGAGAAGGTCGCTGGTTCGAATCCAGTCGCTCCGACCAATCCGATCCGCAAGGATCACCCCAAAGCCCGCCCAGTGCGGGCTTTGTTGTTTCTGGGGTTTGGCTTTGGCGCTCCCAAAGGAGCTCCGCCCTCCCCCCTCTATCGCCGACTCAGCGCCAGCTTCGCGGCGAACAGCAGGAAGACCACGCCCGTCACCCGATCCAGCCAGCGGATCACCGCGGCCTTGCGCAGGGTCTCGCCCAGGGTGCGAGTGGTGCCGATCAGGGTCAGGGACCAGAGCAGGCCCAGCGCCACATGGATGGCGACCAGGCCAAAGGTCCAGGCGATCGGGGTTGGCCCTGGGGAATGAACTGGGGCAGGAAGGACACATAGAAGATGCCGACCTTGGGATTGAGCACATTCCCCAGCATCCCCTTGAGAAACCAGTTGGAGCCTGAGCCGCCCTCGCCTGCCGTGGGTGCGATGGCATCACGGGGACGCAGCAGCAGGTTGAGCCCGAGCCAGCAGAGGTAGGCGGCGCCACAGTATTTGAGCAGCGTATAGGCCATTTCCGAGACCGCCAGCAATGCGCCCAGGCCAAAGGCCACGGCGGCGCCCCAGAGCAGGCAACCGGCATTGATCCCCAGGGCCGCGCGCCAGGCCTGGGCACGGCCTTCTACCGCAGCCGTGCGCAGGATCAGCGCAGTATCTAGACCCGGGGTGAGGGTGAGCAGGGACGCGGCCAGGGTGAAGGCCAGCAGGTTGTCGGCGAGGGACATGACGGGACTCGTTTCGGCTGGAGAGACTCGAAACGGTAGCACGGGGTCAGGGCGACGATCAGCCTGCGCTTGAACTGGCCTGGCCGCCCGCAGGCGGCCAGGCCAAGGCTCAACCGGCGGCGCGGAAGGCGGGTTCCTGGTCGGCGATGTAGCGCGCGGCGGCGCGTCGGGCTTCCAGTTCGAAGGCCTGGGGATTGCGATCGACGATGCGCTCCAGAGTGCCGCGAGGGATGCCGTCGGCTTCGAAGTCGGTGCGGCACTGCAGGGCGCCGGCGTGGCAGACGTTGCGCTCGACCGCCTCGATCAGACCACCGGCGCGCAGGGTCTTGACGATGTTGTGGGGCAGGCGACGGCTGCGGCGCAGGGCGGCCGTGGCCATGGCCAGGACGTCGAGGATCTCGTTTTCCACCGGGGTGAAGGGGCCGTTGCCGAGCTTGCCCTTCTGCATCAGGTAGCGGCGCGAGAGCAGATTGCCCTGGCGTTCGAGGGCTTCTCGCGCGGCCAGGTCGAGGCGACCGCGGCTTTCCAGGCTGCGCTCCAGCGCAATGAGAAATTCCCAATCGGTGATCTGAGAAATCTGGGTGATGACTGCGTCCATGAAGCGCTCCTTGCCAGTCGGGAATAGATGGCACATTGATAGCGTTCAGCGCATTTGGTTCCCTGCAAAACAGGCATGCCGACGGACGTCATATCATTTAGCCAGTCGCGACCCATCGGGGCCGACGAGCGTGTCTATTCGGGGGACGAAAGGAGTGACGACAAGACCCGGGGAGGCAGCCCGTACACGCCGCCCTGCCCCATCAAGCAGGACGCTAGCGACGCGGCAGCAGGCTCTCGACCAGTTGGCTGAGGTCGGCCACGCTCCAGGGTTTGGGCAGGAAGGCGGCGCGTCGCGGCAGGATGGCGAGATCCTGGTCGATATAGCCGGAAATGATGATGAAGGGCACCGTAGGCCAGCTGACGGCGGCCAACTGGGCGAAGGCCAGGCCGTCCAGCATGCCCGGCACGTTCACGTCGGCGATGACCATCTTGGTATCGCTGCCGCGGGTGTCCATATGAGCCATCGCTTCATCGCTGGAAGCGACCGCCACGACATTCAGCCCCTGTTCGGTAAGGATTTCGGTCAGCAGCTCGCGCTGCCCCGGATCGTCTTCCAGAACAAGAATTTGTCTTTGTATTTCAAGGCTTCTTGGCTTCATGGCAGGTCAGACAGCAGAGGTTGAAGAGGTTCTCCCGAAACTTACCTAACGGTCACCTGAGGCAGGTGAGCGGTACGCTGGCAAATTGCCGCCAAAGCCGCGCCAGCCCTGGCTTTCAGCCCCGAAAACGGCGGTGCCAGAGGGTCTCGTGAGGGGTATAAATGAAGTTTTTTCGCCGCTTGGCTGTCTGAGGGGCAAGACGACCAATTTTGCCTGCGCAAGGATTCCGCCCCCGTGAGCCAGAAGCACCCACCCCGCAAGGCGCGGGTCGACAATTCCGCGACGAGCGATGTTTCGCACGAGGGCAAGAACATCTTCTTCGCCGCCGTGGAAACCACGCGGATGCCGATGCTGATTACCGACCCCAATCAGCCGGACAACCCGATCCTGTTCGCCAACAATGCCTTTACCGAGATGACCGGCTACCAGGTGGACGAACTGCTCGGGCGCAACTGCCGTTTCCTGCAAGGGCCGGAAACGGATCGCTCGGTGGTCGCCCAGGTTCGTGAGGCAGTGGAGCAGAAGCGCGAGATCTCGGTCGAGATCATCAACTACCGCAAGGACGGGTCGACCTTCTGGAACGCGTTGTTCGTCTCGCCGGTGTACAACGATGCGGGCGAGCTGACCTATTACTTCGCGTCCCAGCTGGATGTCAGCCGGCGGCGCGACGCCGAGGATGCCCTGCGCCAGGCACAGAAGATGGAGGCGCTCGGCCAGCTCACCGGCGGTATCGCCCACGACTTCAACAACCTGCTGCAGGTGATGATGGGCTACATCGACATCATCCAGCGCACCGCGGAAAAGCCCAGCTTCGACCAGGAGCGCATCGTCCGCAGCGCCACCCACGCCAAGTCGGCGGCGGAACGTGCCAGCACCCTCACCCAGCAGCTGCTGGCCTTTTCGCGCAAGCAGAAGCTCGAAGGTCGGGTGCTCAATCTGAACAACCTGATCCGCACCTCACATGAACTGGCGGAGCGGACCCTGGGCGACGTGGAAATCCGTACCCAGCTGGACCCCGAGCTGTGGAATTGCCGCATCGATCCGACCCAGGCCGAGGTGGCGCTGCTCAACATCCTGATCAATGCCCGCGACGCCCTCGCCGATTGCCCGCAGCCCAGCGTGGGCATCGAGACGCGCAACGTCGAGGTGCGCGAACTGGCGAACATGTCCTATGACGGCCTGATGCCCGGTCGCTATGTCAGCCTGGCGATCACCGACAACGGTCATGGCATGCCCGCCAGCATCCGCGACCGGGTGATGGACCCCTTCTTCACCACCAAGGAAGAAGGCAAGGGCTCGGGCCTGGGGCTGTCGATGGTCTATGGCTTCGCCAAGCAATCCGGCGGCACGGTGCGCATCTATTCGGAAGAGGACGTCGGCACCACGCTGCGCCTGTATTTCCCAGTGGACGACAGCCTCATCACCCATCAGCAGGCGGAGCAGCGTTCGGAGCGCCGCAGCGGTACGGAGCGCATCCTGGTGGTGGAAGACCGCCCGGATGTCGCCGAACTGGCCAAGCTGGTGCTGGAAGACTATGGCTACACCGCGCAGATCACTTTCAATGCCAGCGAGGCGCTAAAGGTGCTGCGCGAAAGCGAGCAGCCGTTCGACCTGCTGTTCACCGACCTGATCATGCCGGGCGGCATGAACGGCGTGATGCTGGCGCGGGAGGTCAAACGCCTGCACCCGGGGATCAAGATCCTGCTCACCACCGGCTATGCCGAGAACTCGTTGGAGCGCACCGATATCGGCGGCTCGGAGTTCGAGGTGATCTCCAAGCCCTATATCCCCAACGATCTGGCGCGCAAGATTCGCCGGGTGTTGGATGGGCCGAACGGAATCGCCTGATCCCGGCGTCCGGGCTTGCCAGTGCCTGGCGGCCTGGCGAGGCTGTGCCCTGTGGGAGTGGCCGGCGTCGGGCCAGGGTATTAGACTTACTATAGTTCAGTGCGGATCTCGTCTCCGCCCTTTCTCGCCGTCGACGCGCGGCATGACATTATCACTGCCTGCACCTTGCCGCCAGATGCCCGGGTTTGCCCCGGAGCTCAGGCTGGGCCGCGCTCATGCTGTCCCTTTCGCTTCCGCCACCTTGAGGTCCGGTTACCCATGAATTCCCCCAGCCCGTCAATTATCGCGACAGGCAATACCGGTCTGGACCAGGTGTTGCGCGGTGGTTTGCCCCGCGATCGACTCTATCTGCTCGAGGGCACCCCGGGTTCGGGCAAGACCACCCTGGGCCTGCAGTTTCTCTTCGAAGGGGTACGTCAGGGCGAGTCGGTGCTCTACATCACCCTGTCGGAAACCGGCGAGGAATTGCAGAGCGTGGCCGAATCCCACGGCTGGAGCCTGGACGGCGTAGCGCTGTTCGAACTGTCTGCGGCCGATGCCGTGCTGGGCGGCGCCCAGGAGCAGACCATCCTGCATCCCTGGGAATCCGAACTGGGCGATACCATCGAGCTGATCCAGGCGCGGGTGGACGAACTCAAGCCGACTCGCCTGGTATTCGACAGCCTGTCGGAGATGCGCCTGCTGGCCCAGGATCCCCTGCGCTACCGCCGGCAGGTACTGGCGCTCAAGCAGTTCTTCGCCGGACGTGGCATCACCGTGCTGCTGGTGGACGACCTGACCACCAGTCCGGGCGGCCGCGACAATCACCTGCACAGTCTCTGTCACGGGGTGCTGACCCTGGAGCGCCTGACCCTGGACTTCGGCGCCGCCCGGCGCCGTCTGCAGGTCCAGAAGCTACGCGGTCGGGACTTCATTGCCGGCTACCACGACTTCACCATCCGCCGTGGTGGGTTGGAAGTCTATCCGCGCATGATGGCCGCAGGGCGCTATGAGGAATTCCTCGGCGCGGCCGTCCCCAGCAACATCCAAGACCTGGACGCGCTGCTGCACGGCGGGCCCTTGCGCGGCACCAGCACCCTGATCACCGGTCCGGCTGGTGCCGGCAAGACGACCTTGGCACTGCAATATGTAATGGCCGCCTGCGCGCGCGGGGAAAGGTGCGCGATCTATGAATTCGACGAGCGCATCGGCACCCTGCTCAAGCGCGCGGAAAGCATGGGGATGCCGCTGCTGCGCTATATCGAGGAAGGCCTTCTAGTGGTCCACCAGATTCATCCCGCTGAGTTGTCTCCGGGCGAATTCGCCTGGCGCGTGCGGCAGGACGTGGAGGAAAACAACTGCCGGATGCTGGTGCTGGATAGCCTCAATGGCTACCTTGCCGCCATGCCCCAGGAGCAGCAGCTGATCCTGCAGTTGCACGAATTGCTCTCCTACCTGAGCCAGTCCGGGGTGGTGACCTTTCTCATCAATCCCCAGCATGGCCTGGTCGGCTCGATGACATCCAATCTGGATATCTCCTACATCGCCGATACAGTGGTGCTGGTCCGCTTCTTCGAAGCGCACGGCCGCCTGCGCAAGGCCATTTCCATCCTCAAGCATCGCGGCGGCGGGCATGAGGATGCGATACGGGAATTGCGCATCGACACCCAGGGCATCCGAGTGGGTCAGCCACTGGTGGACTTCCGCGGCGTGCTGACCGGCACTCCGGAGTACTTCGGTGCCAGGCAGCCCCTGATGGAAGAGCGCGATTGAGCGAGTTCAAGACGCCTGCCTGCGAGCTGATCATCTGTGCCCCGCTCCGCGGTGACGCGGCAAGCCTGCAGCGGCTTTTCACCCCGGGCTATCTCACCCGCCACGTTTCCAGCCTCGACGAGGTCGCGGCGGCCTTGGGCGACGACACCGGCATCATCGTCTTCACCGAGGAAGCCCTGCGCCAGGACCTGAACGCCCTGGCGGAGGCACTGGAGCAGCAGCCGGCCTGGTCGGATATCCCGCTGGTATTGCTGGCTTCCGACGCCAAGCGTTCGGGGCGTGGCAACGATCTCCTGCGCCAGCAGCTGCCGGCGGCGACCACCAACCTGGTCATCCTCGAACGGCCGCTGAGTGGCGCCTCGCTGCTGAGCAGCATCGCGGCGGCCTGGCGTTCGCGCCTGCGGCAGTTCGAGATGCGCGACCGCCTCGCCGAACTCGCCCAGGAACGCGAGCGGCTGCAGACGCTGCTGGAGAATCTGCCGGTCGGGGTGTGCTTCATGGATGCCGAGGGGCGGACCCTGGTCAGCAATCCCTACTATGAGCAGTATGTGCCGGGGCAGCGCATTCCTTCCCGGCAGCCCGAGGAAATGTCGCGCTGGACCGCGCTCGACGACAGTGGCCGACTGCTGCCACCCGAGCGTTTTCCAGGTGCTCGGGCGCTGGCCGGCGAGCGGGTCAAGGGCCAGGATTTCTATCACACCAGCGCAACCGGCGAGGAATCCTGGCTGCGGGTGAGCGCGGTGCCGCTGCACGACGCCGGCCAGCAGATCATCGGGGCGACCACGGTGATCGCCGATGTCAGCGACGAGAAGCGCGCCGAACTGGCGTTGCGGCGCTTCAACGAAGAACTGGAACTCCAGGTCGAGGAGCGCACCCGCACCCTGGCGCTTACCCTCAGCGAATTGCAGCGGGAAACCGCCGAGCGCAGTCGTGCCGAAGAGCAGTTGCGCCAGTCGCTGAAGATGGAAGCGGTCGGCCAGCTTACCGGCGGCATCGCCCATGACTTCAACAACATGCTCACCGGGGTGCTGGGCGCCCTGGATCTGATGAAGATCAAGAACAAGGGCCAGCTCGCCGGCCTTGAGCGCTACATGGAGGCCGCCCAGCACTCGGCGCACCGGGCGGCGGCGCTCACCCAGCGACTGCTGGCCTTTTCCCGCAGACAGTCGCTGGAATCCCGGCCAATGTCCGCCAACGAACTGATCCTGGCGCTGCAGGAATTGTTGCAGCGCACCGTGAGCGAACAGATCTCGGTAGAGCTGACGCTGGGCGAGGACCTGCCCTGGATCCTGGCCGACGCCAACTAGCTGGAGAATGCCCTGCTCAACCTGGTGATCAACGCCCGGGATGCCATGCCGGATGGCGGCGTCGTCACCCTGGCGACCTCGCTGCTAACGGTCACCGAGCCGGGGACCGACGACGATGCCCTGGCCCCGGGCGACTATGTCTGCATCGAGGTGCGGGACAGCGGGACCGGTATTCCGGAGCGACTGCTGGACAAGGTGCTCGAACCCTTCTTCACCACCAAGCCCCAGGGCCAGGGTACCGGCCTGGGGCTGTCGATGGTCTATGGCTTCGCCCGGCAGAGCAATGGCCGCCTGACCCTCGCCAGTGACGCTAGCGGAACCAGGGTGTGCGTTTATCTGCCCACGGCGGAACAGCGCCGCGAGCCGCAACGGTCCGACCCGGTTGAGTTCGTCCAGGGTGCTGGCCAGACCATCCTCCTGGTGGAAGATGACGATGCGGTACGGCTGGTCAATCAGGAAGCCCTGGAGGCCCTGGGCTATCGGGTATGGAGCGCGGCCGAAGGCAAGGCCGCGTTGCGCGCGCTGGATCAGATTCCCCACCTGGATCTGCTGGTGACCGATGTCGGCCTGCCGGGCCTCAATGGCCGCCAGCTGGCGGAAGTGATCCAGCAGCTCAGGCCGCGGCTGCCAGTGCTGTTCCTGACCGGCTACGCCGAGGGCGCGCTCAGTAGGAGCTCCTTCCTGGGTGGTAACATGGAGCTGATGACCAAGCCCTTCACCCTGGACCAGCTGGCCGCGCAGGTCGCCGCCATGCTGGCCGGATCCGCCAATCGGGCCGTGGTGCCCTCCTGAGGGCGCCGCCACCCCGCGACCAGACCAAGGCACCCATGACCACCCAGATCCGCCCCGCCCGCCGCGAAGACGCCACCCGCATCCACGAACTGATCGTCGAGCTGGCCGACTATGAGAAGGCCGTCCACGAGGTGCTGGCCAGCCCGGCCCAGATCGAGGCGACGCTGTTCGCCGCCGACACCCCGACCCGGGCGCTGGTGGCCGAGCACGACGGCGCGGTGGTGGGCTATGCCGTGTATTTCTACAGCTATTCCACCTGGCTGGGCCGCAACGGCATCTACCTGGAAGACCTCTATGTGAGCCCCAGCGCCCGTGGCACCGGCCTCGGCAAGGGGCTGCTGCGCGAACTGGCCCGGGAAGCGGTGGCCAATGACTGCGGCCGCCTGGAATGGAGCGTGCTGGACTGGAACACCCCGGCCATCGACTTCTACGAAAGCCTGGGCGCCCAGGCCCAGAGCGAGTGGGTGCGCTATCGCCTGGATGGCGCAGCGCTACGGGATTTCGCGGAGAGTGGGCGGTAGGATTCACAGGTTGGGTTGAGCGCCAGCGAAGCCCAACGCAACGGGACGCGACATTGGTAGTGTTGGTTGCGGTTATGACGATCCGCTGCTGCCAGGAGACGCCAATCGCGGCCATGGGCCGCTCCTACCGGTTCCGATTCCCCTGTAGGAGCGGCCCATGGCCGCGATCAGCGCCGTAGCGTGGAAAACGGCGCAGCCTTTTCCACCGGGGACTGCGGCATGGGGCGTACCCTCACCCCAGCCCTCTCCCAAAGGGAGAGGGGGTTGTCCGAGTGAGGATCAGCGTCGTAGCGTGGAAAACGGCGCAGCCTTTTCCACAGGAACTGCGGCATGGGGCTTACCCTTACCCCAGCCCTCTCCCAGAGGGAGAGGGGGTTGTCCGAGTAAGGATCAGATCTTTGTCAGTCCTGAAAATCGCAGGCGACCGGCACAAGCCTGTCCGCATCGCCAGACCACCGGACCGCCCTGACCAACACCCGTTACCGATCCGCCAGTTCCACCTGCGCCGGGCGGCGCTGCATCAGCACCTTGCCGTTGCGGATGGAATACAGCGGCAGGCCCTGGCTGCGGACCATCTCGTAGTCGCTGTCGGCGGAGAGCACCAGCAGGTTTGCCGGCCGCCCCTCCTCCAGGCCGTAGCGATCGCCCAGGCACAGGGCCTTGGCGCTATTGACCGTGACCAGGTCCAGCGCCGATTGCAGGTTGCGATAGCCGAGCATGTGGCAGATGTGCAGCCCCGCTTCCAGCACGCGCAGGATGTTGCCGTTGCCCAGCGGATACCAGGGATCGACGATGGAATCCTGGGCGAAGCAGACGTTGAGGCCGGCCTCCAGCAACTCGTTGACCCGGGTCACGCCGCGGCGCTTGGGAAAGCTGTCGAAGCGCCCCTGCAGGTGGATGCTCTCGGTCGGGCAGGAGACGAAGTTGATGCCGGCATGGGTCAGCAGGCGAAACAGCTTGGCGCAGTAGGCGTTGTCGTAGGAGCCCATGGCGGTGGTGTGGCTGGCGGTGACCCGCGAACCCATGCCGCGGCTGCGCGCCTCTTCGGCCAGCACCTCGAGAAAGCGCGAGTGGGGATCGTCGGTCTCGTCGCAGTGGACGTCCACCAGGCAACCGGTGCGCTCGGCCAGGTCCATGAGGAATTTCACCGAGCTCACGCCCTGGTCGCGGGTGTATTCGAAGTGCGGGATGCCACCGACCACATCCGCGCCCAGGCGAATGGATTCCTCCATCAGCTCGCGGCCATTCTTGAAGGACTCGATGCCCTCCTGGGGAAAGGCGACGATCTGCAGGTCGATCAGGTGGGCGGTTTCCTCGCGCACCTCCAGCATGGCCTTGAGTGCGGCCAGGGACGGATCGGTGACGTCGACGTGGGTGCGCACGTGCTGGATGCCGTGGGCGGCCAGGGCGCGGATGGTGCGCGTGGCGCGGGTCTTGGTGTCTTCCTGGGTGATGGTGGCCTTGCGCTCGCCCCAGCACTCGATGCCTTCGAACAGGGTGCCGCTCATGTTCCAGCGCGGCTCGCCGGCGGTCAGGGTGGCGTCGAGGTGGATGTGCGGCTCGACGAAGGGCGGCACCACCAGGTTGCCGGCGGCGTCGATGTCGTCCGGCCCCACCGCGGGGGGCATGAGCTGCTCAGCGATGGCGGCGATGCGCCCGCCTTCGAGGCGGATGTCATGGAGGCCTTCACGGTCACGCAGGCGGGCGTTGAGGATGCGCATGGTCGATCTCCTAGAGCGAAGCGGGGGCGGCGGCACGACGACCGCGACTCATGCCATTGAACACGCCATAGCCGAGCGCCGCCACCCCGATGCCCACCAGGGGCGCCACCCAGGGCGAACCGAAGGCGGCCAGGGTGCCAAGGCCATAGGCCGCCAGCCCCGGCCAGTTGTAGTGCGGCAGGCGGGCCTCGGCGAGCAGCGGATAGCGCCCGCGATGACGCAGCCAGAAGTCGGCGACGATCACCCCGCCGATCGGCGGGATCACCGTGCCGAGCAGCACCAGGTAGGGCACCAGCAGGTCGTACATGCCCAGCACGGCCAGGGCGGTGCCGATCAAGGCGCCGGCCAGGGTCATCGTCTTGCGGCGGCTGGTGCGCACCAGGTTGCAGCCGGCCACGGCGAAGTTGTAGATGGTGTTGTCCTGGGTGCTCCAGATATTGAGCAGCAGCATGGCCAGGGCGGCGGTGGCGAAGCCCTGCAACATCAGCACCTCCACTACGTCGGGTTGCTGGTAGACGATGGCGCCATAGGCGCCGATCAGCACCATCAGGCCGTTGCCGATAAAGAAGCCGATCAGGCTGGCCAGCACCGCCACCCGGGTGGAGCGGGCGAAGCGGGTCCAGTTGGTGGCCTGGGTTGCGCCGCTGACAAAGGTGCCGAACACCAGGGTGATGGCGGTGGAGAGGTCCAGGCTGGCGCTGGGCTGGATCGCCAGCAGGCCGGCCAGGCCGCCGGCCTTGGCGGTGGTCACGCTCATGGACAGGATCAGCAGCAGCGCCATGGCCGGCACGGCGATCCAGGAGAGGATCTCCAGGCCGCGGTAGCCGATGTAGGCGGTGGCGCAGAAGCCCAGGCCGAACACCGCCATCAGTGCCGGCACCGCGCCCTGCTCCAGGCCGAAGTACTTGCCCAGCACCACGGCAGCGGTGGCCGTACCCCAGGCGTACCAGCCGATCTGGGTGAAGCCGAGGATGAGGTCGCACAGCTTGCTGCCGCGCTCGCCAAAGGCGAAGCGCCCCATCAGCACCGAGTTGAGGCCGCTGCGACAGGCAATATGGCCGAGGGCCGCGGCATAGAGACCCAGCAGCAGATTGCCGAGGGCGATCACCAGCAGCAGGTCGGCGAAACCGAAGGCCACCCCCAGCTTGCCGCCGGCGAACATGGTGGCGGTAAAGAAGGTGAAGCCCAGCAGCACCATTGCCAGGGAGGCCAGCCCCTTGCGGGCGTGGGGCGGGACTTCGCTCAGGGGATAGTCGTTGCCGGCGTTGCTCATATGGGACTCCTCGGGATGGGCGTACCGGTCCTGTAGCAGTGGCCATGCCAGACCCGGCCAAGGGGCGTGGCAGAGCCCAGGGTCGCATGACGAAGCCTTTACCGGGGCCCGCCTTTGGTGCAAGGCGGCATCCCGTGCCTTGGCCGGGGGCGGTCAAGTGTGAGACGGTTGCCGCGGCCGTCCTACAAGGAAAAGATCATGACCACGCCACGCCTCGCCGTCCTGGGTTCCGGTCTCATGGGCATCGGCATCGCCGTGCACCTGGCGCGCCACGGCCATGCCGTGCGGCTGCAGGACGTCGACCCCGCCCGCCTCGCCGAGGTGGCCGCCACCGCGCGCACCCTGCTCGCCGAGCTGGAAGAAGCCGACATCGCGGTGGACACCGAGGCGGTCATCGGCCGCCTGACCACCACGACCGACCTGGCCGAGCTCGCCGACTGCGACCTGTTGTTCGAAGCCGTGCCCGAGCGCCTGGAGCTCAAGCACCGTCTCTATGCCCAGCTCGAAGCCGTGCTGCGTCCCGATGCCCTGATCGCCAGCAACACCAGCGGCCTGCCACCGGACGAGCTGGCCGCGCACCTGCGTCATCCCGAGCGCCTGCTGATCGCCCACTTCTGGAATCCGCCGCACTTCATTCCCCTGGTCGAGCTGGTGCCCGGCATGGCCACCCTGCCCGCGCACCTGGAGGCCGTGCGCCAACTGCTGGAAGCCGCCGACCTGGAGGCCGTGGTCTTGCAGCGCGCCATTCCCGGCTTCGTCGGCAATCGGCTGCAATTCGCCCTGCTGCGCGAGGCCCTGCACATCGTGCAGAGCGGCGCGGCGGATGCCGAGACGGTGGACCGGGTGATGCGCGCCTCCCTGGGGCGGCGCTATGCCATGGTCGGGCCGCTGGAAGCGGCGGACATGGGTGGCCTGGATACCTTTCGCGACATCGCCCGGCATCTCTGGCCGACCCTGGCGCGGGACGAGGCGCCGCTGCAGCTGCTGGACGACCAGGTGGCGGCCGGCCGCACCGGCCTGCGGAGCGGCCACGGCTTCTATGACTGGGACGCCGCGCGGCGCGAGCGCATCGTCCAGCGACGCCTGCACCAGCTGCGCCATGCGCTGAAGCCATGAGCCGCACCCCGCCGGGCCTGCCCGGGCTGGAAGACTACGCCGACATCCGCCAGCGGGCGATCCGCTCGCTGTTCGAGATCATCGAGCAGACCAGCAACGGCACGGTGATCGTCGACCGCGAGGCGCGCATCGTCTGGATCAACCAGAGATACGCCCAGCACTTCGGCCTGCCGGATGCCGCCGCTGCCATCGGCCAGCCGGTGGAACAGATCATTCCCCACAGCCTGCTGCGCGAGGTGGCGCGCAATGGCCAGCCGATCCTGCTGGACATGCTGGAGACCCGCAACGGACCGCTGGTGGTGATGCGCCTGCCGATCCATACCGACGAGGGCGAGTTGATCGGCGCCATCGGCTTCGCCCTGTTCGACCAGTTGCAGCAACTGGCGCCGCTGGTGACCCGCTACCTGCGCATCCAGGAAGAGCTGGCCACCACCCGGCGTTCGCTGCAGCATGCGCGCACCGCCAAGTACGGCTTCGGCCACTTCGTCGGCAGCGGCCCGGCCAGCCTGGAGGTCAAGCGCCGCGCCCGGCGCGCCGCCGCCAGCGAGGCCGCGGTGCTGCTGCTGGGCGAGACCGGCACCGGCAAGGAGTTGCTGGCCCACGCCATCCACGGCGCCTCGCCACGCGCCGGACGGCCCTTCGTCAGCATCAATGCCGCGGCCATCCCGGAAAGCCTGCTGGAAGCGGAATTCTTCGGCACCGCGCCCGGCGCCTTCACCGGCGCCGAACGACGGGCCCGCCCAGGCAAGCTGCAGATCGCCCAGGGCGGCACCCTGTTTCTCGACGAGATCGGCGACATGCCCCTGGCCTTGCAGGCCAAGCTGCTGCGGGTGCTGCAGGAAAAGGAGTACGAACCGCTGGGCTCCAACGAGGTGCTGGCCTGCGACGTGCGCATGATCGCCGCCACCTCCCGTGACCTGGACGTCGCCGTGGCCGAGGGGCGCTTCCGCGCCGACCTCTATTACCGGCTCAACGTACTGCCGATTCGCATCCCGCCGCTGCGTGAACGCCTCGAGGACCTGAAGGTGCTGGCCGAGGCCATCCTCGACAGCCTGCCCCCGGTCAGCGGCCAGCCCATGCCCGCACTCACCGCCGACGGCCTGGCCCTGCTGCAGCGCCAGCTCTGGCCCGGCAACGTGCGCGAGTTGCGCAACGTGCTGGAACGCGCCGTGCTCCTGGGTGACGACAGCCAGCTGGACGCCGTGGCGCTGGCGGCGGCCCTGGGCATCGCCCCTGCCACCTCGACGACGTCCGAGTCGGTCAGTTACCGGACCGGCGAAAGCTACGCAGAAGCCCGCCAGCGCTTTGATCGCGAGCTGCTGCAAAGCGCGCTGGCCGACTGTGGTGGCAAGGTGGACGAAGCCGCCCGCCGCCTGGGTCTGGGGCGGTCCACGCTATATAAGAAGCTGGTGGCGCTAGGGCTGACGTCTCATATTTAAGACAAATCTCTAAAAAGAGACTTTCTGCAGGAGCGGCCCATGGCCACGATAGATTGCTAATCGCGGCCATGGGCCGCTCCTACAGAGTGATGCGTAGGTTGGGTTGAGACGGCCTTATCGTCGAAGCCCAACATGAAAGGCCGTGGGCTGATGTTGGGCTTCGCTTTGCTCAACCCAACCTACAGGGTCCAGCTTTTGAGACAATCTGTCGGCAGCTGACAACGATCGAAATAAAAGCTCATACAAAACAATAGCTTATAAAGCTGGCACGGTTCTGGCTCCTGCATTCCGGCGATCCTGCATCGCCCCTATAACAACAAGAACCGCTTCGCCCCAGGCGAAGCTCTAGGAGAAGCCATGAGTGTCCTGATTGCACTCGCCGCCCTGGCGCTGCTGATGTTCGCCGCCTACCGGGGTTTCAGTGTCATCCTCTTCGCCCCCCTGGCCGCCCTCGGCGCCGTGCTGCTCACCGATCCGTCCGCCGTGGCGCCCGCCTTCACCGGAGTGTTCATGGACAAGATGGTGGGCTTTCTCAAACTCTACTTCCCGGTGTTCATGCTGGGCGCGCTGTTCGGCAAGCTGATCGAGCTGTCGGGCTTTTCCCGCGCCATCGTCGCCGCGGCCATCCGCCTGCTCGGTCGCGAGCGCGCCATCCCGGTGATCGTCGCGGTCTGCGCCTTGCTCACCTATGGTGGCGTCTCGCTGTTCGTGGTGGTCTTCGCCGTCTATCCCTTCGCCGCGGAGATGTTTCGCCAAAGCGACATCCCCAAGCGGCTGATCCCGGCGACCATCGCCCTGGGCGCCTTCTCCTTCACCATGGACGCCCTGCCCGGCACGTCGCAGATCCAGAACATCATTCCCACCAGCTTCTTCCAGACCACCGCCTGGGCCGCGCCGTGGCTGGGCCTGGCCGGTTCGCTGTTCGTCATCGCCGTGGGCCTGACCTACCTCGGCAGCGCTCGCCGCAAGGCCCGCAACAGCGGCGAAGGCTATGCCAGCGTGCCGCTGCGCAACGAACCCGAGACCGCCGCCGACCTGCCGCTGCCCAATCCCTGGCTGGCCCTGGCGCCGCTGGTGCTGGTGGGCGTGCTCAACCTGCTGCTGACCCGCTGGATTCCTGACTGGTACGGCGCCACCCATAACCTGGCCTTGCCCGGCATGGCCAAGCCGGTAACCCAGGAGGTCGCCAAGCTGACCGGTATCTGGGCGGTGGAAGGCGCGTTGCTGGCAGGCATCCTGCTGGTGCTGGCGACCGGCTTCGGCGCCATCCGCGGGCGACTGGCCGAAGGCAGCAAGACCGCCGTTTCCGGCGCCCTGCTGGCGGGCATGAACACGGCCTCGGAATACGGCTTCGGCGCGGTGATCGCCGCCCTGCCCGGCTTCGTGCTGTTCGCCCAGGGCCTCAAGGCCATTCCCGATCCGCTGATCAACGAAGCGGTCAGCGTGACCCTGCTGGCCGGTATCACCGGCTCGGCGTCCGGTGGCATGAGCATCGCCCTGGCCGCCATGAGCGACACCTTCATCGCCGCCGCCAACGCGGCCGGCATCCCCCTGGAGGTGCTGCACCGGGTGGCGGCCATGGCCAGCGGCGGCATGGACACCCTGCCGCACAACGGCGCGGTCATCACCCTGCTGGCGGTGACCGGCCTGACCCATCGCGAAGCCTATGGCGGCGTGTTCAAGATCACCCTGATCAAGACCGTGGCGGTGTTCTTCGTCATCGCCCTCTACTACCTGACCGGCCTCGTCTAAGGAGACCACCATGGACCTCACCGGCAAGACCGCCCTGGTCACCGGCTCCACCAGCGGCATCGGCCTGGGCATCGCCCAGCGCCTGGCCGCCGCTGGCGCCACCCTCATCCTCAACGGCTTCGGCGATCCCGCTGCGGCCCAGGCCAGCCTGCCCGGCCGCAGTGGTTTCCACGGCGCCGACCTGTCCAGGCCGGAAGAGATCGAAGACCTCTTCGCCTACGCCCAGCGCAACTTCGGCGGCGTCGACATCCTGGTCAACAACGCCGGCATCCAGCACGTGGCGCCGGTGGAAGACTTTCCGGTGGAGCGCTGGGACGCGGTGATCGCCCTCAATCTCTCGGCCGTTTTCCACACCACCCGCCTGGCGCTGCCGGGCATGCGCGAGCGCGAATGGGGCCGTATCGTCAACATTTCCTCGGTGCACGGCCTGGTGGCCTCCACCGGCAAGGCCGCTTATGTCGCCGCCAAGCACGGCGTGGTGGGCCTGACCAAGGTCACCGCGCTGGAGACCGCCCGCACCGGCATCACCTGCAACGCGCTCTGCCCGGGTTTCGTGCTCACCCCGCTGATCCAGCAGCAGCTGGACAGCCGTGGCAGCGATCCGGACCAGGCACGGCGCGACCTGCTCAGCGACAAGCAGCCGTCGCAGGAATTCGTCACCACCGACCAGCTGGGCGAGCTGGCGCTGTTCCTGTGCAGCGACGCCGCGGCCCAGGTGCGCGGCGCCGCCTGGACCATGGACGGCGGCTGGACCGCCCAATAACGACCCGAGGATCTCCATCATGAACAAGCTCTATCCCAACGCCGCGGCTGCCCTCGACGGGCTGGTCAGCGACGGCATCACCCTGGCCGTGGGCGGCTTCGGCCTCTGCGGCATTCCCGAGGCGCTGATCGCCGCCCTGCGCGACACCGGCGCCCGCGAACTGACCGCCATCAGCAACAACGCCGGGGTGGACGGCTTCGGCCTCGGCCAGCTGCTGGAGACCCGGCAGATCCGCAAGATGATTTCCTCCTACGTGGGCGAGAACAAGGAATTCGAGCGCCAGTACCTGGCCGGCGAACTGGAACTGGAATTCACCCCTCAGGGCACCCTGGCCGAGAAATTGCGCGCCGGTGGCGCGGGCATCCCGGCGTTCTACACCCGCACCGGCTACGGCACCCTGGTGGCCGAGGGCAAGGAGGTCCGCGACTTCAACGGCCAGCCACATGTCATGGAGCTGGCGCTGACCGCCGACGTGGCCCTGGTCAAGGCGCAGCGCGCCGACAAGGCCGGCAATCTGGTCTTCAACAAGACCGCGCGCAACTTCAATCCGCTGTGCGCCATGGCCGGTCGCGTCTGCGTGGCCGAGGTGGAAGAGCTGGTGGAGGTCGGCGAGCTGGATCCCGACCAGATCCACCTGCCCGGCATCTTCGTGCAGCGCCTGGTGGTCAACGCAAGCCCCGAGAAACGCATCGAGAAACGCACCCTAAGCGAGGAGAAGTAAGATGGCATGGACCCGCGAACAGATGGCGCAACGCGCCGCCCGGGAGCTGCAGGACGGCTTCTACGTCAACCTCGGCATCGGCTTGCCGACCCTCGTCGCCAACTACATCCCCGCTGGCATGGACGTCTGGCTGCAATCGGAAAACGGCCTGCTGGGCATCGGCCCCTTCCCCACCGCCGAGACGGTCGATCCGGACCTGATCAACGCCGGCAAGCAGACCGTCACCGCCCTGCCCGGCAGCAGCTATTTCGACAGCGCCGCGAGCTTCGGCATGATCCGCGGCGGCCACGTCAACCTGGCCATCCTCGGCGCCATGCAGGTGTCGGAGAAGGGTGATCTGGCCAACTGGATGATCCCCGGCAAGATGGTCAAGGGCATGGGTGGCGCCATGGACCTGGTGGCCGGCGTGCAGCGCGTGGTGGTGCTCATGGAGCACACCGCCAAGGGCGCCCACAAGATCCTGCCGACCTGCGACCTGCCGCTGACCGGGGTCGGCGTGGTCGACCTGATCATCACCGACCTGGCCGTGCTGGAGGTGACCGAAGGCGGCCTCAGGCTGGTGGAACTGGCCGAAGGCGTCAGCCTCGATGAACTGTGCGCCGCCACCGGCGCCCCCATCCAGGCCTGAGGAGACCCCTACCATGCAAGACGTCGTCATCGTCGCCGCCACCCGCACCGCGGTCGGCAGTTTCCAGGGCTCCCTGGCCAATGTGCCCGCGGTGGAGCTCGGCGCCACCGTCATCCGCGCCCTGCTGAAGCAGACCGGCGTGGCACCCGCCGAGGTGGATGAAGTCATCCTCGGCCAGGTACTCACCGCCGGTGCCGGCCAGAATCCGGCGCGGCAGGCGGCGGTCAAGGCCGGCCTGCCCCACGAAGTGCCGGCACTGACCCTGAACAAGGTCTGCGGCTCCGGCCTCAAGGCGGTGCAGCTGGCCGTCCAGGCGATCCGTTGCGGCGACGCCGAGATCGTCGTCGCCGGCGGCATGGAGAACATGAGCCTGGCGCCCTATGTGCTGCCCAAGGTGCGCACCGGCTTGCGCCTGGGCCATGCCGAGCTGGTCGATTCCATGATCAGCGACGGGCTGTGGGATGCCTTCAACGACTACCACATGGGCCAGACGGCGGAGAATCTGGTGGAGCGGTACCAGCTCAGCCGCGAGGCCCAGGACAATTTTGCCGCGCGCTCCCAGCAGCGCGCCGCGGCGGCGGTGGAATCCGGCCGCTTCCGCGAGGAGATCGCCCCGGTGCTCATCCCCCAGCGCAAGGGCGAACCGCTGGCGTTCGACACCGACGAAGGCATCCGCGCCGATACCACCGCCGAGGGCCTGGCACGGTTGCGCCCGGCCTTCAACAAGGATGGCAGCGTCACGGCCGGCAATGCTTCCAGTCTCAACGACGGCGCCGCCGCGGTGCTGGTGATGAGCGCGGCCAAGGCCACCGCCCTGGGCCTGACACCGCTGGCGCATATCGCCGCCTATGCCAGCGCTGGGGTGGACCCGGCGATCATGGGCATCGGCCCGGTCTCGGCGACTCGCAAGACCCTGGAAAAGGCCGGCTGGCAACTGGCCGACCTGGATCTGATCGAGGCCAACGAAGCCTTCGCCGCCCAGGCCCTGGCCGTGGGTCAGGAGCTGGGTTGGGATGACGAGAAGGTCAACGTCAACGGCGGCGCCATCGCCCTGGGCCATCCCATCGGCGCCTCGGGTTGCCGCGTGCTGGTGACCCTGCTCCACGAATTGCGCCGCCGTGAGGGTCGTCGGGGTCTCGCGACCCTGTGCATCGGCGGTGGCCAGGGCGTGGCCCTGGCGGTGGAGCGACGCTAGCCACCCGTAGGTTGGGCTGAGCGCAGCGAAGCCCAACGATCCTGACCCAGCCCCTCAGGTTGGGCCTCGACGATAGAGCTTTCTCAACCCAACCGATGTCTCGATGCGCAAAGCCCTAGGGTGGGTAACGGTGCAGCCTTACCGGTCCCAACGCGTGGAAAAGGCTGCGCCGTTTTCCACCCTACTGCTGATGTTCTCCTGAAAAAAACAACAAAAGGATCTCCCATGACCACCACCCCTTCCCGCGATTCGCGCAGCGCGCGCTTCGCCCTGGCTTGCTCCAACTGGGCCGAGCGCTGGTTTCCCGATTCCTGGGTGTTCGCGGTGCTCGCCGTGGCCGTGGTGGCCCTGGCCGCCCTCGGCATGGGCGCGCCGGCAGCCAAGACCGCCAAGGCCTTTGGCGACGGTTTCTGGAGCCTGATTCCCTTCACCATGCAGATGGCCTTCGTGGTCATCGGCGGCTATGTGGTGGCCAGTTCCGGTCCGGCCGGGCGCCTGATCGAGCGCCTGGCGCGGGTGCCCCGCACCGGCCGTGGCGCGGTGTGCTGGGTGGCCCTGGTGGCCATGCTCGCCTCCCTGCTCAACTGGGGCCTGAGCCTGGTGTTCGGCGGCCTGCTGGTGCGCGCCCTAGCCCGCCGCGAAGAACTCAAGATGGACTATCGCGCCGCCGGCGCTGCGGCCTACCTGGGCCTGGGCGCGGTCTGGGCGCTGGGGCTGTCGTCGTCGGCAGCGCAGCTGCAGGCCAATCCCGCCAGCCTGCCACCGTCGATCCTCGCCATCACCGGGGTGATTCCCTTCAGCCAGACGCTGTTCCTCTGGCAATCCGGCGCCCTGCTGCTGGTGCTGCTGGTGGTCTCGGCGGTGATCGCCTATGTCACCGCGCCGGGACCGGACAGCGCACGCGATGCCCGCGCCTGTGGCGTCGACGTCACCCCGGCGCCCAAGCCGGCAGCCAGGCCGACCCGTCCGGGCGAGTGGCTGGAATACAGTCCGATCCTGATCGTGCTGCTGGTGCTCCTGGCCGCCGGCTGGCTGGTACAGGAATTCGCCAGCAAGCCGGCCATCGAGGCCATCTCCGGGCTAAACACCTACAACCTGCTGTTCATCTCCCTGGGCGCCCTGCTGCACTGGCGGCCGCGGCATTTCCTCGACGCCGTGGCCCGCGCCGTGCCGGCCACCACCGGGGTGCTGATCCAGTTTCCGCTGTACGGCTCCATCGCCGCGATCCTGACCAAGGTCAATGGCGCCGATGGCCAGACCCTGGCGCACCATATCGCGGCATTTTTCACCCAGATCGCCACCCACGACACCTTCGCCCTGCTGATGGGCGTCTACTCGGCGCTGCTGGGGTTCTTCATCCCCTCGGGTGGGGGCAAGTGGATCATAGAGGCGCCCTATGTGATGCAGGTGGCCAACGACCTGCAGTATCACCTGGGCTGGGCCGTGCAGATCTACAACGCCGCCGAGGCATTGCCGAATCTGATCAATCCCTTCTACATGCTGCCGCTGCTGGGCGTGCTGGGGCTGAAGGCGCGCGACCTGGTCGGCTTTTCCTTCGTGCAGCTGCTGGTCCATGCACCCCTGGTGCTGGTGCTGCTGTGGCTGTTGGGGGGAACGTTGGCCTATCTGCCGCCGGTACACCCGTAGCTCGGGTGAGGCGCAGAAGGTAAGGCGGGAGGGGTAAAGCGGAAGCCGGCTGAATCTCAGCCGGCGATGGCCAGGCGGGTGCTGTCGATGATGGCCTGCAGGCGGCTCGGGTTGCTGTATTCGTCGCGATAGATCCGGCGGGTGTGCTTGGCCACACCATGTTCGTTGACGACGATGAAGGAAAAACCACGCTTGCTGGGCGCGTCGATGACGCAGCTCATCGGCGCGAAAGCGGCGCTGAGGGCATGCATGGCGTTCTGGGCTTGGGCTTGTATGTTCATGACTTCAGTTGTAAACCTCACGTGTGACGCTGCTATGACAAAGGTCTTGACCGATAGTGCCTAGACTTGCCAGTTATTGTTAGCAATAGGCGTGCCGGAATGTAACAAAGCCTTTTCCGGCACGCCCTGCCCTCACTTGCCGGCAGCCTGCTGGCGACGCTTGGCCCGCCGCGACAGCATGTTCAGCCCCTCGATCAGCGCCGAGAAGGCCATGGCCGCGTAGATGTAGCCCTTGGGCACATGGGCGCCGAAGCCTTCGGCGATCAGGGTCATGCCGATCATGATCAGGAACCCCAGCGCCAGCATCACGACGGTCGGGTTGCGGTCGATGAACTTGGCCAGGGGGTCGGCCGCCAGCAACATGACGGTCACCGCCACCACTACCGCGATCACCATCACCGGCAGGTGCTCGGTCATGCCGACGGCGGTGATGATGCTGTCCACCGAGAACACCAGGTCCAGCAGGAGGATCTGCACGATGGCCGAGCCGAAGGCAAGGGTCGCCGTCTCGCCGCCCTTGGTCAGGGCGCTGTCGGGCTCGGGATCGACGTTGTGGTGGATCTCCTTGGTCGCCTTCCACAGCAGGAACAGGCCACCGGCGATGAGGATCAGGTCCTTCCAGGAAAAGCTCTTGCCGAATACCTCGATGATGGGTTCGGTGAGCTGGACGATCCAGGCCACGGTACCGAGCAGACCCAGGCGCAGGATCAGCGCCAGGCTGATGCCGATGCGACGGCCCTTCTGCTGTTGGTGAGCGGGCAGCTTGTTGGTCAGGATGGAGATGAAGATGAGGTTGTCGATGCCCAGCACCACCTCCATCACGATCAAGGTGGCCAGGGCAGCCCAGACGGTCGGGTCGGCGGCGAGTTGTAGCAGATAGTCCATTGCGGCGCGGTTCCAGTGGGAAGAGAAAGGCCTGACAGGGTCAGGCCGCAGGTCTCACCATCAGAGCCTCGCGCCTGTGAAATGCTCGTGAAGGCCTCTGCCGCAATTGTTTCAAACTGTCGCAGCGGTACGCCGCTGGACGAAGCGCGCCACATAGTCGTCGGCCGGCTGGCCGAGGATGTCTGCAGGGGTGCCCACCTGCACCAGCCGACCGTCGCGCAGGATGGCGATGCGATTGCCCAGGCGCAGCGCCTCGTCCAGGTCATGGGTGATGAAGACGATGGTCTTGTGCAGGCGCTGTTGCAGTTCCAGCAGTTGCTCCTGCATCTCGGCGCGGATCAGCGGATCGAGGGCGGAAAAGGCCTCGTCCATCAGGATGATCTCGGTATCGGCCGCCAGGGCACGGGCCAGGCCGACCCGCTGGCGCATGCCGCCGGAGAGCTGGTGTGGCCACTTGCGCTCGTAGCCGGCCAGCCCGACCACCTCCAGCCAGTGCAGCGCCCGTTCGCGGCAGACCGCCTTGGGCTCGCCCCGCACCTTGAGGCCATAGGCGACGTTGTCCAGCACCCGCCGATGCGGCAGCAGGCCAAAGCTCTGGAACACCATGCTGATGCGCTGGCGGCGCAATTCGCGCAGCGCCGGCAGTGGCAGCTGGAGGATGTCCTGGCCATCGATGAGGATGCGCCCGCTGCTGGGATCGATCAGCCGGTTGAAGTGGCGCACCAGGGTCGACTTGCCGGAACCGGAGAGGCCCATGATGACGAAGATCTCGCCCTCGGCGATTTCCAGGGACAGATCGTCCACCCCCACCACGCAACCCGTGCGGGCGAGGATATCGGCCTTGTCGTGCCCTTCGCGAAGCAGGGCCAGGGCTGCCTGCTCGCGTTTGCCGAAGATCTTGGAGACCCGCTCGACGACGATCTTCATCGCTCCACCTCGTGGCGCTGGCGGCCATAGGCCTGGGTGATGCGGTCGATGACCACGGCGAGGATGACGATGGCCAGGCCCGCCTGCAGGCCCTTGCCCACGTCCAGGGTCTGGATGCCCACCAGCACCTCTTCACCGAGACCACGGGCGCCGATCATGGAGGCGATCACCACCATGGACAGCGCCATCATGGTGGTCTGGTTGATGCCGGCCATGATGCTTGGTAGCGCCAGCGGCAGCTGCACGCCGAACAGCTGCTGCCAGCGACTGGCGCCAAAGGCGTTGACCGCTTCCATGACCTCGCGATCGACCTGGCGGATGCCCAGGTCGGTGAGGCGGATCAGCGGTGGCGCGGCATAGATCACCGTGGCGAAGATCGCCGGCACCTTGCCCAGGCCGAACAGCATCAGCACCGGGATCAGGTACACGAAGCTGGGCATGGTCTGCATGATGTCCAGCAGCGGCATCAGCACCAAACGCAAGCGGGCGCTGCGGGCACAGAGGATGCCCAGGGGCACGCCGATGATGACCGCGATGGCGGTGGCCACCAGCACCAGGGCCAGGGTCTGCATCAGCTTGTCCCACAACCCCAGGGCCCCGACCAGGAACAGCAGGCCGGTGATCAGCAGGGTCGGCAGCACCCGGCGGGTGGCATGGGCGGCCAGGGCCGCGACGATCAGCAGCAGCGCCCACCAGGGAGTGCCGCGCAGCAGGCCCTCGAGCCAGACGATGGCCTGCAGCAGGGTGTCGGAGATGGTCCGGAAGACGTCGCCGTAGCGGGTCACCAGCCAGTCCACCCCGCGATTGACGGCGTCGGCGAAGGAAAAGGTCAGGCCTTCGGGAAACATTCTAGAGCGCCGCCTGGATCTTGCTGCGCGCCGCCGCGTCGGTCACCCAGGCCTGCCAGAGTTCGGGATGGGCCTTGAGCAGCGCCTTGGCGGCGGCGGGGGCGTCCTGCTTGGCGTCGGCCTGCTCGGCCAGGGTGCGATTGAGCAGCTCGATGGGCACATTGACCCGACTCAGCACGGCCACCAGTTCGGGGGCGCCGTCGTGGAAGGACTTGGAGAGGCCGGCCTGCACCTGGATGCGCTTGACTTCGCCATCACGCGGCTTGAGCTGCACCATGTCGACCCGGCCCAGCAAGGGCGTCGGCGACCAGTAGTAGGTGAGGATCGGCTGCTTGCGCTTGGTGGCCGAGACGATGGCCGCATCCAGCGCCGGCCCGGTGCCGGGGCGGAAGTTGGTGTATTTGTCGCTCAGGCCGTAGCTCTGCAGCATTTGGGTGTTTTCCAGTTCGCAGGTCCAGCCGGCGGGGCAATTGTAGAAGCGGCCCTTGCCCGGTTCTTCCGGATCGCGGAACAGCTCGGCGTACTGACCCAGGTCGGCGATGCTCTTCAGCTTGGGCGCCTTGGCGCCCTCGCCTTCCACCAGATAGCGTGGCACGTACCAGCCTTCGGTGGCGCCTTCGATGGGCGCGCCCACGCCGACCACCTTGCCGGCCGCGGCGGCCTTGTTCCAGGCCTCGCTGCGGCCGATCCACTCCTCGGCGAACACCTGGATGTCGTTGTTGCCCAGCGCCTGCTCCAGGGTGATGGAGTTGCCGGGGATGCTATCCACCTTGCAGTCGTAGCCGTGCTGCAGGACGAAGCCCATCAGTTCGGTGAGCAGCATGCCGCTCTCCCAGTTCACCCCGGCGAACTTGACCGGCTTGCTGGCGCACCAGCTGTCGGCCTGGGCGGTGCCGGCGGCGAGCAGGCCAAGGGAAAGGCCGGCGGTCAGGAGGGAACGGCGGGGAAAGGCTATGGGCATGAGTGGCTCCGTCTGCACTGGGAGGACCAGGGCGGCAAAGCCGGTCCGCTGGCGATCCTACCTTGGTCAGCGCCGACGGCTCAGGGTTCAGCCAGAGGCCCTGGCACTGCCCTTACCTGCCTCGGCGGCGCTGCATCCGGGAGCGTGCTCCGGTTGATCGATCGTCGCCCCCTCGGGTCCGTCGATCTCTCTTAACCGGCTGCGACACCCGCGCGAATGGCCGCTGCGCTCGAACTTTGCCCACGCGCATCTCTTCTACCGGAGGCCACCCTCGCGGAGCCGATCATGCGTATCCATCACCTCAACTGCGGCTGCATGTGCCCCCTGGGCGGGGCGCTGTACGACGGTTTCAGCCGCGGACTCGCCGCCCACCTCGCCTGTCATTGCCTGCTGGTGGAAACCGACCGGGACGGCCTGGTGCTGGTGGATACCGGTTTTGGCGAAGCCGATCTCAGGGAGCGCGGCCGGCGGCTGAGTCCGTTCTTCCGGCTGATGAATCGCATCCAGTACGATCCCGAACTCAGCGCCCTGGCGCAGCTCCGCCGCCTGGGCTTTCGTCCCGGCGATGTCCGCCATATCGTGCTGACCCACCTGGATTTCGACCACGCCGGCGGTCTGGACGACTTTCCCCAGGCCCAGGTCCATGTGCTGCAGCGGGAATGGGATGCGCAGCGCCAGCGCCATGGCTTCATCGGTCGCCGCCGCTACAGCCCGGCGCAGTGGCAAGGCATCCGCCACTGGCATTTCCACGAACCCCGGGGCGAGGCCTGGCACGGGTTCGCCAGCGTGCGCGACCTGCCCGGCCTGCCGCCGGAAATCCTGATGATCCCCCTGCCCGGCCATACCCCGGGTCATGCCGGGATCGCCATCCAGCACGACGGGGGTTGGTTGCTGCACGCGGGCGACGCCTACTTCTATCGCGACGAGATGCGCCAGCCCGACCGTCACTGCACACCGGGCCTGAGGTTCTACCAGCGCTTGATGGAAGCCGACCGCGCCAGTCGCCTGGACAACCAGGCGCGCCTGCGCGAACTCTCCCTGCGCCAGGACCTGGGGCTGACGCTGTTCTGCAGCCATGACCTGGTGGAGTTGCGGCGGTTGCAGGAAGGCGCACAGGTCTAGATGCCGTAGGTGGGGCCGAGCGTAGCGAAGCCCAACGCCACCAGGCTGAATCCCTCGTGTCGGGCTTCGACGGTAAAGCCGTCTCAACCCAACCTACGTATGGCCCACTGACGCGATTCACCGTAGGTTGGGTTGAGCGCAGCGAAGCCCAACAGGGCCCTGGCCGAACCGCCTCGTGTTGGGCTTCGACGGTAGAGCCATCTCAACCCAACCTACGCGTGGCCCGCTGACGCGATACACCGTAGGTTGGGTTGAGCGCAGCGAAGCCCAACAGGGCCCTGGTTGAACCTCTCGCGTTGGGCTTCGACGCTGGAGCCGTCTCAACCCAACCTACGCAATCACCGGATAGCCCTGCTCCACCGCCTCCCGGCGCCAGTCCAGCAGGGGCAGATAGGTCGTCTCGTCCACTGCCGTCACCCCGTCCAGGGCAAGGATGTCGGCCAGCGCAGGATCGGCGGCCAATGTGTCGCTCAAGGCAGTGCGCAAGGCCTCCACTTCCGCGTCCGAACGACTGGCGGCGGTGATGAAGGGCAGTGCCGGACTGGTGCGAGTGCGTTGCAGCAGGCGCAGACCGGCGACACGCTCGGGTTGGGCGCGTTGCAGATAGCCATAGGTCACGGCATCCACCGAGGCCACATCGGCATGCCCCTGCTGCAGCAGCGCCAGGCTGTTGGCGTGGCTCTCGCTGACGATCATCTCGCCGAAGAAGCGAGCGCGCTCGGCGAGGGGCGCCACCGCATGGCGCAGCAGATTCATGCCGGTATTGGAATCCAGTCCGTTGAGGGCGACACGCTTGCCGCGCAGATCGGCCAGGCTGGTCGCCTCCAGCGTCTCGGGCACCAGGATGAAGGCGCAGTGCTCGGCTGCCTGGCAACCCTCGAAGCGATAACGCGGCGCGGCGACCAGCCGTACCTGGCCGCGCAGGCGGGTCGCCCAGGGATAGCCGCAGGTCTGGGCCAGCAGGAGCTCGGGATGCGTCCAGAGCGCCGACAGCTCCTCGGGCGCGAGGTCGAGCGTCTCGCCCAAGCGCAGCGCCACGGCCTCGGCCAGTTGGCGATAGGCATCGCGCACCTCGGCAGGCTCGACGTACATGGTAAGGGCGGCAACGGTCATGGGCGGCTCCAACACGGAAAACCGCTATTATCCCCTATCACTGCGCCTAGAGCGCCGCCTTTACCCGCTCGGCGTTTTCCGCCGGCAGCCAGGTCGTCCAGATCTCCGGATGCTCCTTGAGGAAACGCTTGGCCACGACCTGGGCGTCTTCGCGTTTCTCGGCCATGCCGGCGAGGATGCCGTTGAACTGGTCGAGGGGGAATTCGACCTTCTCGAACAGCGCCACCAAGGCCGGCGCCTTGTCGTGCAGGTCGCGGGACACGCCGATGGTGATCTTGGCCGGCAGCGAGCGCGACGGCAGCGGATTGGGGTTCTTCGGATCCGACAGGGTATCCCAGGCCTTCTCGCTGAACGGCGGCTCTTCCAACTGGACCAGTTTGTAGCGGCCCATCAGCGGAGTCGGCGACCAATAGTAGAAGAGCACCGGCTCGCCACGGCGCATGGCGGTGGCGATGGCCGCGTCCAGCGCGGGGCCGGTGCCGGTGCGGAAGTTGGTGTAGCTGTCGGTCAGCTGGTAGGCCTTGAGCTTCTGGCTGTTGACGATCTCGCAGGTCCAGCCGGTCGGGCAGTTGAGGAAACGGCCCTTGCCGGGCTCTTCCGGATCGCGGAACAGCTCCTTGTAGCGCGGCAGGTCGGCGACGCTCTTCAGGTCCGGTGCCTTGGCCTGGATGCCGCGCGCGGGGTCGCCCTTGACCAGGTATTCCGGAACCCACCAGCCCTCGGTGGCGCCCTTGACCGTCTCGCCGACGGCAAAGACCTTGCCGGCCTTTTCCGCCGCGCGCCAGGCCGGACTGCGGCCGGCCCACTGCTCGCCGGTGACCTGGATGTCGTTTTGCGCCAGGGCGTTTTCTAGGGTCACGGTGTTGCCCGGTACGCTGTCGGTCTGGCAGCCATAGCCCTTCTCCACCAGCAGGCGCAGCACCTCGGTGGTGAACATGCCGCTCTCCCAGTTGGGGCCGGCGAATTTCACCGTCTGCGGATAGGGACAGCCGCCGTCGGCGGCGAAGGCCAGCGGGGTGATGGCAAGGCTGGCAAGGGTCAGGGCGAGACGCAGGCGCATGGGCTAACTCTCCGACGAGGACGTGGGCCTTTCGACCCCCGACACTGCCATTCGTCCCCGCAGGCCAGGGCTATTTCACAGCGGACCGCCCTCCGCGGTCTTGCGCAGGCCGGCGATCACCGTCTCGCCGGTTTCCCGGGCCAGCTCGGCGTACCAGGACTGGGTAGCCAGGGGTTCGTGGCCGTGGGTGATCTCGCAGCGCTTGCGCGCTCGCTCGACGATGCCGGCGACCCGCTCGAGTCGCGCCTTCTCATAGGCTTGCAGGGCCGCGAGCGGATCGGCCTCGGCGTCCAGGCAGCGCGCCAGCACCCAGGCATCCTCCATGGCCTGGCAACCGCCCTGCCCCAGGTCCGGGGCCATGGCATGGGCGGAATCGCCCAGGAGCGCCACCCGGCCCTGCACCAGGGTCGGCAACGGCCGGGTATCGTGGATCTCCACGCGAGCCACACCCTGGGGATCCAGCCGTTCGATGAGGCGCTGCACCGGCGGTGCCCAGCCGGCGAAGTGCTCGGCCAGTTCCGCGCGGTAATGGCTGCGGTCGTTGAGCGTGCCCTTGGGCAGGGGCACGTCGAAGAAGAAATAGAATTCATCGCCGCCCATGGGCATCAGGGAAACACGCTGGTGCGCCCCGACGAATTGCGCCCAGTCGTGGGCCTCGGCCAGATCCGGCGCGATCTTCACCCGCCCGTTCCAGTTCACGTAGCCGCAGTACTCACGGGTGACGGCCTGGCCCACCACCCGCTCCCGCAGGCGCGAGTGGGTGCCATCGGCGGCGATCAGCAGGTCGGCTCGTTCGCGACGACCGTCGCCGAGGAGCACGGTCACCCCGGCCGCATCCTGCTCGAAGCCCTCGCAACCGACACCCAGGGTCACCCGCTCGGCGCCCACGGCTTCGAGCAGCAGTCGCTGCAGGTGGGCCCGGGCGATGGGGCGCGCTGACCGGCCCACGGCGGCATAAAGAGGCAGCAGGCTGAACTGGGTGAGCAACCGTCCCTCCTGGTCCTGGTAGCTCATGGTCTGCATGTCACCGCTGACTGCGGCGATGGCGGACCCGAGGCCCAGGTATTCGAGTACCTTGACGCCGTTGGGCCAGATGGAGATGGCCGCGCCGATCGGGGCCAGATCCTGGGCCCGCTCGAACAGACGGACTCGGTGCCCGGCCTGCTGCAACGCCAGGGCGGCAGTGAGACCGCCCATGCCGGCGCCGGCGATGATGATGTCGAGAGATGGCATGACGGACCTCGTTGACCGGTAACAGATGCCTTGGGCAAGCAATTTCCTGTCCAGGTGGTCAGGTATTGCCTTCCGGGCGATGGCTGGACAGCAGAGACTCAGAAACGCACCAGCCTGGTGCTCTGTGACCATTGGTCGCTTCGTTTGCAGGCAGGCTGCCCTTCGTCGGCTCGCATGACGCATTCCAGAGCTCTTCTATACTCCTAAGGTAGTCGCCAGTCGCGTTGTACCCAGCGTTCGCCATCCATAGAGGCCCGCTTGCGGCGACCACAGCGGGTGAGGAGCAGGATCATGATCAATCATGTCTGGGGCCTGCTGGCCCATCCCGATCGCGAGTGGCAACAGATCCGTCGCGAAGGGGAAACGGTCGGGCATTTCTTTGCCCATCATGTCGCCTTCCTGGCGGCCATTCCCGTCGTCGCTTCCCTGGTGGGCACCACCACCTTCGGCTGGCGCTTCGGCGGCGGTGAAGCCCATGTGCTGGACCTGCCCACGGCGGTGGTCCTGGCGGTCATCAGCTATGCGCTGATCATGGCGGCGGTGGTGGCCATGGGTCATGTGATCCATTGGCTGGCACGGCGCTATCCGGATCGCCCCAGTGCCAATCGCTGCATCCTGTTCGCCGGCTACGTGGCCACGCCCATGCTGCTGAGCGGCCTGGTGGGCTTCTATCCGCTGGTGTGGCTGTGCGCCATCGCCGGAATCGTTGGCCTGGCCTATTCGGCCTACCTGCTCTATACCGGCATCCCCTCCTTCCTCAATATCGACCAGCGGGAAGGCTTCATCATGTCCGGTTCCACCCTGGCCATCGGGGTGCTGGTGCTGGAGGTGCTGATGGCCACCACGGTGCTGATGTGGGGCTATGGTCCCAGGCTGTTTGGCTGATCGAAGGTCGTTCTGCCGCCAACAAAAAGCCCGGATCCGTTACCGATCCGGGCTTTTTTGTTGGCGAGCGGCTAGTGGCGGGAAAAGCTGTAGAGATCCATGGCCAGGATGCGATGGGCGATGCCGTCATGATGGACGCTGAAGGTGCCCGCGGGATCGGCCGCGCCCAGGGCGACGAACAATGGCAACAGGTGCTCGTCGGTGGGATGGGCCTGACGGGCCTGAGGCGCCTGACGCCGGTAATCGAGCAAGGCGTCAAGGTCCCGCTCGCGCAGGCGGGTCTGAATCCAGTGTTGGAAGTCCCGCACATAGCCTGGGGATTCGGCGCCACCACGGCGGAAGTCACCGAGGTTGTGGGTCAGGCTGCCCGAACCGATCAGCAGGGTGTCCGCCGGTAGCACCCTGGCCAGCGCCTGGCCCAGGGCATAGTGATAGTCCGGTCCGCGGGCAGCGCTCATCGACAGCGGCACCACGGGAATCCGAGCGTCGGGATAGAGATAACGCAGCGGCACCCAGGCGCCATGATCCAGCCCCTGCTCGCCGGTTTCGGCCTCCCAGCCCTGCTCACGCAGCCCCTGCGCCAGCTGCTCGGCCAGGGCCGGAGCGCCAGGCGCGGGATAGTCCAGCCGGTAGAGGGCCTCGGGAAAGCCATAAAAGTCATGGACGGTAGCCGGCCGCTTGGCGCTGCCGAACAGCGGCACCCGGGTATCGAAGTGCGCCGAGACCACGACGATGGCGGCCGGGGTCGGCAGCGACCGTCCCAGGGCGCGCCAGGCCGTTCCCGCCGCGCCGGCGTCGAGCGCCTCCATGGGCGAACCGTGAGAAACGAACAGGGTGGGAAGCGACATGCTGGCGACCTCTCGAGCGGGGTTCAGGAACGCTTGCGGGCATCCCAGGAGAGCTGGCCCGCGCCCAGCAGCGCCAGGGCGGCCGCGGTCACGGCAAGAAAGACCGGATATTCCCAGCCGCCATGGGGATTGGAGAAGGACCAGCCGTTGCCGAAATGGACCGTCGCGGCCGCGAACAGTTGAACGGCGGCGACTGCCGCGACCGGACGCACCCAGGCGCCCAGGATCAGGAGCACACCCGCGCCCAGTTCGAAGAAGGTGACCGGATAGGCCAACCAGCCGGGAAAGCCCACCGAGGCGAAGAAACCCGCCGTACCCGGCAGGGTGAACACCAGCAGCTTGGTCAGGCCGTGGGCCAGGAACATGGCGCCCAGGGCCAGGCGCAGCAACAGCGGGGCGTAGGATGAAGTACGGTCGGTCATGCTGATTCTCGAACAGAAGAACGATGACGCTATTGTCCTGTTTCCAGCACGCGAATAAAGGCGCACCCTGGGAATGAACTGTGCACGCTATGGAAACAATCCTTGGATACCCTGAGAGCCCTGCAGGCCTTTATCAAGATCGTCGAACTGGGCAGCCTGACCGCCGCGGCGGAGCGGCTGGAGCTGTCACGCTCAGCGCTCACCAAGCACCTGGCGGCCCTGGAGCGCCACTACGGCACCCGCCTGCTGCAACGCACCACCCGCACCCTGAGCCTGACCGAGGCCGGGCGTACGCTGCATGAAGGGCTGGTCCCGCTGCTGGGTGATCTGGAAGCCCTCGAACAGCGCCTGCAGGAAGGCCACGAGCGGCCCCGGGGGCGGCTCAGGGTCAGTGCGCCCCTCACCTTTGGCGTACGTCACCTGGCACCGCTGGTGAGCAGCTTCCTGCATGAGTACCCCGAGGTCGCCATCGACCTGGAGCTGAGCGATCGCCAGGTGCGCCTGGTCGAGGAAGGCTTCGACCTGGCCGTGCGCATCGGTGACCTCAGCGACTCGAGCCTGGTGGCGCAACCCCTGGGAGCGGTCGAGCTGTTCATCTGCGCTGCACCCGCCTATCTGCAGCGCCAGGGTCGACCCGAGCACCCCGCCGCATTGCGTGAGCACCGCTGCCTGCTCTACAGCTACGCCAGCGATGGCGATCACTGGGAATTCCAGCGTGAGGGGGAGCGCCTGCAGGTCAAGGTCAGCGGCCCCCTGCGCGCCAACAATGGCAGCGTCCTGCACCAGGCAGCGTTGGACGGCCACGGCATCATTCGCCAGCCGGATTTCCTGGTGGGCGATGACCTGGCGGCGGGTCGCCTGGAACGACTGTTTGCCCCCTGGCATACCCAGGCCATCGCCATTCACGCTCTCTATCCCCATCGGCGCCTGGTGCCGGCCAAGGTGCGGCTGTTCATCGCCTGGCTGCAGCGACATCTGGTCACACCCGAGCACCTGAAAAGACTGCCGTAGGTCGCCGCCGAACGGTCGTTGGCGGGGGCTTCGCAGCCTCACGGGGCTTGCCTAGAATCCGTGGCTGTCCCGCCGGCCCTGCCGGTTCCTGCGATGGCTTTCGTCCATGTCGACCGAGAATCCTTGCCTCAGCTGTGGCGCCTGCTGCGCCCATTTCCGTGTGTCTTTCTATTGGGGCGAATGCCAGTCGGCAGGCGGCCTGGTGCCCGACCAACTCACCCTCGCGGTCAGCCCGCATCTGGTGGCCATGCAGGGCACCGAGCAGAAGCCGGTACGCTGCGCGGCATTGCTCGGCGAGGTGGGCTGCGGCACGCGCTGCACCATCTACGAGAACCGCTCCAGCACCTGCCGCGAGTTCACCGCCGCCTGGGAGAACGGCGAAGCCAATCCGCACTGCGATTCCGCCCGTGCGGCCTATGGCCTGCCGCCCCTGACGCCACCGTTGCAGCCGCATATTTCACCCGACCGCGTAGCTTAGGCACTGTACGAAAACTGCCTGCGCTCGGTGATGCTTCGTTGAAAAACCTTTCGGAATGCTCATTTACCATTTGTAAACTCCGCTTCCTCAAGGTTTTTCGCCTCGCTTCACCATCGCTCGGCGACTTTTCGTTCAGCGCCTGGAGGAAACCAAACGGCCATCGCCGCTGCCCAAAAAGGCGACGGTTGGGCTGTGAAGCGTGGAAAATGCAGTGCGGATCAGGTTTTCACGTCCCTGCCAGATCGAATACCCTATCGTTTTTTCGCCCGCTATGCGTATCCTGTAGCGCCGAACAACAAGGCTGCTTCAACCGGCCACGTAGAGGCTCACAAAGGCTCTACGCAAGGCAAAGCTGCCGCTATACTGCCTGGCCAATACTCACACATGGAGTTTTTACATGAATAAAGCTGAGCTGATCGACGCCATTGCCGCGTCTGCCGACCTGCCCAAGGCCACCGCTGCCAAAGCCCTGGACGCCTTCACCACTGCGGTGACCGACGCCCTGAAGCAAGGCGACAGCGTTAGCCTGGTCGGTTTCGGAACTTTCGCAGTAAAAGAGCGCGCTGCTCGCGAAGGCCGCAACCCGCAGACCGGTGCCACCATCAAGATCGCCGCTGCCAAGCTGCCCGGCTTCAAGCCCGGCAAAGGCCTCAAAGACGCCGTCAGCTAAGACTGCGTTGGTCGATTCTTGTCTTCCGGGCGCTTCAGAGCGCTTCGGAAGACAGTCCCCCGCTCCACCCGTTCTTCCCCGCCTTACCTCCCCTTGCGCCCTAGTGGAAATCCCGACTCGACACCATGAGCTCGTCGAGCAGCGGACTCAGGTCGGTCAAGCGACCGGCGATCAGGTGCTGCACCCCCGCTTCCCGTTCCAGATGTCCTTCGACCTGTAGCAGCCGTGCCTGCAACAGCGGTCGTCGCTGCTGTTCGCCCACCGCGCGCCAGACCACCACATTGAGCATGCCGTGCTCGTCTTCCAGGGTCACGAAGATTACCCCGCTGGCCGTGCCCGGGCGCTGTCGTCCGCGCACCAGTCCGGCTACCCGCACCAGGGCACCGGGCCTGATCTCGTCCAGCTGACGGAAATCCCGGCAGCGCCGTGCCTGGAGTTGGCCGCGCAACAGACTCAGCGGATGGGGTCCCAGGGTGGTGCCCAGCATGCGGTAGTCGGCGTGGACGTCCTCCGCGACGCTGGGCGCGGGCAAGGCCGGGGGCTCCTCCAGGCCGCTGTCCGCCGATTCGAACAGCGGCAGCTGGCGCTCCACCCCGGCCATGGCCCAGCGTGCCTGATGGCGATCCCCGGCCAGCTCCGCCAGGGCGCCGGCCTCGGCCAGCTGTCCACGCGCCCGGGCATCCAGCTCGGCCCGGCGACAGAGGTCCTCGACGTCGCGAAAGGGCTGCGTGCCCCGCGCCGCGACCAGACGCTGGCCAGCCGCTTCCGCCAGCCCCTGCACCAGGCGCAGGCCCAGGCGGATCGCCGGCTGATGACCGGCACCCGCCTCCAGCCGGCAATCCCAGTCACTGGCCTGCACGGTCACCGCGCGCACCTCGATGCCGTGGCGCCGGGCGTCCTGCAATACCTGATCCGGACTGTAGAAACCCATCGGCCAGCTGTTGACCAGGGCACAGGCGAAGGCGGCCGGCTCGTGGCACTTGAGCCAGGAGCTGGCATAGGTCAGCAGGGCGAAGCTGGCGGCATGGGATTCGGGGAAGCCGTAGCTGCCGAAGCCTTTGATCTGCTCGAAGAGGCGCGCGGCGAATTCCGGGCGATAGCCGCGCTCGACCATGCGGCTGTGCAGCCGTTGGCGATGGGGTTCGAGACCGCCGTGGCGCTTCCAGGCCGCCATGGAGCGACGCAGCTGATCGGCCTCGCCGGGCGTGTACTGGGCGGCGACCATGGCGATCTGCATCACCTGTTCCTGGAACAGCGGCACCCCTAAGGTACGTTCCAGGGCTGGACGCAATTCGTCATGGGGATAGTCCGCCTCCTCTTCCCCGTTCCGGCGGCGCAGATAGGGATGCACCATGTCGCCCTGGATGGGACCAGGACGGACGATGGCCACCTCGATCACCAGGTCGTAGAGGGTTTGCGGCCTGAGACGCGGCAGCATGGCCATCTGGGCGCGGGATTCGATCTGGAACACCCCCACCGTGTCGGCGCGCGAGATCATGGCGTAGGTGGGCTTGTCTTCCTGGGGCAGGCTGGCCAGGGTCCAGCGCTGGCCGCGCCAGCCGGCGACCAGGTCGAAGCAGCGGCGCAGGGCGCTGAGCATGCCCAGGGCGAGGATGTCGACCTTGAGCAGGCCCACGGCATCGAGGTCGTCCTTGTCCCACTGGATCAGGGTACGTTCGGGCATGGCGGCGTTTTCCACCGGCACCAGCGTCGCCAGGGGCGCTGCGGAAATGACGAAGCCACCGGGATGCTGGGAGAGATGCCGGGGAAAGCCGATCAGTTGGCCGGCGAGGATGAGCACCCGCTGCAGCAGGGGGCTGTCGGGATCGAAACCGGCTTCGCGCAGGCGCTGCGGACCGGGGATCTCGTCGGTCCAGCGCCCGGCGCACCCGGACAGGGCATCGAGCTGGTCACCCGGCAGGCCCAGGGCCTTGCCGACATCGCGCAGGGCGCCGGCGGCATGATAGGCGCTGACCACCGCGGTGAGCGCGGCCCGCTCGCGTCCATAGCGGCGAAAGACGTATTGGATGACCTCTTCGCGCCGCTCGTGCTCGAAGTCGACGTCAATGTCGGGCGGCTCGTCGCGCTCGCGGGAGATGAAGCGCTCGAACAGCAGATTGCCGGTGAGCGGATTAAGCTCGGTGATGCCCAGCGCATAGCAGACCACCGAGTTGGCCGCCGAGCCGCGGCCCTGGCAGAGGATGTGCTGGCGGCGGGCGTAATCGACGATGTCGTGCACGGTGAGAAAGTAGTTCTCGTAGCCCTTTTCGGCGATCAGCGCCAGCTCCCGGGCCACCTGGTCGGTGACCCTTTCCGGCGCGCCCGCCGGCCAGCGCCAGGCCAGGCCGCGGCGGGTCAGCTCGGCCAGCCAGGAGCCGGCCGTCTCCCCGGCGGGTATCACCTCCTGGGGATAGCGATAGCGCAATTCGCCCAGATCGAAGCGACAGCGGGCGGCGATCCTCAGGGTCTCGGCGCGCAGCGCCGCGGGATAGAGGCCTTCGAGCACCGTCAGCGGGCGCAGATGGCGCTCGCCGTTGGGATGCAGGCGATAGCCGGCCTCGGCCACCGGCAGGTGATGGCGGATGCCGGTGAGCACATCCTGCAGGGCCCGGCGCCCACGGGTGTGCATGTGCACGTCGCCACAGGCCACTGCCGGCACGCCCAGCTGGGTGCCCAGTGCCTGTACCTGCAGGAGTCGGGCGGTGTCGTCGGCGCCGCGCAGCAATTCGACGCCGACCCAGAGGCGCTCGGCGAAGACCTGCTTGAGCCAGGCGCCCTCCTCGGCCACGGGTTCTTCTGCCGGCAACCAGATCGCCAGTAACCCGGGCAGTGGCGACTGCAGATCCGCGCGACCCAGCTGGTAGCGGCCCTTGGGCGCACGACGGCGCGCCCGGGTGATCAGGGCGCAGAGGGTCTCGTAACCCGGCAGATCCTCCACCAGCAGCACCAGGCGCAGGCCGTCGTCGAGGGTCAGCTCGCTGCCGACGATGAGGGGCAGCCCGACCTGGCGCGCCGCCTGCCAGGCGCGGACGATGCCGCTCAGGGTGCCTTCGTCGGTAATGGCCAATGCCGTGTAACCCAGCGCCTTGGCCCGCTCGAACAACTCCAGGGCGCTGGAGGCACCGCGCTGGAAACTGAAATTCGACAGGCAGTGCAACTCGGCATAGCCGCTCATGCGAACCAGCCCTGGATCCACCAGGGCGTCTCCTCACCATAGCGGCGAAAGGCCCAGGCCTGGCGTCCGTCGGCCACCTCGATGCGGTAGTAGTCGCGGCGCTGGTCACCCCCGTCCCACCAGCCACTTTCGATGCGTTCAGGGCCGGCGAGGACCCGTCTCGGCTGACCATCGAGCGGGCGCGGTTCGCTGAGCAGCCAGCCCGGACGCAGACCGGGCAACGCGGTCTCCGGGTGTCGTTCCTGGCGCCAGACCAGGGCGCGCTCGGGACGGTGATCCGCCTGGATGCCAAGGCCGAGTACCGCTGCTTCGCCCAACCGCGCACGCAGGCGCTCGCGCAGCACCTCCCAGCCCACGGCCTGGGCAGGGCGTTCGTCGAACAGGCCATGGCGCTCCGGCACGAAGAGCGGCAACTCCTCGCTTTCCAGGCGCAGCGCCAGTACCGGCGCCACCACCTGCAGCTGTTCGAGACGACCACGGGTGAACTCGAACAGCAGGGCAGCATCGCGCTCGGGCGCCAGCAGGCCGATGGTGAGGGCGGTGGCCGGACCCTGGCGATGCTCCAGCCAGAGCAGGAAGCGCTGCACGCCACGGTCGCGACTGGCCAGCCAGGCGGCCAGGTCGGCGGTGAGGCGACGCAACGGGAACAGCAGGGCCTGGTGGGATTCCACCTCGAAATTGAGCTCCACCCGCGTCACGAAACGATCGGGGGGTCGATAGAATTCCAGCGCCAGGCTGCGGCTGCCCCCCAGCAGATCCAGCTGCTGCAGGAGCTCCGGGGCGAAGCGCCGGGCCAGGGCGGCCCTGGGCAGGGCCTTGAGCTGTTCCAGGCGGCGGATACCCATGCGTGCCAGCGCCTGGGCCTGCTGGGGGGCGAAACCGGCCCGCTCCACGGGGAGTCGATCGAGCAGGCGCGGCAGCTCATCGGCGGAGGCGGCCAGGCCATCGGCGACATTGGTCAGCACCCGCGCCGCCACCGGATTGGGTGCCAGGGCCAGCCGATGGCGAAAACCCAGGTCCTGGAGTTCCTCGCGCAGGCGCCGTTCCAGCCGCGGCCAGGGTCCCAGCAGCGGCAGGCTGGACTGCACCTCCAGCAGCAGCGCCCGGGGGTAGTGGCGACTGACCTGGGAGCTGAAGCCATAGCCCCAGGCCGCCAGCAGTGTCTCGGCCGTCTCGATGAGCGCCGGATCGTGCTCCTGCTGCTCGAAGTCGCGGGTCAGGGCCTGGGCGGCGGCGAGGGTCAGGCCCGGGCGCAGCCCCAGCGCCCGGGCGGCCGGATTGACCGCCTGCAGCAGACGACGGTGCGCTGGTCCGGAGAGCAGCACCAGCGGCTGCTCCGGCTGCGGATGACGGCGCAGCACGGCATCCAGCGCCAGCTGCGGAAAGAGGATGCAGGCCCAGCGCATGGCAAGCTCAAGCGCCGCCGGCCAGATCGAGCACGCCGGGTTGGCCGCCTCGGCATTTGCGGATGTGCAACCGTTCCAGGGGGGCCCGGAGTTCCAGGCGCAAGGCCGCTGGCGAGGGATTGTCCAGGGCAGCGGCCGGACGCAGGGCGAAGGCCAGGGTGCGACCGCTCTCGGCGGCGACCTGCAGCCGGCGCAACTGGCGGTCGTCGGCGCGCTCGGGCCAGCAGAGCACCGCGCCAAAGCACCCCGAACGCAGGCATTGCTCGGCGGCCCAGAGCACCTCGGCGCCCTGGGCGCGGATCACCACCAGGGAATCCAGCGCCACGCCGGCCGCCTGCCAGGCCAGGGGATAGGGCAACAACGGCGGCGCGATCAGGGCGATGCGCTCGGCAGCCTGGCTCAGGCGCGCCAGGGTCGGCCAGAGCAGCCGCAACTCGCCATGACCGGGGCCGGCGAGCAGCAATTCGGTGAGGGCCGCCTCGGGCCAGCCGGCGCCAGGCAGATGGGCATCCAGGGCAGCGACCCCGGTGGGCTGGGCACTGCGCCGGGCCTCGGGACTGGTCTGCCCCTTCCACAGGCGCCGCTCCTCGAACAGCCGGGCCAGGCTGGCGCCGCCGCTCATGCCGCCAGACCTGCAGGGGTGTTGTCCATGGCCATCGCCTCTATCTGTATATGCATACAGTATTAGAGGCGATTCGCATCGGGGTCAAGTCGAACCGCTGTCCACGTCGATGAAACGGCTGGTCAGATCCAGATCACCACGCCGACCAGCGCGGCCAGCAACAGCCACTGTTCGAGGTAGTAGCGGAAGCGGTTGCGCTTCTTCAGCGCCTTGCCGCGCTGGCGGATGCGATAGAGGTGCCGGAAGGCGCGATTGAGGCCGCCAGTCTTGTCGCTGGCGTCATTGGGCGAGGCCGCCGAGGCCAGCAGGGTGCCGCTGACCCAGCGGTTGAAGACGCTCGCCCAGCGATAGCGCAGCGGCCTTTCCACGTCGCAGAACAGGATGATGCGATCCTGGTCGGTGGTGTTCTCGGCGTAGTGGATGAAGGTTTCGTCGAACACCACCGCCTGGCCATCGCGCCAGTGATAGCGCTGGCCGTCCACCTCGATGAAGCAGCGCGGATCGTTGGGCGTGGCCAGGCCCAGGTGATAGCGCAGGGAGCCGCCATAGGGATCGCGATGGCGCACCAGTCGCGACCCGGGCGGCAACTCGGCGAACATGGCTGCCTTGACCGTGCCGATACCGCGCAGCAATTCGGTGGTCCTGGGGCACAGCTGCATGGCGGAGGGATGGCTGTCGCCGTACCACTTCAGATAGAAGCGCTTCCAGCCGCTCTTGAAGAAGGAGTTGAAGCCCGCATCGTTGTGCTCGGCGGATTTCTTGATCTGGCCAGCGCGCAGCAGGTCGAGGGCCTCGTCGCGGATCAGCTGCCAGTTGTCCTGCAGCACCTGAAGTTCGGGAAAGCGCTCCACGGCATGGTAGGGCGCGTTGGGCACCCGCGAGGTCAGGAACATGAAGGTGTTCAACGGCGCCAGAAAGGTTGAATGGTCACTGAGCTGACGCAAAAAACGATGGCGCACCCGGCCGCGCAGGTGCACGTACAAAACACAGAGAAAAAAACTGCCGATCACGAACCACTTCACGTGTCGCTGCCCTGGAAAGAATGTTTCAGGATGTTATACGCCTCACCGGGATCAGGCCTAGCTCTTGAGGTCTGACCATTAGCCGCAGGCTTGATCGGGAAAGCCTGCCTCCCCTGGGAGCCCTGGCGGGCATCTTGTATCCTGCAGGTGACAATTCGAGTGCCCGGAGGGCCTCATCATGCGTTCGCTGTTCTATGGCCTGCTGCTCGCCAGTGGCGTCGTGGCCGCTCAGGATGTCTACAAGTGCGTGGACGACCAGGGCCGGACGACCTATACCCAGGGCGCCTGCCCGACGAATAGTCAGATCACCACCATTCCGCTGCAGAGCCTGCCCGAGAGCAACGGCTTCACGCCGCCGCCCCGGCCCGCCGCGCCCCCGCCAGTCAGCGCGCCGCGCGAGGTCACCGTGGTACCCGCCCCCGCTGCCAGCCGCCAACGTCCGGTCGACGACGTCACCGTGGTCGGCGGCTCTTCGTCCTCTTCCAGTTCGCGGCAGGAAACCGAGGTGCGCGGCTCTGGCATCATCTATCAGCCGGTGCCGGTCTACATCGACCGCCGGCCGCGCAACGAGTCCTGGCACATGGTGCCCCATCCCCAGGCCCAGCAGCCCCAGCCGCCGGCGCCTCCTCCGCCGCCGAACCGGGGCATCCCCATCGATCGCTAGGGCTAGCGCTAACGCTAGAGCTTGTGCAGGAAGTTGACGACGAACTTGCGCCCCTCGGTGCGGTTCTCGGCGTCCTGCTCGAAGTAGCTGTTGACGGTGACCAGGTTCTCCCGGGAAAAGGCGTAGGTGAAACCCGGGCCCCAGGCCCAGACCCTTTCCCGCCGGCCGCTGACGTCGTGACCATCGACCTGGGTATCGGTGATCTGCCGGAGCCAGTAGCCGCTCAGGCCGACGCTGAGGCGATCGTTCAGCGCGTACTGGGTGGCGAAGTTGGCGTGCAGCGCCTGGCCGGCCTGGGTGTCGGAGACCGCGCCGAAGCTGCGTAGCGGCTGGTCGTTCCGGCCGTTCCACAGGTACCAGAAGCGCCCGGTGACCGACCACTGGGGCGTCAGCCAGTAGGTGGTGGCGTAGTAGGGATTGAAGGACCAGAAGTTGCTGCCCGGGTTGATCGCCCGGTCGCGGTCGTAGCGACCGGTGGGGGCGACGATCTCGGCCTCGATGCGTTGCGCCCAGCGCGGTCCGCCGTCGGGGCGGGTGGTGGTGGGCAACTGCAGGAAGGCGCCCAGGGTCAGGTCCCCTACCCCTTCGCGAGCGCTCAGCGCCTGGCCGCCGAGACCGTCATCGACATCGGCATGGGCCAGCCAGGGCAGGATGGCAGTGAAGCCGGGCATGGCGCCATTGGCCAGGGGCTGGCCGAGGTAGATCAGCTGGGTGACCGGGGCGAAGGTGGTCAGCTCCTGCTTGGGCAAGGGCAGCTTGCGGCCGTCCTGGTCGTTGAAGCGGCTGGTCTTGCCATAGATCAGGTACTCCGACAGGTACCAGCCGGGGCCATCCGGCGCCGGGGCGCCGTCGTAGAAGCTGGTGGAGCCGAGATTGAGACCGGGCAGGTCGTAGGCCTGGGCCACTGTGGAGGCGAGACTGGCCGCGGCCAGCAGACCGAATCCGAAACGTATGCGCATGACGTCGTCCTGGAGTTGTTCTTGTTGTGGGAAAACGCGATCACCGCACCCGGGCAGGCGCGGCGATCCGGGTCAGACGTAACTGGCGGCGAGACCGCCATCCACCGGCAGGTTGGCGCCATTGATCCAGCGCGAGGCATCGCTGCAGAGGAAGGCAATGGCCTCGGCCACCTCGTCGGCCAGCGCCGGGCGCAGCATGCGCTGGCTGTCGCGGGCGACGCGCTCTTCGCCGAGCATGCTGACGAAGTCGCCGAGGATGGGGGTGAATACCGGCCCCGGCGCCACGCAGTTCAGCCGCACGCCGAATTCGCGGAGCCAGGTCTGGGACTGCACGAAGCTCCAGACGATGAGCGCCTCCTTGAAGTACTGGTAGCAGGTGGCCTGGTCCACCGGATGGGCTTCCAGCCAAGCCTGGGCCTGGGCGAAGTCGGCGATCTGCGCCAGCGCGCGATGCTGTTCCAGGCGCTGCGGCCATTCAGCGCCGAGGATGGAAGCGACGTTGACGATGGCGCCGCCCGGCCCCAGTCGTGCGACCAGCTGCTGGCTCAGCAGCCGCAGGCCGAGATAGTTGACGCGCGCCACTGCCTCGCGGGGCGCCGTGCCCGGCACCCCGGCGATGTTGCACAGGCCGTGCAGGCGCTCCGGCAGGCGGCTGATCAGGGCAGTGATGCTGTCAGGATCGCCCAGGTCGGCCTGGTGGAAGTCGTCCAGGCTGAGCTGGGGCTGGTTGCGGTCGACGCCGATCACATAGGCGCCCTGAAAGCGCGCTAGCCGCGCCAGTTCGGCGCCGATGCCGGAGGCCACGCCGGTGACGACCAGGGTCTTGCCATACAGGGTCATGGGATTTTCCTCTTGTTGTTATTGGGGATGGAGCAGGGGCTAGAAGGGATAGCGTGGCGGCTCGTTATGCTCGGTCACCCATTGCCACTGGCTGTATTCGTCCCAGTTGCACAGGCCGCCGACGCTGCCGCCATTGCCAGACTGACCACGCCCGCCGAAGGGATTGACCACCTCGTCGTTCACCGTCTGGTCGTTGAGGTGCAGCATTCCGCACTCCAGCCGCTCGCCCAGGGTGCGGGCGCGGGCCAGGGAGCCGGAGAGCACACCGGCCGCCAGGCCGTAGGGGGTGCGATTGGCCAGGTCGATGGCCTCGGCCTCGCTGGCGAAGGTCACCACGCTGGCCACCGGCCCGAAGATCTCTTCGTCGAAGGCGCGCATGCCGGGACGGACACCGCTCAGTACGGTCGGGGCATAGAACAGCCCTTCGTGCCGGCCGCCCTGCTCCAGCCGGGCACCGGCGGCGAGGCTGTCGCTGACGATGCCCTGCACCCGTTGCAGCTGCCGGGCGTTGATCAGCGGGCCCAGCTGGGTAGTGGGTTCCAGCGGATCACCCAGGCGCAGGGCGGCGGCGCGGGCGACCAGGCGTTCGGTGAAGGCGGCGGCGAGGCGCTGGTGCACCAGGATCAGCCCGGTGGCCATGCAGATCTGGCCCTGGTGCAGGAAACTGCCCCAGGCGGCGCAACCGACGGCGCGGTCAAGATCGGCGTCGTCGAGCACGATCAGCGGATTCTTGCCGCCCAGTTCCAGGGCCACCTTCTTCAGGTGGCGCCCGGCGCTTTCCGCCACCTGGCGCCCGGCCTGGGTCGAGCCGGTGAAGGCGATCATCCGCACCCGGGGATGGGCGCAGAGCGCCGCCCCTGCCTCGGCGCGACCGGGCAGCACCTGCAGCACGCCCTTGGGCAGCCCGATGGCCTCGAACAGCCGGGCGATGAGGATGCCGCCGCTCACCGGCGTCTGGTGATCCGGCTTGAGCACCACGGCGTTGCCGCAGGCCAGCGCCGGCGCCACAGCGCGCAGGGACAGGATCAGGGGAAAGTTGAAGGGCGAGATCACCCCCACCACGCCATGGGGCAGGCGGCGGGCATAGGACAGCGCCCCGCGCTCACTGGGCAGGACCACGCCATGGGGCTGCAGCAACTGACCGGCGACCTGCTGCAGGATGACCCCGGCTTCGCGCAGTTCCAGCTCGGCCTTGGGCAGGATGCCGCCGGTCTCCCGGGCGATCAGGGGGGCCAGTTCGGCGCGATGCCTTTCCAAGTGCGCGGCGGCAGCCAGGAACAGCCCGGCCTTTTGCCGGGCGGTCCAGCCGGACCAGGCCGGTTGCGCCTGGGCGGCCTTGGCGCAGGCCTGGTCGATGTCGGCGACGCTGGCCAGACCGGTGCGATGCAGGGGCTGGCCGGTGGCAGGTTCGATGACCTCCAGGGTGCCACCCTGGGCGGCGATCCAGTCGCCATCGAAAATCCGTTCCTGCCAGGGGGCGCCGTCCAGGAACGGCGTGGATGGTCTGCTCATAGCCTTCTCCTTGTTGTTATCGGGCCGCGGTGGGCACAGGCAAGGGAGCAAAGGCTGTGCCCAGCCTGGACTGGCAACAAAAAGAGCAACGCAATCAGAGACTTGGTGGCTTGGGCAGGCAAAGGCGGCAGGCGCATGCGGCAAACGTCTTGCTCAAAAGATAAAGTTATGAGGTATAACCATTCCCTCGATTGCGCATTTGCGTAGTTCTTCCGGGAGTCCTGCCATGGCCCTGTCCGAACGCCTGTCCCTCAACGCCTTGCAACAGGTCGCGCCCGGCCTGCACCGGGGCGACAGTGCCGCCTGGGATGGCAGTGCCAGCCCGAGCCAGGCAGAACTGGCCGAGTGCCTGTTCTTCTCGCCCGGTGACGGCCGCATCTGGCTCAATGACCAGCGCATGCTGCTGGTACACGCCTCGTCCTTTGGCGCGCTGCGGCGCGAGTTGATCGGCGCCCTGGGTCAGGAGCGCGCCCGCGGTCTGCTGACCCGGGTGGGCTATCTTTCCGGGGTAAGGGACGCCGAACTGGTGCGCAAGCGCTGGCCCAAGGCCGACGCCGCGGCGATCTTTGCCGCCGGCACCCGCCTGCACGGCCTGGAGGGTCTGGTGCGGGTCGAGCCGCTGCATTTCGAATTCGATGTCGACCAGGGGCGCTACGGCGGCGAATTCCTCTGGCATCACTCGGCCGAATGCGACGAACACCAGATCGCCCACGGCCAGGGCAGCGATCCGGCCTGCTGGATGGAGATCGGCTATGCCATCGGCTACGTCAGCAGCCTGTTCGGCCGCCTGGTGATCTTTCGCGAGGTGGAATGCCGGGCCATGGGTCATGCCGTCTGCCGGGTCGAAGGCCGCAATGCCGAACGCTGGCCCGACGTGGCGGAAGACCTGCGCTATCTCAATGCCGCTGGCGACGGTGTCCCCGAGACGGCCGCCACCGAACGCCTGCCCGCGCCCCTGCCCCACGCCGCCGACGGCCAGCAACCGCTGGTGGGCGCCTCGGCGGCCTTCAACAGCGCCTTCCAGGCCCTGCAGCGGGTCGCTCCGACCCCGGCCACGGTGCTGCTCACCGGCGAATCCGGGGTGGGCAAGGAGTTGTTCGCCAGCCACCTGCACCGCCTCAGTCGCCGCGCCGACGGTCCCTTCGTCGCCCTCAACTGCGCGGCCATTCCCGAGAATCTCATCGAAGCCGAATTGTTCGGCGTGGAGCGCGGCGCCTTCACCGGTGCCAACCAGTCCCGCGCCGGGCGCTTCGAGCGCGCCCAGGGCGGCACCCTGTTCCTCGACGAGATCGCCTGCCTGAGTCTGCCCGGCCAGGGCAAGCTGCTGCGCGCGCTCCAGGAGCGCGAGATCGAGCGGGTCGGCGGCAGCCGCACCCTCAGGGTGGACGTCAGGGTGATCGCCGCCACCAATCTGGACCTGCGCGAGGCGGTACGCCGTGGCGACTTCCGCGAAGACCTCTTCTATCGCCTCAACGTCTATCCCATCGGCATTCCGCCCCTGCGTGACCGGCGCGACGACGTGCCCCTGCTGGTGGATCTGTTCCTGCGGCGCTTCTGCACCGCCTACGAACGGCCGCCGGTGGGCCTGACCATGCGCGCCCTCAAGGCGCTGCTGCGCTACGACTTTCCCGGCAACGTGCGGGAATTGCAGAATCTGGTGGAGCGCGGGGTGATCGCCAGCGATCCGGGCGAACTCATCGACCTGCCCCATCTGTTTCGCGGCGAGCCGCTGCCGGCCGAGCTCGTCGACGAGACCTCGGTCACCACCGGCTGGCTGGAGCGCCTGGGCGTGGACGGCGAACGCCCGCTGCCGCTGGCGCAGCTGGAAGCCGAGCTGCTCGACGAAGCCCTGGCGCGCAGCCAGGGCAACATGGCCGCCGCGGCGCGCCTGCTCGGCCTGAGCCGTGCCCAGTTCGCCTATCGCCATCGCCGCGCCCGCCCGGATCTGGACTAGAATGCCCCCTCGATACCCTCCCCTCGCCATCTCCGACGGAAGCCCTTCCCGCCGATGAGTTCCCCCGACGACGCCACGCCCCTGGACCCTGCCGCCACCCCCTGGCTGGACACCGCCGTAGGCTATGCCCTGCGCCGCGCCCAGATGAAGATGTTCCAGCACCTGGTGGACAGCCTGGCCGCCTATGATCTGCGCCCCGCCCAGTTCACCGCCCTGGTGATCCTCGAACAGGAACCCGGCCTGATGCAGGCCGACCTGGCCCGGCGCCTGGCCATCGAGCCACCGCAACTGGTCCTGCTGCTGAACAAGCTGGAACGCCAGGGCCTGGCCGAGCGGGTGCGCGGCACCCAGGATCGTCGTGCCTACGCCCTGCACCTCACCGAGCAGGGCCGCGCCCTGGTCGGTGAACTCAAGGACCGCGCCGCCGCCAGCGACCGCGCCGCCAGCGCCCCGCTGGAGGATGCCGAGCGGGCCGAGCTGTTGCGCCTGCTGCGCAAGCTCAATGGGGAGCTGGGCTGAAGGGCCGTGGGTCGATAGCGGTGTTTTCCTGTTGGGCTTCGCTGCGCTCAGTGCCAACCTGCGATGTGACCACTACCCACAGTCCTGCCTTAGCGCCTCCTCTCCCTCGGGGAGAGGGCCGCCATCAGCCGCTGAGATACGGCTCTCAGAAGCCGTACAGACTGACCGGGTTATCGCGCAGGATGGCGTTGCGTATCTGCTCATCCGGCGCCCAGTCGGCCAGCAGGTCGAAGATGTGGCCGTCGTCCGGCTTGTTGCCGGTCGCCACCGTGGGATGCGGCCAGTCGCTGCCCCACAGCAGGCGTTCGGGATGGCGCCGCACCAGCTCCCGCGCCACGGCGCCGACGTCGGCATAGTCCGGCGGGCCGCTGCGCGAGCGAATGTAGGGACCCGACAGCTTCACCCAGGTACGCTCGCCGTCCAGTAGGCGGGTCACGACGGCGAAGGTTGCCGAATTGACCCCCTCCGGTTGAGGCACATGGCCCATGTGGTCGATTACCAACCGCGCCGGCAGCCGTTGCAGCCGACTCTCCAGCTCCGTCAGCTGATTGCCCGTGGCGACCACCTGGACATTCCAGCCCAGTTCGGCGACCCGTGCGGCCAGGGGTTCGAGGTCGGCCAGGTCGGCGCCGCCGTAGCTCAGGTTGAAACGGATCCCGCGCACCCCGGCCTTGTGCAGCTCCTGCAACTCGGCATCGGTGATGCTCTGGTCGAGGACGGCTACACCGCGGGCCTGGCCCTGGCTGCGCGCCAGGCCGTCGAGCATGCAGCGATTGTCGGTGCCGTAGGTGGACGGCGTGACGATGACCATCCGGTGCAGCCCCAGCAAGGCCTGCAGCTGGTGATAGTCGTCCAGGGAGGCATTGGGCGGGAGCAGCTTGGCGCCTGGCGCTGCCGGATAACGATCATCGTAGAGATGCATGTGGCAGTCGACGCTGCCGGCCGGCGCCTTGAGCCGGGGCGCGGTCTGGATACCGGAGAAGGGGGTGGCAGCCTGGACGCCGAGGGCGTCGAACAGGCACAGGGCGGCACTCGCTTGGGCGCTCGCTTTCAGGAAGCGCCGACGATTGAAAGTCATGGAGAATTCCTCGATAGGCTGCCAGCCGCTGGGGCCGGCAGTGAGCAACGCGTGGCCGAATCGTGCAGCCGCCGACCCCTGGTCGGCGGCTCTTCCCGCTCAGCCCTAACCGGCGTTGGTCGCTGCGGCCTGGGCTTCCACCTTGGCGCGCGCGGCCTTGCGGCCCATGACCAGCACCAGCAGGCCACTGATGGCGCACAGGGTGGCCAGCGGCAGTACCGCCAGGGCGTGGCTGTGGGTGGCGCCATGGATGGCGCCATAGACGTTGACCATCACCCCGCCGCCGATGAGGTTGGCCAGGGCGCCGATGGCGGCCAGGCCCGCCGCCGCGGTGGAGGACGACAGCCAGCCCGAGGCCAGCGCCCAGAACGGCCCCTTCATCGAATAGGCACCGATCAGCACCAGGCTCAGCAGGATCACCGTAGCCGCCAGGGACGAGGTGAACATGCCCGCCAGCAGCCCGACGGCGATCAGCAGCAGAGTGACCGAGGTGTGCCAGCGACGCTCGCCGCTCCGATCCGAGCTACGACCCCAGAGGATCATCGCCACGGAGGCCAGGCCATAGGGAATGGCGTTGGTCAGGCCGATTTCCAGGTTGGACAGGCCGAAGGTCTTGAGCAGTTGCGGTGCCCAGACGCTCATGGTGGTACCGGCAGCGGAGGCGCCGGAATAGATCAGCGCCATGACCCAGATATCCTTGTGCTTGAGCAGTTGCCACAGGGAAATATGGCCGATGCTGGTCTTGCGCCCGCGCTCCTCGGCCAGCTTGAGGGTCAGCCAGTTGCGCTGCTCGTCGCTCAGCCACTGGGCCTGCTCCGGGCGGTCGGTGAGCACGAACAGGCAGGCGATACCCAGCAGCACTGCCGGGATGCCTTCCAAGATGAACAGCCAGTGCCAGCCACGCATGCCCATCCAGCCATCCAGGCTCAACAGCAGGCCCGAGAGCGGCGAGCCGAGGAAGTTGGCGCCCGGTATCGCCACCATGAAGATGGCGACCATGCGCGCCCGGTAGTTGGACGGCAGCCAGTAGGTGAGGTACAGCAGCACCCCGGGGAAGAAGCCGGCTTCCGCGGCGCCCAGCAGGAAGCGCATCACGTACAGCGAATTGGCACCCTGGACGAAGGCGGTACCGGCCGAGATCAGGCCCCAAGTGATCATGATGCGGGCGATCCAGATGCGCGCGCCGAAGCGCTGCAGCGCCAGATTGCTCGGCACCTCCACCAAGAAATAGGAAAAGAAGAACAGGCTGCTGGCGAAGCCGAAGATCGCGGGCGTCAGACCCAGATCCTGGTTCATCTGCAGCGAGGCCATGCCGATATTGCCACGATCGATGATGGCGATGAGGTAGCAGACGATCAGGAACGGCAGGATGCGCCAGGCGACGCGGCGCATCGTCGCGCGTTCCAGTTCGCTGATCTCGGGCGTGGAGGTAGTCATGCAGGCTCTCCGTCTTATTGTTGTGGAGATAGATGCAGCGGGCGGCTATGGATCGGCGTCGCCCGCGTTGGAGCGCGATCAGGCCGCGATCAGGTGACGATTGACCACGGCGCGGGTTTCCACCGCCTTGCCGTTCCAATGATCCAGTACCTGCTGCACCGCCACCAGCCCGACCCGGTCGCGGGCCTCGGTGGTGTTGGCACCCACGTGCGGCGTGGCGACCAGGTTGGTCAGGCCCCAGAGGTCGCTGTCGGCGGGCGGCGGCTCGGGGTGGAAGGTATCCAGGCCGGCACCGCCGATCTGGCCGTCGCGCAGGGCTGCAACCAGCGCCTGGGTGTCGATCAACTCGCCGCGGGCGGTATTGATCAGCAGGCTGCCGGGGCGCATCCGGGCGAACTGGGCGGTACCGAACAGATGGCGGTTGGCCTCGGTCAGCGGGCAATGCAGGCTGATGACATCGCACTCGGCCAGCAAATTGTCGAAGCTCTCCTCGCGCTGCACATGGTCACGCACCGGCAGGCTCTGGAGATAGGGGTCATAGACCCGCACCTGCATCCGCAGCGGCGCCACCAGATCCATCAGCACACTGCCGATGGAACCCAGGCCTACCAGACCGAGGGTCTTGCCAAACAGTTCGGTGCCATTGGCCTGGGCCTTGTCCCAATGCCCGGCGTGCATCCGTGCATTCAGCCAGGGAGTCTGCCGGGCCACGCTGAACATCAGGGCGAAGGCATGCTCGGCCACCGACTGGGCATTGGCGCCCAGGGCGATGGTGACCGGAATGTTGCGGTCGGCCGCCGCCTGCAGGTCGATGGTGTCGTAGCCCACGCCGTGCTTGGCGATGATCTCGAGTTTGGCCGAGGCCTCGATCATCTCGCGGGTCAGCTTGCCCTGGCGGACGATGATGGCGTCGGGCTGCTCCTGGCGGATCAGCGCGACCAGCTCGTCATGGGGCATGTAGGGCTGGGTCGGTACGACGCGGATGCCGTGGGCGGCGGCCAGGGCCATGGCGTCGGGAGCGAGTGCGGGGCCGGTGAGGAGCAGGGTGCGGGTCATGTGGGTAATCCCTTGTTGTTATGACGAGGTCCGCCAGGCGGACAGCCAAAAGGCAGGCTTTGACCTTAGCATAATAGAATAGCGTTGCAATACTAGGCATAGCGGTGAATCTGACATCGCCAATCAACCCGTTGAATCTAGAAAAAAGAAATGCCATTCTAAAAACTCGTTACCCGCTCCAGCGGCATCCAACAAAGCCCACAAGAGAAATGCCCATGACCATCGGATTCAGAGTTCTCAACGCCCAACGCAAGGTCGCAGCCGACTGGGTCGCGCGCTACCGTGAAGTCCCGGTCGCCAACGTCAGCGACTCCATGAACCGGATGACCGCTGGCGGCTCGCGCCTGCGCCCCATGCATCGCCAGGGCGTGCTGGCCGGTCCGGCGCTGACCGTGAAGGCGCGCCCGGGTGACAACCTCATGCTGCACTACGCCCTGGACATCGCCGAGCCGGGCGACGTCATCGTGGTGGATGCCGGCGGTGACCTGACCAATGCCCTGATCGGCGAGATGATGGTGGCCTATGCCATCAAGCGCGGCGTGGCCGGCATCGTCATCAATGGCGCCATCCGGGATGCCGCCAACATCGGCTCGGGCGACTTCCCCCTGTTCGCTGCCGGCATCTCCCATCGCGGCCCCTACAAGGACGGCCCGGGCGAGATCAACGTACCCATTGCCATCGACGGCATGGTCATCGAACCGGGCGACCTGGTCATCGGTGATGACGATGGCCTGCTCTGCGTACCCTACGACCAGGTCGCCGAGGTTTACGACCGCGCCAGCGCCAAGCACGCCGCCGAAGAGAAGCAGATGCGCCAGATCGCCGAAGGCACCAATGACCGCAGCTGGGTCCTGGAGTCGCTCAAGAAGAAGGGCTGCGCCCTGCCCTAGTCTTTCTCCAGTCCAGCCCGTATAGCTCGGGCTGGACCGCTGGCCCCCGAAACGCCCGCTGCCCGCAGCGGGCGTTTTGCATCCAGGACCCGGTAACGCCACGCGGGGCGTTACCTATAAGCAAGTGCCTAGATAGCCTGGCTGGACCAGAGTGTTCGGGCGGTCGCGCTAGTCGCCTTCAGCGAGCGACAGCGGCCCATATCCTTCGTGAGTAATGACTACAGCAGACGCCCATCGCCTTGGTTGCGCCTGCCGCCGACAACGCCACCCGGGACCGGTGTCTGGCCCACAAAAGAAGAAGGCGGCTCCTGGCCGCCTTCTTCGTCACTCAGGCAGAGACTCAGGTGCGCAGCGGCGCTTCGCCACCGGTCTTGAGCGGCGCCCGACGACTCGGGTCGCCCAGCCAGAGCATCATGACGACGCCCAGTGCCAGGACCGAGGCCACCACATAGAAGGGTCCGGAATAACTCTGGGTCGCATCCTTGACCAGGCCGATGGCGAAGGGTCCGACGAAGCCGCCGAGGTTACCGATGGAGACGATCAGCGCCAAGCCACCCGCTGCCGCCCGACCGGTCAGGAAGCTGGAGGGAATGGCCCAGAAGGTCGCCTGGAAGGACAGGATGCTCGCCACCGTCACGCTCAGGCAGGACATGCGCAGCAGCGGATCGGCCGAGAGCGCGGCGCCTATCAGACCCACCGCGGCAAGCCCCAGGGCGCCCGCCACATAGGGCAGCCGATGGGCACTCAGGTTGGCCTGCCGCGCCCAGAGCGTCATGGCGACGGCGCCGAGGATATAGGGGATGGTCGCCACCAGCCCCACGGTGGTGTTCTGCATGCCCAGGCTCTTGATGATCTGCGGCATCCAGATCCCGATCCCCACGGAACCGACGATGCCGCAGAAGTTGATGGCGGCCAGCATGAACACCTTGGGATTGGTCAGGGCATCACGCAGGGTGGAGCCATGGGCCGCGCCGATCTCGCGCTGCTCGCGGGCCAGTCGCTCGGTCAGCCAGGTACGCTCGCGGGTCGATAGCCAGCGTGCCTTGGCCGGCGAATCCACCAGTACGAAGAGGCAGAGGATGCCCAGCAGCACCGCCGGCAGCGCTTCCACCACCAGCAGGAATTGCCAGTTCTTCAGCCCCATGAAGTCGTGGATGTCCAGCAGGAAGCCCGACAGCGGCGAGCCGATGATATTGGCGGTCGGGATGCCGAGCAGGAAGGCCGCGGTCGCCTTGGCGCGCCACTTGCCGGGGAACCAGTAGGTGAAATAGAGATAGACCCCGGGAGTGAAACCGGCCTCGGCCACCCCCAGCAGGAAGCGCAGGATGCTGAAGCTGACCGGGCCGGTGGCGAAGGCGGTGGCCATGGAGATCAGACCCCAGCTGATCATGATCCGGGCGATCCAGATCCGCGCGCCAAAGCGCTGCATCAGCAGGTTGCTGGGAATCTCGAAGATGAAGTAGCCGAAGAAGAACAAGCCGGCCGCCCAGCCGAACATCGTCGCCGTCAGGCCCAGGTCCTTGTTCATGCTGATGGCGGCGAAACCGACGTTGGTGCGATCCAGATAGCTGATCACATAGCAGGCGAAGATGAACGGCAGGATGCGCCACAGGGCACGCCCGAGCAGTTGCTCACCCTCGGCATCGGTCAAAGGCGGCTGCATACCCGTCTGGGTCTGGTTCATGGGTAACCTCTGTTGTAGTTGTTGTGGTGCTGACAGGAACGCCCGAGCGCGACCTAGAGATGGGAGAACAGCGGTAGCCCCCGTACTGCGGTCTCAACCCGCAGGATGCTGCCGGTTTCGGATTCGGTGATGAACAGGCTGCGACCCTCCGGGCCGCCAAAGGCCAGGTTGGTGTTGCTGATGCCCGCGCAGGATTTCAAGCGGGCCAGCGGCTCGGCTACCGGCGAAAGCTGCCAGACCGAGCCGAAGCCGGTGTGGGCGATGTAGAGATTGCTCTCTTCATCCAGCGCCAGGCCGTCGGGGCCGCCCAGGCCGCCATGCAGCTGGGCGAAGACGCCGACCTTGCCGATCAGCGGGCCGTTGCCCAGGGGAATGCGCCAGACCTGCTGGGCACGGGTCACCGCCACCAGCAGATGATTGAGCCGGGGATCGAAGACGATGCCGTTGGGGCTGGGCACGGTCGCCAGCAGGCAGCTGAGCTGGCCATCGGCGCCCAGGCGATAGACCCGGCCGCTGGCGTCCTGCAGACCGGTCTGGCCCTGGTCGGTGAAGTAGAGATCGCCGGCCGGCGAGAACACCAGGTCGTTGACGCCCTTGAAGCCCTCCGAGCCGGCGCTGCCCAGCACCGTCTCCACCTCGCCGCGCAGCGGGTCGAGTTGCAGGATGCCGCGCTTGTAGTCGGCGATGAAGATGCGCCCATCGCGGTGGATCTTCAGGCCGTTGGGCCAGCCGTCGTATTCGCAGACCAGCTCCCACTCGCCCCTCGGGTCGATGCGAAAGATGCGTCCATTGGGGATGTCGGTGACATAGAGGTTGCCCTGGCGATCGAAGGAAGGGCCTTCCAGGAAGGAATCGATGGCGCGGCCCTGGCGATTGGCATCGGCCCAGGCGGTACGCCGTGGCTGGCGATAGCGCTCGGGCAGGCGGGTGAAGATGGACGTTTGGACCGTTGGCGGCGCAGCGAAAAAGCTCATGACCAGGCACCTGAGAGAGGCTGAAGCCCCCGCAGACAGGGACCTCGCGATTTTATTTTTTAACGAAATGCCGTTGCAAAAATAAAACACTCAAGGCCAATTGCAAGCAAAAGTTTTCAGCAATCGAAGGCCGAATATCCCAGGCTGCTTGACAGCTACGGCTTTTCTAAATACTCATTAAAAGAAATGGCATTTCAAAAATAACAAGGAGAACGCCATGCTGCAGCCGTCCGGCCGCTCGTCCCGCCCCGCCCTGCGCCAGCTCGCCCGCTTCCTGGGCCTGGCCGCCAGCCTTACCCTGGCTACCGTCCTCCCCGCTCAGGCCCAGACCGAACAGCCCCAGGTCACCCTGGCCATCCAGTACGGCTATGCCTATCTGCCGGTGACCCTGGCCGACAAGCTGGGCTTCTTTCGCGAGCAGGCCAAGGCGGCCGGCCAGCCCGACACCCAGTTCGAGATCAAGCGCATCAGTGGCTCGCCCGCCATCAACGACGCCCTGATCAGCGGCAATATCGACATTGGCGGCTACGGCCTGCCCGGTACCCTGGTGGCCTGGCAGAAGACCCAGAAGTCCCTGGACATCCGCGCCCTCTGCGCCCTGGTGGCCGGCGACAATGCCCTGTTCGTCAACGATCCCGCGATCAAGTCGCTCAAGGACTTCAAGCCCGACCAGAAGATCGCCGTCAGCTCTCCCACCGGCCAGCAGGCCCTGCTGCTGCAGATGGCCGCCGAGCGCACCTTCGGCCCGGGCCAGGCGCACCGGCTGGACAACCTGATGGTGGCCCTGCCCCATCCCGACGCCACCGCCAGCCTGCTCAACAAGGCCGGGATCACCGGCTACATCGGCCCCAACCCCTACAGCTATCTGCTGGCCAAGGACGCCAAGGTCACCAAGCTGTTCGACTTCGCCAAGGAACTCGACCTGCGCATGACCAGCGGGGTGCTGACCACCACCGGCAAGTTCGTCAAGCGCAACCCAAAACTCAGCGCCGCAGTGGTCGCCGCCATCGGCCAGGCCCAGGACTTCATCAAGGCCGAACCACGCAAGGCCGCCGAACTCTTCCTGCAGTCCGAGCCCTCCAGCCTGAGCCTCGACCAGGTGGAGGACATGCTGCGCGGCGTCAGCAGCGAATGGTCGGTGCAGCCCATCGGCGTCATGGCGCTGGCCAACTTCATGGTCAGCAGCGGCGCATTGAAGGAAGCACCGCAGCGCTGGCAGCAGCTGTTCTTCGAACCCGTGGCCAGCGGCGAGGGCAATTGAGATGAATACCGCCCCTAACCACTCGCCAGCCGCCACGCCCGCCAGCGCCGCCTGCCTGTTGCAGGTGGATGAGGTCACCCTGCAATACAAGACCCGCGAACAGCTGATTACCGCCACCCACCAGGTGTCCTTCGCGGTCCGCGAATACGATCGGTTCATACTGCTCGGCCCCTCGGGCTGCGGCAAATCCAGCCTGCTCAAGAGCGTCGCCGGCTTTCTCGAACCGGCGGCGGGCCACATCCGTCTCCATGGCCAGGACGTGCGCGAACCCGGCCCGGATCGCATGATGGTGTTCCAAGAATTCGACCAGTTGATGCCCTGGAAAACCGTGCTGGGCAACATCCTCTTCCCGCTCCAGGAAACCCGCCGCTTTCCCGCCGCCGAATTGCGCGACCGGGCCCGGGCCGCGGCGGTCAAGGTGGGTCTGGAGAAGTTCGTCGACGCCTATCCGCACCAGCTCTCCGGCGGCATGAAGCAACGCGTGGCCATCGCCCGCGCCCTGGCCATGGAGCCGGCCATCCTGCTGATGGACGAACCCTTCGCCGCCCTCGACGCCCTGACCCGGCGCCGCATGCAGGAGGAGTTGCTCGGCCTCTGGGAACAGTCGCCCTTCACCCTGATGTTCGTCACCCACTCCATCGAGGAGGCCATCCTGCTCGGCTCGCGCATCCTGGTGCTCAGCCCCCATCCGGGCCAGGTACGCGCCGAACTCGACGCCAGCCAGTACGGCTTCCGCCAACAGGGCGCCGCCGGCTTCACCGCCTTCCACAACCGCATCAGCCAGATGCTGTTCGGCCCCAATGCCAGCGAGACCGCCCATGACTAAGCCCGCCGTCATCCTGCAACCGCGCCCGGACCTCGAATACACCCCGGTCGCCCCCGGCCAGGTCGGCGACATCGCCCGGCGCCTCGGGCTGGCCGAGCGCCTGTTCGCCCAGGCCGGCGTGCGCCGCACCCTGGTGCTGATCGCGCTGGCCATCCTCTGGGAGCTCTATGCCCGCTACCTGGACAACCCCCTGATGTTCCCGACCTTCAGCGAGACCGTCGTGGCGCTGTGGACCGATCTGGTCAATGGCGCCCTGCCCCTCGCCGTGCTCAGTTCGCTCAAGGTGTTGATGGTGAGCTACGGCCTGGCCATCGCCCTGGCCATGCTGTTGACCACCCTGGCGGTATCCACCCGGGTCGGCACCGATATCCTCGCCACCCTCACCGCCATGTTCAACCCGCTGCCGGCCATCGCCATCCTGCCGCTGGCCATGCTCTGGTTCGGGCTCGGCGTGCAGAGCCTGATGCTGGTCATCGTCCACTCGGTGCTCTGGGCGGTGGCGCTCAACACCTACTCGGGCTTCCTCTCGGTCAGCCAGACCCAACGCATGGCCGGGCGCAACTACGGGCTGCGTGGCATCCGCCTGGTGGCCAAGGTGCTGATCCCGGCGGCGGTGCCCTCGATCCTCGCCGGTCTAAAGATCGGCTGGGCCTTCGCCTGGCGCACCCTGATCGCCGCCGAGCTGGTGTTCGGCGTTTCCGGCAACTCCGGCGGCCTGGGCTGGTACGTCTTCCAGCACCGCAACGCCCTGGAGACCTCCAACGTCTTCGCCGGCCTGCTGATGGTGATCATCATCGGCCTGGTGGTGGAAGGCCTGGTGTTCCGCAGCATCGAGGTGCTCACGGTGCGCCGCTGGGGCATGCAGAATTGAGCCCCCGCGCCGCGCCCAAGGGAAGCTCCCGGAGTCATCGCCATGGCTGACGCCCCGGCCTCGCCCCATGCCCCGGTGCGCGAAGACTGGTTGGCCCAGGTCCAGGAACCGATCCTGGAACCCGAGCTGCCCATCATCGACGCCCATCACCACCTCTGGGACCGACCCGGCCAGCGCTACCTGCTGCCCGAGTACCTGGCCGATACCCAGGGCGGCCATCGCCTCCTGGCCTCGGTCTATGTGCAGTGCCGGTCGATGTACAGCGCGGACAGGGCCGCGCCCTTCGATGCCGTGGGCGAAGTGGAATTCGCCGCCGGCATCGCGGCCCAGAGCGCCAGCGGTCTCTATGGCGAGAGCCAGCTGTGCGCCGCAATCGTCGCCGGCGCCGATCTCCGCCAGGGCACGAAGATCCTCCCGGTCCTGGAAGAGATGCAGGCGCGCAGCGGCGGGCGCCTGCGCGGCATCCGCAACGCCACCGCCTGGCATCCGGATCCACGCCTGGTATCCAATCCGCGGCCGCCGCCGGCGGGAATCCTCATGGACGAGCGCTTTCATGCAGGCGTGGCCTGCCTCGCCCGCCATGAGCTCTCGCTGGATATCTGGGCGTACCACACCCAGCTCGACGAGGTCCTGGCCCTGGCGCGAAAATTCCCCGACCAGTTGATCGTCCTCGATCATTGCGGCGGCCCGCTCGGCGCGGGTCCCTATGCACACCAGCGCCAGGCGGTGTTTCAGAGCTGGTCCCTGGCCATCCGGGAGCTGGCCAGCTGCAGCAACCTGCGCCTGAAGCTGGGTGGCCTGGGCATGAAGGTCGGCGGCTTCGCCTTCGATGAGCGCGCGACGCCGCCCACCTCGGCCGAGCTGGCGGACCTGTGGCGGCCCTATGTGCTGACCTGCGTGGAGGCCTTTGGCGCCGAGCGCTGCCTGTTCGAAAGCAACTTTCCCGTGGACAAGGGCATGTTCTCCTACGGGGTGCTGTGGAACGCCTTCAAGCGCCTGACCCAGGGCTGGCGTCGGACCGACCGTGACGCCCTGTTCAGTGGCACGGCGATGGACACCTACCGCCTTTCATTGACGAGCTGACCAGCCGTGGTTAGCGCACGATCCTGAGGCTGTCGCGACGGACCTCGCCGGGACTCTGGATGCCCAGCAGCGCCAGGTTGCGCGCCACCTCCGTCGCCAGGATGCCGATCGCGTGCTTGATGCCGGGCTGGCCGCCCACGGCTCCGGCATAGTTCATCGGCCGGCCGACGAAGACGAAGGTCGCGCCCAGGGCGAGCGCCATGAGGATGTCGCTGCCGCGGCGAAAGCCACTGTCGATCATCACCGGATAGTCCGGCCCCACCGCCTTGACCACCTGCGGCAGGATGGCGAGGGGCGCGATGCTGCCATCCAGCTGGCGCCCGCCATGGTTGGAGACGATGACGCCCTCCGCCCCGCAGTCCCTGGCCGTCACGGCGTCTTCCGGCGCTAGGATGCCCTTGACCACCAGGGTGCCCGGCCAGTGGCGGCGGATCAGCGCCAGGTGCCGCCAGCTCAGGTGATCGCGGGCGCCGAAATCGCGCATGACGTTCGCCGACAGGATAGGCGCGCCGCGGCCGACGCCCGCGTTCTCGAAGTGCGGCATGCCGTGGCGCAGCAGCGTTTTCAGCGCGGTACCCAGCAACCAATGCGGATGGCTGAGGCCTTGCCAGGCCAGGTGCAGGTCCGGCTTGAGCGGGGTGGAAAAGCGCGCCCGGATCAGATTCTCGCGATTGGCCGATACCGGTACGTCGGCGGTGACGACCAGTGTCTTGAAGCCGGCCCGCTGCACGCGCTCGATGAGGGCGAGGATCTTGGCATCCTCGCCCGGCACATAGGCCTGGAACCAGGCGTCCGGATTGGCCTGCACCACGGTCTCCATGGGCAGCAGCGATGAGCCGCTCATGATCGCCGGGATATTGGCCTCCCGGGCCGCCCGGGTCTGGATGAGATCGCCTTCGAAGGCGGTGAGTCCGCTGATGCCCATCGGTGCGATGCCGAAGGGCGCGCTGTAGCGTTGCCCCAACAGACTAGTGTCGAGACTGCGCGCCGAGGTGTCGGTGAAGGCACGAGTGACCCAGGCATAACGATCGAAGCCCGCGTGGTTGCCGCGCAGCGACTTTCCCTGTTCCGCGCCGCCGCTGACATAGGCGAACAGCGGCTTGGGCAGGAGGCGGCGCGCGGCCACCTCGAAGTCGTCCAGCGACAGGATGGGGCGCAGCCGCCGGGGTATCCGGTAGCCGTCACTGCCCTTGGGCAGGGTGTGGGAAGCCAAGGGGTAGTCTTGCAATCTCAGTGTCTGTGGCATGCCGAGGGCCCTGTTGTTTTTGGCCAGCATAGGCAGCCTGTCGGCTAAGAAAAGTTATTCTCTGTCGATCCAAAGACGAGAAATCCTCATGAAACTCGAAGCCTTCGCCACCCTGCAGGCAGCGGTCGCCCGTGGCTCCTTCGCGGCGGCCGCGGAGGCGGTGAATCTCACCCCTAGCGCAGTCAGCCTGCAGATCAAGCAGCTCGAAGCCTACTTCGGCCAGGCCCTGTTCGATCGCTCGGGGCGCGCGGTACAGCCCACGCCCTTCGCGCTACAGCTGCTCGACAGGGTGGCGCGCCCCTTGGCGGACATCGAAGGCCTGCGCAATCAGCGCGCCCAGCCCCTGACCGGTCGCGTGCGCCTGGGAGTGACGGGTTCGATCCTGACCACCCTGCTGCCGAAGGCGGTCGCCGAGCTCCAGCGGCGCGCACCGGGTATCACCCTGCAATTGGAAAGAGCCAACACGCCCGAGTTGATCGCGGCGTTGAAGGCGGATCGCCTGGATGCGGCCATCCTGGTCAGGCCTCCCGGTGGCGGTTCGGCCCGCCTGCACTGGCAGGATCTGCTTCGCGAGCCGCTGGTGCTGGTCGTCCCGGCGCAACTGGAGCACCAGGAGCCGGAGCACTACCTGCGACGTTATCCCTGGCTGCGGCTGGATCGCAAGCTGGTCGTCGGCCGGCTGGCGGCCCGCTTCGTCGACGCCCTGGTACCCCAGCGTGAGGCGCTGTTGGACGTGCCCAGCGCCGATGCCATCATCGCCATGGTGGGCCTGGGCCTGGGCGTTTCGGTGCTACCCCGGCTGCGCCCGGAACAGCTGGGCAGCTACGCGGTGCGCGAAGTGTCCCTCGGCGCCTCGGCCCCTACTCGTCAACTCGCCATGGCGCGGCGCAAGCAGGACTCCGAGAGTGCCCTGCTCGACACCCTCGAGCAGGCCTTCGCCGTCGCCTGTCGCTAGCGTGAAAGGTTCTGGGGGCGCCGGCCTAGGTCCGGCGCCCTCCCCCTCAGGCCTCTTCCTCCTGGAACGCCTCTTCCCGCTTCCGGCGAAACGCCGGCAACACCATCATCACCAGCAGGATGGCCGAGGCGGCGAACAGGGTGGCGCTGATCGGCCGCTGGATGAGCACGACCGGATCACCCTGGGAGATCAGCAGCGCGCGCCGCAGATTGGTTTCCAGCAAGGGCCCGAGGACGAAGCCCAGCAGCAGAGGGCCCGGCTCGCACTTGGCCTTGCGGAACAGATAGCCCAGCAAGCCGAAGATGATCACCAGGGCGACGTCGAAGCCACGGTTGTTGACGCTGTACACCCCGACGCAACAGAACAGCAGGATCGCGGGGAACAGCAGTCGATAGGGCACCTGCAGCAGCCGCACCCAGACGCCGATGAGCGGCAGGTTGATGACCAGCAGCATCAGGTTGCCGATCCACATGCTGGCGATCAGGCCCCAGAACAGCGCGGGCTGGTGGGTGATCACCGAAGGACCGGGGGTGATGCCGTGGATCATCATGGCGCCGAGCATCATGGCCATGATCGAGTTGGACGGAATGCCCAGGGTCAGCAGCGGGATGAAGGACGACTGGGCCCCGGCATTGTTGGCCGACTCGGGCGCGGCGACGCCTTCCACCATCCCGGTGCCGAATCGCTCCGGCGTCTTCGACACCTTCTTTTCCAGCGAATAGGCGCTGAAGGCGCTCAGGGTCGCACCGCCGCCCGGCAGGACGCCCAGGAAGGTGCCCAGCGCCGTGCCCCTCAGGGTGGCCGGCCAGGCCTTGCGGAAGTCCTCGCGGGTGGGCCACAGCCGGGTGATCTTGCCAGCCAGGGTGCCGCGTGCCTCGCGGGATTCGAGGTTGACGGCGATCTCGGCGATGCCGAACAGGCCCACGGCGATCACTACGAAGTCGATGCCGTCATAGAGATCGGTGGAGCCGAAGGTCAGGCGCGTGGTGCCACTGCTGACGTCCATGCCCACCATGCCGAGCAGCAGTCCCAGGCAGACCATGCCGACCGCCTTGATTACCGAGCCGCTGGCCAGGATGGTCGCCGCCAGCAGACCGAACACGGTCAGCGCCACGTATTCCGCCGGTCCGAAGGACAGCGCGAAGCGCGACAGCACGGGGCCGGCCACCGCCAGGGCCACGGTGGCGACGGTCCCGGCAAAGAAGGACGCCAGGGCGGCGGTGGCGAGCGCTGCACCCGCCCGCCCGCGCTTGGCCATGGCATGGCCGTCCAGCGCGGTGACCACCGCCGAGGCTTCGCCTGGCAGATTGACCAGGATCGCCGTGGTCGAGCCACCGTATTGGGCGCCATAGAAGATGCCCGCCAGCATGATCAGGGCGGCCAGCGGCGGCAGGAAATAGGTGATCGGCAGCAGGATCGCCACCGTGGCCGTTGGCCCGATGCCCGGCAGCACGCCGATCAGGGTCCCGAGCAGGGCCCCGATCAGGCAGAACGCCAGGTTGGTCGGACTCATGGCTTCGGAGAAGCCGAGGTAGAGCGCGTCGAAGATCTCCATCAGAAAGGCCCCACACGCATCTGGACATCCAGTCCATAGATGAAGACCAGCACGCCGAACAGGGTCAGCACCACGCTGGAGATCAGCACCTCGCGCAGCCGCCATTCGCGGTCGGTCAGGCTGCCGAAGATCACCAGCCCGGCCGCCGCGACGATGAAGCCGGCGTACTCGGCCGCCAGGGCGAAGCCGCCCACGGACGCCAGCAGGATCAACAGGGGCCTGAGCTGCACGGCCGCGATCGGCTCTGCCCGCTGCCACAGCCCCAGCAGGCCGATGGCGACGCCGAGGATGATCACCAGCGCGCCGACCAGCATCGGCAGATAACCCGGTCCCATCATGGCCGCACTGCCGAACGGCAGATCCTTCGACGACCAGAGCACCAGCGCCCCCAGGCCGATGAAGATGGCGCTGGCGAGCAAGTCTGGTCGGCTACCACGCGTCGCGCGCGTCACTGCACCCATGGCGAGACGCTCCACAGCTTCTGGTAACCGGCGAGCTGCGCCGGCATCTGGGCGGCCCAGTCCTCACCGGACAGATAGGCCAGCGGCAGTGACAGATCGCCGGCCTGCTTGACGAACGCCGGATCCTCGATGACCTCCTTCACCGCCTGCGCCACCCGCTGCTCGATGGCCTCGGGCACTCCCGACGGCGCGGCGATACCCCGCTCGGAGGTCATGACCAGGTCGACACCCTGCTCCTTGGCGGTAGGCAGGTTGGGCTGCTGCGGCATGCGCTCGGCGGAGAATTGCGCCAGCACGCGGAAGTCGTCGTCCGCGTTCATCTCGCTGATGTTCTGCCCGGCCGCGCTGATATGGCCGCCCATCAGGGCGGTGCGGGATTCGGAAGCACCGCTGAAAGGCACGTGGGTGAGCTTGATGTCGGTCAGCTGTTGCAGCTCCACCATCATCAGGTGGTCATCCGTGCCGACGCCGGAGGTACCGACCGAGAACTTGCCGGGCGCCGCCTTGGCGGCCGCGGTGAAGTCGGCCAGGGTCTGGTAGGAGGAATCCTTGGGCACCGCCAGCACGGTGGGATCGTCGACGATGCGCGCCACGGGGCGGATCTTCGCCGGGTCGTAGCCGACCTTGCGCTGCACGCGGGTGCTCAGGAAGCCAGGGGTATTGATGAAAGCGAAGGTGTAGCCATCGGGCTTCGCCTTGCTCAGCATGGTGTAGGCGATCTCACCGGCGGCACCGGGCCTGTTGACGATGACGATCTTCGCGCCCAGGCGTTTCTCCAGATAGGGCTGCATGGCGCGCGCCATGACGTCGGTGCTGCCACCGGGGGCATAGGCGACCAGGAATTCGATCGGCCGGTCTTCCGGCCAGGCGGCCTGCGCGGTGGCGGAGCCGAGGGACAGCGCCAGGAAAGAGGCCAGTACAGCGCTCGCGGTCTTGGTCATGGATAGCTCTCTGTTGTTCTTGTTGGTATGGACGGGCCACCCCATCAGGCGCCCCAAGGCGCCGAGTACCCTGGCCGGCTGGCTCCCCCTGCATGGGAACGCCAGCGAGAGCCCTCACCGCAAAACCAAGATAATGCAATGCCATTTCATAAACGAGCAGGCAAGATTCAGGATCCTTGGGGAATTCGTAACCAGAAAAGACAGAGGGGCCTGAATTTGAGCTTTCGCAGGATTCGATAGCTGGCGCCGAAACAGATCATCTCTCGTTTTTAGAATGGTATTTCTTATTGAAAGTGGTCGATGCTCGAGATCGCCATGGAGACGAAGGAGGAAATCTTTGCCGGACCCGTCTTGGTCATTGTCCGAGCCGGATGGAAACACCCGGACCCAATTGAGCCACGCCTTGCCAGCCCACCCGCGCGACTGACACGAGCGACTCTCTAGGCGATGCACGGACGCTAGCGGATAATGGCGTGATAGCTACCCATTCAGGAACTTGAGTTGAACACAACCCGTCCTCGCCCAGGCGTTTCCGGGGTCGCTTCCGCGGACCGCGTCTTGACTGTTCTCACTGCCTTTCGCGTTGGAGACGCTGCCTTGAGTCTTGCCGAACTGGCCAGCCGTACCGGCCTGATCAAGAGCACAATCATGCGTCTGGTGGTATCGCTGGAGAAGTATGGCCTGGTCACCCGTCTCGCCGACGGCAACTACATCCTGGCCAGCGAGGTGGTACGCCTCAATGCCGTCTACCAGGACTCCCACGATGTGGGCCGCCACATCATGCCGCGGCTGGAGCACCTCACAAACGAAAGTGGGGAAACCGCCTCCTACTACGTCAGACACGGTGCCTACCGCCTCTGCCAATACCGGGTGAACTCCCCGCATCGTCTGCGCCTGCACCTGCAGCCCGGTGACATGCGGCCGATGGACAAAGCGGCCGGTGCCCTGGCTCTGCAGACCCCCTACGAGGTGGCCGAGGCCGGTATCGATCCCTATTACTCCTGCGGCGCCACCGATCCTCATGCCGCCTCAGTGGCACTACCCATCTACGATGCTCAGGAAGAACTACTGGGCGCCGTAGTGATCTCGGGGCCCGCAAATCGGCTCAATCTGGAGCGCGCCGAGAGCCTCTACCCGATCTTGCGCGAAGCCGCCGACGAACTGACCCGTAGCCTGGGAGGTAAGCCGTTGTATGGCACGGGGCAGCCGGAAACCAAACGTCGCAAGGGTTGAGAAACGCTGGCGCCTGGGAGACCTGGGCTTCGCTCAGCCGCAACCCGGGGTGCTAGCAGCGCCCTATCTCCGACCGAGCATCGGGACAAGCCCCCGCGCTGCGCCTCACGCCCTGATCAACAGCGGCGCCGTCCCCCGGTAGCAGGCATCCAGCCGCTCGGCGCGGTGGGTCAGGACGCTGCGCTGGTTGAGCGAGCCCTTGTCGGTGATCTCGCCGCGGTCGGCGGATGGCGGCGCTTCCTGCAGGGCGATCCATTCCAGGCGGCTGGCGTTGCCCGAGGCCTCGCGATTGAGGCGCTCGAGCCAGGCGGCGAACCAGTCCTGCACCGGGGCGCTGGCCAGCACCGTGGCGGCATCGACGCCGTCGTCCAGCCCGGCCAGCTGCCGGCAATCCGCCAGGCGCGGAAAGACCAGCAGTCCCAGGCACTCGCGATCCGGCGCCGCCACCACCACGTCCTGCACCAGCGGCGTGCCTTCCAGCACCGCGCGATTGCGCAGGGGACCGACGCTGACGAAGACTCCGGACGACAGCTTGAAGTCCTCGGCGATGCGGCCGTCGAACATCAGGCCCAGTTGCGGATTGGCCGGATCGACCAGCTTGAGCGCATCGCCCGAGCAGTAGAAGCCTTCCTCGTCGAAGCAGGCGGCGGTCTGGGCGCTATCGCGCCAGTAGCCGGGCATGATGTGCGGACCGCGAAAGCGCCCTTCCAGCTTGCCGTCCACCGGCACCAGCTTGAGTTCACAGCCCGGCGCCGGCACCCCGACATAGCCGGCCACCGACAGCGGTCCGGTGGTGAAGGTGCAACTGGGCGAGGCTTCGGTCATGCCCAGGCCGGCCATCATGCGGATGCGTTCGCCGCAGTGGGCCTCGGCGATGCGATCCAGGCGATCCCAGACGCTTTGCGACAGCCCCGCCGCGGCAAAGAAGAACAGTCGCATGCGCGCGAAGAAGCGCTCGCGCAACTCCACGTCGCGCTCCAGGGCGTTGGCCAGCTCTTCCCAGCCGCGCGGGACCGTGAGGTAGGCGGTGGGCGACACCTCGCGCAGGTTGCGCAGGGTCTCACCGAAGCCCTGGGGCGTCGGCTTGCCCTCGTCCAAGTAGAAGGTGCCGCCGTTGTAGAGCACGATCCCCAGGTTGTGGCTGCCGCCGAAGGTGTGGTTCCAGGGCAGCCAGTCCACTAGCACCGGCGGCTCTTCGCCAAACACCGGAAAGGTCTGCAAGAGCATCTGCTGGTTGGCGCAGAGCATGCGCTGGGTGGTGGTCACCGCCTTGGGCAGCTTGGTGGAACCGGAGGTGAAGAGAAACTTGGCGATGCTGTCCGGCCCGGTCGCGGCGAAGGCGCGCTCGGCGGCGGCCAGTTCACCGCGGGCAAGCAGCGCCGCGAAGGCCAGGGTGCGGCGGCCCTGCACCTGGCCACGGGTCGCGATCACCGGCACGTCGGCGGGCAGCACGGCGTCCAGCGCCTTCTGGAAGGCCGGGCCATCGCTGACGAACACCAGTCCCGGCTGCAGCAGGCCGCAGACATGGCGCAGCTTGGCGTGGTCCTGGGACAGCAGCGCATAGCCGGGCGACACCGGGCAGAAGGGAATGCCGGCATAGAGCGCCGCCATGGCCAGTTGCAGGTGCTCCGGGTCGTTGCCGGAGAGAATCGCCAGCGGACGCTCGGCGCAGAGACCGAATTCCAGCAGCGCGGCGGCCAGCTGGCGCACCCGCTGCAGCATCTCGCCATAGGAGAATTCGCGCCAGGCGCCACCGGCGTCCCGCGCGGCGAAGAAGGTGCGGTGCGGTGCCACTTCGGCCCAGTGCAGCAGGCGATCCAGCAGCCGCGGCGGTGGCGGGGTCAGGGCTTCCTGGGAGGCCATGTAGAGCAGTCCCCCGCGCTCTTCCACCGTGACCCCGGGGTGGCCCAGGGTCACCGGGCGATAGCGCAGCGGCTGATCGGCGGGCGCGCGGGTTTGCGTGACGTGACTCACCTTGAATTCTCCTCTGGGCTGGCGCCCGGAGGCGCCTCTTATTGTTGTTGCAACAGGAGCTAGGGACGGCGGACGCTAGATCGGGTAGTGGCGCGGCCCCGTCTGCAGCGTCACCCAGCGCAACTGGGTGAAATGGTCGATGGAGGCGCGCGAGCCGAAGCTGCCGTAGCCGCTCGACTTGACGCCGCCGAAGGGCATCTGCGCCTCGTCGTGCACCGTGGGGCCGTTGATGTGGCAGATGCCGCTCTCCACCCGCTGGGCCAGCGCCAGGGCGCGGGCGGTGTCGCGGCTGAAGATGGCGGACGAGAGGCCGAATTCGGAATCGTTGGCCAGGCGCAACAGGGCTTCGTCGCCCTCGGCACGGATCACCACCGCGACCGGTCCGAAGGACTCCTCGGCATAGAGCTGCATCCCGGCGGTGACGCCATCCAGCAGGGTCGGCTGGAGGATGCTGCCGTCGAGTCCGCCGCCACAGACCAGCCGGGCGCCCTTGCCCACGGCGTCGTCGATCATGGCCTTGATACGGGTGCCGGCGCTGGCGTCGATCAGCGAGCCCAGCACCGAATCGGCTGCACTGGGATCACCCGCCTTGAGGGTGCGCACCTTGGCCGCCAGGCGCTCGACGAAAGCGTCGGCGATGCGGCTGTCCACCAGCAGGCGCTCGGTGGACATGCAGATCTGCCCCTGGTTGAAGTAGGCGCCAAAGGCGGCCGCGGCGACCGCGGCATCCAGGTCGGCATCTTCCAGCACCAGCAGCGGTGCCTTGCCGCCCAGTTCCAGTACTGCCGGCTTGAGGTGGCGCGCGGACAGCTCGCCGACGATGCGACCCACCCGGGTGGAGCCGGTGAAGTTGACCCGCCGCACCGCCGGGTTGGCGATCAGCCGTTCGACGATGGCCGGGGCATCCTCCGGGGCGTTGGTGACGACGTTGACCACGCCGTCGCCCAGCCCGGCGTCCTGCAGCACCTGGCCGATCAGCCGGTGCACGCCCGGACTCTGCTCCGACGCCTTGAGCACCACGGTGTTGCCGCAGGCCAGCGGCATCGCCAGGGCGCGGGTTCCCAGGATCACCGGTGCGTTCCAGGGCGCGATGCCCAGCACCACGCCACAGGGCTGGCGCAGGGCCATGGCGAAGCTGCCGGGGACGTCGGACGGTATGACCTCGCCCTGGATCTGGGTGGTCATGGCCGCCGCCTCGCGCAGCATGTTGGCGGCCAGGTGGACGTTGAAGCCGTACCAGTTGGCCATGGCCCCGGTCTCCCCGGCCAGGGCGACGAATTCGCTACTGCGCGCCGCCAGGCCATCGGCGGCGGCCAGCAGACGGCGGCGGCGCTCTCCCGGCGGCAGCGCCGCCCAGGCGGGAAAGGCGGCCTGGGCCGCGGCCACCGCGGCGTCGGCATCGTCCAGGGTGGCGGCGGCCACCCTGGAGACCACCGCACCGGTCACCGGATGGCGACGCTGATAGCTGCGACCGTCGCCGGCCGGGCGGCTGGCGCCGCCGATGAGCAGGGATACCTCGACCATGACGCTACCTCTTGTTGTTGTGCATGGGGCGGTGGCGATCTAGCGCTTGTAGGTCTGCAGACCGGGCTTGATGCTCTTGTCGTCGAGGAACTGCTTCATGCCCTGCTCGCGACCGCCTTCCGGGTCCTGCAGCCGCGACTGGTCGAGCTTGGCGTAGAGGTAGTCCTCGTTCTGCTCCCAGGTCAGTTCGCGGCAGCGCTTGAAGCCGACCTTGGCGGCGCGCAGCACCACCGGATTCTTGTCCAGCAGCTCGCGGGCCAGGGCGGTGGTCACCTCGCGCAACTGGTCGCGCGGCACGCTCTGGTTGACCAGGCCCATGGCCGCGGCCTCGGGGCCGCTGAAGGTCTTGCCGGTCATCACATAGTAGAGGGCGGTGCGATGGCCCACGGTATCGGCCAGGGCCTTGCTCACCAAGTTGCCCGGCGGGATGCCCCAGTTGATCTCGGACAGGCCGAAGGTGGCCTCGTCGGCGGTGATGGCCAGGTCGCAGGCCACCAGCGGACTGAAGCCGCCGCCAAAGCACCAGCCGTTGACCATGGCGATGGTCGGCTTGGCGTACATGCGCAGGAGCTTCCACTGCCACTGGGAGGCTTCGCGGCGAATCTTTTCCTGCAGGATCTCGGGGCCGGCGTCGGTCTCGCGGAAGTATTCCTTGAGGTCCATGCCCGCGGTCCAGGCATCGCCGGCGCCGGTCAGCACCAGCACGCCGGCACTGGCGTCCTGCTCCAGGGTCTCCAGCACCTCGACCATCTCGCGGTTGAGGGTGGGACTCATGGCATTGCGTTTTTCGGGACGATTGAGCGTCACCCAGGCGATACCGTCCTCGATGTCCACTTTGACCGTCTGCCAGCGTCCGTCATAACTGCCCATGGCGTGTGCCTCTTGTTGTTGGGTGGGTATGGAGCTGAAGCTACGCCAGGGAATTAGTTAAGTCAATTAACTATTTTGCCGAGCGTGAACGATGCCGGTGAACGACAGGGGCGTCCGGGCAGACAGGATCCAATCGAGCGGCAACGGGTGCAAGACTCGTAACGCCATTCGTCCTGAGCGGGGCATTCCCAAGGCGAATGCCGTTGACAGAAAAGGTTAACCGTCATAACCATTGGATCCAATAGACAACAACAAGAGGTCCCGCTCATGTACCCGAAGAACGCCTGGTACGTCGCCTGTACCCCCGACGAAGTGCAGGACAAGCCTCTGGGTCGCCAGATCTGTGGCGAACCCCTGGTCTTCTATCGTGACGCCAATGGCCAGGTGGTGGCCCTGGAAGACTTCTGCCCGCATCGCGGCGCACCGCTGTCCCTGGGCTTCGTCCGCGACGGCACCCTGGTCTGCGGCTACCACGGCCTGGAGATGGGCTGCGGCGGCAAGACCCTGGGCATGCCGGGGCAGCGCGTCGGCGTCTTTCCCGCCGTACGCCCCTATGCCGCCGTCGAGCGGCACGGCTTCGTCTGGGTCTGGCCGGGCGACCAGGCCAAGGCCGATGCGGCGCTGATCCCCCACCTGGAATGGGCCGAGAGCCCCGACTGGGCCTATGGCGGCGGCCTCTATCACATCCAGTGCGACTACCGACTGATGATCGACAACCTCATGGATCTCACCCACGAGACCTATGTCCACGCCTCCAGCATCGGCCAGAAGGAGATCGACGAGGCGCCGCCGGCCACCCGCGTCGAGGGTGACGAGGTTATCACCAGCCGGCACATGGAAAACATCTCCGCCCCACCCTTCTGGCGCATGGCCCTGCGCGGCAACGGCCTGGCCGACGACGTCCCGGTGGATCGCTGGCAGATCTGTCGCTTCACCCCGCCCAGCCACGTGATGATCGAGGTGGGCGTGGCCCATGCCGGCCATGGCGGCTACGACGCCCCGGCCGCGGTCAAGGCCGCCAGTGTGGTGGTGGACTTCATCACCCCCGAGACCGAGACCTCCATCTGGTACTTCTGGGGCATGGCGCGCAACTTCAAGCCGGACGATGCCGAGCTCACCGCCAGCATCCGCGAGGGCCAGGGCAAGATCTTCGGCGAAGACCTGGAGATGCTCGAACGCCAGCAGCAGAACCTGTTGCGCTATCCCGAGCGCGGCCTGCTCAAGCTCAACATCGATGCCGGCGGCGTGCAGTCGCGGCAGATCATCGAACGGCTGCTGGCTGCCGAACAGGCCGCCACCGGCATCCCGGTCCGGCAGATCGCCTAGGAGACCCCTCATGCTCGATCTGATCGTCACCGCCATACAGCGCGAGGCGCCCACCATCCTGGCCTTCGACCTGGGCCGGGCCGACGGCGGCCCCCTGCCCGGCTTTGCCGCCGGCGCCCATCTGGAGATCGCCCTGGGCGACGGCCTGCTGCGCCACTATTCGCTGTGCGCCACGCCCGAACCCGCCCCGATCCGCTATCGCATCGCCGTTCTGCTCGTCCCCGACTCCCGCGGCGGCTCCCAGGCCATGCATCGCCTCCAGGTAGGCGATCGCCTGCAGGTCAGCGAGCCGCGCAATCTGTTCGCCTTGGTCCCCACTGCGCGTCGCACCCAGCTGCTGGCCGGGGGCATCGGCATCACCCCCATCCTGGCCATGGCCGAACAGCTCTATCAGCAGGGGGCGCACTTCACCCTGCGCTACCTGGTGCGCGACCGCGAACACGCGGCCTTCATCCCCTGGCTCAAGGCGGGGCCCTATGCCGAGCAGGTCAGGGTGCACTTCGACCAGCACGATCCGGCGCTGCGCCCCAATTTCCAGCACCTGCTCGGCCCGGCGGCACCGGACGACCACCTCTATGTCTGCGGCCCAGCCGGCTTCATGGCCGCGGTGGTGGACGCCGCCCAGGCCCAGGGCTGGCAACCCGGGCAGATCCATCGGGAATACTTCGCCGCCGATCCCGCCGCCCAGGGCGAGCAACGCCCCTTCGAGGTGGAACTGGCGCGCAGCGGGCGCCGCGTGCAGGTGCCGGCCGAGCGCAGCGTAGTCGAGGTCTTGGCCGATATGGGGGTCGTCCTGCCGGTGTCCTGCGGCCAGGGCCTTTGCGGCACCTGCCTGACCCCGGTGCTGGCCGGCGAACCCGAGCACCGCGACCTCTTTCTGTCCGCGGCCGAACACGCCGCCAACGACCGCTTCACCCCCTGCTGCTCCCGCGCCAAGGGCGAGCGTTTGGTGCTGGACCTCTGACGCCCCGAGCCCACCTAACCATCCCCTCTCCCTCCGGGAGAGGGCTAGGGTGAGGGCCGCCACGCCGTTAAACCAACACCCGCAACGCCCCCGCCTCACCCTCTTCCCCACCAAACCACCGCGCATACCCCAGAGTCGCCTGGGCATGCTCCCTCATGATGCCCTCGGCACGCGCCCCCTGGCCGCGCACCAGGGCGTCGAACAGCGCATGGTGCTGCAGGTGAGCGAAGTTGAAGCGGCGGTATTCGCGCTCGAGATTCCCGGCATCCACCGCCAGGGCACTCACCGAGGCGAAGGGCAGATGCTCGTGGCGCCCCAGGGCCAGGGCGATGGCCGGATTGCCGCTGGCCGCAACGATGGCCTGGTGAAAGGCCCGGTTGAGATCGTGGTACTCCTCCAGATCCTCCAGCAGCACATGGCCCTTGGCGAACAGCAGATCGCCGCGGCGCAGGCAGTCTTCCAGCCTGGCGCGCGTGGTCGCGTCCAGGCCACGTTCGGCGGCCTGGCGCGCGGCCAGGCCTTCCAGCACCCCGCGCACCTCCACCGCGCCCTCCAGATCGGCACCGGTCAGCGCCCGCACCTGATAGCCGCGGGCACCGCTACGCTCCAGCAAGCCCTCCTGGGCCAGGGTGCGCAGGGCCAGGCGCACCGGCATGCGCGACACGGCGAAGCGCTCGGCGGTGGGGATCTCCGCCAGGCGCTCGCCCGCGCCCAGCTCGCCGGACAGGATCATCTGCCGTAGGGCGGCCAGTACCCGCTGTCCCGGCTTGCTCATGGCTGTCCCTCTCCTTCATTGATCTCGGCCAGCAGCCACTGGCGAAAGGCCTGCAGCGACGGCAGTCCCTCGTTGCGCGGCGGATAGACCAGGTAATAGCTGCGGCGACTGACCAGCGCCGGGCCGCAGGCCAGCAACTCGCCCTGGGCCAATTCGTCTTCCACCAGCACCCGCGGCACCAGGCCGATGCCGATGCCGGCGCGCACCGCCTGGATCAGGTGCGAGGTCAACTCGAAACTCGGCCCCGGCCGCATCGCCCGGTGCGGCAGCTCGTGATGCCGGAACCACTCGCCCCAGGCCTGGGGATTGTTGGCCACACCGAGCAGCAGCTGGCCGGCGAGAGTGGCCGGTGTCGCGTCCGGCAAAGCGGCCAGGGTGGTCGGGCTGGCAATGACGACAAGCTGCTCGGCTTGCAGCGGATGGGCACGCAGCCCCGGCCAGTCGCCGCTGCCGACACTGATGGCGGCGTCGATCTCGCTGGCGGCGAAGTCCACCGCCTGGATGCGCGAATGCAGGTGCACCAGCATGCCGGGGTGGGCGGCGTAGAACCTGCCCAGGCGCGGCAGCAGCCACTTGGAACCAAAGGTCGGCAGCACCGCCAGGCGCAGGGTGCCCTGCCCGGAGGCGAAGGCCATGGCCTGCAGGGTGGCGCTGCGGATCTGCCCGAGCGCCAGGCCCAGCTCGCGACTGTAGGCGCGACCGACATCGGTGAGCACGATCTGCCGACCCTCGCGGCGAAACAGCGTCAACCCCAGCAACTGTTCCAGCGCCTGCACCTGGCGGCCGACGGCGCTCTGGGTCAGCGACAGCTCCTCGGCCGCCCGGGTGTAGCTCTCGTGGCGCGCCGCCGCCTCGAAGGACAGCAGCAGCGACATGGACGGCGTCAGGCGACGGTGATTCATTCAGGATCTTCCGGCATAGGCGGCGGAATCTTCGGTTGTGGCGCCGCCGCGCTGTGGTGAGAATGCCCACTATAGCCAGAAAAGGTCGACGCCATTCCTTCGCTCGCTGAAGGAGACGGCCGTCCGCCGCCAGAGAGCCCGCCTGATGAACATGATCGCCCGCCTGCCGGCCCCGGCGCCCCTCGCCGCCGCCTACACCGACTTCCTGACCACCCTCGCCGCCAGCGGCTTCCAGGGCGAGATCGCGCTGGACCATGCCAGTCGCACGGTCATGGCCACCGACAACTCCATCTATCAGCGCCTGCCCCAGGCGGCGGTCTTCCCCCGGGACAGCGCCGATGTCCAGCGCCTGGCCAGGCTGATGGGCGAGGCGCGCTTCCAGGGCGTGGTCCTGACCCCGCGCGGCGGCGGCACCGGCACCAACGGCCAATCCCTCACCGACGGCATCGTGGTCGACCTCTCCCGCCACCTGAACAAGATCCTCGAGATCAACGTCGCGGAGGGCTGGGTGCGGGTGCAAGCCGGCGTGGTCAAGGACCAGCTCAACGCCGCGCTCCGGCCCCACGGTCTGTTCTTCGCCCCGGAACTGTCCACCTCCAACCGCGCCACCCTCGGCGGCATGATCAACACCGACGCCAGCGGCCAGGGCAGCGTGACCTACGGCAAGACCCGCAACCACGTGCTGGAGCTGGACGCCTACCTGATCGGCGGCGAGCGCCTGCAGAGTCGCCCGGTGGACAGCGCCGAGCTGGACGCCCTCTGCGCCCGCGACGATCGCACCGGCGCCGTCTACCGCCGCGCGCGGGACATCGCCGAGAACCAGGCCGAACTGATCGAGGCGCGCTTTCCCAAGCTCAATCGCTGCCTGACCGGCTATGACCTGGCGCACCTGATCGAGGCGGATGGCCGCTTCAACCTCAACAGCGTACTCTGCGGCGCCGAGGGCTCTCTGGCCTTCATCGCCGAGGCCACGCTCAACGTCCTGCCGATTCCCAAGTATTCGGTATTGGTCAACGTCCGCTACGCCAGCTTCATGGACGCCCTGCGCGACGCCCGCGCCCTGATCGAACTGAAACCGCTGTCCATCGAGACGGTGGATTCCAAGGTGCTCCTGCTGGCCATGCAGGACATCGTCTGGCACAGCGTGGCGGAGTATTTTCCCGAAGACGTCGCGCGCCCCACCCTGGGCATCAACCTGGTGGAATTCAGCGGCGACGATCCCGAAGAAGTGGATGCCCGCGTCCAGGGCTTCCTCGAGCACCTGCGCCAGGACGATACCGTCGAGCGCCTCGGCCACACCCTGGCCATCGGCCGCAACGCCGTGACCCGCGTCTACACCATGCGCAAGCGCGCGGTGGGCCTGCTGGGCAACGTCCAGGGCGAGATCCGCCCGCAGCCCTTCGTCGAAGACACCGCGGTACCGCCCGAGCGCCTGGCCGACTTCATCGCCGAATTCCGCGCCCTGCTCGATGGCCACAACCTGCAATACGGCATGTTCGGCCACGTCGATGCCGGGGTGCTGCACGTGCGTCCGGCACTGGATCTCAAGGATCCACGCCAGGCGGCGCTGGTGCGGCCGATCTCCGACCAGGTGGCCGCGCTGACCCAGAAATACGGCGGCCTGCTCTGGGGCGAACACGGCAAGGGCGTGCGCTCGGAATACGCGCCAGCCTTCTTCGGTGACCTCTACCCCGCGCTGCAGGCGCTCAAGGGCGCCTTCGATCCGCACAACCAGCTCAACCCGGGCAAGATCGCCACCCCGCTCGCCAGCGGCGCCGAGCTGCTCAAGGTCGATGGCGTGACCCTGAGAGGCGAACTGGACCGTACCCTCGACGAGCGCGTCTGGCAGAGCTACGGCACCGCCATGCACTGCAACGGCAATGGCGCCTGCTACAACTATGACCCCGACGACGCCATGTGCCCGTCCTGGAAGGCCACCCGCCAGCGTATCCATTCGCCCAAGGGGCGGGCGGCGCTGATCCGCGAATGGCTGCGCCTGCAGGGCCAGGCCGGCATCGATGTGCTGGCCCCCGCCCCGCGTGGCGCGCTGAACTGGCTCAAGGCCCTGCCGCAACGCTGGCGCAATGGCCGCCAGGCCGAGGCGGACTTCTCCCACGAGGTCTATGACGCCATGGCCGGCTGCCTGGCGTGCAAGTCCTGCGCGGGCCAGTGCCCGATCAAGGTCAATGTGCCGGAATTCCGCTCGCGCTTTCTCGAGCTCTATCACCGTCGCTACCTGCGCCCGCTGCGCGACTACCTGATCGGCTCGCTGGAATTCAGCCTGCCGCTGTTCGCCCGCGCTCCGGGACTCTACAACGCCGTCATGGGTGCGACGCCCATCCAGCGGCTGTTCGCCGAGCGTATCGGCATGGTCGACAGTCCCCTGCTCAGCCGTTTCGACCTGGTGCCGGTCATGCATCAGTGGCAGGTCCAGATCGCCACCCCGGAACGCCTGTTGGCCTTGAGCGAGGAAGAGCGCGCCAGGACTATCGTGCTGGTGCAGGACGCCTTCACTCGCTATTTCGAGACGCCGCTCACCGCCGCCGTCCTCGAACTGGCCGCGCGGCTCGGCCAACGCGTCTTCCTCGCCCCCTATCGCGCCAATGGCAAGCCGCTGCAGGTGCAGGGCTTCCTCGGCGCCTTCGAGCGCACCGCAAGGCGCAACGCGGCCCAGCTGGCCAGCCTGGCCGGCTTCGGCGTCACGCTGGTCGGCCTCGATCCGGCCATGACCCTGGTCTATCGCCAGGAATACCCCAAGGTCCCCGGCATCGCCCGGATGCCCGAGGTGCTCCTGCCCCAGGAGTGGCTGCTACAGGTGTTGCCGAAAGAGCAGAAGGTAGTCGGCGACAAGGTGTATCGCCTGCTCGGCCATTGCACCGAGAAGACCAACGCCCCGGCCAGCGTCGGCCAGTGGCAGCAGGTGTTCGAACGCCTGGGGCTGGGCCTCAAGCCGGAGAGCACCGGCTGCTGCGGCATGTCCGGCACCTATGGTCACGAGGCACGCAACCTGGCGACCTCCAAGGTGATCTACGACCAGTCCTGGGCCCGCGCCCTGGCGGTACCGGCGGAACAGGGCGAAGCCCTGGCCACCGGCTACTCCTGCCGCAGCCAGGTCAAGCGCATCGACGACCGCCGCCTGCGTCATCCACTGGAAGCGGTGCTGGATGCGGTGCGGGGCTGACCGCCCTGTTGGGCTTCGCTGCGCTCAACCTAACCTCCAGGACGCACCCCTGCCGTAGGTTGGGCTGAGACAGCTCCATCGTCGAAGCCCAACAACCGGAGTTCGGCCCGAGGCGATGTTGGGCTTCGCTGCGCTCAACCCAACCTACAGGACGCATCCTTCCCGTAGGTTGGGTTGAGACAGCTCCATCGTCGAAGCCCAACAACAGCCGTAGGGTGGAAAACCGCGCAGTGTTTTCCACGCGTCCAGGCGCACGCTCGACCCGCCTGCTGGCAGATCGCTCGACAGAAGCGCGAGGAAAGAAAGGAAGGCACCAGACGACACGACCAGAAAAATCGCGCCCAAACAAAAAAGCGGCCACTAGGGCCGCTCTTCGATGGCTGCTGGCGTTCAGAACCAGACAACCTTTAAATGGCGCAGCGGACGGGACTCGAACCCGCGACCCCCGGCGTGACAGGCCGGTATTCTAACCGACTGAACTACCGCTGCGCATTACCTCGAGTGGTGGGTGATGACGGGATCGAACCGCCGACCCTCTGCTTGTAAGGCAGATGCTCTCCCAGCTGAGCTAATCACCCGTTTGCTCTCGAAGTGGGGCGCATTCTACGGAGGGGTTCCCGACCTGGCAACCCCTTTTTGAAAATAAATTTCCCAGCACTTCCAAAGGCTTAGCGCCGCCCTCCCGAGCAACCGGAGAAAGCGCGCATTCCCGACGACCACCGCGATCCGGGGTTGGCCTCCGGGGCGGGCGACGCGGATAATGCGCGCTTCGTTTTTGGGAGTGACACCATGTGGTTCCGTAATCTGCTCGTCTACCGTCTCACCCAGGAAGTCGCCTTCGAGACCGAAGCCCTCGAAGCCGCCCTCGCCGCCAAGCCGGCGCGCCCCTGTGCCAGCCAGGAGTTGTCCACCTACGGATTCGTCGCGCCCTTCGGCAAGGGCCCGGACCTGCCGCTGGTCCACGAAAGCCAGGGCTTCTTCCTGATCGCCGCGCGCAAGGAAGAACGCATCCTGCCCAGCAGCGTGGTCAAGGAAGCCGTGCAGGAAAAGGTCGACGAGATCGAAAACCAGCAGATGCGCAAGGTCTACAAGAAGGAGAAGGAGCAGATCAAGGACGAGATCGTCCAGGCCTTCCTGCCGCGCGCCTTCATCCGTCGCCAGACCACCTATGCCGCCATCGATCCCAAGCAGGGCTGGATCCTGGTCGACGCCTCCAGCGCCAAGCGCGCCGAGGACCTGCTCTCCACCCTGCGCGATGCCCTGGGCTCGCTGCCGGTCCGGCCACTGGGCGTCAAGCAGGCGCCGATGGCCACCTTCACCGACTGGGTCAAGGCCGGTGACGCCACCCATGGCCTCTATATCCTCGACGAGTGCGAGCTGCGCGATGCCGGCGAAGACGGCGGCGTGGTGCGCTGCAAGGGTCAGGATCTCACCAGCGAAGAAATCCAGAACCACCTGGGCGCCGGCAAGCTGGTCACCAAGCTGGCCCTGGCCTGGCAGGACAAGCTGGCCCTGCTGCTGGACGACAAGGTCACCATCAAGCGCCTGAAGTTCGAGGACCTCCTGCAGGATCAGGCCGAACAGGACGGCGGCGAAGACGCCCTCGGCCAGCAGGACGCCAGCTTCGTGCTGATGATGATGACCCTGGCGGAATTCCTGCCCCAGCTGATCGAAGCCCTGGGGGGTGAAGAATTGCCCCAGGGGCTCTAAGCTCACCTCAAGGCCGGCGCAGACCGGCCTTTTTTCTGCCTACCTGAAAAGGAGTTTGCCATGCGTGCCCTGGCCGCCTTCAGCCGTTTCGTCGGCAATACCTTCGCCTTCTGGGTGCTGCTCGCCGCCCTGCTGGCGTTCTTCGCCCCCGCGGTGTTCAAGCCGCTGAGCGTGGCCATCGTGCCGCTGCTGGGGGTGATCATGTTCGGCATGGGCCTGACGCTCAAGGTCGAGGATTTCGCCGCCGTCGGCCGCCACCCCTGGCGGGTGCTGCTGGGCGTGGTGGCCCACTTCGTCATCATGCCGGGCGTGGCCTGGGCGCTCTGTCAGCTGTTCCACCTGCCGCCGGAGATCGCCGTCGGCGTCATCCTGGTCGGTTGCTGCCCCAGCGGCACGGCGTCCAACGTTATGACCTGGCTGGCCAAGGGCGACTTGGCGCTGTCGGTCGCCATCGCCGCGGTGACCACCCTGCTCGCCCCCTTGCTGACCCCGGCGCTGATCTGGCTGCTGGCCTCTACCTGGCTGCCGATCTCCTTTGGCGGGCTGTTCTGGTCGATCCTGCAGGTGGTGCTGCTGCCCATCGCCCTGGGCCTGGTCGCCCAGCGCCTACTCGGCCATCGCGTCGGCGCCTTGGTCGAGGTGCTGCCGCTGGCCTCGGTGGTGAGCATCGTGGTGATCGTCGCCGCGGTGGTGGCCGCCAGCCAGGCGCGCATCGCCGAATCCGGGCTGCTGATCATGGCGGTGGTGATCCTGCACAACGGCTTCGGCTTCTTGCTCGGCTATCTCACCGGCAAGTTCTGCAAGCTGCCGGTGGCCCAGCGCAAGTCCCTGGCGCTGGAAGTCGGCATGCAGAATTCCGGGCTCGGCGCCGCCCTGGCCACGGCGCATTTCTCACCGCTGGCCGCGGTCCCCAGCGCCCTGTTCAGCGTCTGGCACAATATCTCCGGGGCGCTACTGGCGACCCTCTTCCGTCGCTTCAAGGACGACGACGCGCGTCCCTGAGGCCTCGTGCCACACCTGCCGGACCAGCGCCTGGCAGGTGGCTTCGGTAAAGGGCTGCGGCCGGGCGATGCCGTAGCCCTGGGCATAGTCGACCCCCAGGGCGGCCAGCGCCGCCACCACCGCCGCATTTTCGGCGAATTCGGCGATGGTCTTCTTGCCGGTGAGATGGCCGAGCTGGTTGATCGCCTCGACCATGGCGCTGTCCACGGCGTCCTCCAGGAGGTGACGGACAAAGCTGCCGTCGATCTTCAGGTAGTCCACCGGCAGGTGCTTGAGGTAGGTGAAGGACGACATCCCGGCGCCGAAGTCATCCAGCGAGAATCTCACCCCCAGGCCACGCAACTCGTCCATGAACAGCCGCGCCGCATCCAGATTGGCCACCGCGCTGGTCTCGGTGATCTCGAAGCAGATCCGCGTTGGCGCGATCTGCCAGCGCTGCAGTTGCTGCCTGACGAAATCCGCCAGGCCCGCCGCGCCCAGCGAATGTCCGGACAGGTTGATGGCCAGGGTGTCGAGCAACCCGTCGGGCAATTCGGCGAAACGTGCCAGGGCCGCGGCGATCACCCAGCGATCCAGGTCGGGCATCAGCCCATAGCGTTCGGCGGCCGGGATGAAGGCACCCGGCGCGATCAGCCGCTCGCCCTCCTCCAGCCGCATCAGCACCTCCACATGGCGATCCGCGACGGTCTCCTGACCCAGACCCAGGATCGGCTGGACGTACAGGCGGAAGCGGTCCTCGGCCAGCGCCCGGTGCAGGCGCTGCACCCAGGCCATCTCGCCATGGCGCTGGTCCAGCTCCACATCGCCCGGGGCGAAGACCTGGATGCGATTGCGCCCCTTGTCCTTGGCCGCGTAGCAGGCCAGGTCCGCCAGGCGCAGCGCCTCCTCGGGCGCCAGGGCCTGACCGCCCAGGTGCACCACGCCGATGCTCAGACCGACGCGAAAGCCCTGCCCGGCCGCTTCGAACTGCAGGGTACCCACGCAGCAGCGCAGGCGCTCGGCGACCGCCTCGACCTGCGCGGGCGTACGGTTTTCCAGCAGCACGCCGAATTCATCGCCGCCCAGGCGCGCCAGGCAATCGTCCTCGCCCAGCTGCTGACCGAGCAATTCGCACAGCTGGCGCAACAGGCGATCGCCATGGAAATGGCCGGAGGTGTCGTTGACGATCTTGAACTGGTCCAGATCGATGAACAGCAGCGAGGCACAGGCCAGGTCCTCGCGCGCCAGCAGGCGCTCCAGCCGGGTCTCGAATTCGCGGCGATTGACCAGACCGGTGAGGGCATCGTGACTGGCCTGCCAGGCCAGATCGTGCAGAAAGGCACGCTCGCGGGTCTGGTCGTGCATCACCAGCACCACCCCGGTGCCGGATTCGTCCCGCGGCAGCGTGGTCACCGTCAGGGCCACCGGCACCCGAGTGCCGTCGACGCGCACCAGCTGGTGCGCCTGGGGCTCGTCGCCCGCCAGCCAGTCCTGGCTGCGCAAGCGCTCGGCTAGCGGTCGGGTCGACGCCGGCTGATCCTCGGTCTGGATGTCGAACAGGTGGGTAACGGGCGTGCCCGCGGCCAGCCCCGGCCGCGCCAGCAGCCGTTCCGCCGCCGGGTTGTGATAGAGCAGCCGCCCCTGGGCATTCAGCGCCAGTACCGCATCGCCGAGGGACGCCAGGATGACCTGGATATGTTCCTTTTCAGCCTGCAGCGCCTGCTCGGAGCGCCAGCGCTGCTGCACCAGGCTGTGCATGCGCCAGAGGGCCAGCAGCACCAGCAAGGCGCCGACCAGGACGTTGGCGATGAACAAGGCCGCTACCAGTTGGCGGGACGCCACCCCCAGGCGCTCCGAGAAGGCCACCGTTTCCGGCATCATCCGGTCGTGCAGATCCAGCAGCTGCCGTTTCAGCGGAATCAGCGCCGGCCCCGGCCCCTGCAGCTTGATCAACTCGAAGCCTGTTCGCGCCAGGGCCTGAAATTCGTCCATGTAGGGATCGGTGATCTGCCAGCGGGCGATCACTCCCTCGAAGGGCTCCACATGACGGGCCATCTGGAAGAGCGCGATAAGACCGTCGATGTCGTCCGGGCTGTTGCCGGCCAAGCGCAGCAGCCGCGCCGCTTCGGCTCGGGAGCCGGCGCCATCGAGCTCCTGTCGCGCCGCCCGATCGAGATCGTTGACGCTGATGGACGCGAGATAGGCGTGATAGAACTCGGGACGCCCTTCATCCAGATAGGCGCCGAGCGACAGCATGGCGTTGCCTAGGCTCTTGCTCCACAGGCTTTCCGCAGAAACATAGGCGCGCACCGTCGACAGCAGTTGCAGGCTGACGATGGCGACCAGCGCCTGGCAGGACAGGATGATGACGAAGGGCCAGACGACCCGTAGCGTACGCAGCGCAGAGGAAGGCGACAGTGAAGACATACAGCGATCCGCAAAAGGAGACAGGCGAATTCTTGCCATTGAGCAGGCATGTCGGCCGTTTCGCGGAAAACTGTTGGTCTGGAAAACAGCGGCGCTGGATTACCGGCGCCAAACAAGCGACATAGACAGCCTCAGGCCATGCCGCTGCCGGAGGCTGCCGACGAACGGTAAGCCAAAGGCCACGGCTAGTTGAAGGACGCCTCCAGCCGCGCCTTCACCTCGGGCCATTCGCGATCGGTGATGCTGTACATCACGGTGTCGTCGAGCCGGCCATCCGCCAGCCGGCGATGATGACGCAGCAGCCCTTCGCGAACCGCGCCCAGCTTCCCGATGGCCGCCTGGGATCGGAGATTGGTCGCGGCGGTCTTGAGCTGCACGCGCACCAGCTGCCAGTGCTCGAAGGCATGGCGCAGCATCAGGTACTTGATGTTGCCGTTGAGTCCGCTGCCATGCTGCTCGCTGTCGAGCCAGGTCCAGCCGATCTCGGCGGCGGGGAGTGCCGGCAGGAAGTCGGCGAAGCGGGTGGTGCCCACCAGCCGGTCTGCGATGCGCACGGCGAAGGGCAAGGCGCGCCCCTCGCGCTGCTCGGCCAGCGCCTGGCGATACCAGTCCGGACGCAGGGGCCCGCTCAGGTAGTGCAGCGCTTCGCGATTGCGCTCGGCCAGGCTGACCAGCTCCAGCACGTCACCTTCCGCCAGGGGGTCCAGGCGCAGCGCACCACGTTGCAGGGAAATGGGCTGCGCTTGGAACATGACGGTCTCTCTCGCTTGAATCAGCCCGCAAACCTAACAGGGCCAGCCGTCCGGCTCAACCCACGGCGCCCCTCCACGCGCCGGAACTGACGTCTGGCGGCCCAAGGTGCGACACTTTGTCCGGGCGCGATGGGCGCCTGGAATGTCTGGAGTCGCCATGTCCCTGCCCAGCGGACTGATTATCACCGTTACCCTCGGCTATCTCGCCCTGCTGTTCGCCATCGCCTTCTACGGCGACCGCCGGCCACCGCTCAGGCCACGCCTGCGGGCCTGGGTCTACAGCCTGTCGCTGGCCGTCTACTGCACCAGCTGGACCTTCTTCGGCGCGGTCGGCCAGGCTGCCGATCAGCTCTGGTCCTTCCTGCCCATCTATCTGGGCCCCATTCTCTTCCTGCTGCTCGCGCCGCAACTGGTCAAGAAGATGGTGCTGATCAGCAAAAAGGAAAACATCACCTCCATCGCCGACTTCATCGCCTCCCGCTACGGCAAGTCCCAGACCCTGGCCATCGTGGTCGCGCTGATCTGCCTGGTCGGCGTCCTGCCCTACCTGGCGCTGCAGCTCAAGGGCATCGTCATCGGCGTCAACCTGCTGACCGGCATCAATGCCGAGTCCCTGAGCACCCGCGCCCAGGACACCGCGCTGTTCGTCTCCCTGGTGCTGGCGGTCTTCGCCATTCTCTTCGGCACCCGCAACCTGGACGTCACCGAGCACCATCGCGGCATGATGCTGGCGATCGCCTTCGAATCCCTGGTCAAGCTCGCCGCCTTCATCGCCGTCGGCCTCTGGGTCACCTATGGCCTGCACGACGGCTTCGCCGATCTGCTGACCCGTTCGCAGCAGGCACCGCAACTGCAGGAATACTGGCGCGAGACGCTGGACTGGCCGGGCCTGCTGATCCAGACCGGCGTGGCCTTCATCGCCGTGATGTGCCTGCCGCGCCAGTTCCATGTCACGGTGGTGGAAAACACCGATACCCGGGACGTCAACCTGGCGCGCTGGGTGTTTCCGCTCTACCTGGCGCTGGCCGCCCTGTTCGTCATCCCCATCGCCCTGGCCGGCCAACTGCACCTGCCCGGCGGCGTGCTGCCGGACTCCTTCGTCATCAGCCTGCCGCTGGCCCAGGAGCGTCCCTGGCTGGCCTTGCTGGCCTTCCTGGGCGGTGCCTCGGCCGCCACCGGCATGGTGATCGTCGCCTGCGTCGCGCTCTCCACCATGATCTCCAACGACATCGTCCTGCCCTGGCTGCTCAAGCGCCGGGGCCAGGTCGAGAGTCCCCATGCGGTGTTCAGCCACTGGATGCTCACGGTGCGCCGCGCCAGCATCGTGGTCATCCTGGTCCTGGCCTATTGCAGCTATCGCCTGCTGGGCTCCAATGCCAGCCTGGCCACCATCGGCCAGATCGCCTTCGCCGCCATCGCCCAGCTCGGACCGGCCATGGTCGGGGCGTTGTTCTGGAAGGCCGCCAATCGCCGGGGTGTCTTTGCCGGCCTCACCGCCGGGGCACTGCTCTGGGGCTACCTGATGGTGCTGCCGGTGGTGGCCAGCAGTCTGCAGTGGCCATTGCACGCCTTTCCCGGCCTCGCCTGGTTCGAGCAACCCGCGGGGGAGCGGACGCTGCAACCGACCACGGTCGGCGCCCTGGTCTCCCTGGCCGGCAACTTCCTGCTGTTCGCCCTGGTGTCGCTGCTCTCGCGCACCCGGGTCTCGGAGTACTGGCAAGCCGGGCGCTTCATCGCCCAGTACGCCCTGCCCCGGCCGCGCAATCGCGCCCTGCTGGCGGTCAAGCTGGAGGACCTGCGGCTGCTCGCCGCCCGCTTCGTCGGCGACGAGCGCGCGCGCCTGAGCTTCAGCCGCTTCGCCGAGCAGAGCGGCCTGACCTATCACCCCGCGATGAATGCCAACAGCGAATGGATCGCCCAGACCGAGCGCCTGCTGGCCGGGGTGATCGGAGCCTCCTCGGCGCGCGCCGTGGTCAAGGCCGCCATCGAAGGCCGCGACATGCAGGTCGACGACGTGGTGCGCATCGCCGACGAGGCCTCGGAGGTGCTGGAATTCAACCGGGCGCTGCTGCAGGGCGCCATCGAGAATATCTCCCAGGGCCTCAGCGTGGTCGACCAGTCGCTGCGCCTGGTGGCCTGGAACCAGCGCTACCTGGAGCTGTTCGACTATCCCGACGGCATGATCCAGGTCGGTCGGCCCATCGCCGAAATCATCCGCTACAACGCCCTGCGCGGCCTCTGCGGACCGGGCGATCCCGACGAGCACGTGGCCCGGCGGGTGGAGCGGATGCGCCAGGGCATTCCCCACACCTCGGAACGCACCTTTCCCAATGGCCGGGTGATCGAGCTGATCGGCAGTCCCATGCCCGGGCGCGGTTTCGTGATGAGCTTTACCGACATCACCGCCTTCCGCGAGGCCGAGCGCGCCCTGCGCGAAGCCAACGAGGGACTGGAGCAGCGCGTCGAGGAACGCACCCGCGAACTGTCCCAGCTCAACCAGGCGCTGGAGGAAGCCAAGGCCCATGCGGAAGCGGCCAACCAGTCCAAGAGTCGCTTCCTTACCGCGGTCAGCCATGACCTGATGCAGCCGCTGAGCGCCGCCCGCCTGTTCACCGCCGCCCTCGCCCACCAGGACGGCCTGGCCCAGGAAGCCCAGGAACTGGTGCGCAACATGGACAGCGCCCTGAGATCCAGCGAGGACCTGATCGCCGACCTGCTGGACATCTCGCGACTGGAGAACGGCCGCATCCTGGCCACGCCGGCCCCCTTCTCCCTGGCCACCCTGTTCGAGGCCCTGGGCGTCGAATTCAAGGCCCTGGCGCAGAATCAGGGCACCAGCCTGCGCATCCGCAGCAGTCGGCTGGTGGTCAACAGCGACAGCAAGTTGCTGCGGCGGGTGCTGCAGAACTTCCTCACCAATGCCCTGAGATACGCCCATGGCCGGGTACTGCTCGGCGTACGCCGCCAGGGCGAGAGCGTGAGCCTGGAGGTCTGGGACAGCGGCCCCGGCATCCCGGCGGACAAGCTGGAGCTGATCTTCGAGGAATTCAAGCGCCTGGACAGCCACCAGACCCGCGCGGAAAAGGGCCTGGGCCTGGGTCTGGCGATCGCCGACCGCCTCTGCCGGGTGCTGGATCACGAACTCTCGGTACGCTCCTGGCCGGGTCATGGCAGCGTCTTCAGCGTCAAGGTGCCCCTGGCGCCCGCCCTCGCCATCCAGGCGGCGGCCGCCAGCGAAGCCGCCCAGCCGCTGGCCGGCGATCCGGTGCTGTGCATCGACAACGAAGACAGCATCCTGCTCGGCCTGCGCAGTCTGCTGGGCCGCTGGGGCTGCCAGGTCTGGACCGCGCGCAGTCGCGAGGAATGCGCGGCCCTGCTCGCCCAGGGCGTGGTGCCGCGGCTGCTCATCGTCGACTACCACCTGAGCGATGCCGACACCGGCCCGGATGTCGCCGAGTGGATTCGCCAGGTCCTGGGTCAGGACATCCCCGGCATCGTCATCAGTGCCGATGGCCGTCCGGAATGCCTGGACCGGGTGCGCCAGGCGCGCCTGGATTTCCTGCCCAAACCGGTCAAGCCGGCTTCGCTGCGCGCCTTGCTGAGTCGGCAACTGGCCCTCTCCGGTTGAGGGAACACACAGGTGGCAGGGCAAGGCCTCGACTGACCTTTCGTTCAGCGCCGATTAAGGTTGCCGGAGGCCAGCGACACGGAACAATCCACAGCTTCTGTTGATAACTTTGTTGAAAACATGGTGGAAAAGAACCCGGAGCCTTGCTCTGCGGGCCCCCCAAACAAGTTGGTCATTTTTTAATCACTTTGATAAGTTCAACGTAATCAACAACTTAATTCAAAAGCAGGATTTTCGGCAGGGAAAACTCCGGTCCAGACAGGGCTTGACAAGCGCTAGCACAACTTGTGCACAACTCTAGGTAAAAATGACCAACGGATACCCTGGAGCCGTCGCATAATTGTCAAGTATTCGTGAAACAAATTTTTTCGAGCCGTCCGGGAGGCCGTATCGGGAGGCGGGCCGCAGGCTAGAGCCGACAGCTGCGGCCATACGCAGGCCAAAGGCTAGCCTTGTCCTCTGCCGGTCATCGGGTAGACTGCCTGCTTTTGCTCAGGGCTGTCGTGGCGACGCCCAACCTGTCAATCAGGCATGGACGCGCCAGCCCTTCTGGAATAGCTCAGTCACATGAACGTCTTCATCGCGGGTCAACACGGCCAACTTTCTCAGGCGCTGCAACAACTGCTGGCCGCCAAGGCCCAGGTAACCGTCATCGGCCGTGCCCAGGTGGATTTCACCCAGCTGGAGGCCCTTCATGAACGCGTCCTGGCCGCGAAGCCCGACGTCATCATCAATGCCGCCGCCTATACTGCCGTGGACGCCGCCGAGAGCGATCCCCAGACCGCCACCCTGATCAACGAGCGGGTGCCCGAGGTCTTCGCCCGGGCCGCCCAGCAGCTCGGCATCCCCCTGGTCCACTACTCCACCGACTACGTCTTCGATGGCAGCAAGGACGGTCGTTATCGGGAAGAGGATCCGACCTGCCCGCTCAATGTCTATGGCCGGACCAAGCTGGCCGGCGAGAACGCCGTGCGCGAACACGCCGAGCGTCATCTCATCCTGCGCACCAGCTGGGTCTATTCCTGGCAGGGCAACAACTTCCTGCGCACCATGGTGCGCCTGCTCAGCGAGCGCGACGAACTGAACATCGTCGACGACCAGATCGGCGCCCCCACCTGGACCCGCACCATCGCCGCCGCCACCGACCGCCTGCTGGCCCACAGCGGCAGGGACGAACTCTGGGGCACCTATCACCTGACCGCCAACGGCACCACCTCCTGGTTCGGATTCGCCGAGCAGATCGCCCAGCGCCTGCGCGAGACCGGTCAGCTGAAGGCCCGCCTCAATCCCATCCCCAGCAGTTCCTATCCCACCCCGGCCCATCGCCCCATCAATTCCCGGCTGTCCACCGAAAAGCTGGCAGCGGTGCTGGGCGAGCCGCTACCCGACTGGCAAGCGGCTTTCGGCCAGTGCTGGAGCGAGCGCGAACTTCAGGTGAGCGGCTGAAACGGGCCGTCGGTCATACTTCTGGGATCTGCTCCAGAACTACCCCAGCCTCTCGAAGTCAATGGCACTGACCCCGCTCACGCCAGTCAGGTACGTCATGGACAACCCTTTCCAACTCATCGCCGCGGCTTTCGAGCATGACTTCCGGGTCAATTTCCGGATCGAGCGCCTCGACGGCAGCGTCAGCCTGACGCTGTCCGACGACAGTGGCGTCAAGGTCAAGCGGTTGATCAGCAAGCAGCAATTGCATGACCATACCCGCCTCGCGCGATTGATCGACAGCATCCGGCTGGGTATCGCCATCGACGAAGGTCATGGCGTCACGGCCTTGCTGGCAGGTGGCAGCGGCACCGTGAATCGTCTGACCGTCGCGAACTGAGCAGGAAGCAGCACTATGCACACCATGGAAGGCGTCAGCGGCAGCCCGCTACAGGGCCCAAGTCCGGTCACCTTGCTCGATGGCCTGGCGGCGGCGGATTCGCTCATCCCACGCGCCTCGCTGTACCAGCTCACCTGCGCCCGTCTCGACGAGCAGCTGGCGCCGCTCAAGGTCTGGCCGACCCTGCCGGATCGTACCGGGCGCTTTTCCTTTACCTTGCTGGATCGCTGCGGACGCATCCTCTACCGCTCGCCGACCTTGCGTCAGGCGCTGTATCGGGAAGAGGAACTGCTCAATGGTGTGATCGCCAGTGCGCGGCTGGCTGCCGTGCAAGCCGGACAGGGCTTTCCGTCCTGGGGTGTGGTGGACGTCGCCTGCCCCATGTATGAGCTGCCTGTCACCCAACTCCCCTGTGCGGGATGTCGGCTGCTGAAGTGCAAGAGCTGAGAGAAGCCTTGCGGATAAATCGTTAACTGCTTGTTTATCATCTTTAAGTCTTCAACGTTCGAGACTAACGAATGCCAGGCATCCGTACTGCAAGTCTCGCGCTGAAGCGTTCTGCGCCGAGTCGTTACTCGGAATATCTCAGCATGTTGGCGCCCGTGGCCCGCAGCACCGCCATGGATTGCGGCGCCAGTGCGCCGGCCCGCAGCGATACGTCCTTGCGAACCTCGTCGATTACCGTTTTCAGCAGCTGGCTCTCGCCCAGTTGCCGGGCGCTGACCACCCGGTTGACCCGTGCGTCGTCACACTGCTGATCCTGCACCGTCAGCACAATACTGCCATCAGGGCGAGGCGCCGTGACCGAGCATTTATAAGTACTGAAAGCGGCAGTCAGTCTATCTATGGCGTTTTCCATTCTTCCCCCTCTTATTTGTCTAGAAGTGCATGGACGATCAAATACGACCCAACTGACAGTGATAGAAACAGCAAAGTTCTTGCGCTCTACTTGAATAAGACGAGCAATGGCGCTAGTGGCCGATTTTGTGAGCCAGCTCTTCTAATTGGCTTTTGCTGCGGAACTTTCAGCGAGGCAAAGTCGATAAGGTATGACCATTCATCCGCGTTGGTGGTCGTTTGGGTCCCTTTCTCCCAGCCCTGTAAAGGTGGCTGCAGAGCGCCCTCGGCACTCCGACCGGTGGAACCTTTGCTTCCGGCGCTCACTCGAAAGGGCTGAAACGGATACCCATCGCCTACCAGGAGCGCGCCATGAACGACAAAACCCCTCCCGTGATCAAAGACGAGCTTGCCGCTGACATCGATGAGCAGGCACACAAGCAGAACGCTGACCGGGTCCGTCGTCATCTGGGCGAGGCCGAGCAGGCACTGACCGACGAATTCCACACCCTGCTGGCGGACGCCGAGCATCTGCTCAAGCACACCGCCAGCATGGCCGGTGAGCAGGCGGACGAATTGCGCGCCAAGTTGAGCTCCAGTCTGGAGCGCTCCCGCGACGTGCTCAAGACCAAGCAGGACGACCTCTATCGCCAGGGTGTCGCAGCCAAGGAAACCACGGAGGAATACGTGGTCGACAACCCCTTCAAGGCCCTCGGCATCGCGGCTGGCGTCGGCTTCCTGATCGGTCTGCTGGCCTCGCGCCGCTAAGCCTGGGGGACTACCATGGACACCTCCTCTCCTCCACGGGAGTTGCCTGACGAGGCGCCCAAGCCATCGGTCAAGCGCCTCGCCGGCGCGGTGGTAGGACTGCTGCAGAGTCACCTGGAACTGCTGGGCATCGAGGTTCAAGAAGAGAAGGTTCGCACCTTCCAGCTGTTCCTCTTTACCGGCCTGAGCCTGATCTTCGGCTTGCTGGTGCTGGTCGGCGTCTCGGCGGCAGTCATCATCGCCTTCTGGGATACCTACCGCATGGCCGCCACGCTGGGTCTGTGCGCCTTCTATGCCGTGGCGCTGGTGATCTGCATCCTGCGGGCCCTGAGCCTGGTCAAGGGCGCAGCGCCCTTCCATGCCACCCTGGAAGAACTCAATCGCAACCGGGAGCGCCTACTGCCATGAACCAGCCGCTTACCTCTGCCACTAGCCAGGCGAAGCGCAAGGAACTGGTCCGGCTGCGCATGGAGATGTATCGCCAGCAGCTGATCTACAACGCCCAGCCCCTGCACAATCCCATCAGCCTCATCGGTGACCTGGTGCGACCGAACCGGGACAAGGTGGCCAACTCGGCGAAGAAGCCGCTGATGCTGGGTGCCACGGTGTTCCTGTCGCTGTTCGGCAAACGCCTTGGCGCGGTGGGCCGCCTGGCACGCATCGGCCTGGCGCTCTACCCGATCGTCAACCGCCTGCAGAATCGCCATCGCGAGCAGGCTGACCACCCGCTGCCGCCGCCGCGCTAGTGGCGTCGTGAAGAATGGCTCCCGCGGGAGCCATTCTGTCATCTGGCACCCTTATCGCATGGTTAAGCTGAATGCTCCGCCAACGATAAGGATAGCCCTGTGTTTTCTGGCCAGCCCACTGCCTTCTTCCAACCCTTCATCGACACCGCGACCGGGCGCATCGCTGGCGTCGAAGCCCTGGGCCGTCTGCGTCAGGCCGATGGCCGCCACCTCTCCGTGGGCCCCCTGTTCGCCGATCCCGACACCCCGACCGCGGAGCTGCTGCAGCTCGACCGCACCCTCAGGGACGATGCGCTGCGGCGCTTCGCCAGCGCGCCGGATGACTGGTTTCTCAGCCTCAACCTCTCGCCGCGCTGGATCAGCCAGCTGGACGATGGCGTCGCCTTGCCCAGCCTGGCGCAATTGCAGCGTTCCGGTATCAACCCGACGCGGATCGTCTACGAGATCACCGAGGCGGCCGGCGATCTGCCGAGCCTGACTCAGGCCGTCGCCCGCTACCGCGAACTCGGCATCCGCATCGCCATCGACGATTTCGGTTCCGGCTATTCGCAGCTGGATCGGGTACTGGATCTGCAGCCGGACATCCTCAAGCTGGACATGCGGCTGTTCCAGGCCGCCGCGCGGGGTGGCCCGCGGGGCGACGCGGTCAAGGCGTTGGCGCAGATGGCCGAAAAGACCGGCTGCTGGCTGATCGCCGAGGGTGTCGAAACCGAGACCGAACTCGACTTTGCCCTGGAGTGCGGCGCCCGCTACGTCCAGGGCTTTCTCTTCGCCGAGGCCACCGCCGAGATGGGCGCGAGCGACAGCCATCAGCAACGCTTCGCCGCGCTGCGCAGCCGCTTCGTCGATGGCAAGCTGGCCCAGCAGACGCGCTTGCTGGAGCTGCGCCAGCAACTCACCGAATTCGTCACCCAGCTCAAGCCCTGGGCGGAACACGGCGGCCCTCTGAGCGCCCTGCCCGATCCCCAGGCCTTTCCCGGACTGCTGCGCATCTACCAGTGCGACCGCGCCGGTACCCAGATCACCCCGAATCTGGAATGGAACGGCATGTTCTGGCGCGAAAATCGCCGCTATCTCAATCACAACTGGTCCTGGAGACCCTATTTCTACGCCCTGCTGGCCGAAGGCTGGAACGAGCGCCGCCTGGCGCTTTCGACGGTCTACCGCGACGCCACCACCAACCAGTACTGCCTGACCGCCAGCCAGTTCCTGGAAAGCGGTCAGCGCCTGCTGCTGATCGACCTGGACGCCAGCCAATTGCCGGGCTTTGCCAAGTAAGCGGTGATGATCGTATGTTGCCGAGGTCAGAACGCAGAAGCGCCGAACGGCAACCGCCGGCGCTCCCCTTATCGGTGATAGCTCGAGGACGGCCTTGGACTGGCAGACACTTCTTATCCGCGAACGGCTGGGCAAACCCCTGCACAGCCCGGATGAACTGGGGCGCAGCCCCTTTCACAAGGACCACGACCGCATCATCTTTTCCGGCGCCTTCCGCCGGCTGGGGCGCAAGACCCAGGTTCACCCCGTCACCAGCAACGATCATATCCACACCCGCCTGACCCACAGCCTGGAAGTCAGCTGCGTCGGGCGCTCCCTAGGTATGCGCGTGGGCGAGAGCCTGAGAGGCGCCCTGCCCGACTGGTGCGATCCGAGCGATCTCGGCATGGTGGTGCAGTCCGCCTGCCTCGCCCACGACATCGGCAATCCGCCCTTCGGCCACTCCGGCGAAGACGCCATCCGCTACTGGTTCACCCAGGCCGCCGGCCGCGGCTGGCTGGACGACATGAGCGAGGCGGAACGCCAGGACTTCCTGCACTTCGAAGGCAACGCCCAGGGCTTCCGGGTGCTGACCCAGCTCGAATACCACCAGTTCGACGGCGGCACCCGCCTGACCTACGCCACCCTCGGCACCTACCTCAAGTACCCCTGGACCTCGCGCTATGCCGCGGCGCCGGGGTACAAGAAGCACAAGTTCGGCTGCTACCAGAGCGAGCTGCCGCTGCTGGAACAGATCGCCGAGAAACTCGAATTGCCACTGCTGGGCCCGGAGCGCTGGGCACGGCATCCCCTGGTCTATTTGATGGAGGCCGCGGACGACATTTGCTACGGGCTGATCGATCTGGAAGACGGCCTGGAGATGGAGCTGCTGGACTATGCCGAGGTCGAGGCGCTGCTGCTGGGCCTGGTCGGCGACGACCTGCCGGAAACCTATCGGCAACTGGGCCCCAAGGATTCGCGGCGGCGCAAGCTGGCCATCCTGCGCGGCAAGGCCATCGAACACCTGACCAACGCCACCGCCCGCGCCTTCGTCGACCAGCAGGACGCCCTGCTCGCCGGCACCCTGGGCGATGACCTGGTCGAGCACATGGCCGGTCCGGCCAAGCTCTGCGTGCAGCGCGCCAAGGCCCTGGCCCGGGAGAAGATCTTCCACGACAAGCGCAAGACCCTGCACGAGATCGGTGCCTACACCACCCTGGAGATCCTGCTCAACGCCTTCTGTGGCGCCGCCCTGGAGCAGCATCGCGGGCGCGAGCCGTCGTTCAAGAGCCGCCGCATCCTCGACCTGCTGGGCAACAGCGCGCCCGATCCGTCCTGGACCCTGCACCAGGCCTTCATGCGGGTGATCGATTTCATCGCCGGCATGACCGACAGCTACGCCACCGCCATGGCGGCCGAGATGACCGGGCGTTCGAACCCGGTCTAAGGAGCGCCACGATGGCCACCGCACCCCATACGCGCAAGGGCCCTGGCAGTCGCTGGCTGGCCACCCAGGGCTGGAAGGCCTTTCCCTTCCAGCGCGAGGTGGCCAAGGCCATCGCCGCCGGCGAATCCGGTCTGCTGCACGCCACCACCGGCTCGGGCAAGACCTACGCCGTCTGGCTCGCCGCCCTGGACGCCTTCGTCGCGCCCAGGCCGACCACCGCCAAGGGCCTGCCCAGCAAGCGCAAGCAGGCACCACCGCCGCTCACCGTGCTCTGGCTGACACCCATGCGCGCCCTGGCGGCGGACACCCTGCGCGCCCTGGAGCGGCCGGTGCTCGACGAGGAGCTGGAGTGGACCCTGGGCCTGCGTACCGGCGATACCGGCAGCAGTGAGCGCGCCCGGCAGAATCGCCGCCTGCCGACGGCACTGGTGACCACCCCCGAAAGCCTGTCGTTGCTGCTGTCCCGCGAGGACGCCCAGGAAGCCCTGGGCCAGGTTCGCCTGGTGGTCATCGATGAATGGCACGAATTGCTCGGCAACAAGCGTGGCACCCAGACCCAACTCGCCCTGGCCCGTCTGCGTCGCTGGAATCCCGGACTGCAGACCTGGGGCCTCTCGGCCACCCTCGGCAACCAGGCCCATGCGCTGGACGTGCTGCTCGCCGGCGCCCCGGGCCAGCTGGTCCAGGGTCGTCAGGACAAGCGCCTGCAGGTGGACACCCTGCTGCCCGAAGGCGGCGTCGAACGCTTCGCCTGGGCCGGGCACCTGGGCATGCGACTGCTGCAGCAGGTGATCCGCGAACTGGAAGACAGCCCCACCACCCTGGTCTTCACCAACACCCGCGCCCAGACCGAACTCTGGTACCAGGCCCTGCTGCAGGCGCGCCCGGACTGGGCCGGGCTGATCGCCCTGCATCATGGCTCCATCGAGAAGCAGGCTCGCGAATGGGTGGAGGCCGGTCTCAAGAATGGCCAGCTCAAGGCGGTGATCTGCACCTCCAGCCTCGATCTCGGGGTGGACTTCCTGCCAGTGGAGCGGGTACTGCAGATCGGCTCGCCGAAGAGCATCGCCCGCCTGCTGCAACGCGCCGGCCGCAGCGGCCATGCCCCGGGCCGCGCCTCGCGGGCGACCCTGGTGCCCACCTACAGCCTCGACCTGCTAGATGCGGCGGCCACCCGTCGCGCCATCACCGCGGGCGAGATCGAAGCGCGCACGGCCCCGGCCAAGCCCCTGGACGTCCTGGTGCAGCATCTGGTGACCGTCGCCCTGGGTGGCGGCTTCGAACCGGACGACCTGCTACCGGAGATCCGCAGCGCCTGGGCCTATCGCCACCTCAGCGAAGGCGAGTGGATCTGGGCGCTGGCCTTCGTTCGCAACGGGGGCGCCTCGCTGTCGGCCTATCCGGACTATCGCCGTGCCGAGCCCGATGCCGAAGGCATCTGGAGGGTGCCCGACAAGCAGCTGGCCAAGCGGCATCGGCTGGGCATCGGCACCATCGTCAGCGAGACCAGCCTCAATGTGCAGTTCTGGTCCAAGGGCGGCGGCGGCAATCGCCTGGGCAACATCGAGGAAGGCTTCATCGCCCGACTACGCCCGGGCGACCACTTCCTCTTCGCCGGTCGTACCCTGGAACTGGTACGAGTGGAAAACATGACGGTGTACGTGCGCCGTGCCAGCGGGCGCAAGGCCGCCATCCCGCGCTGGAGCGGCAGTCGCATGCCCCTCTCGGATACCCTCGCCCAGCATGTGCTGGCCCTGCTCGAAGATGCCGAGGCGCAGCGCTACGAAAGCCCGGAAATGCGCCTGCTGCAACCTCTGCTGGATGTACAGCGGCAGTGGTCGGCGCTGCCCAGCGCCCATTACCTGCTTGCCGAGACCCTGGAATCCCGCGAAGGCTCGCACCTGTTCCTCTATCCCTTCGCCGGCCGCCATGCCCATCTGGGGCTGGCCAGCCTGCTGGCCTGGCGCCTGGCGCAGCGGCGTCCCTGCACCTTTTCCATCGCCGTCAACGACTACGGCCTGGAACTGGTCTCGCCGGTCAGCCTGGACTGGCAGGAACTGCTCGATGCCAGCCTCTTCACCACCGACAACCTGGTCAGCGATACCCTGGCCAGCCTCAACGCCGCCGAACTCGCCCAGCGTCGCTTTCGCGAGATCGCCCGCATCTCGGGGCTGATCTTTTCCGGCTATCCGGGGGCGCACAAGAGCAACCGCCAGCTGCAGGCCAGCAGCAGCCTCTTCTATCAGGTCTTTCGCCAGTACGACCCGGGCAACCTGCTGCTCGGCCAGGCCCAGACCGAGGTCCTGCGCCAGGAACTCGATGCCGATCGCCTGCAGCAGACCCTGACGCGGACCGGTGCCCTGCCCCTGCGCCTGGTGAATCTGGACCATCCCTCGCCCTTCGCGCTGCCACTCATGGTCGAGCGGTTGCGCGAGAGTCTGAGCTCGGAAAAGCTAGCCGACCGCATCACCCGCCTGGTCGGCGATCTGGAACGCGAAGCCGGGCCGGACGAGCGAGCACGCGCCTTCGATCCCGAATCCCTGGTGCAACCCAGCCATGACAGCGATCTGACGCCCCGCCGTGGCGCTACTGCGCGGCGTCCTCGCGTACAGAAATCCGGTCGTCCTCGATAACGATCCGGCCCTGGCGATAGAGATGGCCGATGGCCTTCTTGAAGTTGCCCTTGCTGACGCCGAACAACTGGTGGATCAGGGCTGGCGGACTGCTGTCGCTGAGCTCCAGCACCCCACCGCGCGCCTTGGCCAGGCTGATGATCTGCTCGGCGAGATCGGCGCCCGCGGCGGCTCCCTGGGCCTGCAGGGTCAGGCTGATCTTGCCGTCCGCCCGTATCTCGCGAATGAAGCCGCGCTCGCGCTGCCCCAGGCGCAACGGCTTGAAGGCCTCGTTGCGATGCACCAGGCCCCAGTGCTTGTTGTCGACGATCACCTTGTAGCCGAGGTCGGTCTGTTCGACGACCAGCAGCGGCACCGGCTGGCCGACCTTGTAGCGCGGCGGATCGCGATCCAGGTAGCGATCCAGGCGTGCGGTGGCGACGATGCGCCGGGTGCGGGCATCCAGGTGCACGTGCACCACGCAATGGTCGCCCACCTGCAGCGGACGCTTCTCTTCCGAGTGCGGCAGCAGCAGGTCCTTGGGCAGGCCCCAGTCGAGGAAGATCCCCACCCGGCCAACCTCCACCACCCGCAGACTGGCGAAACCGCCGACCTGCACCTTCGGCTTCTCGGTGGTGGCGATCAGGCGGTCTTCGCTGTCCAGATAGAGGAAGACGTTGAGCCAGTCGCCTTCGGCGCAGGGTTCGTCCCGCGGCGCATAGCGACGCGGCAGCAGCACCTCGCCGTCATTGCCGGCATCCAGGAACAGACCGATGGGGGTGTTGCGCAAAATCTGCAAGCTGTTGAAGCGACCCAACAAGGCCATGAACGGAGACTCCTGTAGAAAGCGGTCCATTTTACCGCGATCATCGAGGCCACTGCTTGGTCGCCAGCCTGCATCACCGAAAAGGTCGCTCGGCGGCACGCGCAGAGCTGATGGCGGCACGGCAGGGCTCGTGTGACGAGCCTCGACCCGACCTGACGTGATACCTGCCCCGCTCCGCGCTGGGAGTTGCCGAAGCCCCACCTGTGCTGCCTAGAACCGAAGCATCAGGTCATGGCGGATAGCGGCTGCTGGCGGCCTGGAACCACTGCCTGAGGGGAAGCCGCCCATGCTCGAGCGAGAGGTCCGCGCCTGTTGCTTCGGGTCACATCCGGTGCTCGCCTGACTCAGGCGGTCAGGCAGTCCGCGGCGAGCGGGATTTCGATGAAGAGACCAACGGTGTCAGCCTCGACCCGCATCGCGGCCACGACCGTATTCAACAGGAACGGATTGGTAGCCTGCTCGTTGGTCACTATGCGCTGGGTCAGCTTGATCGCCTGGTGGGCGTGGTAAACCGCTATCAGTATCTCATCGAGGTTCAGGCGACGAAGCTCGACGCGGTATCCGGCGAGGCCATGGCCCAGTGCGCGTCCTGCGCTTTCCAGTCCGTTTTTCACAGTAGATCCTTGGACCCTTGCGGTCCGGGGTAATGATTCGAACGAAATAATAGCACCTAGCCATTACCCAAATTGAGCACGTCATCACCGTTTCGACACCGCTGGCCTACAAGACCCGCCACGCCCGGGCTGAGCCCCTGCCTGCAACCGCTGGGCATCGCTTCGGCCGGTTGAACACGTACTCGTACAGCGACCTGGGTACGACCCGCGTTCGAATGCCTGAGCCACTGCCGGTATAGCTCGCGCCCCCCGGCATCTTCGTTCCAGCCGGCCAAGCGCTGCCCTCATGGCCACGGAAACGCTCTGCTTGAACGCTGGCGGGCGACATCTCGACGCTCAGGTCCCGAGTGCCGGCCTGCAATGAGGTATGGAGGAGGATGCAGGTGTGCATAGGCGCCTGAAAAACGTGGAGAACCAACAGGCGGTCACCACCGATTGCTGAATACGATGTAGTGCCCAGCTTCTCGCTTCCGACACTTTCTGTCCGGGAAACGATTCAGCACGGAGTGCTACTCGCAGTCGACCGGTCCAGGCCCGGGACCGCGCTCAGTGCCCCCTCCTCCAACAGCCATTTGCCCGCTCCAACTCGCGCTTCGACCATGGTCGGTAAAGTCAACATCGGGCAGCTCAAAGGTCTTGTTTTGCGCAAGCCAGTCTGAGACCATTCTTCGCTGTCAGGTGAGGCGGTCTCCACGGAGCTGCCGACCTGTCGAGAACCTGGAGTACATCAGGGCCAGCTTTCGCGGCATGGGTTTCTCCTCGTTTCAAAACTGTCGTCCTCGCGGACAACAACGTCATCTTATTCAAGGAGAAATCCATGTCTACTCGCCAAACTGGCACCGTCAAGTGGTTCAACGACGAGAAAGGCTTCGGCTTCATCACCCCCCAGAGCGGCCCGGACGTGTTCGTTCACTACCGTTCCATTCAGGGTAACGGCTTCAAGAGCCTGCAAGAAGGCCAGGCTGTTTCCTTCCTGGTCGTGCAAGGCCAGAAAGGCCTGCAGGCCGATGAGGTGCAGGTGATCTAATCACCCGCCTTCTCGAAAAAGCCCAACCCCCGGTTGGGCTTTTTTTTGCGCAGACGTTGGCCCCTTGCCAGCTTGCGCTATCGCCACTTAGGGATGAGGTGCGTTTCATGAAGACTCTCGCTGCCCTGCTCTGCCTGCTCCTGCTCGCCGGTTGCGCCGCCTTTCCCGGTGACGAACTCTCTTCCCAGCCGTTTCGCGCGCCCCTGAGCGAGCAACCGCAGCGCCCCAGGGTGCTGGTGGAATTTAACTTCTATCGCGGCACTGTCGAAGACGCCAAGGACGCGACGTCGATCGCCGTCGCCCGCGAAGGCCTGAAGCCGCGGCTGCGCGAGATCCTGGCAGGCTCCAGGCTGTTCGACCGCATCACCCTGGTGCCGGAACCCGGCAGACCCGACGACGCCCTGCTGCGCCTCAAGCTCTACAACAGCACCTCCTACGCCGCCGCCATCGCCAGTGGCCTGATTACCGGCGCCACCTTCTTTCTCGTCCCCGGTACCGCCAAGGACGACTACGTACTGACCGCCGAATGGATCGCGCCGGGAAGCGGTCCGTCCACCCGCGTACGCAACGCCAGCTCGGTGCGCACCTGGATGGGTGTCTGGTTCCTGCCGCTGGCCGCCAGCCATCAGGCGGGGACCGCCATCGAGGAAACCTTCGCCCGCCAGGTCAACGACGCCCTGCGCCAGCTGCAAAGCGCCGGCGTGTTCGCCGACCACTCCTCGCTCCAGGGGAACGGCGAAACGCCTGCGCCGGTCACACCTTGACCGGCAATCACGTAGACGAGGATCCCATGGCCGAAGAAAAGCGCAAAGCCGACGAACGCGAACTGCCCAAGGACGAAAAGCCCCTGCGCACCGAGCACGCCAAGACCGATGACGGGCGCGATCCCCCTTCGCCCAACAGTCCGGACCGCACCAAGGACGCCACGGGCTACAACTGATCCCGACCTTTTCGGAAACGACCGCCACGGCGGTCGTTTCTTTATGTACGCCCTGCCCCGCGGGGTTGGCTCGTTCCTCCCTCCTTACTGCATAATGCCCACACTCCGACGTCTATCGGCCCCTTTTCTCTTCAACTAGGCCGGTACCCTGCCAAGGTGTGTGTCCCGATGCGAAAGACCTTCCGATCTCTGGGCCTGCTGCTGAGCTGCTGCGCCCTGGGCTTTTCCCTGCCCGTCAGTGCCGATACCTCCTACCTGCCACCGCGAATCGAAAAGGCGATGCAGACCAACAAGATCCCCGGCAGCGACCTGTCGCTGGTGATGCTGCCCCTCGATGGGCCGGGCGAGAACGACTACTACAATGCCGACGTCTCGGTGAATCCGGCGTCGACCATGAAGCTGATCACCACCTTTGCCGCCCTGGAACTGCTGGGTCCCACCTACCAGTGGAAGACCGAGTTCTATACCGACGGCACGCTCAAGGACGGCATCCTCAACGGCAACCTCTACCTCAAGGGCGGCGGCGATCCCAAGCTGAACATGGAGCGGCTATGGCTGCTCATGCGCGACCTGCGCGCCAATGGCGTACTGGAAGTCACCGGTGACCTGGTGCTGGATCGCGGTCGCTTCGTGAAACCCAACCTGCCGGCCTTCAACGACGACGGCGAAGACGAGAACAAGACCTTCCTGGTCGGTCCGGACTCGCTGCTGGTCAATCTCAAGTCGGTGCGCATGGTGGTGCGTTCGGCCGATGGCCGGGTCAGCGTCTCCATGGATCCGCCGCTGACCAACGTCAACATCGACAACCAGATGCGCGCCACCGGCAAGAGCGGTTGCCCGGCCTGGCCCGAGGTGCGCTTCAATCCGGTGCCCCAGGCCGATGGCAGTACCAGCCTAGTGGTCAGTGGCCAGTTGCCGGATGGCTGCAACGCCCAGAGCTATCTGTCGCTGCTCGACCACCCGGCCTACACCGCCGGTGCGGTGCGGGCCATCTGGCAGGAACTGGGCGGCAGCATCAAGGGCCGTACCCGGGAGGGCAGCGTGCCGCGCAATGCCGAGGTGCTCGCCCGGGCCTTCTCGCCCGACGTGGTGGAGATCATTCGTGACATCAACAAGTACAGCAACAACACCATGGCCCAGCAGCTGTTCCTTTCCATCGGGGCGCAATTCCGCACCTCGGCGGATGCGGACGACAGCAAGGCGGCGCTGCGGGTCATCCGCTCGTGGCTGGCGCGCAAGGGCATCAATGCCAGTCACCTGATCATGGAGAACGGCTCCGGCCTGTCACGGACCGAGCGGGTCAGTGCCCGGGAGATGGCCGAGATCCTGCGCGCCGCCTGGCAGAGTCCCTATGGCCCGGAGTTCATCTCCTCGCTGCCACTGGCCGGCATGGACGGCACCCTGCGCAAGCGCATGAAGAATTCGCCGCTGACCGGCCAGGCGCACATGAAGACCGGCACCCTGAACAACGTACGGGCCCTGGCGGGCTTCGTCCGGGACGCCAACGCGCGCAACTGGGTGGTGGTCGCCATCCTCAACAGCAGCCGCCCCTGGGGTGCTTCGTCGATCCTCGACGAGGTGGTGCTGGATCTCTATCTGCGCAGCCGCCAGGACGGCGCGGTCGCCAACTGACGCGCAAAACAAAACCGGCGTCTGCTCGCGCAGACGCCGGTTTTGTTTACCACACTCGGCAAGGCAGGCCGGAAAGCCGACGTTACCGCGCTGCACCGCATTGGGCAAGAACTTTGTCCAACGCACCCTTGTGGGGCATTTTCGGGCCTTGAACGGGCCTAGATCATGCCGAGCAAGAGCAGTACCAGCAGGACGACCAGGATGGCGCCCACGATACCGGACGGGCCGTAGCCCCAGCTGCGCGAGTGCGGGAATACCGGAAGTCCGCCGATGAGCAGGACCAGCAGCACCAGAACCAGGATGGTCGAGAGAGTCATCTGCCATTCTCCATGAAGGCCAAAGGTCGACCGTCGCCGTAACAGGATGATACGAAGCGACGGGCTTATTCCATGGACCCGCGCCAGCGGCGGAAAATCCCGACGTCGTCAGCTAACCCTACCCGCCCTCGCCGCCTACCAGGTGACAGCGCACAAAAAAGCCTGGATCAGGGATCCGGGCTTGGTCTTGTCGCGGATGTCTGTCAGTGCGAGACGGCGCCGCTGGCGCCCAGACCGGTCTGGGATCTCACGAACTGCGGATAGAAGCGAGCACGCTCTTCTTCGGCCGCCGCCGATTTGTCGGTGATGGAGAAGAACCAGATACCAATGAAGGCCACGGCGATGGAGAACAGCGCCGGGTATTCATAGGGGTAGATCGGCTTGGCATGACCGAGGATGGTCACCCAGATGGTCGGGCCGAGCACCATCAGCGCCACTGCGGTAATCAGGCCGAGCCAGCCACCGATCATGGCGCCGCGGGTGGTCAGACGCTTCCAGTACATCGAAAGCAGCAGGATGGGGAAGTTGCAGCTGGCGGCGATGGAGAACGCCAGACCCACCATGAAGGCGATGTTCTGCTTCTCGAAGAGGATGCCCAGGGCGATGGCGACTACGCCGAGGGCCACGGTGGTCATCTTGGAGACGCGGATCTCGTCCTTTTCGTTGGCCTTGCCCTTCTTGATCACGCTGGCGTAGAGGTCATGGGAGACCGCCGAGGCACCGGCCAGGGTCAGACCGGCGACCACCGCCAGGATGGTGGCGAAGGCCACCGCCGAGATGAAGCCCAGGAAGATGCTGCCACCCACGGCGTTGGCCAGGTGCACCGCCGCCATGTTGTTGCCACCCAGCAAGGCGCCGGCGGCGTCCTTGAAGGCCGGATTGGTGCTGACCAGCAGGATGGCGCCAAAGCCGATGATGAAGGTCAGGATGTAGAAGTAGCCAATGAAGCCGGTGGCGTAGAACACGCTCTTGCGGGCTTCCTTGGCGTCGCTGACGGTAAAGAAGCGCATCAGGATGTGTGGCAGGCCGGCGGTGCCGAACATCAGCGCCAGACCCAGGGAGAAGGCCGAGATCGGATCCTTCACCAAGCCGCCGGGACTCATGATGGCCTCGCCCTTCGGGTGCACGGCGATGGCTTCGGCGAACAGGCGGTTGAAGTCGAAGCCGACGTGCTTCATCACCATGAAGGCCATGAAGCTGGCACCGGACAGCAGCAGCACCGCCTTGATGATCTGTACCCAGGTGGTGGCCAGCATGCCGCCGAAGAGTACATAGAGCACCATCAGGATACCCACCAGCACCACGGCGATGCTGTAGTCCAGGCCGAACAGCAGCTGGATCAGCTTGCCGGCACCGACCATCTGGGCGATCAGGTAGAGGGCGACCACTACCAGCGAACCGCAGGCGGACAGGGTACGGATGTCCTTCTGCTTGAGGCGATAGGACGCCACGTCAGCGAAGGTGTACTTGCCCAGGTTGCGCAAGCGCTCGGCGATCAGGAACAGGATGATCGGCCAGCCCACCAGGAAGCCGATGGAGTAGATCAGGCCGTCGTAGCCGGAGGTGAACACCAGGGCGGAAATGCCCAGGAAGGAGGCGGCCGACATGTAGTCGCCGGCGATCGCCAGGCCGTTCTGGAACCCGGTGATGCGCCCGCCGGCGGCATAGTAGTCCGCGGCGGAGCGATTGCGTTTGGAGGCCCAGTAGGTGATGCCCAGGGTGGCCCCGACGAAGGCCACGAACATCAGGATGGCGGAGACGTTCAGGGGTTGGCGCTGGACCGCGCCACTGATGGCATCGGCGGCCCAGAGCGAAGGCGAGAGGGCCAGCAGCGCAGCGGCCAGGGAAAGACGTCTCATGGCTGCACCTCCCGGAGGATTTCCGCGTTGAGCCGATCGAATTCCCCATTGGCCCGGCGCACATAGATGCCGGTCAGGACGAAAGCCGAAAGGATCAGACCGACGCCCAGGGGAATGCCCCAGGTCATGGCGGTCTCCGCATGGATACGGGTGCCGAGGACCTTGGGCGCGAAGGCGATCAGAAGGATGAAGGCGGAATAGAGTCCGAGCATGATGGCGGAAAGCGTCCAGGCGAATCGCCCGCGCTTCGCCACCAGTTCCTGGAAACGCGGACTGGCTTCAATCCGCCGGTAGGTGCTGTCATTCATTATTGTTGTTCCTTACAGCATGACGGGAGCGTCGAGCTCTACTCTAGGCCCGCCCGGTAAGGCTTCCAGACGACTTTAGTCGTACCCCTCCAGACCTCAGTAATCCCAGAGCCGACGCCAGCCCTGTAGCGGGTGGTGACCCTCGCCATCGACCACCGAAACGCTCGCCGTCATCCCCGCGCTGAGGTGGATATCCGCGGGTACGTCGAGTAGTTCGATACGCACTGGAATGCGCTGTGCCAGGCGCACCCAGTTGAAGGTCGGCTCGACGGTGGCCAGCAACTGGGCATCGTTGGCCGCATTGCGGTCGGTGATGCCGCTACTGATGCTCGCCACCCGTCCCTGCAGCGGCGCTGCCTGGTTCATCAGGCGCACCCGTACCGCATCGCCGGGATGGATGTGGGGAATCTTGGTCTCCTCGAAATAGGCCATGACGTAGAAGGAGCGGGTATCCACCAGCGCCATCACCGCCTGGCCGGTCTGCACATAGTTGCCCTCGGCGAATCTGAGGTTGGTGATCCGCCCCTCCCGTGGCGCCAGCACCCGGCTGCGATCCAGGTTGATCTGGGCCAGGTTCACGTCGCTCAGGGCTTCCTGGTACTGGCTGCGGGCGACCGCCACGTTGACCTGGGCGGTCTCGCGATCCTCGGCGCTGATGGCGCTGGAGCCCAGCCGCTGGCGCCGCGCCGACTCGCTCTCGCGCAGGCGCAACTGCTGCTGGCGCGTATCGGCCACCGCCTTGGCGTGGTCGAGATTGGCCTGGTAACGCTGCTGATCGATCTGCAGGAGCAGGTCGCCGCGCTTCACCAGCTGGTTGTCCACCACCGCCAGGCGCGTCACCCAGCCCGACACGTCGGGCGCCACCACCACCACATCCGCCCGCACCCGCGCATCGCGGGTCCAGGGTGTGTAGAGATAGAAATGCCACAGCCAGGTACCGGCCAGGATGGCCAGCAGTACCACGATCAGGGTTATCGCCACACGCAGGGTCTTGTGCATCGCCTTGGGGATCCTTTTGTAAGGGGCTCAGGTGGCCAGGACGGCAACGAGGCCGGCCAGCCAGAGCACGAACAGCGCACAGCCGAACAGGGCGCTGTGCCACAGATGGCGGCCGAGGCCGCTGCGCTGCAGCAGCCACAGCGACAGCGCCGTCAGCAGCAGCGCCAGGACGCCATAGACGAACAGCGGCCCCAGATAGACCCCGCCGATGGCCCATTCATGCAGATTCATCCGCGCCCTCCTCCGCTACTGCCTCTAGACAACAGCCACACCAGGTCTGCTGGAGCTGGCCGATGGCTCCGCGCGCCAGGCGACGCGGTTCATCGTCGGGAGCCTGGTCCAGCGCCAGGCGCAGGCGCTCCGCCGCCGTGTCCAGCGCCCCCGGCTGCAGGTCACCGAAGCCCACCGCCAGTTGCTCGGCGAAGCGCCCGAGAAAGGCATCCCGCGCCCGTGCCACTTCGCCCTGCGCCCCCGCCAGGCAGGCCCGCAGGTGCAGCAGTTCATTACCCAGGTCCAGTGCCAGCAGCCCCTGCTCCCAGCGCCCGCGCTCATCGGCCGACAACTGCTCGATATGCCGCGCCAGCAGCAGCAGGCGATCCGCCATGCGCCCGCCGAACCAGGTCTCGGCATTGGCCAGGGGGACCGTGGTCAGCCGCTGCAGGTCGTAGGTGGTGGCCTCGAGGATCCGGCGACTGGTGCGCCGCGGCGTGCGCAGGCTGATCAGGCGGAACATGAGCACGGCCGACCCGACACCGATCAATAGACTCTGCAGCTGGTTGAGCAAGGCGCCCATCTCCACCTGGCCGTGGTTGTTGGGCGAGACCAGCACCAGCAGATGGATGGCGAAGGCCGTCGCCGTTCCCACTACGCCGGGAGGCCCGGCCATCCCCAGGGCGGCGAAGAACAGCGGCACCCCCAGCACCAGGCACAGCAGCGGATAGCCGCTGATCTGCGGCAGCAGCACCTGGCTGATCAGGATGGCGACCGGCGCTGCATAGAGAATGCCCCGCAGGAAACCGAGGCCGATGGCGGCGGCGTTGTCGCGATTGGCGAACAGGCTGCAGATGACGCCGGCCATCAGCATGGCGCCGGGCGCGGACGGCCAGGCACTGGCCAGCCAGAACACGCCCACGGCCAGCAACGCACAGGCGCTGCGCAGGCCATAGAGCAGCGCCGTCTGGACATCGCGATGGCGGGCCAGCGCCGAGGGTGCCACGGCACTGAGCCGGGCCGTATGGACGCTGTCCAGGGCGCGACCGGCGAGCAGGATCTTGTCCAGCAAGATGGCGAAGCGGGCCAGCAGGTAGCGCTGGTCGTTGTCGAGCTGGGGCGAGGTGCCGGCAGCCGCTCTCAGACGCTGCAGAAGGGCCTCCAGCGCCGGAGCCTGGGGGTCGGCCAGGGTCACCAGCAGTTCGTCGCGCCAGGGCTGCAGCGCGGCCCTCCGTGGCTCGTCCAGGCCACGCCACTGGCGCATGGCGCCGCGAGCGGTGCGCAGCAGGCTGAGCAGGTCCCGCGATAACAGCCGCAACGCCCTGGCGCGCTGCCGGCCGCGTTGGCCTTCGAACCAGGCGTGATCGCGCTGCGCATCGACCGCCACCACCTGGCCGAGCATGGCCAGCAGCCCCTGGGTGGCATCCTGGGCCTCGGCCAGCTCCGCCCGGGCCGCCGCCACGCCCTGCTCCCAGGTGCGGCGTGCCTGGGCGGCCAGGTTCTGCTCCACCCGTTGCGGCCAGAACAGTGCGCTCACCGCCGAGGCCACGACGATCCCCAGGCAGATCTCGGTACAGCGGGCCACCGCCTGGTCGAACACCGTCAGCGGATGGGCGATGGCGGGCAGGCCGATGATGGCGACGGTATAGCCGGCCAGTACGAAGCCATAGGCGACGTGATTACGCAACAGCGTCGAGGCCGCCGTGCACAGCGCCATCCAGCCGGCCAGGGCGAGCAGGAACAGCCAGGGCGTCTGGGCGAAGAAGCCCATCAGCACCACCGCCATGCAGGTACCGGCGACGGTGCCGAGCAGGCGGAACAATCCTTTGGCCAGCACCATGCCGGACAGCGGCTGGGAGACGATCATTACCGTCATGCAGGCCCAGACCGGCTGTTCGAGACTGAAGCGGAAGGCCAGCCAGAGCGCCAGTCCGGCGGCGAACAGGGTCTTGCCGGCAAAGAGGAGCGCCGTCGGCGTGGGAGCGAGAAAGACCGTCCAGGGTAGACGCACGTCGGCTCTTGGATTGCGGGGGATCCAGCATAGGCCGCGCGGCCCAGGCGAAGTTCCAGCGGTTGTCCCGGACGAAAAAAAGGCGACCCGGGGTCGCCTGAAGTGCCTTGCGTGCTCGAGCGACGACGCTCCGTCGTCACCACTCCCTGCAGACTAGACGAGTTGCAGCCGCCGCTCTTGATCGAGATCAAGGTTTGCCGGGTTTTGTCCGGTCATGCCGAGCAGGCGGTCGATCAGGGCGCAGTCGGATTCGCGCCGCACCTGGGCGAACAGGGCCGCCGCCTCGGGATAGCTGCGCGTCAGCATGCCAAGCCACTGCTTGAGGCGTCCCGGGGCATAGCGCGGCGCCAGCTTGCGTTGCGCCATGCTCCAGAAGCGCTGCACCCGCGGCAGGATCTCGGCCCAGCTTTGCGGGACGGTCTCTTCTCCGCGTACGGCAGCGGCGATCTGCAGCGCCAGGTCCGGTCGCGAGACCAGGCCGCGCCCCAGCATGACCGAGGCCTGGCCGCTGACGCTGCGACAGCGCCAGTAGTCGTCCAGGGTCCAGATCTCGCCATTGGCCAGCACCGGCACGGACACCCGGTCCGCCACCCGCGCCACCCACTCCCAGTGCGCCGGCGGCTTGTAGCCCTCGACCTTGGTCCGCGCATGGACCACCAGCTGAGCCGCGCCACCCTCCGCCAGCGCCTCGGCGCAGGCCAGGGCGCTGTTCGGGCTGTCATAGCCCAGGCGCATCTTGGCGGTGACCGGAATGTGCGCCGGAACGGCCTGGCGCACGCTCGCGACGATGCGGTTGAGCAGCTCGGGCTCCTTGAGCAGCACCGCCCCGCCGCGCGACTTGTTGACGGTCTTGGCCGGGCAGCCGAAGTTGAGATCGATCACCGGCGCGCCCAGGGTGCAGGCGAAGGCCGCATTGTCGGCCAGGCAGGCCGGATCCGAGCCCAGCAGCTGCAGCCGCATCGGCGTACCGGACGGCGTACGCGCGCCCTGCTCCAGCTCCGGTGCCAGCTTGGCGAAGGCCGCCGCCGGCAGCAGACGATCGCAGACGCGGATGAATTCGCTCACGCACCAGTCGAGTCCACCCACCTCGGTCAGCAGTTCGCGCAGAATGTCGTCGACGAGGCCCTCCATGGGCGCCAGGGCGATCTCCATGCTCAGAGGTCCTCGTCAGGCAGCGCCTGGCCGTAGCCGGCCAGGAATTCGGGCGGCATGCGCCTGGGCTTGCCGGAAGACAGCTCGATACAAACGAAGGTCGTCCGGGCGCGCAGCAGGGTCACGCCATCGGCGGGGCGCTGCAGCTGGAATTGCCGGGTCATGCGCAGGCGGCGGTCCCAGTCCACCAGCCAGGTGCCCAGCACCAGCTCATCGTCCTGGTAGCCACTGCTGAGGTAGTCGATCTCGTGGCGCACCACGGCCATGGCGCGATCCAGGCGCTGGAAGGTGGCCAGATCCAGGCCCAGGGCCGCCGAATGCTGCCAGGCGCACTGTTCGAGCCAGCCGACGTAGACGGCGTTGTTGGCATGGCCCAGGCCGTCGATGTGCTCGGCACCGATGCGCAGCGGCAGGAGATGGGGCGTCGGTCTGTCCCACTGCATGAAGAGACCCTCTCGCGGGCAAGGTCGAAAGACGGGAAGCCGGACCGGATACGAACCTGGCCAGGTCATCGGTCGCGGATACTGGCACGAATCCACGGACAATAAAAAAGGGCCTGCATCGCTGCAGGCCCTTCTTCATGTTTGGCGCACTCGGGAGGATTCGAACCTCCGACCGCTCGGTTCGTAGCCGAGTACTCTATCCAGCTGAGCTACGAGTGCGTTTCGGTGCGTTTAGCCAGAACACCGCTGGTACTGCTGAAGCCAGAGGCTTCGTCGATTTGGCGCACTCGGGAGGATTCGAACCTCCGACCGCTCGGTTCGTAGCCGAGTACTCTATCCAGCTGAGCTACGAGTGCGTTGAAGCTGCGTATTCTAGCCTCCGTTTCTGACGTGTCAAGAAAATTTTCTTGTTTATCAGGTACTTACCAATCGGTCAGTACAGCGGAGCCAGTTTGAAGCAAATGGCGGTGAGGGAGGGATTCGAACCCTCGACACCCTTTTGAGGTGTACTCCCTTAGCAGGGGAGCGCCTTCGGCCACTCGGCCACCTCACCGCAACGGGGCGAAACTATATCGAAGGTTTGCCCGTTTGCAAAGAGAAAAATTCAAAAAAAATCAGTGGTTTGGTTCTTGGTCCTTTTCCTTCTGGATGCGCTGATAGATTTCCTCGCGATGAACCGCGACTTCCTTGGGTGCATTGACGCCGATGCGGACCTGGTTGCCCTTGACTCCCAGTACCGTCACGGTGACTTCATCACCCACCATCAGGGTCTCACCAACCCGACGAGTCAAAATAAGCATTCCATTCTCCTTAAGCTTTAACTCAGTCTGCACGTATGAACCGAAACGATCCCTGAATGGACCCTCTAGTCGCTATTGACCTCTGTCCATGCAAGTAAAGTTCCGCAGAACCCGCGTCAGATGAGGTCCCTGTGGCAGGGACCTCATCTGACCGGTCACTCGGCGCCGCGTGCGGGGGCGTCGAGCTCGAAAGCGGTATGCAGGGCACGGACGGCCAGCTCGAGGTATTTCTCCTCGATGACCACCGACACCTTGATTTCGGAGGTGGAGATCATCTGGATGTTGATGCTCTCCTTGGCCAAGGCTTCGAACATCTGGCTGGCCACACCGGCATGGGATCTCATGCCAACGCCGACGATAGAAACCTTGGCGATCTTGATGTCACCCACGGACTCCCGGGCACCGATCTCGACGCCGGTGCGCTTGAGGATCTCCAGGGCCGCCTGGTAGTCGTTGCGGTGCACGGTGAAGGTGAAGTCGGTGGTGTTATCGTGCGCGACGTTCTGCACGATCATGTCGACTTCGATGTTGGCCGCGCTGATCGGGCCGAGGATCTTGAAGGCCACGCCGGGGGTATCCGGCACACCGCGAATGGTCAGCTTGGCTTCGTCACGGTTGAAGGCGATGCCGGAGATGATCGGCTGTTCCATGGATTCCTCTTCATCAAGGGTAATGAGGGTGCCCGGACCCTCTTGAAAGCTGTGCAGCACGCGCAGCGGCACGTTGTACTTGCCGGCGAACTCCACCGAACGGATCTGCAGCACCTTGGAGCCGAGGCTGGCCATTTCCAGCATTTCCTCGAAGGTGATCTTGTCCAGGCGCTGGGCCTGGGGCACCACGCGCGGATCGGTGGTGTAGACGCCGTCGACATCGGTGTAGATCTGGCACTCGTCGGCCTTCAGCGCGGCCGCCAGGGCCACGCCGGTGGTGTCGGAGCCACCCCGGCCCAGGGTGGTGATGTTGCCCTGCTCATCGACGCCCTGGAAGCCTGCCACGACCACCACCTTGCGCGCCTTGAGGTCGGCGCGGATGCGGGCGTCGTCGATCTGCTGGATGCGCGCCTTGGTGTGGGCGCTGTCGGTGAGGATGCGCACCTGGCTGCCGGTATAGGACACCGCCTGGACGCCGCGCTTGAGCAGCGCCATGGCCAGCAGGCCGATGGTGACCTGCTCGCCGGTGGACACCATGACATCCAACTCGCGCGGATCGGGTTGCTCCATGATCTGCTTGGCGAGGCCGATCAGGCGATTGGTCTCGCCACTCATGGCCGATACCACCACCACGATCTGGTCGCCCGCCTCATGGAAGCGTTTCACCTTCTCGGCGACCTGCTCGATACGCTCCACCGTACCCACCGAGGTACCGCCGAATTTCTGTACGATCAATGCCATTGCTTGCTGCCCGTCCGCAGAAAAATCTGATTCAAGTTGTTGAGGGAGGAAGCGGGCCGCCCTCCCCGGCGACCCGCAGCGCTCTTAGAGGCTTTCCTCGGCGTACTGGCCGGCACAGGCCAGGGCCGCTTCGAGCTGGCTGGCATCGCTGCCGCCGCCCTGGGCCATGTCCGGACGACCGCCGCCCTTGCCACCGACCACGGCCGCGGCGCGCTTCATCAGCTCGCCGGCCTTGAGCCTGGCGGTCAGGTCGGCGGTGACGCCGGCCACCAGCACCACCTTGCCGTCGGCTTCGCCACCCAGCAGGATCATGCCGCTGCCGAGCTTGTTCTTGAGCTGGTCGACCAGCGCCAGCAGCGCCTTGCCGTCGAGGCCATCGAGGCGGGCGGTGAGCACCTTGGCGCCCTTGACGTCCTGCGCCTGGTCCACCAGGTCACCGGCCGAGGCACTGGCGGCCTTGGCCTTGAGCTGCTCGATTTCCTTTTCCAGCTGGCGATTGCGCTCGACCAGCGCGGCCAGCTTGTCCAGCACGTTGTCGCGACTGCCCTTGAGCAGGCTAGCGGCTTCGCGCAGCTGCTCCTCGGCGCCGTTGAGGTAGGCCAGGGCCGCCGTGCCTGTGATGGCTTCCACGCGGCGCACGCCGGAGGCCACGCCGCCTTCGCTGACCAGCTTGAGCAGGCCGATGTCGCCGGTCTGGGCGACGTGGGTACCGCCGCACAGCTCAACGGAGAATTCACCGCCCATGCCGACCACGCGCACCACGTCGCCGTACTTCTCGCCGAACAGCGCCATGGCGCCACGGGCCTTGGCCTCGTCGATGGCCATGACCTCGGTGGTCACCGCGCTGTTCTTGCGGATCTCTTCGTTGACGATGGTCTCGATGCGCTTGAGCTCCTCGGGTTTGATGGCCTCGAAGTGGCTGAAGTCGAATCTCAGGCGCTGGTCGTTAACCAGGGAGCCCTTCTGGTGGACGTGATCGCCCAGCACCTGGCGCAGCGCGGCGTGCAGCAGGTGGGTACCGGAGTGGTTCAGGGCGATGCCCTGGCGGCGGCTGGCATCGACCTGGGCCATGAGCGCGGTGCCGACGTTGAGGCTGCCCTTGGTGACCACGCCATGGTGCAGGAAGGCACCCTGGGTCTTGGTGGTGTCGCGCACGGCAAAGCCAACGCCGGCACTTTCCAGGGTACCGGTATCACCGACCTGGCCACCGGATTCACCATAGAACGGCGTCTGGTCGAGGATGACCACGCCCTCCTCACCTTCGGCCAGGCTGTCCACCGGCTGGCCGGCGCGGTACAGGGCGACGATGGTGCCCGAGGCACTGGTGGTGTCGTAGCCGAGGAAGCGGGTTTCGCCCTCGACCTTGACCAGGCTGTTGTAATCCACGCCAAAGGCGCTGGCGGAGCGGGCGCGCTCGCGCTGGGCTTCCATTTCGCGCTCGAAACCGGCCTCGTCGAGGTTGAGGTTGCGCTCGCGGGCGATGTCGTTGGTCAGGTCGACCGGGAAGCCGTAGGTGTCATAGAGCTTGAACACCACGTCGCCGGGGATGGTATCGCCCTGCAGTTGCGCCAGATCCTGTTCGAGGATCTTCAGGCCCTGCTCCAGGGTCTTGGCGAACTGCTCTTCCTCGGTGCGCAGTACGCGCTCGATGTGCGCCTGCTGCTGGACCAGCTCGGGATAGGCCTGGCCCATCTCGGCCACCAGGGCGGCGACGATCTTGTGGAAGAAGGTGCCCTTGGCACCCAGCTTGTTGCCGTGGCGGCAGGCGCGGCGAATGATGCGACGCAGCACGTAGCCGCGGCCTTCATTGGACGGCAGCACGCCATCGGCGATCAGGAAGCTGCAGGAACGGATGTGGTCGGCCACCACCTTGAGCGACGGAGCGTCGTCGTTGGCGCAGCCGATGGCTGCGGCCGAGGCCGCCAGCAGTTGCTGGAACAGGTCGATCTCGTAGTTCGAATGCACGTGCTGCAGCACCGCGCTGACCCGCTCCAGGCCCATGCCGGTGTCGACGCTGGGCGCCGGCAGCGGATGCAGGACGCCATCGGCGGTGCGGTTGAACTGCATGAAGACGTTGTTCCAGATCTCGATGTAGCGATCGCCGTCTTCTTCCGGCGAGCCGGGCGGGCCGCCCCAGATCTCGGCACCGTGGTCGAAGAAGATCTCGGTGCAGGGACCGCAGGGACCGGTGTCTCCCATGGTCCAGAAGTTGTCCGAGGCATAGGGCGCGCCCTTGTTGTCGCCGATGCGCACCATCTGCGCCTCGGGCACTCCGACTTCCTTGGTCCAGATGTCGTAGGCCTCGTCATCGGTGGCGTAGACGGTGACCCAGAGCTTTTCCCGGGGCAGACCCAGCCACTGGGGCGAGGTGAGGAATTCCCAGGCGAAGGTGATGGCGTCGCGCTTGAAGTAGTCGCCGAAGCTGAAATTGCCCAGCATCTCGAAGAACGTGTGGTGACGCGCCGTGTAGCCAACGTTCTCCAGGTCGTTGTGCTTGCCGCCCGCGCGCACGCACTTCTGGCTGGTGGCGGCGCGGGTGTAGCTGCGCTTTTCCATGCCGAGGAAGCAGTCCTTGAACTGGTTCATCCCGGCGTTGGTGAACAGCAGGGTCGGATCGTTCGCAGGGATCAGCGAACTGGAGGCGACCCGGGTGTGCCCCTTCTCTTCGAAGAAGCGGAGGAAGGCTTCACGGATTTCGGCGCTTTTCATATTCATTCCAGACAATGGGCTTTTCGACGCGCGTGACGGGCATCCGACTGGATCGCAGACGAGACGAACGGAGCGGGCGCCGCAGACGCGGCACGTGTGGAAAACGGACACGCATGTCTGGGAGTATATCGACGCCCGCGCCCCGGTGTCGCCCCGGTTGCGCAGGAAAAACGTCGTCGGAAGCCTTAGCGGCGGCGGTAGGCGGAGAAAGCGGCGATGACCGCCTCGATATCGGCCGCACTGACGTCCAGATGGGTGACCAGCCGCAGGCGCGCTGCCGGGCTGATACGGATGCCATGCTCGGCCAAAAAGGCCTGCAGGGCCGGCGCCTCGTCGCCCAGGGCGAGATAGACCATGTTGGTCTGCACCGGCTCCACCTGATAGCCGAGTTCGGCCAGGGCGGTGCCGAGTTGCGCCGCGTGGGCGTGGTCCTCGGCCAGGCGCTCGACCTGGTGGTCGAGGACATGCAGACCGGCGGCCGCGAGGATGCCGGCCTGGCGCATGCCGCCGCCCACCACCTTGCGCCAGCGCCGCGCCTTGGCGATGAGCGCGGCATCGCCGCAGAGCACCGAACCCACCGGCGCGCCGAGGCCCTTGGACAGGCAGACCGACACCGAGTCGAAATGCTGGCTGATCTCGCGCACCGTTACGCCGAGCTTGACCGCGGCGTTGTACAGCCGCGCGCCATCCAGGTGCAGGGCCAGGCCGTGCTCCCGGGTGAAGGCGCGTGCCGCCGCCAGATAGGCGAGTGGCAGCACCTTGCCGTGCATGGTGTTTTCCAGCGCCAGCAGCCGGGTGCGGGCGAAATGGAAGTCATCGGCCTTGATGTAGCTGCGCACCAGGTCAAGGTCGAGACTGCCGTCGGCGGCCATCTCGATGGGCTGCGGCTGGATGGAGCCGAGTACCGCGGCGCCGCCGCCCTCGTACTTGTAGGTGTGGGCCTGCTGGCCGACCAGGTATTCGTCGCCCCGCTCGCAGTGCGCCAGCAGGCCGAGCAGGTTGCTCATGGTGCCGCTGGGCACGAAGAGTCCGGCTTCCAGCCCGAGATCGCCTGCCAGACGCTGTTCCAGACGGGTGACCGTGGGGTCTTCGCCGTAGACGTCGTCGCCGAGTTCGGCGGCCAGCATGGCCTGGCGCATAGCTGGCGTGGGCTGGGTGACGGTATCGCTGCGCAGATCGATCATGAGGTCGCTCCTTATGCCGGGACCACGATGAGTCCGGCCCGCAGGCCGACGGCGACCTTGGGATTGGGGAAGATGATGCGCGCCTCGGCCTCGTCGACGATCCAGCGCTCGCTGCCGTCTTCGGCCAGCAGCGAACCCTGGCGCAGCGGCGAGAAGTTGGCCACGTCGTCGGCCAGGTGCAACTGGAAGCGCGGACTGGACTTGTACACCTGGCGCGCCACGCGGAATCTCAGCAGCGAGGAATCCGGTGGCGGCAGCTCGGCTTCGCGACCTTCGACCAGAGCTTCCAGCAGCAGGCGCAGGCGACTCAGGTCGAGCTCGCTGTTCTCGCCGAAGGGTCGTGCCTGGCCCAGCTCCAGGGTCAAGGCCTCGGCCTGGCATTCGGCGTAGGTATAGGCACTGAAGGTGATGCCCGGCTTGTCGTAGAGCAGCACGGCCTCGATGCCGGCGGCTTCGAGGCGCTGCAGCTCGGCTTCCGAGTGCTCGCGCCCGGCACTCCAGGGATACAGGGCGAAGCGCGGCAACGCCGAGGCGCGCAGCGCGGTGTGCAGGTCGTAGTGCAGTCGCGCCCGATCGGGCTTGCTGAAGAACTGCGCGGACAGGCGCTCCAGGTCGTTGGCGCGTTGCGCCTCGGAGCCCTCGGCCTGGGCATGGCGGCCATTGAAGAGGCGATTCAGATCCTGTTCGACATAGCGGGTGCCCCGGCGCATGGCGTCGGGATTGCCGTACATGAACAGCAGGCGGCAGGCGGGACGCAGGGCGCCGCTGGCGATGCCGCTGAGCAACGCGTCGAGCAGCTCCATGGGCGCCGTCTCGTTGCCATGGATGCCCGCCGAGAGCAGCAGGTCCATGCGGTTGTCGCGCGCCACCGGCGGGGTGACTTCCAGCACGCCTTCGGTCAGCCAGTGGAGACGGGTGCCGTCGGCAGTCAGTTGAATCTTCTCGGTCGGCTCGCGGCCGGCCAGGGTCAGGTCCAGCAGGCGGCCAAGCGCCAACCGATAACGTTCAGATGCAGCCATGCTCTACTCCGCTGAGCGACGTGTCGGGGCTAGATACTCAATGATCGTGGCCGCAACCGCAATCGGCGTCATGCACATGATTCTCATCGCCTTCGTCGGCGAAGGTCTCCAGGGCGATGGACAGGCCCAGGGCATTGAGTGCCTGGGGGCGCAGCACCAGGACCGGGGTCTGCTCTTCGTCATCCTGGGAGTCGGCGAAGATATTGAGGCCGCCAGCGCCATCGGCTTCCAGCCAGAGGTCGCGACCGGCCAGGCGGATGGCCAGGCGCTGGACCTGCAGCGTCTGCTGCTCGTCGGCGGTGGGTTCGAGGATGAGATCGAGAAGGTGGCTCATGGGGGCTCCGGACGTCAGGGCAATTGAAAGGGATAGACCGAGCCGAGGCCCAGCAACTGGGTCAACTCGTCGAGGGCGGTGCGGACTTCGCCCAGCAACTGGGGATCGGCGAGATCCGCAGGTGTCAGGCGGTCGCGGTAGTGGCGATCCACCCAGTCGAGCAGCTGGGCATGCAGCGCTGGAGTGAAGCGCACCCCCGGATTCACCGCGGCCAGCTCCTCGGCGGTGAGCGCCACCCGCAGGCGCAGGCAGGCGGGGCCGCCGCCGTTCTGCATGCTCTGCTTGAGATCGAAGACCTTGACCTCACCCAGCGGGCCTGCGCCCTTGACCTGGGCCTGCAGATAGTCCCAGACCACCGGATTCTGCCGGCACTCGTCGGGCACCACCAGCAATGCGCCCTGCCCCGGTCGATCCAGCAACTGGCTGTTGAACAGATAGGAGCGCACGGCGTCACCGACGCTGATCTCGCTGCGCCGCACGCAGAGGCGCTGCAAGGTGGCGCCGCGTCGGGCGAGCTTGGCTTGCAACTCGTCGAGCACGCGGTCGCTGTCGAGGAAGGCGTCTTCGTGGTGGAACAGCACCTGGGCATTGCCCACCGAGATGACGTCGTTGTGGAAGACGCCCTGGTCCACCACCGCCGGATTCTGCTGGGCGAACACCACGCCCTCCTCACTCAGGCCATGCAGGCGGGCGATGGCCTGGGAGGCTTCCAGGGTCTGCCGGGCCGGATAGCGATGGGGCTCGGGATAGCGCGGATCGAAGGCGCTGCGACCGAAGACGAAGAATTCCACGCCCGGGGCGCCGTGGTCGTGACTGAAGCGGGTGTGGTTGGCCGCGCCCTCGTCACCGAACTGGGCCACCGAGGGCAGCGGCGCATGGTGCTGGAAATGCGCGGGATCGCGAAACATCGCCTGGAGTATGCGCGCCGTGGTACTGGGCTCGAGACTGCGGTGGAACTTGCAGGCCAGGTTGGCCGGGGTGAAATGCACCCGGCCGTCTCGGGTATCGGCGCTGGGGCTGACGGTGGCGGCGTTGGCCGTCCACATGGCCGACGCGGAACTGGCGGACAAGAGCAGCGGCAAGGCTTCGCGCGCCGCGCCCTCCAGCACCTGGGCATCGCTGCCGGCGAACCCCAGGCGGCGCAGCGAGGCGATGTCGGGTCTTTCGTGGGGGGCCAGCACGCCCTGCTCGAAACCCAGCTCCATCAGCGCCTGCATCTTGGCCAGGCCCTGGCGCGCGGCCTCGCGCGGATTCGAGCACTGCTGCTTGCTGGCCTGGGAGGCCACGTTGCCATAGGACAGGCCGGCATAGTTGTGGGTCGGACCGACCAGGCCGTCGAAATTGACCTCCCGAGCAGCAGGGGCGTGGTGACTCATAGCTGTAGTCCTGGAGGCAGTTGGCTGGGCAGGGTCAGGGCGTCGCTTTCCAGCGAGGCGACCGGGAAGGCGCAGTAGTCCGCGGCGTAGTAGGCGCTGGGTCGATGGTTGCCCGAGGCACCGACGCCGCCGAAGGGCGCGGCACTGGCCGCCCCGGTCAGGGGCCGGTTCCAGTTGACGATGCCGGCGCGCACCCCCTGCCAGAAGCGTTCGTAGAGGGCCGGGTCGTCGGCCAGCAGCCCGGCCGCCAGGCCGAAGCGAGTGGCGTTGGCCAGCGCCAGGGCCTCGTCGAAGTCGCCGTAGCGCTGGACCTGCAACAGCGGCCCGAAGACCTCTTCATCGGGCAGGTCGGCGATCGCCGACACCTCGATGATCCCCGGCGTAAGCAACGCCCGCTGAGGTTCCGGCTGCCGCAGCTCCAGCAGTGCCCGACCTCCCTGCGCCAGGCGCTGTGCCTGGGTCTGCAGCAGGGCCTGGGCAGCAGCGAGGGAAATGACGGTGCCCATGAAGGGCGGCGGATCGGCGTCGAACGGACCGGTGCTGAGCCCGGCACTGACACTCACCAGGCGCGCCAGCAGAGCATCGCCCCAGGCCCCCTGGGGTACGAGCAGGCGGCGGGCGCAGGTGCAGCGCTGTCCGGCGGAGAGGAAGGCCGACTGGACGATGGTCACCACGGCGGCGTCCAGATCGGCCACCGGCGCCACCACCAGGGGATTGTTGCCACCCATCTCCAGGGCCAGCAATCGCTGAGGACGCTGCGCATTGAGACGATGCAGCGCCGCACCGGTGGCGCTGGAGCCGGTAAACAGGATGCCGTCCAGGCCCGGATGCGCGGCCAGGGCCTCGCCGGTGGTCCGGCCGCCCTGCACGAGATTGAGCACCCCGGCCGGCAGCCCGGCGGCGATCCAGCATTCCAGGGTCAGGGCGGCGAAACGCGGGGTCAGCTCGCTGGGCTTGAACACCACCGTGTTGCCAGCCAGCAGCGCCGGGACGATATGGCCATTGGGCAGATGACCGGGGAAATTGTAGGGGCCGAAGACCGCCAGGACGCCGTGCGGCCGATGACGGGTGACGCTGCGGGCGTCCGCCACGCTAGCTGAACGCTCGCCGCCACGGGCCGCCTCGGCCTGAGCGGAGATGGCCACCTTGGCGATCATGCTGCCGAGCTCGGTATCAGTCTCCCACAGCGGCTTGCCGGTTTCCTCGGCCAAGGCCCGGGTCAGCGCGGGACGGTGTTGCTGCAGCGCCTGGGCGAAGGCCTGCAGGATCTCCAGGCGCGCGGCCTGGCCGCGTCTTTCCCAGGCGGGAAACGCCTGGCGCGCCGCGGCGATCGCCTGGTCGACGTCCGCTGCGTCCGCGGCGGCGCCCTGCCAGAGCGCGGTACCGGCGTAGGGGTCGAGCGAGGTAAAGATCTCGCCGCGCCCGGGGCGCCACTGACCAGCGATATAGAGGCTATCCATGAGCTCTCCTCAGGGCATCAGGCGCACGGCGCGCACCTGGGCGCCGGCCATCAGCCGCAATTCGCGGGCAGTGGCCAGATCGACCACCAGGGTGCCGGACGCCAGGCGCGCGCGGGCGCTGGTGATGCGGCAGTCCTGGCATTTGCGGTTGTGGATCAGATAGACCTCGGCATCGTCGCCCGGCGTGCCGACAGCCAGCACCAGGCGCTGGCTGTCGCGGATCGCGCGCACCTTGGCGGTCTCGGCCTCGACGGTCGGACCCGCGTCGAAGATGTCGACGTAGCCCTGGTAGTTGAAACCCTCGGCCTCCAGCAGCCGGCGCGCGGCCTCGGTGTCCGGGTGTACCCGGCCGATCACCTGGCGCGCTTCCGGCGACAGGAAGCAGGTGTATAGCGGAAAGCGTGGCATCAGCTCGGCGATGAAGCCGCGATTGCCGATGCCGGTGAGATAGTCCGCCTGGGAGAATTCCATCTTGAAGAAGTGCCGGCCCAGCGCTTCCCAGAAGGGTGACCGGCCCTGGTCGTCGGACATGCCGCGCAATTCGGCGATGATGCGCTCGGCGAACAGCTCGCGGAATTCGGCGATGAACAGGAAGCGGGACTTGGACAGGAGCCGCCCGGCCGCGCCACCGCGCCGATCTGCGCGCAGGAACAGCGAGCAGAGTTCGGAGCTGCCGGTCATGTCGTTGGCCAGGAACAGCGTGGGGATCTGCCGATGGATGTCCAGTTCGCGCGAGGCGCTCACCGTCAGGCCGACCCGGTAGTTGTACCAGGGCTCACGGAGGCCGAGGGCGGCGGCGATCCCGGCGATGCCGATGACTTCGCCATCCTCTTCCAGGACGAACAGATAGTCCGCATCGGCGGATTCGACCTGGCGCAGAAAGCTGCGCTCGGCATTTTCCACCCGTTGCGCCAGGCGCTCTTCGCTGGCCGGCAGGGTGGTGAGACCGGCGCCGGCCGCCTGCGCCAGCTGCAGCAGCGCGGGCACATCGGCACGGGTGACGGGACGGACGATCATCGGACCTCCAAAGACGCTAGGGTCGGCTACAGCGCTACCAGACGAACCCGGTCGCCTTCGGCGATCTCCAGGGTGGCGATCTGCTCGGGGGAAAGGACGACGGCTTCGCCAGGCGTCCAGCGCAGCGGCGTGGCCAGCGCCCGGAAATTTTCCAGGCCATCGTTGGCGACCAGGAACCAGGGCGCTTCTTCGCCGGCCGGGTCACCTTCGCGCACCGGTGCCAGGCGGCTCTCGGCGATGGAGCGGATGGCCGTGGTGCGCGCGTGCAGGGTCGGACCGCCATCGAAGATATCGATGTAGTTGTCGGTCTCGAAGCCTTCACGGCTGAGGATGTCGAAGGTGATCTGGGCGCGGGGATGCACCTGACCCATGGCCTCCTGGGCGCTGTCGGGCAGCAGGGGCACATAGAGCGGATAGGTCGGCATCAGTTCGGCGAGAAAGGTGCGGCTCTTCTGTCCGGACAGGCGCTCGGCGGCGGCGTAGTCCATGTCGAAGAAGTTGCGCCCTACCCCGTTCCAGAACGGCGATTCGCCGTCGTCGTCCGCCAGCCCGACGATCTCCACCACCACCGTCTCGGCGAAGCGCGCCGGGTGGGCGGCCATGAACAGCAGGCGGGCGCGGGAATTGAGTTCGGCATGGGGGGTGTCGAGTAGCGGACGCTGGACGTAGAAGCTGCTCAGCACGCTGTTGCCGGTCAGGTCGTGACAGAGCGACAGCACATGGACCTTGTTGTGGATCTTCAGCTCGCGCGAGGCGTGGATGAAGGTCTCATTGCGAAAGCTGTAGAAAGGCTCGGAGAAACCGGCCGAGGCGACGATCGCCGAACAGCCCAGCAGCTCGCCGCTGCGGGTGTCTTCGAGCACGAAGAAATAGCTCTCCTCGCCATGAAAGCCCACCTCGGCCGCCAGCGACGACTCCGAGGTGCGGATCTTGTCGCGCAACCGTTCGGGGTTGTCGGGCAGCGAGGTGACACCAACCGGGCTATCCGCGGCGAGCCGCTGGACCAGGGGCAGATCCGCCGCGCGCGCAGGGCGCATTACCAGCATGAGAACTCCTTGTGTACGGATCCATCCCTGGATGCCAGCGGTACGCGTCCCGCGTCCGGAGATTAGCCTTGGGTGAGTCGCGCCAGGGCGCGATCCAGGCGGGCCAGGCCTTCGTCGATATCGGTGTCGGAGATGATCAGGCTTGGCGCCATGCGCAGCACGTCCGGGCCGGCCTGCAGGATCATCAGGCCTTCCTCGTTGGCGGCGGTGACGATGTCCTTGGCACGCCCCTTCCAGCGGTCGTTGAGCACCGCGCCGATCAGCAGGCCCAGGCCGCGGATCTGTTCGAACAGGGCATAGCGGGCATTGAGCTGCTCCAGACCGGCGACAAAGCGCTGATGGCGCGCGGCGACCCCAGCCAGGGTTTCCGGGGTGGCGACGATGTCCAGCAGCGCGGCGCCCACGGCGCAGCCCAGCGGATTGCCGCCATAGGTGCTGCCGTGCACGCCGGCGCTGAAGTGCTGGGCGACCTTCTCGGTGGTCAGCATGGCTGCCAGCGGGAAGCCGCCACCGATGCTCTTGGCGGTGGTGAGGATGTCCGGCACCACGCCATAGTGCTGGTAGGCGTAGAGATGACCGCTGCGACCGACCCCGCTCTGCACCTCGTCGAAGATCAGCAGGGCGCCATGGGCGTCGCACAGACGACGCGCGCCTTCCAGGTAGGCCTGGTCGGCCGGCAGCACGCCGCCCTCGCCCTGGATGGGTTCGAGGATGACCGCGCAGGTCTTGTCCGAAACCACGGCTTCGAGAGCGGCCAGGTCGTTGTAGGGCACGTGGCGGATGCCTTCGATCTTGGGACCGAAGCCATCGGAATACTTGGGCTGGCCCCCGACGCTGACGGTGAACAGGGTCCGGCCGTGGAAGCTGTTGGTGGCGGCGACGATCTCGTAGCGACTGCCGCCGCTGACGTCATGACCATAGCGACGGGCCAGCTTGCAGGCTGCCTCGTTGGCTTCGGCGCCGGAGTTGGCGAAGAACACCCGGTCGGCGAAGGTGTGGTCCACCAGCTTGCGCGCCAGGCGCAGCGCGGGCTCGTTGGTGTAGATGTTGGATACGTGCCAGAGCTTGCCGGCCTGCTCGGTCAGGGCGTTGATCAGCGCAGGATGGCCATGGCCCAAGGCGCTGACGGCGATACCGCCGGAGAAATCGACGTATTCGCGGTCGGCCTGGTCCCAGACGCGGGAACCCTCTCCTCGCACCGGAATGAACGCGGCAGGGGCGTAGGTCGGGACCATCACCTCATCGAAGGCGGCGCGTTGCACATTGGGTTGAGAGGCGGACATCGGGATTTCTCCTGCCGATCACGGCGGTGACTGAGGGGGATTGTAGGACGCCCTCCAAGCGCGGCATTGCGCCCAGGCGACAACTATTTACGGGCGAAAACGCAAACGGGCATCCGATTCGCAGTCTAGCGATTCGGACACCCGCTCTGGAAGTGCAAGGACGTACCTTCGGGTACGTCCGGGAGATCAGTTGGGCGCGACGCGGCTGGTGCCGTTGACGGTCATGATGCGCACCCGCTCGCCCACACGGAAGATCTCACCCTTGTTGACCGCCTGGACATAGGCGCGGGAGCCACCATCGTCTTCCTTCACGGTGATCTCGACACCGCTGGCCTTAGTGAAGCCTTCTTCGGTGGCCGCACCCAGCAGGCCGCCGGCGACCGCACCGATGATGGCGGTGACGAAGCTGCCACGACCGCCGCCAATGGCGCTACCGCCAATGCCACCGACCACGGCACCGGCACCGGCGCCGACGGGCGACTTGGTGCCCTCGATGGTGACCGGACGCAGGGCGGTAATGGTGCCGGTACGGACCGTCTGCACCTGCCGGGCCTCATCGCGCGAATAGACGTCGCCGGACTGATCGGAGGCGCAGCCGGCCAGCAGGGCGACGGCGGTCAGGGAAGCGGCGAGCTGAAGGACTCTGTTCATGGGGCAACTCCAAGGCAGTTGAAAGACTCTGGCCGTACCGAGCAGCGGTACGGGCACAGATCGCTATTATCCTTGACCCAGGGCGTCCGGGGAGGTTTCCGGCGACTGTAACGTCGGTACCTTGCGAACGCCTTAAGGTGCCAGGCGCTGGCGCTGCCAGCCGCCCTCTACGCGCTGGTAATCCAGCCGATCGTGGAGGCGGCTGGAGCGCCCTTGCCAGAATTCGATGCGCTGGGGCTTCAGGCGATAGCCGCCCCAGAACGGCGGCCGGCTGGGGTCACCGTCGGCGAAGCGCTGCTGCACTTCGGCCAGACGCTGTTCCAGCTCGTGCCGATCGGCGATGGGCTGGCTCTGCGGCGAGGCCCAGGCACCCAGGCGACTGCCCAGTGGACGGACCCGGTAGTAGGCGTCGGACTCCTCGGCGGACACCTGCTCCACCAGCCCTTCGATGCGCACCTGGCGCTCCAGCGCCGGCCAGAAGAAGGTCATGGCCGCACGCGGCTGCGCGGCCATCTGCCGACCCTTGGCGCTGTCGTAATTGGTATAGAAGACGAAGCCCTGGGCATCAACGCCCTTGAGCAGCAGCACGCGGCAATGGGGCTGGCCCTCGTCATCGACGGTGGCCAGCCAGCAGGCATTGGCTTCGACCGGAGGCTGCTCGGTACGCACTGCCTCTTCGAACCACTGCCCGAACAGGGCATAGGGATCGGCGGGCGCCTGGGCTTCGGTCAGGCCGTCGCGGGTGTAGTCGCGACGCATATCGGCGAGGGACGGTGACATGGAAGTCTCCTGCTAGGTCGGTATCGAACTAGCTTAACCAAGTCCCGCCCGGCCCGCCTGCTTCAGGACAAGCTTTGTGGCTAGCGCGCGGCCAGCGACTGCAGGCTGGCCAGCACGGTGGCGCGCGGCTGGATCAGCACCTCGACGCGGCGATTGACGGCACGACCGGCGGCGGTGGTGTTGTCGGCACGCGGGTGGGCAGCGGCCAGACCGCGCACGATCAGGCGATTGCCGCTGTAGCCGCTGAGACGGAAGATCGCCGCCACGGCCTGGGCACGCTGCAGGCTGATCTTATCGTTGAGCGCGGCGGCGCCGGTGCTGTCGCTGAAGCCGAGCACGATGACGGCGCTGTCTTCATCCACGCTCACCGACTTGGCCGAGCGGGACAGCGGGCCGAGCATCACCGGCAGCAGCATCTCGGCGCGATCTGGGTTGAAAGAGCTGTCCACCGGCGTGATCAGTACCAGGGCATCATCGCGACGCTCGACCTTGACGTTGCTGCCGGCCACGGCGACGCGCAGCTTCTGTTCGTGTTCATCCAGCCAGGCCTTGCTGACCTTGACCGGTACCGGCTTGAGGACTTCCGCCTTGGCCAGGGGCTTCACGTCTTCGCTGCCGAAGGGCCACCACCAGCGACTGCCCTTCTCGCCTGCCGCAGCGGCCTGTTCGGACTTGGCGGCGGGCGCCTTCGCCGCGACCTTGGCTTCGGCCTTGGGCTCGGCGGCCTTGGCCACCACCGGCTTGGCCGGCTCGGCCGCCTTGTCGCTGGCGCCGAACGGCCACCACCAGTGACTGCCGCTAGCGGCGGTGCTGGCCTGGGCGTTGCCCGGCTTGGTAGGCGCGGCGGCCTGGTCGCCAGTGCCCTGGAAGGAGCTGCAGGCGGATACGCCCATGCAGAGAATGAGGGTGGTGGATTTGATCAGCTTCATGCAAAGTTTCCCATCGGCAAGCCGGAGGACAGAGTGAATCAATGCCCCGGCCAGAGCCGGCGGCATGAGTGAACTTAAAGTAGTTTCGAGATTGTGGCCGCAAACCTACGCCGGGCAAAGCGGTGGAGTCACGAAATTTGCGCCTGTGCCGACCAGTGGCAGTGCCCCTGGCAGCGAGCGAAGGAAAATCCAGGCGAACCGTTGCGCCGTGCTGGGGGTACGCAAGACTGGAATGCTGCCGGCAAAACCCTACCAGCGCGATGCCGGTGGATTAGCGGCGAGCGAAGGTTCTGTTCAAGGCATGGCTATCCGCCAGGAGGCGAGAGCGTGGAAGGACTCATCGATGTCGCGACGCTGAAGCGCCTAGCCGCCAGCGCCGCAGCCATTACCCGGGACTGTCGTTGTCTGCAACGGGACCTGTCGGGGTGGACGGCGTGGCCGGTGGGCTACCGGGCAACGGAGTTCGCCCAGATCGGCACCCTGGCGCGTCACGCGCCCGAGGACGCCATTCTCGCGGAGTACCACCCGGCGGGCACTCACTACTGGTCGGCTGACGCCCCCATCGCGCCCCGCTTCTATCCCTACAACCAGAGCACGGTATGGCGGTGTCTGGGCTGCGAGCGCCTCTACCTGCGGCATGACGACGATGGCGCCTACCATGTGGCGCCGCGCATTCGCCTGCTGCAGAGCGCCCTGATCATCGATGCGCCCCACGCCAATGACGGGCGCGAAGCCGCGGCGACATGACCTCCGGCGTCCCGCGCCAGCGACCTGGCAAGGGTCGATCCGCAGGCCGTCTTTCGCCGTCCAAGGCCACTTTTGCGCCCTGGCGGATGCTCTAGATCGCAGCGTTTGGAATCCTCTCTCGTTACCTGAGGCGCAAACCGGGAATTAAGCCCACAATAGGCGCCGCGTATCCCGCGTGCGGGTGTGCGCCCATCAACGGTAAAAAACCTGGTCCCAGCAATACGATGGCAACTACAACTCGAACGGGCGTCGCTTGGTTTGTCGACGGTGCCTATGCCCTGAGCGCCTGGAATGGTTCGGTCTATGGCGCGAAATTCGACTATCTCAAGCTGCGGCTCTTCATCGAGCAGGATGCGGGCGAACCCATAGGCGACGCCTACTACTTCAACTGCGACAGCGACCCGCCCACCGTCGCCCAGACCAACTTCAACAAGTTTCTCAGCTCCGCGCCACCCAAGGGCGCCGGTCTCAGGGTCAAGCTCTATTGGCTGCAGAGCAAGGCTCATGAGTGGCCTGCCTCCGTGGGTGGCGGGCCGATCCTGCACCCGGTGACCGGTGAGCAGTACACCACCAAGAGCCAGAAAGGCGTGGATGTCGGCCTGGCGTTCAACCTGATGCGCTCCCATGCCAAGCGCGGCTGGAAGAAGCTCTACTTGGTGGCGGGCGACGGCGACTTCCACGAGGTAGTGCAGTACCTGGTGGAAAACGAAGGGGTCGAAGTCACGGTGATCGGCGCGCACTTCTCCATCAGTGGCGAGATCGCGCCCTATGTGCGGGTGATCGAGTTCAAGGACATCGAGGCGGCCATCGCCCGTTAGCCAACTGTCCTAGAGGCACTCCCCTACCGCGCGCGCTAGGGCTTGAGCGCGCGGATCCATCAGCACATAGGGGCCGAGGGTATTGGTGACGAAGCCAAAGGCCACCTCGCGTTCCGGATCGGCGAAGCCGGTCGAGCCACCCGCCCCCGGATGGCCGAAGGCCTGGGGGCCGAGGCCGTAGGTGGCATTGGCCTGGTCGGGTTGATCGAGCATGAAGCCCAGGCCGAAGCGGGTCGGCGTGAGCAAGGTCCGGTCCTCGCCCTGGCTGTGCTCCACCAGAGCCTCGCTGAGGGTCTCCCACTCCAGCAGATCGCCGGCGAGCAAACCGGCATAGAAGCCTGCCAGGCTGCGCGCATGGCCGTGGCCATTGGCGGCCGGCTGCTGGAAGCGGCGCCATTCGGCCCTGTTGGTGCTGGTGAGCACCCCGGACGGATTGCCGAAGGCCAGGGTCGACAGGGCCGCCGGATCGCTCATGGTGGTCTTGAGCAGGCGCTGCGCGGCGGCATCGCCCAGCACGCCCTTGCCCCGCACGATATGGGCGACGCGCTCGTCTTCGCTCGCCGGCAGGCCAATGTGGAAATCCAGGTCCAAGCGCCCGGCGGTCCGGGCCACGATGGCCTCGCCCGGGCCCCGGCCATCGGCGCGCCGGATCAGTTCGCCGAGCAGCCAGCCAAAGGTGATGGGGGCGTAGCCATGGGCGGTGCCGGGCGTCCACCAGGGGGCTTCGGCGGCAACCGCGGCGGTCATGGTGGACCAGTCATAGAGGGCATCACCCGCCAGGCGTTCGCGCAAGGCGGAGACGCCGGATCTGTGGCTGAGCAACTGTCGCAGGGTGATGTCGCCCTTGCCGGCCGCGGCGAATTCCGGCCAGCGTTCAGCGACCGGCGCATCGAGGGCCAGCTTGCCCTCCTCCACCAGTTGCAGCGCCGCTACCGTGGTGAAGGCCTTGGTGCAGGAGAACAGATTGAGCAGGGTATCGGTGTGCCAGGGTGTCTGGCCATCCTTGTCGGCCATGCCGCCCCAGAGATCCAGCACCGTTTCACCGCCGACCTGGACGCACAGCGCCGCGCCGCGGGTCTGGCCGGCCGCGAGCAACTCGGCGAAGGCTTCGCGGACGGATTCGAATCTCAGGTCGTGATAGCCGTGGACGGTCATAGGGTCTCCTGGATAGATGGGATAGTGCCGGGCACGGGGCCACGATCAGGCGGTTGATCATACCGCCAAGAGGGACGCCCTCACCCCAACCCTCTCGCGGAGGGAGAGGTAGCGGTCTGCGTAGGCGTTCAGCGGCAGGTTGGGTTGAGCCTGGCGAAGCCCAACGGCCATTGCCTCGGCGTCAGCCTGTTGGGCTTCGACGATGGAGCCGTCTCAGCCCAACCTACGGCTTATCGCAGCCAGGGCCATCCCCTACTGAATCTCCCGCCGGAACGGCGGCAGCGCATTGAGGATGGCCTTGCCGTAGCGTTGGGTCACCAGGCGGCGATCCAGCAGCGAGATGGTGCCGCTGTCCTGCTCGGTGCGCAGCAGCCGGCCGCAGGCTTGGATCAGTCGCAGCGAGGCGTCGGGCACGGCGATCTCCATGAAGGGATTGCCCCCGCGCGCCTCGATCCACTCGGCCAGGGCGGCTTCCACCGGATCGTCAGGCACGGCGAAGGGAATCTTGGCGATGACCACGTGCTCGCAATAGGCGCCCGGTAGGTCAACCCCCTCGGCGAAGCTGGCCAGGCCGAACAGCACGCTGGCCTCGCCGTCGTCGACGCGCTTCTTGTGCTTGTTCAGGGTCTCCTGCTTGGACAGGTTGCCCTGGATCAGCACCCGCTTGCGCCAGTCGCGCTCTAGGCCATCGAAGACGTCCTGCATCTGCCGCCGCGAGGAAAACAGCACCAGGGCGCCACGCGCGCCGTCGAGCATCGCCGGCAGTTCGCGGACGATGGCTGCGGTGTGCTCGGCGGCATTGCGCGGATCGGCCTTGAGATCCGGTACCCGCAGCACCCCGGCCTCGGCATGACGGAAGGGACTGGGCACCACGGCGGTGGCCGCCGAGCGCGGCAGGCCGGATCTCATGCGAAAGCGGTCGAAGGTGCCCAGGGCGGTCAGGGTGGCCGAGGTCACCAGGGCGCCGTAGGCGACGTTCCACAGGTGGCGGCGCAGCATCTCGGCGGCGAGGATGGGGCTGGCGTTGACCTCGATGTCGTACAGCGAACCTGTTTCGGCGAGGGTCATCCAGCGCGCCATGGGCGGGCTGTCTTCCGGGTCATCACAGGTAAAGGCCGTCCATAATTCCCAGTTGCCCTGGGAACGCGCCAGCAGACTGCCGAACAGCGGATACCACTCCTCGGCCTGATAGCTGGCCAGGCCGATGCTGGACTCACCGTCCATGGCCTGCTTGAGCATCTCGGTCAGGCGGGTGAAGAGGTCGGTGAGCTTGGCGAAGCCTTTCTTCAGCTCGATGCCCATCTCGCGCAGGTCTTCGGGGATCACCCCGCCGACGAATCTGTGCCGCGGCCGCTCGCGCCCTTCCATGTCCTCGCCCGCGCGAAAATCCGCCAGCGCTTCGCAGGCGGTGAACATGAATTGCTGCTGGGTGCGGATCTCCCGTGCCAGCTCCGGAACCTGCTCCACCAGCCGGCCGAGATCGCCCGGCAGGGGGTGCTGGGCAAGGAGCTTGGTGAGGTTCTTGGCGATCTGCTCCAGCCACTCGGCGGTGGACCTCAGCCGGGTGAAATGGGCGAAGTGGCCGATGGCCTTGTCCGGCAGGTGGTGGCCTTCGTCGAACACATAGAGGGTGTCGCGGGGATCAGGCAGGATGGCGCCGCCGCCCAGGGCCAGGTCGGCCAGCACCAGGTCATGGTTGGTGACGATGACATCGACCTTGGTCATGCCTTCGCGGGCGCGATAAAAGGCGCACTGCTGGAAATTCGGGCAATGGCGATTGGTGCACTGGCTGTGGTCGGTGGTGATGCGCGACCACTGGACGTCCTCGATGGCTTCCGGCCAGCTGTCGCGATCGCCGTCCCAGCGATTGCCGGCCAGGCGCTCGATCATCTTGCCGAACAATTCGTTGGACGCCTCGTCCACATCGATCTTGAAGCCATCCTCGGCGAACAGCTGGGCCGTGGCGTTCTGCGCCTGGCCCTCCTGCAGCAGCATGTCCAGCTTGGACAGGCACAGATAGCGCCCCCGGCCCTTGGCCAGGGCAAAGCTGAAGGACAGTCCGCTGTTGCGCAGGATGTCCGGCAGGTCCTTGTGCACGATCTGCTCTTGCAGCGCCACCGTCGCCGTGGCGATCACCAGGCGCTTGCCGGCCGCCTTGGCCGCGGGGATGGCGGCCAGGGCATAGGCCACGGTCTTGCCGGTCCCGGTACCCGCCTCCACCGCCACCACGGCGGGCTCGCCTTCGCGGTGGCCCTCCTCGTCCTGGGTGATGGCACCCAGGCCCTTGGCGGTCTCCGCGATCATCAGCCGCTGGCCATAGCGTGGCTTGAGCGACTTGGCTTCGAGGAAACGCGTGTAGGCGCCCTGGATCTGGGTCTTGAGTTCGGTGCTGAGCATGCCTGGTTCCGGGCGATGGCAAAGCAGCGCCACGTCCGGCGGACGAGCGCTGTATGCATCTACAGTAATGGATCTTGGGCGCTATGATAACGCGCCTGTCGTCAGGATGCGCCCGACGTTGAGGTCGCAGGCCGCTCAGGCACCCGGCAGCTGCGGCGGCAGCCGATGAAAGGCGCCAAAGATCAGCAAGCTCAGGCGGTCGAGCCAGGGATGGCGACGCAGGCGCAGGGCACGACGACTGGCGAAGACTTCACCCAGGTGCAGGAGCAGCAGGGCCAGGGCTACCAGGGCGAGCAATTGGGGGAAGGGACGAGCGAGAGGCAGGGCAATGGCGGCGGCTGCGGCGAGCCAGAACAGCAGGAGTAGAACTTTGCCGGTAAGGGACAGGGTTTTCATGGATTCCAGCAGGAGGACGAGATGGATCGGACCATAACGCCTGAAGCCGGAGAAAGTAAAGGCGGCGGACCAAGGTCCGCCGCCGGTGCATCACTCGCGGTCGATCTGGATCTCGACACGGCGGTTGGTGGCACGGCCTTCAGCGGTCTCGTTGGTGGCGATCGGTTGACGCTCGCCCATGCCTTTCACGGACACGACGCTGGCTGCCGGCACACCGGCCTGGATCAGGTAGTTGCTGACCGACTTGGCGCGACGCTCGGACAGACGCTGGTTGTAGGCGTCGGTACCCTTGCTGTCGGTGTGGCCGGTGATCGACAGACGAGTGCTGGCGGCTTCGCCACGCAGACGACCAGCGATACCGTCGAGCTGAGCACGATCCTGCGGACTGACTTCTGCAGAATCGAAGGCGAAGTGCAGGTCACGCGCGGTGATCACTTCCTGCTTCGGCAGTGGTGCCGGCGCGGGAGCCGGTGCGGGCGCCGGAGCCGGGGCCGGAGCGGGTTCCATGCGGGCGACCTGTTCGTTGCCCTTGCCATGCACCCAGCAATAGGCGCCAGCCGTGGTACCTATGCCCAGGGCCGCCATGCCAGCGACGTTACCACTCTGGGTAGCACCCGCCGCGCCGCCAACCAGGGCGCCTACGGCTGCGCAGACCGGCCAATCGGATTTCTGTACGCCGCCCGCACAACCAGCCAGCACGGTGCTTGCCAGGATGAGGGGTAAAGCTGTCCTTGCGATGCTCTTGCTCATGAAGGGTCTCCTATAGACCGGGTGCCGCGAGTTAGGCTCGTCTTTCGTTTTATGGCGCTGTCAGACTAATGGTGGCGTACACATCTTGACAACGCTGGTTGCTTAGTCAATCGCGATTTGATTAGGGTTCCCTTAATGGCAAACATATTCTCGTCCCGTACCCCGCAACAGGCTCTGGCAAGCCTGCTCGAACATCATCGGCCGGCGCGCCTGCTCTGCGTGGCGCGCAAGCCGCTACCGGCGCTGCAGGCCTATGCCGAGGCCCACCCCCACTGCCAGCTGGTGCAGGCCACGGTCCCTCTGGGCGAGCCGAGCCTACTGGGCGAACGCTACGATCTGGTGATCCTTGCCGACTGCCTGGAACATCTGCCGCTGCGAGCGGGCCGCGAATTGCTCGGCGGCCTGCGCAACCTCAATACCTCACGCCTGGCCGTGCTGGTGGACCTGGCCGCCAGCGAATGGCAGCTGACGGATTTCTACGCCCTGGCCCTGCAAGCCAGCGAGCGCTTCGCCCGCGACGGCCAGGTGGTCACCCTGTTCAGCTATGATCTGCACGACTACAAGCAGGTCCCGGACTGGCTCAACGCCCGGTTCTGGGCCAATCCGCAGAATTTCGGCAAGTACTGGTGGTGAGATGCAACCCATGGCCCCCTGCCCCTGTGGCTCGGACCGTCCGCTCGGCGACTGTTGCGGAGCCTTTCATGCCGGCACGCCGGCGCCCGATGCCGAGCACCTGATGCGCTCGCGCTACAGCGCCTATGTGCTGGGACTGATCGACTACCTGGTGGCCACCACGGCCCCTGCGCAGCAGGCGCTACTGGACCGGGAGGCCCTGGCGGCCTGGAGTCTGGGCAGTCGCTGGCAGGGTCTGCAGGTGCTGGATCATCGCCCCGAGCCCGGCGATCCTGACCATGCGCGGGTCAGCTTCGTGGCGCGCTGGGAAGATGGTCGTGGCGCCCACCGCCATGAAGAACGCTCGGGTTTCGTCCAGCGGGAAGGCCGCTGGTACTTTCTCGATCCGACCGCCAGGCCGCTGCCGGGGCGCAACGATGCCTGCCTGTGCGGCAGCGGCGCCAAGTTCAAGAAGTGCTGCGCCGGCTTCCTGTAACGCCGGCCGCGCCTATTCCCTGACCAGCGTCAGGTGATCGGTATCCGGCACCGCCACGGGTAACGCCTCGGAGGCCGGCCCCAGATCGCTGCCCACCGGCGCCAGGCTCAGGTGCGACAGCTCGACCCGCGGCGGCGCCACCGGCGCGGCCTGATCCTGCAGATCGGCGCCCACCGGTGCCAGGCCGAAATCCGGCGCCTGGACGTCGACGAAAGCCGCCATCACCGCATCCCGGGGCGCGACCGACAGCGCCCCGCGCTCGGTGGAAGACGCCGCGGTCGCCTCGGTGGCAGCTGGCGCCCGCGTCTCGACAGGTGCCGCAGCCGGCTCGCCTGTCTCGGCCATGGGCGCCACCTCGACCCGCGCCCCGGCCTGGGCCAGGGTGGCGCGATAGCGCTCGGCGGTGGCGGCGTCGAGGCGATTCTTGATGATCATGCGGCGACCGGAGAAGAGCACGGCGATGCGCTGTTCATCCGCCTGAAACAGCCGCATCAGATTCTGTCGGGTCTGCTGCGCATCGGCGCCAGCGACCAGCTCGCCCTGGAAGGCGATTTCATAGAGCACGGCGGACATGACGACCTCCTCGGTCACGACAAGAGCTGCAGGATGCAACGTCGCGCCGGAGGGGTCCAGTCCGCACGGTCGCCTGGCACCGGCGTTTTTTTGTTAGCCTGTGCCGAAGCGGCCCCGACTTGTGCAGCAATCGGTGCTTGTTAAACTGCGCAGAAAACGGGAGTGCCGCATGCTTCGCCAGGCCTTGTTCATTACCCTGCTCGGCGTCCTGCTGAGCAGCCTTGGCGGTTGTACCTACATCGGGCGCAACTATGAGGAGCCCCAGGTCGAACTGACCGGCGTGGAGCTGATCCGCGCACGGCTGTGGAGCCAGGACTTCGTGCTGCACTTCCGCGTCCAGAACCCCAACGACAGCACCCTGCCCGTGCGCAACCTGGCCTACACGGTCTACCTGAACGATCTGCTGCTGTCCCAGGGGACCGCCAACCTGCACTCGTCGGTGCCGGCCAATGGTCAGCGCAGCTTCTCGGTGCCAGTGCAGACTAATCTGTGGCGCTACGTGAAGGACGTCGGTCGCATGCTGGAAGACCCCAACCAGCCGATCAACTATCGGCTGCGCGGCCGAGTGAAGACCGGCTGGCTGTTCGGGCGCAGCGTCCATTTTTCTCGCCAGGGGCAGTTCGTGCCTGGCGCCTACATCCCGGAGTTATGAGATGAACCAGCACGTCCACGGTCCCGATTGCAATCACGACCATGACCACGATCACGGCCATACCCACCATGTGCATGGACCGCACTGCAACCATGGCCCGGCCCAGGAGCCGGTGCGCAATCCGCTGAAGGAAGTGGGTCGCAATGATCCCTGCCCGTGCGGCAGCGAGAAGAAATTCAAGAAGTGCCACGGCGCCTGATCCCTTCCCGGTAGGTTGGGCTGAGGCGGCTCTACCGTCGAAGCCCAACATAGCGGAGTCAGCCTGGACTGTTGGGCTTCGCTACGCGCAGCCCAACCTACTTCTGCGCGACCCTGGCGCGTTACCAGGGCTGTCCGCCGCGTTGCGACTCCAGCCGCCGGATGAATTCCTCCAGTACCAGGGCGTAGAGATCGTCCTTGAGCACCAGGTCCTCGACCCCGCAATCGATGTTGGGATTGTCGTTGACCTCGATCACCGCCAGCTTGTCGCCCGCCTGCTTGAGATCCACGCCATAGAGACCGTCGCCGATCAGGTTGGCGGTGCGGACCGCCAACTCGACCACCGCATGGGGTGCGTCCTGCACCGCCAGGGTGCGGAAATCGCCGCTGACCTCGGTGGCGCTGGCGCTGTGGTCGTAGATCTGCCAGTGGCCCTTGGACATGAAGTACTGGCAGGCGAAGATCGGCTCCTGGTTCAGCACGCCGATACGCCAGTCGTATTCGGTGTAGAAGAATTCCTGGGCCAGCAGCAGCACCGAGCGTTCGAAGAGTTCGGCGCTGGCCTTGCGCAGCTGGGCGGGGTCTTCGACCTTGATGACGCCGCGGGAAAAGGAGCCATCGGGAATTTTGAGCACCAGCGGAAAGCCCAGGCGCTCGCCAAGTCCTTCGAGTTGACCAGGATTGTCCTTGTAGAGGATCTCGGTCGCGGGCATGTCCAGCTTGTGGGCGCGCAGCAGGTCGGCCAGATAGACCTTGTTGGTGCATCTCAGAATCGAGCGTGGATCGTCCATCACCACCAGGCCTTCGCTTTCAGCCTTCTTGGCGAAGCGATAGGTATGGTGGTCGATGGCGGTGGTCTCGCGGATGAACAGGGCGTCGAATTCACCCAGCCGCGCGTAGTCCTTCTTTTCAATCAGCTCCACGTCCAGCCCCAGATGCTTGCCGACGCGCACGAAATTCTTTAGCGCCTTGGCATCGGAAGGCGGAAAGGCTTCCTTGGGGTCGTGCAGGATGGCCAGGTCGAAACGGTATTTCTCGCGGCGCCCCGGCTTGAGCCAGACGCGGCGACTGAAGCCGTCGAGGGCATTGGCGAAGAGGTCTTCCTGCTGTTCGTGCAGCTTGTGGATGCTGCCCAGCTTGAGGCCGCCGATGTGCCAGCCGGCGCGGTCGCGGCGGAATTCCACCAGCAGCAGCGGACAGGGAAAGGCCTCGAACACCTGACGCGCCAGGTCCTGCAGCGGCGCGATGTCGGTGTTGCCGAAATAGAGCGTGAGGGTGAAGCCGTCGGCGCTGCCATAGGGATGGCCAGCCAACGCCTTGGTCAGCAGTTTGTCCAGGTCCTCCAGCGCCAGGCCGTAGAGCGACTTGCGCGCCAGTTCGCTGATGGTGCGCACCGAGGGGATGACCTTGTGCCCGCGGGCTTCGGCGAGCAGCGAGCAGTAGTAGCCGTGGCCGAGGTACTTCTGGCTGCGGCAGAGATTGATCACCTGCACGCGTTTGCCGTTGTCCTGTTCGTTGGATTGCTCCAGGTATTCCTGGGCGGTGATGACGTCTTCGCTGGGATAGTAGGACGACCAGTCTTCCTTGCGTTCCACGACGATATACAGCTTGCTCACTGGACCTCCTGGTTGCGGGGCGTGGTCCCGGCGGAAACCCGGATGCCGCCGGACCACTCCAACTGTTGTAACGCGGGTGCTATTAACCGTTGCTTAACCATGCCAGGCTGCCCGCTCTGCTCCAGGAGAATCCTTCGCGATGAGTTTCATGCTCAGGCCCGCCGGGCTGGACGATCTGGCGGCGCTGGTCGATCTGGAAGCGCGCTGCTTCAGCTATGACCGCCTTTCCCGGCGCAATTTCCACTACATGCTCACCCGTGCGAACGCCGTGCTGATCCTGGCGGAAAATGACCGCCAGGTGGCAGGCTACGCCCTGGTGCTGTTCCACGAGAACACCTCGCTGGCGCGGCTCTATTCCATCGCCGTCGATCCCGAGGCGCGTGGCCATCGCCTGGGCCAGCGCTTGCTGGAGGCTGCCGAAGCCGAGGCGGTGGAGCGCGACTGCGCCTACCTGCGCCTGGAGGTCCGCCCGGACAACGCCGCCGCCATCGCCCTCTACGAGCGCAACGGCTACCTGCCCTTCGCCACGGTAGAGGACTACTACGAAGACCACAGCCAGGCGCTGCGCTTCGAGAAGCGCATCCGCCAGCCGCGCGAAGGCCAGGCCCGTCCGGTGCCCTTCTATCGCCAGACCACCGACTTCACCTGCGGACCGGCCAGCCTGCTGATGGCCATGGGCGCCCTGCAGCCCGGTCGCCCGCTGGAGCGCCGCGAGGAACTGCGGCTGTGGCGCGAAGCCACCACCATCTACATGACCGCCGGTCACGGCGGCTGCGGCCCCCACGGCCTGGCCCTGGCCGCGCTGCGCCGGGGCTTCAAGGTCACGCTGCAGGTCAATACCCGGGGCCCCCTGTTCCTCGATGGCGTGCGCAGCGAGGAGAAGAAGGAGGTCATGCGCCTGGTGCACGAGGACTTCAGCGCCGAGGTCAAGCAGTCGCCCATCGAGCGCCTCTACCGCACGCGCCTGGACATCGCCCACTGGGTCGACCAGGGCGCCTTCCCGCTGGTGCTGATCAGCTCCTTCCGGCTGACCAAGGCCAAGGGACCGCACTGGGTGCTGGTCACCGACTGCGATGAGGACTTCGTCTACCTGCACGATCCCGATGTCGACCACAGCCAGCATCGCCGTGAACTGGACTGCCAGCACATCCCGGTGTCCCACGCCGAGTTCGACAAGATGAGTCGCTTCGGCCGTGGCAAGCTGCGCGCGGCGGTGATCCTGCGCACGGGCTGAATCCGGGGTTGTACTGGACGTCGAACAGGGCCAGGATCAAGGCCGACAAGAACGACGGGGCGGTCCATGAGTCAGTCCGTGCGCAAGCGCAATCCCTCCTACGAATTGATGGAGGACCTGAGCGGTCACTCGGTGATCTATCGGGAGCATGGCTTTCCCTGTCCGCTGGTGCGCTGGCATTTCCACAAGGAATACGAGCTGCACCTGATCGTGGCCAGTTCGGGGACCGCCTTCATCGGCGACTACATCGGCAACTTCTATCCGGGCAGCCTGTTCCTCACCGGTCCGCATCTGCCGCACAACTGGATCAGCCGCGTCGCCGAGGGCGAGGTGGTGGCCAAGCGCGACATGCTGGTCAACTTCACCAACGAGACGGTGGACAACGCCACGGCGGTGTTTCCCGAACTCAGCGGCCTGGCGCCGCTGCTGGAACGCGCCCGCTACGGCATCGAATTCCAAGATCCGCAGCTGATCGCCCGCGCCCAGGCGTTGCTGCAACAGATCTCCGAGAGTGGCGGCGCCACCCGCCTCGGCCATTTCCTGGTGCTGATGGAGGCGCTGGCCACCTCGGAGCGCTACCAGCTGCTGTCCGGCAGCGTCGAGCCGGCCACCGCCAGCGAACAGGCGGTGGATCGCACCAACCGGGCGCTGAATTTCATCTTCGATCACTACCAGCGTGATTTCACCCAGGAAGAAGTGGCCGAGCACCTGGGCATGACACCGACCTATTTCTCGCGTTTCTTCCGCCAGGCCACGGGTCGCACCTTCGTCGAATTCGTCAACAGCCTGCGCATCAGTAAGGCCTGCGAGATGCTCTCCCACAGCAGCATGCCGGTCACCGACATCTGCTTCGAGGCCGGCTTCAACAACATCTCCAACTTCAATCGACGCTTCCACCAGCTCAAGGGCATGACCCCGCGCCAGTACCGCACCCTGACGGTACAGCGCCTGACCGAACAGAACGCCTGAGCGGCGATCCTGGATCCGGTTTGTTGCCAGCGTGAGCACCATTGAACAGACCTGGCGCAAAGTTCGGTTATGATCGAACTACCCATCCGTGCCGACCGAGGACAGAGCCATCATGAGCGAACCCTACACGCCCCCACGCGTCTGGACCCCCACCACCTCCGGCGGCAACTTCGCCAGCATCAACCGCCCCATCGCCGGGCCGACCCACGACAGGGAACTGCCGGTCGGTGAGCATCCCTTCCAGCTGTATTCGCTGGGCACGCCCAACGGCATGAAGGTGACCATTCTGTTGGAGGAATTGCTGGCGGCCGGACATGGCGACGCCGAATACGATGCCTGGCTGATCCGCATCAGCGAGGGCGAGCAATTCTCCAGCGGCTTCGTCGAGATCAATCCGAATTCCAAGATCCCGGCCCTGGTGGATCGCCGCGGCGCCGAGCCGCTGCGCGTCTTCGAGTCCGGCGCCATCCTGCTCTATCTCGCAGACAGCTTTGGCGCCTTCATCCCGAAGGATCACGCCGGTCGCACCGAGACGCTGAACTGGCTGTTCTGGCAGATGGGTTCGGCGCCCTTCCTGGGCGGCGGCTTCGGGCATTTCTATGCCTATGCGCCGGAAAAGCTCGAATACCCCATCAACCGCTACGCCATGGAAGCCAAGCGCCAACTCGATGTGCTCGACCGCCTGCTGGCCGAGCGTAGCTACGTGGCCGGCGAGGAGTACGGCATCGCCGACATCGCCATCTGGAGCTGGTACGGCAATCTGGTACTGGGCCAGCTGTACAACGCCGCGGAATTCCTCTCGGTGCAGGACTACACCCACGTGCAGCGCTGGGCCCAGGCCATCGCCGCCCGGCCGGCGGTGCAGCGCGGTCGGCGGGTAAATCGCACCTGGGGTGAGCCGGGCGAGCAACTGGCCGAGCGGCATTCGGCGGCCGATCTGGATTGACGCTCTATAGAAAGCAGCGGGGCCGTTGGGCTTCGCTGCGCTCAACCGCAACCTACGTGGACCGGGGTTGCAGCTCTCCCCGCAGTTGAACGCCCTTTCCATATTTCCTGCACATTTCCCCAGCAGCCTGACCGCTATATCAGTCAGGTCTGGCAGGCATGAGCAGGAAATCCCGCATTCTCGTCGTCGTTGTCTTGGTCGGTGCCGCCGTGGCGCTGGGGCTGGTGCTGCACGGGCGTTCGACCGATGCCGGTAGCGCCGCGCATGGCAGCCATGGCGGTCGGGCCTGGGGCGCGGCCGCCGGGCAAGGCCAGCCGATCACCGTGGCGGTGGGCCAGGCCGGGCATGCCGATGTGCCGGTCACCCTCACCGCCCTGGGCACCGTGGTGGCCAACGCCAGCGTTACGGTGACCACCCGGGTGGCCGGTCAGCTGGAGCAGGTGTTCTTCACCGAAGGTCAGCGGGTGAAGAAGGGCCAGCTCCTGGCGCAGATCGATCCGCGGCCCTACCAGGCCACCCTGGACCAGTATCGCGGTGACCTGGCGCAGAACCAGGCGCAGCTCAAGAGTGCCCAGCTGACCCTGGAGCGCTATCGCCGGCTGGTGGCCAAGGATTCGCTGGCCAAACAGGAGCTGGACACCCAGGTCGCCACCGTGGGCCAGTACCAGGGCGCGGTGCAGGCGGACCAGGCGCAGATCGCCGCCGCCCAGCTGAATCTGCAGTACGCCCGTATCACGGCGCCACTGGAGGGCTACGTCGGCCTGCGCCTGGTGGACCCGGGCAACTACCTGGCGGCCGGCGACACCACCGGCCTCGTCAGCATCACCCAGACCGATCCCATCGCCGTGACCTTCAGCCTGCCCCAGGCGACGCTCGCCAGCCTGCTGCCCAAGGTGCGCCAGGGCCGGACGCTGCCCGTCACCGCGCTGGGCCAGCTGGACAGCACGACGCTGGCCGAGGGCACGCTGAAGTTCATCAGCAACGAGATCGACACCAGCACCGGCAGCCTCAAGCTCAAGGCGCTGTTCGCCAACCCGGACGAGAAGCTCTATCCCAACCAGTTCGTCAACGTGCGCCTGCAGACCGACACCCTGAAGAACGCCGTGGTAGTTCCCGCCGCCGCGGTACAGCTGGGCAGCGACGGCAGCTTCGTCTATGTGGTGGGCGCCGATGACAAGGTGGAAAGACGCGGCGTGACCACCGGGCCGGCGCTGGGCGAGCGGCTGGCCATCACCCAGGGACTGGCGGGCGATGAGCGGGTGGTCATCCGCGGTATCGACCACCTGCGCGACGGCGCCCAGGTCCGCGTGGAAGGCGCGGCGGCGGCGGATGCCCGCCCATGAATCCGTCACGCCTGTTCATCCAGCGGCCGGTGGCCACGGTGCTACTGATGGTGGCGGTGCTGTTCGCCGGCCTCCTCGGCTATCGCCTGCTGCCGATCTCGGCGCTGCCGGAGGTCGACTATCCCATCATTCAGGTGACCACCCTCTATCCCGGCGCCAGCGCCAAGGTGCTGGCCACCGCCGTGACCGCGCCGCTGGAGCGCCAGCTGGGGCAGATGGCCGGCCTGGCGCAGCAGTACTCCACCAGCTCGGCCGGCGCCTCGGTCATTACCCTGAAATTCGATCTCAGCCTGTCGCTGGACGTCGCCGAACAGGAGGTGCAGGCCGCGATCAACGCCGCCAACAGCTATCTGCCGGACGACCTGCCCAATCCGCCCACCTACAAGAAGGTCAATCCCGCCGATGCCCCGGTGCTGACCCTGGCCGCCACCTCCGACAGCCTGCCGCTGACCCGGGTGCAGGACCTGGTCAACACTCGCCTGGCGCTGAAGCTGTCGCAGATCTCCGGGGTCGGCCTGGTGAGCCTGGCCGGCGGCCAGCAGCCGGCGGTGCGCATCGACGTCAACCCCAAGGCCCTGGCCGCCCACGGCCTGACCCTGGAAGACGTCTACACGGTGGTCAACGCCGCCAACGTCAACGGCTCCAAGGGCGGCTTCGACGGCCCGGACCACTCCATCACCATCGACGCCAACGACCAGCTGCGCAGCGCCGCCGAGTACGGCGAGCTGGTGCTCAGCTACGCGCAGGGCGCCGCCCTGCGGCTCAAGGACGTGGCCACCGTCGAGGAGGCGCCGGAAAACGCCTACCTGGCCGCCACGGCCAACGGCCGGCCGGCCATCGTCATCAACATCCAGCGCCAGCCGGGGGCCAATGTCATCGGCGTGGTCGACGCCATCCAGGCGCAACTGCCCAAGCTGCGCGCGGCCCTGCCCGACAACGTCCAGCTGACGGTGCTGGCCGATCGCACCCAGACCATCCGCGCCTCGCTTTCCGACGTGCAATTCGAATTGCTGCTGTCCATCGCCCTGGTGGTGATGGTGACCTTTCTGTTCCTGCGCAACGTCACCGCCACCCTGATCCCGAGCCTGGCGGTGCCGCTGTCGCTGGTGGGCACCTTCGGGATCATGTATCTGGCGGGCTTTTCGCTGAACAACCTGACGCTGATGGCCCTGACCATCGCCACCGGTTTCGTCATCGACGACGCCATCGTGGTGGTGGAGAACATCGCCCGCCACCTGGAAGAGGGCGAGCCGCCGCTGCAGGCGGCGCTGCGCGGTTCGCGGGAGATCGGCTTCACCATCATCTCGCTGACCTTCTCGCTGATCGCCGTGCTGATCCCGCTACTGTTCATGGGCGACGTGGTGGGTCGGCTGTTCCGCGAATTCGCCATCACCCTGGCGGTGGCCATCCTGGTCTCCATGTTCGTTTCCCTGACGCTCACGCCGATGCTCTGCGGCCGGCTGCTTCAGCATGTGCCGCCGGAGCGCCAGAGCCGCTTCGCGCGCTGGGGCGAGCGGCAATTCGAACGCCTGGTAGCGGGTTACGACCGCACCCTGAGCGTGGTGTTGGATCATCAGCGGCTGACCCTGGTGGTAGCCGTGGCCACCGTGGCGCTGACCGCCCTGCTCTATCTGCTGGTGCCCAAGGGCTTCTTTCCCAGCGAAGACACTGGACTGATCGTCGGTTTCACCCGTGCCTCCCAGGATGTCTCCTTCGACGCCATGGCCCGCCGCCAGCAGGCGCTGGTGCAAAGGGTGCTGGCCGATCCGGCGGTGGCCACGGTGACCTCGACCCTCGGCGTCGACGGCAGCAATGCCACCCTCAACCAGGGCCGCCTGCAGATCCAGCTCAAGCCCTTCGACGAACGCAGCGAGCGGGCGCCGGCCATTATCCAGCGCCTCAGGCAGGCCGCCGCAGGCGTTGCCGGCATTCGCCTGGACCTGGTGGCCAACCAGGAGCTGACGGTGGACGACCAGCTCACGCCCAGCCAGTACCAGTTCACCCTCGACGATGCCGACGGCACCCGGCTGGCCGCCCTGCTGCCGCGGCTGATGCCGCGTCTGCAGGCACGGCCGGAGCTGCGCGACGTGCTCGACGACTTGGAAGACCAGGGCCTCACCGCCCAGGTGGAACTGGACCGCGCCGCCGCCGCGCGCTTCGGCATCACCGCCGCCGACGTGGACACCGCGCTCTACAACGCCTTCGGCCAGCGGCTGATCTCCACCATCTTCACCCAGGCCAACCAGTACCGGGTGGTGCTGCAGGTACCCGGTGCCTTCCGGCAGACCCCGGCGGCCTTCGGCGACATCTATCTGGCGCCGGCGACCACCGCCACGGCCAGCGGCACCAGCACCAGCAGCACAAGCAGTAGCAGTAGCAGTAGCAGTAGCAGTAGCAGTAGCAGTAGCAGTAGCAGCAGTACGACAACTACCGGCAGCAGCCCCAAGGGCCTGGTACGCCTCACCGACATCGCCCGTATCGAGCAGCGCCCCGGCGCCCTGGCGCTGACGCGCCTGGGGCAATTCCCGGCGGTGACGCTGTCCTTCAACTTGGCCGACGGCTATTCCCTGGAGCAAGCGCAACAGGCCATCGCCCAGTGCCTGAGCGAGGCCCAGGCACCGAGCAGCGTCACCCTGAGGTACCAGGGCGCGGCCCAGGCCTTCCAGCAGGCGGCCGGCAACACCCTGTGGCTGATCCTGGCCGCGGTAGTGGTGATGTACATCGTGCTGGGGGTGCTCTACGAGAGCTTCATCCACCCGGTGACCATCCTCTCCACACTGCCCTCGGCGGCCATCGGCGCCCTGCTGCTGTTGTTGCTGACCGGCACCGAGTTCTCCCTGATCGCCCTGATCGGGGTGGTGCTGCTGATCGGCATCGTCAAGAAGAACGCAATCATGATGGTGGACTTCGCCCTGGAGGGGCGCCAGCAACTGCACCTGGCGCCGCGGGCGGCCATCCACCGCGCCTGCCTGCTGCGCCTGAGACCCATCCTGATGACCACCCTGGCCGCCCTGCTCGGCGCCCTGCCGCTGATGTTCGCCAGCGGCTCCGGCGCCGAGCTGCGCCGGCCGCTGGGGCTGGTGATCGTCGGCGGGCTGCTGGTCAGCCAGGTGCTGACGCTCTACACCACGCCGGTGATCTACCTGGTCTTCGATAGCCTCGGCGAGCGGCTGGGACGGCGTTGGCAGCGGAGCGGCGGACGATGAATCCCATCCGCCTGTTCGTGCTCAAGCCGATCGCCACCCTGTTGCTGAGTCTGGCGGTGCTGCTGCTCGGCCTGCTCGGCTACGCCCGCTTGCCGGTGGCGCCGCTGCCCAAGGTGGACTTCCCCACCATCGTGGTAAGCGCCAGCCTGCCCGGCGCCAGTCCCGAGACCATGGCCGCCACCGTGGCCACGCCGCTGGAGCGCAGTCTCGGCCAGATCGCCGGAGTCACCGAGCTGACCTCCAGCAGCAGTCAGGGCTCCACCACCCTGATCCTGCAATTCGACCTGTCGCGCAACATCGACGGCGCCGCCCGTGACGTCCAAGCCGGCATCAACGCCGCCCGCAGCCTGCTGCCCAGCGGCATGCCCAGCCTGCCTACCTATCGCAAGGCCAATCCCACGGAATCGCCGATCCTGATGCTGGCGCTCACCTCCAAGACGCGCAGCCCCGGCGAACTCTACGACCTGGCGTCGAGCATCCTGCAGCAGAAGATCGCCCAGGTGCAGGGCGTCGGCCAGGTGTCGATCCGCGGTAGCTCCTTGCCGGCGATCCGCATCGACCTGCAGCCCCAGCAACTGGCCCATGCCGGCATCGCCCTGGACAGCGTGCGCACGGCCATCGCCAATGCCACCACCCATGGCGCCAAGGGCGTGCTGCACGCCGAGGGCCAGACCTGGTCCATCGAGAGCAACGGCCAGCTGGAGCAGGCGGCGGACTATGCGCAGCTGATCGTCGGCTACCAGCAGGGCGCCGCGGTACGCCTGAGCGACGTGGCGCGGGTCTACGCCACCGTCGAGGACGTCTACGTCAGCGGCTCGCTGAACGGCCAGCCCTCGGTGACCCTGGGCGTCACCCGCCAGGCCGGCGCCAACATGCTGCAGACCCTGGACGCCATCAAGGCCCAGCTGCCGGTGCTGCAGGCGCTGGTGCCGGGCGACGTGGACCTGGTCCCGGTGATCGACCGCTCCGCCAGCATCCGCGCCTCGCTGCACTCAACCGAAGAGACCCTGCTGGTGGCGGTGGTGCTGGTGATCGCGGTGGTATTCGTCTTCCTGCGCGACCTGCGGGCTACCCTGGTACCGGCCGTGGCCTTGCCGCTGTCGCTGATCGGCACCTGCGCGGTCATGTACCTGCTCGATTACAGCCTGGACAACCTGTCGCTGATGGCGCTGATCATCGCCACCGGCTTCGTGGTGGACGACGCCATCGTGGGGCTGGAGAACGTCACCCGCCACCGCGAGCTGGGCCGCGGGCCGCTGCGCGCGGCCTTGATCGGCGGTCGCGAGGTGGCCTTCACCGTGCTGTCCATGACACTGTCGCTGATCGCCGTGTTCATTCCGCTGCTGCTCATGGGCGGCATCGTCGGCCGGCTGTTTCGCGAATTCGCCGTGACCCTCAGCGTGGCCCTGGTCATCTCCATGCTGCTGTCGCTGACCCTCACCCCCATGCTCTGCGCGCGGGTGCTGCGCGAGCGGTCACCCACGGCGCCGGTGCCGGCGCTCTATCGGTGGATCGAGCAGGGCCTCGCGCGCCTGCAAGGCGGCTATCTGCGCGGCCTGGACTGGGTCCTGCGGCACCCGCTGCTGACCCTGGCGAGCCTGGCGCTCACGGTGGTGCTCAACGTCTACCTCTATGTGGTGGTGCCCAAGGGCTTCTTTCCGGACCAGGACACCGGGGTGGTGCTCGGCGCCATCCGCGCCGACCAGAGCATCTCCTACCAGGCCCTGGCGCCCTATGTGAAGGAAATCGCCGCCCAGTTGCGTCGCGATCCGGACGTGGCCGCAGTGATAGCTTCCACCGGCGGCGGCATGTTCGGCTCGCGCAACTCGGCGCAATTCTTCATCCGCCTCAAGGACTATGGCGAGCGCAAGGACAGCGCCCAGCAGATCGCCAATCGCCTCAGCCAGCTCGGCAGCCGCCACGCCGGCATCCAGCTGTTCCTCATGCCGGCCCAGGACCTGCGGGTCGGGGGGCGTAGCGCCAACGCCACCTATCAATTCAGCCTGCAGGCCGACGACCTCGAGGCATTGCGCAGCTGGACGCCCAAGGTGGAAGCCGCCTTCAAGACCCTGCCGGAACTCACCGGGGTGGATTCCGATGCGCAGAACGGCGGCCAGGAAGCCCGTCTGGAGATCGACCGCGCCGCGGCCATCCGCCTGGGGGTGACCGTCAAGGAACTCGATACCTTCCTGGACAACGCCTTCAGCCAGCGCCAGGTCGCCACCCTCTATCGCACCCTCAACCAGTATCACGTGGTGCTGGGGCTGGCGCCGGCCTACACCCAGCACCCCGAGGTGCTCAAGCAGCTGTACGTGGTGACCGGCAGCGGCGCCCAGGTCCCGCTCGCCGCCTTCGCCCGCTTCACCGGCGGCAACGCGCCCCTGGCGGTGGCGCACCAGGGCCAGATGGCCACCAGTACCCTGGCCTTCAACCTGGCCGACGGTGTCTCCCTGGAGCAGGCCCAGGCGGCGATCCAGGCGGCGCTGGTCAAGGTCGGCCTGCCGCGGGAGATCCAGTCCGGCTTCCAGGGCACCGCCCAGGCCTTCGCTACCCTCGTCGCGCAGATTCCCTGGCTGGTGGCCGCGGCCCTGGCGGCCATCTACCTGGTGCTGGGCATGCTCTACGAGAGCTACATCCATCCGCTGACCATTCTTTCCACCCTGCCCTCGGCCGGGGTCGGCGCCCTGTTGCTGCTGCTGGCCACCGGCACCCAGCTGACCCTCATCGCCCTGATCGGCATCCTGCTGCTGATCGGCATCGTCAAGAAGAACGCCATCCTGCTGGTGGACTTCGCCCTGGTGGCCGAGCGCGACCGCGGCCTCTCGCCCGAGGCCGCCATCCGCGAGGCCTGCCGGCTGAGATTCCGGCCGATCCTGATGACCACCCTGGCCGCCTTCTTCGGCGCCCTGCCGCTGGCGCTGGGCAGCGGCGGCGACGACGCCCTGCGCCAGCCCCTGGGCCTGACCATCGTTGGCGGCCTGGCGCTGAGCCAGGTACTGACCCTCTTCACCACCCCGGTGGTGTTCCTCTGTCTCGACCGCCTGAGCCGCGCCAGCCGCCGGTTCTGGCGTCAGCATCTGCGCCGCGCCGCGGCCTGAAGGTAACGACCATGCCGCTCACGCGCCTCCTGCCCCCGCTGCTCCTGCTGACCCTGCTCACCGGCTGCACCGTCGGGCCCGACTACCAAAGGCCCAGCGCCCCGCTGTCGACCCAGTTCAAGGAAGCGGCCGGCTGGAAAGCCGCCCATCCGCGCGACGACCAGGCCAAGGGCGCCTGGTGGCAACGCTACGACGATCCCCAGCTCGATGCCCTGTTGAGCCAGGTGGCGGTCTCCAACCAGAATATCGCCCAGTATCAGGCGCTCTATCGCCAGGCTCGCGCCCTGGTCCGCGAAAGCCTCGCCGAGACCCTGCCCAGCGCCACCCTGGACGCCAAGACCACCCGCAGCGAAAACGCCAGCAGCAGCGACAGTGGCAGTACCGGTGCCAGCGGCGCCACGGTCAGGAACGCCGACAGCCTGAGCCTCGGCCTGAGCTGGGATCTGGACCTCTGGGGCAGGCTGCGCCGCACCCTGGAAGAAGACCGCGCCAGTGCCCAGGCCAGCGCCGCGGAGCTTGCCAACGCCACCCTCAGCGCCCAGGCGGAGCTGGCCCAGGACTACTTCCAGCTGCGCGTACTGGATCGGCGCCTGGCGCTCTATGAGCAGACCCTGGCCGATTACCGGCGCTATCTCGCGGTGATCCAGAACAAGTACGACGAACAGCTCGCCTCCCGTGCCGATCTGGCCCAGGCGCGGACCCAGCTGGAAAGCGCCGACGCCAATCGGCTGGCCCTGACCACCCAGCGCGCCCAGCTGGAACACGCCATCGCCCTGCTGCTGGGCAAGCCGCCAGCGGACTTCGCCCTGGCCGCCGATCCCCAGTGGCAGGCGCGGCTGCCGGAGATTCCCACGGGCCTGCCCACCGAGCTGCTGGAGCGCCGCCCGGACATCGCCCAGGCCGAGCGCCAGATGGCCGCCGCCAATGCCGCCATTGGCGTGGCCACTGCCGCCTATTACCCGGACCTGACCCTGAGCGCCAGCGGCGGCTACCAGAGCAGCCTGCTCGGCGAGCTGTTCAAGACGCCGAGCCGCTTCTGGTCGCTGGGACCGACCCTCTCCGGCACCCTGTTCGACTTCGGTGCCACCCGCGCGAGCGTCGACCAGGCCCGCGCGGCCTACGACGCCAAGGTGGCCAGCTACCGCCAGACGGTGCTCACCGCCCTGGGCGAGGTGGAAGACGACCTGGTGGCGCTGCACGTGCTCGGCCCCGAACTCGCCGCCCAGCGCCGCGCCGTGGCTGCCGCCCGCGATTCGGCCAGCGTGACCCGCGACCAGTACGAGGCCGGCATCATCGACTACCTGGACGTGGCCACCACCCAGGCGACCCAGCTGAGCCAGGAGCAGAGCCTGCTGCAGCTGGAATCCAGCCAGCTGGTGACCAGCGTGCAGCTGCAGATGGCGCTGGGTGGCGACTGGCAGGCCGCGCGCCTGGCCGACGCCCCCTGACAGTCATCTGCGGAGCTGCTAGCGTGCCCCTACCTTCCGCCGTCGAGATCCGCATGGGCCTGCTGCGTCTGTCCCTTTCCGCCAAGGTCTTCCTCGCCGCCCTGGCGCTCTGCGCCTTCGCCGTGCTGGGCATGGCCTGGGCTTCTTACCTGAGTTTCTCGCGGGATTTTCTCGGCTATCTCAATGGCCAGGCCGAACAGCGCCTGGATGCCCTGGTGCCACGCTTCGAGCACGCCTACGCCGAGCACGGCAACTGGAATTTCCTGCTCAACCAGCACCCGCCCGAGGCCTGGATCCAGCTGCTGCGACCGGAATTCCCCGCGAATACCAGCGTCCGGCCCTCCCCGCCGGTCTCGGATCTCACCGGCGCCTTTCTGCGCTTCTCGCTGCTGGATGCCGAGCATCGCTACCTGATCGGCTTTCGCGACCTGCCGCCCGTCCCGCTGTTGCGGGCCATCCGCTGGCAGGGCCAGGTCGTCGGCTGGCTGGCTCTGACGCCCTTCGAGGCGGTCATCAGCGACGGCGACCGCCGCTTCCAGCAGAGCCAGATCCGCTCCAGCCTGGTGATCGCCTTCGTCTGCCTGCTGCTGGCCGCCGCCCTGGCCTGGTGGATCGCCCGCACTCTGCTGCGTCCGATCCGGACCGTGGCCGCTGCCACCCATCGTCTGGCGGCCGGCGACTACGGCATCCAGCTACCCATCCGCTCCGCCGACGAGGCCGGTCAGCTGGCCCAGGACTTCAACCGCCTGGCCCGCGTCCTGGCCAGCAACGAGTTGCAGCGCCGCGCCTTCATGGCCGACATCTCCCACGAGTTGCGGACGCCCCTGGCGGTGCTCAGGGGTGAACTGGAAGCCATGGAAGACGGGATCCGCCCGCTGGATGTCGGTGGGCTGAAGTCGCTGCAGACCGAGGTCGGCTCGCTGAACAAGCTGGTGGACGATCTCTTCGAATTGTCGCTGGCCGAGGTGGGTGGCCCCACCTACCGCCACGAAGCGCTGGACCTGGCGACCCTGCTGGCGCTGACCGCCGATGCCTGGCGCCCGCGCTATCGCCAGGCCGGCCTGGAGCTGCGGCTGGAGCTGCCGGACACCCCGCTGCTGACCCGCGGCGACGAAGCGCGCCTGGGCCAGCTGTTCTACAACCTGCTGGAGAACAGCCTGAGGTACACCGAAGCCCCCGGCCAGGTGCACCTCGCCGCGCGCCAGGTCGGCAACCGGCTGCAGGTCGATCTGCAGGACTCCGCGCCCGGCGTTCCCGCGGCCGACCGCGAGCGGCTGTTCGAACGCTTCTACCGCGTCGAAGGCTCGCGCAGTCGCCGCAGTGGCGGTGCGGGCCTGGGCCTGGCGATCTGCCGCGGCATCGCCGAGGTCCATGGCGGACAGCTGCAGGCCCGGGCCTCGGCGCTTGGCGGCCTCTGGCTCGAATTGCGGTTGCCCGCCCTCGCTGACCGGAGCCCGGCATGAGCCAGACCATCCTGCTGGTGGAAGACGAACCCAAGCTCGCCGCCCTGCTGGGCGACTACCTCAAGGCCGCCGGCTTCAGCTGCGACTGGCACGCCGACGGCGAACGGGCCCTGGCCGCCCTCCGCGCCACACCGCCCGACCTGCTGCTGCTCGACCTCATGCTGCCCGGCCTCGACGGCCTGGAGGTCTGCCGCGCGGTACGTACCTTCAGCGCCCTGCCGATCATCATGGTCACCGCCCGGGTCGACGAGATCGACCGCCTGCTCGGCCTGGAGCTGGGCGCCGACGACTACATCTGCAAACCCTTCAGCCCGCGTGAGGTGGTGGCCCGGGTCAAGGCCGTGCTGCGCCGCAGCCGCGTGCCGGGCGGCGTGCCCGCGCCCAGCGGCCTGCAGCTGGACGCCGAGACCTACCAGGCCAGCTTCAACGGCCAGCCCCTGGAGCTGACCCCGGTGGAATTCCGCCTGCTGGCCACCCTGGCCCGGCACCCCGGCAAGGTGCTCTCGCGCGACCAGTTGCTCAACCACCTGCACACCGACTACCGCATCATCACCGACCGCACCGTCGACAGCCATGTGCGCAACGTCCGCCGCAAGCTGCACCGCCTCGATCCGGACTGCGAGCTGATCCGCTCCATCTATGGCGTGGGCTATTGCCTGGAGGCCTGACCCGCTCAGCCTGCCGTCGACCAGGCCGCACTCGCCGACCCCAGCCGCGTCGCCGGCCGCTGCCAGTGCAGGCGCAGGTCACCGATCTGCAGCGGCGGGCGCAACCGTAGCCCTGGACCCCAGGCGGTGGGCTCGGGTGCGGTGTCGTAGTCGGCCTCCCGCACGCCGGAATAAAGCGGCTCGCAGGCCACGGCGGGATGCTCGGTCAGCAGGCAGGCGGTGCGCGCCAGCGACAGGCGCGCACTCAGCGTACGGCCCTCGCGCAGGCGACCGGTGAGGCCGCGGATGACCGCGGCCGCCATCAGGTAGCCGGTGGCGTGGTCGAGCGCCTGGACCGGCAAGGGCACCGGTTGCTCACCGCCCTGCCAGTCGCGCCCGGCCGCGGCGATACCGCAGGACATCTGCACCAGGCTGTCGTAGCCGCGCCGCAGGGCCCAGGGCCCGGTCCAGCCGTAGGCGCACAGGGATACGTCGATCAGCGCCGGATTCAACGCCCGGCGCGCGGCGCTGCCATAGCCGAGCCGCTCTAGAGCGTCGGCGCGATAGCCATGCACCAGGACATCCGCGTCCGCCAGCAAGGCTTCGAACACCCGACGGTCGGCCGGCCGGCGCAGGTCCAGTCGCGCGCAGCGCTTGCCCAGGGTCACCTCGGGTGCCTGGGCCGGTTCGTCCCAGTCGGGCGGATCGATCCGCAGCACCTCGGCGCCCAGCCCGGCCAGCAGGCGGGTGGCGATCGGCCCGGCGAGAATGCGGGTCAGGTCGAGGACGCGGATGCCCTGCAACGGACGTTGTGGATCGGGCCGCCAACGGCTGGCGATATTCGCGGCTGTCCATTCCTGGGCCATCAGGGGTTCGGCGCCAACGGCCTGCCCCTGGGGATGCGCCTGCCACTCCGCCTGGGTGCGCAGCTTCGCCGCGCAGCCGCCCGCCGCGACGATGGCCGTCTCCAGGTCTTCGCCCAGGCCGCCCGCCATGGCCTGTGCCACGGCGTCATGGCTGTTGGCACAGCCGAGCACGGCGAGGGCGCGCTCCCGGTGATGGGGCGCATTGGCGTGCAACCGCAGCCAGCCGTCGCGGGTACGGTAGTCGCCGGTAACCGCATCCCAGACGGCGGGCAATTCCCAGCCCAGGGGACGCAGGGATGTCTTGAACCAGGCTGCGGCCAGGTGCCGGTCCACCTGCACCGGCAATCCGGGTGCCCCTTCGGCCAGCAGATCGGCGGCGGCCAGGCCGGTGACCCCGATCGCCGCCGTGGCGAGGTCGCTGACCGGAAAGCACGCGGCCAGGCTGTCGTTGCCCTGGACCTGCAGGGTGGCCGCCTGAGCGGTAGGCAGATCCAGGGCGGTGACGAGTTCGCCTAGCAAAGACGGGAAGGCGTCAGGCGTACGGGATGGATGGTTCAAGGGTCGATCCTCCACGGCAGCGGCAGGCAGTGTTGCCACAGTAGCCCTGCTGGTGCCCGCAGAACACAGGCGTTCGTCTGGCTACCGTCCAGCCCGACACGGGGACAAATCGCACTCTGCCTGGGTCTCCCCTTCATTGCCCCTCATCAGATCCGATCGGGAGACCCCATGACCGAACGTCAGCTGCTCATCGCCGGTGCCAGCGGCATCATTGGCCAGGCCGTGCTGGAAGCCTTTGCCCAGGCCGGCTGGTCCATCACCACCATCGGCCGCTCGCAACAGGCACCCAGTCGCTTTCCGCACCTGACCGCCGACCTGCTGGACCGGGACAGCCTGGCCGCGGCCAAGGCCGATCTCGCCGGCGTGACCCATCTCTTCTACAGCGCCCTCAAGCCCAACCCCGACCCGGGCGTCGAGGCGGACGAAAACGGCGCCATGCTGGAGAATCTGGTCGCCTCGGTACGGGATGCCGGCGCTCCCCTGGCCCGCATCACCTTCGTCCAGGGTGGCAAGATCTATGGCGCCCATCTCGGCGTCTACAAGACCCCAGCGCGGGAAGACGACAGCCGCCACTTCCCGCCCAACCTCTATTTCCGCCATGAGGACTTCGTGCGCAGCCTCGAAGCCGATGGCATTCGCTGGACCGCCCTGCGCCCCGACATCGTCATCGGCCATTCGCTGGGCTCGGCCATGAACCTCGGCAACCTGATCGGCCTCTACGGCGCCCTGTGCAAGGCGACCGGCACCGCCATGCAATTCCCCGGAACGGAGCAGGCCTATCGCGGCGCCCTGGTCAACGTCACCGCCGCGCCGCTGCTGGGTGAAGCCGCGGTCTGGGCCGCCGAAGAGGAGCGCGATGGCGCCTTCAATCTCACCAACGGCGATGTCTTTCGCTGGAGTCACGTCTGGCCGCAGTTGGCCGACTGGTTCGGGCTGGACGTCGGCGAGCCGCAACCCATCTCCCTGGCCCAGCGCCTGACCGCGCTGAAGCCGGTCTGGCAGACGCTGGCGCAACGCGAAGGACTGGCCGAGGCCGATCCCGAGCGGATCGCGCCCGGGGCCTTCGGCGATTTCATCTTCCATGTCGAGAAGGACGCCATCTTCGATGTGACCAAGGCACGGCAGGCCGGCTTCGGGCAGATGATGCTGAGATCGGACGAGGTCCTGCTCGCGCACCTGGAGGACATGCGTCGGCGGCGGCTGATTCCCTGAGGCATCCCGCTTCGTCCCGGGTGCGGGAAAACGCCCGGGACGGCGTGCGGTCTCAACCCCATCATCTCGCCATTGGAGTCCCACCTTGTACGCCGACACCCTCGCCTGGGGCCATGGCCCCCGTACCTTCGAAGTCTTTCTCGAGCCCACCTGCCCCTTTTCGGTCAAGGCCTTCAACAAGCTCGACGACCTGCTGGCCCAGGCCGGTCCGGACCGCATTACCCTGAAGATCCGCCTGCAATCCCAGCCCTGGCACCTGTTCTCCGGTGTGGTGGTGCGCTGCGTGCTGGCCGCGGCTACCCTCGACGGCGGCAAGGAGAGCGCCAAGGCGGTGCTGGCCGCGGTGGCGGCCCATCGCGAGGAATTCGAGTTCAAGGATCACGCCACCGGACCCAATCGCGACGCCACGCCCAATGACATCATTGCGCGCCTGGAAGGCTACAGCGGCCTGGCCCTGGCCGATGCCTTCGCCAATCCGGACCTGCAGCACGCCATCAAGTGGCACTGCAAGTACGCCCGGCAGAACGGCATCCACGTCTCGCCGACCTTCATGATCGATGGCCTGGTGCAGCCCGACATCAGTAGCGGGGATTCGGTCGTAGACTGGCTTGCGCGGCTGGAGTGAGCACCGGGTCTCAGGATCGCGAGGAGGCATAGTCCGGTCCCTCGCGCTATGCTCCGCGGCTTCCCCTCGACCCGAGACAGCCTCGTCATGGCTTGCCCTGCTGGAGCTCTATCCTGGAAGCCCTGAGCGTCTACCTGGGCCTGGCCGTTCTCGCCTTTGGCGCGGCCACCCTGTTGCCCCTGCAATCGGAAGCGGCCCTCGCCGGGCTGCTGCTCACCGAGCGCTATGCCACGCCACTCCTGCTGCTGGCCGCGACGCTGGGCAATGTCGCCGGCTCGACGCTGAACTGGTGGCTGGGTACCCATCTCGAACGCTTTCGCCAACGCCGCTGGTTTCCAGTGTCGGCGGAGCGCCTTGCGCGTATCCAGGCAGCCTATCAGCGCTGGGGCTGGTGGTCGCTGCTGCTCAGCTGGACGCCCGTGATCGGCGATCCCCTTACCCTGGTGGCCGGGGTGATGCGCGAACCCCTATGGCGCTTTCTAGTGGTGGTGACCCTGGCCAAGGCCACGCGCTACGCCGTGGTCTGGGGTCTTACCCTGGGCTGGCGCTGAACCGGCGCCCCACGTTGGCTTCCTGCGCATCCTGAAAGCATCCGTTGCCGCTGGCCACGGCGCGGACTGGCCGGTGTGGAATTTTCGACGGAATGCCGTGGCGCCTTAAGGCCTGCCGTAGACCTGCACAAGCGAGGCCCAGTGGGAGCCCAGCCGTATCAGCCCATGCACCTTGCGGCGGGTAGGAAGTCTGATGACTCTCAACAGCCTTCAGGAGCAGCTTTCCATGAGCGACAACATCCAAGACAAGGTCGTAGTCATTACGGGGGCCAGCAGCGGCCTGGGTGAGGCCACCGCCCGCATGCTGGCCCAGCACGGCGCGCATCTGGTACTGGGCGCTCGCCGGCTTGAACGCCTGGAGGCGCTGGCAACCGAGCTGCGGGCCACGGGCGCCCAGGTCGAGGTCAAGGCCACCGACGTGACCCGGGCCGAGCAGGTCCAGGCCCTGGTCGATCTGGCACTGGACCGCCATGGTCGCGTGGACGTCATGCTCAACAACGCCGGGCTGATGCCGCATTCGCCACTGGATCGGCGGCGCCTGGAAGACTGGGACCAGATGATCGACGTCAACATCAAGGGCGTGCTCTACGGCATCGCCGCGGTACTGCCGACCATGCAAACGCAGAAGAGCGGCCACATCATCAATGTCGCCTCGGTTGCCGGCCACAAGGTCCGCGCCGGCAGCACCGTCTATTCGGCCACCAAGCACGCCGTGCGGATCATCTCCGAAGGCCTGCGCCAGGAGGTCAAGCCCTATGGCCTGCGCACCACCATCCTCTCGCCCGGGGCGGTGGCCACGGAGTTGCCCAACACCATCACTGAAGCGGATATCGCGGAAAATGTCCGCAAGCTCTACGAGCTGGCCATCTCGGCCGACGCCTTTGCCCGGGCAGTCATCTACGCCCTGAGTCAGCCGGACGACGTGGATATCAACGAAATCCTCTTCCGCCCGACGCGGCAGGAATACTGACGCTTCTTCGTCAACCGGCCTGACGGGTCCGCTGGCCCAGCCAGGCCGCCTCGACGGCGGCCAGATCGGCCCGTGGGATGAGCTGCGCAGGAATGCAGCTGCAGCGCGACAGGTTAAAGACCTGGCGGCCCGCGGCGGTCATGACGTCCTGCATGACCTTGAGCCCGGGCAGGATACGGTTGTGCAGATGCTCGTCCAGGCCACAGGGCGATCTCGCGTCCGTGCTGCCTTCGTAGAAGCGTGGGGCCCGGGCATTGAGGTCGACGCCGGCCAGATAGATTTCGGTGAAACCCAGGTGATAGGCCAGTTGCAGGGCGATGAAGGCAACCGTCCGGACATCGAAGATGCCGTAGTCCATGTCCCGGCTGAAGCCGATGTCGCGGGCTCGACGACTGAGCAGGCTGAGCGTGCGTTCGGCCTGGTCGCGCTCCAGCCCCAGGTAGTGTTCCAGCCGGGTACTAGGCGCTCGTCGCAGCGCATGAGCCTTGGCCTGCCGGCTTCCGGCCAGCCGTTCGATCGCCGCGGGCCACAAGGCCAGCCGTTGCGCCTGCTCGATTCCGCGCGCGTAGAGATCAGGTTGCTGCTCGGCAAAGCTCAGGTCGCTGCAGACGTAGAAGAGCGGGCGGATGTCGGTCCCGCTCAGCTTGGCGATGGCGCCGTTCATGGTGATGATCGGCACGTCCTGCCAGGCGTCCAGGCAGAGTTCGGCAGCCGAAGGTCCAGAGGCCAGCAGCAGTACCGGGCCACGTTGGCTGTTGCGCAGGGGCGCGAAGTCCTGGCTCACAGCGGCGAGCCACCTGGACGCGCGTCATCAAGGCCCTTGGACAGGCGGTTTGAAAGCTGCTCGAGTGGCATACCACCAGCTCCCTGTACGGCAATGACGAAGGTTATTAGTCATACATATTCAACGGCCCCGATAAAAAAGTAACCGGCACCCTCGTGAATGACGCTACCAACGCTACGTTTTGCCGCTTAGGACTCACTTAAGGCGCCTGTACCTAATGTGGTGCCCATAGCAATTAAAAGACTTATCTATGAGCCAGCACGAGCCGAGGCAGCCCAGGGCTTGGAACGATCCGGAGATCCGCCTTGCCGCCCACCTGTATCGTGCCGGTCATGGGGCCTGAGGACGACTGCCTGGTCCTCAGGTGAGCTTTTAGCGGGTAGATAGGGATACCCCGGCGATCAGCGACATCGCGCGTCCAGGCGCCATCCACGCAGGGCCGCGGCCCTGCGTGGATGGCCCTCACACAACATGGCAGACTCCTGAGCCCGGAGGATCCGCACCCTGCCAACCGCGCTGTGCCTGCACAAGCGCGGTGGACAGGCGCGAGGACTATCGCCTCGCCGGCGAGCTAGGAACCGCGATAGGTGCTGAAGCCGTAGGGGCTGAGCAACAGCGGGATATGGTAGTGCTGCTCCGGCTGGGTGACGTCGAACACCACGGGGATTTCGGGGAAGAAGGCGCTGCGGCCCTGCTGGCGATAGTAATCGCCGGTCTTGAAGACCACCCGGTATTCACCCTTCTCGAAGGTCTTTTCCTTGGGAAACAGCGCCGGCACCCGGCCCTGCTCGTTGGTGACCTCTTCCGCCAGCGGCTGCCATCCCTGCCCTACCTGGCGCTCCAGGGTCACGTGCACTCCCGCCGACGGCTTGCCGTCTTCAAGGTTGAGCACATGGACACTCAGGGGGTTGGGCGCGGCGACCGCGAAGCCGGACAGGGCCAGGCCAGACAACAGCACGAACGTTTTCATGAAAATCTCCTTCAAGGATGAGAGGTGAGGTTGAGGTGTTCCGCGGCCGCCAGCGCACAGCGCTCGTCCGCCCCGCCACCGCCGGCACCGGCGATGCCCAGGGCGCCGACCAGCTGGTCGCCTTCGTAGAGCGGGATGCCACCGCCCAGCAGCAGCAATTCGGGCAGGGTGACGAGATTGGCCGCATCCGGGTTTTGCCGGGCACGCTCGGCCAGCGCCTGCGACGGGGTGCGGGTAGACAGGGCGGTAAAGGCCTTGCGCCGCGCCGCCTCGGCGTTGTGCGGTCCGACGCGGGTATCGCGTTGCAGGAGGATCAGTTGACCGCTGCGGTCGAGTACCGCGAGCGCGGCGCTGCAGGGCGCGGCCTGCGCCAGACGATGCGCGGCATCAAGGTCGAGATCGGGGTGCTGCGGCAGCGCCGCCTGCACCTGGCCGAGCAAGGCAGCGCCCAGCAGCGTGACGGTAAGGGAAGAAAGAAAGCGCGACATGATTCGAGGTCCAGAAGATGACCTCGCCAAATTATCTTGATCGTTCGGTCAGGAACGGGTACTGCGGGATGACAATTTTGTCAGAAGGATCAGCGGGATAGCTGTCCTGACCCGGCAAGTACCACTCCTTACCCGCGGCTTGAACATTCTTCCCTTGCGGCGCGTGAAGGCGGCACGCCGAGGCTCCCGTTGCGTTTATCCGTCTCTATTGCCGAGCAGCTTGAGTCGACAGTCGCCTCGCGAATGGCCCGTTGCCTTTAGAGGTGCACAGGCTCATCGAGCGCGAAAAATCATCGGACCACTATTGATCGATTAGATCAAAACATGCTTTATTGTGATCAGAACAATCACAAGGTAGGCATGACCATGAAATTCCGCGGCATCGTTCCCGCCCTCGTTACCCCTTTTGACGCCCAGCAACGGGTCGATGAAAACGCTTTGCGCGGTTTGATCGAAAACCTGATCGGCGCCGGCGTCCACGGCCTGTTCGTACTGGGCACCAACGGCGAGTTCTTCGCGCTCTCCGAAGCCGAAAAGCTGCGTATCGCCGAGCTCACCGTGGACGCCGCGGGCGGCCGGGTCCCGGTGGTGGCCGGTACCGGTGCCTTCGCCACGCATGAAGTGATTGAACTGAACAAAAAGATGGCGGATCGCGGCGTCGATGCCCTGTCGGTGATCACGCCCTACTTCAATGCCGTCAGCCAGAAAGAGCTGATCACGCATTACGAAGCCATTGGCGACGCCTCCCCGCTGCCGCTCATGCTCTACAACATTCCGGCCAAGACCGGCATGTCGATCGGTATCGGCGCCGTGGCCGCCTTGAGCCAGCACCCGCAGATCAAAGGGATCAAGGACAGCGCCGGCAACTTCGACGCCCTGGTGCAGATGCTGAAGTACCGCAGCGATGACTTCGCCGTCTTCGCCGGTACCGACTCCCTCATCTACTGGAACCTGCTGGCCGGCGGCGATGGCGCGGTGGCGGCCACGGCCAACGCGGTACCCCATGTGGTCATGACCATCTGGAACGCCTTCCAGGCCGGTGACCACACCACCGCCCGCGCCGCCCAGGAAAAGCTGCGGCCGCTGCGCGATGCCTTTGCCCTGGGCACCATGCCGTCGGTGCTGAAGAAGGCCGCCGACCTGCTCAACGTTCCGGTCGGCCCCTGCCGGGCCCCGGTCGCGCCGCTGGACGAAGCCACGGTGCACAAGCTCGAAGGCCTGCTGGCCATCTACCGCGACTGATCCGGAGCGCCCATGTCCCTCTATCATTTCCAGACCGTCAAACACCTGGTTCACGGCGCTGGCGCCCTGGATCAGCTCGGCGACAAGCTCGCCCTTCTCGACGTCCCGCTGCGCCGCGTGGTGCTGGTCACCCAGAACGCCATGCATGGCCTGGGCGTGACCGAGCGCGTCAAGGCGCAACTGGCCGCCCGCGACATCGACGTGGCGGTGATCGACAACGTCGAGATCGAGCCGACCCTTGAGAACATCGAGCAGGTCTTTCGCGAGCAGGTCGCGCCGCGCCAACCGGACGCCCTGCTGGCCATCGGCGGCGGCTCGGTGCTGGACGCCGCCAAGCTGTTCGCGGTCATGCTCACCAACGAGCAGTCGCTCAGGTCCATGCTCGGCATCGACCAGGTGGCCCGCGCCGGGCTGCCCACCGTGCTGGTCCCCACCACTGCCGGCACCGGCTCGGAAGTGACGCCCAATGCCATCGTCACCCTGCCCGACGAAGAGCTGAAAGTGGGCGTGGTCAGCCGCCACCTGCTGCCCGCTCTGGTGCTGCTCGATCCACTGCTGACCCTGAGCCTGCCCAAGGCCATCACTGCGGCTACCGGGATGGACGCCTTCACCCACTCCCTGGAGTCCTTCATCTCCAACAAGGCCAACCCGGTCAGCGATACCTTCGCCCTGGAGTCCATGCGCCTGATCGCCGGTAGCATCGTCGAGGCCTACCAGCAGCCGGATTCGGTACGCGCCCGCAGCGACATGCTGCTCGGCTCCACCTATGGCGGCGTGGCCCTGACCGCCGCCGGCACGGCCGCTGTCCATGCCCTGGCCTATCCCCTGGGCGGCAAGTTCCACGTCACCCATGGCGTGGCCAATGCCATGCTGCTGCCCCATGTCATGGCCTTCAACCTGGACAGTTGCGCGCCGCGCCTGAAGCGCGCCGCCCTGGTCTGCGGCCTGGCCCGCGAGGAAGACAGCGACGAAGCCGCCGCACACAAGTTGATCGAACAGATCGCCGCCTGGACCGCCACCCTGGAGATTCCGCAGGACCTGGCCGCCTTTGGTGTCCGCGAGGAACACCTGCCAGAGATGGCCGTGGCGGCGTCCAAGGTCACCCGACTGATGGTCAACAATCCCAAGCCGCTGAGCCTGGACGACATCCAGGCGCTCTATCGGCGGCTGCTGCCATGACCCGCCTGCTGATCCTGGCCGACGACCTCAGCGGCGCCGCCGACTGCGCCCTGGGCTTTGCCAAGGCCCAGGCGACCCGGGTGCTGCTCGACGCCGCGGCCCTGGATGCCCAGGCACCGGTGACGGCACTGGATCTGGACAGCCGTCGACTGGACGCGCGTGCGGCCGCCGCGCGCCATGCCGCACTGCTCGGGCACCCGGCGTTGGCGGGCGCCGCGCTCTACAAGAAGATCGACTCCACCCTGCGTGGCAATGTCGCCGCCGAGGTAGCGGCCCTCGCCCCGCGCGGCCTGGCCCTGGTTGCGCCCGCCTACCCGGCACTGGGCCGCACGACCCAGGGTGGCATTCAGTACCTGGACAGCGTACCGGTCGACCAGACCGATGTCTGGCGCAACGAGGGCCTGACCGGCAGTGCCGATCTGGTCGCTCAACTGACCGATCACGGCATCAGCTGTGCCCGGCTCGACCTCGCCACCCTGCGTCAGCCGGTGGCCCTGGCCGCCGCCCTGCGCCGCGCGCTGGACAGTGGTCTGCCCGCGCTGGTCTGCGACGCCGAGCGCCAAACGGACCTTGAGGCGCTGGCCCGGGCCTCCGCGCCCCTGGCGCAGCAGCTGTTCTGGGTCGGCTCCGCGGGCCTGGCCGAGGCGCTGCCTGCAGCGCTGGGCCTGACCGGCCACACCGCACTCCGCCCTCCAAGCGACGGCCCGATCCTTACGGTGGTGGGCAGCATGTCACGACACTCCCAGGCCCAGGCCGAGTGTCTGGTGGCGGGGAGCGGCCAGCACTGGCAGCGGCTGGCCCCTGCCTGGCTGCTGGAGCCGCAGCGCGCCGCCGAGCGTACCGCGCTGGCCGCAGCCCTCGCTCGGCAGCTCGCCCGCGGCGAAGACGTCCTGGTGAGTCTTGACCAGCAGGCCCGGGATCCGCGTCAGGCCGTGGCCCTGAGCCAGGCCCTGGCCGAACTGCTGCAGCCCGCCCTGCAGGAGGCCGCCGCCCTCATGGCCACCGGCGGCGAAACCGCTCGCGCCCTGCTCGCCCAGGCCGGCATCACCGCGCTGGACCTGCACAGCGCCCTCGCACCGGGCGTGGCCCTGGCCAGCACCCGCTGGCGTGGTCGCGCCCTGCGGGTAGTGACCAAGGCCGGCGGCTTTGGCCAACCCGACACCCTCCTCGACGCCTGGCGCCACCTGCGCGCCAGCCTACCCGCACAGGCCGCCACGGCCTGCCTGCAGAAGGAAGCCCACCATGTCTGAACGTCCCGTCATCGGCATCACCATGGGTGACGCCACCGGCGTCGGTCCCGAAATCATCATGAAGTCCCTGGCCCACGCCTCGGTGTACGACAGTTGCCGGCCGCTGGTCATCGGCGACGCCGGTCGCCTGGAGGATGCCAATCGCATCGTCGGCGGTCGCCTGCAGATCAACGCCATCGAGCGCCCCGATCAGGCACGCTTCCAACCCGGCGTGGTGGATTGCATCGACCTCGGGCTGATTCCCGCCGACCTGCCCTACGGCAAGCTGTCCGCCCTGGCCGGCGACGCCGCCTATCGCTACATCGAACGCACCGTGCAGCTCACCTCCGCCGGTGAACTCGATGCCATCTGCACCGCCCCGCTGAACAAGGAAGCCCTGCACGCGGGCGGCCATATCTTCCCGGGCCATACCGAGCTGCTGGCGCACCTCACCGGCACCGAGGAGGTGTCGATGATGCTGATGACGCCGATCCTCAAGGTCATCCACGTCACCACCCATATCGGCATCATCGACGCCATCGCACGCATTGAGCCGGGCCTGGTCAAGCGCACCATCGAACGCGCCCACGCCACCCTGCAGCGGGCCGGCATCCAGGATCCCCTGATCGCCGTCTGCGGCATCAACCCGCATGCCGGCGAGAACGGCCTGTTTGGCTACGGGGAAGAAGAAACCAAGATCCAGCCGGCCATCGACGAACTGCGCGCCCGTGGCTGGCGCGTGGAAGGCCCGCTGCCTGCGGACACCCTGTTCTTCCGCGCCGGTCGCGGCGATTTCGACTGCGTGGTGGCCATGTATCACGACCAGGGCCACGGCCCGGTCAAGGTCATGGGCCTGGAAGCGGGCGTCAATGTCACCGTCGGCCTGCCGGTGATCCGCACCTCGGTGGACCACGGCACCGCCTTCGACATCGCCGGTAAGGGCATCGCCGACGAGCGCAGCCTGATCGAGGCGCTGCGCCAGGCCACCGAACTCGCCAGCCGGCACCGCGCCAGCCAGGCCGCCTGAGGAGCCTGACCATGAAAGTCGTCTGCACCTCGCCGTCCTTCGCCAAGTACTCCCGGGAACCGCTCGAGCTGCTGGCCCGCCACGGCATCGACGTGGTGACCCTGCCCGCCGACATCGATGCCGAGGGTTTCATCGCCGCGGCCGCCGATTGCCAGGCGGCCATCACCGCCTTCAACGTCTTCGACGCCGCCACCTTCGCGGCCCTGCCGCAGCTGCGCCTGGTGTGCAAGCACGGCGTCGGGGTCGACAACATCGACCTGAACGCGGCCCGCGCCAACAGCGTGACCGTGTGCAACGTGCCCAACTCCAACCGCCATGCGGTGGCCGACTACACCTTCGCCCTGCTGCTGGCCTCGGCCCGCCAGGTGGCCCGCGCCGACCGCGAAACCCGCGCCGGCGAGTGGCCACGGTTGTTTGGCGCGGATGTCCATGGCAAGACCCTGGGCATCGTCGGCCTGGGCAGCATCGGCAAGGAAGTCGCGCGGCGCGCCAGTGGCTTCGCCATGCGCGTCATCGCCCATGACCCCTATCCCGATCAGGCCTTCGCCGACCGCGAACGCATCGAATTCCGCGCCCTCGACGAACTCCTCGCCGAAGCCGATTTCGTCACGCTGCACATCGGCCTGTCCGACGCCACTCGCCACCTGCTGGATACACGGCGACTAGGCCTGATGAAGCCGGGTGCCCACCTGATCAACGCCGCCCGCGGCGGCATCGTCGATGAAGAGGCGCTCTACCAGGCGCTGCACAGCGGCCACCTGGGCGGTGCAGCCCTGGACGTGTTCGAGGACGAGCCGGCCAGCCAGCACCCGCTGTACGAGCTGCCCACCGTGGTGGTGTCCCCGCACATCGCCGGCTACACCCCGGGCGCGCTGGACATCCTCAGTCTCACCTGCGCCCGCAACGTGGTCGCCGCCCTTACCGGCACCCGCACCCTGGAGTCCGTCGTCGTCGCCCCCTGACCCCCCTACCCCTTTCGGAACCTGATCATGGATAACAACAACAAGGCCACCAGGATTCGCTGGATCATCGCCGGACTGATGTGGACAGCGATCGCCATCAACTACATCGACCGGGTGGTGCTATCCGCCGCCGCGCCCTTCATCAGCAAGGAATTCGCCCTCAACGCGACCGAGATGGGGCTGATCATGTCGGCCTTCTTCTGGTCGTACGCCCTGCTGCAGTTGCCCGCGGGCTGGCTGGCCGACCGCTTCGGTCAGAAGGCCACCCTGGGCGGCGCGGTGCTCTGGTGGTCGCTGGCGACCGCTCTGACCGGCCTCGCCACGGGCTTCAAGTCGCTGTTCGCCTTGCGCATCGGCCTGGGCATCGGCGAGGCGGCGGCCTACCCGAGCAACGCCGGCATCACCTCGCGCTGGTTTCCCGACAAGGAACGCGCCACCGTCTCGGGCATCTTCGACAGCGGTTCCAAGTTCGGCGGCGCCGTGGCCATGCCGCTGATCGTCGGCCTGATCGCGCTGTTCGGCTGGAAGCTGACCTTCGTCATCAGCGGCGCCCTCGGCATCCTCTGGGCCCTGGCCTGGTTCGCCTTCTACCGCAACGACCCGGAAGACCATCCGCGCATCAACCAGGCCGAGCTGCGCTACATCCGCGAAGGCCAGCGGCGCCGCGAAGGTAATGGCGAGAAGCCGGCCATGCGCTGGTACGAGCTGCTGCGCTACCGCAACGTCTGGGCCATGTGCCTGGGCTTCTTCTTCATCAACTACAACTCCTACTTCTTCATCACCTGGCTGCCCACCTACCTGGTCAAGGAAAAGGGCATGGACCTCATCTCCATGGGCTTCATGGCGGCGCTGCCGCTGCTGATCGCCATGGTGGTGGAAGTCTTCGCCGGCTGGCTGTCGGATCGTATCTACCGCAGTGGCCGCTATTCGCTGACCACCATCCGCAAGACCTTCCTGATCGTCGGCCTGCTGATGGCTTCCTGCATCGGCCTGGCGGCCTTCGCCGAATCGGCCTGGATCGCCATCGTGCTGTTGTGCATCGCCAAATCCGGCACCACCGTGGCCGCCACCCAGGTCTGGGCCATGCCCGGGGATATCGCCCCGCGCGGCATGACCTCGATGCTGGCCGGCCTGCAGAACTCGGTGTCCAACATGGGCGGCGTGGTCGGCCCCATCGTCACCGGCTTCATCGTCGCCACCACCGGCTCCTTCAACATCGCCCTGCTGTTCTCGGCGGGGCTGATCGTGGCGGCCATCCTCAACTACCTGTTCCTGCTCGGTCGGGTGGAACCCATCGTCACCGAGGATGACCCGGAGGCGGACCTGCTGGGCGCTGGCCAACCCAGCCACTGACGTTTCTCGCTCAGGGCGTCGGCGGCCTGCCGGCGCCCTGTGAAAAAGCTCGTACAACAACAACACGGAGCGATTTCCATGCAGACGTTCGACGTGCAAAGCACCGCCATCATCATCGGGATGGTGGTGGCCTACATCCTCTTCACCACCTGGCTCAGCATCCGCCTGCGCAGCCGTACCAGCGGCGAGTTCATGGTGGCCGCGCGCAGCATGCCGGCCTTCGTGGTGGGCATCCTGATGATGTCGGAATTCATCGGCGCCAAGTCCACGGTGGGTACCGCCCAGGCGGCCTTCGAAAGCGGTTTCGCCGCCTCCTGGTCGGTGATCGCCGCGGCCATCGGCTTTCCGCTGTTCGGCCTGCTGATGGCGCGCAAGCTCTACGCCTCCGGCGAATTCACCATCTCCGGCTTCATCGCGCAGAAGTACGGCCTGTCCACCAAGCTGATGGTGTCGATCATCATGATCTACGCCCTCCTGCTGGTGAACGTGGGCAACTACGTCAGCGGCGCCGCGGCCATCGCCACGGTGCTCAAGATCAACCTGCCCACCGCCGCCTTCATTACCGCCATCGTCAGTACCCTGTACTACGCGTTCGGCGGGCTGAAGAGCGTGGCCTACGTCAGCATCCTGCACACCTCGGTCAAGTACGTGGGCGTGCTGATCGTCCTGGGCGTGGCCCTGCACATGACCGGTGGCTTCACCCCGGTCATGCAGAACATGCCGGAGCACTACTTCACCTGGGACGGCGCCATTGGCGGCAGCAAGATCTTCGCCTGGATCATCGGTACCGTCGGGGCGATCTTCTCCACCCAGTTCATCATCCAGGCGATCTCCTCGACCAAGGATGCGCGCGCCGCGCAACGCTCCACCTTCCATGCCTCGCTGCTGTGCATCCCCATCTCCCTGGCGCTGGGCTTCATCGGGGTCGCGTCCAAGTACCTGCATCCGGAGATGAGCAGCCTCTATGCCCTGCCCGTCTTCCTGCAGTCGATGCACCCGGTGCTGGCCGGCGTGGTGACCATTTCCCTGGTCGCCTCCATCTTCGTCAGCGTCAGCACCGTGGCCCTGGCCATCGCCTCGCTGGTGGTCCGCGACTTCTATGTGCCGCTGCGCAAGCCCACGCCCGAGCGTGAATTCAAGGCCACCCGGGTGATCTCGCTGATCATCGGCTTCGTGCCGCTGTTCTTCGTGTTCTTCGTCCCCGAGATCCTCAACCTGTCGTTCTTTACCCGGGCGCTGCGCCTGTCCATCGCGGTGATCGCCATGATCGCCATCTACCTGCCGCTGTTCGCCACCAACCGCGGTGCGACCCTGGGCCTGCTGGCCTCGACCATCACCACCAGCGTCTGGTATCTGCTTGGCAATCCCTATGGCATCGACAACATGTACGTTGCCCTGGCGACGCCCGCCATCGTCGTGGTCATCGAACGTCTCTTCCCCCAGCCCGCCGCCAAAGCCGCTCCTGCCGAGGTCCCCCATGTCCACCACTGAAATCGCCATCGCCGGCCGCCAGGACAGCTTCCTGCCGACGCCCTATCCACAGAACCACGCCGCCAACCTGCTGGCTCAGCCCGACGGCACCCTGCTGTGCACCTGGTTCGCCGGCACCCAGGAAGGCAAGGCCGACATCTCGGTGCTGCTGAGCCGCCGCGATCCGGCGAGCGGGACCTGGGGCGAGCCCGTACAACTGTCGGACGACCCCACTCGCTCCGAGCAGAACCCCATCCTGTTCCAGGCACCGAACGGTCCGCTGTGGCTGCTATGGACGGCCCAGGTGGCTGGCAATCAGGACACCGCTATCGTCCGTCGTCGGCTGTCCACGGATGGCGGCCACAGCTGGGGCGCCATCGAGACCCTGATTGACACCGCCGGGACCTTTGTTCGCCAGCCGCCGGTGGTGCTCGCCAATGGTGACTGGCTGCTGCCGATATTCCATTGCATCGCCCGCCCCGGCGAGAAATGGGTGGGTAGCCATGACACCAGCGCCGTGCTGATTTCGAGCGATCAGGGCCTTAGTTGGACCGAACATGCGGTACCGGAGAGCACCGGCTGCGTGCATATGAATATCCAGCCGCTGGGTGACGGCAGCCTGCTGGCGCTGTTCCGCAGTCGCTGGGCAGACTTCATCCACGCCAGCCGCTCCCAGGATGGCGGTCGCAGCTGGAGCGTCCCCACCCCGACGGCCCTGCCCAACAACAACTCGTCCATCCAGTTCGTTCGTCTCACCAGCGGCGAATTGGTCGTGGCCTACAACCCCACCAGCGCCGCCGACTACAGCGAACGCCGCGCCTCGCTCTATGACGAGATTGACGACGGCGACAGTCGAGTCGATCCGGTGGCGAAGGACGGTGAGCGCAGCGCCGTCTGGGGCGTGCCGCGCGGCCCCATGAGTCTGGCCGTATCCACGGACGAGGGTCACACCTGGCGACGCCTGGATGTCGAGGCCGGCGATGGCTATTGCCTGACCAACAACTCCACGGAGAAGCTCAATCGCGAGTACTCCTATCCGAGCCTGGTGCAGGCGGCCGACGGGGATGTGCACCTGGCCTTCACCTACTTCCGCCAGCGCATCAAGCACGTCCGGCTACCGCTGGCCGCGCTGCGTTAGAGGAGACGGCGATGACGACTCAGCCTCATGCCCTGGTCACCGGTATCAGCTCCGGCATCGGCGCGGCCATCACCCAGCGGCTGCTCGCCGAGGGCTGGCGGGTGACCGGCCTCAGCCGCCGCCCGCCGGAACAGTCCCATCCGGCGCTGACCTGGATCGGCGCCGACCTGGCCGATGACCAGGCACTGGATGCCGTGCTGGCTGATATTGGCCCGCTTGACGCCATCGTCCATGCGGCCGGCTTCATGCGCACTGCGCCGCTGGGCGCCCTGGATCCGGCCGATGGCGCCGCCATGTGGCACCTGCACGTGGCCGTGGCCAGTCGGCTGGTGGACCGCCTGATCGAGCGCCTCGCCGCAGGCGGTCGTATCGTGCTGATCGGCAGCCGCACTATGCAAGGCGCAGCTGGACGCAGCCAGTACGCCGCCACCAAGGCAGCGCTGGTTGGTCTGGTGCGCTCCTGGGCGCTGGAGTTGGCCTCGCGTGGAATCACTGTGAACCTGGTGGCGCCCGGGGCGACCGAGACACCCATGTTGCGCGACCCGGGTCGCGTAGGCACGCCGCCGCGGCTGCCCCCACTGGGCCGCTACGTGCAGCCTGAAGAGGTTGCGGGCCTGACCGCCTTCCTGCTCGGTCCGGATGCCGGCGCCCTCACCGGCCAGACGCTGACGGTCTGCGGTGGCACGTCGCTGTGATGTGGGGGAAGCGTGACTGCGCTAGAGTAGCGCAGTCTCTCCCGATGGATTCCCCATGAAGGTCGCCAAACGTCGCCAGGCCATCCTCGAACTGGTTCTCGCCGGTCACACCAACGTCGAAACCCTCTGCCGGCATCTGGGAGTGTCGGAAGCCACGGTCCGCCGCGACCTGACTGCCCTCGCAGAAGAAGGCCAGATCTTGCGGACCTATGGCGGCGCGACTCACATCGGCACCCGTGAGCCCGAGCCGTCCCTGGAGCAACGCAGCAACCAGTCCGGTCCGGAAAAGGCCCTGCTTGCCCGCGCCGCCCTCGCCCATATCAACGACCACGACACTCTGGTGCTGGACGGCGGCACCACCACCGCCGCCCTAGCGAAGCTGCTCAACGAAAGACGTGGTCTGCACGTCATCACCAACAACCTGCTGGCTGTGCCGCTGCTGCGTGACCTCCCTGAAGGCCATGTCACCCTGCTCGGCGGCGACCTGCGCCCTGGCAGCATGTCCACCTTCGGCCCGGCGGCCTTCACCATGCTGGAGCGGCTCTCGGCCGACAAGGTCTTCCTTAGCGCCGACGGCGTGGTGGCCGGCCGTGGCCTCTGCGAGGCCAGTACCGAGCAGGCGTACCTTAAGGAGCTGATGATCCAGCAGGCCGCCGAGGTCTTCGTGCTTGCCGACTCGACCAAGCTGGGTCGTGATCGCCAGCAACACTGGACGCCGCTCAAGACAGACTGGACCTTGATTACCGATGCTACGGCGACCGAGGTCCTGACCCCGTTTAGGCAGCAGGGCCTGGTTCGCGTCGAAGTGGTGTCCTGAGCGCTAACGCGCTGTCTACGCAGAGCCTTGGCGACAGGATCAGTCGTTGAACGCGGTAGGCGGCTGCGATCCACACGCCAGTTTCAGACCAGGCGTGCTCTGAGTGCCACCCCTAAACCGCTTCGCCGGCGCCTGACGCCAAGTATTGGCCAGCGCTTGGGCTGAGTGCATAGGGGCCACCTGCAGCCGATACGGCATTGGTTCGGTATGTGGCCACCCGGCGAAGCAGACGTACTCACACGCCTTTGCCGGCTTAGTTGGGTACCTACCCTGCGCAGCGAAAAGCGCGCTACTTACCCTTGCTCAGCTTCGAAGCTAAGGGCGGGCGGGCGGCTACGAAAACCTCCCGTCAGCCAAGCCAGATAGAGTCCACCGAGCATCAGCCAGCTGCAGCCAAGCATGATCGCCAAGCGGTCGAGGCTGATCATCAGCCAGAGCGTCGCCAACAGACCAATAAGCGGACACAGCAGATAGAGCACCAGTTGTAGGGGGCCACGCTTTTGGGGCTGACGCGCGAAGTGAACGATCACCGAGAGGTTCACCAGGCTGAACGCTAGAAAGGCGCCGAAGTTGATGAATGAGGTCGAGGTAGTGACATCGAGCCTCAGTGCTAGCAGCGCCACTACCGCACAGACCAGGATAGCGCCTACCGGCGTACCGAAGCGCGGGCTCAAGGTGCCCAGTAGCGCACGGGGCAGCACGCCATCGCGGCCCATGGCGAACATTAGGCGCGAGGCGCTGGCCTGCGCCGACAAGCCCGAGGTGAACTGGCCCACGATCAACCCGATCAGGAAGACCGACACAAACAGATCACCGCCGATATTGCGGGCGATCTCGTAAGCGGCCGCATCGCTGCTTTCAAATTGGGTAGACGGATGGGCCAACTGAACGAAATAGGCCGTGACCACGAAGATCAGTCCACCAATCAGGGTGATCAGCAGGATCGCCCGAGGAATGGTGCGCTGAGGGTCGCGGGTTTCCTCAGTCAGGGTGCTGACCGCATCAAAGCCTAGGAAGGAGTAGCAGGCTACCGCCGCGCCCGCCATCACCAGGGACAGGTTTACGCCTTCCCCCAGGAACGGCTGCAACGACAACAGCGGCTTGCTGGCATCGCCCAGCACGTAATGCACGCATAGCGCCACGAAGGCCAGCAGCACCAGAAACTGCACCAGCATCAGTACGCTGTTGATGCCCTTGGCCAGGTGCAGGCCCACGATGTTGATCACGCTGGTGACCAGGATGAACGTCAGCACCCAAAGCGCCTGGGGTAGCTGCGGGAACGCCGAATGGAGGTAGGCCGCGCCAATCAGCCAGATCGCCATCGGCAGGAAGAGGTAGTCCAGCAACACCGCCCAGCCGGCGATGAATCCGAGGTGATCGCTGATGCTGTGGCGCACATAGCTGTAGGCCGATCCCGCTACCGGAAACAGCTTGGCCATGCGCGCATAGCTTAGCGCAGTGAAGAACATTGCCACCGCAGCGGCCAGGTAGGCCGCCGATACGGCGCCGTGGGTGATCTCGGCAAGGATGCCGAAGGTGCCGAGCACGATAATCGGCGTCATGTAGGCGATGCCGAACAGCACCACCGCGCCTAGAGACAGGGATCGTTGCAGACGAGCCATTACTGGTTACTCCCATTTTATACGTTGTTATGGCAGGACCGAAGTCGGCAAAAGCGCGCGGCAAGGCCGCAAGGGGCGCGTCTGTGGCGCCCTTCAGAAAGGAAATGTCAGGGGATCAGTAGCTCACGCAGGCCATTGGCATGGTCGATACGCGTACCTGGCAGCGTCATGCGGCGCTCTTCCAGATAGCGGTAGTCACGGCGGGCTTCAGCTAGGCGATGAAAGTCCAAGGTAATGGACTGCGCGCAGGGCTCTCGACCGGCCTCCAGCAGCAGGCTGCCGTTGGGGTCGACCACCGCACTGCCGCCCGCGAATACCAGGCCGTCATCACCTACGCCGACCCGGTTGGTCATGACCGCATAAGCCTGGTTCTCCATCGCCCGCGCCATGATCGCGGTTCGGTGCGTCGGCCCGTAGGGGTCCATGTTGCCGTTAGTGACGATCAGCAGCTCTGCGCCGAGCTCGCCCAGGGCACGTGCGCTCTCCGGAAACTCGATGTCGAAGCACACCAGCAAGCCGACCCGTACGCCGTCCAGCAGCGCGGTAGCGTAGCGATCGCCCGGCGCGAACACGCCGCGATCCGACGCCCACAGGTGCGTCTTGCGGTAGGCCAGCACAATGTCCTGCCCGTCCATCAACACAGTAGTGTTATAGAACGTGCCGCCGTCGTCTTCGGCAAAACCGATGGCAACAGCCAGCCCACGCGCAGCCGCTGCCCTGCCGATGGCGGTCAGGCTCGGGCCATTCAAAGGCTCAGCCAGGGCTGCAACGTTTTCTGGCGTCGGAAAGCCCGTCAGGTAGGTCTCAGGGAACACCAGCAGGCGAGTGCCCGCCCTGCACGCCGCGATAGCCTGCAGGGCCTGGGCGAGATTGTGGGCCGTATCACCATCACGACCGGTGAGCTGAGCGAGTTCAACTTGCATGACGGGGCTCCGTTCTTGGTGTTGCATCAGGTGGGGGGCATACACAGAATGCGGACACCCCTCCGTCCGGAGTCGAGTATGGAGGCGGAGCCACACAGGCGGAATTACGCACGCGGGGTAACCCCATAGGGGTAGACAGATGACCATGACCTTGCACGACATCGCCTTCCATCAGACCGTGGCCGAACTCATCGAGGCGCTCGAACGCCCGCACTTTTGGCGTGCCATGACCCGCGCGCTGGCGCAGTACGTACATCACGACAGTTGGGTGGCCTTGATCTTTAGCGAGGGACGCCCGCAGGTGTTGGCTGAAAGTCCCAGCGACGACGGTGCACCGGACCGGCTCTTTCAGGACTACCTGCACGGCCTGTACCTGCTCGATCCCTTCTACATCGCCAGTCGCGAGAGCCAGCGGGAAGGTCTCGTGCGCTTGAGCGAAATTGCCCCGGACTGTTTCGAGCAAACGGACTACTACCAGCGCTACTTCAGCCTCAACGTGGTCGCTGACGAGGTCCAGTTCAATGTCGCCCTCCCCGGTGCTAGAACGCTGTGTCTGTCACTGGGTTCACGCCAGCGCTTCCAACCTGACCAGATAGCCCTGCTCTCTCTGGTAGCGCCCTGGGTTACCGCGTTGGTGCGCCAGCGCCTGCGCTACGAGCCGGAGCCCAGCGAGCCAACAGCCGCTCCCCCTTGGCAGGAGCGCCTTGAGCGGATGGCACGCCAAGTGGAAACGGCGCTGACCGGTCGCGAGCTGGAGGTGGCGCGTCTGGTCCTCAGCGGGTACTCCAGCAAAGAGGTGGCGCGCAAGTTAGCCATTTCGGCTGAGACCGTGAAGGTGCACCGCAAGCGCGTCTACAGCAAGCTGGGCATCAAGTCGCAGTCGGAGCTGTTCGCGGTGTTTCTGCAGGCTCAGCGCGGATGACGCCACAGATTTGCACCGCACAGTGCGATGAAGAAGGCAACCTGGGTCAGCATGACCATGAGGGGTCTCCTGTATGCGTGATGGGTTGATCAACCGGCGGTGACAGTCATGCCGCCATCGGCCATGACCACCGAGCCGACCATGAAGCTTGCGCGGTCCGAGGTGAGCAAGGCGACAATCTCGGCAGTTTCCTACGGCTGCGCAACACGGCCACTGGGCTCGGCGTCGCCGTGCTGGGCTAGATAACCCGGGCCGTCGCCGACCACATCATTAAGGATGTCGGTGACGACGTCGCCGACTCCGCCGCGTTGACGCAGATGCTGTGCTCTATGGCTTCGAGCGCGAACGTGCCGGTCAGTTGGGCTAGCGCGCCCCTTAGGCGCCGAGGGTGGGAAACGCACAGCCGGACGCGTATGAGGCCATGGTGACGATAGCTCCGGATTAGTTGGGCATCATTGTCTTGACGGCCTCGCGGCACCAGCATCGGTTGAAAGCGGTCGTAGCGAGGAAAGCCGGGAAGACGACTAGGTTTGCGCAGGTCGACACCGACCCGGAGTCGTTCGGCCGGGACCTAAATCAGCCACAGCCGCCAGGACCTACGTTCTTTGACCGACGACCGTGTCTGAGGGCCGGCGGATGTGGAAACGCGGCGCGAGTAGGTGGCGCGCCGCGCATGCTCACCGTGGGCCGGGCGCTGCCGCCCATCGTAAGAGGTGGCATAGCCCCCGCGTATTTTTTCCACCAATTAAAGATGGGTACTGCATGTCCAATAGACAAGAGCCGCCATTAGGGCTATCTGCGGGCGATTTCGATGAAGACCCTAGAGATCCGCGGCTCGAGCTGTCGCCTGCTGATGTCGCAGCCGAAGCGGAGCAAATTGCTCGGTACCAGGCTGAGCTGACGCTGGAGAAGACTCTGCTGGAGATCGACAAGCTCAACATCGAACTCACAGAGCTACGCGTCGACTCATTTCGAAAATGGGCCACGCTTGCAGCAGTAATCACAGGTATTATGATCACGCTTATATCGGCCTTGAATAAGGCCCCGGAGGCGCCGCCCTCCAAAGGAGTAGCGCATGAACGCACAAGCCATAAATGAGTCGAGACGCCGTCGGGTCGAAGCCACACGCGCTGAGGTTGACGCGGTCCTTGAGAAGTCTGCCAGGTACCGTAAGCGTCAGGCCAATCCTCTGTGGATCGCGGTGCCCGTACTCACCGGCGCGGCCTTTACTGCTGGCGTAGCCTATCTCGCCCACCTGCTCGTGTAACTCTGTCGCCGGTGAAGGAGCCCTCTCGCGAGGGCTTTTTTGTGCCCGCTATTCCTTCAAGCGCACAGACGCCAGGTCCCGTGGAGGAGCCGGCACTGCTCCTTCCCAGGCACCTGCCTGAGAGCCTAAAGGTGCGGGAATCAAGCACCCTAGTCGCTCGCTCAACCGCGTCCCAGTCGCTGAATCAGACTTTCAAGCAACTCCATGACCAGTTGGCGATCCTCGGCACTGAGGGTAGCCAGGCGCGTTTCGAGATGCCGGGCCTGATCCTGAGGACGGGCACTTGCCTCGGTCAGCAGGTCCGCTGCTTCACAGCCGAATACCTCCGCCAGGGACAATAAGCGCTCGATGTTAGGCATGACCAAACCGCGCTCGATGCGCGATACCGCCTCGTTGCCTATCCCCAATCGTTCGGCGATCTGCTCTTGGGTGAACCCGCAGCGAATGCGCTGCCGAGCAATAGCTCGCCCCACCAGACCTGCCAATGCCGCCGTATCGTACTCAGCCATGACGCCCTCCCTTCAACCTCAATGGTCGAGCGACACCCTGTTGACATGAAGAACATTTCAGGTTGAATATCAACCTATAGGGTTGTCTTGCTAAAGCTCGCCTAGCTGCTCATGGGCAGCTAGTGAGAGGGCTTGAATCCTCTTGGTCACCAGAGACATGGCTGGCTCGGCACCTTGGGCAATAGCACTTGTAAGGCTGCTGCTAACGCTGAGATACCTCCAAGCCAGCGAGTGCAGGCTGAAGTGCTGAGCGACCTGCCCGGACAGGATCGATTAATCGACCCCCAGACGGACGTTAGGAAAATCGAGGTATACGCATCATGACGCACACCAAGAACACGCGGATTTATCCGCTCCCGCAGAAAGGTATCGACGCCAGCTACTTCGCAAGCGACTTGTCGGACCTTTCAGATGACATCGAGCTGCGCTTTTCCATACTGAAGGACCTACTCGATCAGCTTGACGCGTGCACCCTGGAAACAGACTCGCTTCGCGCCACGATTATCAAGATGACCGCGCAAGATCTGTTGGATGAGATGGTCATCATCCATCGCCGCAGCAAAAGCATTACGAACGCCTCCGCACTGGGCCTATGAGCAGTCCAAGCCCGCAGAGTGGCTCGATAAATCTTGATTAACCGCCACTGGCTTCTTCGCCGCGCTGCTCGGACCGAGCTTTGATGTCGTCTAGCACACGCGACACCCTGACAGGCATGTTGAGCATCTTGCGAAGCGTCGCAATGTGGTTTTCAGCGACTTCGGGCGTTGAGCGCTTTGCGGGGACTACTCGATGTGCCGAGCGTGGACGATGGCCCATGCCGAGGTCTCTGTTCGCCACGGTCTGCACTGCCGGCCTGTCCCGCAATGCATAAGGCCGGAAACCTCCCGACTGCGCTCGTCTGATCAAGCCAAAAGCATAGGCCACCACGTTGCGTACCCCGCCGCTACGGTGTCTGGCGTCGAGCTCTGCCAACACCTGCTGACGCTGCTCCAAGGACAATTCATCAAGTGCCGTCAGCAGCTCCTGCAACTGCTCCTCATCAATTCCCGCGAGACAGGATGGAAGCGGAGCATTGCCCTTCGTGTTTTCCAGCTCTGAAGGATACGTACGTACTTTATACGTCTTACTACTGTACGTACTGTATTGGCCAATTGGTTCGTCGTGGACTTTGTTGGTCTGTGGCAGACCGGTTTGGCCTAAGCCGGACTCCACAGGTACCGCCCCGGAGATAGAGCTCCCAAACTCGCTTGGGATAGAAGCTCCAATAGGCACTGCCTCTTCACTGCGCTCACCCTGCGTGAACGCCTGACTTAGATGCTGCGCGATCCGCTGGATCGGATGCCCAGCCTCGTGCAGGCACGCTTGTAATAGACGGGCAAGCGTCTGGTCGGCAGTGCATGCCTGATCAAACGCTAAGGCACGCTCATGCACCCTGTAGCGCTCGCTCATCACCTTGCCCGTCATGGGGTCACGCTGCACACCGATCAGCGTGATCCAACCCGTCAGGCGCAGCACTTTCAGAACACGTCGCGCCGTCTCATAGCCCGCTCGCTGCCCTAACGGCGTGGTGGTGAGATAGCGTCGTAGCTGGCTCAGGCTCGTAAGCGAACTGACACCATCCGGGCCGCTCAGCACGCGCAAGACCTGCCAGCCGTTGCGCTCCAAGGGCGTCAGGCGCGGATCCACCAGCAGTGCGGTTGGCGTCGTGACCCAGTCAGTCGATGCGTAGCGCTCGTGTGCGGAATAGCTTGCCATTTCCTCTCCCCTACCAAGGCCTTTCGGCTGCCAGGCGAGTCTCTTTGGCACCAACTGGTCTGTCCCGGATAAATCCGGTTTGGCCCGTTACCGAATTTCTGTTGCATACCAAATGGTCTGCTGTAGACCAACATAGATGAGTCAGAGGTGGGGAGAGCCCCCTAGCTTCACGGCGGAGAAAGTCTAGGACTGTCTGGCAAGGCAAAGATTGGAACCAGTCTGGATGGCCTGACCACCAAACGGTCTTCACCCTGCCGCATGTCGCTCGTAATTAACGAGCCGCGATCATTGCTTGGTAGAGCCAAGGACGCTTGTGACCGGTTGCGGTCACGATTTGAGCGAGGTAGATTTGCCTGGTCATGGTCAATCCCATGACTAGGTGTAGCAACCTAAAGCGTTCGAGGCGCGGTAGCGCCATAGTCAGGGAGTCGTACGTGCGCGTATTGGCTTCATGATTCTATGGCGGGCCGTGTAGGGCAGGCTTTTGCCTGGCCGGTTCCCTCGGACGCCGGTTTGCTACCCCTGCACGGTCCGCCTCCCTTACCGTGTAGCAACGGCGGGTGGCGGCTCCTTAATCGTCCGAGGAGCAGTTAAAATGCCTATATCTCCTTTTAAGCCCGAGCTCCGCCTCGGCGCTACTTGCATGCCATATACCTCTACAACGGAGGTGTGCCATGGCTGAGAAGAAGCCCTGTGTCATCCCTTTCCCTAGCAAGCCAATCGCGCTTAACCAAATGGACCTTTCCACTCGGTCTATCGAAGCCGATGCGGATCTTCGTGCCTCGATGCTAGGTGACCTGCTAGTTCAGCTGGCAGAGCGCGATTCCGGTCATTCTGACGAGCTGCGGCTAAAGGTTGCCTGCAACATCGCTCAGGAATTGCTAGACGAGATGGTCACGCTATATCGCCGAGCGATCTCTAGTTCCCGGTGCGCCAACGCTCAAGCGACTATCGTCGATTAGAAGTTTTGACTGGGATGGTCTTTGACTGTCCCAGCCTAAAAAATCTTCACCCCTACACCTATAAAATTTTAGCGCCTAGCGTCTCATCTCAACGCTAGTGGTCGTTAAATGGTTAGACATATACACGCCACTACCACGCTATATAGGGCACTGCCCTCCGAAGGCAATACTCGTCGAGTTGAGAAGGGTGCCAGCTAATGTTCAAATAGACCGCCGCAACACATACGCACCAGTAGCTTAGCTGGATAGAGTACCGCCCTCCGAAGGCAGGGGTCGTGGGTTCGAATCCCGCCGAGTGCGCCATGTCCTTTCCCTTGTGACACAAGGGTTTAGCGCTTCTGACAGAAACCTGTCCTAGTCCTGAAAGTCGTTTTTGCCACAAATTTGCCACACGCAAGTGTGGCGGGAATGGTCGAAATGGCAACAATCAGGAATCGCGGCGAGTATCAGTGGGAAGCGCAAATTCGCCGTAAGGGCTATCCAGCCCAGCGCAAAACCTTTGAAACCAAAGCCGATGCCCAAGCCTGGGCACGCATGATCGAAAGCGAAATCGACCGGGGCATCTTTGTCTCTCGCGTTGAGGCTGAACGCACCGCCGTTCATCAACTCATTGATCGCTACATCTCCGAGATCGCTCCGAAACACAAAGGCGCGTACTCGGAAATCAAACGACTCGAAGCGCTCAAGCGCCATCCGTTGGCAACGCGCATCGTCGCCACCCTCACCTCCTCGGATTTTGCCCGCTACCGTGACGAGCGCTTGAAGATTCGCAAGGGCAACACGGTGAAGCGTGAGCTGGCTTTGTTCCAATGCGTAATCGAGGTCGCCCGCCGCGAATGGGGTATTCATCTCGCAGAAAACCCCGTGCGGATGGTTAGCCGCCCCCGCTACAACGACGAACGCTCGCGGCGGCTCGATCCGGTTGAAGAGCAATACATCCTCAGCGCGTTGGAGCTGTGCGAACGCCGTTCGGACGGCACCTATGCTGATGCCTCCCACAATCCTTGGATACGGCCCATTGTCCAGATAGCGATCGAGACAGCCATGCGCCGTGGCGAAATTTTCGAGCTGCGCTGGAAGCATGTGAACCTGGACCGCCGGACCGCGCATTTGCCAGCGACCAAGAATGGATTGCCGAGGACAATTCCGCTCTCACCGAACGCCATCCAACTTTTAAAAAGACTACAACGCTCGCTGTGCGGTCGAGTCTTCCCCACCACCACAGACGCTCTCAAAAAGGCTTTCGTAAGAGGTCTGGAGCGTGCGCGGGCAAAATACTTGGCAGACTGTGATCAAGCTGGTGTGGTGCCCCAAGGGGATTTCCTGCTGGACCTACGTTTTCACGACCTGCGGCATGAAGCTACTTGTCGGCTTGCCACCAAACTGCCGAACCTCATCGAGTTGGCTAGCGTGACTGGGCACCGTGAGGTCAACATGCTCAAGCGGTACTACAACATCACGGCTGAAGAGTTGGCGGCGAAGCTGGCGTAATAGGTGAGTTCCAAAATGCGGACGCCGTCGCGTATGCGTCTGCAGAACACACCTTCCCAACCCACACGCCGAAGGCCATGGTGTCCCCCTAATTTAAGTGGACGCCATTTCTGGCCCCTCGAGAGATGTGCAATTTGCCAATGTTTACGATGTTTAACCGGTGCCTAATGGCGCCTTAGCAGAGGCTTGAGCCGTGTACTGGGAAACTAGCATGCATAGTTTTTGGGGGATTGGACGCGGGTAACCGCGTCTGACTACCCAACAACCAGATCAGGGCGTAGGCGCTCGGTCGAACTGGCTCTTAGCTGGATCGCTGCGCAGCGGCAGACGAACTGCGGCGATCATGAGCCTAATCCAGTCGGCGCGCATGAACAGGCATGATCCGTACGCGTAACTCAAGGGATTGCTGATGCGGTTGCGGACTTAGAAGGTCAATGGGATTGGGCAACCGCTGCCGCATCGGTAGATGCCGGGCTAGCCTGCACAAAGCCTATTTCCCTCACGCTTACTTTTGGGCGACGGAATGTGGCTGTGATGCTCAAGTATCTATATAGGGGGCCGATAGAGACTAGCGTCTACGCCCTGATGCCGCTACGCCGCAGTGCCACGCTAAGCACATTCATTTGCATTGCTTAGGCGACCACTGGCCAGCGCTTGTGCCGAAGCTCGAATGCTGCGGCGCCTTGATGATTGAACGAGGAAACCACAGTGACCCTGCAGTCCCCGGAAGCCCTGCTTGAACACCTGAACAATGCCTTACGCCATCTACGTGGCGCCTGCACTGTCTTGGACAGTGATGACATTGACAGCAAGCTGTTGGCCGTGATGCGCCGTTTGCTACTGGCTCAGGTAATGGGCGACACCTGGGTGGTGGCGGTGGGCGGCTCCCAAGGGGCGGGCAAAACCACACTGATGGCCAGTCTGTACGGTTTGCTCGATGCCGAGCAAAAGTGGCTTGAGGGCAACGAGGGGCGCGGCGAGAAAATGCCCGTGTTAATCCTCGAACAAGACGGCGTGAAGCAGGTGCAAGGCTTCGTGCGTCGCCTGGTGCAGAATGAGAGCGCAGCAGGTTTCACGCTGCAGGATGTACAGGTTGAAGAGGCCGACTTTCAAAAAGCAATCAGCGACCCTAATGCTGAGGACCTACTGCCGGTGTTACGGGTGCCGCGGCGCTACTTCAACCGTGACAACCAGGCCTGGCTGCTGCTGCCCGGATATGAGCGGCAGGACCGTGAAAACCGCGCCTGGCAAGAGCTGATGCGCCAGGCCATGATCGCGGCCGGCGGCTGCATCGTGGTCACTGACGAAACCCGCATGGCCAACCAACAGCAGGTCGAGATCGTCAAAGACATGCTGGCAGGCGAGCTTGCCGGTGTGCACCCCTACGTAGTGGTTACCAAAACCGAGGCCAGCCAGGGCGACGACGCCAAGCGCCAGCAACTGCGCAACACTGCACAAGCCACGTTTCAAGTGGCGCCAGAGCGTGCCGAGACGCACATCATCCTTACCGGCACGGACGACCCTGCATACGTTAAGCAGTGGATAGAGCAGTTTGAGCGCGCACTGTACAACCTCAACTTCACTGGGCAGGCCAACCGCCACCTGCAGATCAGTGACTTGTCCGAGTTGCTAGGCAAAGACCTTACGCGCGTGCTCGGCCTGATCAGTGGCAAGGCGCAGTTGTACTTCAACAATGACACCAGTTCCGAAGGCGCGCGGGTGCTGGAGCTTGTACTAAGCGAGTTCGACGATGCGGCGCAGGCCCTGCGTGAAGAGCACCTAAAACAGGTCAATGAAGTGGTGGGCCATGCGCTGGACCGTGCCAGCAAAAAACTCGACGAAGCTCTCAAGACCGACCACGAAGGTTTCAAGAACTGGGTATCGAACGTGTTCGATACCACCAGTGAAACCAGGATAAAAATGAAGGCGTTGGTCACCAGCGCCTGGGCTGATGGCGCCGCACCACTGTTCACCCAGTATTCGCGGGAGTTAGAAAAACTGACGGCCAAACGCTTGGGCCGAGACGCCACAGCACCTACCGCAGGGGTCGCAAAACCATTGCTGACGGCAGCGCCGTCACGTGCGCTCAAGCAGGTCGGCTATATGCATAGCTCTGGGGAAATGGTGCGTTTTAATGCGCTGACGCCTGACGCCACCCACGATGTTCGGCAACTGCTGAGTGACCCTGTGCAGGATAGCAATGTCGTCTCGCAGCCGTTCAGCAAGGCGCTGAGCAAAAGTGTGAAGCTGATCCCGGCGCTCTCGCTGGAATACACCCGCTTGGTCTATGCGTTACCCGAGGTGGTAGGGCTCAAAGACGGCCTAGTGCCAGCCGATGCTGTACCGGCCGGCAATCTGGTTGAGGATGGTGTGCAAAGCCTGGGTGCAGGCGTTGAGCTGGGTAAAACCGCTATCAAGTCGTTGGCAGCAGTGATGGCGGTGGATGTGGCCAGCGATGGCAAGGCCGACATCCTCAATACCCTGCTTGGCAACACCCAGATCACCAGTGATGACCCAGGCGTCACCCTGCCTACAGTACCGCTTTCGCCGCACCCGGTGGCGATTGCAGCGACTGCCGCCGTTGCTGCGGCGTACCTGACTACGGTTGCAGTGACGCGGCTACGTTCGTTCGAGAAAGCCACCAGCGCCCAGGCGCATACCATGCTGCATGGGGTTCACGATGCCCATGTCGAGCACCTACGTGTGCAATTCGATCAGACTATGGCGGTAGCCCGGGCGCGCATCGTCGACTCGGTACGCGCACGCTACAAGATGGACGAAGCCTTGATGCTCAAGGATCGCCTAGCGTGCGCGCTAACAACGGTGAAATCACTGGCCGGCGACCTGCGCCATGACCTCGATGCCTCGGCCACCGGCCTGAACGTGCTTGCGGCCGGGCGCGATGTTTGAGATGTCGCCTGAACGCGCGCCCAACCTGGCCTTGGCGCACTGGCATGGCCTGAGAGCAGAGGATCCGCAGTGGGCCCTACGCGCCTATGCTCGGCTGGTGAGCACCTTTAGCTCGCAGGTGCAGCAGCGCTTGCAGGTCAAGGAGGCTGAGGCTGAGCCTTACGTGGTGGTGTTCGGCAAAACCCAGGTTGGCAAAACTACGCTGCTGCTCGACCTTATGGGGGTCGCCCCGGCGCAGATGACCAGGGTATCGACAGTGCTACGCGGTGGTCGCGAAGCCGGCCAGTCGGCGACAGCCACCACCATGGAGTACTGCCGCTCTGCCAGCGAGCAGTGGGGCCTGGGGTGCCAGGGTGAGCCTAAGTGGTTTGCCAGTGACCAGGCCATGGCTGAGGAACTTGGCAGTCTGCGCGCGCGCATGGAGGCCGGCAAGTTGCACACCAGCACTGCGCCTTGGGTAGTGCACATCCCAAGGGGCTGCTTTGTGGCCGATGCTAAAGGCCCGGGGGTACGCATGCTCGACCTTCCAGGAGACAAACCGTCCAACGAGCAAGAGCAGCGGCACGTGCATCTGATGGCCAAAACCTACTTGCCATTCGCAGACTTGATTCTGCTGGTGGGACGAGGTGATGACTTAAGCTTTTTGCGTGCCGGCGAACTTGCGCTGCCGGGCATCGAAGACTGGCAGGCCATGCCCTACCGGTTTCGGATCGTGACCACCTACTCGTACTTTGCCAAATCGGCGAAGGACTTTTTGCGCGAGCACCCCGATGCCGGCACGGCGCAGGTACGCCAACGGCTGTTAAACGAGGCACAACGTTTCGGCGCATTCAGCGAAGCGGCGCGGCAGAAGCGGTTGTTCTTCCCGCTTGAGTTCGGCAATAGCTGGCAGAACACCGCCAAGGATGACCCCCTGCTGCACACGCGCATGGCGCCGATCATTACTGGACTGCGCGATGAGCTACTGTCACAGATCCGCAGCAACACTACCCCCATGGGGCGCGTGCTCAGTACGCTCCAGGCCCACGTTAGCGTGCGCTACATTCAACAGCAGAAAACCTGCGCGGTTGAGCACGCGCTCAATGTGCTGGCCACTCGCCGGGATGCATCGGAAACCGAGGTAAAAAGTTGGGCAGCACTGAGCGAATCATCTACAACGCATTTTAAGGAAATATGCGACGTCATGGGCACACAGCCATGCCAGCAAGGCATTGCGGCCATCGACGCAGCGGCCGAGGCGTTGCAGGAAGACCTTGAAGAACACTACTGGCCGAAGGCCGGTAGTGTGGAGGACGATCGTGAAACCCTTTACACGTTGATCAGGGACTACCGCCGGGTACTGGCAGCCCTGCGCTTGGAAGTTATACCAGACAGTATCCCACCCAACTTTTGGCGGCAGGTGCGCAAGCAGTTCAACGAACCGTCAGCGCGCGCCATCGACAGTGCGCTGGAAGCTGCCTTTGGGCAGGTGCGCGGCGTACTCAACGGCTATTGGTTCGACACCTACCTGTCATCCGACAATTACCAGAAGGACCGAAAGCACGTACGTGCGGCCGGCACCGAGGCCCTAGAGCTGTTGGCCAGCCTATGGAAAAACCAGTGGCTCGAAGCCCTTATGGATACCGACCGTGCATTTACTAAGGCCACCAGCGCCGCTCACGCCCAGGCCGATGCGCACAAACAGGAAGCTGAGCACGCACTGCAACGACATCGCGTTATTACCCAGGCCATCGCCGAAAACGCCGCTGAGCTTGAACGAATTGCTCAGGATTCCAAGGATGACCTTGAGCGCTGCGAACGCTACGTTGGGCTTTTGAAAGACGAGTACGGCACTGAGCTTTGTCATCGCTACACCACGGCGCTAGCCGATGTCGAGCCGGTCGATTCATTGCTGGGGCTGTTGTCCTGCGTTGCGCTACGCCATCAGTACGCTGAGCTCATGCAGGTGTGCGGACCCGCGGCTGTCTGAGCCTCCAACATTCACTGTTTTAGAGTACCCATCGTGAGCGACCAAACCCAGGAAAAAGAAAATAGCCTTGCGGAGTTGATGGGCAGGATCTTAAAAGAGCCGCTAAAGCCGCTGGATGAGTCGGTCAGAGGCTTGAAGGATGAGCTTGCCGACATCAAAGAAGAGATTGAACACACGAAAAACTCCGTCGTCAGCGGTGTTGTCGAGGTGCTGAACAAACACGAGCGAAGCTCTAAAAACCGGGACGAAGAAACGCTGGAAGTTCTTCGCACCAGCCTCTCTGAGCAAGCGCAGGCGCTGGCGGGTACCGTAACCAGTCTGCAAGAGCATCTTCACGAACAGCAGGCAAGCTTGGCTGCCATGTTGGCACAGTGGCAAACCCATGCGAGCGCCGCCTATACCGAGCAGACCGCGAGCATAAACACTGCCGTCGCCGGCATCAGCCAGCGCCTTGAACAGCAGCAAAAAAGTACCCAGGCAGCGCAGCTAGCACTGCTCGGCGCCCTGAAGAGCGCTGCCGAGCACTCACAATCGGCCATGGCTAAAACCCACCATGACGGCCAAAAGCTGCGCGAGGCGTTTTCCGCCACACAGGCCGAGTTACTTGGCGCCTTGCACCAACAGGCCGAGGTGTTCAGTACCCGCCTCGACCAGAGCCAGGCTAAGGTACGTCAGCTAACCATCATCATTGGGGTGGTTTTCGGCTCAATGATCGCGTACGTAGTGTACGACCTGTTGGGCCGTGTCTAAAAATGTTTGTGAATCGCAAATTTGGCTTCGAGATGGCAAGGTCATTTGGGTATGAAGCCCTAACCAGTAAGTTCAGTCCCACCTAAAGCAAAGCTTGGTCGTAGTACCAAAATTTTCTAAAAGCTCGTTAAAAAACTGTCCTAGCTGGGTGCATCTAAACAAGTGAAAACTGATCTCTCAGATCAATTGAGAGATAACCAGATGCCAGTAGATTACGAAACCATTCAGAAAATACAGAAACTCGGTGATGACGTTCTCGTTGGTGTTACAGAGGTAGCCGCATTGACCGGGTTCAGCGTACTTACCGTACGCCAGCGGAAGCTGCCTGGCCTTGAGCCGGTACATGGATTATCAAGGCTTAGATGGAGGCTTGGGGACCTCAGGATCTGGATGCATACTGGAGATACGAGCACTCGCCCCCAACCTCCAAGGAAGGTTGTGCCTTCACAGCCGAAGCGCACGGGCAGACCTACGAAAAAGGCACAAGTAGAGGCGCGTCAGTGATCAATGCTTCCATCCAACCTCAATTTTTGCATGCGGGGAAGCAGTGACCATGGGCAGACAGAGAACCATCAGAGACCAGAACTTCTGGCGCTCGCCACGTCTCATGAATTGTACGACCGAAGATAAGGTTGCATTGCTTCACCTATTGACCGCGCCTGACAGCAACATCACTGGTGTCTACCCGCTCGTGCCGCGCATTGCGGGCGCAGAGCTCGGATGGACCGCAGATCAATGGCTACAGGTTATCCATCGGCTGCAAGATGAAGACCTTGTCAGGTATGACCACAGCCGCTTCGTTATCTGGGTGCGCCTTTGGTGGGACCATCATTCGGCAAGCCAAGTAACAGGTCCGAGACTGAGAGACCGCGCGGTCGGTGAAATCCGCCGTATACCTGGCGAATGGCTTGGTGAATTTCTAAATGACTTCAAAGAGCGACTGACCGGCGATCAGCAGCGCCTGGTTGAGGATTTGCTCCAATCAGACCGCATACGCGCACCTGAAGAGGTATCGATACCACAGCAATGCGGTATCGATACCCTATCTACTAACGCCCGCCCTAACAACAAACCTCAACCGAAAACACTAACCGAAACGTCGAGCGTGAGCTCCCGTGAGCTGGATATGTCGGGCATCCCTTCCGAATACCAGACTGATGTACACAGGGGGATAGTAAAAGCCATGACCAGCGGTAAGCTCAGCTTTGCGCCCCAGTTGGTCGTTGACGCGATAGCTGCAAATTACCGCTCGGCCTCAAGAAAGCCACAAAACGCAATGGCCCTCACGCTGTACTTAGCAGAGCACCTGAACAACGCTCCCTCAGCCAACCGCTTAAGGTCGTAAGCTCGTTCAAACGAGAAGCGCGGGATGACGGTTGCTTTCATTCGTCCGTGACTGATTCCAAACCTAGGATCCGGGCCAATTCGCGGTTGGATGAATCGACACGGAGGCGGCTAACTAGTCCCTGCTCTCGCTCCCGCTGCTTGAGCAGATAAGCCTCATCAAAGCACTGCACGATGTCATGCTCATTCAAGATCTTCGCCGAGACCTGTCGCTTCAGGCGGTTGATTATCTTTCGGGCGCTGAGCTGGGCTGCCTCTCGCACATGCGCACGCATTAGGAGATCTCGAAAAACCCAGTCCGAAATCCAACCTTTAGTGAATGCCCAAAACACCAAAAGCTGGAAAGTATCCCAAGCCATGCGCGATTGCCCGCTGAGGTAGCGCCTCAGCACTCGACCATCAGCATCACCGAAGCCGGACACTTTCAGCTCAGCAAGCTGACGTTCAAGCTTCATTTTGGACATGCCTGACTTCACGCCAACTCCGGCGAACAGATACTCGATCAAATCAACAGGCACGCGGATTACGAAGTTTTTCCTGCCGGTGCCTTGGTGATGCTTGATCTCACGAAAGACAGCCAGCAAGGCTTCAGACGGCTCGATATCCTGGGGACTTAGCTTCATGCAGCTATTGTTCAACTACTCCGCCGCTCTGTCAAAAGCATATTGACTTTCAAAAACGCGTGTTCCAGGCAGTACGGGACCCTTAGCTTATTTTAGAGCTTTCACCACATGCCGTAGCTGCAAGCAAAGCCCTGCAGCAAGCTGGGCACAATCTTGAGCTCCCCGGAGCAAACTCATGGTGTACCGCATTTGGTAAATACCTTACCCCGGTCCGCTTCGTCTTTTGGTGCCCGCCGAGATACCGACCGCCAATTTTTCTTCAACTATCCATTCAATATTGCACTACACCTTGTACCTAGCCATTTGCGCATTACCGATTGGCTAAAGATCCTCCACCCTTGCTACTTGATCGTTGCATCAATGATCTTGAAATGCTTCTTCAGGAAATTTATCGAGACATTGATTATTTACAAAAGTCCGCACACTCCCGAGATACCGAAAGTATTGCCGAACAGGTTTCCCCCACCACCCTCTCAAAGATGCTCTTCATGCTTACTAGCGCTCTGCCTTTGCATCCTCCTTACCTGTTCCCGCAGTTGTCACGCTAACGCGAGCAGCAACTGGGACAGGGTAGGGTTTGTACTCCCGCCATGAATGGCCTACGTACAACCGGCATAGCGGCAGTCGTTTCACTCCCTTGCTTTGCCTACCGTACCTCCTCAGGGCAAGCCCCGAGACCCGTTGAAGCGAAAAGCCCCATAATGTTGGTTTACACCCTTTAAAGCTGGTGTATCACAGACCTTCAGGTGTGCCACACAGAGCAAGAATCTCATGCTCAGCCAATCCTTGAACCCGCTGCGCCAGCCCGTGAAGCGATACGAGCGCCTTTTGCTCCAGACGTTGCTGTTTGAGTAATCGTTCCAGCAACAACAATTCGCCATCGGCTTCAAGTTCCGAAGTCGCCCAGAAGAATTGATTGCCCAGCGGTCAAGGACTTGCCAACCACGTGCGTGACACGGCGTCGACCGGAGGACAGAATCGAAGGTCGTACGCGCCAAGACCCAGAGGCAATTTTAACGGTTCGTGATCAGTCAGCATTGGCTAGTCCCGTTTTCTGCAAGAGATTGATCAATCGAGTGTTCTGCCTACTGGAGGATGATCGGAAACCACCTTTGATTTCCACCAGCCGGTAATTGGCTCATTGACCCGTGACCCCGCCCCAACGCTACATGCAAAGCCTTCGACTTGTTTTTACAATCAAAAAAAGACACGATCCAAGGACAGCCTTTGAGGCAGCTCACTCGTTCACAAAAAGGAATTATGTGTGCCGTTTGTCCAATGGATTTCAGACTTTTTATCTAGGCGTGGACTGCAAGAACCGGATAGTCGCCCGCTATTCGCCTATAAGACCTCATCAGAAGAATTCGAGACACTGCGTCAGCTTTTGCATGGGCTCAACGTGGGGCAACACGCGCACCCCAAATATGCTCAGGCCTGGCTACTCTTTGCGGCCGAATGGTGGAAGCGCGAATATCCGGGAGGAGCATGGCGTTGGGGACCACTGTGCGAGGCAGCCGGCCAGCAGGGGTTACCCTACGATAAGACCCGCAGACTGGTCATCGACGGACGCCACCTATGGCGTCTGCAGACCGCCATCAAGAATGAAGGTAAGCGTTTCATTGGCTTGGTCGCGGTGAATGGTGGCCTGCCCATGCGCCTGGTCGAGTCGGCACAAGGCGGGCTGTCCGGCCTGCTGCGCATGGTCACCGAACAGGCACTGCGTTACGAGCTGCAAGATGAGCAGCTACGTCAGGCCATCGAGGCCCAAGCCGAACTCCTACCCGCCTGCTACCAGCAGGCGCCGGTCTACGAGCTGCTCGACAATCTGGTCAAGGCGGTGCTGCACATACGCAAGACCTATGTCCTGCAGGGCGCCCAGGATCCGATCGCCAAGCTGCAGGAAGAATGCCCCCACTGGGAAGAACTCTTCCCCATCGCCCTCGACTCCCAGGCCGCCGCGAGCCTGATCAAGGGGCTGGTCAGAGGCGTCATCAGCATCACGCCGCAGTCCCGGCGGCCTCCTTTCCAGATCCAGCGCGGCCTACGCTTCAGTTCCGATGGATCCATGCCCGTATATGAGCTGTCCTTTGCGATGCAGGCCCAGGCTAGGCGCGATCAGGTTGCCGAGGCGCTGGGGATGGCCGTGGATACGCTGCCGCTACACTTCCAGCTACTGCTGCGTATCGGCGAGAAGGAGCACCTGGTTGGCGAAGCCCTGATCAGGGACGATGAATATCAGTTGATCGCCAGGCCACTGCCGGCCATTCACAATCTGCACGACGCAGCCCAGTTGATCGTCAGCCGCCGGGGCGCAACCTTTCACATCGCCGACCTGCCGGGCGGCGAAGCCCTGAGTCCTAACGAGCCGCTGATCTTCGAGAGTGCCTATCCCTTTGCCCGCCTGCTTGCCCAGGGCGATGCGCTGGTCAAAGGCGAGTCGGCACTGGCGGCCATGCCGGCAAAAACCGTCGTGTATACCGAAGAGGGCGAGGCTCGCGAGCTGTATGACTGCTTTGCCGACGGGCAAATGCTACTGGAGCTGCCCGCCGGCATTACCCGGCTCACCTATCGACAACAACCCTTCGTTGTCACCATCAGCGCCAGCGCTACCCGCCATCCCGATGCCTACTGGCAGGGGAACAGACTGGAGGCACTCTCCGTCCCGGGACCGCTGTTCCGCGGCACGCCGCGGCTGCGCATCGAGCAGGGGACAGGCTTCTCCGGCTATGCGCCCGCCCATGAGCTGTTTGTCCGCACGCAAGGCAAGGAGCTACCGCTCGCCCTGGCCCAGACGCCGGGGTTGTGCCGGCTGATCTGGCGCAAGGATGGCCATCGCCTACTGAACATCCGCGCCATGCTCCTCCCGGAGGAGGCGTCCATCACCTACGTTCCGGGCGCCAGCACCCTTGAGGGCAGCATTCGCCTTCACCTCTGGCCTGATGTGCCCGTGCGCTGCGAGAGCGAACAGATCGCGCTGGAGCGCCGCCATGACGGGACAGGCCTGACCCTCCGTCTGAAGAGCACCAGCAGCCGGCCGGCCACCACGGTTCCGCTCTGCCTGCAGTGGCCCGACGGCGAGCAGAGGCTCACGCTGCCCTTCCCGGGCTATGGTGTCACGCTGCTGCGCAACGAAACCCTTCTCAAACCGAATCAAGCCCTGACCCTCGAGGAGCTGATCGGCTGCCGCGCGGTGATGATGTCGGCACAGGGCGCCGAAAACTGGCAGATTCGCCTGACCTCCAGCGGCACCGACTCACGCTCCACCCTGTCGCAGGAAATTCGCTACACCGGGATCCGCGAAATCCGCCTGTTCGAGCTGATCCCGGCGATCCAGCAGATGATGTCCTGCCACCCGGGGCTCGATCATGCCGTGCAGCTGGAGCTGGTCCACGCCCACCAGACCCACGCCCGCCTGCAGGTGGGCCGCTACTCGACGCGCATCCGCCTGCACAGCCAAAGAGAGATGGCATCCCTGAGCGATGGTGGTCGTGATCTCCTACTTGAGCAGCCACAGGCCGAGGATCTGATCTTGGGCCTGCCGCTGGCCGAGCCGGAACATGACCCGGTCAGCCTGCCGCTGCATTTCTCCGAGCAGGTGTTCACCGGCAACTGGCTGGTCAGCCTGCCGACCGATGCCGTCGGTCCCTGGCTGCTGTACACCCCCGATGACTCCACGCTGCACAGCCGGCCGACCGTTGTGCCGCCGACCGCGAGCAGACTGTCAAAGCCCCTGACCCCGCTGCGTGAGGCGCTCTGCGAAGGCGATGGCGAAGAACGCATGCGCCTGCTCAGGGCCGCGCTGCGCACCATGGCCGCAGACCCGCAGGCTGACGACTGGCAGACGCTGGAGCTGCTGCTGGACCGGCTGCACCACCTGCCACTGGCCAGCCTGGATATCTGCCAGGCACTGATCCGCGAGCCGCAGGCGCTGGCCATGGCCACCCTGCTGCTGGACAATTTCTCCAGCCGCCTGGCCGAGCGCCTGCCCTGCGAGCTGCCCTTTGAGTGGCTGCTGATTGCCCCGGAGCACTGGTTCGACACCTTTGCGACACTGCGCCAGCGGCTGGCCGCCGACAATCCCCGCCTGCTGTCGCTGATCCGCACCGACATCCAGAGCAAGAGCCAGTTCCTGTCCCGCTGGCAGCCCGCGCTGCGCTTCATCTTCGATCAGGGCCTGCACCACTCCTTCGATCTGCAAAGCCCGGATGTGGGGTTCTTCCTGAAAAACCCAGCGATGCTCACCGCCTCCTGGCAGTCGCACCTGTTTGATGGCAAGAACTCGGCCATGCAGCAGATGTTCCGGCGCAACCCTGCCGAAACCCATCAATACACCGGCAGCGGCAATACGGATATCGGAGCCTTCCTGAAAACGCCCCACGGGCAAATGCTCCTCCGCTGCTGCAAGCTCCCTGCCAACGACTTCAAGCTAGCCACGGTCATACTGCCCTTCATGGCCGCCTTCGATACTTATGCCGGCCGTGGACGGCAATGGCAAGCCGACCCGGCACGCCTGTTCAGCCTCAGAAACGCTCGCCAGTTCGATAGCGTCTGGTTTGACTCCGCCTATCAACTCGGCCTGGCCATGGCGCAAGCCGCCTCGATGCAGAAGTGAATCCCATGCTCTATCAGAAGAACTATTTCTCCGCGCTTACCAGCAACCTGAGTACCCGCAGTGAGCGCGCCGCCCAGGGCCTGCTCAGCCTTGGAAACCCGCAGCTGCGCCAGTTTCTGCATGACCAGCTGACCGCCGCCCCTGGCACTCCGGGCGCCTGGCTGGCCGATCCGGTCTTCGAACCAACCTTCGGCTGGCAGGAAAGTGCTGAAACCATGGGTTCACTGGCCGGCGGCAACCTGCTGCACTGGCGCCTTGCCGATACGATGGCACACCCGCCCAAAAAGGAAGACGGAGAAGACCTTATAGATCCTTTTCCAAAAGACCGTAGATTGTTTACGCATCAGTTAGCAGCGTGGGAGATCCTCAACCGTGCCGAGCCGCAATCGCTGGTGGTGACCAGCGGCACCGGCTCAGGCAAGACCGAATGCTTCCTGGTGCCGGTCCTCAACCAGCTGGCCAAGGCCATCGACGCGGGCGAAGACCCAGAAAGCGTTCGCGCCCTGTTCATCTATCCGCTGAACGCGCTGATCAACTCGCAGCAGAACCGCCTGGATGCCTGGACCCACGGCTTCGGCGGGCAGATTCGCCACTGCCTGTACACCGGCGCGCTGGAGAATGAGCGCAAGACTTCCGACCGGCAGTACGATGGCCAGGTGATCGACCGCAAGAGCCTGCGCGCCAGCCCGCCGCAACTGCTGGTGACCAACGCGACCATGCTGGAGTACATGCTCATCCGCAAGGATGACGAGCCGATCCTGCAGAAGTCGGCCGGCAAGCTGCGCTGGATCATTCTGGACGAGGCGCACACCCACATCGGCTCCCAGGCCGCTGAGATGGCGCTGCTGCTGCGCCGGGTGATGCTGGCCTTCCAAGTCAAGCCGCAGGATGTGCGCTTCGTGGCGACCTCGGCCACCTTCGGCTCGGATACTCAGACCATCGAGAGCCTGCGCACCTTCCTCGCCGATATCGGCGGAGTGGATCCGCAGCAGGTGCATGTCGTGCAGGGACATCGGGATATCCCAGCGCTGCTGAACGCCACCCCGGTTGCCGAGCAGGACACCCCTGAAGCCATCGGTGCCATCGAGGCGGACCAGGAACAGTCGACGCTGCGCTACCAACGCTTGGAAGCCAGCCCCACCGCTCGGCGGCTGCGCGCCCTATTCATGCCTGATGGCCAGGTGAAACCACAAAACCTGCAAGGGCTGACCCGCGAGTCCGGTCTCACCCCGGCGCAGGTACTCGCCTGGCTGGATCTGCTGTCTGGCACCAAGAATGCCGAAGGGCTGTCCTTTCTGCCGCTGCGCGCGCACCTGTTCCATAACGTGATTCCGGCGATCCGCGCCTGTGTGAACCGCCACTGCAGTCACAAGGCCGGCACCGCGCTGGAGCATGCCGACTGGCCGTTCGGCATGGCCTATTTGGAGGAGCGGACTCACTGCCGCTGCGGTGCACCGCTGATGCCGCTGGTGTCCTGCGAGGAGTGCAACGAAAGCTTCCTGCAGGCGGCGACCAAAGGTAGCAGCGAGCTGGTCGACCCGACTCAGCAACAGGTCGACGAGTTTGCCCTCGACGAAGATTCTACGGGGGCCGAGGATCAGGCCGAAGATGCTGTGTCATCTATCCAGATCCTGATCACTAATCGCACCGTCAAGAATTACAGTGGCGACTTCCTCGATCGCACCACCCAGCGACTGACCCCCAATCGTCCAGAGGATGGCGGTATAGAGCTGCAGCTCTTCCGTACCATCAAGAACGAATGCCCTTGCTGTGGCGCCAATATCCAGGGCCGCAGCCTGCTACGTCCGGCGCGCATCGGCACGCCTTTCACCCTGAGCACGGTGATCGGCACCCTGCTGGAATTCTGTCCACCAGATCCGATGCCTACCGGCAAGCCTTTCCAGGGCCGCAAGCTGATCTCCTTCACCGATAGCCGCCAGGGCACGGCACGCATTGCAGTCAAGCTGCAGCAGGATTCCGAGCGCAACCGGATTCGCGGCCTGATCTATCAACGCCTGCTGCAGGCACACCCCGTCAACAGCCTTTCCGAAGAGGAGCTGCGCGAACTGCAGGAACTGCAGGAACTGGATGCCGCCCAGAAGCTGGGCCGATTCGAGCAGAAATACCTGGGGCAGTTGCTGGAGAAACAGGCCAATTCGGCAAAAGGCGCGGAAATCAGCTGGACCGACATGACCAACTATCTGGCCGGTACCCCAGAGCTGCAGATGGGCATGCTTGATTATTACAACAACCTCGCGCCGAACACCTTCGGCAAGCGGGACAGTGTCGCCTTGGCCAACATGCTGCTGGCCCGCGAGTTCTATCGCCGACCGAAACGCGCCAACAGCCTGGAAACTTTGGGCCTTGTGCAGGTGTGCTATTTCAAGCTGGCCAACGTTACCGGCAAACCCATGGCCTGGCCTGCGCACCTGGATATCGAGTCCTGGCGCATCTACCTGAAGGTACTGCTGGACTTCTTCGTCCGCGAAAATACTCTCCTGAACATCGACAAACACTGGCAGTCGTTGATCGGCGCACGCATCAGCCCCAAATGGGTCGTGGCGCCGGTCCTGGGGGAAAAGCCTGAAAAGCTGCATGGTCGCTTTGCCCGCTGGCCATCCGTCAATACCGTCAATGGCATCCAGTCGCGGGCCATCCTGCTGCTCTGCAAGGCATTCAACTGGTCGACCGCGCACCATCAGGACCAGATCGACTCGATCCTGAGCGAAGCCTGGCGGGTACTGACCCAGCAGGCAAAGCTGCTGATTTCGTCAGGCGACGGCTATCAGCTCGACCTCAAGGACCTGAGTTTCCGGCTGCCCGAAACGGTCTACCTATGCCCGGTATCGCGGCGCTTTATCGACACCCCGTTCGAGCAGCTCAGTCCCTATACGCCACGTACCGACCGCGAGATGGTCGTCAAGGTGACGCCCTACACCCTGCCGCGTCCGCCCGAGGCGCTCCTGCATGTGCCAGGTGATGAGGGCCTGCTGGCGGTCCGCGACTGGCTGAACAGCGAGCTGCAGATCCAGCAGTTGCGCAAGGATGCGCTCTGGTCGGACGTCATGGACCGGGTCATCGAGGGCGGCCACTACTTCCGCGCTGCCGAGCACTCGGCGCAGCAGTCGCAGCAGAAGCTAAAGGGCTACGAGAAGCTCTTTGAAAAAGGCAACCTGAACCTGCTGAGCTGCTCGACCACCATGGAAATGGGCGTGGACATCGGCGGCATCAGCGTGGTGGCGATGAACAACGTCCCCCCGCACCCAGCCAACTACCTGCAGCGCGCCGGCCGTGCCGGACGCCGCCGCGAGGGACGCTCGCTGGCCCTGGCCGTCTGCAAGAACACCCCGCACGACCAGAGCGTGTTCAACAACCCGCTCTGGCCGTTCAACACGCCTATGCGCATGCCAAAGGTGGCCCTGCAGAGCACCGATCTGGTGCAGCGCCACGCCAATGCCTGGCTGCTGTCGCACTGGCTCAAGCACGTGATCGCCGCCCAGGAAATCAAGTCGATGACCGCCGGTGCCTTCTTCCTCGACGGCGAACTGCCTATGTCGCTGGCCGCGCGTTTCTGCCTGTGGTGCGACAACCAGGCGGTCGATACCGAAACGCTGGTGGAACAGGCCCTCAAGGACATCACCCGCCGCAGCATCCTCGATACCGCCCCGCAGCGCGAGTTGTTCAAGCATTCCAGCCGCAGCATGGCCGAGATCATGCAGGCATGGCGGCAGGACCATTCGGCCAGCCACGCCCAGCTTCTGCAGATTGCAGACAAGAAGGCCGCCGCCACCCGCGCCATGGAGGCGCAACTCAACCGCATCGAGAAGGAGTACCTGCTCAGCGAGCTGGCTGACCGGCGCTTCCTGCCGGGCTACGGCTTCCCGACCGATATCGTCAGCTTCGACAACCGCTGCATGCAGACCTTGAAGCGGGAAGAAAACGACCAGCGCGAGGACAACCGCGCGCGCTACCGCTCACTGGCTTCCCGTGACCGCATAACGGGCCTGCGCGAATATGCACCGGGTGCCGAGCTGGTCATGGACGGGCTGATTTACAAATCCTCTGGCATCACGCTGAACTGGCACGCGCCTGCGTCTGCCGAAAACGTCAAAGAGCTGCAGCTGTTCAAGAAGGCCTGGCGCTGTGGGCAATGCGGTGCCAGTGACTCGGCCATCAATCCTGGACTGGAGATCAACTGCCAGGAATGCGGCGCCCCGATCGAGCGCGACAACATCCGTGAATACCTAGTGCCCGCCGGGTTTGCCGTGGACTTCTTCGACGAGCCACACAACGACGTCAGCCGCCTGCAGTATGTACCGGTCAAAGCGCCATGGCTGAACGTACCTGCCAACTGGGTCTGTCTGGTCAATCCGGCGCTCGGCCAGTTCCGCGCCAGCCAGCAGGCGCACTTGTTCAACTACACCTCGGGTGCCAATCAGCAAGGCTTTGCCATCTGCCTGGAGTGCGGCAAAGCTGAGCCCATGCTCAGCTATCCCGATGCATCCGCCCCTACCAATGAACAGTATCTGCCGGCTATTTTCCGCCAGAAGGCACAGCACCGCCGCCTGCGCGGTGGCAAAAGCAATGAACAAGGCGACGGGACAAACATCTGCCCCGGCAGCCACAATAGCTGGAAGATCAAGCACAACGTCCACCTTGGCCATGACAGCCTGACCGATGCGCTGGAACTGGTGCTGCGCAACCCTTCCAGCGGCGAACTTCTCAACGACGACATCACCGCCTATTCGATTGCCGTGGCGCTGCGCGAAGCGATTGCCGCCGAGCTTGGAATACAGACCGAAGAGCTGGGCTGTGACAGCCATCCGATCAAGGTCGATGGCCAGCCAGCTCGCGCTATTCGCGTATTCGACCTGCGCAGTGGTGGCTACACTACCCAGGCCGCAGAAAGGCTGAACGACGCCAGCCTGTGGCGGCGGGTCATCACCCGTCTAGACAGTTGCAACTGCTCGCATGCCTGCCAGCGCTGTCTGCTCAGCTTCGATACCCGCTTCGAAGCCGAGCGATTGAATCGTCATGTCGCGCTGGCATGGATCAACCCAGCCTGGCTGGCCGGTCTGGCGCTGCCCGCCGAACTCGCCGTCTTTGGCCCGCAAAGCCAGGCGGAAATCGCCACCCTGCAGGAAGCGGTCGAAAGATCGATTACTAGGGACGACAATGCGAAGACCGTAGCCATTTACTTCACTGCACCCGCCGAAGAGTGGGATCTTGCTGTCGCACGCCGCCTGAGGCATCAACTGCATAGTTGGGAAAGCGTCGGACACCTAGTGCAATTACATTTACTGGAAAGTACCGTTTCCAGCCTGCCAAGAGACCAAAAGGAATGGTTGGCAAAGCTAGCCTTCAACGGAGTACAGATATGCCTACACAATTCCGTACCGGATCTCGGGGCGCTGGCACTCAATGTCTCACTGCAAGGCCCACAAGGCTGCATTGCCTGGGCTAGCGACAATACGAACCTAGCCGCACCTGGCCACACATGGGATCTAGCGGAGGCCGGTGCACGGATTATCCGAGGCACCCCCTCCGACCTAAAGGCAGAGCGCATCTTGAATGCTGCCGATCTCATGCCGGCCCCACCCCCTGGCTTGATCAAGATCGAGATCGGCAATCAGATGGATGGCTCGCTCGACAACTTTGCTCGTCGGTTCTGGGAGCACCTAAGCACTGAGGCCAACGGCCTGATTAATGATGCTCTCACAGGCAAGGATCCGATTACCGAACTGGTCTACAGTGACCGCTACGTATGCAGTCCGCTAGTTGTGAATCTGCTGGTCAGCGTGATCCACGAGCTCGGGCGGCTGAGTGATGCAGATTTCGCTATCCGAATCCTAGGCCGACAATATCAGCGCGATGAAAAACGCTCGCCTTGGCAGTGCCGGCATGACTGGCTCTCTGCCCATGAGCGCGATGAGGCCCTCGGCCAGGCTCTGGAATACTGCGGCCTCGAAGGCGAGGTGCTAAGCCTGCCCTCCTTGCCGCACTACCGCCAGCTACAGCTTAAGCTGCGTTCCGGTAATCAACTGACTATCCAGTTTGATCAGGGACTTTCGTATTGGGAGCCCGAGCGCAGCGAAAAGTCTTATCAGCTGAGATTCGACTTTGCATCACGCGAGCTTGGAAAAGAAATCATGGAGCGCATTCGGTGTAAAGTTTCGGCGGCTGGGGAGGAAAATACCCAGATATTTCTCTCTTCCTCTTGAGAACGACTCAACCACTATGAATATCGGAGGAAATTGTCCAAACTACAAAGTTCACCGCGAGAGCTAGCCATCGTAGTTATTTGCTCCGTGATGGACAGTACCTCCAACTGTCAAGAAGAATACCAAGGCCAAATTAGGTGTAGTGAAACGTACTTTGCGATTCTTAGATGCCACAAATTTGCCATATTCGCCCCGCTAATCGGGGCGAAAACCTGCTAACATCAGCTGCCTCACCCCGTTGATTCTCGGCTAATCCCCGCTAACGTACTGATTCCAAACGCCGACTTTTAGGACTCCGAAGGTAGGGGTCGTGAGTTCGAATCATGCCGAATGCGCCATCTTCCGTTCACCGTCGTGAACCTCAACAAAGCCCGCCATCGAGCGGGCTTTGTTGTTTCTGACTGTTTATTCCTACTACCGAATCATCACGCGCTCAACCACATGATTTGGGAAAAGCGTGGGCGGAGTGCGACCAGCACTGACGGCTTAACATCAGGATTCAATTAATTAATAAACCGAACCCCATGAGCAGGAATAGGATGCGGCTAGCATATGCAGCAGACGAAGGAAATCCTCGCAGCTGCTTCAAGGCGGCCTAGCAGAGCTCGAATCACTAATGTCACCTCGATAAAGCCCTGCCTATTCCTACAAACTCTGATCAGGAGCGCTTGCTCCACGAGTTTTCAGCATTTTCAAAATCGTCAACGCGAACGCTTTCGTCTTTGTTTCACTATCTAGAACTTCCAACGACAGCTTTTCATGATCAGTGATGGAATCCAGCACCGTGTCCAATACCCGCTTGGGGAAAAGGCCATGCATAACCTGCTCGGTCGAGTGATTGTTGACCTGAGCCATCACATCTTCTTGCCGACTAATTCGCTTTGCAATGCCGGTTAAAAAGTGCAGTTGATCATCGTTACTCACCTCAGCTCCGAAGATATCGTTTAGCGCCTTAACGATCTCCGATAAGCGCTTCTTCTCGGGATCGTGAGGCTTGCCGCTGCCTACCTCACTCGCGGGTTGCAGCTTGTACTCACCATTATCAGCACTTAGCTGAAGCATCTGTTCTGCACGTTTGCTTAGCCGATAGTGGGTCAACTCCAGCTCGCCTAGATCTACATCGTCCCGCTCAAGCCGATCTACTCGAAGCAACGGATACAGGTGCTTGGCAAAGACACAAAGCTGCTCTAGCTCACGGTCTTCGTACGGGACAATTTGCGAGAGGAATTCATACAGACGCACAAAGCTTTGCAGGTTCTTTCGGAAGAGGTCGAGCTGATCCACCTGCTCGCCCGCCTCCCTTAGAGCATGCTCAGCCTTCTTCAAACCGGCGCTATCGCCATTGGCCTCAGCGATCCGCTTGTAATCCAGTGCTTGCTGGCGCGACTCGACGCTGAAGGCGTAACGCTTGGCAAAGCGCTCCTTTGCTGGCTGGCAGTAATAGCTGAGCTTGCTAGCGGCCGCTTTGGGGTCGAAGAACGCCAGGGCGAACGCCTCAACCTCCTGCCAGTGATAGACCCCTTCAGCATCTAGCCTTTTCTGCAGGTCATAGATGATCTGCGGATCGGTGACATCGCTCAACTCGGCCTTGGTGTAGTAAGGCAAGAAAGCATCGAGAATGTCCTGCGGCTCGTTGAAGAAGTCGAGGATGAAGGTCTGCTTGGCCGGGAAGGTTCGATTAAGGCGCGATAGCGTCTGTACGCAATCCACGCCCTGTAGCTTCTTATCAACGTACATGGCGCACAGCTTGGGCTGATCGAAACCAGTCTGGTATTTATTGGCCGCGATCATGACGTTGAAATCTTGAGTGTCGAAGGCCTTGGCTAGGTCGCGGCCATTTAGGCCTGCGTTAAGCAGGCTGCTAGTCTCGGTTACCTCCTCTGGAATCACATCGTCAGGCAGCACACTACCCGAGAAGGCCACCAGTGGATGCACATCGGCGTACCCCATCCGCTGTACATACTCTTTAACTGCGAGTTGGTAACGCACCGCCTCTTGGCGACTACTGGTGACTACCATCGCTTTGGCCTGGCCGTTGAGCAGATGAAGGATGTTGGCGCGAAAATGCTCGACGATGATCTCGACTTTCTTGTCGATATTGTAAGGATGCAGCCGCACCCAGCGTGCCAGTTTCATGCGCGCTTTCTTCGAGTCCACCTCCTCGTCTTCACCATCAGGGTGGGCGATCTTCCAGGCGGTGCTGTAAGTGGTGTAGTTCTGCAGCACATCGAGGATGAAGCCTTCCTCAATGGCTTGACGCATGGAATACAGATGGAACGCCTCGGGCTTATTGCTGGCACTCGGTGGCAACGTGGGGTCAGGCACCCGACCGAACAGCTCCAAGGTTTTAGCCTTGGGCGTGGCGGTAAAGGCGTAATAGCTGATGCGCTCGTTCGGTTTGCGCGCCTGCACGGCAGCGTCAAGCAGATCTTCAGCGCTGATCTCTTCAGCTTCGAGCGCATCGCTGCCGAGGATCTGCTTCAGCTTGCTGGCCGAGGAGCCGGTCTGGGAAGAATGCGCTTCGTCAGCGATCACCGCATAGCGCCCTGAGGCCAGCTTTGGATACTTTTCTAGCGCGTCGAACAGCGCCGGGAACGTCTGGATCGTGACGATGATGATGCGCGTCTGCTCAGCCAGCGCCTCCGCCAGTTGTTCAGACTTGCTCTGGTTGCCAACGTCGCGGGTAATCGGCCTCACCACACCCTGAGTGTGCTCGAACTGGTAGATAGTGTTCTGCAACTGGCTATCTAGCACCGTGCGGTCGGTGACCACGATCACCGAGCTGAACAGCCGCTGTCCGTCATCGCTGTACATCGAGGCAAGCTGGTGGGCAGTCCAGGCGATAGAGTTGGACTTACCAGAGCCAGCGCTGTGCTGAATCAGATACCGCTTGCCAGGTCCTTCAGTGTGAGTAGTTTCGATCAGCCGGTTGACCACATTCCACTGATGGTAGCGTGGGAAGATCATCGTCTCTTTGGTGGTGAGCGTACCGTCAAAACCCTCGCTGGTCTTCTTATCCAGGTGCAGGAAACGTCCAAGCACCTTGAGCCAGGCATCCGGCTGGAACAGCTGCTGCCACAGATAGCCAGTGGCGTACTGACTGTCGTCGGGCGGCGGCGGGTTGCCTGCTCCGCCCTCCAAGCTGCCAAGGTTGAACGGTAGGAAGAAGGTGTCCTTGCCGTCCAGCTTGGTTGTCATTGCCACCTCGTTCTGGCCGACGGCGAAATGCACCAGCGCGCCGCGCTTAAAGGTCAGCAGCGGCTCGGGCTTGCGGGTCAGCGGATCTTTTACCGGGCGGTCGTAGCGGTACTGGCGCTTGGCATTTTCTACCGACTGCTTAAATTCGCTTTTTAGCTCCAGCGTCGCTGTTGGGATGCCGTTGACGAATAGCACCAGATCCAACCGCGGGTTGTAGCTCTGCCCGCCCGCACCGGCTTCCCGTGCGCGGGGGGAGTAGGACACCTCCGGCACCACGCGCAGGCGGTTGTACCGGTAGCGCTTGAGCGTATCCGGGTTCATGCCGTGGTCGGGCTGGAAGCTGCATAGCTCGACCTTCACCGCCGGCAGCTTGAAGCCATGGCGCAGCACATCCAAGGTGCCGCTCTGCTCCAGCTCGCGCACCAGCTTTTGTACCAGCACATCATCCGGATTATTTGGGTTGGCCTTGGCGAACTTGCCCCACCGCTCCGGCCAGGCTTCCTTGAAGTAGCCGAGAAAGTCCTCGGTATACAGCGCCGTGCGCCGGTCATAGCCACTGCCCGGGCCGGTGAGCCAGCCCTGAGCAGTCATGGCGGTGATGATGTCCTGCTGGAATTGATATTCCTTACTGTCGGCCATGCTCAATCCTTTCTGCAGAAGCCTTAATGGCTTTCGTCCATTACTGCCTCAGCAGCTAAATCATCATTGCGACCTGAAGCAGGCCTCTCAGCGGACTGACTGTTTAGCCACGTTCCATAATCAATCGTCGTGCCCTGCAATCGCCAACTGGCTCGACCGTTGTCGGCTCTGCCAAGGATGACTGCAGACGCAGCGCTGGGGCTTTTGAAGGCCACGTCACGGGTGAATACCAAAAGCTCACCAGCGTCATCAAAATGGAAACATCCTTCCTCCATCAGCTGAGCATGCAACGAGGCGTAGTTATGCGGCACACCAATCCACTCCGGGCGTGCCTTCGAGCCCTTCAGTACTACAAACTCATTGCCCAATTCTCGGGCATTTGCCTCCAGCCCGCTTTTCGGCTGTTTGAGTTCGAACAGCGCCTCCGCCTCAGCAAGGGTTTGCAAAGCAATTTGCTGCATCGCTTGTTCAACGCTGGTGATACGGCCTTCTAGACGCCAGACCTGCTCAAGCTTGCTCAACAATGAAGCCTGTCTCCCCTTGATGACATCAGCCGTCCAGCAGTCGTGCTGCAGCACCTGTGTGGTCAGCGCAAACGACGAAACCCCACCTTTAGTGAAATAGGCCGTCTTTTTCTTGGGAAATTCGTAGTTACTGGCGGAGCTGTTCTTCCTCCGGCTCAGAAGGGCTAGATTACCCAATCGATGAACCCAATGCTGGTGCTGCTCCAGCTCTGGTACCCATTCCTTCCACTTGCTGCCCGATGCCGGCTGTCTCGGCAAAACGTGCTCCACACTTACGATGTCGTGTTGATAGCTTGCACTTCCATCGGAGAGCAAAGCATCCAGCCTTAACAAAAGAACCCCCAAGGCCTTCGGTGAGTGTGTCTCGTAGAGCGGGCCATTGAGTGCGTTATAGGTTTCATTCTGCTCGGCTGGCCGCAACTGGAGTGGCGATTGCTGCAACGCTAGATCGTCACCTTTTTCCACCGCCTCGATCAGTTTCGAAAACCGTTCAATGCGCGCGTTGACCCCAGCCTTACGCACCAGCATCGAATAAGCCAGCCGTTCCAAATCCTTGAAGAACGCCATCATGGCCATAGGCTCGTTGTGGTGGCGAATATAGAAGGACAACGCGGGCGGCACCCAGTCCTTAAACTCCAGGCGATTCAGCCAGCGCAGATGATTGTTGACCTCACCTGCCAGCGTGGGGCTGCTGTATTCCGCATCGGTTATAGCCCCGTAGGCCTCTGCCATAGGCAGCAGTACTTGCTCCATGAACAACTTGGGCTGGGCTGCAAGCGTAACGTGGGCGCGGAACTCTTTGAGAAGAGTCCCTTGCGGCTTGGCCTTGCGATAGACCATCCGAATATGACTAAATAGTTCACTGAAACTGCTCCGGCCCAACGACTCCTCAACATCCTCCCAACGCTTGGTGTAAGCGTCCCTTAGTGCTTCGGGCAGCGAGCCGATTATTTCTGCCTTAAGGATATCTGTTGCGCTGAGATCGAGCCCTCGGCTGTTCAATACGCCGAAGATTCGATACGCCGAGTCAAGGTCTGGTGTAGAGACGACCACCAGAAAGCAGCGTGTAACAATGAATTGCACGAGTCGAACCAACTCGGCTTCGTCCAATGCACTCAGCTCTCGTAGAAAGAGCCGAGCATTGGAGCGCATACGATTAGGGGCATCGTGGAGCGTGGCGTTTACCTCCACCAACTGGCCCAAGCCATTCTCGTGCTGTACGTACTTACGGAAAAACTCTCGGTCGCGTTCACGCAGCGATAGTCGATAGCGAGGCTCAACCGCTGCCACCACATCACCTGTCTCATAAATGCGCTTGGTGATGCCGGCCTGAACACTTGAGTCCTGAACCGTTGCCCGAATGGCCGATAAAAGCAGCGTCAATGTGGTCAGCCGCTGCTGACCGTCCACCACTGTCGCATCCGGCACGGCGTCGCGCTTGATCAGGACGATGCTACCGAGAAAATACGGCATGGAATCGGCCAGCTTCTCGGGCGCATCGCGCAAAGCGCCAAGTAGGTCATCCAGCAGCTCCTGAGCCTGTTCCTCGCCCCAAGCATAGGGACGCTGATAGCCTGGGATAGTGAACACGTAATCATCCGAGAAAACCTTGGACAGTGCCTGCTCTTTGGCACTAAGGGTATGGCTCATCAATTCATCCTTAAATCAAAAATCAAGCTTCTAGGATTTTGCAATGCTGCGCACTTTTTTCAGTAGCTGGTCGCCAACCGCGCACGTCAATTTTGCCGGTGACGGCGGCGGAGATTAGGGCTGAGCGGCGTTCCGAGAAAAGCTCAATTGCCTGCTCACAACACAAAATTAGTTCATTAACTTTTATTATCTGAGCTTCTAGGTAAGCAACAATCTCTAATTGCTCTGCTTTTCCAGGGAGAAACACTTCGACCTGTTCAAATTTCTCGGGCTCAATCCGCCACTGACTAGGACGAATACCGTTGGAAATGGAAAGGTAAACACGCGGCATATGACTGGCACGAAGTAAATAATGTATGAACCTCGGCATCTCGCCATGAGAGGGGCTGTAGACAACGTAGTCTGGGCTCGTTATACCTTGGTATTCGGACACACCCAGCGAGCCCTGCCAGGCCTTCATCTTATTAACCACCAAGTCGCCTTCCATCACCAACTGGTACAAAGACAAATCTTCAGGGGTTTTATTGTTATTGTCGTCGCGCGAATTTTTCTGAACAACGCCATAATCACGATAAACAGACAGCACCTCCATATCCGCGTACCCCTGCCGCTTGCTCTGCGTAAAAAGCCGCTTCACCTTTAGGCTTCGCCAATGCGCCGGTACCTCGCCTAGCCACTCTACGCCGGAGTCTTTCATAGGCACCGTGGGGTCGAGGCCTTTGGTGACGGCGTGGGAGATCACGGACTGGCGCTTTTCCTTGAGCAGTTCGATCAGGCGCTGTTGCTCTTCGATCAGCGCGTCGATGCGGGCGGTTTCGTGGTCGAGGAAGCGGGCGATTTGGGTTTGTTCTGTATAGCCCGGCCAACTTACTGGCATTCCCATCAAGCGGGACTGATTCAGCTTCTGCCTCGTAGAGCCTTCAATGTAATTCGCATAATCAGCAGCATTCATGGCGTAAACGAGAAACCGTACCCACTCAGGCTTGTTTGGACGTAATACATGGATATGGTTATTTGGCCATACCGGTCCTGATGAATGGAATGCTACGGGTTTAATAGGATCGAGAAAGGGAGCGCCATCCTCGCCGACCAAGAGCAACTCTTCGTCGAAGATTGCCTCGTCAACATAATCCATGATTGCGTTTGCGCCCCAATAGGGAATATCCCCTTGCTTATCAGCTCTCTGCTCCCCATTTAGAGGTATACGTTTGCCATCCAAGCAAACTGATAGATACCTCAGTGCTTTTATTTGCCAATGCAGAGGCACTTCGCCCATCCACTCAACGCCCGAATCTTTGCACGCCGGGTACGCGGTAAACGTACTCGGGCTTTCCATGCTCTCGCCCTGCAGGCCAACGGCTGCGCCGTTGTTCAAATTTGCTCCCGACAAATTTGTCATGCCGACAGCCCCTCGATCATCTGCTTGATGCGGTCGGTGCAGGCGTTCAGGTCGCTATCGATCTCGGCTAACGGGCGTGGTGGTTGGAACACATAGAAGTGGCGGTTAAAGGGAATCTCGAAACCGACAATGCCGACCTCGCCGTCCAGAGCATCGGTCTTGCTCTCGTCTATCCAGGCATCCGGCACATGGGGGATGACTTCGCGCTGGAAGTAGTCGTATATCGACTCGCCTAGCGGCACGTTCTCGTTATCGCGCAGGCCAGCATCCGCTTCCGGCTGGCCTTTCGTCATGCAGATATCTGCCTCGGGGTCGCGCTCGCTCAGGGCGCTCATCAAGGCTTTTAACTCCGGCGTGCTGAGGCTGACGCCGTGCGTGGTGAGGGATTTTTTCAGCAGCTTGCTGAACTGCTCGCGGTTGCGGTGCAACACGCTGGCGTCCATTGCTTGCAGGGCGGCCAACAGCTGTTGCTGGGCGATGCTATCGAGTTTCTGCAGGGCCTTTTCTTCCAGCACTTTAGCAACGCGCTCGGCACTGGTTTGGAAGTTCAGGCGCAGCGGGCGTTCGACGGTGATACGGCGGTAGCCGAAGGCTTCAATAGGGAAGATCTTGCTCTGTGCAGTTTGCTCGAAGCTGCCGTAGAGGCGCACCAGCTCGCTGATTTGATCTTCGGTAATGTACTGCCGCTTGCTGCCCAGCGACTTACGCATTTTGGCGTAGTGCTTGCTGCCGTCAATCAACTGCACCTTGCCCTGGCGCGCAGCGACCTTGTGGTTACTGAGTATCCACACATAGGTGGCGATGCCGGTGTTGTAGAACATGTCGGTGGGTAACGCGACGATGGCTTCGACCAAGTCGTTCTGCAGCAGGTAGCGGCGAATCTCCGACTCACCCGAACCTGCGCCGCCGGTGAACAGCGGCGAGCCGTTGAGGATGATGCCGATGCGCGAGCCACTGTCGCGCGGGTCACGCATCTTGCTGACCAGGTGCAGGAGGAACAGCAGCGAACCGTCGGACACGCGGGGCAGGCCTGGGCCAAAGCGGCCGCCGAACCCCTTCTCTGTATATTCGTCAGTAATCTGCTTCTGAACCTTCTTCCACTCGACGCCGAATGGCGGATTGCTGAGCATGAAGTCGAAGCGCTTGTCAGCAAGCTGGTCGTTGGAGAGGGTGTTGCCGAGTTTGATGCTGGTGACGTCTTGGCCCTTGATCAGCATGTCTGCTTTGCAGATGGCGTAGGACTCGGGGTTGAGCTCTTGGCCGTGCAGAGACACGGTGACCTTGTCGCTAATAGACTGTATGTACTCGTCGCCCTCAGACAGAAAGCCACCGGTGCCGGCGGTTGGATCGTAGATGGTGACGATGCTGTTGGGCCCGAGCTTGCCGTCCTGCCCGGTGATCACCAGCGAGGTAGTGAGGTGCACGATATCGCGGGGGGTGAAGTGCTCCCCGGCGGTTTCGTTGGAGCTTTCCGCGAATTTGCGGATCAGCTCCTCGAAGATGATGCCCATGCCGAAGTTGCTTATGCGCTCGGGGCTCAGATCGGTAGCAGCGAAGCGCTGTACGACTTGATATAGCAGGTTGGCGCTAGTCAGCTGCTGGACGAAATCTTCAAAGTGAAAGTGCTCAAATATCTCGCGAGCGTCCTTGCTGAACGCCTGCACATAGCTCATCAGGTCGGCGGCGGTCTGAGTATCAGACAGCGTGGCGAGGGTGAGCGACGAAGCATTGAAAAACTGTTGGCCAGCCGTGCGCAGCAGGATCATCTCGCGCACCGCGTCGGGACGACCCTCCTGCGCGAAGGTCTGTTTGATGACTTCATCCTTAGTAGGCGCAAGCACGCATTCCATCCGCCGTAGCAGCGTGAACGGCAGGATGATGCGACCGTACTGGGACTGCTTGAAGTCACCGCGTAGCAGGTCGGCAATCGACCAGAGAAAAGCGGCCGTTTGAGAATGGTTTTCCGTATTCACGTTGGAGCTCCAAGAATCGCTAGCAAAAACACTAGTTTAGCTTGGATGAATCAAACGATTAGACCTTACCCGTGCCTTCTAGCTACCTAGCGCTACCACTGGCCGGGCGATAGAAAAGCGTGTCTCCTCTCAGGATAGGGTAGCTACGCTCAGATAGTCCGCGAGCTAGAAAATTTTGGATCCCTGTGGCAACCCCTATCAACCTCAGTTGGCGAGGCGCTAAACACTCCTTGTGATGAGTCAAACGTCTCGAAGACAACCGCTGGCAAGCTATGCCACAAATTTGCCACACTCAACCCGCTAATCACGGCGAAATCGAGCTAACGCAAGCTAACTTAACTCTTTGATCAGCAAGCTAAATTCCGCTAACGTGTTGTTTCTAAACGTCGACTTTTAGGACTCCGAAGGCAGGAGTCATAGGCTCGACTAAAACTCGCTAAACGTCCGTTTTTTAGGCGCAGCGTCTCGCCTAAATCGAGATGCTGCGCTAAATCTCACTCCGCCGCTGCGACGATAGCGATCTCGACTAGCAATTCCGGCGCCGCCAGCTTGGACTCAACTGTAGCCCGTGCAGGTGCCTCCCCTTCCGGTGCCCAGGCGTCCCACACCTCGTTCATACCGGCGAAGTTGGCCTGGATGTCCGACAGCCACACCTGGGCGCTGAGGATGCGCGTCTTGTCCAGGCCGACCTTGGCCAGGTAGTCGTCGATCTTCTGCAGCACCTGCGCAGTCTGCCCCTTGATGTCCTGGGTGCGATCATTGGCGGTCTGGCCGCCGACGAAAGTGATACCGCCCTTGTACTGGACGACCCGGCTCATACGCTGGTTGGTTTCGATACGGGTAATGGGTTGCATATAGGCTCCTTGAGTGGCCTGGGGGTTGAGGAATCTTTGTGGAAGCGATCGATGGCAAAAGCCGTAAGATCGATCGGCGACGACTCGCCGAGCACCAGTTGCGCGACGCGCTGGCCAGTGCCGAAGCTCATCTGGAAACCGCTGCCGCAGTAACCGAACGAGTAGGTCAATCCACTGGCGCGACTGCTGTTCGAGATGACGGGTAGATCGTCTTCGGTAAAGGCTTCGATACCGGACCAGGCGCGGTTGATGCCCAGATGCCTGAGGTGGGGAAAGAGATCCGTCACGGTCTGGGCGCTGGTCACGAGACGAGCGATATCGACCTCGCCGTGGCGGGCATCGTAGTCCAGGGCACCGATCAGCTTGCCGCCAATGACCACTGTGCCGTTGTTGAATTGCTTGAAGGACAGGGCGCGACCGGTGGCGCCGAGTACCTGCTTGCAGAAGGGCGCCACGCGGTGGGTCACCATCAGCATCAGGCCTTGCGGATAGGTGGGTACCGGCTCACCCACCTCGGCAGCCAGGCGCCCCGCCCAGGCACCTGCCGTCACGACCAGCTGGCCCGCCTCGAACTTTCCCTTGCGCGTTTCGACCTGCCAGCGCGGGCCGCGCTGGGTGATGGATAGCGCAGGCGTCTGCTCGTGCAGCACCATACCCAGGCGCTCCGCCGCCTGCCGAACCGCCGTCACCACACGGTAAGGCGTCGCGTAGCCATCGTCTGCCACCCAGATGCCCCCCACCACATGGGGCGCCACCGTCGGCAAGAGTTCAAAAACCTCTTCCCGATCGATGAGCACCTCATGGGTGAAGCCATGGGCCTGAAGTTCGGCGACTCGATCCCGACAGTCCTGCAGCTCCTCGTCGGTTTCGGCCAGCTTGAGCTGGCCGCTGGCGACGAAACTGGCATCGGTTCCCAGCAGCTCCGGCAGGTTGTGCCAGAGCGCGCGCGACGCCAGCGCCAGGGGAATTTCCGCAAGATGCCGGCCGAGCGTCCGCACCCCGCCGGCGTTCACCCCAGAGGCATGCCGTCCGGCGTAATCGGCTTCGAGCACGATTACCCGAACGCCGCGCTGCGCAAGATGCCAGGCCGTGCTCAAGCCATGCAGGCCGGCGCCGATGACGATCACGTCCGCCGTCCTGTCAGCCACTGGCGAGCTCTCCCAGGGTGATGGGCTTGATCGGTGGCCGAATGCGGTAGTAGCCCACCTCGTCGGGCGTGAGTCCTCGGGACTTGGCGATGATCTCGGTGACGGTCAGTCCGCACATGCGCCCCTGACAGGGCCCCATGCCGCAGCGTCCGAAGGATTTCGCCTGATTGGGCCCGCTGCAGCCCAGCTCGACGAAGCGCCGGACGTCGCCCGCCGTTACCTCTTCGCAGCGACAGATGGTGACGTCGTCCCGGGCGGGAATGCGGTTCTCCTCGCGCGGGCGATACAGGGCATCGAGGAAGGGGCGGATACGCAGGTTGCGCTCCAGCTCCGCGCGCAAGGGCGCAGCCTGGGCATCGCGCTGGGCCGGCGTGATCTGGCCGAGGGTACGCGCCAGTCCCAGCGCCGCAAGCCGCCCCTGCAAGGCCGCGGCCTGGGCTCCACCGATGCTCGCGCCATCGCCGGCCACCGAGATGAAGGGCACATCGAGGGCTCCCCATTGATCGGTTTCCGGTACGAAGCACAGTTGCGCATCATCCCAGCGATGCTGGGCCCTGAGCGCCTGGGTGAACTGGATGTTCGGCACCACACCCTGATGCAGCAGCACGGTGTTAGCCGACACCCGTTGTGCCTTCCCGTCGACGACGAAGCGGAGCGCCTGGGCCTGCCCTTTCCCCTCGACCTGTAGCTGCTCGGCACCGGTGTAGTGCGGGACCTCGCCTTTGCGCAGAGCGCGTAACAGCGAGACACCCTTGCGCAGATAGGGCCAGGCCCGCAGCGCGGCCAGCAAGTGGCCGCGGGCGCGCCAATAGTCCTCACGGCGACTGGTGTCCACCAGGGCAGCGATGGGTATGCCCGCCCGCAGGTATTGCCAGCCGAGCAGATACAGCAGCGGTCCGCACCCGGCCAGCACCACCGGTCCCTGCGGACCGATGCCAGCGGTCTTGAGCAGAATCTGCGCGGCCCCAGCGGTCATCACCCCGGGCAGGGTCCAACCGGGAATCGGAAAGGGCCGCTCCATGGCGCCGGTCGCCAGCAGCACGGATCTGGCGGCAAAGGAACGTACCCGTCCGTTCTTGAGATAGTGCACCTGACGCTCGCGGGTGATCTGCCAGACGGACGCACCCGTTTCGTGGCGCACCGCCGTGCTCTTCACCGCATTCGCCAAGTCGGCGCCAGCCGCATAATCCGGCCCGAGCAGCGTGCGACGCGCGGGTGAGGCGCTGGCGATACCGCGATAGATCTGCCCGCCGACCGCGGCCTGCTCGTCGAGCAGCACGACGGAAAGCCCCAGGTCCGCCAGGGTTCGCGCCCCGGCCATTCCGGCCGGGCCCGCACCGATGACGACGACGTCTATAGGTTCGAGATTCATGGCTGCACCTCCATCACCACGGGTTCGGCAGCGGTGAAGGGCAGCTCCCGGGCGCCCTGCTGCGAACGGATGCGCATGCCGTCGGCCGCCTCGATCAAGCAACTCTGGCGACTCGGCACCCCATCGATCTCGATCAGGCATTCGAAGCACACCCCCATCATGCAATAGGGCGCACGGGCTTCACCGCCCACTGGCGAGGTGCGGAACTGACGCACGCCGGCGAGCAGCAAGGCGGCGGCAACCGTGAGGCCACTCGGTACCTGGAAGGCCTGGTCGTCGAAGGTCAGGGTGATGAGACGGCCGCCTTCGGCGTCCATGCGGCGAAACAAGGAATCAGTGGGCATGGGAAAACACCTCCCCCGTGAGAAAACGTTCGCCGGCGAACACCGCCAGCTCTTCCGGCTGTTCACCGCCCCGTACCCAGGGCGCGATCCGGGTCGCGTGCGCCGCGGCCAGGGTCACCCCGCTGTGGCAGGTGACGACGAAGGCACCGGGGTGCGACGCGGACTCCTGATAGATCGGATAGCCGTCCGGGCTCATGACGCGCAGGGCGCCCCAGGCGCGCACCAGGCGCACGTCAGCCAGCAGCGGAAAGGTGCTGACGCCGCGCTGGGCGATCCTGGCGAGCACGTCGGTGGTGGTGAGGTCGTTGAAGCCGACCTCCTCCATCGAGTCGCCAAGCTGCACACTGCCCTCGTCGGTCTGGCGCACATTGATGGTCGGGTAGTCCAAAAAGGGGCGAACCCGCTCGCTGACCAATACCTGCCCGCGATTCGGCGCGACCGGGGCATGCAGTCCGACCTGCTCCCCCAGCGGCCGATTGCCCAGGCCCGCCGCCAGCACCAGGCGCGGCGCGGTAAAGCGCTTACCGGGAGTAACCACAGTGAATTCGCCAGGCGCGGAGTCGATCCGCTCGACCGGCATCCGTCCCAGTACGGTCGCCCCGTGGTGCTGCGCTCCCGCATGCAGGGCCCGCAGCAGCTTGAGCGGATTCACGTGACCATCCATGGGCGTGTAGCTCGCCCCGACGACCTTCGGGCCAATACCGGGCAGGCGTGCCCGCAGATCCGCCTGATCCAGCATCTCGAAGGGGTAATCGCCTAAACCGGCTTGCATACCCGCCAACCGCGCCTGGCGCTCCGCCAATTCCTGATCGGAAAAGCACATGTGAAAGCCGCCGGGCTGCTTCAGGCGGACATCCACGTCCGTCTCCGCCAGCAGATCCTCGGCCAACCCGGCCCAGGCCAGCGCCGAGGACCGCGTCCAGCGGGAATATTCGAGACGATCGAATCCCTTGCCCTGTACCCAGACCAGACCGAAGTTGCCCCGGGAAGCGCGGAAGGCATCATCGCCCTGATCGAGTACGAGCGTCCTGGTGCCGGCCTTCGCCAGGCCATAGGCGACCGCCATGCCGACCAGTCCACCGCCAACCACGATGACCTCCGCCGAGGTGGGTACGCTGCTGTCGTTCATTGCTTCTCTCCGATCAGCACCCGATCCAGGCCGACGAGCCGATCCAGCAGCAGCATCACTGCCAGGGTGCCCAGGATCAGCACGGTAGAGGCTGCCGTGATCAGGGGATCGATGGTCTGGGAGATCTGGTTGTACATGGCGACCGGCAAGGTCGTGGTGCCAGGCGTGGCGACGAAGACCGTCATGGTCAGCTCGTCGAAACTCTGGATGAAGGCGAGCAGCCAGCCACCCACCACGCCGGTGCGGATCCGCGGCAGGATCACCCGCCAGAAGGTCTGCAACCGATTGGCGCCCAGGGACAGCGCCGCATGCTCCGCATCGCGCTCCAGGCCGATGGTGGATGCCAAGGTCAGCCGCAAGGCATAGGGCAGCACGACGATGACGTGGGTGATGCTCAGCGCCCACAGCGAGCCGCCCACCTGGGCGAGGGAAAAGAAGCGCAGGAAGGCGATCCCAAGCACCACTGAGGGAATCATCAGCGGCGACATCAGAAAGCCAGTAATCGCCCCGCGGCCGGGAAAGTTGTAACGACTAATCGCCAGCGCCGCAGGCACCGCCAGCAGGGTGGCGACCGTCGCCGACACCAGGCCCAGCTTGAGCGACAGCCAGAAGGCATCGACCATTTCCTGGTTGGCCCAGAGCGCCTCAAACCAGCGCAGCGACAGGCCACCGGAGGGCAGCGAAATGAAGCCTTCGCCGGTAAAGGACACCGCCATCACCACCACCAGCGGCGCCACGATGAAGGTGATGAAGAGCGCATGAAACGCAAGGGAGAAGAAACCGTTCCGGTACATGGCGATCACTCGAAGACGTGTTTGAAACGGCGCTCGGCCAGCCGGCTGCAGCCCACTACGATCACCAAATTGGCGATCAGCAGCAGTACCGCGATGGCGGCGCCCAGCGGCCAGTTCAGCGAACCGAGGAATTCGTCGTAGGCGGCCGTGGCGACCACCTTGAGGCGACGGCCGCCGATGATCGCGGGAGTGGCGAAGGCCGAGGCCGCCAGGGCGAAGACGATGATCGAGCCCGAGAGGATTCCCGGCACGATCTGCGGCAGCACCACCCGCCTGAAGGTCGTCATCCGCGAAGCGCCCAGCGACAGGCCGGCCTGCTCCACCTGCAGATCGAGCTTTTGCAGGCTGGCCCAGACGGCGATCACCATGAAGGGCACCAGCACATGGGTCAGCGCCAGCACCACACCGAACTGGGTGAACATCATGCGGATCGGGAAATCGATGATGCCCAGCGCCTGCAACGCCTGGTTGATCAGCCCGTTGTTGCCCAGCAGGATGGCCCACCCCAGGGTGCGCACCACCACCGAGATGAGTAGCGGGCCGAGTACCACCAGCAGGAACAGCGACCGCCAGGGTGCCCGCATGCGGGCGATGATGAGCGTCTCCGGCACACCGATGAGCACCGCGCAGACGGTCACCGCGAGCGCCATGCCGCCCGTACGCAAGAAGATCTCGTGGAAATAATCGTCGCCGAATACCTCCAGGTAGTTGGCGAGCGAGTACACGGAAATGACGCCCTTGGTGTCGCTAAACAGGTTCAACGACAGCATGGCCGTGAGCACCAGGGGCGCCGCCAGCAGGGTCAGGAACACGAGAAGCGCAGGACCCGTCAGCAGCCAGGGGGCGCTACCGACCCGTTCGGCGTCATAGGTGGCCATGGGACACCTCCCGGCCGAGCAGGCGCAGGTCATCGTCCAGCCAGGTCAGGCCCACCTCCTCCCCTTCCAGCGGCGGCGGCGCGCCGAGGTTCGGTTGCGTCAGATTCACCGGCCCCAGGGGGCTCTCGACACCGATCAGCCAGAGGTTGCCCAGGAACACCCGCATGCGCACCGTGCCACGCAAGCGCGCTTCGGCAGGATCGGTCAGGCGGATCTTTTCCGGACGCAGGTAGACGTTTACATCGCCGTCGAATTGATGCCCCTCATGAGGGATATGCAGCATCAGACCGTCGACCTTGACCTCGTAGCAGCGCGGCTTGCGGGTCTGGACGGCCCCGGGGAAGGCATTGGTCTTGCCCAGGAAGCTCGAGGCGAAGGGCGACTGGGGCCGCTCATAGGTCTCGAACGGCGAACCGATCTGCACGATGCGCCCGCCGTGCATCACCGCGATGCGGTCGCTCATGGTCATCGCTTCCACCTGGTCGTGGGTGACCAGGATGGTGGTGATACCCAGGTCGCGCTGGATGGCACGCAACTCGATGTGCATGTCCTCGCGCAACTTGGCGTCGAGGTTCGACATGGGCTCGTCCAGCAGCAACAGGTTGGGCCGGATCGCCAGGGCCCGGGCGATGGCCACCCGCTGACGCTGCCCGCCGGACAAGGCCTTGGGATGGCGCTCGCCCAGGCCCTGCAGCCGAACCATATCGAGCGCCGACTTTACCCGCTCCGCCCTGTTGCTGCGTGGTACGCCGCGCATCTCCAGGCCGAAGCTGACGTTCTCGGCAACGGTCATGTGGGGGAACAGGGCATAGCTCTGGAACACCATCCCCAGTCCGCGCTTTTCCGGGCGGACATGGGTGATGTCTCGCCCGTCCAGCACGATGCGTCCGGCGGTGGGCTGCACGAAGCCGGCAACGCTCTGCAGGGTCGTGGTCTTGCCGCACCCCGAAGGGCCGAGCAGGGACAGAAATTCGCCTTTCTCTACCGCGAGGTCGAGCCCGGCGATGGCGGTGAAGTCACCATAGGTTTTGACGAGGCCGTCGAGGATCAGGAAAGCCATGGTCATGCCTCCGGCGATCACGAGAGAGTGATCGCTGTTCGTCCAAGGGAGGTGGAAGCGACCGGTTAGTAAGGGGTAACCGGCGGCTCGATCATTGAGCGAGGTGGAACCGGACGATGGTGAAATGGACTCAGGACCTGCTGCTACATCGGGCGGAGGAATAGCCCGAAGCCACCCTCCTCTCCACTCGCAATCCCGCTGTCACTTCATCGCCGTCTGGTGGACACGCCCTCTACCGCTCGATGGTCCTGTTCCAGCGCGTCGTCCACTCGGAACGCTTCTGGTTGATGGTGTCCCAATCGACCTTGAGGAGACTGTCGACCTTTTCCTGGCCATAAGGCATACGCGCAGCGAGTTCCGGCGGCAGCTTCACAGTGCGATTCACCGGCGCAAAGCCGTTGCTTTCGGACTGGATCTTCTGGATTTTCGGTGACAGCACGTACTGAATGAATTGCTGGGAGAGTTCGGACTGCGCATTAGGCGTGACGGAGCAGGCGGCGACCTGGAGCGCTACGGCGCCCTCCTCCGGATAGATGAACTTGAGCGGAAAGCCGGTGTTCTGCAGCGCCACCGCACGGCCACTGCCATACACCGCCATGACCACATCACCGTTCTGCATCATCCCGTCCATCTCGCCCGGCGCACTGACCCAGGCCAGCACGTTGGGCGCGATCTTCTTCTCGAACACCGCGAAGCCCGGATCGATATCTTTCTCGCCGCCGCCATTCAGCCGCGCCATCTCGATCAACGAATGCAGCCCGTAGGTATTGGTGATCGGCGGCATGCCCAGTAGTTGCTGATACTTCGGATCTTCAAGGTCAGTCCAGGACGTCGGGGCCGCCCAACCGCGCTTCTTGAAGGCGTCTTCGTTGTAGCCGATCCCGGTGGCAACCATCCCCACTGCCGTCGCCTCGGGGCTCAGGCGCGCCAGTGGATACAGGTCTTGGTAGACAGGCGCATCCGTGAGCTTTTCGCAGAAGCCAAGCTGCAGTGCCTGATACATGGGGCCGTCGTCCATCATGGCGACGTTGATCTGTTGCCGCCCCTTCTGCGCCTGCAGCTTGGCCAGCGTTTCAGTCGAGTTGCCCGACACATACACGACCTTGACCCCATGCGCCTTCTCGAAGGCGGGAATGACGCGGGTCTTGTACATCTGCTCCGTTGAACCGCCGACGCCGGCCACGTAGAGCGTCGTTTCGGCATGAGCGGGAAGCGTCATGCCAGCGCCCGCTGCGGCCAACAGCAGCGCGGACAGAACCTGACGCAAGGAGATGGATGAGGTACGGGCGATATACGGACTGGTCACGGGCAATGCTCCCTTTTTTGCGTTGCGGCAGATCGAGAATGTCGTGAGGACACGACCGGAAGATCCAGGCATCCGCCTCCGAGGACATCGCGGTAACCGCCATTCGGAAACGCTTTCTTTTTATAGGGCCATTTGGCTTATGACCGAGTATTGTCAGCCTAAACCCATAGGGTCAAATACGAAGGTACGGGTTAAGTATTCATATTTGATATGGAGAGCTCTGTTGAATCTCAGACAGATCGAGGCCTTCCGCAGCGTGATGCGTCTAGGCTCAATGACCGCGGCCGCCGAAGCCCTGCACACCTCGCAGCCCAACGTCAGCCGATTAATCGCACAGCTGGAGCTGAGCACCGGACTCAAACTGTTCGAGCGCGCGGGGGTACGGCTGATACCCACGAAGGAAGGCAGCGCCTTCTTCCAGGAAGTGGAGCGCGCTTACGTAGGGCTGGATAGCCTGCGGCAATCGGCCAAGAACATCCGCAACCTGGGAACCGGCCGCCTGCGTATCGCGGCAGTACCCTCGACCGGCCTCACGCTCATCCCCCACGTCATCAAGGATTTCGTCGCGACCCGCCCTGAGCTGACCGTCTCCCTGCACATGAACGCCTCGCCCACTGTGGTGCAGTGGGTGCAATCTCAATTCTGCGATTTGGGCGTGGTGGTCCAGCCCAGCGACGCCGGGCCCCTGGAAACGCTGCTGATCACTCGACTCCGCGCCGTCTGCGTCCTGCCACCGGGTCACCGGCTAGCGTCACGAGAAGTCATCAGAGCGCAGGATCTTCACGGCGAGAACTTCGTATCCCTCTGCCATGGCGACGGCACCCGCGAGCAGATGGACAGGGTCTTCGAGCAGGCCGGTGTCGAACGCAAGCTCGCTGTGGAAGGCCAATACAGCTCAATCACCTGCGAGATGGTTGCCACCGGCATGGGTGCCGCCCTCATGAGTCCGAACGTTGCACAGGATTTCTTGCACAAGGGCATTACCATCCATCGCTTCGAGCCCGAGCTGTTGTTTCCGGTTTATGTTGTTGCCCCTGCGGGATCGGGTCAGACGCCGTTGGCAACAGACTTTATTCACGCGTTGCGAGGGTATTATGCAAAGCATTTTTCAGAATAGTGCTGCGCTAGGACTAAGCCTTCGCAGTAGATTTCACCAAACTTGTTTCTAAAGAACGGAAAAACAAAATCGTGGATAGATAGCCAGGCTATCGAGCTTATACTTGGACTCGCCCTGATTGTTTTCCGATACGCACAACCAAGCGTCCTGACCACCGCGATTGCGCCTCATCTATCTACTGGCACTTAAGGCCTCATCTTGCTACCTATATAATCTGCAGAGCGACGTCTCGATCCTGTTCCCACGCTGCAACGCGGCAATGACCGGAAATCAATAGCCTTAAAAAGAACTCTCGTGCTTTTACCTAACGGGTAATTTTCCGAGCAAAACCCGGTGCGCATCAAACATGATAAAACTTTTAACTCATTTTCATAATGAACCTGAATAGCGCTAACTCTTATGATTTGTAGAAACGTCAGCAACGCGCTTCGGTTGCGGCTATGACTTGGGCATGTCCTGCCAAAGCTGCAAGAAAGAACATAATACTAGTCTCTGGACTTATGTCACTATAAATTACGCCTTCGCCAGGCTCTCTGTGCGCACTGATAACGCATGCTGATGAGTAAAGTTTTTTCTTCATCAAATGCTTACACATCAAATCGAATCTTTTGAGATAAGATACGCCATCTATACTAGGAAATTCGCCTTTAGAGTTTCTTTTATATTTTGTATCTCTCTCCTCTGGCCTTTCCATAAAATCAGTCATTGCCCTGAAGCTCTTCATTTGTATCTTAACACTTCTAGTCGTCTTACTACACTCTTCAACCACTAGAATGTACCCAGAAAATGCACTATTCAGTCCTTCAAAAACATCTTCAGCAAAAGCTTCTTTGAGATCCACACCACTTCCCAATGCCTCCTCTACTCGGTTATTGGAATTTTTCCCGAAAGAATCAGCTATAGATTTTAGTTCAATTGCCGCAACGAGTATTTCTCCATTCATAATAAGCAAGTCCCAGCTCTTTGTTGGGCGAAAATAGCCTGGAACTCTAGCATTGCTCCCATGCACGATGCGCGCGTTAGGTAGACCGTTGCTATGAACTACCCATGTCAGCAAACTTACAAACTCATCAAGCGTTTTTCCGCTACGAACACCTGAAGCATGGCGAGTTCTCCAGAAAGACTGCACTGCCTTTTCAACGCGCTCTCTATAACCATCCATATTCAAAGCCATTTTACTTACCCACACTTTCTATTTGACTAAAATCCAGACCATAAATCCTTGCAGCTAACATATCGTACTTTTCCTTCTCATCCATTTCTCCAGCACTAATCAACTCAATGCGGTCAGCCATATCTATATCACTCCATCTAGGAATACGTATCTTACGCAGATGCTGAGCCTGAAACCTTAAATAACCGTTCGCAATCTTTGTGCTATAGGTGTTAATAAAAAGCCTCGCTATAGAGGACAACATTATTACCTTTAAAGCGTGAAGATCCCACTCTTCCGAGCATAGATAATATATAGAATTGTTCGGGTAGAACCTCCCACTGTCATATACCACAACGGGATCACTACTAATATCTGGAATTAGCAATTTAGGACGCCTAAAGCGCTCTTCGTAAACTCGATCGATGGTCTTATACCAATTACGCCTATCCATCTTTGCAACATGCCTAGCACTGAGCTTGTCTTTATGAGCATTTAAATATTTAGCCATCTTTGGATAATCGGACAAAGACACCAACCCATGCTCACTATAAGTATTGATCAAATATCTTTTTCGCCAATCGATTTTTCCATTTTTTATCTCAGATGCGGTAATCAATGGTAGAAGTCGCGAGTCTTCAATATCCACATCATCACGATTCACTATGTAAACGCTATTTGCGCCGGTTGCCGCCCCTATGTATACATTGCAACCAGCAGCCTCTAATGACGGAAAGCCATGCTCGATTCTACGGACAAGTTCGATTTCGTCTGCCCCGCCTAATAGCCAAGGCTGATAACTATTCACGACTCCTTTTCGCGTTACCAAACTGGTTTCCAGTCCACTAACAGCATTCCAAATCTCCATAGATTCGCGCTGATCGAATTTGGTACTATGAACTAAAATTGTTTCGCTTTCGCTAGATCTCGAAATCTGTGTTATTGCCGGATAAGTCATTACGCTACTTTCAAACGCATCCACCTCATACAAATCTACATATAACTTAAGCGAATAACAGTCGGAAATCAATGCTCTAAGAGAACGCCCATATGTATTTTTTGTCCAGCGATCTGTACAAATGAATGAAAGACTTCCCTCCGGCTCTAAAAGCGATAAAGCACGCTCATAAAAAGCAATATAGAGATCAGCTCTATCGGTCATAGTCAGAAATCGCTTCCGATACTCTGCCAATAGCCTCCGTGGAATGTTCTCCACTCTCACATATGGAGGATTACCCACTATATAACGAAAGCTTTTTGAAAAATTTGAAAGTAGAAAATCACCAACATGAAACCAGTTTTCTAGTAAAGTGCTAATTTCTGACAGAGTATATCCGTAATCCTGAAGAACATGGCTAGCTTTTCGCTTAGCGATATCAACACTTGCGCTTACCAAGTCAATCGCAAACAGTCGATCTTTTAGGTCAGCTAAAGATGGACGTTGCGAAGGAAGCGAAATTAGTCTTCTTATAATCTCGGTAGTGAACTCACCCTCGCCACATGATGGCTCAAGGATAGTCAGATCCTTTAAATCTGACACAACATTAAATCCTAAACAGGTCAACATATACCTAACAACTTCAGGGCGCGTGTAGACCTGGCCTTTTTCAGAACTGGACGCCTCCCAATTCATCACTTCCAAAGCGAGAGCGGCTTCTTCTTCAATCAAATCTTGCATAAAATTAACCAATTAAAATGCAGTTAATAATTAGAATTTAAGTATTTTATCAATATTCTCAAAAGCAATAATCGGCGCCATTTTTGGCGCGCAGCCTATAAAATAAATAAATCATTAAATGCATATCAGATCCCTGAGCACAGAGTCAATTAGTTAGCAATCGTGCCAGTTAGGTTTAACCTATAGCCTAATCAGCAACCACTGTCCGGACGGAATCATCTGCCTCCACTTCTTATTTGTGAAAGTTTTCCCTTAAGATTTTCCTCAGCAATGCCGATTTAGGCTGCCTATTTATTTCTTTCTATGGGCGAGACGCGAGATCTACCCAAGACTATCCATTAAAACAAAGAACCGAGCCATTTTATGAGCCCATCTCCAATACAATAAAAAACAGGCTATAATGTCGCATATCAAACCGAGTTAGCTACGCGCAAGAATTATAAAGGCAAAGAAACTAGTGAACACCTCAATCAGTGAAGCTGACCGCTATTGGATATTAGCAGACGTAACAAAAGGCTGTCTGATTGGTCATGATTTACTAAAGGCCGAGGGCGAAGCTAAGCGACACATCAGGTAACCGATGCTAGCCAAGAATGGCTACTACTCTCCATACCTCAAAAGCGCTTTGAAATCATTCAAGCATAAAAAAACCCGGCCACTTTTCAGTGACCGGGTTTTCAGATTTGGTCGGGACGGAGTGATTCGAACACTCGACCCCTTGCACCCCATGCAAGTGCGCTACCAGGCTGCGCTACGCCCCGACTGTGTTCCTCTAGGGAACGGCGTGCATCTTACTGCAACACTTTGATTAATGGAAGCTTTTTTTCACTTCTTCAGTACGACGAGGACTTCTTCGAGTTCGCTGATCATCTGGCGGATGAGTTGGTGGTACTGCGAACCCTCGTCACGGGTCTCGTCGCCCTGGGTGAGGCGCTGGCGCGCCCCGCCGATGGTGAAGCCTTCGTTGTACAGCAGCGAGCGGATCTGGCGGATCATCAGCACGTCGTGACGCTGGTAGTAGCGCCGGTTGCCGCGACGCTTCACCGGGTTCAGCTGGGGAAATTCCTGTTCCCAGTAGCGCAGCACGTGCGGCTTGACCAGGCAAAGGTCGCTCACCTCACCAATGGTGAAGTAGCGCTTGCCCGGTATGACCGGCAGTTCGTCGTTATGACTTGGTTCCAGCATAGGCCTCGACCCTGGCTTTGAGTTTCTGCCCGGGGCGGAAGGTCACCACACGGCGCGCCGTGATGGGTATCTCCTCCCCTGTCTTGGGATTGCGTCCGGGGCGCTGGCGCTTGTCGCGCAGGTCGAAGTTGCCGAAACCGGACAACTTGACCTGCTCGTTGCTTTCGAGCGCATGACGAATTTCTTCGAAGAACAGTTCGACCAATTCCTTGGCTTCACGTTTGTTCAGACCGAGCTCTTCAAACAGACGTTCGGCCATCTCAGCTTTCGTCAGGGCCCCCATGCGCTATTTCCTTAAGGTGGCGTTGAACCTTCTTTCCAGAGAAACGAGGATTTTCTGCGTCGTTTCGTTGACTTCTTCATCGGTTAATGTGCGCGATGGATGTTGCAAGGTCAAGCCGATGGCGACGCTTTTTCTATGTGGATCAATGCCTTTGCCTTGGTAGACGTCGAACAGACGCAGCTCCTTGAGGCCTTCTCCGGCGTTTTCGCGGATGTCGGCCAAGAGGTCGCCTGCGGCTACGGTTTCGTCCACCACCAGCGCCAGGTCACGACGCACTTCCGGGAAGCGCGACAGCTCGCCAAAGCGCGGCAGGCTGCCGGTGGTCAGGGCATCCAGGGCCAGCTCGAAGAGGACCACCGGACGATCCACGTCCAGTTCGCGCGCCACTTCCGGATGCAGGGCACCCAGGTAGCCCACTGGCTGCCCTGCCCTTTCGATCAGTGCAGCCTGCCCTGGGTGCAAGGCCGGATGCTCGCCTGCGACGAAGCGGAAGTCAGAACCCGCACCCGACTGGGCAAGCAGTGCTTCCACATCGGCCTTGACGTCAAAGAAGTCCACCGCCTCACGCCCGGAGGACCAGCTTTCCGGCAGACGTGAACCGCAGACCGCACCGGCCAGGACATTTTCCTGCACCAGGCCTTCCAGCTGACCGACGAATCTCAGCCCCGACTCGAACAGCCGGACGCGGTCCTGCTGACGGTTGAGGTTGTACTGCACGGCCTTGACCAGACCGGGCCACAGCGACGAGCGCATGGCGGCCATATCGGTGGAGATGGGATTGGCCAGCATCACCGGCTGCGCCTCAGGGGCGAACAGACGGAAAGTCTTTTCGTCGATGAAGCTGTAGGTGATGGCTTCCTGATAACCACGGGCCACCAGCAGGCGACGCAGCTGGCTCAGCTCGCCCTTGCTCTCGGGCAGGGGTTGCGGCGCCAGGCGGGCCTGAGGGAAGCGGATCGGCAGCTGGTTGTAGCCATAGAGGCGCGCCAGTTCTTCGATCAGGTCCACTTCGATGCTGATGTCGAAGCGGTGGCTGGGTACGCCCACCTGCCAACGACCGGCTTCCAGGCGGGCCACGGCCAGGCCGAGACCGCTGAGCAGACGCTCAACCTGTGCGTCATCTAGGGTCAGACCCAGGACACGCTCAATGCGCTCGGCGCGCAGCAGGATCGGCTCGACCTGCGGCAGGTGCTTGGCACTGACCGCCTCGATCACCGGGCCCGGTTCGCCGCCGACGATGTCCAGCAGCAGGCGGGTTGCGCGCTCCATGGCCTTGCGTGCCAGCTCGAAATCCACGCCCCGTTCGAAGCGGTGGGAGGAATCGGTATGCAAGCCATAGGAACGGGCCTTGCCGGCCACGGCGATGGTGTCGAAGAAGGCGCTTTCCAGGAACAGGTCACGGGTACCGGCGGCGACACCGCTGTGCTCGCCACCCATGACGCCGGCGATGGCCAGGGCGCGTTCGTGGTCGGCGATCACCAGGGTGTCGTTGCGCAGTTCGATGTCCTGACCATCCAGCAGCACCAGGCGCTCGCCGGCATCGGCCAGACGCACGCGGATGCCACCCTTGATCTGGTCCAGATCGAAGGCATGCATGGGCTGACCCAGTTCGAGCATCACGTAGTTGGTGACATCGACGGCGGCGTCGATGCTGCGCACGCCACTGCGGCGCAGGCGCTCGACCATCCAATCCGGCGTGGGACGGGACAGGTCAACGTTCTTGACCACTCGACCCAGGTAGCGCGGGCAGGCCTGGGGAGCCAGCACCTCGACCGGACGGGTCTCCTGGTGAGTAGCCGCCACGGCCTCGACCTGCAGGGGCTCGACCGTGGCGTTGTACAGGGCCCCCACTTCCCGCGCCAGACCGGCGATGGACAGGCAGTCGCCGCGGTTCGGAGTCAGGTCGACGTCGATGATGGCGTCGTCCAGTTGCAGGTAGCTGCGGATGCTCTCGCCCACCGGCGCAGCGGCCGGCAGTTCCAGCAGGCCGCTGTTGTCGTCGCTGATCTGCAGTTCGCTGGCCGAGCAGAGCATGCCGTGGGATTCCACGCCGCGCAGCTTGGCCTTCTTGATGGTGAAGTCACCCGGCAGGGTGGCGCCGACGGTGGCGAAAGGTACCTTCAGGCCCGCGCGCACATTGGGCGCGCCGCAGACCACCTGGAAGGATTCCTGACCGTTGCTGACCTGGCAGACATTGAGCTTGTCGGCATCGGGATGGCGCTCGACGGAAACTACCTCGCCGACGATGACGCCCTGAAAGCTGCCGGCCGCCGCTTCGACGCCGTCCACTTCCAGGCCGGCCATGGACAGCCGGGCAACCAGATCCTCGTGCGTAGCCGCAGGGTTCACCCAGCTACGCAGCCATTGTTCACTGAATTTCATAGGACTCCCGTCTGGCAGCTAGCGGAATTGCGCCAGGAAGCGCAGATCGTTGTCGAAGAAGAGGCGCAGGTCGTTGACCCCGTAGCGCAGCATGGCCAGGCGCTCGGCGCCCATGCCGAAGGCGAAGCCCTGGTACCTCTCCGGATCGATGCCGGCCATGCGCAGGACATTGGGATGGACCATGCCGCAGCCCAGCACCTCGAGCCAGCGCGAAGCCGGTTCGCCGTCACGACTCGGGCGGCGGATGTCCACCTCGGCCGACGGCTCGGTGAAGGGGAAGTAGGAGGGACGGAAGCGGACTTCCAGCTCTTCCTCGAAGAATTCGCGCAGGAAGGTCACCAGGGTGCTCTTGAGATCGGCGAAGCTGACTTCCTCGTCGATCACCAGGCCTTCGACCTGATGGAACATCGGCGAGTGGGTCTGATCGCTGTCGCAGCGATAGACACGACCCGGGCAGATGATGCGGATCGGCGGCTGCTGGCTTTCCATGGTGCGGATCTGCACCGGCGAGGTGTGGGTGCGCAGCAGCATGTTGGCGTTGAAGTAGAAGGTGTCGTGCATCGCCCGCGCCGGGTGGTGGCCGGGGATGTTGAGCGCTTCGAAGTTGTGGTAGTCGTCTTCGATCTCGGGACCGGTGGCGACGCCATAGCCGATGTTGGCGAACAGACGCTCGATCCGCTCCAGGGTGCGGGTGACCGGATGCAGACCACCCGAGACCTGACCGCGCCCGGGCAGGGTCACGTCGATGCGTTCCGCGGCGAGGCGAGCGGCCAGGGCGGCCTGCTCCAGCGTCGCCTTGCGGCTGTTGATTGCGTCCTGGACACGTTCCTTGGCGGCGTTGATCAGCGCGCCGGCCTGGGGACGCTCCTCCGCGGTGAGGTGGCCCAGGGTCTTCATGATCTGGGTCAGCTCACCCTTCTTGCCCAGGTAATTGACCCGGAGCTGTTCCAGGGCATTGGTGTCTTCGGTGTGCCGCACGGCCTCCAGTGCTTGGGAGACCAGCGCATCCAGGTTTTCCATCTAGGGACTCCAGATACAAAATAGGGGAAGAGCTATGAGGCTCTTCCCCTATTGATAACGTTGCTTCGCGCCAGAGGCGCGAGATTGCCGGGGGGCTTAAGCCAGCGAAGCTTTAGCTTTCTCGACAATCGCAGCAAACGCCGCTTTTTCGTTCACGGCCAGATCGGCCAGTACCTTGCGGTCGATCTCGATGGCCGCTTTCTTCAGGCCGGCGATCAGACGGCTGTAGGACAGACCGTTGATACGAGCACCAGCGTTGATACGAGCGATCCACAGAGCGCGGAACTGACGCTTCTTCTGACGGCGGTCACGGTAGGCGTATTGGCCTGCCTTGATTACCGCTTGCTTAGCGACGCGGAAGACGCGCGAACGGGCACCGTAGTAGCCTTTGGCGAGCTTCAGGATTTTCTTGTGACGGCGACGAGCGATGACGCCACGCTTAACACGAGCCATGAGTAACTTCCTCTAAATTCTTGACCAGGATTAACGAAGGCGCAGCATGCGCTCGACCTTTTGGACGTCGGATGCATGCATCAGCGACGTACCGCGCAGCTGACGCTTACGCTTGGTGGTCATCTTGGTCAGAATGTGGCTCTTGAAAGCGTGCTTGTGCTTGATGCCACCAGCAGTTTTCACGAAGCGCTTCGCAGCGCCGCTTTTGGTTTTCATCTTTGGCATGTTCGGATACTCCGCATTGAGTGATTACGCATAACAGCAAGGCCTGCCAGTGCCCTGGTAGTTACTTTTTCTTCTTGGGGGCGATGACCATGATGAGTTGGCGTCCTTCCATCTTAGGATGCTGCTCAACGGCGCCGTGTTCGACGAGGTCAGCTTCGACCCGCTTCAACAGCTCCATGCCCAGCTCCTGGTGGGCCATCTCCCGGCCGCGGAATCTCAACGAGACCTTGGCCTTGTCCCCCTCGGTTAGGAAACGTACCAGGTTGCGTAGTTTTACCTGGTAATCCCCTTCTTCCGTCCCTGGACGAAACTTGATTTCTTTGACCTGAGCCTGCTTCTGGTTCTTCTTCGCCGCCGCGACTTGCTTCTTCTTCTCGAAGACGTGCTTGCCGTAGTCCATGATCCGGCAGACCGGGGGTACGGCGTCGGCGGTGATTTCCACCAGATCCAGCTTGGCGTCTTCAGCAGCCTGCAGGGCCTCCTGGATGGAGACGATGCCTACTTGCTGACCATCGGCGCCAATAAGGCGAACTTCCCGGGCGGTGATATTTTCGTTGATCGGTGCCCGGGGTGCGGCTCGCTTGTCTTGTCTCATGTCACGCTGCTTGATAGTGATTACTCCGAATCTTGCCGGCCACGCCGGGAAACCGCTTGCGTGAGCAGCTCGCGGAAACGCTCGACGGGCATGGAGCCCAGGTCTACGCCTTCACGGGTACGCACGGCAACGGATCGTGTCTCAACCTCCCGGTCTCCAATAACCAGGAGATAGGGAACCTTGAGCAAAGTATGCTCGCGGATTTTAAAGCCGATCTTCTCGTTTCTCAAGTCGGCTTTCGCTCGGAAGCCCTCAGCGTTCAATTCGCCGACGACCTGCTGGGCAAAATCGGCCTGCTTGTCGGTGATATTGAGCACCACCGCCTGGGTCGGGGCGAGCCACGCCGGGAACAGACCGGCATAGTGCTCGATGAGCATGCCGATGAACCGCTCGAAGGAACCGAGGATGGCGCGGTGCAGCATCACCGGACGCTGACGGCTGTTGTCCTCGGAGATGTAGCTGGCGTCGAGGCGCTCCGGCAGGTTCGGATCGTACTGCAAGGTACCGCATTGCCATTGGCGGCCCAGGCAGTCCTTGAGGGTGAATTCGATCTTCGGCCCATAGAAGGCGCCCTCGCCGGGCTGGTATTCCCAGTCCAGACCCGAGGCATCCAGCGCATCGGCCAGGGCCTTCTCGGCGCGATCCCACAGCTCTTCAGAACCGACGCGCTTGGCCGGCCGGGTGGAGAGCTTCATGATCACGTCGGTGAAACCGAAGTCGGCATAAACCTGCAGGGTCAGCTTGATGAAGTTGTCGGCTTCCTGCTTGACCTGCTCCTCGGTACAGAAGATGTGGGCGTCATCCTGGGTGAAGCCGCGCACGCGCATGATGCCGTGCAGGGCACCGGACGGCTCATTGCGGTGGCAGGCACCGAACTCGGCCAGGCGCAGCGGCAGGTCGCGGTAGGACTTCAGACCCTGGTTGAACACTTGCACATGGCAGGGGCAATTCATCGGCTTGATCGCGAAGTCACGACTTTCCGAGGCCGTGGTGAACATGCCTTCGGCATAGTTGGACCAGTGACCCGAACGCTCCCACAGGACGCGATCGACCACCTGGGGCGTCTTGATCTCCTGGTAGCCGTGCTCGCGCTGGACCTTGCGCATGTACTGCTCTAGCACCTGGTAGACGGTCCAGCCGTTGGCGTGCCAGAACACCATGCCGGGCGCTTCTTCCTGCAGGTGGAAGAGATCGAGTTGCTTGCCGATGCGGCGATGGTCGCGCTTCTCGGCTTCCTCGATGCGCTGGATATAGGCCGCCAGCTGCTTCTTGTCCGCCCAGGCGGTGCCATAGATGCGCTGCAGCTGTTCGTTCTTGGCGTCGCCACGCCAGTAGGCGCCGGACAGCTTGGTCAGCTTGAACGCCTTGAGGAAGCGGGTGTTGGGCACGTGCGGGCCCCGGCACATGTCGACATATTCCTCGTGGTAGTACAGGCCCATGGCCTGCTCCTCGGGCATGTCGTCGATCAGGCGCAGCTTGTACTCCTCACCCCGGGCCTTGAACACCTCGATGACTTCGGCGCGCGGCGTCATCTTCTTGATGACGTCGTAGTCCTTGTCGATCAGCTCGCGCATCCGCGTCTCGATGGCCGAGAGGTCATCGAGGGTAAAGGGACGCTCGAAGGCGATGTCGTAGTAGAAGCCTTCATCGATCACCGGGCCAATGACCATCCTGGCGGTCGGGAACAGCTGCTTGACCGCATGACCCACCAGGTGGGCGCAGGAGTGGCGGATGATCTCCAGACCGGCCTCGTCCTTGGCGGTGATGATCTGCAGATTGGCATCCTGCTCGATGACATCGCTGGCATCGCACAGCTGACCATCGACGCGACCGGCGATGGTGGCCTTGGCAAGACCTGCGCCAATGGACTGGGCGACTTCGGCTACGGTGACGGGCTTGTCGAATGGACGTTGGCTACCGTCTGGGAGAGTAATGACAGGCATGGCGCCTCCTCAACTCAGTGGTGACCCATACCAAGGGCCACATGGTGGGATTGGCCAGTAAGCAGCCGCACCGCTGGAAATCCCGCCGCACAGTGGCAGGGCCGCAAGGCATTCCGGGCGACGCGAAAGGATCACTGGAAAGTTTGGGACGGAAATCCTTTCAGAAACTGAGACCTAGCGCAACCTCGCAAGGGACTGCCGTCTCTCTAGCGGGCTGCGTCGGGGTACTTCTTGAGGAACTGCTTCTGCATTTCCTGGCAGTTTTCCATCAGCGCCTGGCGATCCGCCGGCGAGGTGTCCGCGGCATTGGCCCGCGCCAGGCACTGGTCGATGGCCTGCTGCTCGTTGGCGCGGCTGACCGGTGTCGCATTGTGGCGATAGACGTAGATGATGGAGCCGAAGATCACGACCGCGAACAGGATCGACAGCAGGATCAATCCCAGGCAACCACCCTTGCCGATCTGCCGGCCTTCACCACCCTGCGTCATCACTCGCTCCTCGCGGTAACGGGCCTGCTCGCGCCTGGCGAAGCAACGAAGCCCCAAGAAAAATCGTCCGCCAGTCTACGTGAAAACCCGGGGCCTCACGACCGAGGCAAGCGGTCACACCCCTACTCGGGAGCCCTGCAGAAGACCGACGCGGACTTTCGGAAAGTTCTACCGCGCCAAACAAACTCACGCCGGACTTGATCAAATATGTACCTTGATCAGGTACGGCAAGTTCACCCGGATTTATCCACGCAAACGTGTTCAGCGGCCATTCAAGAAAAGCCCTGCTCTTATTAATCCAGTGTTAAGCGATACGGCGGAGTATCGATTCCAGGCACTGCAGAACTTGGTTCTGGCACCTGAGCGATAGCCTTACTTCAATTGCATATCCGCTGGAGGCAGCAAATGAACGTCAAGAACACACTGGCAAAGAGCATGCTGGTCGTCGCCATCGTAGCCGCCTGCTCGTCTGCGGCCATCGCCGCGAACCAAGCCCCCTCGGCAAACGAGCTGGGCAGCTTCCAGGCCCTGTCCACCCAGGGGCAACGGGCCTTCACCGACATCTCCGTAGCGCGCCTGGAACTCTTCCAGGGGCAAACTAAGCAAGCGGTGTCCCATGTCAAGGACGCCCAACAGGCACTCAAACTTGCGCAGTCGGATAATACCGCGCTGAAAAAAGCCGCGAGTGAATTACAGGTCAAGGACAATCAAGGCAAGGCCGATACCAGTACCACCGTAACTTCTTGGTTACCCATCTGGGGCGATACCGTGGTGCAGGACAGTTATATGGCCAGCCCGCAGAAAGTTAAGGCCGTGGCCGATGCCAATAACAAACTCAAACATGGCGACGCCAAGGGTGCTGCGGAAACCCTGCGCCTGGCCGATGTGGATATCGATACGGCCATTGCCCTGGCACCGCTCAAGCAGACCATGACAGACGTCGACCAGGCGGCCAAGCAGCTGGCCAGCGACAAGTTCTATGAGGCCAACCTGACGCTCAAGCAGGTTCAGGATGGCGTGCGCTACGCCTCGACGGCCCTGGACTTCACGGCGAACAAGCACGGGCTGCAGCCGGCAGGCTCCTTCACCGAGACCGTTACCCCGAGCAGCTGATGGATTGGGAGGTAAACAGGGCGATCGCAAGGTCGCCCCGCTAAACGACCCGATACCCAGCAAGTCCGCCTGGATCACCGCGTGCAGAACAGGCAGGCACAAAAAGGGCGATCTCTCGGATCGCCCTTTTCTATTACCCACCTCCAATATGGATTTTGTTTGCCAGGCCCGGCTGACTCCAAATCAATACGCCTCCCGCAAAAAGCCTCGGCGAGACCTGTTCAAAGCCGCCCGCGCCTAAAAACCAGACATAGGCTGCCGCTGCAGGAGAGGCCGTAGGTATAAAGCTGACACCCAAGCCTGTCGGCGTGCTGAAGCTCCGCTCCGCCCGCAGATTGCACAGGCCTTCACCTCTCCCCTCCCCGCAGGCAGAGCTACCACGTCCCGCCCATACCGCCATGCCAGGCGACTGCCAACCCGCTCGGATCAGGCATGGCCGTCCAGCTCTGCACATACAGCCATGAAATGCACGATTGTGCGTAATCTTGCTTAATCCTGCATGATCAGCTAACACTGGTATGAGGTGTGGTCACACCTACCGTCGTCTTATTTCGGAGCATTTCCAATGCAACACGTGCCACTCGCCGCCCAACAGCCTTCGGGAGTGATCGAGCAATGGGCGACCCGCGCCGGCTTCCTCATTGCGGGGTCCGCCATGGCCGCGTGGGCACCCCTGGTGCCCGTCGCCAAGGCGCGGATCGGCGCCGATGATTCGACGCTTGGCCTTCTGCTGCTTTGCCTGGGCCTGGGATCCATCGTCGCGATGCCCATCGTCGGCATCCTCGCCAGCCGCTTCGGGTGTCGCGCGGTGATCGCGACCAGCTCGGTGGCACTCGCCCTGGTACTGCCGCTGCTTGCCGTCGCCGATTCCATTTTCGGCATGGCCATAGCCCTGGCCCTGTTCGGGGCAAGCGTTGGCGCCCTGGACGTCGCGATCAACATCCAGGCCGTGATGGTCGAGAAAGACAGCGGTCGCAACATGATGTCCGGCTTCCACGGCCTGTTCAGTGTCGGCGGGATCGTCGGTGCCGGCGGCATGAGCGTTCTGCTGGGGGCTGGCATCCAACCGCTGGTGGCGACCCTGGTGTTCAGCGCGCTGCTGATCGCTCTACTCGCGGCTTCACTCAAAGGTCTGCTGCCCTACGGCAATCATGACGCCGGGCATACCCCGCTGTTCATGCTGCCGCGCGGGATCGTCGCCTTCATCGGCTTGCTCTGTTTTCTGATCTTCCTCGGCGAAGGCGCGATCCTGGACTGGAGCGCCCTGTTCCTGATCGATGCGCATGGCGTCGACCCGGCGCAGGCCGGCTTCGGTTACACGGTATTCGCGCTGGCGATGACCATTGGCCGCCTGACCGGCGACCGGATCGTGAAGACACTGGGCGGCCTGAAAGTGGTCGTAGGCGGCGGCTTCCTCGCCGCGGCAGGCTTTCTGATGGCGGTCCTGGCACCCACCCAGCCCTTTGCCTTCGTAGGCTTTCTGCTGGTTGGCCTCGGAGCTTCCAACATCGTCCCCGTGCTCTTCAGTGCCGCCGGGAGGCAGACCCGGATGCCGGCAAGCCACGCCATTGCAGCGATCACCACCATCGGCTACGCCGGCATTCTCATCGGCCCAGCCGCGATCGGCTTCGTCGCGCAGCATTGGAGCCTGAGTGCCGCGCTGCTGCTGGTGGGTGGCGGGATGGCCTTCGTTGCGCTCACGTGGCCGATGACCACCCGGCAGCGAGACGCCTAGCGCCTCGCCTTCGCCGAGGCAAAGACCAGGGCCGAGCAGTACGTCGCCAGGACCAAGCTAAAGCCCTCATCGCTGGGGCCCCAAATCAAATCCAAAACGAAAAAAGGCGACCCTTTCGGATCGCCTTTTTTCTTACCCGCCAGCAGTGCGGGTTTTGTTTGGTAGGCACGATTGGATTCGAACCAACGACCCCCACCATGTCAAGGTGGTGCTCTAACCAACTGAGCTACGTGCCTGCTGTGGGTGCGCATTCTACAGCGCGGGACTTTAGCGTCAAGCCCTTTTTTCAGCTAAACGCCTGAAAACGTGAAATTTTTTTGAAGGCTAGGACACCCGCCGGGCTGGACGCCGCGGATAGAGCAGGATTGAAAGCCAGAGCGCGAGGGTTTCCACCGTCACCGCCAAGGCCAATCCCAGCCCTACCCCCCAGCCGATGGCTTCGGGGGTGAGCACCACCTGATAGCGATACTGCTGCAGGGTCTCGTTCCGCAGTTCGGCGTTGGGTGACACCAGGATGTGCCAGGCCCGCTGGTACCAAGGACCCTGCAGCGCCTGCCACTCTTCGTTGAACAGCGCATTACGGCGCAGCAGTACGCCGAGGCTGTCGGCATCGCTGCGAAAGACCGGATCCTCGCTGGCCCGGTAATGCGCCAGCAAGCCGTCGAGACTGCCTTCGAAGTACTGCTGCGCGGTCCGCCTGAATCCGCTCAGGGCCTGATCGGACTCCAGGCGATGGGCATCGACGCGCTGCTCGTAGTCGAGCATGAAGCCGGGAATCTGTACCCCTACCAGCAAGGCCAGGGTAAACAACAGCAGACGAATATAACTACGCAGCATCGTGAAGTGGCTTCCTGTCTAGACGCGGCCCTGGGAGACGATCTCGCCATCCCACCAGAGATGCCATTCCCCTGGCTGGTGCAGGGTCCAGACCTCGTCGGAGGTCAAGGGCTCGGTGGCGATGATGGTGACGACGTCATTGGGCGTGGTCTCGGCCTTGAAGTCGATGTGGACTTCCGCATCGCGCAACTGGGCCGGACCGAAGGGGGCGCGGCGGGTGATATGGGCCAGCTTGGTGGTGCAGAAGCTGAACAGCCAGTCGCCGTCGCTGAGCAGGCAATTGAAAACGCCCTTCTTGCGAAAGCCATCGCAGGCGTTCACCAGTTGCGGCAACAGCATCTCCACCGGGACGGGTTCGGGAAAGCGCTCGCGGACCTGATCCAGCAGGCTGCAAAAGGCCGTCTCGCTGTCGGTATCGCCCACCGGCCGGTAGAACCGCGGCTCGGGATGGAAATCCTGCAGTTGGCCGTTATGGGCAAAGCTCCAGTAGCGACCGCCCAGTTCCCGCACGAAGGGGTGGGTATTGGCCAGATTGACCGATCCCACGTTGGCGTGACGGATATGGCCGATCACCGTATGGCTCTTGATCGGGTAGCCCTGGACCAGCTTGGCCACCTCGGAATCGGCGCCTGGCAGGGCATCCTTGAACAGGTGCAGGCCCCTGCCCTCGTAGAAGGCCACGCCCCAGCCGTCCCGATGCGGACCGGTGCGGCCGCCTCGCTGCATGAGGCCCTGGAGACTGAAGACCAGATCCGTGGGCACGTTGGCACTCATGCCCAGCAATTCGCACATGTCCGTCCCTCCGGGGTGGCTGCCTGGTTCAACGGCGGCTGCAGCCGCTGCCCTTCGCAATCATGCTGAAGGGGTCACGTCCTGGGCGCAAGCCTGGATTACAGACGGGGTTCGACGCGCTCGCCACGACCACGGGGTTCGCGGCGCTCGACCGGGGCTGCCGGGGGCCGTGGGGCCAGCGGCGATTCCGGTTGCGGATCATCCGTCGGCGCTGCTGCGGCGACCGGCGCCGGACGCGGATGGGAGCGCCGGTACAGCCAGCGACAGAGGACGAAGATCAGGTAGAGCACCACGCCGATGGTGCCGGCGGCAGCCAGGTTGGCCACGGCCGACCAGGCGCTGTTGCCCACCTTGAACACCAGGTCCAGCACCGTCACGGCAATGGCCGGGGCATAGAGGCCATGCTCGGCATCCACCAGGGCCGGCGTCACCAGCAGCACGGCCACCACCAGTCGGATGGGTTCGCGCAGCCAGCGCCAGAGCCAGCCGGTGGCCTTGAAAGACACCACCAACAGCAGCAGCGCGGCGATGGCGTAGACGGCCCAGGCGATCAGGTACTCTTGCTCGGTCATTGCGATCCATGGCGATAGCGGGAAGGGGAAGCCTATGATAGCGGTTTTGCCCCGCCCGCGTGCTCTTGCGCGGCGCCCAAGGAGCCCGCATGACCCAAGCCCCCACTGCCCGCCGCGCCGCCGGTGACGATCCCTACGTCTGGCTGGAGAGCCGCGACGCCCCCGAGGTGCTGGCCCACCTGGAAGCCGAGAACGCCTACCTGGAAGCCCAGCTGGCACCCGAGGCCGCCCTGCGCGAACAGCTGTTCGAGGAGATCCGCGCGCGCATTCGCGAGACGGATCTGTCGCTGCCCGTCCCCCGCGGCGACTATCTCTACTACCAGCGCACCCAGGCCGGCGACGAATACGGCCGCAACTATCGCTGCCGCCGCCCCGCCAACGGCGACCTGACGCCCGATCCCGCGACCGAAGAGCTGCTGTTCGACGGCAACGCCATCGCCGACGGCGGCTTTCTCTCCGTTGGCCGCTTCACAATCAGCCCGGACCAGACCCGGCTCGCCTACAGCCTCGACCAGGTCGGGGACGAGACCTACCGGCTCTATGTGAAGGAGCTGGCCACCGGCCTGGTGACCGAACTGCCCTTCGAGGAATGCGACGGCAGCCTGACCTGGGCCAACGACAGCCGCACCCTGTTCTTTGGCGAGCGCGACGAATCCCATCGTCCGCACAAGCTCTATCGCTACCACCTGGGCGACGCCGAGCCGCAACTGGTCTTCCACGAGACCGATGGGCGCTTCTTCCTCGGCTGCTATCGTTCGAGCTCCGAGCGCAAGCTGCTGCTGCTGTCGCACAGCAAGACCACCAGCGAAGCCTGGGTACTGGACGCGGATCGACCGGACGAGGCCTTTGTCTGCCTGGCGCCCCGCGAGGAAGGCCATGAGTATTTCCCCGATCATGGCGTCGATGGCTGGTACATCCGCAGCAATCAGGATGGCATCAACTTCGCGCTCTACCAGGCCGCCGAGGACAGTCCCACACGTGCGCACTGGCAGCTGGTGGTGCCCCATGACCCGGAGGTGATGCTGGAGGATGCGAGCCTCGGCGCCCAGGCGCTGGTGCTGAGCCTGCGCACCGCCGGCTTGCCGATTCTGGAGGTGCGGCCCTATGGCCAGCCGTCCTATCGCGTCGACCTGCCGGATGAGGTCTACAGCCTGGATGCCATGGACGTGCTGGAATTCAACAGCCCGGTCATGCGCCTGCGCTACGAGGCGCTCAATCGCCCCGCCGAGATCCGCGAACTGGAGCTGGCCAGTGGCACCCAGCGGGTGCTCAAGCAGGTGCCGGTGGAAGGTCCGTTCGACGCCGATGCCTATGAGAGCCGCCGCCTGTGGGCCACCGCCGCCGATGGCACCCGTATCCCCATCAGCCTGGTCGGTCGTCGCGACCTGCCGCAGAGCGCGCCGCTCTATCTCTATGGCTACGGCGCCTATGGCCACAGCCTCGATCCCTGGTTCTCCCATGCCCGCCTGAGCCTGCTCGATCGCGGCGTGCGCTTCGCCATCGCCCATGTGCGCGGCGGCGGCGAGCTGGGTGAAGCCTGGTATCGCAGCGGCAAGCTGGAACACAAGCAGAACACCTTCGACGACTTCATCGCCTGCACCGAGCATCTGCTTGAACAGGGCCTGACGACGCCGCAACAGGTGGTCATCAGCGGCGGCAGCGCCGGTGGCCTGCTGATCGGCGCCGTGCTCAACCAGCGGCCCGAGCTCTACGCCGCCGCCATCGCCGAGGTGCCCTTCGTCGACGTGCTCAACACCATGCTCAAGCCGGACCTGCCGCTGACCGTCACCGAGTACGACGAATGGGGCGATCCGAACGAGCCGGAGGTGCGCGCGCGCATCGCCGGCTATGCGCCCTACGAAAACGTGAAGGCCCAGGCCTATCCGGCCATCCTGGCGGTGGCGGGCTATCACGACACCCGGGTGCAGTACTGGGAAGCCGCCAAGTGGGTGGCGCGGCTGCGCGAGCGGCGGACCGATCAGGCGCCCCTGCTCCTGCTCAAGACCGAATTCGGCGCCGGCCATGGCGGCATGAGCGGGCGCTACCAGGCCTTGCGCGACGTGGCCCTGGAATACGCCTTCGTCTTCCGGGTACTGGGCCTGACCGGCTAGGGAACGGCGGGGGCTCTGGGCAGGTCTTTTCCACAGCTAAAGGAGAATCTGCCATGCACCTAGATGCCCCCACTCCCACTCTCGCTCCTCCGCCTCGCGACGCCGCCGCCATCAAGGGCGTCGAACGCCTGGCCTCCGTGGCCGGCGGTGGTTTGCTGATCAGCCGCGGCCTGGCGCGTGGCGGTCTGCTCGGCCTGCTGACCGGCGCGACCGGCGCCTGGCTGCTGAAACGCGGCCTGCGCGGTCACTGCTCGATCAAGAGCACCCTGACCAAGGTGCGTTTCGAGCGCGACGTCCGCCGTTCGCTGGCCTGGCATTCGGCGGCCTCCCAGACCCGCCGGATCGTCATCGCCCGCCCTCGCGATGAGCTCTATCGCTTCTGGCGCGACTTTTCCAACCTGCCGATCTTCATGCGCCATATCGAACGCGTTGACGTGCTCAACGACCGCTATTCCCACTGGGTGGTCAAGGCACCCATGGGGCGTTTCGAATGGGACGCCGAAGTCACCGACGACATTCCCGGCCAGTTGATCGGCTGGCGTTCCTGCGGTTACGCCGGCCTGAACAACCTGGGCTGGGTCAGCTTCGCCGACGTGCCCGGTGGCACCGAGGTGACCGCGGTCATGGCCTACGAGCCGCCGGCCGGTCGCCTCGGCCACCTGTTCGCCCGACTGCTGCGTCGCGACCCGGGCACCCGCATCGCCCAGGACCTGGCCGAGCTGAAGGTGCTGCTGGAACGCGCCCATGCGGTTGGCGATCGCTATGGCGCCGTCGAGCGCACCTCGCACATGGAGTCGCCGCTGGGCTGATCTCCTGCTGTGCCGCGGCGTCTCGTCCGGGACGCCGTCACCCTCCTCCCCAGCCATTCAGCCGCGACTGGCTTATCTCGCAACGACCCCAGATCCCGCTTTGCGACACTTCGGTAGCAACCGGCGTGCAGCGACTTGCGACGCCTGGAAAACCAATGTTAGCTTTCGAACAACGGAGCCGTTAATGACAGCTCGATAACATTGCGGGTCTACATCTTGACCAAGCCGTTGTTCTTCCAAGCCCTCGAAGGTGCCTTCGCCGACCTCACCCCCACCGGCAAACGCGTCGCGGGCTATCTGTTGGCCAACCCCGAGAAGCTGCCCTTCGAGACCGCCGACAGCATCGCCCAGCGCACCAACACCACCGGCATCTCCGTGGGTCGGCTGCTGCGTTCGCTGGGCTATCGCAACCTCGACGACGTCAAGCAGAGCCTGAGAGACGAAGGCCTGGAAGCCTGGCGCATCACCGACCGCTTCAGTGCCTTTCGCCAGCAGAGCGGACGCAGCGATGCGCTGGACCGTTCCCTGGCCGCCGAGCTCGCCGCCATCGAGGACGTCTACCAGCTGGCCCGCGGCCCGGTGTTCGAGCACGTGGTCCGGCAGCTGACCGGCGCGGACGCCGTGTTCATCGCCGGCATCCAGACCACCCGCGGGGTGCTCGGCAGTTTTCACAGCCTGCTGGAATACATCCGGCCCAAGGCCTTCTACGTCGACGGCCTGTCGGGCACCTATGCCGATATCTTCAACAGCGGCTTCGCCCAACCCTACCTGGTGGTGGCCGACTTTCGCGCCTATTCCAGCGTGACCCGCAAGCTCTGCGAGAGCGCTCGTGATGCCAGGCTGCCCATGGCGCTGATCACCGACTACCACTGCCCCTGGGCGCGGGACTATCCCGCCGACCTGCTGCAACTGCGCCTGGAGGTCGACCAGTTCTGGGATTCCATGGCCCCGCTGGCCTGCCTACTGAACCTGCTGGTGTCAGCGGTGGCGGATCGCTCGGGCGATGCCCTGGAACAGCGCCTGGCCAGCAACCGCGCCCTGCAGCAGCGCTTCGGGCAATTCGAATGAGCCCTGGCCCTCTTCTTCACCCCAAGGAAGCACCCCGTACCGTGAACCATCCAGAACTTGTCGAAATCGACGCCCACCACTACGGCGTGGACATCCACCTGGTCTATGCGACCGCCGACAACCTGGCCGGCAAGGTGCTCTACCAGGACGCCCACTGCCTGCTGCACCGGGATGCCGCCACCCGCTTGCACCGCGCCAGCGCGCTGGCGCAACAGGCCGGTCTGCGTCTGCAGGTGCTGGATGCCTACCGCCCGCCCTATGCCCAGCAACTGCTGTGGCGGGTGCTGCCCGATGCCCAGTACGTGAGCGATCCGGCGCAGGGTTCGCACCACAGCCGCGGCGTGGCCGTGGACGTGACCCTGCTCGACGAGGCCAGCGAGCCGCTGGACATGGGTACCAGCTTCGACGACATGCGCGAGCTGTCGCACCTGTTCAATCCGGCGCTGCCCGCCGCCGCCCAGCGCAACCGCCTGCTGCTGCTGGGCATCATGCAGAGCGCCGGCTTCTCCTTCATCCCCAGCGAGTGGTGGCACTTCGAATTGCCCGATGCCCGCCGCTATGCGCTGATCGACTATCACCATCTCAGCCAGGAGGAGCTCGCCGCCCTACTGAACTGATCCTGCCGGCGACCGGGTCATTCGAATCCGGCGCCGCGAGCCCTTCGCTCGACCGCCTTGCCCACTGCCGAAACACCCATAAACCCAAACAATCCGAGGTACCGGCATGTTCTCGTCTTCGCGCACCCACGTTTCATCGGCGTCCCGCGTGCTCGCCCTGGTTTCCCTGCTGGGCCTCGGCGCCTGGCAACCGGCCAGCGCCGCCACCGCGACCGACACCCTGGTCATCGGCAAGCCTGCGGATCTGCAGACCGTCGATCCGGGCGTGACCTTCGACAACAACGACTGGACCGTGACCTACCCGGCCTACCAGCGCCTGATGCGCTACAAGGTGGAAGACGGCAAGGGCAGCACCGACGTCGAGGGCGACCTGGCCAGCGGCTGGACCGTCTCCCCCGACAACCTGGTGTGGACCTTCACCTTGAAGCCCGGCAACAAATTCGACGATGGCAGCGAGGTCACCGCCGAGGCGGTCAAGTTCTCGGTCGAGCGCCTGATGAAGCTCAAGCAGGGCCCATCCAGCATCTTCCCGGCGGACATGACGGTGACCGTGGTGGATCCGCAGACGATCAGATTCACCCTGCAGAAACCCTTCGCGCCCTTCCTCTTCGCCTTGGCCCACGACGGCGCCAGCGTGATCAACCCCAAGGTGGCCAGCACCCATGGCAAGGACGTGGACGCCTGGCTGGCCGGGCATACCGCCGGCTCCGGCGCCTATCGCCTGGCCGCCTGGCAGAAGGGCCAGTCGCTGACCCTGGAGCCCAACCCGCACTACGCCGGCAAGGCCCCCACGCTCAAGCAGGTGGTGATCCGCATCATCGCCGAGCCTTCGGTGCGCCGCCTGCAGCTGGAACAGGGCGACCTGGACATCATCGAGGACCTGCCCGAAGACCAGGTCAAGGCGCTGGCGCAGAAGTCCGGCTTCGTCACCACCGCCTACCCCTCGCTGCGGGTGACCTACCTCTACCTCAACAACAAGCGCGCGCCCATGAACGACGTCAACGCGCGCAAGGCGGTGGTCGACTCCCTCGACTACCAGGGCATCGTCGAAGGCATCGCCATGGGCAAGGCCAAGCTCATGAACGGCCCGATCCCGGACGGCATGTGGGGGCATGATCCGAGCCTGCCAATGCCCAAGCAGGACCTGGAAGCCGCCCAGGCCGCCCTGGGCAAGGCGCCCAAGGTGCGGGAGCTGCAATTCCTCTACTCGGACAAGGATCCGGCCTGGGAGCCGATCGGCCTGACCCTGCAGGCCGGCCTGGGCACCCTTGGCGTCAACCTGAAGATGGAGAAGCTGGCCAACGCCACCTTCCGCGAACGCCTGGGCAAGGGCGACTTCGACGTCGCCATCGGCAACTGGAGTCCGGACTTCGCCGATCCCTACATGTTCATGAACTTCTGGTTCGACAGCACCAATGCGGGGCTGGCCGGCAACCGCGCCTTCTACAGCAATCCCAAGGTGGACCAGCTGCTGCGCGACGCCGCCAGCGTCAGCGACGTGGCCCAGCGCAAGGCGCTGTACCAGGAGGCCCAGAAGATCGTGGTGGGCGACGCCGCCTACGCCTACCTCTACCAGAAGGCCTACACGGTGCCGATGCGCGCCGCGGTCAAGGGGTACGTGTTCAACCCCATGCTCGAGCAGGTCTTCGATTTCGCTGCGATGTCCAAGTAAGGGCGACGGGTGCCGGCGCGCGCCGGCACTCGCCTCGCGAGGTATGCCATGGCCTTCTTCCATCTGCTGCGCAAGCAGCTGACCGATATCCTCATCGTGGTGATCGGGGTGTCCCTGATCACCTTCGTCATCTCCCACCTGATCCCGGGCGATCCGGCGCGGCTGATCGCCGGCGAGCGTGCCAGCGATGAAATCGTCGCCGGTATCCGCCAGCAGCTGGGCCTGGACCTGCCGCTCTACCAGCAATACTTCCGCTACATGGGAGACCTGCTGCAGGGGGATCTGGGCCAGTCGATCCGCACCCATCGGCCGGTGCTGGAAGACCTGCAGCTGTTCTTCCCGGCCACCCTGGAGCTGGCGCTGGCGGCGCTGCTGCTGTCGATCCTGATCGGCGTGCCGCTGGGCGTGCTCTCGGCGGTCTACAACAACCGCTGGATCGATCACATCAGCCGTACCCTGGCGGTGGCCGGCATCTCCACCCCGGCCTTCTGGCTGGGCCTGGGGCTGATCGTGCTGTTCTACGGGCACCTCGGCTGGCTGCCCGGCGGCGGACGCCTGGACCAGGGGCTGACGCCACCGCCCACGGTGACCGGCTTCTATCTGATCGACACCCTGCTGGCAGGGGATCTCACCGGCTTCGTCAGCGCGGCCAGGCACCTGCTGCTGCCAGCGGTGACCCTGGCCTTCGTCAACCTGGGCGTCATCACCCGGCAGATCCGCGGCGCCATGCTCGAACAGCTGGGCGAGGACTATATCCGCACCGCCCGCGCCTATGGCCTGTCGCAAGCCACCGTGGTGCTGCGCCACGCGCTGCCCAATGCGCTGATTCCCTCCATCACGGTGATCGGCCTGGCCCTGGGCGACCTGCTCTATGGCGCGGTGCTCACCGAGACCGTGTTCGCCTGGCCGGGCATGGGCGCCTACGTGGTCAAGTCGATCCAGGCACTGGATTTCCCGGCGGTCATGGGCTTCGCCATCGTGGTGTCCTTCATCTACGTCCTGCTCAACCGCTTCATCGACCTGCTCTACCGGCTGGTCGATCCCCGCATCGGCAAGGTGAACTAGCATGACGATCCTGACCGCTGCGCGCCCCGGCTGGCGCGAGCAGACCGCCTGGCTGGCCTGGCGCATCCGCCGCAATCCGCTGATGCTCACGGGGCTGGTGATCACCCTGCTGGTGCTGCTGTGCATGGTCGCCGCGCCCTGGCTCGCGCCCTATCAGCCCAACGCGCTGAAACTCACCGCCCGCCTGCAGGCACCCAGTGCCCTGCACTGGTTCGGCACCGACGAGGTGGGTCGCGACCTGCTCAGCCGAGTGATCTACGGCAGCCGCCAATCGGTAGGCGTCGGCCTGTTCGTGGCCTTTGCCGCCTGCGCCATCGGCGGCCTGCTCGGCTGCCTGTCGGGCATCGTCGGCGGCGCCTTCGACCGCCTGATGATGCGCCTGATGGACATCATCCTCTCGGTGCCTTCGCTGGTGCTGATCATGGCCCTGGCCGCCGCCCTCGGGCCGAGTCTGTTCAACGCCATGCTGGCCATCACCCTGGTGCGCATCCCCTTCTATGTGCGCCTGGCGCGCGGCCAGACCTTGAGCATCCGCCAGCTGGCCTATGTCCAGGCCGCACGCACCTTCGGCGCCGGCAAATGGCACCTGGTGCACTGGCACGTGGCACGCAACGCCATGCCGCCGCTGCTGGTGCAATTCAGCCTGGACATCGGCAACGCCATCCTCATGGCCTCGGCGCTGGGCTTCATCGGCCTGGGTGCCCAGCCGCCCACCGCGGAATGGGGCGTGATGGTCGCCAGCGGCCGCAATTTCATCCTCGATCAGTGGTGGTACTCGACCTTCCCAGGCCTGGCGATCCTGGTCACCGCCATCGGTTTCAACCTGCTGGGCGATGGCATCCGCGATCTGCTCGATCCCCGCCAAAAGGGCAAATGACATGGGCCAGCCCGTTCTGCACATCGACCAGCTGAATCTGGAATTCCCCGGCTTTCGCAGCAGCGCCAAAGCGCTCAACGGCGTCAGCCTGAGTGTGGCCCCCGGCGAGATCGTCGGCGTGGTGGGCGAGTCCGGCTCGGGCAAGTCGGTCACCGCCATGCTCACCCTCGGCCTGTTGCCCCCCGGCAGCTACCGGGTCACCGGCGGCAGCGTCAACCTGGTGGGCCACGACATGCTCGCCTTGAGCGAGCGCCAGCTGATGGAAGTGCGCGGCCGCGAGGCGGCGATGATCTTCCAGGAGCCGATGACCGCGCTCAATCCGACGCGGCGCATCGGTCGCCAGCTGCTGGACGTGATTCGCCGTCATACCGCGCTGGATGCCACCCAGGCCCGCGCCAAGGCGATCGAGTTGCTCAAGGACATGCACATCGCCGACCCCGAGCAGATCCTCGAACGCTATCCCTTCGAGCTGTCCGGCGGCATGCGCCAGCGCATCATGATCGCCCTGGCCTTCTCCTGCGATCCGCAACTGTTGATCGCCGATGAGCCGACCACCGCGCTGGACGTCACGGTGCAGCGTCAGGTGCTGCTCCTGCTGCGCGAGAAGGCGCGGGCGCGAGGCACCGCCATCCTGCTGATCACCCATGACATGGCGCTGGTCTCGCAATTCTGCGACCGCGTCTATGTGATGTACGCCGGCGGCATCGTCGAACAGGGGGCTACCGCGGCGGTCATGCAGGCACCCCGGCATCCCTATACCCAGGGCCTGATGGCCTGCCTGCCGGAAAAGGCGGTGCCGGGCAGCGACCTGGCCAGCATCCCCGGACAGGTGCCCAACCTCGCCCAGCTGCCTGGCGGCTGCAGCTTCAAGGATCGTTGCAGTCGGCGCCATGAGCGCTGCGAGACGCGCCCCGCGCTGCTGCCGACGGACACCCCCGATCACCTGAGCGCCTGCTGGCTGCAGGCGGAGGACGCCCCGGCATGAACACCCTTGCTCCGCCCGCCGTACCGCTGCTGGAACTCAGCGGCGTCGAAGTTCGCTATCCGGTGGGCCGCGACTGGCTCGGACGCAGCAAGGGCCAGGCCCATGCCCTCAACGGCATTGACCTGCGACTCTTTTCCGGCGAGACCCTGGGCGTGCTCGGTGAATCCGGCTGCGGCAAGAGCACCCTGGCCCAGGTCCTGATGGGGCTGGTGGCGCCGGTGAGCGGTACCCTCGCCGGCGCCGCCCGTGGCGAACGCAACATCCAGATCGTCTTCCAGGACCCGCAGTCCTCGCTGGATCCGCGCCTGCCGGTATGGAAGCTGATCACCGAACCGCTGGTGGTGCGGGGTCGCAGTTCCACCACGGCACTGCGCGCCCTGGCCGAGCGCCTGGCGCTGCAGGTCGGTATCCGTCCCGAATACCTGGATCGCTACCCGCACCAGTTCTCCGGCGGCCAGCGCCAGCGCATCGCCATCGCCCGGGCGCTGTCGTCGGATCCGGACGTCATCATTCTCGACGAGCCCACCTCGGCGCTGGACATCTCGGTACAGGCGCAGATCCTCAACCTGCTGGCCCAGCTGCAACGCGAACGCGGCCTGACCTTCGTGCTGATCTCCCACAACGTCTCGGTGGTGCGCCACCTGGCCGATCGGGTGGCGGTGATGTACCTGGGGCAGATCGTCGAGCTGGGGGCGGCGGCAGAGGTGCTGGAGCATCCCAGCCATCCCTATACCCGGCTCTTACTGGAGGCGGTGCCGCGACTGGATCAGCCGCTCACCGGCGATGCCGCGGCGCAGCGCACCGAGTTGCCGGGAAACCGGGTGCTGCCGACTGGCTGTTTCTTTCGGGATCGCTGTCCGCAGGCGGGCGCCGGTTGCGAACGACCTCAGACGCTATTGCCAGGTGAGTGGGCGGAGGTACGCTGCCATCGCGCAACGGGCCTGACCGCGCCACTGCGGACCAGCCCCGCGGTGGTCTGAAGCCGGGGTCAGCCCGCGCGAAAGATCAGATAGTCTTCCCAGTCGTCTTCGGCGACCTGGGTCTCGCTGAGCATGCGGCCGGACTGGGATATACCGGCCTTGTGCACCGCCTCGCGGTCGTCGCAGATCAGCGGGTGCCACTCCGGCAGATCCTTGCCTTCGGCCACCAGGCGATAGCCGCAGGTCGGCGGCAGCCAGGCGAACTGGTCGGCCTGGGCGGGAGTGAGCTGGATGCAGTCGGGGACGAAGCGGGTGCGCTCGGCGTAGCGGCTGCACTGGCAGGTCTTGAGATCCAGCAGCTTGCAGGCGATGCGCGTGTAGTAGACGGCGCCGTCGTCCTCGTCTTCGAGTTTCTGCAGGCAGCACAGGCCACAGCCGTCGCACAGCGACTCCCATTCCTGGGCATCGAGCTGGTCGAGGGTCTTGCGCTTCCAGAACGGCTGGGTGATGGCGGCCATGGCAGGGATCGTGGCAAAGAGACGGGGCGCGCAGTCTAGTGCCGCACGCCGCGAGCGCCAAGCACCGTTCGCGCCCTTGTCGACTCCGCCCGGCCGGATTACCGTGCCGGATTCCCTTTCCTCCTTGGTGAAGCCATGACCAGCACCAGCCGTACTCCGCAATACCCCGTCGACGCGCAATTCGTGCAGCGCTGGTCGCCGCGCGCCTTCGAACCGGTCGCCATCGAGGAAGAGACACTGCTCGGCTTCATCGAGGCCGCGCGCTGGGCGCCTTCGGCCTTCAACGCCCAACCCTGGCGCTTCCTCTATGCACGCCGCGACGATGCCCACTGGGAGCTGTTCCTGAGTCTGCTGGCCGAATTTAACCGCGGCTGGGCGCAACACGCCTCGGCGCTGGTGATCATCCTGTCGAAGACCACCCTGCTGCGCGCCAGCAGCGGTGAGGAAGTCCCCTTCCCCAGCCACAGCTTCGACGCCGGTGCGGCCTGGGCCTACCTCGCGCTGCAGGCGAGCAATGCCGGCTGGCACGCCCACGGCATGGCGGGCATCGATCGCGAAGGCATCCAGCGAGAGCTGAAGGTGCCGGCGGCGTTCAAGGTCGAGTTGGCGGTGGCCATCGGCAAGCTGGGCGACAAGGCCAGCCTGCCGGAGTCCCTGCAGGGGCGCGAGCTGCCCAGCCCACGCCTGACCGTCGAGGAGCTGGCGGTGGCCGGCCCCTATACCTTCGGCTGAGCGGCGAGCTCGACGGCGCCGCGCAGGGGTTGCCCCTGTTGCAGGCGCTGGAGATTGTCGAGGAACAACCGGACCGCCGCCGCCGGCGGCGTGGGTCCGGCGACATGGGCGGTGAGGTGCAGGTTGGGCGTCTGCCAGAAGGGATGCTCGATCGGCAGCGGTTCCTGACGGAACACGTCCAGCACCGCGCTGGCCAGTTGGCCGCTTTCCAGCGCGGCGATCAGATCGGCGTCCACCACGCTGATACCGCGTCCGGCATTGATGAACAAGGCACCGGCAGGCAAGGCGGCGAAGAAGGCCGCGTCGTAGAGATCGCGGGTGCTGGCGCTGTCCGGCAACAGGTTGACCACGAAGTCGGCCGCCCGCGCCGCCTGGTGCAGCTCGGAGAGCGATACCACCCGGGCAAAGCCGGGCAGGGTCCGCGCACTGCGGGCGACGCCGGTGAGGCTCATGCCGAACGGCGCGAACAGGCGAGCGATGTCCTGGCCGATGTCCCCTGCCCCGACCAGCAGCAGGCGCCGCCCGGCCAGGGTGCCTGGCGCCTGGGTATCCCAGCGTCCTTCCCGCTGGCTGAGCTGACGCGCAGACACCTGGCGCTCATGCTGCAACAGATAGGTCAGGACGTATTCGCCGATGCTTTGGCCGAACAGACCCACCGCCCGGCTGAAGCGATAGTCGCACGGCAGCTCCGCCGCCAGCAGCGGTGCGTAGCCGGCCCAGGTGGATTGCAGCCAGAGCGGTTTGACGCCCTCGCGCAACAGGGCCGCAGCGCGATCGGGTTGGCCCAGCCAGTAGCATGGCTGCTGCGCGAGACGCACGGCCGCGGCCGGGTCCGTCGGCACCTGCAGGTCCAGCTCCGGCGCCAGCTGGCGCCAGGCATCGACATAGCCGGCCGGCGCGTCTTCCAGCAGCAGGACGGCGGTCATAGCGGATCGTTGAGACGCAGCAGTTCTTCGGGCAGGTGCTCGATGTAGTCATCGCGCTCCAGCTCGGGTGGCGGCATCTGCAGGTGATAGCCCTGCTTGTCGATGTTCTCGAGGACCTTGGCGACGTCTTCCCGCGCCAGTTTGCGCTCCGGGGTCAGCACGAACTCGAAGGCCAGGGCCGGCGGGCCGAAGGCTGTGAGCAGGCCCTCGGGGACAGGTGTCAGGCCCTTGAGCTTGTCGACATAGAGGTACATTTCCGGCTTGCGCGGGCTTCGGTAGATAGAGCACAGCAGTTTCATGGGGTGTCTTCCAGGGGCGTCGGCGGGGTGCGTTGCGCCTGCAGGTGATCGAGAAGGGCCTGGCCGAAGCGCTCGCGGCGCCAGCCGCGCAGATTCGCCGGCAGCTGGTAGTCGCCATCGGGCCAGCCGGTGAGCAGCAGGGCTTCGAGCACCTTCTTGCGCAGCATCAGTTCCGGCGCCATGCCCAGGGCCTCGGCATCCCGTTCGCCGATGGCGCGCAGGGCCTTGAGCAGCGGCGACGCCTCGTGGGGCAAGGGCTCGGACTGCAGCGCCGGCCAGTGCTCAGCCGGGGTGGCCGCGCCTTCGGCGATCAGCGCCAGCAGGGTATCGCCATCCTGGCGCACGGTGCGCGGGTGCATGTCGTCGATGCGTGCCAGGGCCTGCTTGTCGGTGGGCTGGAAACGCGCCAGCGGCCATAGCGAGCGTTCGCGCAGGACATGGTTGCGCGGCTGGTCGCGCTCGCGGGCCTTGACCTCGCGCCAGTGGCAGAGCACCCGCAGCACCGCCAGTTGCTGGCGCGACAGGCGCCAGGCCAGCTTGACGTCGCGATAGGCTTCCCAGGGATCGCTGACGCGGCGCAGGTTGGCCACCAGCTCGGCGCCATCCTCCAGCAGCCAGGCACGTCGCTGGTCATCCAGGCGCGCGTCGAGATAAAGGTAGACGTCGACCAGATAGGTCACGTCGGCGGCCGCGTAACGCTCCTGCAGCGGCGTCAGGGGGCGTTGCAGCCAGTCGGAGCGGGTCTCATCCTTGGGTATGTCGATCTTGAGCACTTCGCCTACCAGACGCGAGTAGCCCATGGAGTGGGCCAGCCCCAGGTAGGCCGCCGCCAGCTGGGTGTCGTACAGCGGCTGCGGCAGGCTGCCGGTCAGGCGCAACAACACCTCCAGGTCTTCGCTGCAGGCGTGCAGCACCTTGACCACCGCCGGATCCTCCAGCAGCGCGGCAAAGGGTGTCCAGTCGCCGATGCACAGGGGATCGACCAGGTAGGCCTGTTCGCCGTCGCCGATCTGGATCAGGCCGGCCTTGGGATAGAAGGTGTCGACCCGCATGAATTCGGTATCGAGGGCGATGAAGGGCAGGGTCTGGCACCGCGCGCAGAGGGCGGCCAGCGCCGCGTCGTCGCGGATCCAGTGAGGGGCAGAAGTCAAGGGCGCACTCCGAACAGATGAGCCAACAGTATAAGCCACCCGGGCCGGTTCTTCGGTGCCGCTTGACGCCCCTGTCACGCGCCGGGAAGCGTGGCATTCAGCGGCTTTCCAGGCGGGTTCGTCGGATGAACGCCTGATGACCGCCCCGAACCAAACGTGACCGAATAGTTTTTTTTGTATTCGCAAGCAGGGCCTGCTAAAAGCTGAGTGTGCGCAGGTACTCACTCGGACTTGGGAATCCGCGGAGGTAAGCGCTTCTCGCCTTTCAATGGAGCTGCAAGAGCATGAAAACAATAAAACTGACCCTACTTGCATTGGCCGTTTCGAGCGCTTCCGGCTATGCCCTGGCGAACGGTCTGGCTATCAACGAACAGAGTGTCAGCGGGATGGGTACCTCCTTCGCCGGACGCTCTTCCTCCGCGCAGGACGCTTCCACAATCTATGGCAACCCGGCCGGCATGTCGCGCCTGGGCCGCGAGGTGTCCCTGGGCGGCGCCTACATCCATGCCAAGATCGACATCAAGGACGCCAGCGGTCGCTATGCCAACGGCCAGGCCGTCCAGGGCAGCAACGACGGCGACATGGTGCCCAACTCGGTGGTGCCCTTCGGCTACTTCGTGACTCCGGTGGATGACCGCCTGCACTTCGGCCTGGGTGTGTACGTCCCCTATGCGCTGATCAGCAACTACGAGCACGCCTTCCAGGGTCGCTACCAGGGCCAGGCGAGCAAGGTGGAAGTCATCACCATCCAGCCCACCGTCAGCTACAAGATCACCGACAAGGTCTCCGTCGGCTTCGGTCCGACCATCAACCGCATCGAAGGCAAGCTCAACAGCAACGTCAACTTCGGCAGCACCCAGGATGGCCAGGTCAAGATCGACGGCGACGACACCGCCTATGGCTTCAACGTCGGCCTGCTCGCGGACCTGACCGATGACCTGACCTTCGGTCTGACCTACCACTCCAAGGTCACCTACAAGCTCAAGGGCAATACCGAGGTCACGGGCGCCAACAGCCAGGCCAGCCCGGTCACCAACGCCCTGGTCAGCCGGCTCAATGGCAAGTATGACGCCAGCCTCAGCATCACCCTGCCGGAAAGCAGCGACGCCTCCTTCACCTACCGTCTGAACAACGACTGGACGATGTACGCCGGTGCCACCTGGACCCGCTGGAGTCGCCTGAAGTCGATCGACGTGGAGAACGAAGGTACTCCCACCCTGCCGGTGCTGGGTTCGCCCCTGGCGACCGTGACGGAAGAACTCAACTGGAAGGACACCTGGTCCTACGCCGTTGGCGCGGCCTATCAGCTGAATCCCCAGTGGGTACTACGCGCGGGCATGGCCATCGACCCCTCGCCGGCCGACAACGGCAACCGCAACGTGCGCATCCCGGTAGGCGATCGCAAGACCTTCTCGGTGGGCGCAGGCTGGTCGCCGACCAAGGACATGACCATCGACGTGGCCTATGCTTACCTCTGGGAAGACGACGTGTCGATCAATCGCCCCGCCACCTCCACCAAGGCCGGCTACAGCGCCAAGTACGACAACAGCGCCCACGGCCTGGGCGCCCAGCTGACCTACCGCTTCTAAGCGTCAGGGTCCGCTAGCGAAGCCGCCGCCAGGCGGCTTCGTGCTTTCCGGGGTAAGGATCGAGCTTACCTGCGGCGACGAACTGCCTCGGTCTTGACCTACGCCCTAAGCTCCCAGTGGCCCTGCTCCTGCTCCGCGTACCAGCGCTGGAAGTCTTCCAGCGACAGGGCGCCGGCCACCAGCTGGCCCTGGATCTGGTCGCAGCCCAGATCGGTGAGGACCTGCAGGGCCTGGGGGGTTTCCACGCCTTCGGCCACCACCCGCAACCCGCGCAACTGGCCGAGCTGGACCAGCAGCCTGATCACCTCCTGATCGCCGGGCAGCTGGCAGTGCTCGATGAATTGCCGATCGATCTTCAGCTCGTCGATGGGAAAGCTGCTCAGGCAGGCCAGCGAGGAATGCCCGGCGCCGAAGTCGTCCAGCGACAGTTCGAAGCCCATGGCCTTGAGCTGGCGCAGGCAGTCGAGCACCTGCACCGGATTGCTCATGGCGCGGGACTCGGTGATCTCCAGGCAGAAGCCGGCGGCCATGGCGCCGGTCTCGTCCAGCAGCCGGCCGATGCGGGCGATGAAGGCCGGGTGCTCGAGGTCCAGCAGCGACAGGTTGACGTTGAGCTTGAGGGCGCCCAGCTGTCGCTCGCGCTGCAGGCGCATGCAGCGCTCCAGCACCCAGAGGGTGATGTCGCAGATCTTGCGACTCTGTTCGGCGATGCCGACGAAGGCGTCCGGCTTGAGCAGGCCCAGTTCCGGATGCTGCCAGCGGATCAGCACCTCGGCGCCCTCCACGCGACCGTCGGGCAGGGCGATCTTGGGTTGCAGATAGAGGCGCAGCTGATCGTGGTCTACGGCCAGGTCCAGGGCGTCGAGCATGGCGATGCCCAGCTGCCGCTGGCGCTCCTGGTCCGGATCATGGAAGGCGAAGGGCAGCTGGCGCCGACGCGCGTCCTGCAGCGCAGTCTCGGCGTTGGCCAGCAGGGCTTCGGCGCTGGCACCGTGCTCGGGGTAGCAGGCGATGCCGAAGGTGATGCGCAGCGACACCCGCTGGTTGCCGCTGACGAAGGGCTTTTCCACCAGGTTGCGCAGCGACAGCAGCGCCGCCTCCGCCGAGGCATCGTCGAACCAGGGCAGCAAGAGAACGAAGGTGTCGGCACCGATCCGCGCCACGCCATTCTCTTCCGGCGCCGCGACCCTCAGCCGACGCGCCAGGTGACGCAGGATCTTGTCGCCGCCTTCCTGGCCGAGCAGTTCGTTGATGTTGCGGAAGTTGGCCACGTCCAGCAGCAGCACGGCGAAGCGCCCGGCCGCAGCGCGCTCGATGCGCTGGCGGATTTCCAGCACCAGCCGCACCTGGTTGGGCAGGCGGGTGAGCATGTCGCGAAACGCCAGCTGGCTGATGCGTCGCTCACGCGCGGCCAGGGCGGCGCCCATCTGGTTCATGGCGCGGCCCAGCCGGCCGACCGGATCGCGGCCTTCCTTGAGGCCCAGTTGATAGTCGCCGTCGGCGATGCGTTCGGTGGCCTGCCCGAGACGCGCCAGGTAGCGGTTGAGCGCGCCAGCCAGAATCCGGCTGACCAGGGCGCCCATCGCGAAGATGATCGCCCCTATGAGCAGCGAATCCAGCAGAGCCGACTGCTCCGCCGCTGCTATTCCTTCCATGAACATGTCCGCCCCTATGACGACTGCTTGCCCGTCCTGTCCTGGAATGGCCAGGAACAGGGAACGGAAACTGCCAAAGTTATCCTGGTATTCCGCGAAACGCGGTTGGTGATCGGCAAACACCGCCGCGAGTTCCGGGGGGGCCTGGTCGTAGAGCTGGCGATAGTCGCCGAAATAGCCAACGCGGATTTCTTCCTCGTTGGCCGAATCCATGATGAAGCGAAAGCTCGAGCCCTCCTTGACGAAGGCGTAGAGCGAGGCCAGCCCGGCCTTGCGGGCATAGCGATCCAGGGTGATCAGGGTTCGCTGGTAGCGTTCGGGATCGGCCTTGGCCGGATCCTGCAACTGAGCCAGATAGTCCTCGCCGAGAATTTCCGGCAGTGCCAGGGCCGCGCTCATCAGGCGATAGTCGATGCTCTGGCTGCTGGCTTCGCGCGCCTGGTGGTAGCTGTGCAGGGTGAACAGCAGGGTGCCCAGGGCATCCACCAGGATGAACGCCAGAAAGAACTTGGCGAACAGGCTGCGCGGTTTGAGGCGGAGCCGCGACGCGGGGGCGACATCCCGAGGCGTGGCGGCGCTTTGAGGCGCATCGAGCATTGGGGCTCCTTGTCCAACTGACGACGACTCCCCCTGGACCCGCGCGTACCGAGCGGTTTCGCTGGGCGCGCAACCAGGCGCCTTCTTAACGGTTTAATCGAGACCGTTCAAGGACCGAGGTCGCAAAATCCCGGGTATCTCACGCTTGGGCCGATTTTTCAGCCCAGCGTCAGGGCCAGCGCGACCAGCACCCCGGTCTCGGTGAGTTCCAGCAGAGCGCCGGCGGTATCGCCGGTGGTGCCGCCGAGACGCTGGCGCAAGGCGCGGCGCACCAGCAGCGCGATTCCGGCGGTCACCAGCAGTGCGGTCCAGCCCTGGGGTAGCAGGACGATGGCTAGCGCACCCAGCAGCAGCACCCGGGTCAGTATGTTCCGCGGCAGGTGGCGACTGAGCAGATCGCCCAGACCGCCAGGGCGTACATAGGGCGTGGTCAGCAACAGCCAGGGCAGCGCCAGGCGGCCGGCCAAGGGTGCCAGCCACAGCGCGGCGGGCGCGTGCGGCAGGAGCACCACCAGGGCGCTCCACTTGAGCAGCAGGGTCAGCAGCAGTGCCAGCACGCCCATGGGGCCGCAGGCCGGATCCTTCATGATGGCGAGGGTCCGCTCGCGATCGCCATAGCCGCCGATCCAGGCATCCACCGTGTCGGCCAGGCCATCCAGATGCAGGCCGCCGGTGAGGATCACCCAGCCGGCCAGCACCAGGGCCGCCTGCAGCAAGGCGCCGCCCGCAGCACCCAGCCAGGCGAGCAGACTGAGCAGCGCACCCAGCAGCAGGCCGACCGCCGGATACCAGAGCACCGAGCGGCCGACGGCCGCGGCTGGCGGCAGGCCGGGCAGCCGCACCGGCAGGCGGGTCAGAAACTGCACGGCGATCAGCAGTGGCAGTGGCATCAGTCTTCCTCCAGCGCCAGCGCCAGCGGTTGCAGGGTCGCGTAGGGCGCCTCGACCTGCAGCAGGTCTCTGGCAGCCAGTCCCCGCTGGCGGGCCAGCAGCAGGCGGATGACGCCGCCATGGGTGACGATCAGGCTGCGCCGGCCCTGCAGCCGGGGCCGCCAGCGCGTCACCGCCCCCAGCACCCGCTCGGCGAAGGCCGCCACGGGTTCGCCGCCGGGTGGGGTATAGGCATAGGGATCGGTCCAGAACCGTCCCAGGGCCTCCGCCTGGTCCTGCATGAGCTCCGCGGCGCTACGGCCTTCCCAGGCGCCGAAATCCAGCTCGCGCAGATCCGCTTCCAGCGCCAGCTCGGCGCCCTGCTCCGCCGCCAGCCACTCGGCGAAGCGCGCGCAGCGCTGCTGCGGCGACGTCAGGATCAGCTCGAAAGGCGGCTGCGCGGCGACGGCGGCGCGCAACTGCGCCCAGCCATGCTCCGCCAGCGGCGGATCGAGGCGTCCGCGAAAGCCTTCGGGGCCTTCGGTGACGCCATGGCGCAGCAGCCAGCAGTCAGTCATGGGCACGACTGGAGACACTGGCTTCGGCAAAGGTGGCCATCTCGCTGTGCAGGCGGCAGGACAGTTGCAGCAGCGGCACGGCCAGCGCCGCGCCGCTGCCTTCGCCCAGGCGCAGGCCGAGATCCAGCAGCGGCTCGCCGCCCAGTGCCAGCAGCACCGCGGCGTGGCCAGGCTCGGCGCCGCAGTGGGCGAACAGCAGCCAGTCGCGGGTATCGGGTTGCAGGCGCTGGGCGCAGAGCGCTGCCACCGAGCAGATGAAGCCGTCCACCAGGGTCGGCAGGCCCTGCTGGGCGCAGGCCAGATAGGCACCGGTCAGGGCGGCCAGCTCGAAGCCGCCCAGGCGGCGCAGCAACTCGTAGGGATCTTCCAGCGCGTCGCCATGGCGCAGCAGGGCGCGCTGGATGACCGCCACCTTGCGCGCCACGCCATCGGCGTCCAGGCCGGTACCGGGTCCGGCCAGGGCCAGCGGCGAGGTATCCAGCAGCACGCTGGCAATGGCGCTGGCGGCAGTGGTGTTGCCGATGCCCATCTCGCCGCCGATGAACAGGTCGGCGCCGCCGGCGCAGGCGCGCAGGACGGCGTCGCGACCGGCCTGCAGCGCGGCCTGGCACTGGTCATGGGTCATGGCCGGGGTCAGGGTGAAGTTGGCTGTACCGCGCCCCAGGGGCAGGTCGATGATCCCGGGCAGGGGTTCCAGCGGTGTGACGGTACCCAGGTTGATGACTTCCAGGGCGGCGTCCAGTTGCCGGGCGAGCACGCTAATGGCCGCCCCGCCACGCACGAAGTTGCGCACCATCTCGGCGGTCACCGACTGCGGATAGGCCGAGACGCCCTCTTCCACCACCCCGTGATCACCGGCGAAGACGGCGATGGCGGTCCGCTGCAGCAGCGGTCGCGGCGTGCCCTGCAGGGCCGCCAGCTGGATGGCCAGCACTTCCAGATCGCCGAGCGAACCGCTCGGCTTGGTCAATACCGCCTGCCGCTGGCGCGCGGCTTCGGCGGCGGCGGTATCGGGTTGGCGGCAGGGTCCTTGCCACCAGGGCATGCTCATAGCGGGGTTCCTTTGAGGGTCAGGGGGAGACCGGCGACGGTCAGCACCACGCGCTCGCAGCGCGCGGCCAGGGCCTGGTGCAATTCGCCGGCGGCATCGACATAGCGGCGTGTCAGCTCGCCCAGCGGGACGACGCCCAGACCGGTCTCGTTGCTGACGAAGATGAGATGGCCGGGCAACCGCGGCACGACTTCGAGCAAGGCCGCACAGGCACTGTCGAGGCGCCGGGGATCGTCGAGCAAGAGCAAGTTGGTCAGCCAGAGGGTCAGGCAATCCACCAGCAGGCAGCGCTCCGGCGCCGCCAGGGCCTCGAGGCGTTCGGCCAGCGCCAGGGGTTCTTCCACCAGCGCCCAGTGCGCCGGTCGGCGGGCGGCATGGCGTTCGATGCGCCGCGCCAGTTCGGCGTCGCTGCCGCCGGCGGTGGCGATATAGGTGACGGCAAGGCCGGACTCGGCGGCCAGGCGCTCGGCCAGGGCGCTCTTGCCGGAGCGAGCGCCACCCAGGATGAATTCGCGCATCTAGAGCTCGCAGAGGGCGCGCAGGCGCCCGGTGTCCAAATGGTGTTCGACCAGATCGGCCAGGCGCTCCAGATCGCGTTCGCGCAAGGCGTGGTAGTCCAGCTGCTGCGGCTCGGCCAGCCCCGCCCAGCGCAGCAGGGCGACGCTGGCGGCGGGCGATTCGAACAGGCCGTGCAGGTAGGTGCCCAGCACCTGGCCGTCGTCGCTGAGGCTGCCATCCACGTGGCCATCGGCGAAGCGCAGCACCGGCCGCTCCAGGGCCGGTCCCTGGCTGACGCCGGCATGGATCTCGTAGCCGGCCACCTCGGCATCGCCGTCGCAGAGCCAGCCGTGCACGTTGCGCAGCTGCTTTTCCGCCGCCAGCTCGGTGGTCATGGCCAAGAGGCCCAGACCGGCGCTGTCACCCGGCGCACCTTCCAGCCCGAGGGGATCGGCGATCCGCTCGCCGAGCATCTGGAAGCCGCCGCAGATGCCCAGCACCCGCCCACCGTATCTCAGGTGACGGGCAATGGCCGTGTCCCAGCCCTGGGCGCGCAGGAAGGCCAGGTCGCTGCGCACGCTCTTGGAGCCGCCGAGGATGATCAGGTCGGCGGCGGGCAGTTCCTCGCCCTGGCGGACGAACAGCAATTCCACCTGGGGGTGCAGGCGCAGGGGATCGAAATCGGTGTGGTTGCTAAGCCGCGGCATCACCGGCACCGCCACCCGCAGGCGCGGTCCCTGCTTGGCGACCTGGCCGGTGGCCAGGCGATCCTCGGCTTCCAGGTGCAGGTCGTGCAGATAGGGCAGCACGCCGAACACCGGCTTGCCGGTACGGGCTTCGAGCCAGTCCAGCCCGGGTTGCAGCAGGGCCAGGTCGCCGCGGAAACGGTTGATGATGAAGCCGGCGACGCGCGCCTGCTCGCTGGGTTCGAGCAGGTCCAGGGTGCCGACCAGATGGGCGAAGACGCCGCCCCGGTCGATGTCCGCCACCAGCAGCACCGGGCAGTCCACCGCCTCGGCGAAGCCCATGTTGGCGATATCGCCCTGGCGCAGGTTGATCTCGGCCGGCGAACCGGCGCCCTCCACCAGCACCACCTGATAGCCCGCCGAGAGTCGCGCATGGGAGGCCAGCACCGCTTCCCGCGCCACCGGCTTGTAGGCGTGATAGGCCTTGGCATCCATGCTGGTGACGGCGCGACCGTGGATGATCACCTGGGCGCCGACATCGGTATTGGGCTTGAGCAGCACCGGATTCATGTCGGTATGGGGCGCCAGGCCACAGGCCTGGGCCTGGACCGCCTGGGCGCGGCCGATCTCGCCGCCATCGGCGGTCACGGCGCTGTTGAGCGCCATGTTCTGGGGCTTGAAGGGCACCACGGCCACGCCCTGACGATGGAGCCAGCGGCACAGGGCGGCCACCAGGGTGCTCTTGCCGGCATCGGAGGTGGTGCCCTGCACCATCAGCGTACTCATAGGGGACTCCGGTAGCTGGCGAGGCCCTGGTCCAGACGCTGCCAGCCGGACTCGTCGCCGGGCAGACCGAATCTCAGGGCGCCAAGCGCGGGAAACAGGCGGGTCAGGATGGCCCGGCGGGCGAGGTGTTCATGCAGGTCCGCGACATCCGGGCGCTGCAGCAATTGAAAGAGGGCGCAGCCGCCGCTGGGCATCAGGGCGTGCCGGGCAAGCACCGCAGCCAGGCGTTCACCGGCCTCAAGCAGGGCCTCGCGCTGCCGCTGCTGGCCCGGCTGATCGGTCAGCAGTTGCCGGGCGAGATAACGACTGGGGCCGTTCACCGTCCAGGGCCCCAGCTGCTCGTCCAGCTGCGCCAGCAGGCTCGGCGCCGCCAGCACGAAGCCCAGGCGCATCCCGGCCAGCCCGAAGAACTTGCCAAAGGAGCGCAGCACGATCAGTCCGGGCAGATCGCTGAAGGGCGCAAGACTCGCTGCCGGCGTGGGATCCATGAAGGCTTCGTCCACCACCAGCCAGCCACCCCGGCGTTCGAGGCGGGCGTGCCAGTCCAGCAGGCGGGCCGGCGACAGGCGCTCCCCCGTCGGGTTGTTGGGATTGACCACCACCAGCACGTCCAGCTGGTCGAGACGGCTGGCGATCTGGGCTTCGTCCCCTTCCAGCACCTCGTGGCCGGCGCGACGCCAGGCCAGGGCGTGCTCGGCATAACAGGGCGCCAGCACCGCGACCCGCGCCGGTGCGCGCAGGGTCGGCAGCGCCTGGATGGCGGCCTGGGAGCCGGCCACCGGCAGCAGCGCGCTGGCCCGGTAACAGGCGCAGGCAGCTTCCACCAGGCCGTCGTCGGGCTCCGGCAGCCGTGCCCAGGCGCTGGCGGGAATCTCCGGCAGCGGCCAGGGCCAGGGGGCCAGACCGGTGGACAGGTCCAGCCAGTCGCCCAGGGGAATGTCGTAGGTGCGCGCCGCGCGCCTCAGGCGACCGCCGTGCTCAAGCAAGCAGCAATCCTCCCAGGGCGATCAGCGCGGTCCACAACCAGGCGCCACGCCGTACCAGTTTCAGGGCGCGGGTGATGGCCAGGAAGGTCGGCGCCGGACCGCGGCCGAGCACCGGACGCTCGTGCCACTCGCCGTGGTAGCGGGCCGCACCGCCCAGGCTCACGCCCAGGGCGCCGGCACCGGCCGCCATCACCGGACCGGCGTTAGGGCTGTCCCACAGCGGTGCCTGGCTCCGCCAGCTCTCGATGGCGCTCCAGAAGCGACCGAGGCCGGCATAGGTCAGGGCCACCAGCCGCGCGGGGATATAGTTGAGAACATCGTCCAGCCGCGCCGCGGCCCAGCCGAAGCGTTCCAAGCGCGGCGTGCGATAGCCCCACATGGCGTCCAGGGTATTGGCCAGGCGATAGAGCACCACGCCCGGGGCACCCAGCAGGGCGAACCAGAACAGCGCGGCAAAGACCGCATCGCTGCCATTCTCCAGCACCGACTCGGTGGCGGCGCGGGCCACGGCGGTCTCGTCCAGCTCGCTGGTTTCGCGACTGACCAGGTAGCCGACCCGGCGCCGCGCCTCGGGCAGATTGTTGCGTTGCAGGGCGCGCGCCACCGGCTCGGCGTGTTCGCCCAGGCTGCGCAGTCCCACGGCCAGATACAGCGCCAGGGGCTGGATGATCCAGGCCAGCCAGTCGAGCTGGCAGAGCAAGGCGGTGAGCAGCACCCAGGGCAGCACGGCCAGGCTCCAGGCCACCACGCCATGGCTGCGCCAGCCACGGCCACCGGGATTGAAGCGGGCTTCGAGGCTGTCGGCCAGGCGCCCGAACAGCACCAGGGGGTGAGCACGGCGGGGTTCGCCGAACAGCAGGTCGAGCAGCATGCCGCCGAAGACCGCGAAGGCCAGCATCATGGCTTCTGGCCCCAGCGATTCTCGAAGACCAGTTCCTCCAGCGGCCGCCCCTGGCGCCAGCCCTCTTCTTCCAGCATGGGGCGCGGATAGAAGGCTTCCACCGGTCCCAGGCAGAGAATGGCCGCCGGCTGGGCGCCTTCCGGCATCTCCAGCAGGCCGCGCACGGCTTCCGGTTCGAACAGCGACACCCAGCCCATGCCCAGGCCTTCGCAGCGCGCTGCCAGCCAGAGATTCTGGATGGCGCAGGACAACGAGGCCAGGTCCATCTCCGGCAGGGTACGGCGGCCGAAGACGTGGGCTTCGCGACCGTCCATGAGCGCCGCCACCAGCACCTCGGCGCAATCAAGGATGCCCTGCACCTTGAGTTTCATGAAGTCGTCGCTGCGCTCGCCGAGGACGTCGGCGGTGGCGCAGCGCTCTTCTTCCACCAGCTCATGCAGGCGCTGGCGCAGGGCCGGATCGCTGATGCGTAGGAAGCGCCAGGGCTGCATCAGCCCGACGCTGGGCGCCTGGTGGGCGGCACCCAGCAGGCGGGCCAGTTGTTCAGGAGGCACCTCGCCACCGCAGAAATGGCGCATGTCGCGGCGCTCGGCGATGGCTCGGTAGACGGCGGCTTGTTCGGCGGGGGTATAGGGGGTCGTGGTCACGGCTTGAGCATCGCGGCGGCCGCGGCGGGTGCCGACGGCATGTAGAAGTGAATATAGCTGGCGGTGAGGCGACCGTCTCGGTAGACCGCCTCGGCCACCGCCTTGCCGTTGGGGCACAGCCCGCGCGCCCAGGGCACTTCGGGTGACTCCAGGGCGGAGTGGTGATAGGTGTGGCCGCGCAGGGTGCCCTGCTCGAAGACCACCGACTGCAGGGCCAGGGCGGTGAGCCGCGCCTGCATCCGCGCGCTGCCGGGCAGCAGCCCGAGCAGGCTGGCGGATTCGCCGGCCTTGTCGGTCAGTTCGTCGAGCAGATAGAGCATGCCGCCGCACTCGGCGAGGATCGGCTTGCCGGCCGCGTGGTGGGCGCGGATGGCCGCGCGCATGCCCAGGTTGTTGGACAGCGTCCGCAGGTGCAGCTCGGGATAGCCGCCGGGCAGGTAGAGGCTGTCTACCGCCGGCAGCGCCGTGTCGGTGAGCACGGAAAAGAACTGCAGCTCGGCGCCCAGGGCGCGCAAGAGATCCAGATTGGCCTGGTAGATGAAGGCCAGTGCCGCATCCCGGGCCACACCGATCCGCACCCCGGCCAGCAGCGGCTCGACCGCGGTCGGCTCAGGTGCGGCAAAAGCTACCGGCGGCGGCAATTCGAGGGTGGAACTGGCGCCCAGGGCATCGGCCGCCATGTCCAGACGACGATCCAGGTCGGTGACCTCGTCGGCCTGGATCAACCCCAGGTGGCGACTCGGCAACTCGATGCCGGCATCGCGCGGCAGGCTGCCAAAGAAGGTCATGCCCGCCGGCAGGCTGCCGCGGATCAGCTGCGTCTGCCGCGGACTGCCACTGCGATTGGCCAGCACCCCGGCGAAGGGCAGGCTCGGCCGGTAGTGGGCGAGGCCATAGGCCAGGGCGCCAAAGGTCTGCGCCAGGCCGGCGGCGTCGATTACCCCCAGCACCGGTACGCCAAAGCGCTCGGCCAGGTCGGCCGCCGAGGGCTGGCCGTCGAACAGGCCCATGACCCCTTCGATAAGGATGAGATCGGCCTCCCCCGCCGCTTCCCACAGCAGGCGCCGACTCTCGGCCTCGCCGATCATCCACAGATCGAGCTGGTAGACCGGTGCGCCGCTGGCGCGCGCGAGGATCATCGGATCGAGAAAGTCCGGACCGCACTTGAACACCCGTACCCGCCGACCCTGGCGAACGTGCAGCCGGGCCAGGGCGGCGGTGACGCTGGTCTTGCCCTGACCGGAGGCCGGGGCGGCGATCAGCAGCGCCGGGCAATGCCGCGTCTGGCCTACCATTCGATGCCCTGCTGGGCGCGGACGCCGGCCTGGAAGGCATGCTTGACCAGACTCATGTCGGTCACGGTATCGGCGGCCTCGACCAGCGCCGGCGGCGCACCGCGCCCGGTCACCACCACGTGCTGGTGCGCCGGGCGCCCGGCCAGATCGGCCAGCACCTGGTCGACGTCCAGATAGCCGTGCTTGAAGGCGATGTTGAGTTCGTCCAGCAGCACCAGGCCGATGGCCGGATCGCGCAGCAGCTCCACCGCCACCGCCCAGGCCGCCGCCGCCGACTGCAGGTCGCGGGCCCGGTCCTGGGTATCCCAGGTGAAGCCCTCGCCCATGACGTGGTAGCGCACCTCGTCCGGGAAGCGCCTGAAGAAGAGTTGCTCGCCGGTGTCGCGGCGGCCCTTGATGAATTGCACCACGCCCACCTTCATGCCGTGGCCGAGGGCGCGCGCCGCCATGCCGAAGGCGGAGCTGCTCTTGCCCTTGCCGATGCCGGTATGGACCAGCAGCAGGCCACGCTCGTCCTGGGCTTCGGCGATGCGGGCATCGATCACCGCCTTCTTGCGCACCATGCGCGCGCGGTGGCGCTCGTCTCGCTCGGGGCTGGTCGAATCGGGGGTGTCGGTCATGGATGGTTCTCCGGGTGCGGGCGCGGCGGAGAAACGGGCAGAGACGCCGCCCGCGCAAGGCAGGTGGCGACGCCGCGCGACGCCCTCCGCATCGCCGAGATGAACGCAAGCGTGGCCGGTCTCCGGGCTGGTGAGCCGATGCCCTGGGGCATCCGCTGCGCCCCTTCCCGGCCAGGGCCAGTGGGCATCGCGCAGCTACTGCTCAACTACCGTTGCGGGGGCAGCGCCGGCTCGACCGGCTTCCCTGTTTCACCCCGCTCCAGGCGGGGCACCACGTGCAAGGGCGCAGGGTACGGACTACCCGGGAGAGCGTCAATCGATGGCGCCACCCGAACTCGGCGTCGCGCGGACGGGTCCACCCTAGGCACCCACCGCCAGGAGCTACCGGATGAACGATGCCACTCTCGCCGCCTGCATCAAGGCCTGCCTCGATTGCGCCGCCGCCTGTGAAACCTGCGCCAGCGCCTGCCTGGGCGAAGCCAATCTGGACATGATGCGCGACTGCGTCCGCCTGGACCGCGACTGCGCCGATGCCTGCCGCCTGGCCGCCACCTTCATGCAACGCGGCAGCGACCGCATCGCCGAAGCCTGCGCCCTGTGCCTGGCCACCTGCCGTGCCTGCGCCGCCGAATGCGGCAAGCACAAGGCCAATCACTGCCAGGCCTGCGCCCGGGCCTGCGCAGCCTGTGCCGACGCCTGCGCGGCCATGGCGGCCTGAGCGGGTCATTTTCCGCTACTGCGCGCTCCGGTCGCAGGCAAAACGGCCCGGCCGACCCACCGCTGGAGCGGTCGGCATTGGCATTACCCGTCGGCGCCAGGGATAATGCCCGCCCTTTAATCGATATCCAGGCCTTCGCCATGACCGATACCAACCAAGATCCCCGTTTGAGCCGCATGAAGCGTCGCCTGCGCAAGAAGCAGTACCTGGGCGAATTCCAGGAACTGGCCTTTGAAATCAAGGTGAGCTTCAAGAACGAACTCAGCGAAGACGATCTGGACACCTTCCTGGGCGACTTCATCGACTACGTCGAAGAGCGCAAGCTGGACTACATCGGCGGCTTCGACAACGCCTGGGTCGAAGGCACCATCATGGCCAACAAGCGCTACACCTCGCCCACCGCCGAAGACCGTACCGCCCTGCTGGACTGGCTCAAGGCCCGTACCGAAGTCGGCGAAGCCAACGCCTCCGATCTGCATGACGCCTGGCACCACGACGGCGAAGTCTAACTAGCCTTCGCCGGATAGCTTGGCGGCCGTTGCGGTCGTAAAGGGGAATCCGTTGGAAACCAGGTCCTCATGACGACCCTCCTGCAAATCTCCGATACCCACTTCGGCACCGAGCAACCCGCCGTGGTCGCGGCTCTGGAAGCCCATGTCCGCGAACACGGCGCCGATGTCCTCATCCTCTCCGGGGACATCACCCAGCGCGCCCGGCGCGGACAATTCGCCGCCGCCAAGACCTTCGTCGAACGCCTGGAAAGCTACGGCATCCCGCGAACCCTGGTGATCCCGGGCAATCACGACCTGCCGCTGTACAATGTCTTCGCGCGCTTCCTGACGCCCTATGGCAACTATCGCCGCCATTTCGGCCAGGATCTGGAGCCCAGTTTCGAAAACGACGAGCTGCTGCTGGTCGGGCTCAACACCACCGCTCCGCAACGCCACAAGGATGGCGCGGTAAGCACCGCGCAGATCGAGCGCGTGGCCGAGCGCCTGCGCCGCGCCGGTCCGGGCAAGCTGCGCATCGTCATCGCCCACCAGCCCTTCGGCGCCCTCGAACTCAGTGACCTGAGCAATCTGCAGCACAACGCCGATCACGCCCTGGCCACCTGGGCCGACGCCGGACTGGATCTGGTGATGGGCGGACATATCCACCTGCCCTATGTGTTGCCGCTGAGTCGCCAGTACCCCAGCCTGCCCCGCGAGGTCTGGATCGTCCAGGCCGGCACCGCCCTTTCTTCTCGCGTGCGCGGCACCTCGCCCAACTCCTTCAACCGCCTGCTGGTCGGCGAAGGGGCGGAAAAGACCGTGGACGTGGAGCGCTGGGACTTCCAGGGCGATCGTTTCGTCGTGGGCGAGCGTCACGCACTGCGCTGGCAAGTCGCTCAAGACGCCCTGGCGAAAAGCTGAGGCGTCCAGCCGGGGCGCCGATGCGCGCTCCCGCGCAGTTCCAGCAATGGAAATTGATTCAAGCTGTTGAAACGGCTGGCAGGGCACGGGCGCCGCGTAGTCTTAGGACTTTCGGTAAGAGTGGCCTCCCATGGAATCCCTGACGCAATCGCTGCTTGGCTTTATCGAAACCCACCAGGCCTGGGCACCGCTGCTCGTCGGCCTGCTCGCCTTTGGCGAGTCCCTGGTGCTGCTGGGCGTCTTCATTCCGGCCACGGCCCTGCTGCTGGTGGTCGGCGGCCTGGCCGGCTCCGGCGTGCTCTCGCCGGTGCCGCTGGTGTTGGCCGCCATCGTCGGCGCCATCCTCGGCGACATCTGCTCCTACATCATCGGCCGCTGGCTCGGTCCCAGCATCGTCCACCGCCCGCCCTTTCGCCGCTATCGCAAGCAGGTGGCCAGGACCCGACTGTTCTTTCGCCGCTATGGCTTCTTCGCGGTATTCGGCGGGCGCTTCCTGACCATGATCCGCAACACCGTGCCCCTGGTGGCCGGGATGATGGCGATGAACCAGCTGCGCTTCCAGTCGGCCAACGTGCTCTCGGCCATCGTCTGGGCGCCGCTGATGATGGGCCCGGGTTATCTGGCGGCCAAGGGCGCCAACCACTTCAGCTTCGCCGGCAACGAGTCGCTGTGGATCGGCGCGGCGGTGGTCGCCGTGCTGGGCGCCAGCGCCGCGCTGTTCTTCAAGCAGCGGCTGAAACGCGCCTAGCGACGGGCGGCCAGCGCCTCGCGCAAACGCTGGCGATTCAGCGGTACCTCGCGCAGGCGCAGGCCGGTCGCCGCCGCCACGGCATTGGCGATGGCCGCGGGGATGGCGGCGGTGGTGGCCTCCCCGGCCCCCACCGCCGGCTCTTCCGGCCGATCGATCAGCTCCAGTTCCAGCTCGGGCAATTCGTTGAAGGTCAGCGGCGGATAGGCGCCCCACTCCAGGCTGGTCACCCCCTGGTGATCGAAGCGCACCGCCTGCTTGAGGGTCCGGGCGATGCCTTGCACCACGCAGCCTTCCAGCTGATTGCGCAAGCCATCCGGATTGACGATCAGACCGCAGTCATGGGCCACCACCACGCGGGTGACCCGGATCTCCGTCGCCTCGCTCACCGCCACCTCGACCACCGCGGCCACATAGGCGTTCTCGTTTTCATAGCGCAGGAAGGCCAGGCCCTGACCTTTCGCCAGGGCGCCGTCCCAGGCCTTTTCCTGCCGGGTGGGTGGTTGCCAATTAGCCTTGGCGGTGGCGGCCTGCAGCACCGCCCGGGCGCGGGGGTCCTGCAGATAGCGCAGGCGGAATTCCAGCGGATCGACCCCGGCCGCCAGGGCCAGCTCGTCCATGAAGGACTCGTTGGCGAAGGTGTTGCCGACCGCTCCCAGGGCGCGCAGCGCCGAGGGTCGCAGCGGCGAATCCCCGGCTTCCAGCCAGTGGGTCGCCACCTGGACGTTGAGCAGGTCGTAGTCCAGCGGCGCATTGCGATTGCCACCGCCCCGCCCACCCTTGAGCGGCAGGTTGTAGGCCAGCTGCCCGGCGAGCAGCGCGGCCTTGCCGGTCTGGCCATTGGGTCGGGTCAGGTGGGTAGGCGTCCAGTTGGCGAACCGCCAGGCGAGCAGATCGCCAGCGGCGCTCAGGCCACCCGTCAGACGCAGCAGCATGGCCGGTCCCTTGGGATTCCAGCCGTGCTCGTCGGCCCGACTCCACTGCACCCGCACCGGACGGCCGCACAGCCTGGAAAGCAGCGCGGCATCGGCCGCCGCGTCATCGGCGCCGTTATGGCCATAGCAACCCGAGGCCTGCTGGTAGATGACATGGATGCTGTCTTCCGGCAGCGCCAGCAAATCCGCCAGCGCCGCCCGGAGCTGATAGACGCCCTGGGTACCGCTCCAGACCGTGGCACCGTCGGCACGCACGTCCGCCACCGCGCAGGAGGGGCCGATGGAATCATGGTTCTGATAGGGCCAGCGATACTCGGCGTCCAGCCGCTGCGCGGCGCTCGCCAATTCGCCTTCGACGTCACCGGCCTCCTGCTGGAGGTCGGCCGGTCCGGCCTTGGCTTCCAGCCGGGCATAGAGTTCGCCCGGCAGCGGCAGGTCCGGCACCAGGCTCCAGTCCACCCGCAGCGCCGCCGCGCCCTGGCGCGCCAGCCAGGGCTGCTCGGCCACCACCGCGACGAAGGCGCCTTCGTACACCAGCTGCGCGCCGGCCGGCAGCGCGCTGGCATCGATACCGCGAACACTCACCCCCGCCAACCGCGCCGAACCGATGCAGGGCGGCCGTACCATGCAGCCGTGCAGCATGCCGGGCAGGCGCAGGTCATGGACGTAAGCGAAGCTGCCGAACAGCTTGGCCGGAATGTCCTCGCGCGGTACCGAGGTGCCGACCAGGCGGTAGTCCTTGACGGCGCGGGTGCGCACCGCCTGATTGACCAGCCGTCCCAGGGGCCGTCCGCCGACCAGTTCGCCATAGCTGACAAAGCGTCCGGTGGGATCGCCACGATAGACCACCCGGCCATCCACAGTATCCACCACCGCCAGGTCCAGCCCCAGGCGCCGCGACCCTTCCAGAAACAGGAATTGCCGCGCACTGGCGGCGGCCTTGCGCAACTGGGCGCCGCCCACCTGCACACTCTTGCTGCCGGCGGTGATGCCCTGGTCCGGGGTCAACCGGGTATCGCCCTGGATCAGCCGGGTGGCGGCAAAGGCCACGCAGAGCTCCTCGGCCACGATCTGCCGCAGCGCCGTGCTGACTCCGGTACCCAGTTCCACCTTGCCGCTGTAGACGGTGACCTGGCCCTGGGCATCCACCGCTAGCCAGGCATCCAGTTGGCGCTGATCGAGGGTCTTGGCCAGGTCCGCAGCGTCAGCCGGTGTAGGCAGCACCTGGGCGGCGACCGGCCGCTGCAGGCTGAAGCCCAGCAGCAGCACCGCGCTGCCGCCGAGAAAGGCACGGCGTGACAGCGTCATGCCGGAGCCTGCCCGTCGCGCAAGAGCACCGCCGCCCGCTTGACCGCACGCAGGATGCGATAGTGGGTCCCGCAGCCACAGAAATTGGCCGCCAGCGCCTGGCGGATCTGCGCATCACTGGGATCGGGCACGCGTTCGAGCAACGCCCGGGCGGTCATCACCATCCCGGGGATGCAATAGCCGCACTGCGCCGCCTGCTCTTCGATAAAGGCCTGCTGCAGCGCATGGGGCGCCTTAGGCGTGCCCAGGCCTTCCAGGGTCAGCAACTCGCGACCGACGAAAGATACTGCCGGCAACAGGCAGGCGCGTACCGGCTTGCCATCCGCCAGCACCGTACAAGCGCCGCATTCGCCCAGGCCGCAGCCGAATTTCGGCCCCTTGAGACCCAGCTCGTCGCGCAAGGCCTCCAGCAAGGGCATGCGCGGATCGACGTCGAGTTGGCGCCGTTCGCCGTTGACCTGCAATTCGATGGCCGCCACCGCTATTTCTCTCCTTCGCGCGCGGCCGCCACGTCCGCGGGACGGATGTCGGCGGCGTGACCGCCAAAGCGGCGGCCGATGTAGGTGGCCAGATCGGCCAGTTGCCTATCGCTGAGCAACTCCCGATAGGCTGGCATGAAGGCGTGCTCGGTCCGCCCCTGACGATCGAGGCCGTCGAGCAGCACGCGCACCAGGTTGGTCCCCGCGGGATCGCGCACCGCCGAATAGTTGCTGAAGGAGCGCGGATAGGGACCGGCGGGCCCCTGGTCGTCCGGGGCATGACAGCTGGCGCAGGCGGATTGCAGCAAGGCCGCGCTTTCCGCCTCGGCGGCGGTAAGCGGTCCGGTCTCCCCGGGCGGCTGCACCTCGGCACGCGCCGGCACCGCTCCGGGCTGCGCCGGCAGGGTCCGCAGATAGGCGATCAGGGCGCCGAGGTCCGCATCGTTCAGATGGCGGGTACCGCCGCTCACCACCTCGGCCATGGGTCCCGCCGCCACGGCTTCGCCGCGCTGGTGCCCTTCGCGCAGATAGCTGGCCAGCTTGGCATCGCTCCAGCCACCGAGGCCGCGGGGATCCGCAGTGAGATTCCAGGCGGTCCAGCCCTGCTGGGTCGCGCCGGCATAAGCCCGGCCGCTGTCGAGACCCTGACTCCAGGTCCGCGGCGTATGGCACTCCTGGCAGTGTCCCACCGCCTCCGCCAGGTAGGCGCCCTGCGCCACCCGAGCGTCCGCCCCGGCGGGCAGCGGGCCCTGACTGAAGTTCAGCCATTTCCAGCCACGGATCAGCGCGCGCTGATCGAAGGGAAAACGCAGCGCGTTGGCCGGTGGGGCATAGGGCACGGGGCGCTGGACCTGCAGATAGGCGAAGATGGCCGCGACATCCTCGTCGCTCAAGCGGGTAAAGGCCGTATAGGGAAAGGCCGGATAGAGCTGCTCACCCTCGCGCCCGAGGCCTTCGTGCAAGGCCCGGCGAAACTCGTCCGCCGTCCAGTCACCCAGACCGTGCACGCGATCCGGGGTGATGTTGCTCGAATAGAGACGGCCGAAAGGCGTCTCGAAGGCGACGCCACCGGCGAACGGTGCGCCATCGGGACGGGTATGGCAGCCCTGGCAGTTGCCCAGGCGGGTCAGATATTCGCCACGCGCCAGGGTCGCCTCATCGGCGCGAACCAGCGCGGCCTTGGACAGGAGCAGCATCCCCGCCAGCAGGGGCAGGGCCAGGGATCTCATCAGCTCTCCTCGTGAGGTCGAACCGGACTGGCCGATTCCGCCGTGGCTTTGCCGTCATCCTAATCGCAGCGGCAAGCCGCCGTGACGCTCGCCCCCGGAGGTGAGATGCAGGCGACAGTTTCGACCCGCACCTTGACGACGGCCTTTACATTCCCACCCTGGTCCGGCTGCGCCCTGGTGCGAGCCACTGGAGCACAGCCCGCCTCGGACCCTGATTACCCCCCGCACAGGAAGGAAGCCCCTCAAATCGCAACATACTATAGGGGTGGTATTAATCAGCGCTTGGGGACGAAGCCATCGGGCTTGGCCGCCAGCCAGTCGACGAACTGGCGAATGCGCGCATCGCTGAGCAGCAACTCGCGGCTGTTGTATTCCAGCGCCAGGGTCTTTTCGTCGAAGGTCTGGTGGATGTGGTTGTGGCAGGGTCGGCAGACCCAGAGGGTGGCGGTGATCCGGCTGACGCGGTCGAATCTCTTGCGCACGTAGGCCTTGTCGTGCAGCGAGCGAGGGATCAGGTGATGGCGGGTGAGCGGCGCCGCCCGACCGCACAGCTCGCAACGAGCCGGCTGGGGCGGCAGACGTATCGCCTGGGGCATGATGGGCTCCGCACGGGCTGGATGCCCATTCGAGCGGCCCGGGCGGAACGGGGTTCAATAGCCGCCGGCGAGACTCGGCGTGACCAGCACCCGCTTGGCCTGCAGGTAGCTGTTCTGCCAGTAGGGCTTGGCCAGGCTGTCCAGGCGCACCGTACCGCCGGTACGCGGCGCGTGCACGAAGCGCCCTTCCCCGACATAGATGCCGGCATGGCTGACCTGACGGCCACCGGCCGTGGCGAAGAAGATCAGATCACCGGGCTGCAGGGCATTGCGCGCCACATTGGGCGAGCCGAGGGTGATCATCTCGCGGGTCGAGCGCGGCAGGGTCACCCCGGCCGCATCGCGATAGACGTAGCCGATAAGGCCGCTGCAGTCGAAACCACCGGCCGGGGTGTTGCCGCCGTAGCGATAGGGAGTGCCGACCAGGCCGATGGCCCGAAAGAGTACATCGTTGGCGGCCTGGGCCTGGCTCTCCAGCAGGGGGCGAGAGACGACCGAGGCGACCGGTGCGGGTGCCTGGGGCGGCCTGCCGGCACAGGCGGCCAGCAGCACGAAGACGCAATACAATCCGAGGCGAGCCGCATGCGGCATTGGAGACATCCTTAGTTATCCATCGATCACCGTCGGCCTGCCACGCAGCCTCGACGGGTCCTCGAAGCGCACCGGCGAAGATCGCGGCGATACGCCTCAGCGCAATACGCGCTTGCCTTCCAGGAAACTCACCTTCCAGTACTGGTCGTTCAGGCTGTCCACCCGCACCCCGCCGCTCCGGCGGCTGGAGGAATGGATGAACTTGCCCTCGCCCATGTAGATACCGGTGTGACTGACCCGGCCACGGCCGTTGCTATTGAACAGCAACAGATCGCCAGGTTCCAGATCGTTCTTGCTGACTACCGGTACTTCGAGATCGATGATCTCGCGGGTGGAGCGCGGCAGGGTCATGCCGGCGCGCTCGCGAAAGACGTAATTGACGAAACCACTGCAATCGAAACCGGCCAGGGTGCTGCCGCCGCGGCGATAGGGCGTACCCACCAGCTGGGTGGCACGATTGAGGATCTGGTCCGCCAGATTCGGCAGCGCCTGGCGCGGGCCGACCTCGCGCTCCCAGTCGAGCTGATGCGGCGACTGGGTATGGGGAAAGACCGGACGTTGCTGAGCGCCCTCGGTTTCCACGGGCGCGGAGCTATTGCCAGCGCCACCCAGGCCATGCAGCGAAGCGGTCTGGAAGGTCCGGGAGGTATTGGACGAATCCTGGGTAACGACCGCGTCGGGACTTTGCGGCGCACTCGCACAGGCGGCGAGCAGACAGACAAAAGACAGGGGCACGAGGGGTGCGAGGCGGTTCCTTGGCATGAGCACGACCGTGTCGTTTTTTCAAAGTTTCGACACCTTGCCGACCCGGATCACAGATGGCAAGTTTTTTTAGCCCTCGATGTGACTCAAAAGCCGAGGAAGGACGTCTACGGCCCTTTTTTTGATCTGAACGGTCGCCAGGCCACTCAGCGACGAGCGGTCCGGATTGATCTCGATGAGGTCGCCACCCTGCGCTAGGGTCCGGCCGATCGGCGCCTGGATATAACCGAAGGCGGCCGTGGTGCCAACGGCGATCACCAGGTCGAAGCCCTCCTCCACCGCCTCCTGCAGACGCTGCAGCTCGCTGACCGGCAAGGCTTCCTCGAACAGCACCACGGGTGGCCGCAGAATGCCGCCGCAAGCAGGACAACGCGGCGGCAACGGACCGGCCAGATGGCCTTGCGCCTCCTCGACGGCCTGCGCGCAGCTCATGCAGGCGAGCGGCTCCAGCTGTCCGTGGATCTCGATCAGCCGCTCTGGCGGAAAGCCCGCCTGCCGATGAAAGCCGTCGATGTTCTGCGTCAGCACCCAGCTGCCGGGGTGACTGACGCCGAAGTCGGTGATCGCCTGGTGCGCCGCATTGGGCCTGGCCGCGGCGCAGGCCCGGCCGAGTTGCGCCAGGTAGCGCCAGCAGAGCTCCGGACGCTGCCGGAGCATGCTGCCCGAGAGCGCCGCCTCGATGGAGATGCCCTCTTCGGTGAGGCCGTTGTACAGCCCGCCCAGGCCGCGATAGGTCGGCAGTCCGGAATCGGCGGACAGCCCCGCCCCGGTGATGAACAGCACCCGCCCGGCCCGCGCGAGCAGACCCCGGGCGCGGGCCAGGGCGTCAGTCAATGATTCACCGTCAGGGCCAGCATCACCGACAGCTGGCAGAGCGGACGCCCGCTCTGTTCCTGCCAGAGGTTGAAAGCCTCCTGCATCTTCTGCCGATCGCGCTTGGCGGTGGGCGCCTTATCGAGGATGTTCTGCGCCTTGAGCGCCGTCACCACGTCGTCGGTCGCCAGGAAGGTGTCCTTGCCGGCCATGCGCAGGAACCGCTGCGCCGACAAGCCGCCCAGCTGATTGCCACGCTTGGTCAGCAGCTCCCACAGGCCGACGATGTCCTGCGTCGGCCATTCGGCCAGCAACTGGCCGAAGCTGCCGTGGCTACGCTGGAAGTCGAGCACCATCTGGGCATTGATCGGCACGCTGCGCAACTTGCCCAGGTGGCGGATCAGCCGCGCGTCCTGCATCAGCCGCTCCAGGCGCTCGCCGCCCATGAGCACCACCTTTTCCGGATCGAAGCCGAAGAAGACCTCCTCGAAGGCCGGCCACTTGGCGTCCACCAGGCTGTGCTTGAGTCCGGCGCGAAAGATGCGCCGGGTCAGCAGCGAGAGGTAGCGGTCATCGCCTACGGCCTTCAGGGTCGCGGCGTCCACCGGTTGCGGCAGTCGCGCTTCCAGGGCCGCGCGCGAGCCACAGCGGTTGAGGGCATATTCGAGCAGCCAGGCGTAGTCCCGCATCAGAGATTCATCACCTGGACGAAGCGCGGCGTCGCGCTGTCATCGATCTTGAGACTGGCGAAGTCGAATAGCTCGCGATCCGCCAGCTGCGAGGGAACCACGTTCTGCAGGGCGCGGAACATGATCTCGGTACGCCCCGGCGTCTTGCGTTCCCATTCCAGCAGCATCTCCTTGACCACCTTGCGCTGCAGGTTTTCCTGGGAGCCGCAGAGGTTGCAGGGAATGATGGGGAATTCGCGCAGGACGGCGTAGGCCTCGATGTCCTTCTCGTTGCAATAGGCGAGCGGGCGGATCACCACGTTGCGGCCATCATCGGCGCGCAACTTCGGCGGCATGGCCTTGAGGGTGCCGCCATGGAACAAATTGAGGAAGAAGGTTTCTACCATGTCGTCGCGATGATGGCCGAGCGCCATCTTCGTCGCGCCGATTTCGTCGGCGAAGGTATAGAGGATGCCCCGGCGCAGGCGCGAGCACAGCGAACAGGTGGTCTTGCCCTCGGGGATCTTTTCCTTCACCACGGAATAGGTATCACGTTCCAGAATGTGGTACTCGACCCCCAGTTCCTTCAGATACTGGGGTAAAACGTGTTCAGGAAAGCCCGGCTGCTTCTGGTCGAGGTTGACCGCCACGATCTCGAAGCGAATCGGTGCGACCTTCTGCAGATAGAGCAGCATGTCGAGCAGGGTGTAGCTGTCCTTGCCACCGGACAGGCAGACCATGACCTTGTCACCGTCCTCGATCATGTTGTAGTCGGCGATGGCTTCGCCGGTAAGACGGCGCAGGCGTTTTTGCAGCTTGTTCTGGTTGACCGAAAGGGTGCCCATGGATGAATCCGCGAAAGGAAAAAACGAAAGGCCGGCATTTTACGCGCAAAGCTTCCGCCGCCCTACCCCGAACGTCAGTCCGCGGCGACCGGCAGCCATGAGCGAGACCCAGGCGCTCATGACGGCGCTGTATCAGGAACTGCTCGGGGCTCAGGCCAGCCTGTCGGAGTACGAGTTGCTGCAGGCCTTGCGCCGCGCCGGTTCGCCCCTCGTACCCCCGCGCCCGGTAACCGACAACTACGAACTCTTCCGCCTGCATTTTCGCGTCTTCAACGCCCTCTACCAGTTGCGCGACCGGTTGCGTGCCGAACAGCGCGCCGAACTGGTCATCAGCGCCCTGCGCATCGAACTGCGGCCCTATCTGCGCGCCCGGCCCGGACTGGTGGTGGCCGATCCACTGCGCGCCTATTACCTGGATCTCACCCAGCTGGAGACCACCACTGCGGAAGACGTGGCCAACCTGCTCAATCACTTCTGGGCGCTGGTCAATGGCGAGTCCGAACTGCTGGAAGCCCTGCGCCTGCTGGGCCTGGATCGTTCGGCGGACTATGGCCAGATCCGCCGCCGCTATCGCCAGCTCGCCAGCCGTCACCATCCGGACCATGGCGGCAGCACCGGCCGGCTGCAGACCATCAACGCGGCCATGGATACGCTGCGCAGGCACTATGGCCACCAGCCGACCGCGGACGCTAGGGTGCAGGCACGAGCTTCGGCATAATCACCCGCCTCGCCAGAGGTTGCCCATGCCTGAACAACTCCAAGCCCGGGTCGAAGACTGCTATCGGCAGGCCGAGGCCTTCTTCAAACGTCGCTTCGCGCGCCCAGACGTCAGCCTGGCCCTGCGCGGCCAACGCGCCGGCGTCGCCCATCTCACCGAGAACCGGTTGAGATTCAACGGGCAGCTCTATCAGGAAAATCGCGCTCACTTTCTCGAACAGACCGTGGCCCATGAGGTAGCGCATCTGGTGGCGCACCAGCTGTTTGGTGGCGGCATCCGCCCCCATGGCGAGGAGTGGCAGCTGATCATGCGCGGCGTCTATGGCCTGCCGCCGGATCGCTGCCATACCTACGCATTGCCGCAACGGGCACGCACCCTGTACCTGTATCGCTGCAACTGCCCGGACGGTCGCTTCGAATTCACCGCCCAGCGTCACGCCTTGGTGCGCAAGGGGCGGCGCTATCTGTGTCGACGCTGCCGCGGCCCCCTGGATTTCACCCAGGAAGTTATCCGCGGCTGACCCTGCCGGGCCCGACCCGGGCTCCGGCCGGCAGCGAACCTCATCAGCCCTGGGCGAAGACTTCGTCGAACACGTTGTGCATCGCCAGGAAGGCGCGCTTGGCCACCACCGGGTGATACTGCTGCTTGCCCGGGTTGTTGGCTTCGGGATCGGTGAAGGAATGCACCGCGCCGCCATAGCTCAACAGTTGCCAATCCACCTGGGCGGCATCCATCTCCTGGCGGAAGCCGGTCAGTTGCTCGTCCGGCACCAGCGGATCGGAAGCGCCGTGCAGCACCAGCACCGGGCCGGTGATACGGGCCGCATCGGCCGGGTTGGGCGTGTCCAGGTTGGCATGGAAGGTCACCACCGCGCTCAGCGGGGCGCCGTCGCGCGCCAGTTCCAGGGCCGCGCAGCCGCCAAAACAGAAGCCGATGGCCGCGATCTGGTGGACGTCCACCGCCGCCGTCTCGGCCTGGGCGACCAGCGCCGCATGGGCTGCCTGCATGCGCTGGCGCAACAGGGCGCGATCGCCGCGGATCGGCGTCATGGCCGCCAGGGCCTCGTCGGCGTTCTGCGGACGCACATTGCGACCGTAGAAATCCACTACCAGGTAGGCCAGGCCGTCGGCCTCGGCCAGCGCCTTGGCCTGCTCGACGGCGCCATGGGACACCCCCATCCAGTTGGGCGCGAAGAGCACGCCCGGGCGGGTGGGATTACCACTGGTGGCGTACACCAGCTGACTCTCGAACGGCTGACCATCAATTTCGTAGGCAACGGGTTTTACAGTGACATCGACCATGGGGTCCTCCAAAGGGTGGATAAGAAGAAGCCCGCCGAGGCGGGCTTCTCTATCTTCAAGCGGACAATTCCACCAGCAGTTTGTTTAACCGGCGGACATAGGCGGCGGGGTCCTTGAGGCTGTCGCCCGCGGCCAGCGCAGCCTGATCGAACAGGATGTGCGACAGGTCGGCGAAGCGGTCCTCGTCGGGCTCGCCATCGAGTTTCTCGATCAGCGGGTGCTGCGGATTGATCTCGAAGATCGGCTTGGAATCCGGCGCCTTCTGACCACTGGCCTCCAGGATGCGGCGCATCTGCAAACCGAGGTCCTGCTCGCCGATGGCCAGGATCGCCGGCGAATCGGTCAGGCGATGGGAAACGCGGACTTCGCTGACCTGGGCATCCAGGGCCTGCTTGAGGCGCTCCACCAGCCCTTCCTTGGTCTTAGCGACCTCTTCCTGAGCCTGCTTGTCTTCTTCGCTGTCCAGCTTGCCGAGATCCAGATCGCCACGGGCGACATCGACGAAGTGCTTGCCGTCGAATTCGGTGAGATAGCTCATCAGCCACTCGTCGATGCGATCGGTCAGCAGCAGCACCTCGACACCCTTCTTGCGGAAGACCTCCAGGTGCGGGCTGTTCTTGATCTGGGCGTGGCTCTCGCCGGTCAGGTAGTAGATCTTGTCCTGACCTTCCTTCATCCGGCCGATGTAGTCGGCCAGGGACACGTTCTGGGCATCGTCGCCGTTCTGGGTCGAGGCGAAGCGCAGCAGGCCGGCGATCTTCTCGCGGTTGGCGAAGTCTTCCGCCGGACCTTCCTTGAGCACCTGGCCGAAGTGGCCCCAGAACGACTGGTACTTCTCCGGCTCGCTCTTGGCCAGCTTCTCGAGCATGTCCAGCACGCGCTTGGTCAGCGCCGACTTCATCGAGTCGATCACCGGATCCTTCTGCAGGATCTCGCGGGAGACGTTGAGCGACAGGTCGTTGGAATCCACCACACCCTTGATGAATCTCAGGTACAGCGGCAAGAACTGGTCGGCCTGGTCCATGATGAAGACGCGCTGCACATAGAGCTTGAGGCCCTTGGGCGCTTCGCGCTGATAGAGATCGAAGGGCGCGCGGGCCGGCACGTACAGCAGCGAGGTGTATTCGAGCTTGCCCTCGACCTTGTTGTGGCTCCAGGTCAGGGGATTCTCGAAGTCATGGCCGACGTGCTTGTAGAACTCCTGGTAGTCCTCGTCCTTGAGTTCGGTACGCGGACGGGTCCAGAGCGCGCTGGCACGGTTGACGGTCTCCCACTCGGCTGCGGCCGGCTGCTCGTCCTCGCCACCCTGCTGCTCCTTGGGCAGCTCGATGGGCAGGCCGATGTGGTCGGAGTACTTCTTGACCACGTTGCGCAGGCGCCAGCCATCGGCGAACTCGGTTTCCTCGGGCTTGAGGTGCAGCACGATGCGGGTACCGCGCTCGGGCTTGTCGATGTTGGCGACCTCGAACTCCCCTTCCCCCTTGGACGACCAGTGCACGCCTTCGGCGGCGGGCTGGCCGGCACGGCGGCTGTAGACGTCGACCTGGTCGGCGACGATGAAGGCCGAATAGAAGCCCACGCCGAACTGGCCGATGAGGTTGGAATCCTTCTTCTGGTCACCGCTGAGGTTCTTCAGGAAATCGGCGGTACCGGACTTGGCGATGGTGCCGAGGTGAGCGATCACCTCTTCGCGGCTCATGCCGATGCCGTTGTCTTCGAGGGTGACCGTGCCGGCCTCCTTGTCGAAGCTCAGGCGAATCTTCAGCGTATCCCCGCCTTCGAGCAGTTCGGGCTTGGACAAGGCCTCGAATCTGAGTTTGTCGGCCGCGTCGGAGGCGTTGGAAATCAATTCGCGCAGGAAGATTTCCTTGTTGGAATACAGCGAGTGAATCATCAGGTGAAGCAGCTGCTTCACTTCGGTCTGGAAGCCTAAGGTTTCCTTTTGAGTCTCCACACTCATGCTACAAACTCCGCTATCGATAGGTACGCACCAGATGCCTGGCGATGTCGCGGAGATGGGGGCGCCCGGTGACATTTCAACCTTGGTGCGCTCGGTTCGCGATGCAGGTAGGAATTTGCGCGATGCTTGGGCTAGACGCGGAACTTAACTTTTAACGGTGCGCTCGAACGGCTGTCGTGTAGTTCATAAGGAGAAAACACATGAAAAAGCCCTTCGCCATCGCCCTGCTCTTCACTGCCGCCTTCGGCCTCGCCGCCTGTGACAAGCCTTCCGAAAACAAGGCTCAGGATGCTGCCAAGACCGAACAGAAAGCTCAGGAAAACCTGAACAAAGCCGCCGAGCAGAGCAACAAGGCTGCCGAGCAGCGCAACGAAGCTGCCAACGAGGCTGCCAAGGAGCAATCCAAAGGCGAAGCCACCTCGGTCAGCCCGGCCACTGGCACCACCAACGGCACCGCGCCGGCTACCCAGCCCAAGCCGTAAGCCGATCGGATATGAAAAAAGCCCGCTGCTGCGGGCTTTTTTGTGGGCGCCTGATTCAGGAGCGCGAGGGATCCGGCTCGGCTTCACCCTCAGGCGCACGCCCGCCATGCCTCAGACGTTCCAGCGCCAGGGCGACCAGGCCCACCACCACGGCCGGCAACAGCCAGCCCAGGCCCGAGTCGGCCAGCGGCAGCCACTGCACCGCACCGCTCAGGTAGGGTACCGTCAGGTGCGCGGCCTGCAGGCCGTCGAGGATGCCAAAGGCCAGGGCCACCAGCAGCACCGGTCCGAGGATGCGCCCGGGCGCCGCCCAGCGGGCGGTGAAAAAGCTCATCACCACCAGGGCGATGCAGGGCGGATAGATGGCGGTCAGGATCGGCACCGAGATCTGGATCAGCTGGGTCAGGCCCAGGTTGGACACCAGCAGGGAGAAGGCCGCCAGCAGGACCACCAGACTGCGATAGCTGAACGGCAGGAATTCGCTGAAGAACTCCGCGCAGGCGCAGGTCAGGCCCACCGCCGTGACCAGGCAGGCCAGGGTGATCAGCACCGCGAGGAAGTCGCTGCCGACGCTGCCGAAGGTGTGCTGCACATAGGCATGCAGGACCTCGGCGCCATTGCTGGCATGGGGTACCAGCACCCCGCTGCCGGCACCGAGCTGGAACAGACTCAGGTAGACCAGCACCAGCCCTGCCCCGGCGATGAGGCCGGCGATGATGGTGTAGCGCGTCAGCAGCTGCGGCGCCGTCACGCCCCGGGCACGAATGGCGTTGACGATGACGATGCCGAACACCAGGGCGCCCAGGGTATCCATGGTCAGGTAGCCGTTGACGAAGCCCTGGGACAGCGCCCGGGACGCATAGTCCGGTGCCGCCGTGGCGGGGCCCCCGGCGGGCCAGAACAGCGCCGCCCCGCCCAGCACCGCCAGGGCGAGGATCTTCAGCGGACCGAGAAAGCGCCCCACGGTGTCGAGCAGGCGTCCCGGATAGAGCGAGACCACCAGCACCACCAGGAAATACGCCAGGCTGTAGAGGAACAGCGGTATGGGTCCGTTGCCCAGCAGCGGCGCGACGCCGACCTCGAAGGACACCGTGGCGGTGCGCGGCGTGGCGAACAGCGGGCCTACCGACAGGTAGCAGACGATGGCCAGGGTGCGGGCGGCGGTCTGGCCGAGCGGCTTGCTCAGGGCGTCCATGCCGCCGCCGACCCGCGCCAGGGCGATCAGCGTCAGCACCGGCAGGCCGACGGCGGTCAGCAGGAAGCCCAGGGCGGCGCTCCAGACATGCTCGCCTGCCTGCAGACCGACGATCGGGGGAAAGATGATGTTGCCCGCGCCGACGAACAACGCGAACGTCATGAATCCAAGGGCCAGGACATCCCGGCTTTGCAAAGCTTTCATGGAAGGCAGTACCAGCAATGAGGAAAACAAGGCAGCCCGCCCTCATGGGAGCAGGTCTTGGCGGGGCCACGGCGTGGCCGTTGGAGCGGAAGGTTGCCATCCTAACGAATTACCGGCGAAAAGGCAGCCGGCAGCTGATGAGGCGTCGTGGTCGCGCCCATGAAAAAGGCCGCCCGAAGGCGGCCTTTTCTGGAGTCAGTCAGGCTCAGGCCTTCTTGACTTCCCAACCGGTCAGCTCAGCCAGGGCCTTGCCGATGTCGGCCAGGGAACGCACGGTCTTCACACCCGCGTCCTGCAGGGCGGCGAACTTCTCGTCCGCAGTGCCCTTGCCGCCGGAGATGATGGCGCCGGCGTGGCCCATGCGCTTGCCGGGCGGTGCGGTGACACCGGCGATGTAGGACACCACCGGCTTGGTCACGTTGGCCTTGATATAGGCCGCGGCTTCTTCTTCAGCGCTGCCACCGATCTCGCCGATCATCACGATGGCTTCGGTCTGCGGATCTTCCTGGAACAGCTTCAGGATATCGATGAAGTTCGAACCCGGGATGGGGTCGCCGCCGATGCCCACGCAGGTGGACTGGCCGAAGCCGGCGTCGGTGGTCTGCTTCACGGCTTCATAGGTCAGGGTGCCGGAACGCGACACGATACCGACCTTGCCCGGCAGGTGGATGTGACCGGGCATGATGCCGATCTTGCACTCGCCGGGGGTGATGACGCCGGGGCAGTTCGGGCCGATCAGGCGTACGCCCAGCTCGTCGCACTTCACCTTGGCATCCAGCATGTCGAGGGTGGGGATACCCTCGGTGATGCAGACGATCAGCTTGATGCCGCCCTGCGCCGCTTCCATGATGGAGTCTTTGCAGAAGGGAGCCGGCACGTAGATCACCGAAGCGTCGGCGCCAGTGGCTTCGACGGCTTCACGCACGGTGTTGAACACCGGCAGACCCAGGTGGGTGGAGCCGCCCTTGCCGGGGGTCACGCCGCCGACCATCTGGGTGCCGTAGGCGATGGCCTGTTCGGAGTGGAAGGTACCTTGGCTACCGGTGAAGCCTTGGCAGATGACCTTGGTGTCTTTGTTGATCAGGACGCTCATTACTTACCCTCCGCGGCCTTGACGACCTGCTGGGCAGCGTCGGTCAGGCTGGTTGCCGCGATGATGTTCAGGCCGCTTTCGGCCAGGACCTTGGCACCGAGTTCGGCGTTGTTGCCTTCCAGGCGAACCACGACCGGCACCTTCACGCCAACTTCTTTCACGGCACCGATGATGCCTTCGGCGATCATGTCGCAGCGCACGATGCCGCCGAAGATGTTGACCAGAACGGCCTTCACGTTGCTGTCGGACAGGATGATCTTGAACGCCTCGGTCACGCGCTCTTTGGTCGCGCCACCGCCAACGTCCAGGAAGTTGGCCGGCTTGCCGCCGTGCAGGTTGACGATGTCCATGGTACCCATGGCCAGACCGGCACCGTTGACCATGCAGCCGATGCTGCCTTCCAGGGCCACGTAGTTCAGTTCCCATTTCTGCGCATGGGCTTCACGGGCGTCGTCCTGCGACGGGTCGTGGAAGGCGCGCAGCTTGGGCTGACGGTAGATGGCGTTGCTGTCGATGTTGATCTTGGCATCCAGGCAGTGCAGGTTGCCGTCCTTCTTGATCACCAGCGGATTCACTTCCAGCAGAGCCAGGTCGTAGTCCTGGAACAGCTTGGCCAGACCGACGAAGATCTGGGTGAACTGCTTGATCTGGTCACCTTTCAGGCCCAGCTGGAACGCCAGGTCGCGACCCTGGTAGGGCTGAGCGCCCACCAGCGGATCGATGGTGGCCTTCAGAATCTTTTCCGGAGTGTCGTGAGCGACTTTCTCGATGTCCACGCCACCTTCGGTGGACGCCATGAACACGATACGGCGGCTGGAACGATCGACCACGGCGCCCAGATAGAGCTCCTGATCGATGTCGGTGCAGGATTCGACCAGGATCTTGGTGACCGGCTGACCGTTGGCGTCGGTCTGGTAGGTCACCAGACGCTGGCCCAGCCACTTGGCGGCGAATTCCTTGGCTTCTTCCTTGCTCTTGACCAGCTTCACACCACCGGCCTTACCACGGCCACCGGCATGTACCTGGGCCTTGACGACCCACTCGTCGCCGCCGATACGGCCGCAAGCCTCGTAGGCCTCCTGGGGGGTGTCGACAGCGTAGCCTTTGGAAACGGGCAGGCCGTATTCAGCGAACAGCTGCTTACCCTGATACTCGTGGAGATTCATGCTTGTCTACCGTCTTCGTTGGGTATTGCGCATTCGACGCTGTGCGTTCTCCGAGCCGTCCTCCGGACGATCGCGGGCACCGCGCCACCTGTGACCCCTGCCCTCGCAAGGGTCCGAGGTGCCTTCCTGCGGTGGAGCCCTGGAGCTCCACGGCGGTCGGCGACCCCGTGGTTCCGTAAATCTCTTACCGCTTCTTGCGATTCACTGCGTGGATCGCATGACCGTTCACCGCCAGGGCCGCTTCGTGCAGCGCCTCGGACAGCGTCGGGTGCGAGAACACCATCATGCCCAGGTCTTCGGCACTGGAGCCGAATTCCATGGCGATGGCGCCTTGCTGCACCAGCTCCGCCGCGCTCGGGCCGACCACATGGACGCCCAGGACGCGATCGGTCTTGGCATCGGCCACGACCTTGACGAAGCCGGCGGTGTCGTTGGCCGCCAGGGCACGACCGCTGACCGCGAAGGGGAAGGTGCCGACGTTGACTTCGACGCCTTCGGCCTTCAGGGCCTGCTCGGTCTTGCCGACCCACGCGATTTCCGGGTGGGTGTAGATCACCGAGGGGACCAGATCATAGTTCATCTGGGCCTTGTGACCGGCGATGCGCTCGGCAACCATCACGCCCTCTTCCGAGGCCTTGTGGGCCAGCATCAGACCGCGCACGCAGTCACCGATGGCGAACACGCCCGGTACGCTGGTAGCGCAATGGTCGTCGACATAGATGTAGCCACGCTCGTCGCTTTCCACGCCGCTGTCGGATGCCAGCAGGTCGGTGGTGACCGGACGACGGCCCACGGCGACGATCAGGCGATCGAAGGTGATCTGCTTTTCTTCACCGGCTTCGGTGTAGTTGACGGTGACTTCTTCGCCGTTGACCTGGGAGCCGGTTACGCGAGCCCCCATGCGGATGTTCAGACCCTGCTTGGAGAGGATCTTGTAGGCTTCCTTGGACACCTGCTCGTCGGCGGCGACCAGGAACTTGTCCAGGGCCTCCAGCACGGTGACTTCGGCACCCAGGCGAGCCCAGACCGAACCCAGTTCCAGGCCGATGACGCCGGCACCGATCACGCCCAGACGCTTGGGCACGCTCTGGAATTCCAGGGCGCCGGTGGAATCGACGATGACCTTCTGGTCCACCGGAGCCGGCGGGATGTCGATGGGACGCGAGCCGGACGCCAGGATGACGTTCTCGGCCTCGACCACCTGGACGTTGCCGTCCAGACCGGTGACTTCGACCTTCTTGCCGGACAGCAGCTTGCCGTTGCCTTCCAGCAGGGTCACGCCGTTCGCCTTGAACAGGGTGGCCACGCCGCCGGTGAGGTTCTTCACGATCTGGTCCTTGCGGCCGATCATAGTGGGCACGTCGATGGTGACGTTCGGCGCGTCGATGCCGTGGACCTTAAAGCCCTCGTGGGCCTCGTGGTACTTGTAGGAGCTGTCCAGCAGCGCCTTAGAGGGAATGCAACCCACGTTCAGGCAGGTGCCGCCCAGGGCGACCTTGCCTTCCTTGCCCTTGTAGCGCTCGACACAGGCCGTCTTCAGACCGAGCTGCGCGGCGCGGATAGCGGCCACGTAGCCGCCAGGGCCGGCGCCGATCACCACTACGTCGAATTTGTCGCTCATACACTAATCCCCTTGGAGCAGCTTCAGGCAGGAAAACTTGAAGCGGTGCGTGGCCCCTGCCCCGCACCGCGAGAGCCGGATCAGATGTCCAGCAGCAGACGAGCCGGGTCTTCCAGCAGGTCCTTCATGGTGACCAGGAAGGTCACGGCTTCCTTGCCATCGATCAGGCGATGGTCGTAGGACAGCGCAAGATACATCATCGGCAGGATCACCACCTGGCCGTTCACCGCCATGGGACGTTCCTGGATCTTGTGCATGCCCAGGATCGCGGTCTGCGGCGGGTTGACGATGGGGGTGGACAGCAGCGAACCGAAGACACCACCGTTGGAGATGGTGAAGGTACCGCCCTGCATGTCTTCCATGGTCAGCTTGCCGGCCTTGGCCTTCTTGCCGAAGTCGGCGATGGTGCCTTCCACTTCCGCCAGGCTCATGAACTCGGCGTTGCGCAGCACCGGCACCACCAGGCCGCGGTCGCTGGACACGGCCACGCCGATGTCCTGATAACCGTGGTAGACGATGTCGTTGCCGTCGATGGAGGCATTGACGCCCGGCTGACGCTTGAGCGCCTCGGTGGCAGCCTTGACGAAGAAGGACATGAAGCCCAGGCGCACGCCGTTGTGCTTCTTCTCGAACATGTCCTTGTACTTGGAGCGCAGGTCCATGATCGGCTTCATGTTGACCTCGTTGAAGGTCGTCAGCATGGCCATGCTGGACTGGGCTTCCACCAGGCGCTCGGCGACCTTGGCCCGCAGGCGGGTCATGGGCACGCGCTTCTCGGTACGGTCGCCAGCGGCGGTCACCACCGGAGCGGCAGCGGCAGCGGGCTTGGCAGCCGGAGCGGCGGCGCCGGACTTCTTGGCCTCGACGGCGGCGACGGCGTCTTCCTTGGTGATGCGGCCGCCCTTGCCGGTACCGACCAGGGTAGCCGGATCGATGCCGTTCTCTTCGGCGATCTTGCGCGCAGCGGGAGCCAGGATCGGATCCTCGTCACCACCGGCGGCCGGGGCGGCGGCCGGAGCGCTGGCAGCGGCCGGCTGGGCAGCCGGCGCGGCGGCGGCAGCGCCCTCTTCCACGCGAGCGATGACTTCTTCGCTCAGCACGGTATCGCCTTCGTTCTTCAGGACTTCGGCCAGGACGCCATCCACGGGTGCCACGACTTCCAGCACGACCTTGTCGGTCTCGATGTCGACCAGCAGTTCGTCACGCTTGACTGCTTCGCCGGGCTTCTTGTGCCAGGTGGCGACGGTGCCGTCAGCGACCGATTCCGGGAAGGTAGGGGCTTTGATCTCGATAGCCATTCTATGAATTTCCTTAGTGATCTCTAGTAGTCGCGTGGCGAATCAAACGGAGAAAGCATCTTGCAGCAGTTTTTCCTGCTGCTCGGCGTGCATGGAGGCATAGCCACAGGCCGGTGCGGCGGACGCATCGCGACCGGCGTATTCCAGACCCAGGCCCTGCTTGTACCCGGACACGGCGCGGCGCATGTGATGCTGGCTGCAGTACCAGGCGCCCTGGTTCATCGGCTCTTCCTGGCACCAGACCACGCGCTCGAGGTTCGGATAACCCGCCAGCACCTCGGCCAGATCGTCTTCCGGGAACGGATAGAGCTGCTCCAGACGCACGATGGCGATGTCCTGGCGATTCTCGCTGCGGCGCTTTTCCAGCAGGTCGTAGTAGACCTTGCCGCTGCACAGGACCAGGCGCTTCACCTGCTGGGCATCGAGCTGATCCAGCTCGTTGATCACGGTCTGGAACGAACCATGGGCCAGGTCTTCCAGGGTCGAGATGGCCAGCTTGTGGCGCAGCAGCGACTTGGGCGTGAGCACCACCAGCGGCTTGCGCAGCGGGCGGATAACCTGGCGACGCAGCAGATGATAGATCTGCGCCGGGGTGGTCGGGACGCAGACCTGGATGTTCTGCTCGGCGCACAGCTGCAGGTAACGCTCCAGACGGGCCGAGGAGTGCTCCGGACCCTGGCCTTCGTAGCCATGGGGCAGCAGCATGGTCAGACCGCAGAGACGACCCCACTTGATCTCGCCGCTGGTGATGAACTGGTCGATGACGACCTGGGCACCGTTGGCGAAGTCACCGAACTGGGCTTCCCAGACCACCAGCGCATTGGGCGTGGTGGTGGCATAGCCGTATTCGAAGCCCAGCACCGCTTCCTCGGAAAGGAAGGAGTCGTAGATCTCGAACGACGGCTGATCTTCGGCCAGGTGCTGCAGGGGCACGTAGGGCACGGCGTCCTTCTGGTTGTGCAGCACCGCGTGACGGTGCGAGAAGGTGCCACGACCGACGTCCTGACCGGTGATGCGGATCGGATGGCCTTCGTGCAGCAGGGTGGCGTAGGCCATGGTCTCGGCGAAGCCCCAGTTCAGCGGCAGGCCGCCGGCGGTCATCTTCTGCCGATCCTCGAGGATCTTGCCGACCTGACGCTGGACCACGACGCCTTCCGGGATCTCCAGCAGCTTGTTGGCCAGGTCCTGCAGGGTCTTGAGGTCGAAGCCGGTGTCGTGACGCGCGGTCCAGGCATGGCCGAGGTAGGGTTTCCAGTCGACGAACAGGTCGCGATTGGGTTCCTTGACCAGGCTGGCCACCACGTGACGGCCCTCGTCGAGGGCGCCGCGATAGGCTTCGAACTGCGCCTGGACCTGCTCGGCGGTGACGACGCCGGCCTGGGTCAGGGCGTCGGCGTAGAGATCGCGGGTAGTGCGCTGCTTGGCGATCTGCTGGTACATCAGCGGCTGGGTGCCGCTCGGCTCGTCGGCCTCGTTGTGGCCGCGACGGCGGTAGCACACCAGGTCGATGACGATGTCACGCTTGAACTGCATGCGGTAGTCGACCGCCAGCTGGGTGACGAACAGCACCGCCTCGGGATCGTCGCCGTTCACGTGGAAGATCGGCGCCTGGATCATCTTGGCGACGTCGGTGGCGTACTCGGTGGAGCGCGCGTCTTCCTGGCGGTTGGTGGTGAAACCGACCTGGTTGTTGATGACCAGGTGCAGGGTACCGCCGGTCTTGTAGGCGCGGGTCTGCGACATCTGGAAGGTTTCCATGACCACGCCCTGGCCCGCGAAGGCGGCGTCGCCGTGGATGGCCACGGGCACGACCTTGTCGCCGGAACGATCGCCGCGGCGATCCTGGCGGGCACGCACCGAGCCTTCCACCACCGGAGAGACGATCTCCAGGTGCGAAGGGTTGAACGCCAGCGCCAGGTGGACTTCGCCGCCCTGGGTCATGACGTTGGAGGAGAAGCCCTGGTGATACTTGACGTCACCGGAGCCCAGCTCGACCAGCTTCTTGCCTTCGAACTCGTCGAACAGGTCGCGCGGGTTCTTGCCCAGGGTGTTGACCAGCACGTTGAGGCGGCCACGGTGGGCCATGCCGATCACCAGCTCCTTGACGCCATAGGAGCCGGAACGCTGGATGATCTCGTCGATCAGCGGGATCAGGCTCTCGCCCCCTTCCAGACCGAATCGCTTGGTGCCCGGGTACTTGGTGCCCAGGTACTTTTCCAGGCCCTCGGCGGCGGTCAGACGCTCCAGCAGATGGGTGCGGACTTCCGGCGAATACTGCGGGCGGCCACGGACGCTTTCCAGGCGCTGCAGGAACCAGCGGCGCTCTTCGGAATCGACGATGTGCATGAACTCTGCACCGACCGTGCGGCAATATGTCTCTTGCAGCGCATCCCTGATTTCGCGGAGAGTTGCCTCCTCTTTGCCGATGAACAATTCACCGGTGCGGAAGGTGGTATCCAGATCGGCGTCGGTCAACCCATAGTGGTTGAGCAGCAGATCGGCAGGCGGCTGACGCTTCCACAGACCCAGGGGGTCGAGTTGGGCAGCCTGATGGCCCTGCAGGCGGAACGCCTGGATCAGACGCAGGACTTCGACCTGCTTCTTCTCGTGTTCGGAACTGACGGTACCGGCCGAGACCGGTTGAGCTCGCCGCTGGTTCTTGCCCAACAGCACGAAATGGTCGCGGATCGCGGAATGCGCGACGTCCGGCGAATTGCCAGTGACCGCAGGCAGCTTCTGGAAGTAGGTGCGCCACTCTTCCGGCACAGCGTTGGCATCGTGCAGAAACAGCTCATAGAGCTCTTCCACATAGGCAGCGTTACTGCCGGACAGGTGAGCGCTGTCCCACAGTTGCTGCATCTGACTTTCGTGCATCTAGTTCACCCCTTCGGCAGAGATAGCATCAGCCGATGACCTGTCTCGACGCGAGACCTGGCCTCACTGCGGCTGCGCCAATGCCCGGATGCTGTTCCGGGTATCCCTGAATGGACATTGGTTGAATCAAGCTATCAAGGTCGCTAACGAACCCGCCCGGCACAACAGGCCGGGCGGGACGTGGATCAGGTACCGCTCTGCAGCAGCATCGCCCGCACATGGCCGATGGCCTTGGTCGGGTTCAGCCCCTTGGGACAGACCGCCACGCAGTTCATGATCGAACGGCAGCGGAACACGCTGAACGGATCGTCCATGGCCGCCAGACGCTCCTGGGTCTTGGTGTCACGGCTGTCGGCCAGGAAGCGATAGGCCTGCAGCAGTGCAGCGGGACCGAGGAACTTGTCGGGGTTCCACCAGAAGGACGGGCAGGACGTCGAGCAGCAGGCACACAGGATGCACTCGTACAGACCGTCGATCTTCTCGCGATCTTCCGGGCTCTGCAGGCGCTCGATGGCCGGGGCCGGGGTCTCGTTCTGCAGGAACGGCTTCACCTTCTCGTACTGCTTGTAGAAGATGCTCATGTCGACGACCAGGTCACGAATGACCGGCAGGCCGGGCAGCGGACGCACGACCAGCTTGTCGTTCTTGACCACGGCCGACAGCGGCGTGATGCACGCCAGGCCGTTCTTGCCGTTGATGTTCATGCCGTCGGAGCCGCACACGCCTTCGCGGCAGGAACGACGGTAGGAGAAGCCTTCATCCTGCTCTTTGATCAGAGCCAGGACGTCCAGCACCATGAGGTCCTTCCCACCGGTATCGACCTGGAACTCCTGCATGGACGGCAGGCCGTCCTGATCCGGGTTGTAACGATAAACGCTGACTTTCAACATGGTGGTCACCTTTAGTAAGTCCGAACCTTGGGTTCGAACATCGGTACGGTCTTGGGCGCGAAGTTGACTCCACGCTTACTGACCCGCTTTTCACCGGGGAAATAGAGGGTGTGGCACAGCCAGTTCTCGTCGTCACGCTCTTCGAAGTCTTCGCGGGCGTGAGCACCACGGGACTCCTTGCGGTTCTCGGCGGCGATGGCGGTCGCTTCGGCCACTTCCAGCAGGTTCTGCAACTCGAGCGCCTCGATACGGGCGGTGTTGAAGCCCTGGCTCTTGTCGTTGATCTTGACCTTGGCGATGCGCTCGCGCAGATCGGCCAGCTCGGCGATGCCCTTCTGCATGTACTCGCCGGTGCGGAACACCCCGAAGTAGTTCTGCATGCAGGTCTGCAGTTGCTTGCGCAGCGTGGCGACGTCGTCGCCAGTGGTCCGCTCGTTGACGCCGGACAGGCGCTGCAGCGAGGCTTCCAGGTCGCTCTCCGACGCACCGCGGTGCTCGATGCCGTCCTTAAGCGCCTTCTCCAGGTGCAGACCGGCGGCACGACCGAAGACCACCAGGTCCAGCAGCGAGTTGCCACCCAGACGGTTGGCGCCGTGCACGGACACGCAGGCCACTTCGCCCACGGCGAACAGGCCTTCGATGATCCTGTCGTTGCCGTTGGCATCCTGAGTGATGGCCTGACCATGAATGTTGGTGGCGATGCCGCCCATCATATAGTGGCAGGTCGGGATCACGGGCACCGGCGCGACGACCGGGTCGACGTGGGCGAAGGTCTTGGACAGTTCGCAGATGCCGGGCAGACGGCTGTGCAGCACGTCTTCACCCAGGTGGTCCAGCTTCAGCAGCACGTGATCGCCATCCGGACCGCAACCGTTGCCGGCCAGCACTTCCTTGACCATGGAACGGGCGACCACGTCGCGACCGGCCAGGTCCTTGGCGTTGGGCGCATAGCGCTCCATGAAGCGCTCGCCGTGCTTGTTGATCAGGTAGCCACCCTCACCGCGGCAACCCTCGGTGACCAGTACCCCGGCACCGGCGATGCCGGTGGGGTGGAACTGCCACATCTCGATGTCCTGCACGGGCACGCCGGCGCGCAGCGCCATGCCGACGCCGTCACCGGTGTTGATCAGGGCGTTGGTGGTGGAGGCATAGATACGGCCCGCACCGCCGGTGGCCAGCACGGTGGCCTTGGCCTTGACGTAGACGGTCTCGCCGGTCTCGATGCAGATGGCGATGACCCCGACGATGACGCCGTCCTGGTTCTTCACCAGATCCACGGCGTACCACTCGTTGAGGAACACGGTGTTGTTCTTCAGGTTGCCCTGATAGAGGGTGTGCAGCAGGGCGTGACCGGTACGGTCGGCCGCGGCGCAGGTCCGCGCGGCCTGGCCGCCCTTGCCGTAGTCCTTGGACTGGCCGCCGAAGGGACGCTGATAGATGCGGCCCTGCTCGGTGCGGGAGAACGGCAGACCCATGTGCTCGAGCTCGAAGACCGCTTCCGGGCCTACGGAGCACATGTACTCGATGGCGTCCTGGTCACCGATGTAGTCCGACCCCTTGACGGTGTCGTACATGTGCCAGCGCCAGTCATCGTTCGGGTCGGCCGAGGCGATGGCGCAGGTGATGCCGCCCTGGGCGGACACGGTGTGGGAACGGGTCGGGAAGACCTTGGTGATCACCGCGGTCTTGTGACCGGACTGGGCCAGTTGCAGCGCTGCGCGCATACCGGCGCCGCCGCCACCTACGATGATGGCATCAAACGAAATATGACGAATTGTGGACATAGATCAAACACCCCAGAAGATCTGCACGCCCCAGACGAAGAACGCGAACATCGCGAACCCGCATACCGCCTGGAAGAGGAAACGCACGGCGGTAGCACCCTTGCCGATAGCCATGGTGGTCAGGTAGTCGGTGGAGATGGTCCACATACCAACCCAGGCATGAACGCAGACGGACACCAGCGCCAGCAGGCTGAAGATGCGCATCAGGGTGTGGGAGAACAGGCCGTGCCATTGCTCGAAGGTGAGCCCTGGATGAAGGATCAGGTAGCCGATGATAAAGAGGAAGTAGACCGCAAGGACGACTGCCGAGACCCGTTGAGCCATCCAGTCGTAGAGACCGGAACGCGAAAGATTGGTGACGTTGGTTACCATACCCAAACCCCTGCCAGAATGATCAGAACTGCGGAAATGACCAGCACGAGCTGCGCACCCAGCTTGCCGCCCTGCAGGGTTTCGCCGGCGCCACCATCCATGATCAGGTGCCGAATGCCGGCGACCAGGTGGTAGAGCAATGCAGACAGCAGACCCCAGATCACGAGCTTGACCAGCGGATAGGCCAGAAAAGCTTTCACTTGGCCGAAGCCTTCCGGACTGCCCAGCGACAGGTGCAGGCCATAAAGCATGACTGCAATGCCGAGGAACAGGATGACGCCGGAGATACGGTGAAGAATCGAGGTATAAGCTGTGATAGGTAGTTTGATGGTCCTGAGATCTAGGTTTACAGGTCGTTTGCTATTCACGGCTTCTTTCACACTGAGGGCCCAATTGCGGTCGGGCTAGTTATAGGAGATTCCACATCTGCTACACGCTTCCTGTTGGAGGCGTCTCGACCGCTCGGCATCAGCTCGCCGACCCGGTACGGTCGGGCGGGAATTATAGACAGTTAGCCTACTCATGACAAACGCGGATGCCCGATTCCGACGTCGCCAGCTGATATTCAGAAGCCTGCGTGTTAATGTCTTTTCGCCGCACAATCTGCCCATAAAGCGCCTCTAGGGTGATATTTTCGTAAATTGACTTTCAAATTTATCCCTCTATAGTGGGCGAGGCCCTGAGTGGAGGGTTTATTGATGATTTCAAAGCAAAATAAGGAGGCCTAATGGCTGACAAGAAAGCGCAGTTGATCATCTCGGGAGCGGATCCGGTTGACCTGCCCGTTATGTCCGGCACCCTTGGCCCGGACGTGATCGATGTTCGCAACCTCACCTCCACTGGTGTGTTCACCTTTGACCCGGGCTTCATGTCCACTGCCTCGTGCGAGTCCAAGATCACCTATATCGATGGTGACAAGGGCATCCTGCTGCACCGCGGCTACCCGATCGAGCAATTGGCGGAGAAATCCGACTATCTCGAGACCTGTTACCTGCTGCTCAAGGGTGAATTGCCGAACGCGCAAGAAAAGGCGCAATTCGTCGACACCATCAAGAACCACACCATGGTTCACGAGCAACTGAAGAACTTCTTCAACGGCTTCCGTCGCGATGCGCACCCCATGGCCATCATGTGCGGTGTGGTCGGCGCGCTGTCGGCCTTCTACCACGACTCCCTGGACATCACCGATCCGCAGCACCGCGAGATTTCGGCGATGCGCCTGATCGCCAAGATGCCGACCCTGGCAGCGATGGTGCACAAGTACTCCATGGGTCAGCCGATGATGTATCCCCGCAACAACCTGGGATACGCGGAAAACTTCCTGCACATGATGTTCAACACCCCGTGCGAGGAAAAACCGATCAGCCCGGTGCTGGCCCGCGCCATGGATCGCATCTTCATCCTGCATGCCGACCATGAGCAGAACGCCTCCACCTCCACCGTCCGCCTGGCCGGTTCCTCGGGCGCCAACCCCTTCGCCTGTATCGCTGCCGGTATCGCCGCCCTCTGGGGCCCGGCGCACGGTGGCGCCAACGAAGCGGTGCTGAAGATGCTGGACGAGATCGGCGATGTGGCCAACATCGACAAGTTCGTGGCCAAGGCCAAGGACAAGAACGATCCGTTCAAGCTGATGGGCTTCGGCCATCGCGTCTACAAGAACTTCGATCCGCGCGCCACGGTGATGAAGCAGACCTGCGACGAAGTCCTGGCCGAGCTCGGCATCAACGATCCGCAGCTGGAACTGGCCATGCGCCTCGAAGAACTGGCCCGCAAGGACCCCTACTTCGTCGAGCGCAACCTCTATCCGAACGTGGACTTCTACTCCGGCATCATCCTCAAGGCGATCGGCATCCCGACCAGCATGTTCACCGTGATCTTCGCCATGGCGCGGACCGTCGGCTGGATCTCGCACTGGCAGGAAATGCTGTCCGGCCCCTACAAGATCGGCCGGCCGCGTCAGCTGTATACCGGCGTCGCCCAACGCGACATCCCGGACGATCGCGGCTGATCGATCCGTTAGGAAGAACCCCGCTTCGGCGGGGTTTTTTTATGCCTGTAGCACCTGGCCGGAGTCGGGTGCAAGAAACGCCAGGCATGAAAAAGCCCGCACTAGGCGGGCTTTTTCGAGTCTGGATCAGGCAGCTTACTTGGCCTGAGCTTCGACTTCGGCTTCTACGCGACGGTTAACAGCGCGACCGGCTTCGGTGGCGTTGTCAGCAACCGGGCGGGATTCGCCGTAACCAACAGCGTTCACGCGGCTGCCCTGCACGCCGTACTGGTTGACCAGGACGTTACGCACGGCGTTGGCACGACGCTCGGACAGCTTCTGGTTGTAGGCGTCGGTGCCGACGGAGTCGGTGTGGCCTTCAACGGTGGTCGAGGTCTGCGGGTACTGCTGCATGAAATCAGCCAGGTTCTTGATGTCGGCGTAGCTGTTGGGCTTGACCACGGCCTTGTCGAAATCGAACTTCACGTCCAGCTCGACGCGAACGGTTTCGGCGGCAGCCGGGCAGCCGGTAGCGTCAACGGTGACGTTGGCCGGGGTGTTCGGGCACTTGTCGACGTTGTCGCAGACGCCGTCGTTGTCGGAATCGGTGCAGACGTCAGCAACGGGGGCCGGAGCCGGAGCCGGAGCGACTTCTTTCTTGGTGGAACCACCGAAGTTCAGACCCACACCTACAGCAGCGCTCCACTCGGTGTCGCCGTAGTCGATGTTGTAGTTGGCTTGCACGCCGGTACGGGCATACAGGTTCTCGGTGAAGTAGTACTTCAGGCCGGCACCCAGGTTGGCGTAGGTGGAACGGTCACGACCACCTTCGTTGATGTCGCGGTTGCTGATGGACTGGTGAGCGAAGCCACCGGACACGTACGGACGCAGGCCGACGCCGGGCTGACCGAAGTGGTAGTAGGCGTCCAGAGCGGCCAGGCTGCCCTTGATGTTCTTGTGGCCCAAGTCGTGGTCGCCACGGGCGTTGTGGTACTCACCGTAGGACAACGCCAGCTCAACGTCGTCGGTCAGGAAGTAGCCAACGGAACCGCCGTACAGGTCAGCGTTGGTCATGTTGCGCTGGCTGTCGGTGAACAGACGGCTGCCGAACAGCTCGGTCTCGACGGCGCCTTGACCTTGTGCCAGGGCGCTCAGCGAGGCGCTTGCCAGCAGGGAGCCGATAACGACGCCCAAGGTGCTCTTCAGTTTCATCCTTTGTATCCCCATTTTAGTGGTACTAATTCCGGCAATCTCCGGAGGCTTCGACAACAAGTTTTCGTGAAGTTCAAAAACTTACGGCTGACACATCCGGTCAGCCCTCAACTTCAGCTGCGAACTTGTCACGCAGTTTGTCGAGTGCCCGCTTGTACCGCATCTTGGTGGCGCTGAGGCCCATGTGCATGATGTCGGCGATCTCTTGGAACTCCAGCTCTGCGACGAAGCGCAGCACCAGGATCTCCCGATCGACCTGACCCACATGGACCAGCCAGCGATCCATCCCTCCCTTCTCTTCCAGCTTCGGCGCCCGTTCCTCGGAGGCTTCCTCCATCGGATCGAGACTTAATGCCTCCACCAGCCGCCGCTTGCGGCGTTCCTTGCGGTACTGAGTGATGCACTCGTTGTAGGTGATGCTGTACAGCCAGGTCTTGAATTTCGATTTCCCCTCGAAATTCTTCAAACCGTAAAGCACCTTCAGCATGATCTCCTGGCAGACATCGTCTGCATCCCGGTCGTTCCCCAGGTAGCGGGCGCAGACGTTGAACAGGGTGCGCTGATAACGGCGCATCAGTTCTTCGTAGGCTCGCGTCACGTGGAAGAGTTCACCATGCGCGCGCTGGACCAGCTCTTCATCACTGAGCGTAGTCGGGTCGTAGGCATGAGGGGCAGGCTTGTTCAAGACGGAGTAGGCTACCAAAAAGTGGCGGGCATGATAGCCATCTCCGCGGCGCCTGTCAGCGGCTGCGCACCGGAGCCTCCAGCAATAGACGGTTCGGAACCGAAACGATATCGCCTTCTTCGGTCATGATGAGGGTCTTGGCGGTGCCGATTTCCTCGATCTCGCCTTCGACATCCGCCAGGGTCACCCACTGGCCGACTTCGTAGAGTTCGCGCACATAGATGCCGGCCAGAATCTGCGACACCAGGCCCCGGCTGCCCAGCCCCAGGGCCAGGGCCGCGGCCAGGGCAAAGGCGGTGAGCACGATGGCGATGACCAGGTTCAGCAGCTCGGTCTTGATCTCCAGCTGACCTACCGCGACCGAGATCGAAATGATGATGACCAGCCCTTGGGCCAGGCGCCCCAGCCCCGCGGCGTAGTCCAGGCCGACACCTTCGGCGGCGCCATGGACCAGGCCACTGACCAGTTGCGCCAGTAGCACGCCAACGATGAGCACCAGGGCAGCACCAAAGATCTTGGGTACATAGAGCGCCATGACGTCCAGGGTGGAGGACACGCGCTGCAGACCCAGGGATTCGGCGGCCGACACCAGGAACACCAGCAGCACGAACCAGTAGACGATCCGGCCGATGAGGGTGGTGACCGGGATGCGGATGCCGATCTTGGCCAGCTGCTTGGTCACACCGGCACCGGCAAGGATGCGATCCAGGCCGAGTTTGGCGAGTACCTTCGACAGCACGGTGTCGAGAATCTTGGCGACGGCGAAGCCGGCGAGGATCACCACCAGGGCGCCGAAGACGTTGGGAATGAAACCGGCCACCTTGCTCCACAGGGTGGTCATGGCGGACAGCAGACTCTGGGTCCAGATATCGAATTCCATCTACTTCAGGATCTCCGGGGAAGATTCGCTACGCCGGGTGCGACGTGAGCGCGGCTTCAGATGAGGGGTACCGTTGCCCAGCGCCAGCAGCAGCACCGATACCCAGTGCCGCCCGATCAGATCGAACAGCGCACCCGCGCCCACCTGACGGTTGGCGGTCTTGAGCACCCGGTGCAAGCGCGCCTGGTCATCGCCCTCCTCGTCCTGAGCGTCGGCCGGGGTATTGAGGAGCGCCTTGAGGGACGCTTCGAAAGGATCGTGCATAAGCACCTCGCTGGTCGTTTCCTCTTGACGCAGCGAGGTGGAGGCGGGTCACAGCCAGCGCAGTCGGCGAAACAGCCAGACCTGGAAGATCGACACCGCCGCGATCAGCAGGCAGGCGGCCACGAAGCCGAAGGGAGACGACGAACCCGGCAGGCCGCCCATGTTCATCCCGAGCAAGCCGGTGATGAAGCTGATGGGCAGGAAGAAGCCGGTGATGATGGCCAGCAGATAGAGAGTGCGATTGGTCTTTTCCGTGGTCGCCCGCTGTTCGGCGTCCTGCAGCAGCGCCACCCGCTCGCGCATCACCTCGAGCTCTTCCAGGTTGCGCACCAGGCTGTTGTGCAATTCGCTCCAGTACCCCTGGCTGGCCGCCTCGACGAACCAGGCGGGCTTGCCACGGGCCAGATCGCCATAGATGTCGCGCTGCGGGGCCAGATAGCGGCGCAGCCCGGTCGCGCGGCGCCTGAGCGTGAGCACCTGGGCATGGTCGGGCAGGCTGTTCTCGTCCTGGTCGACCTGCTCTTCGAGGCCATCGAGCTGATCGGACAGGTCGCGCACCAGGTCATCGACGCGGCTGGTCATGTAGCTCGCGAGGTAGAGCACCAGTTCTTCGGCGCTCTGGGCGCCGATGCCCGCCTCCAGGTCTTCCTGGACCTCGGCGGCGGCCTTCATGGGTCTCATGCGCAGGGAGATCACCCGGCGTTTGTCGACGAACACCCGCAGCGACACCATGTCCTCGGGCACGGCGCCGGGATTGAGATTCACCCCGCGCAGGAACAGCAGCAGGCTGTCGTCGGGCTGATTGACCAGGCGCGGGCGGGTCGCCTCTTCCAGCAGCAGGTCGCAGGCGAATTCGCTCAGGCCGCTGGATTGCCGGAGCCAGGCCTGGGCTTCGGGGACACTACGATCCCAGTGCAGCCAGAGCACCTCGCCGGGGCCCGGTTCGGCCTCGGCCAGCTCTCGGCGACTCAGGCGTCTTCCGCCGCCGCGGCCATCGAGGAGATAGCCGTAGATGAGGCCCTGTTCCACATCGCTGTCGTACTGCTGCATCTGGGATCTCTTGCAGGGATCGCGACCGCTTCCGGTCAGGCGATCCGGCGAAGGTGGCCCTGGACAGGGCGCAGACGCCACCTTCGTGGGGAAATGAGGGGATTAATCCTGCAAAGGATCACCCCGCCTTTGCCAGGCGGGGTGATCCCCGGGGTCAGGCGTTGCCTTCAGCCAGGAAGAACCAGGTGTCGAGCACGGAGTCGGGGTTGAGCGAGACGCTCTCAATGCCCTGCTCCATCAGCCACTTGGCCAGATCCGGGTGATCCGAGGGACCCTGACCGCAGATGCCGATGTACTTGCCGGCCCGATTGCAGGCGGCGATGGCATTGGCCAGCAGTTTCTTGACCGCCGGATTACGCTCGTCGAACAGGTGGGCGATGATGCCGGAGTCGCGATCCAGGCCCAGGGTGAGCTGGGTCAGGTCGTTGGAGCCGATGGAGAAGCCGTCGAAGTGCTCGAGGAATTCGTCCGCCAGCAGGGCGTTGGAGGGCAGCTCGCACATCATGATCACGCGCAGGTCGTTCTCGCCGCGCTTGAGGCCGTTCTCGCCGAGCAGCTCGACCACCCGCGCCGCCTCGTCCAGGGTGCGCACGAAGGGCACCATGAGCTCGACGTTGGTCAGGCCCATCTCTTCGCGCACCTTCTTCATGGCGCGACATTCCAGCTCGAAGCAGTCGCGGAAGTTCTCGCTGATGTAGCGGGAGGCGCCGCGGAAGCCCAGCATGGGGTTCTCTTCCTCGGGTTCGTAGAGCTTGCCGCCGATGAGGTTGGCGTACTCGTTGGACTTGAAGTCCGACAGGCGCACGATGACCTTTTTCGGCCAGAAGGCGGCGGCCAGGGTGGAGACCCCTTCCACCAGCTTCTCGACATAGAAGCCGACCGGATCCGAATAACCGGCGATGCGCTTGTCGACGCTCTCCTTCACCTCGAAGGGCAGGCTGTCGTAGTTCAGCAGCGCCTTGGGGTGCACGCCGATCATGCGATTGATGATGAATTCGAGGCGCGCCAGACCCACGCCGGCATTGGGCAGCTGGGCGAAATCGAAGGCGCGATCGGGGTTGCCGACGTTCATCATGATCTTGAACGGCAACTCGGGCATGGCATCCACCGAGCTCTTGCGGATGTCGAAGTCCAGCTCGCCTTCGTAGATCAGGCCGGTATCGCCCTCGGCGCAGGAGACGGTGACGGTCTGGCCGTCCTTGAGCAGGCTGGTGGCATTGCCGCAGCCGACCACCGCCGGGATACCCAGCTCACGGGCGATGATGGCGGCGTGGCAGGTACGACCGCCACGGTTGGTGACGATGGCGCTGGCGCGCTTCATCACCGGCTCCCAGTCGGGATCGGTCATGTCCGAGACCAGCACATCGCCGGGCTGGACGCGGTCCATCTCGCTGACGTCGCGGATGATCTTGACCTTGCCGGCGCCGATGCGCTGACCGATCGAACGGCCTTCCACCAGCACCTGGCCCTTGTCCTTGAGCAGATAGCGCTCCATGACGGTGGCACTGGCCCGGCTCTTCACCGTTTCGGGGCGTGCCTGGACGATGTAGAGCTTGCCGTCGTCGCCGTCCTTGGCCCATTCGATGTCCATCGGGCGACCGTAGTGGCGCTCGATGATCAGCGCCTGCTTGGACAGTTCGGTGACCTCGGCGTCGGTGATGGAGAAACGCGCGCGATCCGCCGGCTCGACATCGACGGTGCGGACGGAGCGACCGGCCTTGGCTTCTTCGCCATAGACCATCTTGATCGCCTTGCTGCCCAGGTTGCGCCTGAGGATGGCCGGACGACCGGCTTCCAGGGTCGGCTTGTGGACATAGAATTCGTCCGGGTTCACCGCGCCCTGCACCACGGTCTCGCCGAGACCGTAGGCGGCGGTGACGAAGACCGCATCGCGGAAACCGGATTCGGTATCCAGGGTGAAAAGCACGCCGGCAGCGCCGGTTTCCGAACGCACCATGCGCTGCACGCCGGCGGACAGGGCGACCAGCTTGTGATCGAAGCCCTGGTGGACGCGGTAGGCGATGGCGCGGTCATTGAAGAGGGAGGCGAAGACTTCCTTGGCCGCGCGAATGACGTTGTCGACGCCGCGGATGTTGAGGAAGGTTTCCTGCTGGCCGGCAAAGGAGGCATCCGGCAGGTCTTCGGCGGTCGCCGAGGAGCGTACGGCCACGGCGAGATTGGGGTTGCCGGCCGAGATCTCGGCGAAGGCCCGGCGAATCTCGGCGTCCAGGCGCTCGGGGAAAGGGGCGTCCATGACCCACTGGCGGATCTGGGCGCCGGTCTTGGCCAGGGCGACGACGTCGTCGACATCCAGGGCGTCGAGGGCCGCATGGATACGCTCGTTCAGCCCACTCTGTTCAAGGAAGTCGCGATAGGCCTGGGCCGTGGTGGCGAACCCGCCCGGCACGGACACGCCCGCGTTGGCCAGGTTGGCGATCATCTCGCCGAGAGATGCGTTCTTGCCGCCCACGCGCTCGACGTCGTGCACGCCAAGCTGCTCCAGTGAAATTACATACTCGTCCAAGGTCTTCTCTCCATCTTGTGTCTTTGTGGGAAAGCAGTACGCCTCGGCGCTCGCCCCATGGACAGTGGACGGCGGTAGGTTACAGTGCAGCGATCCCTGCCCCGTACGCCACCAGGACGTCCCTCCATGCAACGAACCGCCTTTTTCATTTCCGACGGTACCGGCATCACGGCCGAAACCCTCGGTCAGAGCCTCCTGGCCCAGTTCGGGGACATCACCTTCAGAAAGGTCACCCGCCCCTACGTGGATACGCTGGACAAGGCCAGGGCGATGGTACAGCAGATCAATGCCGCCGCCGTCCAGGACGGTGCGCGACCCATCATCTTCGATACCATCGTCAACCGTGACATCCGGGCCATTCTGGACCAGTCGAACGGGTTCATGATCGACATCTTCTCCACGTTTTTATCCCCACTCGAAAGGGAACTTTCCGCCGAATCTTCGTATTCGGTAGGGAAGTCACATTCGATCATGCACAATAGTCACTACATGGAGCGGATCGAGGCCGTCAATTTCGCACTCGAAAACGACGACGGCGCCCGCACGACCCACTATGCGCAGGCCGATCTGATCCTGGTGGGGGTCTCGCGCTGCGGCAAGACGCCGACCTGCCTCTATATGGCGCTGCAATACGGCATCCGCGCGGCGAACTATCCGCTGACCGAAGAGGACATGGAGCGCCTGCAGCTGCCCGCCTCGCTGAAGACCTACAAGGACAAGCTGTTCGGCCTGACCATCGATGCCGAGCGCCTGGCGGCGATCCGCCACGAGCGCCGGCCCAACAGCCGCTATGCGAGCTTCGCCCAGTGCGAATTCGAACTGCGCGAGGTGGAGAGTCTGTTCCGCCGCGAGAACATCTCCTTCATCAACACCACGCATTTTTCCGTGGAAGAAATCTCGGCGAAGATTCTGGTGGAGAAAGGCGTGGAAAGACGGTTTAAATAGCCCACCACCCCTCTTCTTCGGCGCCCGCGCGGCGCGCCAGGCGACCGCCATGAACCTCGTCGATGCCCTGCTGTTCTTTCCGGTCGCCCTGCTCATCGCCCTGACCCCCGGCCCCAACAACTTCTGCTCGCTCGGCAATGGCATCCGCCATGGCGCGGTGACGGCGGGACTGGCGGCCCTGGGGCGCGATGTGGCCTTCGTGATCTTCCTAGTGATCTCGGCGGTGGGCCTGGGCGCCATGCTGCTGGCTTCGGAGACGGCCTTCACCGTCATCAAGTGGATAGGCGCGCTCTACCTGCTCTACCTTGGCGTGAAGAGCTGGCGCAGCCGGGCCTTCGACGGCCTGGACCTGACCGAGAGCGGCACGGCGCAACCGCGGGCGCTGCACCGGCTGATGCTGCAGGAATTTCTCATCGGCATCAGCAATCCCAAGGCGATCCTGCTGTTCGCCGCGGTCTTTCCGCAGTTCATCGACCCCACTCAGCCGACGACCCAGCAGTTCGTCTACCTGGGTGGCACCCATCTGTTCGCGGAAATGGTCGCGGCCTTCATCTACGGCCTGTTCGGCCGGCAGATCCGCCGCTTCATCCGCGGCCCCCGTGGCGTGCGCCGCCTCAACCAGGCTACCGGGGCCTTCTTTGCCGGCGCCGGCGGTCTGTTGCTGACCGCCCACCGCTGATTCAGGACGCCACCAGCCCGGACTGGGCGGCGCCCAGCTTGGCCAGGGCCGCCTCGATCGCCGACCAGGGTTTTTCCGCGGGCGCTACGGGCGTGGCCAGGGCTGCCTGGCGAGCGGTGCGCACCAGCGTGTTGAATTCGGCTGTCAGTGCCGCGGCCTGGGCCGTGTCGGCATCTCCGGACAAGACCGCGGGCGACAGCCAGAGGCGCTCCTGCAGGCGTTCGCCGACCTGGCGGGCGAATTGCAGCCGCCGCTGCTGGCCGATCTGCCCGGGCTCGGCGTCTTCGACCAGGCCCAACGACAGCGTCTTGTAGGCCGGCAGCCGATCGAGCAGACCCTGCTGGACCTGGACCGAGCGCGGCCAGTCGACATGCAGCCCCTCCACCGGCAGACCGGCAGCCAGCCCCAGGTTGTCGATCAATTCACCGTGACGCACACCCAGCAGCTTCTTCAGCGGCTCGCGCTGCAGCAGGTTGTAGGCCCTTTCGAAGGCGGTACGCCAGGCTAGCGGCAGCTCCAGTGCCAGCAACGGCTCGTCGAGCTGGATCCATTCCACGCCCTGAGCGGCCAACCGCGCGAAGATTTCGCCATAGACCGGCAGCAGCGATTCCAGCAGCTCGAGACGGTCGAAGGCGGGATCGAGCGAGCGACCGAGCCACAGATAGCTCAGCGGCCCGAGGATCACCGGCTTGACGGCGAGACCGAGCGCCTGGGCCTCGGCGACCTCGTCGAACAGCTGTTCCCAGCCAAGGGCGAAGGACTGGTCCGCGGTGAATACCGGGACCTGACAGGGGCCGACGAATCCCTGAGCGTCTGCCGCCTCGGTGCGAGTGGCGGCGCCGACCAGATACGAGTGCGCCAGAACCCGATCACCCCAGCCGAAGTCGCCTACCGCGAGCCACTCGCAACCCGCGGCCTGCTGGGCACGCCACGCCTGCCGACGCTGCTGGCGCCCCTGGTCGATCAGGGCGGCACGGTCACACTCGTCGGGAGAGGCCATCGTCGCCAGGAACGTGTCACCCTGTTGCTCGCGCCGCGCGGAACCCTGGGAATGAATCTTGACCATCGCACACCTCCACCTGACAAGGTGGAGATTGTCGTCGCGCGCGCCGCATGAAACAAACTCAGGTTTCTTGTGATGAAATCAAGTTTCTCTCATACACCTGGATCAGGGTTTGAAGCGCGCCATGCTGTAGGCGTCGGTGAACGCCCCATCGCGCAGGGCATAGCGACGCAACAGCCCTTCTTCCTCGAAACCCAGCTTGCGATAGAGCGCCAGGGCCGGCTCGTTGTCGCTGAAGACGGTCAGCTCGACCCGTTGCAGATTCATCCAGTTGTCGGCGAGGTCGAGCAGGGCCGTCAGCAGCTGGGTGCCTATGCCCTGCCCCTGGCAATCGCGGGCCACGCCCATGCCGAGGGCCCCACAGTGCTGGCGGCGAATGCGCGGCTGTTGCTCGAGACTGGCGCTGCCCACCACCCGTCCCTGCTGCAGGGCGACCAGTCCTATCCGCCCTTCGCGTTCGCCGCTCAGACGCTGCCGCCATTGCTCGGCGCTCTGATAGGGCAATTGCAGCACCTGTCGCGCCACTGACGGATCGCCATAGAGGGCAGCGAGGCCCTCGGCATGACGATCGGCATAGCGTTCAAGGTGGACGAGCGAGCTGGACATGGGTGGCACTCCTTCGCGAAAGTCCGCAGCTTCGCCCAGGTCCGGGGGCTCGGACAAGGGCGAAGGGTGCGAGTCACGCGCCGGTTACAGCGTCCACTTCAGGCTGAGCATGACGTTGCGGGGATCGCCGTAGGTGCCGAAACCCGTGCCGCTGGGAATGCCCTGCCAGTACTTCTCGTCGAAGATGTTGTTGAAGTTGACGCGACCATCCCAGTGGTCGTTGAAGCGGTAGCCCGCCATCAGGCCGACCACGGAGTAGCTGTCCTGCTTGGCCTCGCCGTTACCCACCCGCTTGAAGGTCTCGCTCTGCGCCAGCACATCGGCGCCGATGCGCCAGTTGCTCAGGTTACCGGTCAACTGGTAGCTGGTGGCGGCCTTGAACAGGTGCTTGGGCTGCTCCGGAGCGAAGCGGCGGTCTTCGTAGACCAGATCCTTGGTGTATTCGCTCAGCACCAGGGTATAGGCCGCCGAGGCCTGCCAGTTGGGCGCCAGTTGACCGGAAATCTCCGCATCGATGCCGCGGCTGCGCACTTCGCCGGCGGTGTCGTAGCAGGTACGGCTCTGCCGGGTGCACTCGATCGGCTGAGGGGACAGCTCATAGGCGCGGCCCTCCTGAACGGTCTCGAAGAGCGCCACGGAGGCATTCAGCGCACCGTCAAAATAAGCGCCCTTCAAGCCAATCTCGTAGCTCTTGCCCGTCATGGGGGCGAGCACCGAGTTACCGGTGTTCTGCTGGCTCTGCGGCTTGAAGATATCGGTGTAGCTGGCGTAGACCGAATAGGTGTCGTTCAGATCGTAGATGATGCCGGCATAGGGCGTGAATTCACGCGTGGCCTTGTAATCATCATCGCTGTAGAGATTGTCGAAGTCATACCAGCTGACGCGGCCGCCGACGATGACGTGCAGCGGATCTATGGGGTTGAAGCGCGCCGCCGCGTAGATCGCCTCTTCGGTCGTGGTGTTCTTGCTGGCATAGGGGGTAAGGCTGTCCTTGGCGGGCTTGGGGATGCTGCTGGGGCGAAAGTTGTAGATGTCGATCGGTGTCGCGCCTGAGTAGCCGCCACGCTGATAGAACTTCTCCTGACGGCGACTCAACCCCGCCATCAGTTCGTGCTCGCGACCCAGCAACTGGAAGGGACCGCTGACCGAAGCATCAATGTTGAGCTGGTCGGAATCGGTACGGTAGGCACCAGAAGCAGTACCGAGATCGGCCACCGTGTTGTAGGCGTAGTTGTTGCTCGGCAGGGTGGTGACGTAGTTGGAATAGGTATCGGAATTGGCCCAGACCTGCTGCGCCGCCAGCTTGGCCTTCCAGCCGTTGTCGAAGGTGTGGGTGATGTCCGAGAACAGGGTGTAGTTGTCCTGATCCCAGTAGGCCCAGTCGCCGCTCAGGAAGGTGGAACGTGACAGATGCAGGTTTTCACCATTGGGCCCGCTGGGCAGGCTGCCCCAGTCGGAGGTCTTGTCCTCGCGCTGCTTGGACGCGCCGATGGTCCAGGTGGTGGAGTCGCTGAGATCCGCCTCGAGGACGCCATAGAAGGTCTGGCGCTTGCGCTCGCGCACGTCCTGGAAACTGTGGCCGTCCTCGTAGGCGGCCACGGCGCGACCGCGCAGGGTGCCGGCTTCGTTGAGCTTGTTGGAGGCGTCGACCTCGGTGCGGTAGCGATCCCAGCTGCCGGCGCTGGTGGTGACGCTGACCTGGGGGAAGGCGGTCGGGCGCTTGCGCACCAGATTCAGGGTGGCCGAAGGATCGCCGGCGCCGGTCATCAGGCCGGTGGCGCCGCGGACCACCTCGACGCGGTCGTAGATGGACAGGTCCGCCGAGGACAGAGTGTCGAGGGTAAAGGTCCCGGCCGTGGTGGGCAGGCCGTCGTACATGATGTTGTCGATGCGGAAGCCGCGGGAGAGGAATTCCTGACGGTCGCCGCCGAACTTGTTCAGCGTCACCCCCGGGGCGTATCTGACCACATCGTTGAGGTCGGTCATGCCCTGGTCTTCCATGCGCTGCCGGGTGATGACGCTCACCGACTGGGGCGTCTCCCGGATCGACAGCGGCAGGCCGGTGGAGGTGCTCATGGCGCCGGTGGTGTAGGAGCGCGTCCCTTCGGTGGTCGTCCGGCCTGTCAGGGAGCCATCGTCCGCACTGATGGTGGTGGCCTCCAGCGCCACGCTGCCGGCTGCCGCCTGGGTGGCCACCGGGGCTACGGTCGCGACCGAGCCACTGACCGAGGCCGCCAGGCCACTGCCCGCCAGCAGACGCTGCAGGGCGACATCCGGCTCCATCCGCCCCGCCAGTGCCGGCGCCCGCTTGCCCACCAGGGCGGCAGGATCGTAGTTCACCTGGAAGCCGCTCGCGCGCGCGAAGCTCTGCAAGGCGTCAGCCAGCGGCTGCGCCGGTTGCGACAGCGCCACGGGGGCGGCCTGGGCGAGCGTCGCCACGCCCAGGGAAACGGAAAGCGCGATGAGGCGAAGGGAGAAGAGCTGCATGTCGTTGGTCGTCCTCTAGGGAAACACCGACCCGTCCGTACCCCACGTAAGGACTCGCTGGAGGCTTTCCAGGGACCGGTATCCGTTGCCGTCTTGCGCGGCGGAACGCAGGCTATGCAACCTGGATGCATCTGTAAATGCAAATTAATATCATAAGCGAACGCAAGTCAGTAGGTAGCGTCGAGGAAGGGCTCAAGGACGCGCCTCTGCAGGCGTCAGCCTTCCATCGCCCTACCGGGACTATTTTCGAGGAAATGTTTCAAGAAAACAGGGACTGCCCTGCCCACCTTGCGTAGCAGTGGGCAACGCTGTTGCGCGAGAGGCACTCTGCTGGCGTTGTGAAGGCGGATTTGGATAGAGGGCTGCAGCAAGGGAAGCTGCAGGTGGTGGCGGACCGGTCAGACCAGCCGCTTGGAAGCGCCCACACCCTCATCGTGAAAGCGCTGGGCAATGGCGCAGATCTGCGGCTCGATGGCCAGGAAGGCGTCGAGCACCAGGGGATCGAAGGTACTGCCGCGCATCTCGCGCATCATCTGCAGCGAGTCTTCGTGGCTGAACGGCTCCTTGTAGCAGCGCCGACTGATCAGGGCGTCGTAGATATCGGCCACCGCCATGATCCGGCCGGCCAGCGGGATGCCGGTACCGGACAGTCCGTTGGGATAGCCGCTGCCATCCCACTTCTCGTGGTGGGTGCTGGCGATCTCGGCGGCCAGGGCGAGGAAGTTGTCATCCTCCAGATGGCTGGCCGTGCTGAGGATGATCTGCCGACCGAATTCGGCATGCCGCTGCATCACCTGCATCTCCTCCGGCGTCAGCCGGCCGGGCTTGAGCAGGATGGCATCCGGTACGCCGACCTTGCCGATGTCGTGCAGGGGCGCGGACAGGAACAGCAACTTGATGTAATCGGGCGTGAGTTGCTCCGGTGCATGGCCGGACTGCCGCAACTGCTCGGCGATGGCGCGGACGTAGTACTGGGTGCGCTTGATATGGGCACCGGTCTCGGGATCCCGGGTCTCGGCGACGGCGGCCATGGACTCGATGGTGACCTGCCGCGAGCGTTCCAGCTGCCGGCGCCAGCGCTCTTCGTGCTGGCGCGCCAGGATGATCCGAGTGATCAATGCCAGCGCCGATAGCATCGCCACCAGCAACAGGGGCGCGGCCAGCGGCAGGAAGACGTTATGGCAGACGAACAGCCAGGCGCCCAGCAGTTGCGGCAGGACGATCAAGGTGGCCGCCAACAGGGCGAAGCGACGCTGACTGCGATTGAAGAGAAAGCCAACGGCAAGCAGCAGGCCGCCTGCCAGGCATAGCACCAGTTGCAGCACGCCGGCGAACTGGGGAATCCGGACCAGGGCATCGTCCAGCAGGTCCTGGGTCAGGGCCGCCTGCAGTCTGACGCCGGAAAAGATCTGGCCCAGCGCCGTCGTGTGCAGGTCATTGAAGCCCGCGGCCGAGACGCCGACGAAGACGACCTTGCCCTTGAGCATGTCCGGTGCCACCGCGCCGCTGAGCACCGCGACTGCCGAGACCTCCGGATAGTGCTCGGCCGCGCTGTGCAGCCGCAGCAGCGCCCGGCCTTCACGATCAAGTGGCAACCGGTGATCGCCGAGTCGCAGCGTCGGCCCGGCAAGGCCGCTCTCCACCACGCCCTCGTTCAGCCCCAGGGCGCGCAGGGTGGCGGCCAGCGCCAGACTCGGATGGAGGATGCCCTGGTGGCTGAGCAGCAAAGGCACGCGCCGCAGGATGCCATCGCTGTCACGCTGGCTGTTGATGAAACCGGTGACGCGCGTCTGGCTGGCGATGGGGGCCACGTTGTCCAGCGCGCCTCTGGCTTCGGGCAGCTGGAGGGCGTCGAGGGCGCCGGTGAAGCCCACCCCTGGCCGTAGCCCGCCGGAGACGGGCTGCTGCAGATCGAGAAAGAAGAAACGGGCACCGACGGCCCCCGTCTGCCCCATGACGTAGCCAAGATAGCCGTCGTTGTCCTGCAATTCCGCAGGCACCTCGGAAAAGCTCAGGTCCACGCCGAAGTCGTCGCGGAAACTCTGCTGCAAGGCCTTGAGCGAGGTCCGGTCCGGCTCGCTGAACAGGACATCCACGGCGATCGCCGCCGGCTCGGCCTCGGCGATCCGCGAGAGCAGCTGAGCGACCCGGTAGCGGGGCCAGGGCCACTGTCCGAGCGCCGCCAGACTCGCCTCGTCGATGCTGACCACCTGGACATCCGTGGCATCCTCGGTGCTGGCCGCGAGGCGGCTGAGCTGGTCGTAGGCCAGGCGATCGAGGTACTGCAACGGCGTCAACTGCGCCAGAGCAGCGAGGCCGAAGGCCAGCGACAGCCCCAGGCTGACCAGGAACATCCAGGGCGCGCGCCGGCGCAGCAGGGTCGCAACCGAGTTCATGCGCGAGATCCTAGAGAATCAGGACTTCGACACGCCGGTTGCGCGGCTCGGATTTGCCGGGACGGGTCGGTACCAGGGGCACGGTATCACCGAAAAACTCGACGTTGATGCGCAACTTGGGATCGAGCCGCTGCAGCAGACCGGCCACCTTGCGGGCACGCTGGCCCGAGAGGTCGAGGTTGTAGGAAGGCGCCCCCGAGCCATCCGCATGGCCGAATACCGAAATTTCCGTGGGGATGCGCTGCCGCGCAGTTTCCAGCATCTCGGGCAGGAGCGCCTTGGACTGCGGCGTGAGCTCCATGCTGTCGGAGAGGAAGTTGAGAAGGTAGGTCTTCGGCGGCGACGGCTGGGCCGCCAGCACCTGTCGATGCTGCTGCTCGAACAGGGGTTGGGCCACCGCCTGCACAGCGGTCGGCGCCTGCCCCGGTGCGCCCACCGTGACCTCGCCAAAACCCTGGTCGATGGCCTGGCGACCCGCCGCGCTGGTCACCGAAACGGCGCCGACATGGCCGTCTTCATCGGGCATCAGGATGACCCTTGTCTGCGGTGGCGGAGGGCTGGCACAGCCGCCCAGCAGCAGTGCGGACAGCAGCAGGCTAAGCAGCAGGCGAGCGGAGGACGCGGCAGAGCTTGCGGGCCTCATTGCGCCTGGACCAGGAAGCGGGTGCCGCGCACGCCGATGGTGGCGGTCGGCGTTTCGATCTTCACCGAATCGGGTGCGACCTTGCCGATCTTGCCGGACGAGTAGATGGCCGAGCCCTTGGTCAGGTACAGCGAGAAGCCATAGCGACTGCGCTTGGGCTCGAACAGATAGTCACGCAATTGCACATCGGCGTCGCTGCCCAGGGTGAGCAGGGTGCCGTCGAGAAAGACGATGGCGGCGGTGGCGTCAGGGCCGGCCTGCAGGCGATCGGCCACCTCCAGGGTGGTGCCGGCCTGGGCCTCCAGAGTGGTTGTCTGCCGCAGCACCTTGACGCTGCCCGAGACGCTCTTGATCAGCGCCACGTGCGCCTCTTCGGTGGCCGTGACCTGTGGAGATCCCAGCAGCTGCAGCCCGAGCAGCGCCAATGCGAACAGTGTTCTCTTCATGCTTTCCTGGTCCCTGGATGGAAAGGCGTGGCCGTCGCGGGGAGCGACGGATTACCGGCAGGACCTCGGATGGCACCTTGAAGCGGCCTGCTGTGCAGCGGTCAGGGCTCCAGACTCGTGAACCCAGTCACCTTCTACCAGATAAACAAGCCAGGCGGCACGCAAAGTAGTACGAATGGCACCTGGCCACTACTCATGCCATCACGACCCAGCGAGACGAACGGCACGGGCAGTGGTCTAGTGAGCATCTTTCCCAGGTTACCTTTTCATGCAGATCATTCTGGTCCGTCACGGCAAGCCCGATCTATCCAGCAAGGCCCGCTGCACTCCCAGGGAGATGAAGGACTGGGTCGCGCGCTACCAGAAGGCGCCGGTCCCCCCGGGCCAGGAGCCCGCGGAGACGCGGCGGCTGGCGCAAGAGGCGGGTCATGTGGTGAGCAGCCCCCTGAGTCGCTGCGTGCGCTCGCTGGAGTACCTGATGGGCCGCCCCGGCAGCCCGGTGGATGACCGCTATGCCGAAGCCCACCTGCCCTATCTGGAGCTGGATGTGCCGCGCCTGCCGGTCAAGGCCTGGCGACTGCTGTTCAGATCCGCCTGGTTCCTGGGCTTCGCCGCCCATACCGAGTCCATCGGCAGCTCGTCGGTACGCGCCAGCCAGGCGGCCGATCACCTCATCGAACTGGCCGAACGCCACGGCTCGGTGCTGCTGCTGGGACACGGCATCATGAACGTGCTGATCGCCTGGCAGTTGCGCAAGCGCGGCTGGCGCGGGCCCCTGCACCTGTTGCTCAAGGACTACTGGAAGCCGAGCATCTATCGCAAGGAGACGCGCTGAGATCGCTTTAGTGGCTCGCCCTGGCGCGAGCCTCTTCCAATTCGCGACGCGCCTCGTCCAGCTTCCTGGTCCGCACCCGGATCTTGTCGGCGTCGCCCTTGGCCTGGGCGCTGCGCAGATCCCGCTCTCGCTCGGCCACCTCGCGACTCCGGGCCTGGATGACATCCAGCCGCTGCTGGCGCAGGCCGGCGTCGGTGCAGTGCGCCTGTACCGCGGCAAGTGCCCGCCGCAACCCGGCCAGCCGCCCTGCATCGCCCTGTGCCTGAGCCTGGGCGATCTGCCGTTCCAGCGTCAGGCGTTTCGCCGCACAGCCCCCGTCGGCCGCGCTAGCCAGACCGGGCAGCAGCAAGGCGGCCGCGAACAGCACTGCTTTGGTTCGATCTTTCATCGGCATTCCTCCGGGCGTTGAAAGGCGAGCGTACCTGGATCGTCCCGCTCAACCGTCCAGCGACGGCCCGACCAGCGCGGCGAGCTGATCGTAAACGCCTGGCGCTGCCACCAGCAGGGGATTGCCATTGACCAGGCCGTCGTTGCGCAGGAAGGCGTTGTGGCGCCCCCCCGCCTCCTGGATCAGGACCAGGCCCGCCAGGCAGTCCCAGCCATGGATCAGGGTTTCGTAATAGCCGATCAGCCGGCCGGCGGCGACATAGGCGGTCATCAGGGCACCCGAGCCATTGCGGAAGAATTGCCCACCCTCGGCCAGCAGACCGGTCACGAACGGCAGGAAGTGTTCCTTGCCGCGTCTGTGGGTGGTACCCAGCCCGGTCAGGCCCTGGCGGATCTCGGTGGCCGCATGGACGCGCAGCGGCTGGTCGTTGACGAAGGCGCCGTGCCCGCGCAGGCCATGGAAGAGCTCGTCGTGATTCGGATCCATGATGGCGCCGAGCAAGGGCTCGCCCTCGTGCATCAGGCCGATGGACACGCACCAGTTGTGCAGGCCGTTGAGAAAGGGCGCGGTGCCGTCGATGGGGTCTATGACCCAGAGGTAGGGCGCGGACAGGTCGGTGGCACCGCCCTCCTCGCCCAGCAGGCCATCCTGCGGAAAGCGCTCGCTCAGGCGTTGGCGGATGAGCTCCTCCAGCGTCTTGTCGGCGATGCTCACCACGTCCTGCAGGTCGCTGCCCTTGTGGTCCACCTGCAGCGCACCGCGCCGGCGATAGAAATCGAGGCCGAGTTGCGCCGCTTCCCGGGCAATGTCCTGGACAGCGCGGTAGCGTTCGGCGATGGCGGGGGCGATGGCGGTCATGGGCGCTCCTGGAACGGGAAAAGGCGTCAGGGTGCCAGTTCCACCGGTGGAAAAGAATAGTCGCGGTCTTGCCCGTCAGCGCCGTTGCCGCCGAACCCGGTCAGGCCGCGGCCGCCCGCTGGCCAAATTCTGCCGATTTCGGCAAAGGTCCGACTAGAGGCCCCTGGTAATGGCCGTGTCATCTCAGGGGCGCAGGCTGTCGGGTATTGGCAATCAGGACGGCGAAATGCAGCGGCGGACCGCACCAAATCCGCCCGCCGCCGTCAGAACCTTTGAGTGCTCGTTGTACCGGGAGGACGCCATGACCGCACAAACTTCGCTATTCCACGGCAATGGTCAGCTGCAGCAGTTGCGGCGACTGATTCCCAGACAGCATTTCGAATGTCTGGAGCGCCACCTCGAGTTGCTGTCGCGCGAATTTCCGCTGTTCGACCATCCGCCGTTGAGCATCGACTGTGCCGTGGCCGAAACCTTGGAAAACCTGGGTATCCGTGCCTTCCAGTGGCAGGGCAACTGCAACCTGCCGCAGCGGATGGCCCTGGGCAGCGCCCTGATGGGCGAGGGCTTCATGGCCCAGTCCAGCACCCCGGAATACACCCTCTATCTCAATGCGCGAGGCGAGAAGGTGCTGTTGCGACAAGAACCCGCAGCCGGCCAGACCCTGGTCAGCCTGGTGTCGGATTGCGCGCCGCTGTTCGCCTACCTGGCGGCCAAGCACCGAGAGGCGGCACCCGTCGCCTGAGCGGCTCGATGTAGGCCCGCCACCGCGTGATGCACGGGCCGCCCGGATGACGAACAGAGTCACAAATACGCATTAACGTCAGACTAACCGGGAACCAAATAGGCAGTGGAATGGTAGATTCGCGCTTCGGATCTACCAGGAGACCCAAGGAATGGGAATTCGTATTCTGGCCAGTGTCATCGTGACCTTTGCCGCCTTCAATGGCGAAGCAGCCTCCCTCCCCGCGATACCCCCGCTCAAGCTGGCGGACCTCGTTCTGCAGGTTCCGGCTTCAGCCACTCACAGTCTTCCCTCCAGCCGCGAGACTTCGTTTCGCGATACACGTCAGCCGGTCAATGCCGCGCGCTGGTTGAACGAACGTCAGACGTTGGTCCAGGAACAGCGCTGGGTCTTCTAGATCAACCGCCGATGGCACCCGATGATCTGATAACCGTCTGTCTTTTTGTTGCTGCCCCGGGAATGAATCCGCTTTTCGCGGGTCCGTCTGGTTCTACGGGCAGCTCATTTGTCTGCCCATTTGACGTACCCGCGGAGCTGCCATGAAACGCTTATTCCCTCTTTTGCTGGCCGCCCTGTCGGCGTGCAGCTCGGCGCCTACCTCTCCCCCGGCCGATCCGTCGCAATTCGGCGGCCGTACCCAGGAACAGCTCAGGCAGAGTTTCGGCTCGCCGCAGCGGGTCGCGCAGCTTGATCGCCTGGTGGTCTACGAGTATCGCAACCTGCGCGCGCCGGGCAGTGCGACGCCGGTCTATTCCTTTCTCATCGAAAACGAGCGGGTGATCGAATCCACACCCGGAACCTTGCAGCTTTATCGCGAGGACGGCATCACCAAGGTCAAGGCGGAAAGTCTCTAGCCAGAGCCGCTGGCCGGATCGCGCGTCCCGCGCAGCCTCGCGGGGATGTGCAAAAAAATACTGATTTTGGTGTCTTCCAGCATTTGTTTCCCAGGCGGCAACGGGCTGTAATCGGTCCGTGGCTTCCGCTGCAAAGGCCGTCACAGCCGGCCGCGTGGTGGGTTACAACAACAAGAAAAGCGTCTGCTGCAGTTGCACAGGACGCGGAGTGCAAGATGAAAACAACACCAAAAGCGCTTTTATTGTCCGCTGTTACCCTCTCTGCAGGCCTGACCTTCTCGCTGGCCCTCCAGGCCGCCGAAACGGTCACCATCGCCACCGTCAACAACAGTGACATGATCCGCATGCAGCGGCTGTCCAAGACCTTCGAAGAACAGCACCCCGACATCAAGCTCAACTGGGTGGTGCTCGAAGAGAACGTGCTGCGTCAGCGCCTGACCACCGACATCGCCACCCAGGGCGGTCAGTTCGACGTATTGACCATCGGCATGTACGAGACCGGCCTCTGGGGCGCCCAGAACTGGCTGGAGCCCATGAAGGACCTGCCCGCCAACTACGACCTGGACGACCTCTTCCCGTCGGTTCGCGAAGGCCTGTCGGTCAAGGGCACCCTCTATGCGCTGCCCTTCTATGCCGAAAGCTCCATCACCTACTACCGCAAGGATCTGTTCCAGCAGGCCGGCCTGACCATGCCCGCCCAGCCCACCTGGACCCAGATCGCCGAATTCGCCGGCAAGCTGCACCAGCCGGACAAGGACCAATACGGTCTCTGCCTGAGAGGCAAGGCCGGCTGGGGCGAGAACATGGCCCTGGTCACTACCATGGCCAACGCCTTCGGCGCGCGCTGGTTCGACGAGAAATGGCAACCGGAATTCACCGGTCCGGAATGGACCGCGGCGGCCAACTACTACGTCACCAACATGAAGAAGTACGGCCCGCCCGGCGCCTCCAGCAACGGCTTCAACGAGAACCTGGCGCTGTTCAACAGCGGCAAGTGCGCCATCTGGGTCGATGCCAGCGTCGCCGGCTCCTTCACCATGGACAAGAGCCAGAGCAAGGTCGCCGACAGCGTCGGCTTCGCCGGCTCGCCGCGCGAGGTCACCGACAAGGGCTCTTCCTGGCTGTACGCCTGGTCGCTGGGTATCCCGACCTCCTCCAAGCACAAGGATGCCGCCAAGACCTTCGTGACCTGGGCCACCTCCAAGGACTACGCCAAGCTGGTCGCGGACAAGGACGGCATCGCCAACGTGCCGCCGGGTACCCGCAAGTCCACCTACAGCCAGGCCTACATGGACGCGGCGCCCTTCGCCAAGGTCTCGCTGGACATGCTGCAGCACGCCGACCCGGCCCATCCCTCGGCCAAGCCGGTGCCCTATGTGGGCATCCAGTACGTGACCATTCCCGAGTTCCAGGCCATCGGCACCTCGGTGGGCAAGCTGTTCGCCGCGGCCCTCACCGGGCAGATGTCGGTCGAGCAGGCCCTGCAGGCGGCGCAGCAGTCCACCGCCCGGGAAATGAAGCGCGCCGGCTATCCCAAGTAGCGCTGGAGCCCTGGGTCCGCGCCACGCGGACCCAGGCCTAGCGGCTTTTCCTGCCTGATCCGTCGCTGGCGTCGCGAGACGCCAGTGCCTCGTCACGGCCTACTGCCTTGCGGAGCATCGCCATGCAGACCTCCACCCTCAAGACGCCCGCCGTCGAAACCCCTGCCGCTCCCGCCCGTCGTCAACGACGTCGTGCCGGTCCCGGCTGGTTCCTGATCAGTCCTTCGGTGGCTCTGCTGCTGGTGTGGATGCTGGTGCCCCTGGGCATGACCATCTGGTTCTCGCTGATCCGCTACAACCTGCTCTACCCGGGCGAGCACGCCTTCGTCGGTCTGGAAAACTTCGAATACTTCGTCACCGATGCCGGCTTCTGGCCCGGCATGACCAACACCCTGCTGCTGGTGGGCAGCGTGCTGCTGATCAGCGTGGTCTTCGGCGTGCTGATCTCGGCGCTGCTGGAGGCCAGCGAGTTCTTCGGCCGCGGTATCGTCCGCGTCCTGCTGATCTCGCCGTTCTTCATCATGCCCACGGTCAGCGCCCTGATCTGGAAGAACCTGATCTTCCATCCGGTCTCCGGCATTCTCGCCGCGGTCTGGAAACTGTTCGGCGCCACCCCGGTGGACTGGCTGGCCACCCATCCGCTGCTGTCGATCATCCTGATCGTTTCCTGGCAGTGGCTGCCCTTCGCCATCCTCATCCTGATGACCGCCATGCAGTCGCTGGACCAGGAGCAGAAGGAAGCGGCCCGCCTGGACGGCGCCGGTCCGGTCGCCATCTTCTGGCACCTGACCCTGCCGCACCTGGCGCGTCCCATCGCCGTGGTGGTGATGATCGAGACGATCTTCCTGCTGTCGGTGTTCGCCGAGATCTACACCACCACCAGTGGTGGTCCGGGCTTCGCCTCCACCAACCTCGCCTACCTGATCTACAACCAGGCCCTGCTGCAGTTCGACGTCGGCCTGGCCTCCGCCGGCGGCCTGATCGCCGTGCTCATCGCCAACATCGCCGCCATCATCCTGGTGCGGATGCTCGGCAAGAACCTGACCCAACAGTGAGGACCCTGACATGCTGACGCTCAAGCAATCCCGGCGCCTGCAGAGCCTGCTGCTGGGCCTGCTCGCCTGGCTGGTGGCCCTGGTGCTGTTCTTCCCGATCTTCTGGATGGTGCTGACCAGCTTCAAGACCGAGATCGACGCCTTCGCCACGCCGCCGCAGTTCTTCTTCATGCCCACGCTGGAGAACTACCTGACCATCCAGGCGCGCAGCGACTACTTCCACTTCGCGCTGAATTCGGTGGTGATCTCCTTTGGCGCCACCCTGCTCAGCCTGTTGCTGGCGCTGCCGGCAGCCTACTCGATGGCCTTCCACGAGACCCGCAACACTCAGCGCCTGCTGCTGTGGATGCTGTCCACCAAGATGCTGCCGGCGGTCGGGGTGCTGGTGCCCATCTACCTGCTGGCCAAGCAGTTCGAACTGCTCGACAGCCGGCTGCTGCTGATCGCCGTCTACACCCTGATCAACCTGCCGATCGTGGTCTGGATGGTCTACACCTACTTCAAGGACATCCCCAAGGACATCCTCGAGGCGGCGCGCCTGGATGGCGCCACCACCTACCAGGAGATCGTCCGGGTGCTCTTGCCGATCAGCAAGGGCGGCATCGCCTCGACCATGCTGCTGTCGCTGATCCTCTGCTGGAACGAGGCCTTCTGGTCGCTGAACCTGACCTCGTCCAACGCCGCCCCGCTGACCGCGCTGATCGCTTCCTACTCCAGTCCCCAGGGACTGTTCTGGGCCAAGCTGTCGGCCGTCTCGACGCTGGCCTGCGCGCCCATCCTGATCTTTGGCTGGATCAGCCAGAAACAACTCGTCCGCGGCCTGTCGTTCGGCGCGGTGAAATAAGAACAAGAGGACTCCTGTCATGGCCAATCTGAAAATCCGCAGCCTGCGCAAGGGCTTCGACTCGCTGGAAATCATCAAGGGCGTCGACCTCGACATCAACGACCGCGAATTCGTGGTCTTCGTCGGCCCGTCCGGGTGCGGCAAGTCCACCCTGCTGCGCCTCATCGCCGGCCTGGAAGAGGTCAGCAGCGGCACCCTGGAACTGGACGGCCGCGACATCACCGAGGTGTCGCCGGCCAAGCGCGACCTGGCCATGGTGTTCCAGACCTATGCCCTCTACCCACACATGAGCGTGCGCAAGAATCTGTCCTTCGCCCTCGACCTGGCCAAGATCGACAAGCAGGAAGTGGAGCGCAAGGTCACCGATGCCGCTCGCATCCTCGAACTGACGCCGCTGCTGGAGCGCAAGCCGCGCCAGCTCTCCGGTGGTCAGCGGCAGCGGGTGGCCATCGGCCGCGCCATCGTCCGCCAGCCAAAGATCTTCCTGTTCGACGAACCCCTGTCCAACCTGGACGCCGCCCTGCGCGTGCAGATGCGCCTGGAACTGGCGCGCCTGCACCAGGAATTGCAGGCCACCATGATCTACGTGACCCACGACCAGGTGGAAGCCATGACCCTGGCGACCAAGGTGGTGGTGCTCAACGGCGGTCGCATCGAGCAGGTCGGCTCGCCCCTGGAGCTCTATCACCATCCGGCCAACCTCTTCGTCGCCGGCTTCCTGGGTACGCCGAAGATGGCCTTCCTCAAGGGCAAGGTGGTGGCCACCGACCCCCAGGGCGTGGAGGTGGAGCTGGCAGCCGGTCCACGCCTGCACCTGCCACGCCGCGGCGACGACCTGGCGGTCGGCAGCCAGGTGACCCTAGGCATTCGCCCGGAACACCTGCGCCTGGCCGCCGACGGCCAGTTACCGGTGATCAGCGATGTGGCCGAGCGCCTGGGCAGTGACACCTATTGCCACATGGTCACCGAGGCCGAGGAGCCGTTGACCGTGCGCGTGCCGGGTGACTGCGCCGTCGCCTACGGCGAACGCCAGCGCCTGGCCCTGGACGTCGACTTCTGCCACCTGTTCGACGAGCAGGGCCGCGCCGTGGCGCCGCTGCTGCGCAAAGCCGCCTGACCCCTCTCCCCTTTCCTGCCCCGGCGCCCTGCGCGCGCCCGGGGCGCCGCCTTGCAGGATCGCCATCGTGAAACTCAATCGCCAGCACCTCGAACAACTTCCCGACTACATCGCCAAGCCCGGCTACGCCGCCTGCCAGTTGCGCCAGGGCATCGTCCATATCGGCGTCGGCGGCTTTCACCGCGCGCACCAGGCCATCTACACCGAGGCGCTGCTGAATCAGGGGCGCGACCTGGACTGGAGCATCTGCGGCGTCGGCCTGCGCGCCGAAGACCGCGCCATGCGTGATGCCCTGGCCGGCCAGGACTATCTCTACACCCAGGTGGTGCTGGCCGACGAGCCGGACACCGAGGTGCGCGTCGTCGGCGCCATCAGCGGCATGCTGCTGGCCGAGGACGGCACCCAGACGCTGATCGACAAGCTGGCCCATCCCGGCACCCGCATCGTCTCCCTCACCATCACCGAGGGCGGCTACTGCATGGATGACAGCACCGGCGAATTCAACTTCAAGCTGCCGCTGATCCAGCACGACCTGCAGCATCCGGGCGATCCGCGCAGCGTCTTCGGCTTCCTGCTGGCGGCCCTGGCCAAGCGCCGCGCCGAGGGCACCGGGCCCTTCACCGTGATGTCCTGCGACAACCTTCCGCACAATGGCCAGGTCACCCGCAAGGCCCTGCTGGCCTACGCCGCCCTGGTGGACGAAGAGCTGCACGGCTGGATCGCCGAGCACGTCAGCTTCCCCAACGCCATGGTCGATCGCATCACCCCCATGACCAGCACCGCCCATCGCGAGGCGCTGCTGGCCGAACACGGCATCGAGGACGCCTGGCCGGTGGTCTGCGAGCCCTTCCTGCAGTGGGTGCTGGAAGACAAGTTCGTCGCCGGCCGCCCGGCCTGGGAAGACGTCGGCGTCCAGTTCACCGATGACGTCACCCCCTACGAGGAGATGAAGATCAAGCTGCTCAATGGCAGCCACCTGGCGCTGACCTACCTCGGCTTCCTCAAGGGCTACCGCTTCGTTCACGAGACCATGGCCGATCCGCTGTTCGTGCGCTACATCCGCGCCTACATGGACAAGGACGTGACCCCGCAGCTGGCACCGGTGCCCGGCATCGATCTCGACCAGTACAAGGACACCCTGATCGAGCGCTTCTCCAATCGCGCCATCGCCGACCAGCTGGAGCGGGTCTGCTCGGATGGTTCGTCGAAGTTTCCCAAGTTCACCGTGCCGACCATCAACCGCCTGATCGAAGACGGCAAGGACCTGGACCGCGCCGCCCTGGTGGTGGCCGCCTGGGCGGTCTACCTGCGTGGCGTGGACGAGACCGGGGCGACCTATCGCATTCCCGATCCGCGCGCCAACTACTGCGAGGAGCTGGTGCAGGATCAGAAGAATCTCACCGAGCGCCTGCTGGGCGCCGAGGAAATCTTCGGTAAGCACATCCCGAAATCCGCGGCCTTCGTTGCCGCCTTCGAGCGGCAGCTGTACAACTTGCGTACCCATGGGGTCAGCGCCACATTGCAGACCCTGCTCGGCGACTAGCCTTGGCAAAAAACTGCCTGGGCAGCGTCGACTTTTCATACAAGCCCTAACAACAACAAGGAGCGGCCAGGCATGAAGTTTCTCGGCATAGACTGCGGCACCCAGGGCACCAAGGCGGTGATCCTGGATGTCGAGCGTGGGGTGGTACTGGGCGAAGGCAGTGCGCCTCACCCCTTGACCGAGGCCGCCAACGGCCGCCGCGAGCAGAATCCGGCGGACTGGATCCGGGCGCTGGTGGCGGCCACCCGCGCCGCCCTGGCGCAGGCCGGCAGCGATGGCCAGGACATCCTCGGCGTCGGCGTCTCCGGCCAGCAGCATGGACTGGTACTGCTCGACGACAGCGGCAAGGTCCTGCGGCCGGCCAAGCTCTGGTGCGACACCGAATCCACCCCGGAAAACCAGCGCCTGCTGGAACACCTGGGCGGCGTCGAAGGCTCCATCGAGCGCCTGGGCCTGGCCATCGCGCCGGGCTACACCGTCTCCAAGCTGCTCTGGACCAAGGAACAGCACCCGGAGGTGTTCGACCAGATCGCCCAGGTGCTGCTGCCCCACGATTACCTGAACTTCTGGCTGACCGGACGCGCCGTGGCCGAATACGGCGACGCCTCGGGTACCGGCTATTTCAATGTGCGTACGCGCCAGTACGACCTGGAACTGCTGCGCCACATCGATCCCAGTGGGCGCCTGGAGCGCGCCCTGCCGGCGCTGATCGAAGCCGACCAGCCGGTCGGGCGGCTGCGGCCGGAGGTCGCCAGCCAACTGGGCATCAACGTCCAGGCGCTGGTCTCCAGCGGTGGCGGCGACAACATGATGGGCGCCCTGGGCACCGGCAACAGCCGCGCCGGCCAGATCACCCTGAGCCTGGGCACCTCGGGCACCCTCTATGGGTATTCCGACGAACCTCGCATCAGCGACCATCCCGCCGTGGCGGGCTTCTGCTCGTCCAACGGCGGCTGGCTGCCGCTGATCTGCACCATGAACCTGACCAATGCCAGCGGCCAGATCCGCGAGCTGCTGGGCCTGGACCTGGCGGAATTCACCCGTCTGGTGGCGGAGTCGCCCATCGGCGCGGAAGGGGTGCTGATGCTGCCCTTCCTCAATGGCGAACGGGTACCGGCGCTACCGACCGCCACCGCCAGCCTGCATGGCCTCACCGCCACCAACCTGACCCGTGCCAACCTGTGCCGGGCGGTGGTCGAGGGGGTGAGCTTCGCCCTGAGATATGGCTTCGATCTGCTGCGCGACCTGGGCATGCCCGGCGACACCCTGAGACTCATCGGCGGCGGCGCCAAGAGCCCGGTGTGGCGGCAGCTGATCGCCGACCTGATGAACACCCCGGTGGTCTGCCCGGTGCACGGCGAAGCCGCGGCCCTGGGTGGCGCACTGCAGGCCGCTTGGTGCTGGAGTCGCGAACAGGGCCGCCCGGAGTCGCTCGACAGCCTCACCGAACGCTGCGTGCACCTGGACCCGGCCAGCCGTGCCGAACCGGATCCGGCGCGGGTCGCCGAGTACGAGGCGGCCTACCAGCGCTACCGGCAGCAGTTGCGTGAGAGCTACGCAATAGCCTAGCGGGCGGATGGGGTGGAAATCGCCAGGCGATTTTCACCCCATCGAAGAGCAGGGCGTAGGTTGGGCTGAGCACCGCGAAGCCCAACAAAACACCGCCGCACCCTTACCTCGTTGGGCTTCGCTGCGCTCAGCGCCAACCTACGTGTCAGGCCTTGCCGATCGGTACGAAGGGCGCATCCAGCAAGCGGGCGAGGTCCGCCGGTGCCAGGGCGACTTCCAGCCCGCGGCGTCCGGCGCTGACATGGATGCCCGGCAACGCCGCCGCGGACGCGTCGATGAAGGTCCGCAGCCGCTTCTTCTGCCCCAGCGGACTGATGCCGCCCACCAGGTAACCGGTGCTGCGCTGGGCCTGGTCGGGCTTGGCCATCTCCAGCTTCTTGACGCCGGCCGCCTGGGCCAGGGCCTTGAGATCCAGGGTCCCGGCGACCGGCACGATGGCCACCAGCAACTCCTGCTTCTCGCTCGCCGCCAGCAGGGTCTTGAACACCGTCGCCGGCGCCAGACCGAGTTTCTCGGCGGCCTCCAGGCCGTAGGAGGCGGCCTTGGGATCATGGTGGTAGCTCAGCACCTCGTGGGGCACCTGGCGCTTCTTGAGCAGTTCTATCGCCGGGGTCATGCCAGCACTCCTTCGGGATCGGCCACCTCGGCCCGTCCGCGGCCCTGCGCCTTGGCCCGGTAGAGGGCGAAGTCGGCGGCCTGCAGCCAGTGCGCGACGTCATCGTAGGCCCGGTCGAATCCGGCGATGCCGCAGCTCATCCCGACGCGGACGTTCTGGCGATCGCCGGGGCCGCCCGCCTGCATCTCGTGCAAACGCTCCTGCAGCCGCCGAATCAGGTCCAGGGCCCGCTCGGGCGAGGTGTCGGGCAAGAGGATACCGAATTCATCGCCACCAAAACGACCGGCCAGGTCGCTGGTGCGGATGGTCCGCGCCAGCAGGCCGGAAAATTGCCGCAGCATCTCGTCACCGGCCTGGTGACCGAAGCGGTCGTTGACCAGCTTGAAGTTGTCCAGGTCGATCATCACCAGGCTGGCCGCGGCGCCACTGCGCTTGCAGCGGGCGAATTCGCGCTGCAGCAGCTGATCCCAGTGGGTTCGGTTGTGCAGACCGGTCATGCCGTCCTGTTTGCTGATCAGCTCCAGCTCCTGCTGGCGCCGCGACAGCTGCTGCGCCAGGCGAAAGCTCACCAGGCCCAGCGCCCAGGGATAGGCGACGATCATCGGCAGGCAGGCATAGATCTGCGCGGTGGAGGTCTCGAGGGCGACCGGATGGCGCAGCACCACGAGGCCGACCAGGATGCCCGCCAGTTGCGCGAGCAGTCCCCGGCGCCAGAACGCCAGGCCGCCGGCGCCAAGCATGTTCAGGCCGGTCATGGCGAGCAGGGTCACGCTGGGCAGGAGATTGAAGCCCATGCTCGCCGCCCAGAAGCCGGCCGAGCCGCAATCCAGCAGCAGATTGCCCAGTTCGGCGCGATAGGGATCGCGCGCGCGAACGGCGCGCCAGTAGGCCAGCGGCGACCAGCACAGCGCATTGGCCAAGAGCAGGAGCCACAGCCCGATGGACACCGGCTGGGTGAGCTGCACCGAGACGATGCAACTGAGGCTGAGCAACAGACCTGTCGCACGGGGTAGCCAGAGCCGCCGGGCAAAACTGCGGCCACGCGTGAGCACATCTGGCATTGACGATCCCCACTGCGACGGACGATGAAAGGTCGCGCATTATCAGTGGATAAGGGCAAAACGCCAGCGACCCGCGACCTGAGCGTCGTTTTCCGATAGTTGCGACGCCCCTGAACACTGCCAGAAGGAAACATCGGGTGACACGCACACCGGACGAACAGCCTTGAACCTCGGCCTGACCGGCCTCATCCAATGGTCAGGCCCGTCAAAAAGAGGAAGCCGCATGCAAGTCCAAGTCAACAGTGATCACAACATCGAAAGCAGTGCCGGTTTGCAGAACTGGGTGGCGTCCGTGGTGGAAGACCGCCTGGATCGCTTCGACGAACTCCTGACCCGCGTCGAGGTGCACCTCAACGACGAGAACGCCGGCAAGTCCGGCGCTCAGGACAAGCGGTGCCAGATGGAGGCCCGTATCAAGGGGCACCAGCCGCTCTCGGTAACCCACAAGGCCGACTCCCTCGACCTGGCAGTGGAAGGCGCAGCGGACAAGCTGCTGCGCGCCATCACCCACCTGTCCGGCAAACTGGAGAAGAAGCGTCTCTCCGGTGGCGAACTCAATGACCCCCTGGCCCTGGAGGACTCCGAAGAATTCAAGGACTCCCTGCGGCAGGACGAATTCCTCGAAAGGGAGCAACTGGCTCACGATCACGAGTTGAAATAGGGCAACCTCTTACTTTCGCGTTCAACCGAGGCCGCTCTCTGAGCGGCCTCGCTCTTTTCCACCCCGGCACAAGGATGCCTCATGCCCTCGCCCTTTCGCGTCGCCCTGATCGGTTACGGCTTCGTCGGTCAGACCTTCCATGGCCCCCTGCTACGTTCGATTCCCGGTCTCAGCCTGGAGCTGGTGGCCTCGCGGGATGCCGCGCGTGTGCAGACCGACCTGCCCGGGGTGCGCGTCACCGCGGACTACCTGGCCGCCGTGCAGGATCCGGCCATCGACCTGGTGGTGATCGCCTCGCCCAACCAGACCCATGCGCCCCTCGCCAGCGCCGCCCTGGCCGCCGGCAAGCACGTGGTGGTCGACAAGCCCTTTACCGTCACCCTCGCCGAAGCCCGGCAACTGGCCGCGGAAGCCGAACAGGCCGGCCGGTTGCTGTCGGTGTTCCAGAATCGTCGCTGGGACAGCGATTTCCTCGGGCTGCAGGCGGTACTCGCCAGTGGCGCCCTGGGTGAACTGACCAGCCTGGAATCGCGCATCGAGCGCTTTCGTCCCGAGGTGCGGACGCGCTGGCGCGAAGCGGCGCTCCCCGGCAGTGGCCTCTGGTTCGATCTCGGTCCCCATCTGCTGGATCAGGCCCTCTGCCTGTTCGGCCTGCCGCTGCGCCTGCAAGCGCAGCTGGTGCGGCAACGACCCGGCGCGCTCACCGACGACTGGTTCCAGGTGCAACTGGACTACGGTACCCGCCAGGTGACCCTCAGAGCCGGGATGCTGGCCGCCGGCGGCGTGCCGCGCTTTCTCGCCCAGGGCACCGCAGGCAGCTGGATCAAGCAGGGTGCGGATCGCCAGGAAGACGCGCTCAAGGCCGGCGTGCGCCCCGGTGGTCCGGACTGGGGCCAGGATCCGGATCCGGGCTGGCTGATCGACGCCAGCGGCGAGCGCCAGGCGCTGCCGACGCCGGCGGGCGATCACCGCCGCTACTACCTCGCCCTGGTGGAGGCCCTCGCCGGGCGCGCCGCCAATCCCGTTCCTCCTGCCCAGGCCTGCGCCCTGATGGCTCTGCTGGAAGCGGCCCAGCGCTCCTCGGCGGAAGGTCGCGCCCTGCTGCCCGAACTCACCGCCGCCGAACGCGCGGCCTACTGACTGGCCACCCACTGCGGACGCCGTCCCGCCAGGCGTTCGCCCAGCTGGCGCAGAGTGCGCGACAGGCGTCGCTCGATCCACTCGTAGCTGGCCCAGGCCAGCAGCAGGATCACCGGCAGACAGACCGCCAGGGTCTGGTAGGGGCTGAGGCCCCACTGCTGGTGCAACCAGTAGTCGCCCAGCCAGAGCACGATGACGTGCACCAGATAGACCGAATAGGACCAGTCCCCCAGCGCCTTGCACAGCCGCGAGCCGGCGAACCAGGGTTCGAGGATCACGCAGGCGCCGACCAGTACCGCACTGGGCACGCCCCAGGTCAGCAGGCGCCAGGGATGGTCGGCCGGAAAGGCCACCAGGCAGGTCAGGGCTGCCAGGGCCGCCGCCAGGGCCAGCGGTCTGGGTCCGCGCAGGGCACCGCGGCGATAGAGCGCGGCCAGGCTCACGCCCAGCAGGAATTCGAAGATGATCGGATTGCGATAGAAGCTGCTGACAAAGGACTCGCGGGCCAGCACCAGGCTGACCAGGATCACCAGCAGGCTGACCACGCCAATGCGCCAGCGCTCGGCCACGCCAAAGGACAGGGCGAAGAGCAGGTAGAACAGCATCTCGAAGTTGAGCGTCCAGCCCACCGGCAGGATCGGATAGTGGCCGAAGCCGGCCGGATTCTCGCTGGGAATGAAGAACAGCGAGAGCAGCAGTTCGCGTGCGGCGACGCCATAGATGGGCATCACGTCGCTGGCGAGATAGAGGATCAGCGCCGTCACCGCGGTGTACAGCCAATAGGCCGGGACGATGCGGGCGATGCGGTGCCAGAGGAAGGTGCTGCGCCTGAGCGGTCGGCCGGCGGTAGACAGGTGGATCACGAAGCCGCTGAGCACGAAGAAGATGTCGACCCCGACCTGACCTCTCGTGGAGAGCAGATGGCCGCCGAGGCTGTCGGCGTGGAAATCGAAGAACACCTGCATGAAGTGATGAAAGACCACCAGCCAGGCGGCCATGGCCCTGAGAGCCTGCAGTGAAACCAGCATTGTAGAACCTTTCCCTCCTCGTCCCGCCAGGCACGACCCAGCGCCGCGCCGTCATTGTGGACGGCATGGGCGGGTCGGGTGTCGCCGGGAAAAGGCTGGATTGCGCCGGATCACAGGCTGAACGGTTCGATGCCCAACCCGTTCAGCGGCAGTTCAGGCGGCCGACCTCATTGCAGGCTGAAACGCCAGGCGCGATGGATCTTGGGATTGCGCGCGAAATCCGGATCCAGGGTGCTGGCACTAATTTCCTCGACGCGATAGCGCTCGCCAAGGCCTGCGTCCAGTTCGAACTTGCGGAAGTTGTTGGAGAAGTACAGCACGCCGTTGCGACTCAGGTGGGCCATCGCCGAGTCGATCAGGGCGACGTGATCGCGCTGGACGTCGAACACCCCTTCGAGGCGCTTGGAATTGGAGAAGGTCGGCGGATCGACGAAGATCAGATCGTATTCACCGCGATCGTTCTCCAGCCAATGCAGCACATCTCCCTGCTCCAGGCGATGGCGCTCGGAGAAGCCGTTGAGGGCCAGGTTACGCCGGGCCCAGTCCAGGTAGGTGCGCGAGAGGTCGACGCTGGTGGTGCTGCGCGCCCCGCCTACCGCAGCCTGCACCGTGGCGGCACCGGTGTAGCAGAACAGGTTGAGGAAGCGCTTGCCCTGGGCTTCCTGGCGCAGCCGCAGGCGCAGCGGACGGTGATCGAGGAACAGACCGGTATCCAGGTAGTCGGTGAGGTTGACCAGCAGCTTGGCGCCCGCTTCTTCCACCTGCAGGAATTCACCCTGGGCGGCCTGGCGTTCGTACTGCTTGGTGCCACTCTGTCGCTCGCGGCGCTTGACCACCACCAGTGACGGATCGATGTTCAACGCCTGGGGAATGGCCGCCAGGGCATCGAGCAGACGCGCCTGGGCCTTCTCCGGATCGATGGAGCGCGGCGGCGCGTATTCCTGCACGTGCACGCGATCGCCATAGAGATCCACCGCCACCGCGTACTCGGGCATGTCGGCGTCATAGAGGCGATAGCACTGCACGCCCTGGTTGCGCGCCCACTTGCCGAGCTGCTTGAGATTCTTCTGCAGGCGATTGGCGAACATCTGCCCGCCCTCGCTGAGCTTGGCCGGCTCTGCCGCCTGGTCGGAAGTCGAACGCTCGCCGTTGCGGCTGCCGGTGACGAACTGCCGTGTCTCGACCTCGAACATCAGCAGCTTGCAGGGCAAGGCGCCGTTCCAGAAGGCGTATTGCTTGTGACTGCGGATGCCCATGCGCTTGCCCAGTTCGGGCGCGCCGGTAAAGACCCCCGCGCGCCAGCCGAGGCAGGCCTGGCGCAACCGCTCGCCGAGATTCTGGTAGAGGTACAGCAGGCTGGCTTCGTCACCCAGGCGCTCGCCATAGGGCGGGTTGCAGATCACCAGGCCGGTCTGGCCCTTGTCCGGACGCGGCTCGAAGCTCGCGACCTCGCCCTGGTAGACCTTGATCCACTCGGACAGCCCGGCCCGCTCGATATTGTTGCGCGCCGGCTGGATCAGTCGCGGATCGGCTTCGTAGCCGCGGATCCAGGCCGGTGTGCTGGCCAGACCGGCGGCGGCTCGCGCCTCGGCCTCCTGGTGCAGCTGCTGCCAGAGCGCGGGCACGTGGCCCAGCCAGGCGGAGAAGCCCCAGCGCTCGCGGCGCAGGTTGGGGGCGATGTCCGCCGCCATCAGCCCGGCCTCGACCAGAAAGGTACCCACCCCGCACATGGGATCGGCCAGGGCGCCACCGGCCGCCGCCAGGGCCGGCCAGCCGGCGCGGATCAGCACGGCAGCCGCCAGGTTTTCCTTGAGCGGCGCGGCGCCCTGCTGCAGGCGATAGCCGCGCTGGTGCAGACTCTGACCGGAAAGATCCAGCGACAGGATGGCCTGGCCACGCTCAAGGTGCAGGTGGACGCGCAGGTCCGGGGCGATCTTGTCGACCGTGGGCCGCTGCCCGGTGCGCTCGCGCAGGCGGTCGACGATGGCGTCCTTGACCTTGAGGGCACCGAAATGGGTGTTGTCGATGCCGGCGCCCTGGCCGCTGAAACCCACCGCCAGGGTCCCGTCGGGGGCCAGGTGCTCTTCCCATTCCACGCCGTGCACGCCCAGGTACAGCCCCTGGGGGTCTTCCACCGGGAAACGCGCCAGCACCAGCAGCACCCGGTTGGCCAGGCGCGACCAGAGGCACAGGCGGTAGGCGTCCGCGAGACTCGCCTCGCCGCGCACCGCCGCGGTCTGGCTGCGGGCTTCCTGCAGGCCGAGGCCCTGGGCCTCTTCCAGCAGCAGGGTCTCGAGCCCCTTGGGACAGGTGAGGATGAGTTGTTGCATCGCGGACATCGTTGAATCCATAGGTTAGCGCAAGGAACTTTCTGCCTTTGGTCGGATTGACCGCTAAGGACAGCTCCTCGCGAGAAGGTTTGACTGCGTCTCAACAAGCCGCAGTGACGGCATTCCAGCGGCGGTTTATCGCCATTTCATTTCGATTTGATTACGGCTTATAGCTAAAAGGTCGTTCCCAGCCAGAGCCCCTTTGGTTAGTAATTGACCACCCGCAGCGCTAAGGTGCGGGGCGGATGTCAGGACGCCGGCTCTGGCATCCAGGCCTGCAACGGGCCATGGACAATCTGCAAGTCAACCTACGAGGGCACTACCCTATGAGAAGACTCAAGCGTGATCCAATGGAACGAGCTTTCCAGCGTGGTTATCAGCACGGCATCGTGGGCAAATCGCGAGACCTCTGCCCCTTCACCCAGGACGCCGTCCGGCAGGCCTGGCTCAATGGCTGGCGTGAGGGCCGTAGCGACCAATGGGACGGCTACGTAGGCACCGCCGGTCTTCAACGCATGAATCAACTTCAAGCCGCAGGCTAATTCGATTTCACTAGCGGAAGCCTAGGGCTTCCACAGCGTTCTGGTTTCTTTCCAGTCAGATCCTCTTCCGGGATCAGGGACCCGGTCCCACGGGGGCTCCCAGCGAGCCCCCTCTCCCTCAGGGGCGCGCCGCGGCAATCGCATCCACGGCTTCCCGGATCAACGCCGGTCCGCGATAGATGAAGCCGCTGTAGAGCTGCACCAGACTGGCGCCCGCCGCGATCTTTTCCGCCGCGTCTTCCCCGGACAGGATGCCACCCGCCGCGATGATCGGCAGCCGGCCACCCAGCTCACCGGCCAGCACCCGTACCACATGGGTGCTCTTCTCCCGCACCGGAGCCCCCGACAGGCCACCGGCCTCGGCGGCATAGGGCAGATTCTCCACCCCTTCCCGGCCCAGGGTGGTGTTGGTGGCGATGATGGCGTCCATCCCGGCATCGCGGATCGCCTGGGCGGTCAGCACGATCTCTTCATCGGTCAGGTCCGGGGCGATCTTGATGGCGATGGGCACCCGCCGGCCGTGCTGGACCGCGAGGTCTTCCTGACGCTGGCGCAGGGCTTCCAGCAGGCTCTTGAGCGCATCGCCGAATTGCAAGCTGCGCAGGCCGGGCGTGTTGGGCGAGCTGACGTTCACCGTGATGTAGCTGGCATGGGCATAGACCCGGTCCAGGCCGATCAGGTAGTCGTCCACCGCCCGCTCCACCGGGGTACTGGCGTTCTTGCCGATGTTGATCCCCAGTACGCCCTGGAAGCGCGCGGCCTTGACCCGCTCGATCAGCGCATCCACGCCCGCATTGTTGAAACCCATGCGGTTGATGATGGCGTCGGCCTGCTCCAGGCGGAACAGCCGCGGCTTGGGATTGCCCGGCTGCGGCCGTGGCGTCACGGTACCGATCTCGATGAAGCCGAAGCCCAGGCCGGCGAAGCCGTCGATGGCGGCGCCATTCTTGTCGAGTCCGGCGGCCAGGCCCACCGGATTGGGAAACTCCAGGCCCATGACCTGGACCGGCAGCCGGCCCGGCCGCCGACCGAGGCCAGTCAGGCCCAGACGCCCCGCGGCACCGATCAGGTCCAACGCCAGATCGTGCGATCCTTCGGGAGACATTTTGAAAAGCAGAGGACGGAGCGCGTCGTACATGGCGGACTCACAGGCAATTCGGAAAGCGCGCATTATACAGGCTTGCCACCCGCCATACGTCGCTCGCTCCGGACTGGAACGGTCACTCGCACAAAAGATCCTACCTTTCAGGAATCATTTGACGATAACGCGGTCTGTCCCACGCTAGAATCGGTCGTGCAGTTCCTATCCGCCCCGGAGACCTCATGAGCAACAGTGCCAACCTCCTGGGCAGCCCCTGGTCTTCACTGGCCTTGCATCTGCATCCCTCGCTCGCCAGCCGTCGTATTGAGCGGTGCCTGGAGCGCCTGGCCGACGCCTTCGTCCCCCTGCCCGCGCCCAACGCCCGTCTTTGGTGGGATGAAGGCCATCCACTGCATCTGCTGCTCGGCCTGCCACGCGCCGCGCTATCCGGCCCGACCCAGGAAATCAAGAGCCGCGCCCATGCCCTGCTCAGCCAGTTGGTGATCGCCGATACCCAGCAGGTTGCCGCCCTGGACCTGCGCGCCATCGAAGGCCTCTGCCAGCGGCTGGGCGACGACGCCACCGACTCGGCGGTGCAGCTGGAAGAGCTGGCCGCCTTGCCCGCCGCTCGCGAGCAGGTCCGGATCATCGGCTATCGGGATTTCCAGGCGGCGCTCTATCGCACCCTGCCAAATCTCTCTGCGGAGCAGCCCTTGCGCCTGCGCCAGGCCAGCTGGCGGGGTACGCGGCTATTTTTGGAAAACGAGGCGGCCACCACCCTCGCCTTTGCCAGCATCATCGCCTACGCCCGCATCCGCGGCGTCGCCGTGGAAGTGCCGGCGCAGATCCAGTGCCTGAGCCTGGATCAGGCGGCCATCAACCGGCTGCAGGAGGCTTTCGCGGTCTATGCCCTGCCCAACGCGGTCTGGAATCACCCGGACTTCGTCCAGGTGCTGCTGGGGCTGAAGCTCGACTATGCCCGCCTGCCGCTGCCCGCGCCGGGCCAGGATCTGGAGTGGTTGTTGCTACCCAACGAGGTGGCGAGCACCCGGGTCCTCGCCGAGATTCTCGAACGCCTGGGCGCCGCCGAGGTGATCGGCTATCTGCAGGCGTTCTAGGCAACCTTCCTAGCTGGCGGCAACCTCAGGCGCGTGACGCTGCCCCGCCGCCAGGAAAACCTCGAAGGCCAGGCGCTGGCCGGCCAGCATCGCCGGGTGCAGTCGCGCATCGCTGCCCGCCTCGTCCAGGCGCTGCAGGAATCCCGGCCAGGCACCGGTGGGCGGCACATGCCCCAGATAGGCCCGGGCCTCGCGCACCGCTTCGTCCGGACTCTCGCCGGCATGACGATCCAGCAGGCGCGAGCCCAGGCGGGAACCCTCCAGCACATAGGCCACGCCCCAGCATTCGCCTTCGTCGAGCAGGCGCTCGAGGACGACGGGCTCAGGCCTGTCGGCGGCCAGACGCTGCAGATCCTCCGCCAGCACCGAGCGACGGCGACGCTCCGCCCAGTCCGGCAACAGGCGCTGGATGCCAGAGCGCTCCAGCAACTCCTCGAGGCCGATCAGCGCCTGGGCATGGGCCTGGAGAAAGGCGGTGTAATGGGGCCGCGTCTGCAACGCATAGCGGCCAAAGGTGGCATCGACCTGCTGGTGCAGGGCACCGCCCTCGGCGCGCAACATTTCACGGATGGTGGACACGCAAATACCTCGTAGTGACGGCGGCCTTCAAAGTGGTGAAGGCTGGGGCTTCTCGCCGCGCAGGGCGGCCTGCAGCCGTGCGGCCAGATCCGCCTCGCGAAAGGGCTTGGGCACAATGAATGACTGTTCGGGATCGAGTTCGCCCAGTTCGGCGTAGCCGGTGATGAAGACCACCGGCAACCGCGGCAGGCGCTTGCGCACCTGGCGGGCCAGCTCGGCACCGTTCATGCCGGGCATGGCGAAATCGGCCAGCAGCAGATCGATCTGCGGATCGCGCTCCAGGGCGCTCAGGGCGGCGAAGCCATTGCTGGCCTCCACCACCTGGTAGCCGAGATCCGCCAGCAGAGCGGCGGTCACGTTGCGCACCGCATGGTCATCGTCGACCAGCAGGATGCGTCGCTCGGCGGCCTGCTCGTCACGCCCCGGGGTCGGCAATCCGATCGGATCCACCGCATCTTCCGCGTCGGTACGCGGCAGATAGACCAGCACCGTGGTGCCGCTGCCCATCTGCGTCTCGATGCGCACGCCACCCCCGGACTGCTTGGCGAAGCCGAACACCTGGGCCAGGCCCAGACCGGAGCCCTTGCCCACCTCCTTGGTGGTGAAGAAGGGTTCGAAGGCCTTGGCCAGCACCTCTTCGCTCATGCCGGTGCCGGAGTCCTGCACCGCCAGCAGCACGTACTCGCCCGGCTCCGGCTCTTCCGGGCGCTGGGGCGGCTCGCTGATGGTCTGGTTGGAAGTGCTCAGCCGCAGGGTGCCGCCGACCGCCATGGCATCCCGGGCATTGATCGCCAGATTGAGGATGATGAGTTCGATCTGGGTCGGGTCGACCAGGGCGTGCCAGCAATCGGCGCGCAGGTGGGTCTCGATCCAGACGCTGCCCCCCATGGTGCTGCGCAGCAGTTCGAGCATGCCTTCGACGGTTTCGTTGAGCTTGACCGGCTTGGGCGCCAGCCGCTGCCGGCGGGAGAAGGCCAGTAGCTGGGCGGTGAGCTTAGCGCCCCGCTCGCCCGCTTCGCGGATGTTCTGCACCCGCCCCTGAGTCTTGTCGCTCGCTTCGAGGCGCGTCAGATCCCGCTCGAGGAAGCTGGCGCTGCTGAGCACCACGGTGAGCAGGTTGTTGAAGTCATGGGCCACGCCAGCGGTGAGCTGACCCACGGCCTCCAGGCGCTGCATCTGCTGCAGGGTGTCTTCCACCCGCTCGCGCTCGTCGATCTGCTCGCGCAACTGGCGGTTCGCCGCGGCCAGCTCCTCCATCGCCAGGACCTCCGAGGAGATGTCCCGTCCGGAGCAATAGGTCATGCCGGCATCCGGCACCGCCGTCCAGGAAATCCAGCGATAGCTGCCGTCACGGTGGCGGATACGATTGACGAAGCGCTGACTGGTCGCCCCGGTGGCCAGTTGCTTGAGTTCGTTGTCGGTGATGAAACGCTCGTCGGAATGCACCAGCGCCAGCAGCGAGGAGTCGAGCAGCTCCACTCGTGACCAGCCCAGATTTTCTTCCCAAGCCGGGTTGAGCGCGACCAGGGTGCCGTCGGGTTTGCACACCAGCAGCAGATCGCGGGTCAGATCCCAGGTCCGGTCGCGCTCCCGGGTACGCTCCTCGACGCGCTCGCCGAGACTGACGTTGAGTCGTTCGAGCTTTTCCGCGGCGTCGCGCTGCTGGGTGATGTCGAGCATCACGCCCAGGAAGCGGGTGCAGACGCCGGCATCGAAAAACGGCTGGCCGCGGGTCTCGACCCAGCGCTGGGCGCCATTGTCGAGGCGGATGCGGTATTCGCTGCGGTAGTCGTCGTCGCGCTCGTCGGCGCCCGCCTGGCGGACCGTGTCGAGAAAGCGTTCGAGGCCATCGCTGCCGCACAGGCGGGCGAACACCTCGAGATCGACCACCGCATCGGCCGGCAGGCCGAACATGGCCTTGCAGCGCTCGTCCCAGACCAGGGTCCGGCTGGCCGGCAGATACTCCCACATGCCCAGCCGGGAGGCGTCCATGGCCAGGCGGGATCTGACTTCCAGGCTGTGCAGGGCCTCTTCGGCGCGGCGCCGCTCGCGGCGCTCGTGCACCACCAGCAGCGCCCGCTCGACCGCCTTGGCCAAGAGCTCCATGCTCTGCTTGAGCACATAGTCGTTGGCGCCCAGGCGCATCATCTCCACCGCGTGCACTTCACCGAAGATGCCCGAAACGAAGATGAAAGGGGTTTCCGGCGTCAGCGCCCGCGCGACGCGCAGGGCTTCGGCACCGGAGAAGCCCGGCAGGATGATGTCGGAGAGGATGATGTCGTAGGTCTGCTGGCTCAGCGCCAGGGTCAGACCGGTACGTTCATAGACGATCTTGGATTGCAGCTCGAAGCCGTGCCTTTCCAGCTCGATCAGGATCAGCTCGGCATCGAGCTTGCTGTCCTCTACCAGGAGGATCTTGATCTGTTTCGAGAGAGGCATAAACGGACGTCGGCCTTGGATCTGTTCGCTCAGGGGAGCCGGATAGCGCATGTCTGCCGGTCGCGGATGACTGGATAAGGATGCACTGATCTTCACTCGTTAGCGGCCAGTGCGCCTGGTGACGCGACGCGATCCGGGCGGCGGCTCGTTGAGCACGGCCCAGAATACGCCGAGGTCGCTGATCGCAGCGACGAAATCGCGAAACTCGACCGGCTTGACCACGTAGGCGTTCACGCCCAGCTCGTAGGCCTTTTCCAGATCGGGTTCTTCCCGGGACGACGTCAGCATAACCACCGGGATGCTGCACAGCTCCGGGGTCTTGCGCACCAGCTCCAGCACCTCGAGGCCATCGACCTTGGGCAGCTTGAGATCCAGCAGCATCACGGCGGGGTTGCCCGGTTCGCGATCGGCATAGGGCTCGCGGCGCAGCAGGTAACTGACCGCCTCGGCGCCGTCGCGCAGCACCACGACATCGTTGGCCAGCTGGCTGCGCTCCAGAGCCACCAGGGTGAGCTCCAGATCGTGCGGATTGTCTTCGACCAGCACAATGGGTTTGAGCATGAACAGAACTACCTTTTGTGTACCGGCGACGGTCGTTGTTTGGGAAGGGCGAAATAGAAGGTCGCGCCCTCGCCGATGGCACCCTCGGCCCAGACGCGGCCGTCATGGCGCTCGATGATGCGTCGGACACTGGCCAGACCGATGCCGACCCCTTCGAATTCGTCGGCATGGTGCAGGCGCTGGAAGACGCCGAACAGCTTGCCCACGTAGTCCATGTTGAAACCGACGCCGTTGTCCCGGACAAAGATGATGTCTTCGGAATCGCTCGGCAAGGTGCCGATCTCGATCACCGCCGGTTCTTCGTAGCGACTGTATTTGATGGCATTGGCCAGCAGATTGCGCAAGGCGAGATGGACGAAGGCAGCATCGGCGATGACGACAGGCAGGGGGCCGATGTGCCACTCCACCTGCCGCTCGGCGTAGTCCGGCGCCATCTCTTCGCGAATGGCTTCCACCAGGGCGGTGAGATTGACGTCGGAATAGCGGATCGCCGCCCGTCCCATCTGCGAGAAGCTCAGCAGGTTGTCGACCAGGCTGCCGGCGAAGCGTGCCGACGACCCGATGTTTTCCAGGAAGCGCCGACCCCGGTCCGACAGCTTGCCACCCTCGATGTCGCCCAGCAGCTCGGCATAGCCGGCGATGTGGCGCAGCGGCGCGCGCAGGTCGTGGGACACGCTGTAGGAAAAGGCCGCCAGCTCCTTGTTGCTGCGTTGCAGCTCCTCGGCCAGCTCGGCCATCTCCTCGGCCTTGCGCAGGACGATCCCGCGCACCGCATTGCGCAATTCGATGGCGCTTTCCAGCTCGAGCGGCGACCAGGGTAGCGACAGTCCGCGGACCGTCTCCTGCCAGAGCACGAAACTCTGCCGGGGCGACAGGCGTCCGTCGCTGCCTTCCTGCTTGGCTGGCCGTCCGGCCCAGTTGACCACCTGGACCAGTTCGCTGCGGAACCAGATCAGATAGTGGGAATGCAATTCGGAAATGGGTACGGCAAGCACCCCGGCCGCATACTGGGCCAGCTGCGGCAGCTCGGCGATGTCCTTGGCCAGGTTGTCGGTGACGTAGTGATCCTTGACGTTGACCGACAGCCATTCGACCAGGCTGTCCACCACTTCGCGGGGCGGCGCCTGGCCGATCAGTTCGGTGCCGTCGGAGGAGATGATGGCAGCGCCCTGGGCCCGGGCGAAATCCAGATAGACCTGGGGCAGTTCCAGCAGCCCCTGGCAGACGCTGTCGCGGTCGGCCATGGTCGAGAGCATCTGCACCATGGCTTGACGCAGCGCCAGCCGACGATCGGATTCCGCGTGGGTCTCGGCAGCATCGATCTGCAGCGACAGCACCCGACCGAACAGTTCGCAGGCGGTCCGCGTCTGGAAGGATACCCGCTGCGGCTGGCGGTCGTGACAGAGCACCAGACCCCAGAGGCGCCCGCCAACCACGATGGAAACCGACATGGAGGCCAGGGTGCCCATGTTTCTCATGTACTGCAGGTGCACCGGCGACACGCTGCGCAGTTGCGCGAAGCTGAGGTCGAGCGGCTGGCCGGTCAGCGGATTGGTCTGCGGCTGCAGCGGCGACGGCTGGTAATAGGCATTGCCGATCACCCGGATGCGGTTGGCCAGGTACAGGAGACGGGCCTGGGCCGGGATGTCCGAGGCGGGAAATCTTAGTCCCAGATAGCTCGGTACGCCGGGGTCGCACTCCTCGGCCAGCACCTGTCCGTGACCATCCTCGTCGAAGCGATAGATCATGGTGTGGTCGAAGCCGGAGATGCGCTTGGCTTCGCGCACCGCGAGCTTGGCGATGGCATCCACGGTTTCGGCCTGGTGCAGTTGCTCGATGAACACCCGCACCATGGGATAGAGGGTATTGAGGCCAAGCCGACTGTCCACCGGCGCCTCGAATTCGACGATCAGCACCCCGCCGAAGCGGTGCATGAACAGCGCGAAGGTCTGCTGCTGCGGCCCCAGCGTCACGTCACCCTGATAGATGGGATTCTGCTCTTCCTGGGTCAGGGCCCCGAGCATGGCGGGCAGATTCTGCTCCGGCAGCAATTCGCCGAGCGTGCGACCCAGCACCTCCTCCACGGCGACGCCTAGGTACTCCCGCACGTTGGCACTGGCCTGGACGATGCGCAGATCCGGTTCTTCCACGGCGAACAGGAAGCCATGTTCCTGGATACTGCCGGGAATGTGGATCGGCTCGTTGGCACAATCGGCCAGAGCGTCGGGCTGCGTCTTGGAAGGTGACTCGAGCGCCAAACCGGGAACCTCGTGTGATCGGGAAGAAGCGCAGGGAAAGCGGTGCGCCAAAACGGAAACAAAGGTCATCCAGACTATCAGACCCGGGGCGGGAGGCGAAGCGAAACGGCGCGCAGCCCGGACACCGGCAGCAAGGGCGACAGTGCTCGAGCGGGCGACCCGGAATCTTCTCCGCCGACGTCCGGTCGGAGCTGGTTTAGCCCCAGGATCCTGCCCATGTCCCTGCGCCTCGCCCTCCCCCTGGCCGCCCTGCTGCTGAGTCCGCTCAGCCAGGCGGCGACCGTCTATGGCGAACGTCTCGAAGGCTTCGCCTACGACTACCCGGTCAAGACCTTCAGCTTCGACTCCCAGCGCCAGCCTCTGGAAATGGCCTATCTCGACGTCGCGCCGAGCGGAAAACCGAACGGCCGGACCCTGGTCCTGCTGCACGGCAAGAACTTCTGCGCCGGTACCTGGGCGCACAGCATCCAGGTGCTGAGCGCTGCCGGCTATCGGATAGTGGCCCCGGACCAGATCGGTTTCTGCAAATCGAGCAAACCGGCGCACTATCAATACAGCTTCCAGCAACTGGCCGCCAACACCCGCGCCCTGCTCGACCACCTGGGCATCGCCCGGGCGACGCTGATCGGTCATTCGACCGGCGGCATGCTGGCGACCCGCTATGCCCTGCTCTATCCCGAAGCCACCGAACATCTGGTACTGGTCAATCCCATCGGCCTGGAAGACTGGAAGGCGTTAGGCGTGCCCTATCGCAGCGTCGACCAGTGGTATGCCCGGGAGCTCAAGACCTCGGCCGCCGCCATCCGCGACTACGAGCGCAGCACCTATTACGCCGGCCAGTGGTCTCCCGCCTATGATCGCTGGGTGGACATGCTCGCGGGTCTCAACGAAGGACCGGGCAAGGAACGGGTGGCGTGGAACTCCGCCCTGATCTACGACATGATCTACAGCCAGCCGGTGGTCTACGAATTCGACCGGCTCCGCATGCCCACCCTGCTGCTGATCGGCCAGCGCGACACCACCGCCATTGGCAAGGATGCGGCGCCCGCCGCGCTCAAGGCGCAGCTGGGGCACTATCCCGAACTCGGCAGGGCAGCGGCGCAGCGCATTCCCCAGGCGACCCTGGTGGAATTCGCGGACCTGGGCCACGCGCCGCAGATGCAGGCGCCGGAACGCTTTCACCAGGCGCTGCTGCAAGGGCTGAGCGCCCTCGAAGCTCCCGCGACCCAGCCGAAACCTTGAGCTGATCCAGGCGCAAAAAAAAGGCGGCGTACCCAGGGGTACGCCGCCTTCGCTGTCGTTTCATCGGATCAGGGCATCCGCGATGACCACTCGCGAATGCCCGTCGCCTCAGACGCTGCTGCTGGCCAGATCCGCCAGTTCACGACTGGCGACGCTGTACATCGCATAGTCCTGACCGCTGGCATTGCGCAGATCCACCAGCAGACCGCGCCAGCGCTCCACCGCCGCCCGGTGACGCTCCAGCCACAGCGACAGCCGTGCTTCCGGATCGCTCGGCGCCTCGCTCAGATTGAGCATGGCCACGGTGATGGTGCGCTGCTGCACATCCACCTCGTCGCGGAAGGCCTCGCGTGCCAGGGCCTGCCAGGCATTGGCGACCGGCAACTGGTTGAGCTGCTGCTGATACCAGGCCAGATCCAGCACATCACCCGCGGCGAACCAGGTGGCCGCCACTTCCAGCGGATCCTGGGCGGTGACCTCTGCGGCCTGGATCACCGGCAACAGGGTATAGATGTGGTTGGTCCCGGCGACGACCCGCGCCAGCAGTTCAGGCACGCCTGCCTCGGTGTAGGCGCGGAAGCGCTCTTCCCAGTCCTGGCGTGGCTCGCCCTGCAGCAGCTCGTCCAGCCGTACGCCCAGCGCAGCGATGCGCGGCCCGAAGAAGGCCGCCACGGCACCCGCGTCCAGGCCACTGCGATGGCTGCGCAGGAACCAGCGGGTCGCCCGCCGCCCCAGGCGCATCAGCTCGCTCATCAGGCGCAACTGCAATTCGGCCGGCACCTGATGATCCAGGGCCTCCACCTGACGCCACCAGTGCGGCAGGTGCAGCACATCGCGCATCACCACATAGGCGCGGGCGACATCGGCCGCGCTCATGCCGGTGGATTCGCACAGGCGCTGCACGAAGGTGATGCCCATGTGGTTGATCAGGTCATTGGCGATCTGGTTGGCGACGATCTCGCGCTTGAGGCGATGGCGCGCCATGGCCTCGGGGAACTGTTCGGTCAGGCGCTGCGGGAAGGCACCCTGCATGTCCCGGGCGAGGTAGTCGTCGTCCGGCACCGAAGAGGCCAGCAACTGCTCCTTGAGGTCGATCTTGCTGTAGGAGATCAATACCGACAGCTCGGCCCGGGTCAGCCCCTGCTCCTTGGCGGCGCGCTCGGCGAGCACCTCGTCGCTGGGCAGGAATTCGAGGGTGCGATCCAGCTTGCCGCGTCCCTCGAGATCCACGATCAGCCGCTGGTATTCGGCCAGGTGGGTCCGTGCGCGGTATTCCGCCAGGGACAGGGCACCGGTCTGCATGTAGTTGTTGGCGACCACCAGTTCGCCGACCTCGTCGGTCATCTCGCCCATCAGCGTGTTGCGCTGCTTGACGGTCATGTCGCCAGCGGAGACCACGTCACCCAGGAGGATCTTGATGTTGACCTCGTGGTCGGAGCAGTCCACGCCGCCGGCGTTGTCGATGAAGTCGGTGTTACAGGCGCCGCCGTGCAGGCCGAATTCCACCCGCGCCAGCTGACTCATGCCCAGGTTGCCACCCTCGCCGATCACCTTGGCGCGCAGGTCGCAGCCGTCCACGCGCAGGGCGTCGTTGGCCTTGTCGCCGATGTCGGCGTGGCTTTCGAAGCTGGCCTTGACGTAGGTACCGATGCCGCCGTTCCAGATCAGGTCCACCGGGGCCTTGAGCAGGGCGTTGATCAGTTCGTTGGGCGTCAGGTGATCGGCCTGCAGCTCGAAGCGCGCCTTCATCTCGGGGCTGATGGCGATACGCTTGGCGCTGCGCGGGAAGATGCCACCGCCCTGGGAGATCAGGCTGGCATCGTAGTCAGTCCAGCTGGAGCGCGGCAGATTGAATAGCCGCTCGCGCTCGACATAGCTGCGCTCGGCGTCCGGATTGGGATCGATAAAGATGTGCAGGTGGTTGAAGGCCGCCACTAGCTCCAGGCTGCGCGAACGCAGCAGACCGTTGCCGAAGACGTCGCCGGCCATGTCGCCGATGCCCACCACGGTGACCGGATCGGTCTGGACGTCGATGCCACGCTCGCGGAAGTGGCGCTGCACGCTGACCCAGGCGCCCCGCGAGGTGATGCCCATCTTCTTGTGGTCATAGCCTGCCGAACCACCGGAGGCGAAGGCATCGTCGAGCCAGAAACCGTAGTCCTGGGCGATGCCGTTGGCGATGTCGGAGAAGGTCGCGGTGCCCTTGTCGGCGGCCACCACCAGATAGGGGTCGTCGCCGTCGTAGCGCACCACGGCAGCCGGCGGGACCACTTCACCCTCCTTGAGGTTGTCGGTGATGTCCAGCAGACCGCTGATGAAGATGCGGTAGCAGGCGATGGCCTCGGCCTGGATGTCGTCGCGGGAGCCTCCGGTCGGCAGACGCCGCGGCACGAAGCCGCCCTTGGCGCCCACGGGGACGATCACTGAGTTCTTGACCTGCTGCGCCTTGACCAGGCCCAGCACCTCGGTGCGGTAGTCTTCCTCGCGATCCGACCAGCGCAGGCCGCCGCGGGCGACGTTGCCGAATCTCAGGTGCACCCCTTCCACGCGCGGGCTGTAGACGAAGATCTCGTAGCGCGGCACCGGGCGTGGCAGCTCGGGAATGGCCTTGGGGTCGAGCTTGAAGCTGAAGTAGGCCTTGGGCTTGCCGGCGGCGTCGGTCTGGAACACGTTGGTTCTCAGGGTCGCCTTGATCAGGTCCAGGTAGCGCCGCAGGATGCGGTCTTCGTTGAGCACCGCCACGTCGTCGAGGGCGCTGAGGATGGCCTGCTCCAGACGCTGCTGCTTGTCGTCCAGGTCCTCGCTGGTCATGCGCCGCGCCAGGTAGAACTTCATGCGGAACAGCCGCACCAGTTCGCGGGCGATGTCGACGTGGGCATTGAGGGTGGCGGCGATGTAGCCGATGTCGAAGCCGATGCGGATCTGCTTGAGATAGCGCGCATAGGCGCGCAGCACCGCGACGTCCCGCCAGGGCAGCCCGGCGGTCAGTACCAGGCGGTTGAAGCTGTCGTTTTCCGCCTGGCCGTCCACCACCTGGACGAAGGCGTCCTGGAAGGTGTCGTTGAGTTGCTGCAGATCCAGCTCCAGGCCGGCCACGGTGGTGAAGGCGAAATCGTGGATCCAGTAGCGGCGGCCATTGCGATGGCGCAGCTCATAGGGGAATTCGCCGAGCACGCGCAGACCGAGATTTTCCAGGATCGGCAGGACGTCCGACAGCGCCAGGGGCGTGTCGGCGTGGTAGAGCTTGCAGTGCAAGATGTTGTCGCCGGTCTGGGTCAGCGGCTGGTAGAAGCCCATGGCCAGACGGCGATCGTCCTTCAGGGCCAGCAGGTGACGCATGTCCACCACGGCCAGATGCGGGGCGAAGCGCTCACGGTAGCCGGCCGGGAAGCCCAGCGGATAGTCGGCCAGGATGGAGGTGCCCTGGGCTTCGCCGAAGCTGTCCACCATCAGGCTGGCGAAGTCGTCCTTCCAGCTGCGGCAGGCCTGCACCATCTCCTGCTCCAGGCGCGCCGGATCGACGTCCTGCGGCTGCAGCGGATCGACGCGCAGGATGAACTGCACCCGCGCCAGCACGGATTCGGAGAAGAAGGTCCAGAATTCGCAGTCGGTGCCATGCAGGCGATCCATGAGGATCTGCTGCATGCGCTGGCGCACTTCGGTGGAATAGATGTCGCGCGGTACATAGGCCAGGCAATAGAAGAACTGGCCATAGGGATCGCGGCGCAGGAAGACGCGGACCTTGCTGCGCTCCTGGATCTGCACGATGGCCATGGCCGTGCTGAACAGATCGTCCACCGGGGTCTGGAACAGATCGTCGCGCGGCAGGCCTTCGAGGACCTGGGCCAGTTCCTTGCCCAGGTGGGCGCTGCTGTCGAAGTCGGCGCGCCGGCGCACCTCGTCGACCTTGCGGCGGATATAGGGAATCTCGCGCACGCTGTCGTTGTAGACGCTGGAGGTATAGAGGCCCATGAAGCGGTGCTCGCGCACCACCCGGCCGCTGGCGTCCACTTCGCGCAGGGAAACAAAATCGGGATAGGCCGGGCGATGCACCCGGCTCGGGTCGGCCGCCTTGGCGAAGGACAGCAGCACCGGTTCGCGCAGATAACGCAGCGGCTCACCGGACAACGTGATCTCGGCGGTCTCGGGGCGACCGCGCAGGCGGCGCGACAGGCCAAGCAGGGAGTCGGGCACATAGCGTTGCACCGCGGTCTCGCCGTCGCCTTCGACGGTGAATTCCTCATAGCCGAGGAAGGTGAACCTGTCGTCGCGGAGCCAGTCGAGGAAGGCCTTCACCTCGGCCAGTTCACCCTCCTCCACGCCGGCCGGACGTCGATCCAGCCAGGTCAGCAGGTCGGCGACCTTGGCCTTCATGGCGGCGTAGTCACCGACGGTCAGCCGGACCTCGCCGAGGATCTCCTGCAGCGCAGCTTCGAGGGTGCGCAACTCGGTGGCGGCCGCACAGCGGTCGATCTCGAGGAACATCAGGGCTTCGCGGGTGACCCCCTCGCCCTGCTGGCCCTTGGGCAGCAACTCGAGCAGGCGACCCTGGGCGTCCCGGCGCACGCTGAGGACACTGTTCTGCAAGGTATGGACGCTATAGCCCTGGCGGTTGAGCTCCATCCGCACCGAATCCACCAGGAAGGGAGAGTCGGCGTGGAGCACCTCGACCACGGTGTGGCTCGATTGCCAGCCGTGTCGTTCGTAGTCCGGATTGAAGACCTGCACCCGCGGCTCGGCCGGATCGAAGACATCCAGCAGGCGCCAGGCCGACAGCACGCAGCCGACCAGATCGGACAGCCGACGCTGGGTGAGTTCTTCCAGCGGGACGATGCCGAAGAACTGGGCGGTGAAGCGATCCAGTTGTTCGAGGGTGTCCCCTTCGACATGGGCCGCGAGGGCATTCTTGAGTTGTTGTTGGAAATCCGCTTGGCTGGCAGCGGTGAAAAACGCCATAACCGTACTCCGTCCTGAAGGTGCTGTGGGCTTCGCTCCGCAGAGGACAGGCCTCTCCCGGAGCGAGTTCCACGAGGGACGAGGCCGGACTGCACCAAAAAAGTGCAAGGATGCAGTGCCGCTAGAGTAGCCGGCAAAGCCGCCTGCGCACGTACGTCAGGGCGACAACAAGATTCAGCTGCGGAACGGATCTCAATAGTGCGGCGGCGGGGCTTCGTCCGGCATGCCGCCACCGCCTGTGCTCTGCAACTCCGCCTGGCGTTCGGCCAGCATGCGGATCTGCGCCGCGCAGCGATCCAGGGTCCGCTGCTGCTCGACGATGATGTCGTTCAGGGTCTGGATGGTGTCGTCCTGGAAAGCCTGGCGCATCTCCAGGTCGGCGATACGTTCTTCGAGGGTCATGCCTGTGCCTCCTGTTCGAGCTGCACCCGCCAGCGCTCGGCAGCGGCATGGCCGGCTTCGGCGACATAGGGCTCGCGTGGCGAGTGTCCCCATACCGGACCGGGCCAGGCCGGATCACCCTCCTGCCGCAGCAGGACATGCAGGTGCAATTGCCGGACGACGTTACCTAGGGCGCCGATGTTCAATTTGCAGTCAGGGTGAGCGTTACGCAACACCTGGGCAACAAGTGTCACCTCTCGCCACAGTTGTGCCTGGTCCCGGGGTGACAGGTCGAGGACCTCGGTAACACTTTCCCGACGGGGCACCAGCACCAGCCAGTCATAGCGGCGATCGTTCAGCAGCAACACCTGGCACAGCGTCAAGGACGCCACTTCCAGGGAATCGCCGGCCAGTCGTGGATCTATTTGGAACATCTCATCTCCTGCTAACACCAGTCAGCACTAAAAGTGTGCACGGCTTGGGGAACGTGAAACCTTTGGTGTCACAAAGGTGCAACCAACCCTCCCGAAACTGCCCGTCACCTGGGGAGTGGCCTGGCGATAGACAGGCGGGCTCGGTGTTTGAGGATTTGTGCACGCTTTTTGCTATCACGATCCGGGTACGACGATCGGACGGGAACTCTTAAAGAGCTTTCTTAAGAGTTCTGGTTAATCCGCTCATCACACGCAAAATTTTGATGAAGCCTATCGCCCCTCCGAGAGAGGTGCTATATGTGCCGCCATTAGAACAAACAGCCACGGCTGACACGATGGCTGACTTTCAACCCAAAGGAGCATTTCTGATGCAAGCGATGAAGTGGAGCATTCTCGCCCTGGCAGTAGCCGCAGGGACCACTCAACTGGCTTTCGCCGACCAGCAGTCCGAATCCAAGGGCTTTGTCGAAGACAGCAAGCTGACCCTGTTGAACCGCAACTACTACTTCAACCGGGATCTCAAGAACGGCGCCAACGATCGTAAAGATTGGAGCCATGGCTTCCTGATGAACTACGCATCGGGCTTCACTCAGGGCACCGTGGGTGTCGGTGTGGACGCCTTTGGCTACCTGGGTCTGAAACTGGACGGTGGCCGCGGCCACGTCGGTTCCGGCAACCTGCAGATCGACAGCGACGGTCGCAACAAGGACGAGTACTCCACTGCTGGCGCCGCCGTCAAACTGCGCGTCTCCAACACCGTCCTGAAGTACGGCAACGTGCAGCCCACCTCCCCGGTCTTCGCCGTGGGTGGCAGCCGCCTGTTCCCGCAGACCGCTACCGGCTTCATGCTGACCAGCGAAGAGATCGAGAATCTGTTCCTGGAAGCCGGCCACATCACCGCTGCGCGTGACCGTACCAACACCTACCACGATGGCAACCTGGGCTCGACGTACGCTTCCGGCATTACTTCCAGCTCCGGCGATTACGTAGGTGGCAAGTACAAGATCAACGATCAGCTGAATGCGTCGCTGTACTACGGCCGTCTGGAAGATCTGTGGAACCAGTACTACGCCAACGTCAACTTCGTGCAGCCGCTGAGTGCCAATCAGGCGCTGACCTTTGACTTCAACTACTACCACACCAAGGACACCGGCAGCGCCAAGCTGGGCGACTTCAGCAACAACGCCTACTCGCTGGCCGCCGCCTACAGCATCGATGCCCACACCTTCACCCTGGCCTACCAGGGCGTAAGTAGCGATGCGCCGTTCGACTACGTCGGCGTGGGTGGCAGGGGCGCCAATACCGGCAACGGTGGCGACAGTATCTTCCTGGCCAACTCCATCCAGTACTCCGACTTCAACGCCTCCGGCGAGAAGTCCTGGCAGGCGCGCTACGACCTGAACATGGCGACCCTGGGCGTACCCGGCCTGAGCTTCATGGCCCGTTACATCTACGGTCACGACATCGACGCTCCCAAAGGCGGCACCGCCTACGCTGGCCTGTACCAGGATGGCGACAAAGAGCGCGAGACCAACGTCGAAGCCAAGTACGTCCTGCAAAGCGGCCCGGCCAAGGACCTGTCCTTCCGCGTCCGCCAAGCCTGGCACCGTGGCGACGCCAGCACCGGCGGCACCGTCAACGAGTTCCGCCTGATCACCGAGTACCCGCTGAACATCCTCTAATAGAGGCCAGCGTCTCGCACGATCCAGCAGCCCGGCATTCGCCGGGCTGTTCTTTTCCGGCCTCCGGTCGGCGCCACCCGCGTCCCTGTACGCCCTGCCCCACCCCGCCGTACAATGCCGGTCCCGTCTCGATGCCGACAGACCGCCTAGCCATGCGTACCAGCCAGTTCCTGCTGTCCACCCTCAAAGAAACCCCTTCCGATGCCGTGGTGATCAGCCACCAGCTGCTGCTGCGTGCCGGCATGATCCGCAAGCTGGCCTCAGGTCTCTATACCTGGCTGCCGCTGGGCCTGCGCGTGCTGCGCAAGGTGGAAGCCGTGGTCCGTGAGGAAATGAACGCCACCGGCGCCCTGGAGGTGCTGATGCCGGCGATCCAGCCCGCCGAGCTGTGGCAGGAATCCGGTCGCTGGGAACAGTACGGCCCCGAGCTGCTGCGCCTGAAGGACCGTCATCAGCGCGATTTCTGCGTGGGTCCGACCCACGAGGAAGTCATCACCGACCTGATGCGCAACGAGTTGAACAGCTACAAGCAGCTGCCGATCAACCTGTACCAGATCCAGACCAAGTTCCGTGACGAGATCCGCCCGCGCTTCGGTCTGATGCGCGGCCGCGAATTCGTCATGAAGGATGCCTACTCCTTCCACCTGAACCAGGCGTCGCTGCAGCAAACCTACGACGCCATGTACCAGGCGTACTGCAACGTCTTCAGCCGCCTGGGCCTGAATTTCCGTCCGGTGCAGGCCGACAACGGTTCCATCGGTGGCAGCGGTTCCCACGAATTCCATGTGCTGGCCGGCTCCGGTGAAGACGACATCGCCTTCAGCGACAGCTCCGACTACGCCGCCAACATCGAGAAGGCCGAGGCCCTGCCGCGGGAAACCGCGCGCGGCGCCGCCAGCGAAGAGTTGCGCCTGGTCGATACCCCCGACACCAAGACCATCGCCGATCTGGTGGAGAAATTCGGTCTGGCCATCGAGAAGACCGTGAAGACCCTGGTCGTGCGTGGCGCCGAGGAAGGCACCCTGGTCGCCTTGGTGGTGCGTGGCGATCACGAACTCAACGAGATCAAGGCGGCCAACCTGCCGGAAGTCGCCAGCCCTCTGGTGTTCGCCACCGAACCGGAAATCCGTGCGGCCATCGGCGCCAGCCCCGGCTCCCTTGGCCCGATGAATCTGTCGATTCCCTGCATCGTCGATCGCTCGGTGGCCCTGATGAGCGACTTCGGCATCGGCGCCAATCAGGAAGACAAGCACTATTTCGGCGTGAACTGGGAGCGTGATCTGCCGCTGCCCCAGGTCGCCGACCTGCGCAACGTGGTGGCCGGCGATCCGAGCCCCGATGGCCAGGGCACCCTGGTGATCAAGCGCGGCATCGAAGTGGGCCACATCTTCCAGCTAGGCACCAAGTACAGCGAGGCGATGAAGCTGTCGGTCCTGGGCGAGGAAGGCAAGCCTACCCTTCTCACCATGGGCTGCTACGGTATCGGGGTGTCCCGCGTGGTCGCCGCCGCCATCGAGCAGAATCACGACGAGCGTGGCATCCGCTGGCCGGCTGCCCTGGCACCCTTCCAGATCGCCCTGGTGCCGATGAAGTACGAGAACGCCGCGGTGAAGGAGGCGACCGATCGCCTCTATGCCGAGCTGAAGGCCGCCGGCTTCGACGTGCTGCTGGACGACCGTGACAAGAAGACCAGCCCCGGTGTGAAGTTCGCCGACATGGAGCTGATCGGTATCCCCCATCGCCTGGTGGTGGGTGAGCGCGGTCTCAATGAAGGCCTGGTCGAATACAAGGGCCGTACCGATAGCGACAGCCAGAACATCGCCCTGGCCGAAATCGTCGGCTTCCTCAAGGCCCGCTGAGGGCTACCGCTCCAGGTCAGGCGTCCGTGCGCCTGACCTGGAACTCGGTCAGGCCTGCGCAGGCCACCTCCTCCAGCTCCACCCCGGTCACCTCGGCCGCTGCCGGTCCCTGCCAGAGCCAGAGCTCCAGCCGGGCCAGGGCTTCGACCGAACCTTCCAGGTGGCACTCCACCCGGCCATCCGCCAGATTCCGCACCCAGCCGGTGACGCCCAGTCGCTGCGCCTCCTGCCGCGTGCTCTCGCGGTAGTAGACGCCCTGTACGCGGCCACTGATCAGGCCACGATACGCCGCGCTTTTCGTCATCGCGGGGCGCTCCTTTCTTCCAGCGCCGGCGCGACCTTGAGCCACTGGGCCACGCTTCCGGCGAGCAGGTCATGACGTTGTGCCTGCAGCTGTGCGAAGGCCTCCTGCAACTGCGGATACCAGTCACCGGGAAAACGTTCGGCGGGCGGCCAGCAATCCGGCGCAGGCGGTGCCCAGGGCGCGCGATCCAGCAGATCCAGGAGCGCATAGCCATGCAGGTCGCGGCAGAGCACCCAATGGCCACTGTCGTTCTGGCACACCAGGCGTTCCTGTTGCAGGAAAGCCAGCACCGCGTGCCATTCATGCTCCGGCAGCTTCCAGCCGGCCTGGTGCAGTCGCCCCAGGTGCAGGCTGGAGCCGCTCTGCTGGCGCTCCAGGAAGGCCCGCAGCACGGCGAGCAGGATGAAGAAGGCCGGCAGGGGCGCGCGGCGCCAGTGATGGGTGGTGGACAGGCTGCAGACCACCTCCGCGCCCAGCAGCACGATCAGCCAGCAGACATAGATCCAGACCAGGAACAGCGGCACCGTGGCGAAGGCGCCATAGATCAGTTGGTAGCCGGGGAAATAGAAGACATAGAGGCCGAACAGGCTCTTGGCCGCCTCGAACAGCACGCCGGTCAGGGCTCCGCCGATCAGTGCGTGGCGCAGCGGGACCCGGGTATTGGGCACGGCCGCGTACATCAGGGTGAAGGCGGCGATGCTGAACAGCAGCGGCGTGACCTTGAGCAGCGCTTGGGCGCCGGACATGCCGTAGGAGCCGAACACCAGGGCCACCGAGGCCAGGTAGGTGCTCATGGCGAAACCGGCGCCCAGCAGCAGGGGCCCCAGGCTGAGCACCGCCCAGTAGAGCAGGAAGCTGGAGACCCCGCGCCGCGGAATGCGCACGCGCCAGATGTCATTGAAGGTCTTTTCCACCGTCACCAGCATGAAGAAGGACGTCACCGCCAGCAGGCCCACGCCCAGCCAGGTCAGATGGCGGGCCTGCTCGATGAAGTTGCGCAGGTACTCTTCCAGGGTCGCCCCGGTGGAGGGCACGAAATTGCGGAAGATGAAGGCCTGGATCTGCACTTCCGTACCCTGGAAGGCAGGAATCGCCGAGAGCATGGCGAAGGTCACGGTCATCACCGGGACCACGGCGAACAGCGTGGTGTAGGTCAGGGCCGCGGCGTTGTTGGGCGCGCGATCCTCGATGAAGCGGTCGGCGAGATAGCGAACGAAGGACAGCAGTTCACGCAAGCGGGCCGGCATTGGCGGTTCCTCGAAAGGCACGGTCAAGGGCTGGCGCGGCAGTCCTCGCCAACCCGCTACAATGGGCATCTTACCTTCTATGGATCTGCCCATGAGTGAAATCGTCCTCTATCACAACCCGCGCTGTTCGAAATCGCGCGCGGCGCTTGCGCTGCTGCAAAGCCGCGAGCTAGCCGTATCCGTGGTGCCCTACCTGGAGACGCCGCCGGATGCCAGCGCCTTGCGCGAGCTGCTCGCCAAGCTGGGCCTGGAGGCGCGCCAGTTGCTGCGCACCGGCGAGGAGGCCTATCGCGAGTTGAACCTGGCCGATCCGACGCTGGACGAAGACGCCCTGATCGCGGCCATGGCCGCCCATCCCAAGCTGATCGAAAGACCCATCGCCGTGTGCGGCGAACGCGCCGTCGTCGGTCGTCCCCCCGAGCGTGTCCTGGAGATCCTGCAATGACCGCCGAAGCCTACGTGCTGGTGCTCTACTACAGCCGCCATGGCGCCACCGCCGAGATGGCCCGGCAGGTCGCCCGCGGGGTGGAAATGGGCGGCATGGCCGCACGCCTGCGCACAGTGCCGGCGGTATCCGCCGAATGCGCCGCCGTCGCCCCGGCGGTGCCCGAGCAGGGCGCGGTCTACGCGACACTCGATGACCTGCGCGATTGCGCGGCCCTGGCTCTGGGCAGTCCGACGCGCTACGGCAACATGGCCGCCGCCATGAAGTACTTTCTCGACGGCACCAATAGCCTCTGGCTGACCGGGGCCCTGGTGGACAAGCCCGCCGGCGTCTTCACCTCCACCGCCAGTCTGCACGGTGGTCAGGAGAGCACCCTGCTGTCCATGGCCCTGCCGCTGCTGCACCACGGCATGCTCATCACCGGCCTGCCCTACAGCGAGAGCGCCCTGCTGGAAACCAAGGGGGGCGGTACACCCTATGGGCCGAGTCATTTCGCCGGAGCGGATGGCAAGCGCGCGCTGGACGATCAGGAGACGGCGCTGTGCCGGGCCCTGGGCAAGCGCCTGGCGACCCTGGCGGGTCGCTTGCAGAAGCAGTAGTAGCGGTAGCCGACGCGGCTACCAGCCCATGATTTCCTTGACGAAGGGAATGGTGAGCTTGCGTCGCGCCTGCAGCGACGCCTGATCCAGGCGTTCGAGCATGTCGAACAGGGCGTCCATGCTGCGGGTGTTGCGCGAGAGGATGAAGCGGCCGACCTCGTCGGTCAGGTGCAGGCCGCGGCGGGAGGCACGCAGCTGCAGGGCGCGCAGCTTGTCTTCGTCGGACAGCGGGCGCAACTGGAAGACCAGTGCCAGGGTCAGGCGCGACTTGAGGTCGGCCAGTTGCACCGGCAATTGCCGCGGCGCGGCGGTACTGGAGATCAGCAGCCGCTTGCCGGCATCGCGCAGGCGATTGAACAGGTGGAAGAGCGCCTCTTCCCAGCGTCGCTGACCGGCCAGGGCGTCGAGATCATCGAGGCAGACCAGTTCGCACTGCTCGAGGTTGTCGAACAGCTCGACGCCGTAATCGGCCAGTTCGCCCATGGGCAGGTAAATGGCGCGCTCGCCCAGTTCCTCCAGACGGTGACAGGCGGCCTGCATCAGATGGCTGCGACCGGCGCCAGCGCCACCCCAGAGATAGATCAGACTTTCCGTCCAGCCGGCGTCCGCATCGCAGAGACGCTCGACATAGCCGAGCGCCGCGGCATTGGCGCCAGGGTAGTAATTGACGAAGGTGGCGTCGTCACGCAGACGAATGCCCAGGGGCAGCTGTAAAGGCATCATGCCAGCTCGAACGGCTCTTGGCAGTTTCGCGAGGGCGCCAAGTCTAACCAAATCCCGGGCCCCTCGCAGCAGCCGCTTCAGTGTTGGGCGCCAGCCCTCATGGCCAGCGGAAGTACAGGGTGGTGCGCGCCGGTTGCGCGACCGGTGCCGACGGCGTCGGCGCGGCATTGGCGTCCACCGGGGCTGCGGGTGTGGTGGCAGGTGCAGCCGGGGCAGCCGGGGCAGCCGGCGCCGAGGCGGGCTGCAGACCGGCCAGCGTCAGTTGCGCCTGCAACTGGTCGGGATTGGCGGTGAGGTCGTAGGTCAGCTGGGTGCCCTCGACCTTCACCAGCCGGCTCGACAGGGGCTCCAGCACCTTCTGCAGCTGGGCATAGCGCTCGAAGTTGGAGTTGTCGGCCACCAGCGTCAGCGGCTGGGTGGTACCCGGGCGGGAGACGAATTTCTTCGACAGGCGCGCGGCGACGTCCTGCAGCACGGCGGCGGCCAGGGCGTCCTGATCGGCCGCCTGGCTGGTGCCCTGCTCGGCGGCGGTGCCGTTCCACAGGCGCCACTGGGCCTGCCAGCCATTGCCCTGCGGCTTGGCGTGCACCGCCAGCAGGGCATTGGCGCCATAGCGCTCGGAGGCCTGGCGCAGGGCGGTCGGATCGCTGGCGTCGATGTTGGCGGCGGTGCCGGCCAACTGTTCGCTGAGGTCGGCCAGCGGCAGGCGGATCGGCAGGCCGGCACGCTGGGCGCCGCGTTGGACCCCGCTGCTGGCGGGCTGGCCGTCACCGACCAGGGTCGCCCCGCTGTCGGCGTCATTGAGCCACCAGATCATCACCACCGGGCGATTGGCGCCCCACACCGAGAGACCCGCCTGACCCAGGGCACGCTCGGTGGCGGCCGGGTCGAAGTTGGCCACCAGCACCTGCGGCGGACCGGCGTCATAGCCGTACTGGGTGATCAGGGATTCGGGCGCCGCCAGGGCACTGGCGAGACCCGGGGTCTGGCCGGCCTGGGGATTGCCGGTCAGGCGTCCTGCCAGCACCTGCAGGGCGCGCTTGAGGGCGGCAGTGCGCTCGTCCGGCTGTTGCGAGGTCACCGGCTCGCGGACCTGGTAGAGGTTGTCCACCACCTCGGCGCGGGCGAGCGGACTCAGGACCAGCAGCGAAGCGAGCAACGGAAGGACGAGACGGCGCATGGCGATTCCATAGAAAGGGCAAGGGGCATACCTTAAAAGCCGCCCGATCCGCGGGCAAGGGCACTGGGTCGCGGGCTGTGCAGAAGATAGCGGCGGAGACTGCCCGTCCGGCGAACGGACGGGCGATCAGGCTCAGACCACGGCAGGCTGGCCGGGTGCCATCGCCACCCGGACCGGAGGCCGCGGCGGGCCGCGTGCTTTGGCACGGCTTCTGGTAAAATCGCCCGCCTCATTGCCGGCTGGCGCCAGCCGGCTCGTTTCGCCATTAGCCAAAGGCCAGGATTCATGAGCAAACAACCCCAGCTGAGCTACAAGGACGCCGGTGTAGACATCGACGCCGGTGAGGCTCTGGTAGAACGCATCAAGGGCGTCGCCAAGCGCACCGCCCGCCCGGAAGTCATGGGCGGCCTGGGGGGCTTCGGTGCCCTGTGCGAGATCCCGGCAGGCTATCGCCAGCCGGTACTGGTCTCCGGCACCGACGGTGTCGGCACCAAGCTGCGCCTGGCCATGAACCTGGCCAAGCACGACAGCATCGGCATCGACCTGGTCGCCATGTGCGTCAACGACCTGGTGGTCTGCGGCGCCGAGCCGCTGTTCTTCCTCGACTACTACGCCACCGGCAAGCTCAATGTCGACGTCGCCGCCCAGGTGGTGACCGGCATCGGCACCGGTTGCGAACAGGCCGGCTGCTCCCTGGTGGGCGGCGAGACCGCCGAGATGCCCGGCATGTACGAAGGCGAAGACTACGACCTGGCCGGCTTCTGCGTCGGCGTGGTAGAGAAGTCCGAGATCATTGACGGTTCCAAGGTGGCCACCGGAGACGCCCTGATCGCCCTGCCCTCCTCCGGTCCGCACTCCAACGGCTATTCGCTGATCCGCAAGATCATCGAGGTGGCCGGTGCCGACATCGAGAACATCCAGCTCGACGGCCAACCGCTGACCGAATTGCTGATGGCGCCCACCCGCATCTATGTGAAGCCGCTGCTCAAGCTGATCAAGGACACCGGCGCGGTCAAGGCCATGGCCCACATCACCGGCGGCGGTCTGCTCGACAACATCCCGCGCGTGCTGCCCGAGGGCGCCCAGGCGGTGCTCGACGTGGCCAGTTGGCAGCGTCCGGCGGTGTTCGACTGGCTGCAGCAGCAGGGCAACGTCGACGAGACCGAGATGCACCGCGTGCTGAACTGCGGCGTGGGCATGGTCATCTGCGTGGCCCAGGATCAGGTCGAAGGCGCCCTGCAGGTGCTGCGTGCCGAGGGTGAGCAACCCTGGGTCATCGGCCGTATCGAACAGGCCGCCGAGGGTGCCGACCAGGTCGTGCTGAACAATCTGAAACAGCACGGATGAGTCAAGCCGACTGCGCCGTGGTGGTGCTCATATCCGGCCACGGCAGCAACCTGCAAGCCCTGCTCGACGCCGCGACGCCGCCCGTGCGGATCGCGGCGGTGATCGCCAACCGCGCCGAGGCCTATGGCCTGGAGCGGGCCCGCCAGGCCGGGATCGCCACCCAGGTGATCGATCACCGCGAACACGGCGATCGCGACAGCTTCGATGCGGCCCTGGCGGCCGCCATCGACGCCCAGGGCGCCCATCTCGTGGTCCTGGCCGGCTTCATGCGCATCCTCACGCCCGCCTTCGTGCGGCGCTACCAGGGTCGCCTGCTCAATATCCATCCCTCGCTGCTGCCCCTCTACAAGGGGCTGCACACCCACCAGCGCGCCCTCGATGCCGGCGATGCCTGGCACGGCTGCAGCGTGCACTTCGTCACCGAAGAACTGGATGGCGGGCCGGTCGTCCTGCAATCGCGGGTACCGGTGCAGCCTGAAGATACGGCGGAGAGCCTCGCGACACGGGTACACGCCGCCGAGCACCTCCTTTATCCTGTGGCCGTGCGGTTGTTCGCCGAAGGTCGTCTGCGGCTGGGTACCCTGGGTGCCGAGCTCGATGGCGAGGCGCTGCCGCCTACCGGGGCCGAGTTGCCGTCGCTGACGGCTTTGGCCTCCCCTTCCTGATCCAAGGAGAAACTGATGCGACGTCTGTTGTTCCTATTGGCCACCCTCTGCAGCGCCTCGGCCTTTGCCTTCGACCTGCAGCCGTTCACGGCCAGCTACACCGCCGACTGGAAGCAGATGCCGGTCAGCGGCTCGGCCGAGCGCTCGCTGCAGAAGGAAGCCGATGGCCGCTGGGAGCTGAAATTCGAAGCCTCCATGCTGGTCGCCGGCCTCAACGAGTCCAGCACCTTCCGCCGGGAAGGCGAGGCCTTCCTGCCGGACACCTATCAGTACAAGCGCAGCGGCCTGGGCAAGAGTCGCGAGAGCGAGCTGACCTTCGACTGGGCCGGCAAGAAGGTCACCGGCAAGGACAAGGATGATCCGGTCAGCCTGACGCTGGATCGCGGTCTGCTGGACAAGTCGACCTACCAGCTCAAGCTGCAGCAGGACGTGGCCGACGGCAAGAAGAGCATGAGCTACCAGATCGTCGACGGCGACAGCATCGACACCTACGACTTCCGCGTCATCGGCCCGGAGCGCATCCGCACCCCGCTGGGCCTGTTCGATGCCATCAAGGTCGAGCGCGTGCGCGATCCCACCAAGAGCAGCCGCAAGACCGAACTGTGGTTCGCCAAGGACTGGGACTATCTGCTGGTGCGCCTCTACCAGCAGGAGAGCGACGGCAAGGAATACCAGACCAGCCTCAAGGAAGGCTCGGTCAACGGGCGCACGGTGAAGGGCGCCAACTGATCTGGTCTGCAGGCAAAACGCCCTCTTCGGAGGGCGTTTTCCTTTATCCACCAAGCAGGCGTGGTAGCTGTCTCAACAGAAAGAAGATGCGTATCAAGCAGCCCTCTTCTGGCGTTTTACCGCCGCTCCTACATTTTTGCGGATCCTGCAGGAGCGGCCCAAGGCGGTGACGCCGCTGCCGGATGACAATCGCAGACGCGACAGATTGTCGCAGAAGTTGTAACGACTTGTTGCCGAGATACGCCTTGGTCCTGAAGCGAAACGCTCTAGTATGGGTTTTCAAGCCCAGCCGTAGCGCGGGCTCGACCAAGGAGATTCAGCATGACCATTACCGTAACCGAACGTGACGAAGACCATATGTCCCGCGAAGCCCGTGGCCTGGGCATGCATCTGTGGGACGTGAAACAGGAAGGGGAATTGGTCGGCGTCTACCAGAGCGAAGCCGATGCCCTGGAGTACAAGGAGCAGATCGAACACGAAGGCGCGTCGCACGCCGAGTGAAGCGAAAGACCTTTTTACCGACTGCCTGAAAAAGGCCCGCCTCTTGGAGGCGGGCCTTTTTCGTTCCAGGGTGGGGCGAGGCATTGCGGTAGGTTGGGTTGAGCGGAGTGAAGCCCAACGTCACTTGGTCCAGCGGTGTGCTCGGCATCCCTCACCCCAGCCCTCTCCCAGTGGGAGAGGGGGTAGCCTGGCGTGGGTGAGTGTCCCGTAGGTTGGGCTAAGACGGCTTCATCGTCGAAGCCCAACAATTTCAGGTCAGTGCACCAGCTCGTCGGCGAAGACCTTGTCCAGGGTGATGGGCAGATCCCGGACCCGCTTGCCCGTGGCATGGAAGATGGCGTTGGCGATGGCTGCCGCCACCCCGACGATCCCGATCTCGCCGATACCCTTGGCGCCCAGCGGATTGACGATCTCATCATCCTCCTCGACGAAGATCACCTCCAGCTGCTGGATGTCGGCCTGCACCGGGAAGTGGTACTCCGCCAGGCTGTGGTTCATCCAGCGCCCCTCGGTGGTGTCCATCATCCCCTCTTCCTGCAGGCCCATGCCGATGCCCCAGACGATGCCGCCGGCTACCTGGTTCTCGCCGGTCCTGAGGTTGAGGATGCGGCCGGCAGCCACCGCGGTGACCACGCGACTGACCTGGACGCTGCCGAAGTCTTCGTCGACCTTGACCTCGACGAACACCGCCGAGTGGGTACCGGTGGCGTAGTTGTCGCGCTCTTCGGCCGGTTCCGCGCTGGCCAGGGTTTCCATGGACGGCGACCCCGAGGCCTTGAGGATGGCGGTGAAGTCGACACGCTGGGCCGGATCGGTCTTGAGGCTGATGCCGCCGTCGGCGAACACCACCTGCTCCAGCTCGGCCTTGGCCAGCGGCGAGTCATCCATTTCCTTGGCCGCATCCAGCAGTTGCTGACGCAGCTGGTCGCAGGCCAGTTTCACGGCGGTGCCCACCGAGGACACGGTAAAGGAACCGCCCTCGAGGGGTGCCTTGGGCAGGGTGGAATCGCCGAGCTTGAAGGTCACCTTGTCCAGCGGCAGACCGAGGTTCTCGGCGGCGATCTGGGTCATCACCGTATAGGTGCCAGTGCCGATGTCGGCCGTGGCGCTGGCCACTACCAGACTGCCATCGATGTTCATCACCGCCTTGGCGGTGGCGGGTTGTTGCATGGCTTCCCAGACCCCGGTGGCCATGCCCCAACCCACCAGCTGGTTGCCGTCGCGCATGGAACGCGGCGCCATGCTGCGCTGTTCCCAGCCGAAGCGCTCGGCCGCCTGGCGATAGCACTCCAGCAATTCCTTGCTGGAATAGGGCTTGCCCTTGGCCGGATCGGTGTCGGTGAAGTTGCGGATGCGCAATTCCAGCGGATCGATGTCGGCGGCGTAGGCCAGTTCGTCCAGGGCGCTTTCCAGCGCATAGACGCCCAGCACCGCACCTGGGGCGCGCATGTCCAGCGGGGTGTAGACGTCCAGCGCGGCCAGCTGATAGGCCAGCTTGACGTTGGGGCAGGCATAGAGCGACGCCGACCAGACCAGCACCATCTCGGTGAAATCTTCGAAGCGCGAGGTGATGCCCAGGGCGCTGTGGTCGATGGCCTGCAGCTTGCCGTCGCTGTCGCAGGCCAGCTTGATCCGCTGGTAGGTCTCGGGGCGATAGCCGAAGGTGAACATCTGCTGGCGGGTCAGGGTCACCCGCACCGAGCGTTTGAGCTGCAGCGCCGCCATGGTCGCCAGTACCAGCTGGTACTGGGGACGCAGACCGGAACCGAAGGCCCCGCCAACGAAGGGCGAGATGACCTTCACGTCGCCCTCGCCCAGACCGAAGATGCTGCTGACGAACTGGGCGCTGTTCTGCACGCCTTGGGTCTTGTCGTGCACCGTCAGCTTGCCATCCTTGTGGTAGATGACGGTGGAGGCATGCATCTCCATGGGATTGTGGAATTCCGCGGCCGAGTGGTATTCGGCTTCGATGCGGGTGGGTGCGGCAGCCCAGGCCGCCGGGGCATCGCCGCGATTCTCCGGCAATTCCATGGGGGCTTCGTGGGCCTGGTCGCGGGCCTTGGCGAGGTCGGTGGCGTGGTCTTCCTCGCTGTACTGGGCGCGGATCAGGGAGGCGGCGTGACGGGCAGCCTCGAAGGTCTCGGCCACCACCAGGGCGATGGGCTGGCCACTGTAGAGGATGCGATCGTTGTAGAGCGGCCGGAAGGGCTTGCCATCAGCCGCGTCCATGTCGGTGTAGCTTTCGTCGTAGCTGGCCATCTCTGGTCGATTGAGATGGCTGAGCACCTCGAGCACGCCTGGCTGGGCCAGGGCTTCGCTAACGTCCAGGCCGAGCAGGCGACCCTTGGTGATGGTGGCGTTGACCACGAACCCGAAGGCCAGATCCGGTACGCTGAATTCGCCGGCATAGAGCGCCTGGCCGGTGACCTTGAGCGGACCGTCGACGCGGGGAACGGCTTTTTGCAGATGGACGACGGTCATTGCAGGGTACCTCCAGCGGCTTCGGTGAGGGCACGTACGATGGCGCGCCGGGCCAGTTCGATCTTGAAGCTGTTGTGGGCGAAGCCCTGGGCGCCCTGCAGCAGGCGATCGGCCAATTGGCCAAAGGCCGCCTTGTCCGCCACCTGACCGACCAGCGCCTGTTCGGCCTCCGGCAGGCGCCAGGGCTTGTGGGCCACGCCGCCCAGGGCGACACGGACCTGCTTGATGCGCTCGCCATCCAGTTCCAGCGCTGCTGCGACCGAGACCAGGGCGAAGGCATAGGAAGCGCGATCGCGGATCTTCAGGTAGGCACTGTGGGCGGCCAGGCTCTCGGCCGGCAGGGTCACGGCGGTGATGAGTTCGTCGGCGGCGAGGTTGGTATCGCGCTCGGGGGTGTCGCCGGGCAGCCGGTGGAAATCGGCGAAGTCGATGACCCGCTCGCCATTCGGACCGCTCACCTCGACCCGGGCTTCCAGCGCAGCCAGGGCCACGCACATGTCCGAGGGGTGGGTGGCGATGCACTGTTCGCTGTGGCCGAGGATGGCGTGGATGCGATTCTGCCCGTCACGGGCGCCGCAGCCGGAGCCGGGTTCACGCTTGTTGCAGGGGGTGCCCACGTCATAGAAGTAGTAGCAGCGGGTGCGCTGCAGCAGGTTGCCACCGGTGGAGGCCATGTTGCGCAATTGCGGGGAGGCACCGGCGAGGATGGCCTTGGCCAGCAGCGGATAGCGACGCTGCACCTCGGAGTGGTAGGCCACCTCGGCATTCTTGACCAGGGCGCCGATGCGCAGACCGCCTTCGGCGGTGGTCTCGACCTCGCGCAGGGGCAGGCCGTTGACGTCGATCAGTTGCTCGGGGCGCTCGACGTTTTCCTTCATCAGGTCCAGCAGGTTGGTGCCGCCGGCGATGAAATGGGTCTGGGGGCCATGCTGGCGGATGGCATCGGGCACGGCGTTGGGCTTGGCATAACCGAAGCGGTTCATTCGCGGCCCTCCCCCTGCTGGCAATCCGGACGCGCCCGCTCGATGGCGGCGCGGATGTTGCGATAGGCGCCGCAGCGGCAGAGGTTGCCGCTCATCTGCTCGGCCACCTCGGCCTCGCTGTGGGCATGGCCCTCCTTGAGCATGCCGATCGCCGAGCAGATCTGCCCGGGGGTGCAATAGCCGCACTGGAAGGCGTCTTCGGCGACGAAGGCCGCCTGCATGGGGTGCAGCTGGTCGCCCTGGGCCAGGCCCTCGACGGTGGTGACCTCGGCGCCGTCCTGCATGACCGCCAGGGCCAGACAGCTGTTGATGCGGGTGCCATTGACCAGGACGGTGCAGGCGCCGCACTGGCCATGATCGCACCCCTTCTTGGTGCCGGTCAGGTCGAGGTGGTCGCGCAGGAGGTCCAGCAGGGTGGTCCAGGGCTCGACCGCCAGTTGCAGCTGCTTGCCGTTGAGGGTCAGGGCGATGGTATGGGACTCGGGTTCGGCCAGGGGCTGAACCTGGCGCGCGGGGGTGGCGTTCATGGCGGACCTCACGGTTGGAGCCGCGGGGTGCAGATTGCCCCCGTGGTCGGAATAGGCGGTGGCAGCGAAGGGCCACCTCAGGTAAGGGACTGTCCCCGACCGGAACCGGTTCAGCACCCCTGCCCAGCGGTATTCAACGTAACGTTGAAAGTCGCTCAGCGAAGCGGCGAGAGTGCCTTTCCAGAGCCTTTTTCCAGGGGCAAGACACATTCGGTATGGCGCCTGCTCGGGTCAGCGGCCCAGTGGCCTGAACCCCACTGGCACCGGGGTAGTCATCAGAACTCCCGTGATATGCCCCTAACGATGAGAATCCGACCATGGCTTCCGACTCCGATTCACGCTGGCGCCTGTCGCGACGGCAGTTTCTCGGCACCTCCGCGGTGCTGGTGGCGACCAGCGCCATTCCCGGCTACACCTTCGCCCAGGCCAGTGGTGGCGCGCCCCTGACGCCCCGGGCCATCGCCGCGCGTCTGCCGCAGCTGCTGCCGCTGACCCTGCAGATCAATGGCGAGGCGCGCCGGCTCCGGGTCGACAGCCGCACCACCCTGCTCGATGCCCTGCGCGAGAACCTGCATCTCACCGGCACCAAGAAGGGCTGCGATCATGGCCAGTGCGGTGCCTGCACGGTGCTGGTGAACGGCCAGCGCATCAACAGCTGCCTGAGCCTGGCGGCCATGCACGAAGGCGACGCCATCACCACCATCGAAGGCCTGGGCCAGGCCGAGCGCCTGCATCCGATGCAGGCAGCCTTCCTGGCCAAGGACGGCTTCCAGTGCGGCTATTGCACGCCCGGGCAGATCTGCTCGGCGGTGGCGCTGCTGGAAGAGGTCAAGGCCGGCATGCCCAGCCATGTCTCGGCACGCCTGGACGGGCCGATGCGGCTGAGCGAGGAAGAGATCCGCGAACGCATGAGCGGCAACCTCTGTCGCTGCAGCGCCTATCCCAACATCGTCGCGGCCATCCAGATGGCGGGGGGCCAGGCATGAGAGTCTTCGACTATCAGCGGGTGCAGAACGAAGCCGATGCCAGCCGCCAGGGGGCCCAGGCCGGCAGTCGCTTCATCGCCGGGGGCACCAACCTGCTGGACCTGATGAAGCTGGAGATCGAAACGCCCAGCCAGGTGCTGGACATCAATCGCCTGCAGCTGGATCAGATCAGCGCCACCGCGGACGGCGGCCTGCGCATCGGTACCCTGGTGCGCAATTCCACCCTGGCCGCCGACGCCCGGGTCCGGGAGCGCTATCCGGTGCTCTCCCGCGCGCTGCTGGCCGGCGCTTCGGCGCAGCTGCGCAACAAGGCCACCACTGGCGGCAATCTCCTGCAGCGCACCCGCTGCTCCTACTTCTACAACACCGCCATGCCCTGCAACAAACGTAAGCCCGGCAGCGGTTGCGCGGCCCTGGGCGGCTTCAATCGGATGAACGCGGTGCTCGGCGCCAGTGACCAGTGCATCGCCGTACACCCCTCCGACATGGCGGTGGCCATGCGGGTGCTGGACGCCACGGTGGAAACCCGGGAAGCCAATGGCCGCACCCGGCGCATCCCCCTTGTCGACTTCCATCGCCTGCCCGGTGACACCCCGCAGATCGAGACGGTGCTGCAACCCGGCGAACTCATCACCGCCGTGACCCTGCCGCCGCCACCGCCCGGCATCCAGGTCTACCGCAAGGTGCGCGATCGCGCCTCCTATGCCTTCGCCCTGGTATCCATGGCCGCCATCGTCGAGCTGGACGGCACGCGCATCCGCAGCGGTCGCGCCGCCTTCGGCGGCCTGGCGCACAAGCCCTGGCGAGTGGCGGCGGCCGACCAGGCCTTTGCCGGCCAGGCCGTGGACAGCGATCTGGCGGCCGTGGGCGATGCCCTGCTCGCCGGTGCCCGTGGCTATGGCCACAACGATTTCAAGCTCGAGCTGACCCGCCGCATCCTGCGCGCCGGGGTGGCCGACGCCCGCCAACAGGCCTGAGGACAGCAGCATGGAAATGAATGAACCCGCTGGCCGCAACCTGATCGACGAGAATCGCGGCGGCCTGATCGGCAAGCCCATCGACCGCGTCGACGGCCTGCTCAAGGTCACCGGCCAGGCGCCCTACAGCTTCGAATTCCGCAACGATCGCGTCGCCTATGGCTTCATCGTCGGTGCCACCATCGCCAAGGGCCGCATCCGGCGCCTGGACACCTCGGCCGCGGAGAGCGCGCCGGGCGTGCTCAGCGTGCTGACCTATCGCAACGCGCCGCGCCAGGCCGCCCGCGAACCGGACAACAGCGGTCGCTTCACCCGGCCCAAGCCCTATCTGGACAGCGACCAGGTGCGCTATTTCGGCGAACCCGTGGCCTTCGTGGTGGCCGAGACCTTCGAGGAGGCACGCCTGGCGGCGGCCCTGGTGGAGATCGACTACGCGGCCGAACCCGGTGTCTTCGACCTCGCCGCCAATCTCGGCCAGGCGGTCAAGCCGCCGGATGCCGATCAGCCCACCGACACCGCCTCGGGCGATGTGGATGCCGCCTTTGCCCGGGCGCCGATCAAGCTCGACGAGCGCTACACCACGCCCTACCACATCCATGCGCAGATGGAGCCCCACGCCAGCCTCGCCCAGTGGGACGGCGACCGGGTGACGATCTATTGCTCCACCCAGTTCGTCGAGCAGGCGCAGAGTTGCGTGGCCAATACCCTGCAACTGCCCAAGGAGAACGTGCGTATCGTGGCGCGCTATATCGGCGGCGGCTTCGGCGGCAAGTTGCCAATCTACGCCGATGCCCTGATCGGCGCCATGGCCGCCCGCGCCATCGGCCGGCCGGTCAAGGTCACCCTCACCCGCCAGCAGATGTTCCAGATCACCGATCACCGCTCGGCCACCATCCAGCGCATCCGCCTGGGTGCCGACCGCGACGGTCGTATCCAGGCGATGGCCCATGAGGGCTGGTCCCATTCCGCCCGTGGCCTGACCTACTACGAACCTACCGGCCTGTCCTCGCGCACCCTCTATACCGGCGACGACCGCCTGGTGGCGCACCGCATGGTCGAGCTGGATCTGCCCGAGTCCGGCTCCTGCCGGGCGCCCGGCGAAGCCGTGGGAATGCTCGCCAGCGAAAGCGCCATGGACGAGCTGGCGGTCATGCTCGCTCTCGATCCCATCGAGCTGCGGATCCGCAACGAGCCCAGCCAGGACCCGGAAAAGCACATCCCCTTCTCTTCCCGCAAGCTGGTGGAGTGCATGCAGGACGGCGCCCGTCGCTTCGGCTGGAACCGGCGCAACGCTACGCCCGGTCAGGTACGCGACGGCGACTGGCTGATCGGCCTGGGCATGGCGGCGGCCAGTCGCGCCAACATGCTCAGGCCGTCCCAGGCCGGGGTACGCCTGGAAGCCGATGGCACGGCCACGGTGAAGACCTCGATGACCGACATCGGCACCGGGACCTACACCATCCTGGCGCAGATCGCCGGCGAGTCGCTCGGCTTGCCGGTGGAGCGGGTCAAGGTGCTGCTGGGCGACAGCGATGATCCGGCCGGGGCCGGCTCCGGCGGTTCCTTTGGCGCCGCCAGTTCCGGTTCCTCGGTCTATGTCGCCTGCGAGAATCTGCGCCTGAAGGCGGCGCAGGCGGCCGGTCTGGATCCGGCCAGCGCCCGCTTCGTCGGTGGCCGGCTGATCGCCGACAACGGCAGTCGCGACCTCGCAGAGCTGGCGCGCCAGCACGATCTCCAGGCCATCGGCGAGATCAAGCCGGGGCAGACGCTCAAGGACTATTCGCAGCAGGGCTACGGGGCCTTCTTCGCCGAGGTGGGGGTACACGCCCTCACCGGCGAGATCCGCCTGCGGCGGATGCTCGGGGTGTTCGCCGCGGGCCGCATCCTCAACGAGAAGACCGCCCATTCGCAGATGCTCGGCGGAATGATCTGGGGGGTGGGCAGCGCCCTGCACGAAGACGGGGTGATCGATACCCGCCACGGCCACTTCGTCAACCATGACCTGGCCGACTATCACTACCCCTGCCACCTGGATATCCCGGCCATCGAAGCCCACTTCCTGCCGGAAGTGGACGACAAGGCCAATCCGCTGAAGATCAAGGGCGTCGGCGAACTGGGGATCTGCGGCGCCGGGGCCGCCCTCACCAATGCCGTCTACAACGCCTGCGGGGTGCGCATCCGCGACTATCCGCTGACGGTGGACAAGGTGCTGGCGGGGCTGAAGACGGCCTGACGGCGAGCGGCGCGACTCAGCGCGCCGCCTTGCCCCCTGCCCGGGTCGCCAGCAGCACCCCACCGATGGCGATGACCATGGCCACCCAGGCCAGCGGTGGCAGGGTCTCGCCCAGCAGTAGCCAGGCGCTCAGGGCGGCGCCCGGCGGCACGCAGAAAAACAGCGCACTGACTCGCGCCGCCTCGCCGGCGCGGATCATCCACACCAGCAGGCTGATGGCCAGCAGCGAATTGGCCAGTACGAGGTAGGCCAGGGCACCGATGAAAGCGGGCGCCCAGTGCACCGGACTGTCCTCGAACAGCAGCGCCAGGGGCGCGCAACACACCAGGCCGACGCTGTACTGCACCAGGTTGTTGGTAACCGGATGCTGGGCCACGCCCAGGCGCTTTTCGTAGAGCACGGCGCTGGTCATGCCCAGCAAGGCGCCCACCGCCAGGCAGATACCGAAGAGGGATTCCACGGCGACGCTGGCCCGCGCCAGGATCACGCCGACGGCGCCGAGCAGTCCCAGGGCCAGTCCCAGCCACTGCAGCGGCGCCACCCGCTCACCCACCAGCAGGGGGGCGCCCAGGGCCACCAGGATGGGTTGCAACGAGGCGACCATGGCCACCACGTTGGCCGACGCGCCCATCACCAGGGCGCCATAGCTCATGCCGAAATAGACGCCCTGGATCAGAAAGCCCACTACCGCCAGATTCGCCCATTCCCGCCGGGTGCGCGGCAGCGGCGGACGCAGCACCAGGAAGGCGATCAGCAGCACGCTGAACGCCAGCGCATAGCGCATCGCCAGCAGGGTGAAGGGCGGTGCATAGGCCAGGCCCACCTTGGACACGGCGAAACCGGCGGACCACAGGGCCAGGAACACCAGGGGGATGAGGCGCAGCAACCAGGGATTCAGCGAAGTGGACGACATCGGACACTCAGGGCCAGGCGAGTCAGCGGGACGCGACTCGCGAGCGGGAAGGATAGCTGACGATCAGCAGACCACTGAGCACCAGGGCCGCGCCGGCGAGAAATCCCGGACCCGGGGTCTCGTCCAGCAGCCAGACGCCCATCAGCACACCGAACAGCGGTGTCAGCAGGGTCAGCACGCCCAGGGGCGCCGCGCGATAGCGACTGAGCAGCACGAACCAGCCCAGCAGACTGATGCCGGCGACGATAAACACCTGGAACGCCAGGCTCGACCAGGCCAGGGAATCCAGCCCGGCCAGATCCAGGCGCTTGCCGAGCGGCAGGGCCAGCGCCAGCAGCACCACCCCGGTCACCCCGAGTTGATAGAACAGGGTGCGCAGCGGCGGCGCCTCGGCCAGGGCGCTGCGGCGGATCAGCACCGTGGTGGCACCCCAGGCGGCGCCGCCGGCCAGGCCGATCAGATCGCCCTGCCAGCTGGTGCCGCCGCTTGGCTTGCCGACCAGGAAGGCACAGACCACGCCACTGGCCGCCAGCAGCATGCCCAGCCACTGCCGCCCCGACAGCCGCTCCCCGGGCACCAGCCAGTGCAGACCGCAGGCGGCGAATAGCGGCGCCGTGTAGATGAACACCACCATGTGCGCGGCGCTGGTGTATTTCAGGCCCACCGCCATGCAGAGGAATTCCAGGGCGAACAGCGACCCGGCGAGCAGGCCGGGAATCAGCGTCTGGTCGCGGCCCAGGCAGCGGATGCCGCGCCAGCGCGCCAGGCCATAGAGCAGCCCGGCCGCCAGCAGCGAACGCCAGCCGATCTGCAGCAGGGGATCCACCTGCTCGGCGATGGCCTTGATCGCCGTCTGCTGCAGCCCCCAGACCAGGCAGAGCACTAGCATGACCAGCACGGCGGGGAGATCGAGCTCCTTGCGCATGAGCGTCGCTCCAGGAAAAAAAGTGAGCCTGCAGGATGACGGTGGCTGAACAGGTCGGACAAACGATGTTTAATGGGCGTCAGGCTCAGGAAAACTAAGGCTCCGCGTGACGACCGCCCTCCCCCTAAACGCCCTGCGCGCCTTTGCCGCCGCCGCGCGACATCAGCACTTCGCCAAGGCCGCGGACGAGTTGCATGTCACGGCCGGTGCCATCAGCCGGCAGATCCGCCTGCTCGAAGAGGAGCTGGGGCAGCCGCTGTTCGAGCGCCTGCCCCAGGGCGTACGGCTCACCGCCCAAGGGCGCGCCTTGGCCGCGGAGATCGCGCCGCACCTCGACGGCCTGACCCGCGCCGTCGCCCGGGCGCGGGTCAAGAGTAGCGTCCTGACCGTCAGCGCACCGCCCACCTTTGGCCAGGAATGGCTGTTGCCGCGGCTGGAAGACTTCCAGCGCCAGCATCCGGACATCGAGGTCTTTCTCGACGCCTCGTCCGCCATCGTGCCCCTGGGCACCGAGGGCGGTGCCCAGGCGGCGATCCGCTATGGCCGGGGCGACTGGCAGGACGGCGAGACCCGCCTGCTGCTGCGCGAATGGATCTTTCCGGTGTGCAGCCCGGCACTGATCCCGGCGCCGCTGGCAGAACCCACTGCCTTGCTGGACTATCCGCTGCTGCATGCCGAATGGCCCGGCGGCTGGCGTTCGGGTCGCCCCAGCAGCCGGTCCAACGCGTGGCAGGACTGGTTCGCCAGCCAGCAGGTGCCCCTGGGCGACAGTCTGCGCGGCCCGCGCTATTCACTGAGCGGCATGGCCCTGCAACAGGCGGCGGCCGGCAAGGGCGTGGCGCTGGGCGGCTGCGTGCTGGCCCAGCGCCTGCTGGCCAGCGGCGCCCTGGTCCGCCCGCTGCCGGATCGGTTCAACCAGCTGTCGGCCCAGGCCTACTTCCTGGTGTTGCCCAAGGGCCCGGTGGACGCGCCGGTACAGCGCTGGATCGACTGGCTGCTGGTGCAGATCCGCCAATTCCGCGAGACCCAGGGCGAGCCGCAGGAGACCGGCGGCGCCTGGTGAGGGCCGCGCTTTTGCGGCAGTCTAAGCGGCCTGCCCCTGCAATAGTCAGCCTGCATGATCACCTGTCGCCTGTCCGCCCTGCTCGTCCTGCTGCTCTCGACCGCCGCCCTGGCCGCCGAACAGGCCCCGGCCGACTGCGATCGCCAGGGCAGCGAGGCGCAGCTGGCGGCCTGCGCCAGCCAGGACCTGGCCGTGGCCGAAGCCCGGCTGGCCGACGTCTACGGTCGCCGGCTGGCCGGTCTCTCCACTGAACAACGACCTGCCTTCGAACGTCTGCAACGACTCTGGCAGGACGACCGGGCGCCCCGCTGCGCCACCGCGACTCGCGGTTTCCAGGGCGACATGCAGCAGCTGCAGTATCTGAGTTGTCTGAAGTCGGTGACCCTGCTGCGGCTGGACGATCTGCAACGGCAACTACCGCGGCGCGACTGACGCTTCGTCGCCACCGCTGCTGTCCGGCGCCGGAACTCACTATCATGGCGCCCCGCTGTTGGAGTTCGAGATGTACGAGCGTTACCTGCCCCTGCTGGTCCCGGCCGGACTGCTGCTTCTGGGGGCTTTGTGGTGGTGGCAGCGCCGGCGTCAGGCCGCCTTTCCCTATCGCCAGGTCGAAGCCCTCTTCACCCCCGCCGAACAGGCCTTTCTCGCCGTGCTCGACGAAGCCGTGGGCGACGACTACCGGGTGTTCGGCAAGGTGCGCATCGCCGATGTGGTCCAGACCCTGCCGCTGCGCGACCGCCGCCGCTATCTGATCGCGCAGAATCGCATCAACTGCAAGCACTTCGACTTCGCCATCTGCCGACGCGACGACCTCGCGGTGCACGCCGTGGTCGAACTCAACGACAGGTCGCACCTGCAGCGTCATCGCCAGCAGCGCGACCGCTTCGTCCGCGCGGTGTGCGAGGCCGCCCAGTTGCGCCTGGTGGAGATTCCGGCGGCGGCGCGCTATTCCGCCACCGCCGTACGTGACGCCGTGTTCGGCGGGCGCCGTCCGCGCACTCGGGTAGCGCCCCCCAGCCAGGCGCTGGCGCCGGAATGCCCGGAGTGCCAGGCGCCCATGGTCCGCCGTCGCGCGCGCAGCGGTCGCCACCAGGGCCGGGAATTCTGGGCCTGCTCGAACTACCCGGATTGTCGCGGCCTGCTCGACATCGACGACTGACCAAGGGACCCCTGCCATGCGCTATCCCACCACCCCGGACGGACGCTACTTCGTGGTCAGGGGCCGGCTCTGGCGCTGCACCGATCCCAGCCTGCCCGCCGACCGCCGTGACGTGCTGACCCATGAGCTGATGGATGCGCGCCGCCAGGTGGGCGTGGCCAAGCGCCAGGGTGACGAGGCCGCCCTGCGCACGGCGCGCGCCGCGGTGGACGCCGCCAAGCACGCCCTGGGCGAGCGCGGACCGGTCTGGTGGACCGACGGCGCGCTCGACTACAACCGGCGGATGGCCCGGAACACCCCCTATGCCGACTGGTACCGGCAGCTGGATGCCGAGGCTTCCTGACCCGCTCCGCGCGGCGTAAGGTGAACGGCTGAATCCTCTTGCGAGCTCCGCTCTTGCGTATCCGCCCCGCCTTCGTCACCGATCTCGCCGCCATCTGCTGGCTAGCCGAACAACTCGCCGAGCAGCATCACCGGCAGGCCCCGGCGACCTTCGCCGAGCCCTCCGGCGGCTGGCGCGACCAGGACTACTGGGCCGCCCAGCTCGAGCCGGAAGACGGGGTGCTGTTGGTCGCTGAGGCCCGCGACGAACTGGTCGGCTTCGTCACCGCACGCCTGTCCGATACCCGCTCGATTTCCTTTCTGCAGCCGCTGATCCTCTGCCGCATCGGCACCCTGGTGGTCTCGGCCAGCCACCGACGGCTGGGCGTGGGTGCCCGGCTGCTGGACGCCGTGGAAGCCTGGGCCCGGGACAACGACGTCGACGAATTGCGCCTGGAGGTCATGGAATTCAACGAGGACGCCCAGGCCTTCTATGCCCGCCAGGACTTCCAGGGGCAGTCGCGGATTCTGGCCAAGGCGTTGCGGTAGGGTTGGCTGCAGCGCGATCAAAGTCAGGGTCGCGACAGACCGGCACCCTCACCCCAGCCCTCTCCCAGGGGGAGAGGGGGTGATCGGAGCGGTCGGTGGTCACAGCGCAGTTCCGGTAGGTTGGGTTGAGCGCAGCGAAGCCCAACACGACCGACTCCAGGCCCTCACTGTTGGGCTTCGATGATGGAACCGTCTCAACCCAACCTACAAGGGCGCCGTAGGTTGGGTTGAGCGCCGCGAAGCCCAACACAACCAACTCCAGATCCTCACTGTTGGGCTTCGGCGATGGAGCCGCCTCAACCCAACCTACAAGGGCACCGTAGGTTGGGTTGAGCGCAGCGAAGCCCAACAGGCCCTATCGCCACCTCAAGCTTCGACGACGATCCTACACACTCTCCCGACTCACCAACTCGAATCCCAGGTCCACGCAGGTCGGTTGGCTGCGGCCGTCGAGCAGCCCCAGCAGGAGGGCCGCGGCCTGGCGCCCTACCGCGGCGCGGGGGGTCTGGATGGAGGTCAGCCGGGGCACCGTATGCGCCGAGCCGGGCAGGTCGTTGAAGCCCAGCACCGAGATCCGTTCGGGGATGGCGATGCCCAGCCGCTGGGCTTCGAACAGCGCGCCCTGGGCCAGGTCGTCGTTGCAGAAGAACAGCCCGTCGACGTCCGGCCGGCGGGCCAGCAGCTCGCGAAACTGCCGGGCGCCCAGCCCCACGGACGACGGCTGCGGATCCAGCACGTCCAGACTCGGGTCATAGCAGCCCGCCGCGCGCAGCACCTCGCGAAAGCCCTCGCCCCGGGCCAGCGCCCGCGGGTCGAGCTGGGCCGCGACGTAGCCCAGGCACTTGCGCCCGGCCGCCAGCAGATGCCGCGCCGCGGCGGCGCCGGCGGCGTGCTGGGAAAAGCCGACGCTGGGCACCGCCCCCGCCGGATCCAGCTCCATCATGTGCACCCGCGGCACGCCACTGGCTGCCAGCAGCTGGCGGGCGTTCTCGGTGCGGTCGAAGCCGGTCAGCAGCAGTCCCCGGGGCTGATAGGCCAGGTAGTTGCGGATCAGCTTTTCCTCTTCCGCGGGATCGTAGTGGTAGTTGCCGATCAGCACTTCCAGGCCGCGAGGGCGCAGAACCTCGTGGATGGCCTCCAGCGGCTCGATGAACAGATGGTTGGACAGCGAGGGCACCAGCACCACCACCGAGTGCCCCTGGGCCGAGGCCAGGGCGCGGGCGGCCGGATTGGTGACATAGCCGAGGCGCGCGGCAGCCTCCTGCACGCGGGTGACCAGCTCGGGCGCCACACTGGCGACACCGCGCAGGGCACGCGAGGCCGTGATGGGGGAAACACCGGCCTGCAGCGCCACCTCGGTGAGGGTGGGCCGACCGGAACTACGAGAACCCGTTCGATTCATTGTTATGGTTTCAGGCTTGTCAGAGACGGAGAACGCGCCTAAGGTAGCGCTGTCTCACCAGACACTACAAGCCTGACGTGGCCTTCTGGAGCGCGTCGGCATTCGGCCTAACAAGATCGACAAGAACTGGAAGCCGCTCCCTTTTTCCCTTTTCGGGGTAGCGCTGTCTCCAGACCGGAGGTGACGATGAACACTCCCATTCCCGCACTGGTGGTCATGGGCGTCGCAGGCTGCGGCAAGAGCAGCGTCGGCGCGGCCATTGCCGAGCAGGACGGTGGCCGCCTGATCGAAGGCGACACCTTCCACCCCGCCGCCAACATCGCCAAGATGAGCGCCGGCATCCCCCTCGACGATGAAGATCGCGCCGGCTGGCTGACCCGCCTCGGTGAGGAACTGGCCGCCGCCGTGGCCGCGGGCGAACGCCCGGTACTCACCTGTTCCGCGCTCAAGCGCCGCTACCGTGACCAGCTGCGCCACGCCGTGCCCGGTCTCGGCTTCGTCTTTCTCGAACTGACCCGCGAGACCGCGGCCCAGCGCGTCGCCAATCGCCCGGGGCACTTCATGCCCGCCAGCCTGATCGACAGCCAGTTCGCCGCCCTCGAAGCACCCCACGGTGAACCGGCTACGCTGGTAGTGGACGCACGCGACACCCTGCCCGCCATCGGCACCCAGGTGTCGGCCTGGTGGAACACCTCGGCTCGCCTGGCCCAACCGGCCTGACGAGACAGCGCTACCCAATTCAATCACCCGCAACGCCCACAACAACAATAGGAGAGGCGCCATGTTCGGCATGGACCACAATAGCTTCCTTCTGCTCGACGCCCTGGTCACCATCATCGGCCTGGTGCTGCTGATCACCAAGTTCAAGGTCCATCCCTTCATCGCCCTGACCATCGCCTCGGGCTTTCTCGGCCTGACCTCCGGCATGCCGGTGGAAAAGGTCATGAAATCCTTCCAGGACGGCTTCGGCGGCGTGCTCGGCTTCGTCGGCATCCTGCTCGGCCTGGGCACCATGCTCGGCAAGCTGATGGCCGATTCCGGCGGCGCCGACCAGATCGCCCAGACGCTGATCCGCGCCTTCGGCATCAAGCGCGTGCACTGGGCGATGATGTTCGCCGCCTTCCTGGTGGGCATCCCGCTGTTCTTCGAGATCGGCTTCGTGCTGCTGGCGCCCCTGGTGTTCATCGTCGCCCGCCGTACCGGGCTGTCGCTGGTCAAGCTGGGCATTCCGCTGCTGGCCGGCCTGTCCGCCGTGCACGGCCTGGTGCCGCCGCACCCGGGTCCGCTGCTGGCGGTCGGGGTGTTTGGCGCCGACATCGGCAAGACCATCTTCTATGGCCTGCTGGTCGGCCTGCCCACCGCCATGATCGCCGGTCCCCTCTTCGGCGCCTGGATCTCCAAGCGCATCCCCGGTTCGGCCAACCCCGAACTGGTCGCCCAGATCGCCCAGGAGACCGACAACCGCAACCTGCCGGGCTTCGGCATCACCGTCTTCACCGTGCTGCTGCCGGTGATCCTGATGCTGCTCAAGGCCTTCGCCGACATCTTCTTCGCCGCCGACAACCATTTCCGCATCTGGATGGACTTCATCGGCCACCCCATCACCGCCCTGCTCGCCGCCCTGCTGCTGAGTTTCTACAGCTTCGGCACCGCCTGTGGCTTCTCTCGCGAGAAGATCGTCAAGCTGCTCGACCAGAGCCTGGCGCCGGTGGCGGCCATCGTGCTGATCGTCGGCGCCGGCGGTGGCTTCAAGCAGATGCTGGTGGCCAGCGGCGTGGGTGAGGTGATCGGCAACCTGGCGGTGCAGACGCAGATCTCGCCGATCCTGCTGACCTGGCTGGTGGCGGCGGTGATCCGCGTGGCCACCGGTTCCGCCACCGTGGCGACCATCACCGGCGCCGGCATCGTCGCCCCCGTGGTGGCGCTGATCCCCGGCGTGAACAAGGAATTGCTGGTGCTGGCCGCCGGCGCCGGCTCGGTGATCCTCTCCCACGTCAACGACGCCGGCTTCTGGCTGGTGAAGCAGTACTTCAACATGACCGTGGCCGAGACCTTCAAGACCTGGTCGATGATGGAAACCATCCTCTCGGTGGTGGCCCTGGCCTTCATCATGCTGCTGTCGCTGTTCGTCTGATCCGCTAGGCCGGGACGGCGCCGGGCCGTCCCGCTTCCACCACGAAGCTCGCCCGAGTGCCCCGTCCGGCATCCGGGCGCGTTCGATCACTGATGGTGCGCAGGTCCACCTGCAACCGCTCCCGCGTCAGCTCCAGGGCCAGATAGCCACGCTCCCGGCTGTCGAAGAAGCGCACCTGGGGATTCTCCGGCAACAGCGCCTGGAAGCGGCGGTAGTCCGGTCCATCCGAGGTGATGGAGGTGCCAACGAATTCGCTCGCCACCACCGGGCTCCGCTCGTCCTCCGGATCGCGGTGCAGATCCGTCACCCAGAAGGAGTGGATGTCCCCGCCCAGGGTCACCGGATTGGCCAGGCGACTGTCGGCCATGGCCGCGAGCAGGCGCTCGCGGGTGGCCGGATAGCCGTCCCAGCCATCGGTCCAGCGCGCCGGATCGCCATTCGGCAAGCGCTGCCGCAGGGGTGCCAGCAGGAGATCCTGGGCGAGCAGATTCCAGCGGGTGGCATTGTGGCGAAAGCCGTCCAGCAGCCAGCTTTCCTGCGCCTGACCGAGCATGCTGCGCGCGGCATCGCGCAGACCCGGGCAATCCGGGGCGACCAGCTGGCCACCGCGGGTCCTGGCCGTCACGCAGGCCGGTTCGCTGCGGTATTGCCGACCATCGAGCAGATAGATCTCCGCCAGGTCGCCGAAGCGCCACCGGTCATAGAGGCGCAGCGCGCTGCCCTGGGTCCGCCAGGCGCGCAGCGGGGCATGTTCGCGAAAAGCCTGGTAGGCCGCCTGCCGTCGCGCGGCAAAGGCGGCCAGGCCGACCCGGGGATCCGCCGCCCAGGGGCCGGAATAGTCGTTCTGCACCTCGTGATCGTCCCAGGTCATGAGACTGGTGACATTGGCGTGCAGGTACTGCAGATCGGGATCGGTGCGGTACAGGGCATGGCGCCGGCGGTAGCTGGCCAGGTCGCGGGCCTCCGGCAGACCGTGGCGGCGGACCGCTGGCAGCAGCAGCGGCACATTGGACTCATAAATGTAGTCGCCGAGGAACAGCGCCAGATCCGGCTGTTCGTCGGCCATGTGCCGATAGGCACTGAAGAAGCCCTTCTCATAGTGGGAGCAGGAAGCCGCCACCAGCTTGAGACGCTGCGGCGCGCTGGCCGGCGACGGCAGCGTGACGGCGCGACCGATGCGACTCTGATGCCTCAGGGCGGTGAAGCGGTACCAATAGGGACGCCCCGGCAGCAGACCGACCAAGGTGATAGGTACGCTGAAGGCCGCCTGGAGCTGCGCCTGGACCGTACCGCGCTGTATGACCTGGCGCAGCCCCGGGTCCAGGGCGACTTCCCACTGCACCTCGACAGGATGACGCAGACCACCCAGGCCGTCTTCGGCCAGGGGATCGGGCGCCAGGCGGGTCCAGATGACGAAGCCATCGACAGCGGGATCGCCACTGGCGACGCCGAGGGTGAAGGGATCCAGCTGCGGCGTGTGAGCGCTGCACCCGGCGAACCAGGGCGCGCTCAGACCCAGGCCGAGCAGGCCCAGCGCTTGACGTCGAGAGGTACTCATCCAGGCCTCCGGGAAAAGAGGCCAGGGTGGCTCAGGCAGGTGACAACAGGATGTCGGCGGCCTAGGCCAGCGGCAATTCCTCGAGGATCATGACCTGCGGGGCGTCGACGAGCAGGCCGTCGAGATCGCTCAGCAGCTGCTTGAAGTGAGGGGTTTGCTCGTGCTCGGCCAGGGCTTCGCGGCTGGCCCAGCGCTCGACGAACACATAACGGCCCTCGTGGCTCGGATCACGGTGCGGGGTATAGAAGTGACAGGCGGCTTCGGCGCGGGATGGAGCGACGATGGCACGCAGAGCGTTTTCGACAGCCTCGGCCTGGCCGGGTTTGGCCTGCAGGATGGCGACGACACGAATTTCACTGGTCATGAAAAAACTCCGGAAGGGGTGCTTCAGCCTGATGCCTGGACACCCCGAATATCACCGGGGTCGAGAATCGGCCCCGGCCATGGTGAATCACTGCTTGGCTTTGACGATCTTGTCGATCACCGCATTGCTGCGCTTGATCAGCACATAGTCGGAGCCGATCTTGACCCACTGGCTGTCTTCGCCCGGCTGTTCCAGGCCGTGCTTCTTGAAGTCCTTAATCACGTACTCGTCACGGATGTACTTGCGCGGCGCCCGGCCACCCTCTTCGAGCTCAAAGGTAGGATGATCAGGATCGTGGGTGACGGCCTCATCGCTCTGGTTGGCGTCCTTCTTGTTGACCTTGTTCTGGTACTGCGAGCTGGTGGGCTCGGAAGCGGCCTTGTCCGCGGCCGGCTTGACCGGGGTCATGGACTCGGGCGCGGCCTGGACTTGCAGGGCGCCTGCCAGTACGACGGTACCCAGGGCCATAGAGAGCAGCGATTGCTTGATCATGGGGGTGTTTCTCCTCTGCGTTCGAGGTTTTGACCCCGGGGCTGGAGGAAAAGCTCCACGAATACCTGCGGTCGCGCGGTTGGCCTTACAACCGTTCGTCCTGGTCGGCCTTCACCAGGGTCAGCACCGGCGGCAACTGGCGCGAGCGTTGGGTGGAAAAGGCGTCCAGCGAACAACTCAGCCGATAGGACTGCTGAGTGAGTCGCGAGGTCTCCTGGCGCAAGGTGAGGAAGTTGAGGAAATAGCGCTGGTGCTGGCGCTTGGCCTGGCTACCCCGCTCAAGCAGGCGCCGGGCTTCCGCCATGGCCACGATGTGGCTATCGGTCACGTCCTTCATGCAACGGCTTCCTCGTGGCGGTGACGATTATCGAACCTGTCTCCTCTCGACTTTAGCAGTCCGTCCGGGACGCGGTGATGAATCCTTTGACTTTTTATCGGCAAGCCAGGACTGGCGCGCCTTGCGGCACCTCAGGCAGAGTAGCCCACCCCCCCTGGCCAGAGGTGCAGCCCCTTGGAACGCTGGAAGATTCTCGCCGGCCTGGTGAGCTTCACCTTTTTCATGGAAAACCTGGACGCCACGGTGATCGCCACGGCCCTGCCGCAGATGGCCCTGTCCTTCGGCCGCGATCCGGTGGATCTCAACCTGGGCATCAGCGCCTATCTGCTGGCCATCGCCGTGGGCATCCCGGTGAGTGGCTGGATCGCCGAGCGCTTCGGTCCCCGCCCGGTCTTTACCCTGGCGATCGGCGTCTTCACCCTGGCCTCGCTGCTCTGCGGGATGGCCCTGTCCCTCGAGCAGTTCATCGCCGCGCGCATCCTCCAGGGGCTCGGCGGCGCCCTGATGGTGCCCGTGGGGCGCCTGGTGGTGCTGCAGGTCACCGAGAAGCACGAGCTGGTGCGCGCCATCGCCCTCATCACCTGGCCAGGCCTGGTGGCCCCCGTGCTCGGTCCGCCCCTGGGGGGGCTGATCACCACCTATGCCGACTGGCGCTGGATCTTCTATCTCAATCTGCCGCTGGGGTTGATCGCCCTGCTGCTGGCCTGGCGCCTGGTGCCCGCCGACCTGCCGACCCAGCGCCATCCGCTGGACTGGCGCGGCTTCCTGCTGCTGGGCGGCGCCTGCGTGGCCTTCATGTGGGGCGTGGAGCGCCTCGGCCAGAACCACGGCAGCCTGGGCGCCAACCTGGCCTGGATGGGCGTAGGGCTGATCCTCGGCACCAAGGCGGTGCGCCACATGACCCGGATCGAACGCCCGCTGATCGATTTTGGCACATTGCGCATCCCCACCTACCGCGCCGCCCTCCTCGGTGGCGGCCTGTTCCGCGTCACCATCGCCACGGCGCCCTTCCTGCTGCCCCTGCTGTTCCAGCTGGCCTTTGGCCTGGACGCCTTCCAGGCCGGCCTGCTGCTCCTGGCGCTGTTCGCTGGCAACCTGGCGGCCAAGCCCTTCACCACCGCCACCATGCATCGCTTCGGCCTGCGCACCATCCTGACCGTCAACGGCCTGCTCAGCGCGTTCAGCCTGCTGGCCTGTGGCCTGCTCACCCCGGACTGGCCCTTGCCGGCGATCCTGCTCCTGCTGTTCTTCAGCGGGGTGTTCCGCTCGCTGCAATTCACCGCCAGCAATGCCCTGGCCTTCGCCGACATCCCCAAGTCGCGGCTGAGCCATGCCTCCACCCTGTTCAGCACCAATTTCCAGCTGGCCATGGGCCTGGGCGTGGCCATCGCCGCCCTGCTGCTGCGTGCCTCGATGGAATGGCACGGTCACCTCGACCCGCAACTGGCGGACTTTCGGCTAGCCTTTTGCATAGTGGCCGTGCTCGGCATCCTGAGCACCCTGGATGCCTTCCGCCTGGCCCGCAACGCAGGCGATTCGGTCAGCGGCCATAGCTCTGGAAGTTGACCAGGCGGACAGGGCTCCAGCCGATGTCGATTGGGGGTTAGGGCTTACCGTCTTACCCGTGTTTACCGACCTGTTATGATGCGCGCCTTTTTCCGATCAGACCGGCGCGCACGAGGCATCCCATGCTGGAAAGACTCTTCCAACTCAAGGCCCACAACACCTCTGTCCGCACCGAACTGCTGGCCGGGGTCACCACCTTCCTGGCCATGGCCTACATCCTGTTCGTCAACCCGAGCATCCTCGGCGCCACCGGCATGGACAAGGGCGCGATCTTCGTTGCCACCTGCCTCGCCGCCGCCATCGGCTCGGCGCTCATGGGACTCATCGCCAACTACCCCATCGCCCTCGCCCCGGGCATGGGCCTCAACGCCTTCTTCACCTACACCGTGGTCCTGCACCTGGGCCATACCTGGCAGGTGGCCCTGGGCGCGGTGTTCCTCTCGGCGCTGATGTTCTTCCTGCTGTCGATCTTTCGCATCCGCGAATGGATCATCAACAGCATCCCGCTGCCGCTGCGCTCGGGTATCGCCGCCGGCATCGGCCTGTTCCTGGCGCTGATCGCCCTGCAGACCGCCGGCATCGTGGTGGGTAATCCGGCTACCCTGGTGGGCCTGGGCGACCTGTCCAAGCCCGGTCCGCTGCTGGCCATCCTCGGCTTCTTCCTGATCGTCGTGCTCGAGGCGCGCAAGGTCACCGGCGCGGTGCTGATCGGCATCCTGGTGGTCACCGTGATCGCCATCGCCCTGGGCGTCAGCGCCTTCGGCGGCGTGGTCTCCATGCCGCCGTCGCTGGCACCGACCTTCCTGCAGCTGGACATCCGGGGCGCCCTGGACGTCGGCCTGATCAGCGTCATCTTCGCCTTCCTGTTCGTCGACCTGTTCGACAACTCCGGCACCCTGATCGGCGTGGCCAAGCGCGCCGGCCTGATGGGCAAGGACGGCCATCTGCCGAAGATGGGCCGCGCCCTGATCGCCGACAGCTCCGCCGCCATGTTCGGCTCGCTGCTGGGCACCTCCACCACCACCAGCTACATCGAATCCGCCGCCGGCGTTTCCGCGGGGGGTCGTACCGGCCTCACCGCCGTGGTGGTCGCGGTGCTGTTCCTGCTGGCGCTGTTCTTCGCTCCCCTGGCCGGTAGCGTGCCAGCCTTCGCCACCGCCCCGGCGCTGTTCTTCATCGCCGTGCTGATGACCTCCGGCCTGGCCGAGATCGAGTGGGACGACCTGACCACCGCCGCCCCGGTGCTGGTCACCGCCCTGGCCATGCCGCTGACCTATTCCATCGCCAACGGCATCGCCTTCGGCTTCATCACCTGGACGGTCATCAAGCTGCTGTCCGGCCGTACCCGCGAGCTGAATTCGGCGCTGATCGTGCTGTCGATCCTGTTCGTCATCAAGCTGGGCTGGTTCAACGCCTGACCCCTCTCCTCGGGGCTCCGGCCCCGAGGTCTCCCCGCCTCACCCTGCTTCGGATCTACCATGTCCCAACCTTCCTTCGTTCCCGCCGACTACCAGGCTCAACTCGACGCCAAGGCCGACCGCCTGCGCGAACTGCTGGCGCCTTTCCAGGCCCCCGAGCCGGAGGTCTTCGCCTCGCCGCTGCAGCACTACCGGCTGCGCGCCGAATTCCGCCTGTGGCGGGAGAACGAGGAACGCCACTACGCCATGTTCGCCCCGGGCGACAAGCACACCCCGATCCTCATCGAGGACTTCCCCATCGCCAGCCAGCGCATCAACGACCTGATGCCGCGGCTCAAGGCCGGCTGGCAGGCGGACGTGGCGCTGTCGTTCAAGTTGTTCCAGGTGGAGTTCCTCACCACCCTGAGTGGCGACGCGCTGATCACCCTGGCCTACCACCGCCCGCTGGACGCCGCCTGGCAGGCCGCCGCCGAGCGTCTGGCCGCCGAGCTCGGCGTCAGCCTGATCGGCCGCTCCCGCGGTCAGCGCCTGGTGATCGGGCGTGACCATGTGGTCGAAGAACTGGAGGTGGCCGGCAAGACCTACAGCTACCTGCAACCCGAGGGCGGCTTCACCCAGCCCAATGGCACCGTCAACGGGAAGATGCTGAGCTGGGCCCACACCGCCCTGGGCGAGCGCGAAGACGATCTGCTCGAGCTCTATTGCGGCAACGGCAACTTCACCCTGCCGCTGGCCAGCCGCGTGCGCAAGGTACTGGCCACCGAGGTGAGCAAGACCTCGGTCAACGCCGCCTTGTACAACCTGGCCAGCAATGGCGTGGACAACGTCACCCTGGTACGGCTCTCCGCCGAGGAGCTGACCCAGGCGCTCAACGAGGTCCGCCCCTTCCGGCGCCTGGCCGGCGTGGATCTCAAGAGCTATGAGTTCGGCACCGTGTTCGTCGACCCGCCGCGCGCCGGCATGGACCCCGACACCTGCGAGCTGACCCGCCGCTTCGAGCGCATCCTCTACATCTCCTGCAACCCGGAGACCCTGGCCGAGAACATCGCCCAACTGCAGGACACCCACCGCATCACCCGCTGCGCCCTGTTCGACCAGTTCCCCTGGACGCATCACATGGAGAGTGGCGTGTTGCTGGAGCGGCGGTGAAGGCCTTGCGCGGCGAGCCAGCCCGCGTGGAAAAGGCTGCGCCGTTTTCCACCCTACGCAAGGGGTGAGGGAAGCCACCGAGCCGTAGGTTGGGTTGAGACGGCCTTATCGTCGAAGCCCAACAGCCAAGCCTCCCGTTGGGCTTCGCTACGCTCAGCCCAACCTACCAGAGCCCATCATGACGCCCCCTCCCCCCTCGGGGAGAGGGCTGGGGTGAGGGTCGCCCTACTCGTGAAACTCCGCCACCGTCTCGCGACGGCCATAGAGGAAGGCGTCCGCCACATGGCGCAGGGGGGCCACGTCGACGTCGGAGCGATTCGCGGCGACCAGCTCGGCGAAGCGGGCATAGAGACCGGCGTACTCCTCGTCCGGGCCCTGGTGGCTCAGTTGGCCATCCAGGTACAGCTCGCTGCCGCCCTTGCTCAGGGTCAGCCGACCGCCATCGGTGTCGACGTGGATGTCCCAGGTCTGGGGACCGGTCTGCAGGAAGTCGAAGTCGGCAGCGATAGGCACCCCGGCGCTGTCGACGAAGGCCAGTTGCGCCGCCACCGGGGTCTGGCAATTGCCTGGGACCTGCAGGGTCGCCTCCTTGAGAAAGAACGGCCGCGGCAGGATGGCGGTGACGATGGACAGGGCATTGATGCCCGGATCGAAGACGCCCATGCCGCCCGGCTCCCAGATCCAGCCCTGGCCGGGATGCCAGACGCGCACGTCCTCCTTCCACTCGATCCGCACCGCCTGGATGCGCTTGCCTTCCAGCCACTCGCGCGCCGGCTGCACGCCCTGGGCATAGCGGGAGTGCCAGGTGGCGAACAGCGAAAGACCAGCCGCCTCGGCCTGGCGGGCCAGGGCATCCACCTCGCTGAGGGTCGCCCCCGGCGGTTTCTCCAGCATCACGTGCTTGCCCGCCGCCAGGGCCTCGCGGGCCTGTTCGTAGCGCACCGCCGCAGGGGCGCAGAGCGACACGGCGTCGATCGCCGGACCGTTTTCGAGCAGGGCGCTCAGACTGGGATAGTGGGCGACGCCGTCGAGCTGGGCGTTGCGGCTGGCCACGGCGACCAGCTCGTAGTCAGGATTGGCGGCGAGCGCCGGCAGGTGCTGGTCACGGGCGATCTTGCCCAAACCGACGATGGCTATTCTTATCATGATCGTCCTCGGTAGACGGTAGGAGTCCGCCGCCTAGGATCGGGCAATCATCACACCAAAGCAACAGCTTCGCGGTCGGTCTGCAGGCTCTCGCGCAACTCCAGCCAGCTACGCAGATTGGCGCCCTCGCGGCCCTTGCGCCACATCAGCCAGGTGGTGGCCCGGGCGAAGCGCGCCTGGATCGCATGACGCTGCACCCGCTCGCGGCCCGGCAGGCTGTCGAGCATGGATTCCGGCATCAGCGCCACTCCGCCGGTGATCACGCAGGCCAGCATGCTGTGGTAGGACTCGATCTCCATCACCGGTCCGCTGGGCACTCCGGCGGCGGCGTACCAGGTATCCAGGTAGCGGCGATAGGAGCAGCCGGCGCGAAAGCCGAATACCGGGCGCCCCGCCACGTCGGCCGGCGAACGCACCGGACCGAGTTCCAGCCCGGTGATCAGCACCAGCCGTTCCTCGAACCAGGGCTGGCCTTCCAGCGCCGCGTCGGGCGCCGGGCCGTCCACCAGGGCGGCGTCCAGGCGACCGGCCAGCAGGCCCTCCACCAGTTCGCCGCTGGGGCCGCTGTGCACCTGCAGATTCACCTTGGGATAGCGCTGGTGATAGCGGGCCAGCAGCCCCGGCAGGTGGATGGCCGCGGTGCTGAACATGGAGCCCAGCACGAAGGTGCCGGCCGGTTCGCCGCCCTGCACCGCGCTGCGCGCCTCGTCGGCCAGGGCGAACAGGCGGTGGGCGTAGTCCAGCATTCGGTGACCGGCGGCGGTCAGGTGCAGCCGCTGGCGCTCGCGCAGGAACAGCTCCACCCCCAGCTTGTCTTCCAGCTGGCGCAGGCGCGTGGAGAGATTGGACGGCACCCGGTTGAGCCGTTCGGCGGCCTTCACCAGGGAACCTTCCTCGGCCACCGCCTGGAAGATGCGTAGCTCAGCGAACTCCATCGGACACCGCCTTTCTCTTTGGCTGAACATCTATTTCTCTATTATTCGTTTTTATTGATTAACTTCAAGGCCTAGGCTGTACCTATCTGCTCGCTACTGGAGTCCCGCGATGACCGCCACCACCCGCCTGCTGGCCTGCCTGCTCGCCCTGGCCACCGCCATGGGCATCGGCCGCTTCGCCCTTACCCCCGCCCTGCCCCACCTGATCGCCGAGGGCCAGATCGACCTCACCGGCGCCAGCCTGCTGGCCGCGGCCAACTACCTGGGCTATCTGCTCGGTGCCCTGGATGCCCTCTTCGCCCGCCGTACCCACGCGCGCCTGGTCGGGGGACTCTGGCTCTGCGCCGGCCTGACCCTGGCCTCGCTGCTGGCCGACGGCCTGGCCGCCCAGGCGCTGCTGCGCTTCGGCACCGGCCTGGCCAGCGCCTGGGTGCTGGTGATGGTGACCGGCCTAAGCCAGCCCCTGGCCGCCGAAGCCGGACGGCCGCGCCTCGGCGCCCTGGTCTTTACCGGACCCGGGGTAGGCATTCTCATCAGTGGTCTGATGGCCCTGGTCAGCAATCGCCTGGGCGGTGATTCCAACCAGCTGTGGCTGAGCTACGGCGTGCTGGCCAGCGTGGCGACCCTGGCGCTGCTGCCCCTACTGCCACGGCGCGGGCCGGCCACCCCGCTAGCCAACGCCGCCACGGCACCGGCCAAGCGTTCCCCGGCCTTCAACCGCCTGATCCTGGCCTATGGCCTGGTGGGCGTCGGCTACATCCTGCCGGCGACCTTTCTCTCGCAGATGGCCGCCAGCCGCTTCCACGGCCAGTGGCAGGCCGACCTCTTCTGGCCCGGCTACGGCCTGGCGGCAGCCCTGGGCGTGGTACTGGTCAGCCTGAGACGTCCGGGCACCGATACCCGGCGCTGGCTGATCGCGACCCTCTGGCTGCAGGCCGCCGGCGTGCTGCTCTGCCTCCTGCCCGGCAGCCTGGCGCTGTTCCTCGGCGTGCTGCTCTGCGGCGGTCCCTTCCTCGCCTGCATGCAGCTGGTGATGCAATACGGCCGCGAGTTGGCACCGGCCACGCCGCAACGCAACGCCGGGGTGCTCACCGCCAGCTTCGCCAGCGGCCAGTTGCTCGGCCCGCTGCTGGGTGCGGCCAGCAGCCACTATGCCGGCGATCTGCAACCGGCCCTGGTGATTGCTGCGCTGGGCCTGCTGTTCGCCGGTCTGCAACTGCGCCGCGCCCGGGCGTCGCTGCAGCGCTGCGTCGCCTGAATCGTTTCCGCTGCGGCCTTTCGTCACAGAAGTAAAACTGGGTGGTTCCTTGTTTTGAAATGTTTCGCCGTTCCTGAGTACAGTGATCGCCGCGCCTCATAGAGGAGGCGCCTCAGGCGCTCGCCATCCACCCAACAAGGAATACAACACTCATGATGAAGGCCTCCGATCTGGTCGTTCGCTGCTTGGAAAACGAGGGTGTGGAATACATCTTCGGCATTCCCGGCGAAGAGAACCTGGACCTGCTGGAATCCCTGCGGCGCTCCTCGCAGATCAAGCTGATCCTGACTCGCCACGAGCAGTCCGCCGGCTTCATGGCCGCCACCTACGGCCGTTTCACCGGCAAGACCGGTGTCTGCCTTTCCACCCTCGGTCCAGGTGCCACCAACCTGGTCACCGCCGGCGCCTACGCCTACCTGGGCGGCATGCCGATGCTGATGCTGACCGGCCAGAAGCCGATCAAGAAATCCAAGCAGGGGCGTTTCCAGATTCTCGACGTGTGCCGCATGATGGCGCCGCTCACCAAGTACACCCATCAGTTCGCCTCCGCCGACAACATCCCGTCGCGCATCCGCGAAGCCTTCCGCCTCGCCGAGGAAGAAAAGCCCGGCTCCGTGCACCTGGAATTGCCGGAAGACATCGCCGACGAGCACACCGAGAGCCTGCCGGTACCGCCGAGCCTGAGCCGTCGTCCGGTCGCCGAAGCCAAGGCCATCGCCGCCGCCGTCTCCAAGCTGGAAAACGCCCGCAGCCCGGTGCTGGTACTGGGCGCCGGCACCAACCGCAAGATGACCGCGCGGGTGCTGCGTCAACTGATCGAGAAGACCGGTATCCCCTTCGTCACCACCCAGCTCGGCAAGGGCGTGGTCGACGAGCGCCATCCGCGCTTCCTGGGCAACGCCGCACTCTCCGCCGGTGACTTCGTGCACCGCGCCCTGGAGTCCGCCGACCTCATCGTCAACATCGGCCACGATGTGATCGAGAAGCCGCCGTTCTTCATGACCCGTGGCGGCACCGAGGTCATCCACATCAACTTCCGCTCCGCCGAAGTCGATCCGGTGTATTTCCCCCAGGTCGAGGTGGTCGGCGACATCGCCAACGCCATCTGGGAGATCAAGGAGCGCATCGAAGTCCAGCCCACCTGGGACTTCGACCGCCTGCTGCACATCCGCGAAGCCAACGAGGCCCATGTCGCCGAAGGCGCCACCGATGACCGCTTCCCGGTCTATCCGCAGCGCCTGGTGGCCGATCTGCGCCACGTGCTGCCGTCCGACGGCATCGTCGCCCTGGACAACGGCATCTACAAGATCTGGTTCGCCCGCAACTACAAGGCCTACATGCCCAACACGGTGCTGCTGGACAACGCCCTGGCCACCATGGGCGCCGGTCTGCCGTCGGCCATGGCCGCGCGCCTGGTGCATCCCAGCACCCCCATCGTCGCGGTCTGCGGCGACGGCGGCTTCATGATGAACAGCCAGGAGCTGGAAACCGCGGTGCGCCTGAAGATGAACCTGGTGGTCATCATCCTGCGCGACGACGGCTACGGCATGATCCGCTGGAAGCAGGCGCAGATGGGCTTCGAGGACTTCGGCCTGGACTACGGCAACCCGGACTTCGTCCGCTACGCCGAAAGCTACGGCGCCCACGGCCATCGCGTGGAAAGCGCGGCGGCCTTCGCGCCGCTGGTGCAGCACTGCCTGGACACCCCTGGCGTCCACGTCATCGACTGCCCGGTGGACTACTCCGAGAACGACCGCATCCTGCACCAGGACATCAAGGAACGCAGCGCGGCGGTGTGATCGGTTAGCTCCGGCGATCCCGTTGACGCCCCGGCCTCCAGGCCGGGGCGTTTTTCATTGCGGCCGAAGAAAATAACCCGTCCGCTCCGACTCTCAATCCACCGCCAATATCGTCAAACTAATAGGCAGGAAAACCCAGAAAAAACAAACAGATACGACATGGGATCACTCCAGACCCTGCCGAATATCCAGGTAATCACGCAGCCTATCGTCCAGATTCGAATATCGCGGCGATTCGAGTTCTATTAAGCAGCCCTTAAGGATCGTGGTCGCGGATGCGTCCATCTTCAAGCCCTCGCCGCCCGCCCTTCCCTTGGCGCGGTGATGGATCGAGAGCCAAGCGCACGACGATTCCCTGGGGCCAATCCGTGGTTACCCGCACAAGCTGCCAAGCGCCCCTTCGCACCGACCGGTTCTGCCGGTCGGCTGACGAATCGACAGAGGCTGCCGTAACCGCGAAGCATGAGGTGCGAGGTTTCAGACCCCGTACCTTCCAACGCTCCGCTATCCAGGTAGTCCACATGCAGCAAGTTGGCTGGAATCCATTAAGCAATATAAGCGTCAGGGCCAAGCTGGGCCTTGGCTTCGCCCTGCTCATCGGCATGATCCTGCTGGTGGCCTACACCGGCTGGTCGGCCACCGATACCCTGCGCGATCGCAGCGAGCGCATGAACGATATCGCCGGCTACAGCACCCTGGCCCGTGACATGCGCATCGAGCGGCTGGTGTACTTCACCAAGGCCGATGACGCCCAGGCGGCCAAGTGGCTCGCCGCCCTGGACAAGACCGAAGGCCAGTTGCAGACCATCATCCCGCACTTCAACTCGCCGGCGAACAAGGCCCTGCTCAATGAGGCCGGCGCCGCGCTCAAACGCTATCGCGACTTCTACAACCAGACGATCACCGCCACCCGCGAGCGGGAATCCATCCGCAAGATCGCCAGCAGCGCGGCAGAAGCAGCCAATGCCCATTTGCTGACACTGGCCGAGGAAGCGAATGGCGAGACCGGTCGCCCGGCCGATCGCCAGCAGCTGGCGACGCTCTTCATCGGTGTACAGCGGATGAGGGTTGATTTCCGCGGCTATGCCGCCGCACCCGGCAAGGACAGCGAACAGACCGCGCGTAACTCCGTCAACGCCGTGCTGACCCAGGCCAAGGCGCTCGGCACCACGGCGTTGCCGACCGAGACCGTGCAAAAGCTCTTCGGTGAAGTCTCCGGCTACGGGCAGCGTCTCGACCAGCTGGTGGCCGCGCAGGCGCAGGTGGATCAGGCGCAGGGCGGTATCACCACGACCATCACCACCCTGCTCGGCATCGCCGACAAGCTCACCGCCATCCAGCAGGAATTTCGCGCGGCCGACGTGGCCGGTGCCCGTCAGCTGCTGTTGATCTGGTTGGCCGTCGCCATCGCCCTGGGTCTGGCCTGTGCCTGGCTGATCACCCGTTCCATCGTCAAGCCCTTGCAGGACACCGTGGCCTTGGCCGAGCAGGTCGCCAGTGGCGACTTCACCCATCAGCAGCAGATCACCCGCAAGGATGAACTGGGCGCCCTGCAGACCAGCATGCAAGGCATGACCGGCAACCTGCGGCGGCTGATCGGCGAGGTGCGCGACGGGGTGGTCCAGGTGGCCAGTGCCGCCGAGCAGCTGTCGGCGGTCACCGAACAGACCAGCGCTGGAGTCCAGTCACAAAAGGTCGAGACCGACCAGATCGCCACCGCCATGCAGGAGATGACCGCCACCACCCACGAGGTGGCGCGCAACGCCGGGGACGCGGCCAAGTCCGCGCTGGAAGCCAGTCGCCAGGCCCAGCAGGGCGAGCAGTCGGTGAGCAAGGCGGTCGACCAGATCGAGGTGCTGGCCCGGGAAATGGAATCGACCAAGGCCGCCATGGCCACCCTGCGTGATCACGCCGACAGCATCGGCGGCGTACTCGACGTGATCAAGGCCGTTTCCGAGCAGACCAACCTGCTGGCGCTCAACGCCGCCATCGAAGCCGCCCGCGCCGGCGAGGCGGGACGCGGCTTCGCCGTGGTCGCCGACGAGGTTCGCGGCCTGGCCCAGCGCACCCGCTCCTCGACCGACGAGATCGCCCAGCTCATCACCGGTCTGCACCAGAGCACCGACCGCATGGGCACGGTGCTCGACCACAACATGCAGCTGACCGAGAGCAGCGTCGGCCTGTCGCGCGAAGCGGGTGAGATGCTCAAGCGCATCACCCGGTCGGTCAAGGACATCGAATCGATGAACGAGCAGATCGCCTGCGCCGCCGAACAGCAGAGTTCGGCCGGCGAAGAGATCAGCCGCAATGTCACCAACGTCCGCGACATCTCCGACCAGACCGCCGCGGCCAGCGAAGAGACGGCCTCTTCGAGCATGGAGCTGGCCCGCATCGGCGTGCACCTGCAGGAGATGACGGCGCGCTTCAAGGTGTGAGTCTGGCGCCTTCCCTCACCCCGACCCTCTCCCACGGGGAGAGGGGGCGCACCCGGTGTGGCCCGCGTAGCGTGGAAAACGGCGCAGCCTTTTCCACGCGGACGAACCCGCTGCGATAGCGGCTTCGCTGCAAACCAGCCTGCAGCCCCCCTCACCCCGATCCTCTCCCCAGGGAGAGGGGCGCATCCGGTGTGTCACTGCGTAGGGTGGAAAACGGCGCAGCCTTTTCCACGCGGACTAATCGTTACCTCAGGCTCGGACAGGCCCAGCGCGGTTCGACGCCGGCTGCCTGACGCCCAGTTCGGCGGGTTTCGACGATTGCCCCTTCTCAGCCCAACCTATCCTTCACCTAGTCCGCGAGCGCACTCGGGCCAGGTGGCAACTCGCCTGCAACCCTCTTCAGCGCCCTCCGCCATCGGTGATGAAATAGGTGGCTCGGTCGCTGCCACGCGGTAGCTGGTCCGACGCCCGAGTGATCAGGCCGAGGGCCTTGGCGGCGTCGTAATCCAGGCGCCGTCTGTTGCTTTCCGAGGACAGCAAGGCCGCGCGGTCTTCCGGCGTCAGCTTGAGGCAGCCCTGGTAGATCTCGCTGAACTTGAGGTTCGCCCGTTCCGCATCCTCGAAGGCCTGCCTGGCCTGGTCGGGTTTCATGTAGCCATTGACGGCGATGGATGTCGCGGCCGGATGCAGGAGAAAGGTCGACAACGGCGCGGCATAGCGATCCTCGGTCGCGCAATAGATCAGCGTGGCGGAAGAGTCCGTCGCGGCGGCATTGATGGTGTTGAGATGCAGCGGATAGTGCCGGATGAATTCGTAGGCGACATAGCCCGCCTCCAGGTCGCCACCATGGCTGTTGAGATAGAGATTGACGTTCTTGACGGCGGGGTATTTCAAAGCGATATCGCTCAGGGCGGCCAGCAGGGAGCTGACCGCTCGATCATTGATGCCGCTGTTGAAGTACACCGAGGCGGTATCGGCAGTGGCCGCCCCGCCTTCCCCGCGGATAACGGTCATTTCGGCCGCGGCCTCCGTCAGCCAGCTCGCGGTCAGCAGCGCCAGGACGACCCTGGACAGCCGTGGCGCACGCGTCGAACGTCCCATCCCCGCTCGCTCCCTTTTCGGCATCAGGTTTGAAAAGGTAGATAGCGAGCCTTAAGGTCGGCTTAACCCGCCAGGACGCCTCAGCGTTCGGTGCCCTCAGTCCTTTTTCAGCAGACCGGCCAGCCCGGCGAAGGGATTGTGGGTGGCCTGGGCCACCTTGGGCGAGCTCAGGGAGCTGTCGCTGAAATACTGCTGATCGGTATAGCGACTGTGCTCGTTGTCGTGGCAGTACAGGCACAGCAATTCCCAGTTGGAGCCGTCCTGAGGATTGTTGTCGTGGTTGTGGTCACGATGGTGCACGGTCAGTTCGCTCAGGCGCTTGCCAGCGAACTCCCGGGCGCAGCGACCACAGACGTGGGGATACATCTTCAGCGCCTTGTCGCGATAGCCGCGTTCGCGCTCGCGCTGGGTCTCGGCGAGGATTCGATCCAGCTTCGAGGTATCGGTAGCCATGCTGCACCTGGAGGGTCGGGTAGAAAGGCGCAGTATAGCCTGGGCCCGGCCTTCCCGGTGAGCGTCTATCACTGGCTCCGGCTGCCGAGTGCCCTGCTTGCGGGGAGCGCAGCGAAGTCCTGAAATCCACCCTCGCTGCGACCTGCCACCGCCCTATAGCCGCATCCCCACTGCCAGCCGGTTGAAGGCATTCATCAAGGCCACCGCAAAGGTCAGGTCGGCGATTTCCGCGTCGCTGAATTGCGCCCTGAGCGGTTCGTAGGCCGTGTCGGGGGCGCCCTTCTCGGCGACGGCGGTCAGGGTCTCGGCCCACTCCAGGGCCGCGCGCTCGCGGGCGTCGAACAGGTTGCTGATGCGCCAGCCGGCCAGGCGATCCAGCTTGGCCTGGCTGACACCCTGCTCGCGCAGGGTTTCGGCGTGCTTGCCCAGGCAGAAGGCGCAGCCATTGATCTGGGAGACGCGCAGATAGATCAGCTCCACCAGCTCCAGGCCGAGCGAACTCTGCGCCAGGGCCTGGCCTGTGGCGATCAGGCCTTGATAGGCGGCGGGCGAGAGGGTGGAAAACGGCAGGCGCAATTGGCTCATGGCTTACTCCAGGGTAAAGGTCACAGGGTGGGCGAGATGGCCTCGCGGAGATGTCGTTCACGGGTGGTCGCCCGGGTCTCGGCAACGTCGGCCGGGCCCTCCAGGTAGCTGAATGCTGAGGCCCTGGCGGGCGCCTCCGGGAAAGCTGCGCCCACTCTAGGCGGCCAATGGCCTAGGCTATAGGGCCAAGAAAGAACCAAACGACCAGGCCATGACCCTTACCGCCGCCCTCGACAGCCGCCTTGCCCTGCCGCTCTATCGGCAGCTCTACCAGCGCTTTCGCCAGGCACTGGACGACGGCCGCCTGCGGCCCGGTGATCGGGTACCCGCGGTGCGCGCCCTGGCGGCGGAGCTGAACGTGGCCCGGGGGACGGTGGAGATGGCCTACCAGCAGCTGATCGCCGAGGGCTTTCTGCTGCCGCGCGGTCCGGCCGGAACCATCGTCTCGCCCCAGTGGAGTCGCCCGGCCGCTGCACCACCCGCCGTGCCCTCTTCACCGGACGCCTCGGCGACCCATGCCGGCGGCGCGCCCCTGCCGCTGCAGCTGGGCCTGCCGGCGCTGGACGCCTTTCCGCGCAAAGGCTGGACGCGCCTGGCCGCGCGACAGTTGCGCAGCCAGGGCCTGGAAGGGCTGGTGTATCCCGATGCCCGGGGTCACGCCGGTTTGCGCACCGCCCTCGCCACCTACCTGGGCCTGTCCCGCGGGATCGCCTGTGGTCCGGAGCAGGTGTTCGTCTGCGCGGGCTATCGCGCCTGCCTGGATCTGATCGTCCAGACGCTGCTGGCGCCCGGCGATGCCTGCTGGTTCGAGGAGCCCGGTTATTTCATCGCCCGCCAGGCGCTGCAGGACGCCGGCCTGGCACTGGTGCCGGTGCCCGTGGACGCGGCGGGACTGGACGTCGACGCCGGTCTCGCCCGGGCGCCGGCTGCCCGTTGCGCCCTGGTCACCCCCAGTCACCAGAGTCCGCTGGGCGTGTCCCTCGCCCTGCCCCGGCGGCTGGCATTGCTGGATTGGGCGGGGCGGCAGGACGCCTGGATCATCGAGGACGACTACGACAGCGAATACCGCTACCAGGGCAAGCCGCTGCCCGCGCTCAAGAGCCTGGATGATGGCGGTCGGGTCCTCTACAGCGGGACCTTCAGCAAGGTGCTGTTTCCCGGCCTGCGCCTCGCCTACCTGGTGGTGCCGCCCGCGCAGGTCGCGGCCTTCGGCCACAGCGCCGACCGGCTGCACAACCACGCGCCCCTGCTGCTGCAGGCCACGGTCGCGAGCTTTCTGGAAGAGGGGCATTTCGCCCGCCATCTCAACCGCATGCGCAGTCTCTACCGGCAGCGCCGCCAGTGGCTGGCCGAGGCGCTGACGACCGCCCTGGGCGACGCGGCGCGGATCGATCTGCAGGCCGGCGGCCTGCACCTGCTGGCACGCCTGACCCAGGGCGATGATCGCCGCTGGGCGGAGGCCGCCCGGGCTGACGGCCTGGCGGTCCAGGCCCTGTCGCGCTGGTATCTGGAAGCGCCCCAGGCCCAGGGGCTGCTGCTGGGCTTCACCAATGTCGCCAGCGCGGCGCAAGCCGGCGAACTGGCCCGGCGACTGGCCCGACTGGAACGCTGACGGCGCGTTCTTCGCCCTTGTCCTCCGCGGCGGGCCTTCCGCCAGCGCCGCTCCGAAGCGCAAGAATGTTTACTGAGTCACATAAAACTTTTTCAGGGGCGACCACTCAAAGACCAGGCTCGGAGGCTCTAGCCTGCCCCTCTCGATCGGAAAGCCACCTTTTTTCGGCACCTATTCCGCAGGGAGCGGCGCGAGCGGCGTCACCTGCGGTACCCGCACTACCAGGAGCCACGCTTCCCCGCCGTCGGCGCAAGACACGGATCAGTCGCGTTCCCCTCCGCTAGCTCGCTGTACCCCAAACGTCTGCCCCCTGGGCGTGAGTCGATAACCTGGCGCGTGAGGCCTTTGCATGCTGCAACAGCTGACCATCTCGAACAAACTCAGACTCGGCTTCGGCGCCATTCTGGTCGTTATCCTGGCACTGATCCTGGCAGCCTGGCAGGGCTTCACCCAGGTCAACCAGGCCGTCCGGCAGAACATCCACTCCTACCACGTCCTGCAGGATTCGGACGCGGCCCTGCTGGCGCTGGTCAACATGGAAACCGGCATGCGTGGTTTCGCCCTGACCGGCAAGGAGGAATTTCTCGATCCCCTGAACAAGGGCGAGCAGCAATTCGCCGAGCAGTTGCAGGAACTCACCCAACTCACCCGCGACAATCCCGAGCAGCAGGCCGGCCTGGCTCAGCTGGGCCAGGCCAAGCAGCAGTGGAACAATGAGTCCGTGCAGCAGATCCTGGCGCTGCGCCGGCAGGTCAATGCCGGTACCCAGCCGCTGGATGCCCTGATCGCGCGCATCGCCACCGCCCAGGACAAGGGCAGGATGGATGGCATGCGCGAGTTGCTGGCGCAGCTCAAGACCCGCGAAAACCGCCTGCTGGACGACCGCACCCAGTCGATGGACGACGCCAAGCAGCAGGCCATGACGATCCTGATCAGTGGCGGCCTGCTCGCCACCCTGCTGGCGCTGGGCATCGCCTGGTCGCTGACCCGCACCATCGTGGGCCGGCTGGCCCAGACCGTCGCCGTCGCCCGCACCATCGCCGCCGGCCAGCTGGATTCGCCGATTCCGGCCGGTGGGCGCGACGAGCTGGGCCAGCTGCTGACCGCCTTCGGCCAGATGCAGGACAAGCTGCGCGGCATGATCCAGGGGATCAAGCAGGGCACCGATCACCTGGTCGCCGCCTCCCACAGCATCTCGGCCAATTCCCAGCAGCTGTCCGCCGCCGCCCAGGAACAGTCCAGCGCCGCCTCCAGCATGGCGGCCACCGTGGAAGAGCTGACCGTGAGCATCAACCACGTCTCGGACAATGCCGGGGAAGCCCATGACCTCTCCAGCCAGTCGTGCCGGCTGGCCCAGGATGGCGGCCAGACCATCCAGGCCTCGGTGGACAGCATGAGATCCATCGCCGGTACCGTGCAGTCCTCGGCCACCCGCATCGGCGAACTGGGGGAGCATTCCGAGCGGGTGTCCTCCATCGTCAGCGTGATCAAGGGCATCGCCGACCAGACCAACCTGCTGGCGCTGAATGCCGCCATCGAGGCGGCGCGGGCCGGCGAACAGGGACGCGGCTTCGCCGTGGTGGCCGACGAGGTGCGCCAGCTGGCGCAACGCACCACCAATTCCACCCAGGAGATCGCCGCCATGATCGAGAAGATCCAGGCCGCGACCCAGGCGGCCATGAGCGACATGGAAGTGGGCGTCCGCCAGGTCAACGGCGGGGTCGACCTGGCCAACCAGGCGGGTGAGGCGGTGGTCAGCATCAACACCGCCTCGGACAAGGTGGTGCGGGTGGTCAACCAGATCTCCCTGGCCCTGCGCGAGCAGACCGCTGCCAGCCACGACGTCGCCCGTACCGTGGAACGCCTGGCGCAGATGGCCCAGCAGAACAGCGAAGCCATCGGCGAGACGGTGCAGACCGCGGCGTCCCTGGACGCCCTGGCCAACGACCTGAATCGCCAGATCAGCCAGTTCCGCTGCTAGCGCCAGGCCTCCCCCGCCCCGCACTTCATCGATCCCGGCACCTGCCCGGGATCGACTTGCCGAAACACCTCGCAACATTCTCTTGGCGCAACGGTCACAAAGGCGTCTCCCTCAAGGCCTGCGCCCTGCATGAAAACCCCGCGTCCCATCGATCGTCTGCCCCGCCTCAACCAGCTGCGCAATCTGAAAATGGCCCGTTCCGCCCATGCCTACGTGCGCGGCAGCACGGTGCAGTTCTACGAGTGGCTGCACAGCCAGCCCGGTCGCAACCTGCCCAATGGGCCGGCGGTGTGGATCTGCGGTGATTGCCATGCCGGCAACCTGGGGCCCACCGGCGATCTGCACGGCTCCACCGAAGTCAACATCCGCGACCTGGACCAGACCGTGGTCGGCAATCCGGCCCACGATCTGGTACGCCTGGCACTGTCGCTGGCGACGGCGGCGCGCGGCTCCGACCTGCCCGGGGTGACCACGGCGCGGATGCTCGAAGAGATGATGCGCGGCTACGAGGTGGCCTTCGAAGACGATCTCGAACGCGAGGTGCCACGGCCGGCCCAGGTCAAGGCCGGGATGCGCAGCGCGGTGCAGCGCACCTGGAAGCACCTGGCCAAGGAGCGCATGGAGCACACCCGGCCCAAGCTGCCGCTGGGCAAGCATTTCTGGCAACTGAGCAAGGCCGAGCGCCTGGCCATCGCCGAGTTGTGCGAGAGCCCGGGCATCCATGCCCTGGTGACCTCGCTCAAGGGTCGCAGCCATGACAGCCGCGTCGAACTGCTCGACAGCGCCTACTGGGTCAAGGGCTGCAGCTCCCTGGGGCTGCGCCGCTACGCCGTGCTGCTGGGCGTGGACGATGGCGACGACCAGGACTACTGCCTGATCGACGTCAAGCAGGCAGTGGCCGCCGCCGCCCCGCGCGTGGCCCATGCCACCATGCCCCGCGACAACGGCAAGCGGGTGGTGGAAGGCGCGCGCCAACTCTCCCCGGCCCTGGGCAATCGCATGCTGGCGGTGCGCATGCTGGAGCATTCCTTCTTCATTCGCGAATTGCTGCCCCAGGATCTCAAGCTGGAGCTGGACGAACTCAGCGCCCGCGAAGCCATGAGCGCCGCGGCCTACCTGGCCCGGGTGGTCGGCCGCGCCCACGCCCGGCAGATGGACCTGGCCACCCGCGTCGAGTGGATGAGCGATCTGCAACGCAATCGCACCCGCACCCTGGATGCGCCCTCCTGGCTGTGGAGCAGCGTAGTGCAGCTGGTGGGCGCCCACGAGATGGGCTATCTGGCCCACTGCCGCGCCTATGCGCTGGAGCATGCGCAGGACTGAGGCCACCGTGAGACCGGCCCGAGGCTAACCGCCTCGGCCCGCGCTTCTCGCTCACGCCCCTTCTCCAACGGCCTGCCCGGTCCACCCCGGGAGCGGCAGGCGGCGCCCACCTGCCCTTCGGCCACCTGCCCGCTTCGTCGATCCGCTCGATCACGCATTGTGCGACCTCCAGCCTTTAACTAAAATGAGACGCTTTATCATTTAAGACCGGCGTTCGCGCCAAGGATCTTCCATGCGCCCTGCCCTGTCTTCCGGCTCGCCCACCGTTGCCCTGGATCGGCTCTATCGCGATCATCACGGCTGGCTCAGCGGCTGGCTGCGCGGGCGGCTGGGCAACGCGCCGGATGCGGCGGACATCGCCCAGGACACCTATCTGCGCATCCTCAGCTCCGGACGGTTGCCGCTGCGTGAGGACTCGCGGCGCTATCTGGTGCAGGTGGCCAAGGGGCTGGTGATCGACCTCTGGCGACGCCAGGAGGTGGAGCGCGCCTATCGCGAAGCCATCGCCCATCTGCCTGAGGCCCAGGTGCCTTCGCCAGAGACGCACTGGCTGATCGTCGACGCCCTGCTGCGCATCGATGCCATGCTCGACGGCCTGCCCGGCCCGGTACGGGAGGCCTTTCTGCTGGCGCAATTCCAGCGGTTGACCCTGGCCGAGATCGCCGTGCGGCTGGATCTGGCGGTGATCACCGTACGCCGCTACATCCAGCGCGCCCTGGTGGCTTGCCTGGTGGCCGGCGAAGCATGAATCCTCCCGCGCCGCAGCTGCTCGAAGAAGCGGCCGAGTGGCTGCTCGCGCTGAACTTCGACGACACCGACGAGGCGCAGCGCCAGGCCTTCGAGCGCTGGCGGGCGCAGAGCGAGGCCCATCGCGCGGCCTGGGCACGGGCCGAGCGGATCATGGGTACCTTCGCCAGCGTTCCGCCGGATATCGGTCAGCCGGCGCTACGCCGCGCAGGTGACCGCGCCCTCAGCCGGCGGCGCACCCTGCGCCTGCTTACCGCCCTGCTGGTAGGGGCTCCCAGCGGCTGGCTGGCCCTGCGCACCCTGCCACTGGACGCGCGGGGCGACGAGCTGACGACCGCCATCGGCGAGCGGCGCTCCCTGCTGCTCGCCGATGGCAGCCACTTGGTGCTGAACAGCGACTCCGCCCTGGACGTACGCTTCGACGAAGGCATCCGCCGCCTGCACCTGCGCCGCGGCGAGGTGCTGGTGACCACCCATGCCGATCCGGTCGTGCCGCGCCGCCCCTTCGTGATCGACCTGGCGCAGGGCGAGATCGAGGCCCTGGGTACCCGTTTCAGCGTGCGGTTGGAAGAGGGGTTGTGCCAGGTCGCGGTCTTCGCCCACGGCGTGGAGCTGCGTCCGCAACGGGGCGCTGCCGTGCGGCTGGCTGCCGGGCAACAGGCCTGGTTCGATGCCCGCGGCGTGCAGCGCCGCGCTCCGGTGGACGAGGATGCCAGCCTCTGGACGCGCGGCATGCTGGTCGCCCACGACCGCCCGCTGGCCGAGGTACTGGCCGAACTGGGTCGCTATCGCCCTGGCCTGCTGCGCTGCGATCCGGCTGTCGCCGGGCTGCGGGTGTCCGGCGCCCTGTCACTGGACGACACCGACCAGGCCCTGCTGGCGCTGCAACGCACCCTGCCGATCCGCATCACCCGCCGCACCCGCTACTGGGTGGCGGTGGGCGCGCCTTGAACGTCAACGACGTCGCAAAAAAAGTCCGCGCCCCCTGAGCACTTTGCCGCGCTCGTCCGGGATAGCTGCAGACACCCTCATGGGGAGCGGTGGCAGCCCGCGCCTGGTGCGCTTTAGAGGACGGCAACACGACATGGCAAAGATCCACCGGCAGCAACCCGGCACCCGACGCTTCACCCCGCTGATCCTGGCCGTCGCCCTGCAGGGCGTGCCCCTGCCCGGTGCCGGACTGGCCCTGCTGCCCCTGCCGGCCCTGGCCGCCGCGGAGGGGCGTGACTACCGGATTCCCGCGGGTCCGCTGAACGCCGTGCTGGCGCGCTTCGCCGCCACGGCCGGCGTCCAGCTGGTGTTCGATCCGGCGCCGCTGGCCGGTCGCAGCAGTCCGGGGCTGCAGGGCCGCTATACCCTCGACCAGGGCTTCGAGCACCTGCTGCGTGGTAGCGGCTATCGCTGGAGCGAACGCGGTGCCGGTATCTACGCCCTGGAAGGTGGCAGCGCCGAGGCCACCCTGGCCATGCCCGAGACCGTCATCCAGGCCAGTGCCGCAGGCGGCGGCGCCGATGTCGGCTACCGGCGCCCCGTCAGCACCAGCACCACGCGCCTGGGTCTGAGCGAACGCCAGACGCCCCAGGCGATCACCACCCTGACGCGCGATCAGGTCGAGGACTTCCGCCTGCAGAGCATCAAGGAAGCCCTGCGCGCCGCGCCATCGGTGACCGTCGAGCAAATCGAGACCGATCGTACCCAGTTCACCTCGCGCGGCTTCGACATCAACAGCTTCCAGTACGACGGCATGGGCATGCCCTTCGTCAGCACCACCCTGGTGGGCGATCAGGATCTGGCGGAATACGAGCAGGTGGATGTCCTGCACGGGGCCAATGGCCTGATGAGTGGCACCGGCAACCCCTCCGCCGCGGTCAACTTCGTCCGCAAGCGGCCCACCGCCGAATTCCAGGCCAAGCTCGGCGCCAGCGTCGGTTCCTGGGACAACCGCCGGGTGGATGCCGATGTCTCCGGCCCCCTGACCGAGACCGGCAACGTGCGCGGACGCTTCATCTACGCCCACGACAAGGGCAATTCCTGGCTGGATCGCTATGGCCATGAAAAGAACATAGCGGCCGGTCTGGTGGCCTTCGACCTCAGCGACGCCGACACCCTGACCCTGGGTTTCTCCCAGCACAACAGCGATGCCAATGGCAGCTCCTGGGGCAACCTGCCGCTGGCCGACGCGAGCGGCGATCCGCTGCACTACGGCCGTCGCAGTTCCAGCATCGGCCAGGACTGGACCTACTGGAATCTGGATACCCAGCGGGTCTTCGGTGAATTCACCCACGACTTCGGCAACGGCTGGCAGGGTATCCTCACGGCGACCGGCGTGACCGAGCGGCAGAACGCCGACATGTACTACATCTTCGGCGTCAACGGCGACGACGCCACCGCCTTCGGCGACCACTCCGCCAGCAAGGCGCACCAGCTGATCGGCGAGGCCCGGCTGTCCGGTCCTTTCGAACTGTTCGGCCGCGACCACGAACTCACCCTGGGCGCCAGCTACGGCCGGACCCACCAGAAGCTGCGGGAAAAGATCCTCGCCGAGGACGGCTACTACCCCACCACGCTCTCCGGCTCCCTGGCCGGCGTTCCCGAGCCGTCGCTGCACTACACCGACGACATTGGCCATACCCAGGACTTCACCGACCGCCAGAAGAGCCTGTTCGCCGGCGCCCGCTTCAACCTGATCGACGACCTGCACTGGATCGTCGGTGCGCGGATGCTCAGCGCCGATGCCAGCGGCCTGAGCTATGGCGATGCCTACTACACCCGTGCCCATGGCGAGGTCACGCCCTACACCGGCCTGGTCTATGACCTGGGTCCGCAATGGAGCCTGTATGCCAGCTGGACCAAGATCTTCAGCCCGCAATACAGCTTCGGCCTGGACGGTCGGCTGCTCGATCCGCTGGAGGGCAAGAGTCTGGAAGCCGGGGTCAAGGGCAGCCTGTTCGACGATCGCCTGAGCCTGACCGCCGCGGTGTTCAAGACCGAGCAGCGCAACGTGGCCGCCACCTCGGTGCTCGCCGGTTCACGCTATCTCTATGACACCACCGACTACCGCAGCCATGGCCTGGAACTCCAGGTCTCCGGCGAGGCGCTGCCCGGCCTGGACCTGCTGGCCGGCTACACCTATGTCCGCATCGACGACGCGGACGGCGAGCGGGCCCGCAAATTCGTGCCCAGCCACAGCCTGCGCGGCCTGGCGACCTATCGCCTGCCAGGCCTGCCCCAGGCCAAGGTCGGCGCGCGGCTGAGATGGCAGAGCGGTATCGAGAACGACAACAACAGCCGTATCCACCAGAACGCCTATGCCTTGGTCGATGTGCTGGGCAGCTACGATTTCGACGAGCACTGGAGCACCCAGCTCAACGTCAACAACCTCACCGACCGCAAATACCTGCTGTCGCTGTACAACAACGCCACCAGTGGCAACTACGGTGCGCCGCGCAACGCGACGCTGTCGGTCAGCTACAACTTTTGAGCCTGGACAGGCGGGCGCCGAGACCTCCGTCCCGGCGTCCGCCATCGCCCAGCGATCCTTTGCCCCCTGACGCGGTCCGAGTCTGCACGCTCTCAGCCAAGGTTTCCGCACGCCATGCCCTCTTCCCCCCGTCCCGGTTTCGTCTCCGTCCGCGGTGCCCGCGAGCACAACCTGAAGAACGTCGACGTGGACATCCCCCGCGATGCCCTGGTGGTCTTTACCGGGGTGTCCGGCTCGGGCAAGTCGTCGCTGGCCTTCGGCACCCTCTATGCCGAGGCCCAGCGCCGCTATTTCGAATCCGTGGCGCCCTATGCGCGGCGACTGATCGACCAGGTCGGGGTACCCCAGGTGGAAGCCATCGAGGGCCTGCCACCGGCGGTGGCCCTGCAACAGCAGCGTGGCCAGCCCAACAGTCGTTCGTCCATGGGCAGCGTAACCGGGCTGTCCAGCCTGGTGCGGATGCTCTACTCCCGCGCCGGGCGCTATCCCGCCGACCAGCCGATGCTCTATGCCGAGGACTTCTCGCCCAATACGCCCCAGGGTGCCTGCCCCGAGTGCCACGGCCTGGGCCGGGTCTACGAGGTGACCGAGGCCTCCATGGTGCCGGATCCCGCGCTGACCATCCGCCAGCGCGCCATCGCCGCCTGGCCCACCGCCTGGGGCGGGCAGAATCTGAGGGACATCCTGGTGACCCTTGGCTATGACGTCGACATCCCCTGGCGCGACCTGCCGCAACGGCAGCGTGACTGGATCCTCTTCACCGAGGAGCAGCCCACCGTCCCGGTCTATGCCGGCCTAACCCCCGAACAGACCCGCGCCGCGCTCAAGCGCAAGGCCGAGCCCAGCTACCAGGGCACCTATACCGGGGCGCGGCGCCATGTGCTGCACACCTTCGCCAATTCCCAGAGCGCCAAGATGAAGCAGCGCGCGGCGCGCTTCATGATTGGCCAGACCTGTCCGCTGTGCCACGGCAAGCGGCTGACCCGGGCGGCGCTCTCGGTGACCTTTGCCGGCCTGGACATCGGCGAGCTGTCGCGGCTGCCGCTGGACGACCTCACCGTGCTGCTGCGCCGGGTCGCCGCCGGCGATTTCGACGAGGCGAAGGATGCCCGCGTGCTGGACGCCAAGGCCGGCCAGCAGGATCGCGCCCGGCGCAAGGCCGCCGGCGGCAGCGACCACGCCGGCGCGCCGGACGTGCGCCGTACTCCCGATCTGTCCCCGGAAAAACGCCTGGCCGCCCAGCGCATGGCCAGCGAATTGCTGGAACGGCTGCAGACCCTGACCCGCCTCGGCCTCGGTTACCTGGCGCTGGAGCGCAGCACCACCACCCTGTCCTCCGGTGAATTGCAGCGGCTGCGCCTGGCGACCCAGCTGGTGTCCCAGCTGTTCGGCGTGGTCTATGTGCTGGACGAACCCTCCGCCGGCCTGCATCCGGCCGATGGCGAATCCCTCTTGGAAGCCCTCGACGGGCTCAAGGCCCAGGGCAACTCGCTGTTCGTGGTGGAGCACGACCTGGCCACCATGAAGCGCGCCGACTGGCTGGTGGATGTCGGTCCCGCGGCCGGCGAAGGCGGTGGCCGGGTGCTCTACAGCGGTCCGCCCGCCGGCCTGGCCGAGATCGAGGAATCGGTGACGGCGCGCTATCTGTTCGCCGCCCCGCAACGCGAGACCCGGCCGCCCCGTGAACCCCAGGGCTGGCTGCGGCTGGCCGGGGTCACCCGCAACAACCTCGTGGACCTGGATGCCGCCTTTCCGCTGGGCTGTCTGACCGCGGTGACCGGCGTCTCCGGTTCGGGCAAGTCCAGCCTGGTCAGCCAGGCGCTGCTGGAACTTGTGGGCGCCGAGCTGGGCCAGCGCGCCGCCGAGGACGGTGACGACGCCCCGGAACTGGACGGCGACGCCTTGCCCGCCACCACTGGCCAGGTGGTCGACGGCCTTGGCGGCATCCGCCGGCTGGTGCCGGTGGACCAGAAGCCCATCGGCCGTACCCCGCGCTCCAACCTGGCCACCTACACCGGCCTGTTCGACGGGGTGCGCAAGCTGTTCGCCGCCACCCCGGAGGCCCGGGAAAGAGGTTTCGACGCCGGACGCTTCTCCTTCAACGTCGCCAAGGGCCGCTGCCCGACCTGCGAGGGCGAAGGCTTCGTCAGCGTCGAACTGCTGTTCATGCCCAGCGTCTATGCCGCCTGCCCCACCTGCCAGGGCGCCCGCTACAACCCCGAGACCCTGGAGGTGCGCTGGCAGGGCAAGACCATCGCCGAGGTGCTCGGCCTGACGGTGGACGAAGCCCTGGCCTTCTTCGCCGAGGAAGCCGCGGTGGCGCGAGCGCTGCGGGTACTGGCCGACATCGGCCTGGGCTATCTGCGGCTCGGCCAGCCGGCCACCGAGCTCTCCGGCGGCGAGGCCCAGCGCATCAAGCTGGCCACCGAGCTGCAGCGCACCAGCCGCGGCACCACCCTCTATGTGCTGGACGAACCCACCACCGGTCTGCACCCGGCCGACGTGGAGCGCCTGATGCGCCAGCTGCACGGCCTGGTCGACGAAGGCAACACGGTGGTGCTGGTGGAGCACAACCTGCAGGTGGTGGCCGGCAGCGACTGGCTGATCGACATCGGCCCCGGCGCCGGCACCGCCGGCGGCCGCATCGTGGCCTGCGGCACGCCACGAACGGTGGCGGACGATCCCGCCAGCCCTACGGCGCCCTATCTGCGGCCCTTGTTCGACTAGCTGGCCAGCGGTGCCACGCTGCGGCGGCAGGCCGCCAGCACCAGCAGGGTCAGCGCTGCCGCCAGGGCGCCGAACTGGAAGGTGGCGGCGGAGCCGAGGAAGTGCCAGAGCGCGCCGGCGATGCTGCTGGCCAGCAACAGGGCGATGCCGCTGACCAGGTTGAACAGGCCGAAGGCGGTGCCGCGCAACTCGGCCGGGGCGGTGCGGGCGACCATGGCGGCGAGCAGGCCCTGGGTCATGCCCATGTGCAGGCCCCAGAGCACGACGCCCACGGCCAGGCCGGTCCAGCCGCTGCTGAAGGCCAGGGCCAGGTCGGCCAGGATCAGCAGCACCAGGCCCCAGGCCAGCAGCGCGCGATGGCTGACCCGGTCGGACAGCGCCCCCAGCGGATAGGCCGACAGCGAGAACACCAGCTGCATGCCCACCATCACCAGCGGCACCAGCGCCAGGGGCACGCCCACCTGCTCGGCCTTGAGCACCAGGAAGGCTTCGCTGAAGCGCGCCAGGGTGAAGACGCCACCGAGCAGCGCCACCTGCCAGAAGGCCGCCGGCAGCTTGCGCAGCTGGCTGCGAGTCAGCGGATTGGTGCGCGCCTGGACGATGGCCGCCTTGGGTTCGTCCAGTCCGAAATACAACAAGGCCACGGCGATGAAGGCCGGGATCACCGCCACCCAGAACACCGCGCGGAAATCGTTGGCCCAGAGCAGCATCAGCCCCACCGCCAGCAGCGGGCCCAGAAAGGCACCGAAGGTGTCCAGCGACTGGCGCAGGCCATAGGCGGCGCCGCGGATCTCCGGCGGCGTGACGTCGGCCACCAGGGCGTCGCGCGGCGCCCCGCGGATGCCCTTGCCGATGCGATCCATGAAGCGCGCGCCGAACACCAGGCCGGCACCGCTGGCCAGGGCGAACAGCGGCTTGCTCAGGGCGCCCAGGCCATAGCCCAGCACCGCCAGGCCCTTGCGCTTGCCCAGGTAGTCGCTGATTACGCCGGAAAAGATTTTGGTGATGAGCGCGGTCGCCTCGGCCACCCCTTCGAGAATGCCGATATAGAGCACGCTCAGGCCCAGGCCGGTGGCCAGAAACAGCGGCAACAGGCTGTGGATCATCTCCGAAGAGATGTCCATGAACATGCTCACCCCACCCAGAATCCAGACCCCGCGGGGTATCCGTCGCCAGCTCGCCGTCATCGTCACGCGCCTGTCCCCCTCGATCCTGTCCATCCCTGCCTGGCGGCAGGCAAACCGGTCGAAAGTAGCATGACGATTGCCCGAGTCTCTACGGACGAGACATCCCCCGTTACACTGGGCGCTGCTCTTTTCCTCGAGGCCACCCCATGAAGACCCTGCTGGTCATCGGCATCGGCGCCGGCGATCCCGACTACCTCACCCTCCAGGCCGTCGCCGCCCTCAATCGTGCCAGTACCTTCTTCCTGTTCGACAAGGGCACGGAAAAGGACAGCCTGATCCACCTGCGCGAAACCATCTGCGCCCGCCACATCCGCCAGGCGGACTATCGCTTCGTCACCGCGCCCATCCCCGAGCGCCGCCGCGAAGGCGACTATCGCCAGGCGGTAGACGACCTCAATGCCGCCAAGCAGGCGCTGATGGTGGAGATGATCGAGCAGGAGCTGGCGGACGACGAATGCGGCGCCTTCCTGGTCTGGGGCGATCCGGCGCTGTACGACAGCACCCTGCGCATCCTGGCGGCGATCCGGCGCGAGGGCCGGCTGGACTTCGACTACGAGGTGATCCCCGGCATCTCCAGCGTCCAGGCCCTGGCCGCGCGCCACCGGGTGCCGCTCAATCGCATCGGCCAGGCCCTGGAGATCACCCCCGGCCGGCGGCTGGAGCGCTTTCCGGAGCACCTGGACAGTCTGGTGGTGATGCTCGATTCCCACGAAGCCTATCGCCGCCTGGACGAGCCCGGCCTGCACATCTACTGGGGTGCCTATGTGGGCACGGCGGACGAGATCCTCATCGCCGGTCCGCTGCAGGAGGTGGCCGAGGAGATCCATCGGGTCCGCAGCGCCGCGCGCGAAGCGCACGGCTGGATCATGGATACCTATCTGCTCTGTCGGGGCCCGGCGGACGCCTGAGGGCTGTCCAGGCGTCGATCCAGATGGAGGGTCTGCCAGGGCAAGGCCGTCTCCCGTACGACGACCTGGAAGCCCTGGCCCAGCCAGAAGGCTTCGGCCCCGGGCAGGAAGGGATGGGTGTGCAGATAGAGGCGCTCGACCGCGTCGCGCCGCGCCTGGGCCAGCAGCGCCGCGAACAACCGTCGCGCCAGGCCCTGGCGCCGCAGTCGGGGCGCCACGAACAGCCGCACCACCTCCACCACCCGCTCGCCGGGATAGGCCAGCTGGGGAAAGCGCCGGTCGTAGGGTCGATAGGCGATACTGCCAATAGGCTCTCCGGCGCTGCCCCGGGCGAGCAGCAGGCAGCCACGACCCGCGCCATAGTGGTCGGCGAAGCGCTGTAGATCCCGCGGTACGGCCGTCGCCTCGATCCGGCTACCGAACACCTCGCGATAGCTCGCCAGCAGAAAGCCCAGCGTCTCGTCATCCGCCACGGTGAGCCGTTCGAGGGTGAGGGGTGGCGCTTCGCTCATGTCCTGTTCGTCTCTCCGGCAGCGGCAGGGGCGCGACATTTCGGCGCAGGGCCGCGCCGGCCGGGCTGTGCGTCGCCCGCGACGATGATACAGTCCCTCGCCATGATAACCGTCCGTTCCCCGCGCGCTTCGCTCGCCTGGATGCTGCTCGCCTGCATCCTGCTGAACGGACTCGTCTGCGCCCTGGGCCACGGCCAGATGCTGGCGCGCTTGACCCTGCCGGTCCTGCCGCCACTGGCCCAGGCACACGAGCACCATCACGGTCTGCACGCCCAGACCGCCCAGGGCGACATGGCCGGCATGCATGCGGGCCTGCCGGGCGGCGCCGTGACCACCCTTTCCCCCACGGGTGATTGCGTCTTCGCCGCCACCCTGTTCCTCGCCACGCTGACCGCCGTCGTGCTGCAGTGGCTGCTGCGCCCCGGCGATCCTCATCGTCCTCACTACCGGAGCGCCCTGCCGCCGCCACCCCGCGCGCGGCGCTCCACGCTGCATCCCCAGGCTCCCTGACACCCGGCCACGAAAACTGCTGTCCTCCCTTTTTCGTAATCCCGTACGCGGCTGTGTCCTGGCCGCGTGCCGATCCGTGGTGAACGCTATGACTTCGCACCCCTCCGCTCCGGTCGCCAAGACGCCGGGGCCGCTGCTGCAGCTGTTGGCGCGGCTGCATTTCCTCATCGGTCTGTTCGTCGGCCCCTTCCTGCTGGTGGCCGCTGCCAGTGGCCTGATCTATGCCCTCACGCCGCAACTCGAGGCGCATCTCTATGCCGAGGCCCTGCATACCCCCAGCCGTGGCAAGCCCCTGCCGCTGTCCGAGCAGATCCATATCGCCCAGGCAGCGGTAGGTCCCGCCCTGACCCTGGGCGCGGTGCGCCCGGCGCCTGCCGAGGGCGATACCACCCGGGTGATGTTCAACGATCCATCGCTGGGCGAGTCGACCCACCGGGCGCTGTTCATCGATCCGGTCACCGGCGCCATCCGCGGCGATCTGCCGGTCTATGGCACCAGCGGCATCCTGCCGCTGCGCACCACCATCGACCAGTTCCATCGCAGCCTGCTGCTGGGCGAGCCCGGTCGTCTCTACAGCGAACTGGCCGCCTCCTGGCTGTGGGTCGCGGCCCTCGGCGGCCTGACCCTGTGGCTGGTGCGCCGCCGCCAGCGCCGCCCGGCCCGCGGCCTGCGCGGCCTGCATGCCAGCACCGGCGTCTGGCTGCTGGGTGGCCTGCTGTTCCTCTCCGCCACCGGCCTGACCTGGTCGCGCTTCGCCGGCGACAACATCGGTGTCCTGCGCGCCCACTACGGCTGGTCCACACCGGGCGTGAAGACCGCCCTGGGCACCGCCCCCGCGCCGGCTATGGCCCATGACGAGCACGCCGACCACCATGGCGCCATGCACATGGCCATGGCGCCGCCGCTGGATCCGGCGACCTTCGATCAGGTGCTGGCCAGCGCCCGCGCCGCCGGCATCGACGCCGGCAAACTGGAGATCCGTCCGGGGCGCAGCGCCGACAAGGCCTGGACGGTCAGCGAGATCGACCGCCGCTGGCCGACCCAGGTGGACGCCGTCGCCGTCGACCCGACCAGCTTCAGGGTGATCGATCAGGTGCGCTTCGCCCAGTACTCGCTGCCGGCCAAGCTGACCCGCTGGGGCATCGATGCCCACATGGGCGTGCTGTTCGGCCTGGCCAACCAGCTGGTGCTGGTGGCCATCGCCCTCGGTCTGCTGGTGATGACCGTCTGGGGCTATCTGCTCTGGTGGCGCCGCCGCCCCAGCCGCGATCCGGCACAACCCGGCCTGATCGCCCTTTGGCGCCAGCTGCCGCCGCTGCCGCGTCTGCTGGTGCCGGTGACGGCCGTGCTGCTCGGCCTGAGCCTGCCGGTGCTGGGCGGCAGCCTGCTGCTGTTCCTGGTGGTGGACACCCTGCTCGGCCTGCGTGGTCCGGCCCTGCGCACCGAGGCCGGTTCGGCCTGAGGTGGGGGTGGGTGGTTGTTGGGCTTCGCTGCGCTCAACCCAACCTACGTAGCCTCGCCCAGCCGTAGCGTGGAAAACCGCGCAGCGTTTTCCACCTGTGCCATGCCGGACGCGTGGACAAGGCTGCGCCGTTGTCCACCCTACGAGGAGCGCAGCCTCCCGCCCACACCAAACCACCCCCTCTCCCTCTAGGAGAGGGCTGGGGTGAGAGCCCGCGCCAAATCGCAGCCGTAGCGTGGAAAACCGCGCGGCGTTTCCCCCCGTGCCCATGCCAAACGCGTGGACAAGGCTGCGCCGTTGTCCACCCTACGAGGAGCGCAGCCTCCCGCCCACACCAAACCACCCCCTCTCCCTCGGGGAGAGGGCTGGGGTGAGGGCCCGCCCCAAGTCGCAGCCGTAGCGTGGAAAACCGCGCAGCGTTTTCCACCTGTGCCCATGCCGAACGCGTGGACAAGGCTGCGCCGTTGTCCACCCTACGAGGAGCGCAGTCTCCCGCCCACGCCAAACCGCCCCCTCTCCCTCGGGGAGAGGGCTGGGGTGAGGGCCCGTCCCACACCCAACGTCACGCCAGGAACCGCCTCCCAGACCATCCATCGGCACACCTCACCTGAGGCTGGCGCACCCCAGCGAGACGCTTATAGTTATCGCAATCCCCATCCTCCGAGGATCTGCCATGCCCCGTCTGTTGCACGTGATAGGTTCGCCCCGCCAGGATCGCTCCGCCTCGCTGGAAGTCGCCACTGCCTTCATCCAGGCCTGGCAGGGCAAACATCCCGACGCCGAGGTCGATACCCTCGACGCCTGGCAGTGCGACCTGCCGGAATTCGACGGCCCCATCCTCGACGCCAAGTACGCCGGCATCCAGGGCGAGTCCCTCAGCAACGAGCAGGAGCACGCCTGGAAGGTGGCCAAGGAACTGGCTCAGCGCTTCAAGGCCGCCGATGTGCTGGTGTTCGGCGTGCCCTGCTGGAATTTCGGCATCCCCTACAAGCTCAAGCAGCTGTTCGACGTGGTCAGCCAGAAGGACCTGCTGTTCACCTTCGACGACCGTGGCCTCAACGGCATGCTCGGCGGCCGCCAGGCATTGGTGATCGCGGCCCGCGGCGCAGCCCTGGATCGCCAGGAGCACCAGGAGTCCTATCTGCGCACCTGGTGCGAGATGGTCGGCATCGACCGGATGCATACCGTGGTGGTGGAAAAGACCCTGTTCGGTGCCGAGGTCGACCAGGCTTCACGCGACCAGGCCAAACAGGACGCCGTGGCCCTGGTGGGCAAGCTCTGATCGCTGGCTGCAGGGGCTACCCTCACCCCAGCCTTCTCCCAAGGGGAGAGGGGGCGGTAAGGCGCGTGCGAACAGTCGCGTAGGTTGGGTTGAGCACAGCGAAGCCCAACAGCGATGCCGAGCCCCCTCACCCCAGCTCTCTCCCAAGGGGAGAGGGGGCGGTAAGGCGCGTGCGAACAGTCGCGTAGGTTGGGTTGAGCGCAGCGAAGCCCAACAGCGATGCCGAGACCCTTCACCCCAATTCTCTCCCCCGAGGGAGAGGGGGCGGTACTACCCAGGCGATGCCCTCGTAGGTTGGGTTGAGCGCAGCGAAGCCCAACACCCCTCCTCACTCCATGCCCCTCAGCGATGCCGGGTCGTCGAGCTCAGCTTGTACCTGTCGCCCGGATGCAACAGCCGCACGTAACTGACCAGGTGCTCGTCCGACCAGGTCCGGCGGATCATCGACAGGCAGGCCGCCCCCTCGGCGATCTCCAGCCAGCGGGCGGTCTGGGCGTTGGCCAGCACCGCCTCGACGATGTGTTCCACATCGCTGATCGGACAGCTGGTCACCAGCACCTCGTTGGGGGTCTGGCGGCTGAAGTCGCTTTCCAGGTAGTGCGGTACCCAGCGCGGATTGACGTAGCGGTCTTCCAACTGGATGGGCAGGCCATTCTCGCGATGTACCAGGATGCTGTGAAACACCTGGCTGCCGATCCGCAGCCCCAGGCGCAAGGCCACCTCGTCGTCGGCGGCGATGGCCTCGCTGCGCAGCACCTCATTGGAATACGCATGCCCCCGGGCGCGCACCTCGGCGGCGATGTTCATCACCTCATGCAGCGAGGACTCGGCCTTGCGCTCGATGACGAAGGTGCCGAGGCCGGCCTGGCGCGTCAGGTAGCCCTGCTGCACCAGGCGGGTGATGGCCTTGTTGGCGGTCATGCGGCTGACGGCGAAATCCCGCGCCAGCTGCTCCTCGGTGGGGATCTGGTGATGCACCGGGTAGGCACCACCCTGGATGCGTTCGAGCAGGAAGTCCTCGATCACCTTGTAGCGTGGGGGTGTCGTGCTGCTCACGCGAGCTCCGGGCCGGAAAATGGGAAGCCGATGATAACGCGCGGTCCGGCGCTCTGGCTGCCGGACCGCGTCATCCTCAGAGACTCGGCAGCAGCCGCGGCGTGACCAGCGCGTTCAGGCAACCGCTGGCCAGCAGCGCGCTGGCCGCCTCGATGTCGGGGGCGAAGAAGCGGTCTTCCTGGTAATAGGGCACCTGCTCGCGCAAGAGGCTGCGCGCCCTTTCCAGACGTTCCGAACTCTTCAGGCCATGCCGGAAGTCCAGGCCCTGGCAGGCCCCCAGCCACTCGATGGCGAGGATGCCGCGCACATTCTCGGCCATGGCCCACAGCCGCTTGCCGGCGTTGGGCGCCATGGACACGTGGTCTTCCTGGTTGGCCGAGGTGGGCAGGCTGTCGACGCTGGCCGGATGGGCCAGGGCCTTGTTGTCGCTGGCCAGGGCCGCGGCGGTGACCTGGGCGATCATGAAGCCGGAATTGACCCCGCCGTTCTCCACCAGGAAGGGCGGCAGCTGGGACATGTGCCGGTCCATCATCAGCGAGATGCGCCGCTCCGACAGGGCGCCGATCTCGGCCAGCGCCAGCGCCAGGTTGTCGGCGGCCATGGCCACCGGCTCGGCGTGGAAGTTGCCGCCGGAGATGACGTCGCCCTCCTCGGCGAATACCAGGGGATTGTCGGACACGGCGTTGGCTTCCACCTCCAGCACCTCGGCGGCCTGGCGCAACTGGGTCAGGCAGGCGCCCATCACCTGGGGCTGGCAGCGCAGCGAATAGGGATCCTGGACCTTGTCGCAATTGGCATGGGAGCGGGACACCTCGCTGCTGTCGGTGAGCAGTTCGCGATAGGCCGCGGCCACGTCGATCTGGCCACGCTGGCCCCGCGCGGCATGGATGCGCGCATCGAAGGGCGCCCGGGAACCGAGCATGGCCTCGACGCTCAAGCCGCCGCAGACCGTGGCCGCGGCGAACAGGTCTTCACCCTCGAACAGGCCGCGCAAGGCATAGGCGGTGGACACCTGGGTGCCATTGAGCAGCGCCAGGCCCTCCTTGGCCGCCAGGGTCAGGGGCGCCAGGCCCGCCACCGCCAGCGCCTCGCGGGCCGGCAGCCACTGGCCCCGGTAGCGCGCCTTGCTCTCGCCGATCAGCACCAGCGACATGTGCGCCAGCGGCGCCAGGTCACCCGAGGCCCCCACCGAGCCCTTGAGCGGGATGTGCGGATAGACCTCGGCATTGATCAGGGCGATCAGCGCCTCGATGACCTGGCGGCGAATGGCGGAGAAACCGCGGGCCAGGCTGTTGACCTTGAGCAGCATGATCAGCCGCACCAGGTCATCGTCCAGCGCCTCGCCCACGCCGGCGGCATGGGACAGCACCAGGGAGCGCTGCAGCTTTTCCAGATCCGCCGGCGCGATCCGCGTCGAGGCCAGCAGGCCGAAGCCGGTGTTGATGCCATAGGCGGTCCGGCCTTCGGCCAGGATGCTTTCCACGCAGGCCACGCTGGCGTCGATGGCGGCATGAGCGGCCGGATCCAGCTCGACGCGCAGCGGCTGCCGATAGGCCTGGCGCAGCTGGGCCAGGTCGAGGGTGCCAGGTTTCAGGGTCAGGGTGTTCATCTAGGACTCCAGAGCCGGGCCATCGGGACGCCGGCATTGATCAAGGGCATTCAGGCTGCGACCGGTCGTGCGCTCTGCAGCGCGTGGCGACGGGCAAGCAGGTAATAGAGGATCGCCGGCACCAGCAGGCCGATGATCCAGGAGATGTCCACACCACCCAGGTGTGCTACCAGCGGGCCGGTGTAGAGCTTGGTCGAGAGAAACGGCAGCTGGATCAGCACCCCGACGCCATAGGCGAGCAGGCCGGCAGGGTTCCAGCGGCCGTAACGTCCGTTCGGATCGGCGAGGGCTGCCAGGTCGTAGCGACCGTGATTGATGGCGTAGTAGTCCACCAGGTTGACCGCGCTCCAGGGCGTGAAGAAGGTCAGCAGGAAGAGGATGAAGGACTTGAAGGCACCGAGGAATTCTCGCTGGCCCAACAGCGCCACCAGGGTGGCGGCCCCGACGATGACGAGCACGAAGCCCAGGCGCTGCAGCCGCGAAACCTCCAGATGACCACGAAAGCCGCTGATCACCGTGGCAATGCACATGAAGCTGCCATAGGAGTTGAGCGTGGAAATGGTGATCTTGCCGAAGGCGATGCTGAAGTACAGCAACGCCGCGGTCACACCGCTGCCGCCAAGGCCGACGATGTAGGCCACCTCGCGCCCGGCGAACTGCCCGTTCGCCAGGGCTGCAGCCAGCACACCGAGGATCATGGCCACCTGGGCGCCGAGTACCGAACCGGCCCCTACCGCCGCAAAGGTCTTCCAGCTGGAGGTCGCGCTCGGCAGGTAGCGCGAATAGTCCGCCACATAGGGGCCATAGGCGATTTGCCAGGAGGCGGCCAAGGACACGGCCAACAGAAAGGATGCCCAGCTGAAATGGCGGATCTGCAACAAGGCGCCCAGGTCACCGAGGCTGATCAGCCGGGCGAACAGATAGCAGAAGGCCAGGATGCCCAGCACGCTGGCCAGCCGACCGACCCAGTGGATCATGCGGTAGCCGAGCACCGTGGCCACCACGATGCAGGCGGCAAAGACCAGGATGCCGGCGCTGTCGCTGATGCCGACCAGTTGCGCGATCGCCTGGCCGGACAGCACGGTACCGGTGGCGGTGAAACCCAGGTACATCAGGCACACCAGCACGATGGGGATCGCCGCGCCGTAGACGCCGAACTGTACCCGACTGGAAATCATCTGCGGCAGGCCGAGCCGCGGACCTTGGGCGGCGTGCAACGCCATCACCCCGCCCCCCAGAAGCTGGCCGATGAACAGCCCGATCAGCGACCAGAAGACGTCGCCCCCCAGCACCACGGCGAGGGCACCCGTGACGATGGCGGTGATCTGCAGATTGGCGCCCAGCCAGAGGGTGAACTGGCTGTAGAGCCGGCCGTGACGCTCGGCCTCGGGGATGAAATCGATCGAGCGGCGCTCGATCACGGGGGTACCGGTCTTTGCCATGGGTCGCGCTCCACCGCGCCGCAGGACGGCGCTCTTGTTGTTGTCGGGAACGGCGCGCCGGTGCTACCCACCGGCGCCAGGTTGCTCAGCCCTTGAGCATGGGCAGATTCAGGCCCTGCTCGCGGGCACAGTCGATGGCGATGTCATAGCCGGCGTCGGCGTGGCGCATCACCCCGGTGGCCGGGTCGTTGTGCAGCACCCGGGCGATACGGGCGGCGGCGGCGTCGGTGCCGTCGCAGACGATGACCATCCCGGAATGCTGGGAGAAGCCCATCCCTACCCCGCCGCCGTGGTGCAGCGAGACCCAGGTGGCGCCACTGGCGGTGTTGAGCAGGGCGTTCAGCAGCGGCCAGTCGGAGACGGCGTCGGAGCCGTCCCGCATGGCCTCGGTCTCGCGGTTGGGGCTGGATACCGAACCGCTGTCCAGGTGGTCACGACCGATGACGATGGGTGCCTTGAGTTCGCCGCTGCGCACCATCTCGTTGAAGGCCAGCCCCAGCTTGGCGCGCTGACCCAGGCCGACCCAGCAGATGCGCGCCGGCAAGCCCTGGAAGGCGATGCGCTCGCGGGCCATGTCCAGCCAGCGGTGCAGGTGGGCATCATCGGGAATCAGTTCCTTGACCTTGGCATCGGTGCGATAGATGTCCTCGGCATCGCCCGACAGCGCGGCCCAGCGGAAGGGACCGATGCCGCGGCAGAACAGCGGACGGATATAGGCCGGCACGAAGCCCGGGAAGGCGAAGGCATCGGCGACGCCGGCTTCCTGGGCCATCTGGCGGATGTTGTTGCCGTAGTCGAAGGTGGGGACGCCCCTCTTCTGGAAGTCGAGCATGGCCTGCACATGCGCGGCCATGGATTGCTTGGCGGCCTTGACCACGCCAGCCGGATCGGTGACCGCGCGATCCTTGTATTCGGCCCAGCTCCAGCCGATCGGCAAATAACCATTGAGCGGGTCGTGGGCGCTGGTCTGGTCGGTGACCATATCCGGGCGCACGCCACGGCGGACCAGTTCCGGCAGGATTTCGGCGGCATTGCCCAGCAGGGCGACGGAGATGGCCTTGCCTTCGCGGGTCTTGGCTTCCTCGGTGTAGCGGGCGATCCGCGCCAGGGCGTCATCGAGGTCGGTGGCCTGCTCGTCGACATAGCGGCTGCGCAGGCGAAAGTCGATGCTGGTCTGCTGGCACTCGATGTTCAGCGAACAGGCGCCGGCCAGGGTCGCGGCCAGGGGCTGGGCGCCGCCCATGCCGCCGAGGCCGGCGGTCAGTACCCAGCGGCCGCGCAGGTCGCCCTGATAGTGCTGGCGCCCGGCCTCGACAAAGGTCTCGTAGGTGCCCTGGACGATGCCCTGGCTGCCGATGTAGATCCAGCTGCCGGCGGTCATCTGGCCGTACATGGCCAGGCCCTTGGCATCCAGTTCGTTGAAGTGCTCCCAGCTGGCCCAGTGCGGCACCAGGTTGGAGTTGGCGATCAGCACGCGCGGGGCGTCGGCGTGGGTCTTGAACACCCCGACCGGCTTGCCCGATTGCACCAGCAGGGTTTCGTCGTCACCCAGCGCCTTAAGGCTCTCGACGATCCTGTCGTAGCACTCCCAGTTGCGCGCCGCCCGGCCGATGCCGCCGTAGACCACCAGCTCCTGGGGATTTTCCGCGACCGCGGGATCGAGATTGTTCATCAGCATGCGCAGCGGCGCCTCGGTCAGCCAGCTCCTGGCATTGAGCTGGGTGCCGCGGGGGGCGCGAATCTCACCTTCACGAAAACGGGTCATGGGATCTTCCTCTCTTGTTGTTCGCGGCAGGCCCTAGAGGTCCAGTGCCAGGGTATGGATCAGCCGCGCCGCGACCCGGGCCGTGCGGCCGTCCTGGTCGAGCGCGGGATTGAGTTCGGCCACGTCGGCCAGGCGCAACTTGCCACTGGCCTTGAGCCGGCGAATCAGGGGTTCCAGCAGTGCGATACCTACGCCATGAGCGGCGGGCGCGCTGACCCCGGGCGCCTCGCCCGCGGGCAGCACATCCAGGTCGAAGGTCAGATAGAGGGCATCGCAACCGGCGGCGAAGGTGTCCAGTTCGGCGCCGATCCGTTCCAGGCTGCACTCGCGGATCTCATGGTCTTCGTGGATCAGCACGTCCAGCTCGGCGGCGCGCCTGAGCAGCGTGCGAGTATTGGCCGCCAGGCTCAGGCCCAGGCAGGCATAGCGGAAGGGCCAGTCGTGGTGGGCGCAGTGCGCGGCGATCTGGGCGAAGGGCGTACCGGAGGTGGGCCCCCGCGTCGGGTCGCGCAGGTCCAGGTGGGCATCGAAATTGACGATGCCGATGCGCGGCTTGGGCAGCGTCTTGGCCAGGTGCAGCGCCAGGCCCGACCAACTGGCCCAGGCCACCTCGTGGCCGCCGCCCAGCACCAGCGGCAGATGACCGCCGTCCAGCAGACCGCACACGGCCCCGGTCAGGCGCGTCTGGGCGCCTTCCAGATCGCCGTCGGCGCAGCGGACATCACCGGCGTCATAGGCCGGGCCCTGCCGCTGCCAGGCGACATTGGCCAGGGCGCGCCGCAGAGCTAAGGGCCCCTCGGCAGCGCCGGTGCGACCCTGATTGCGCCGCACCCCCTCGTCGCAGGCGAAACCCAGCAGCGCCATACCCGGCGCGCTGTCCGCGGCCAGCGGCTGGATGCACTGGTGCCAGCGCAAGGCGTCGGCTTCCGGATCGGTACGGCCAGTCCAAAGCTCCAGGGTCTGGTGATCAGCGAACATGCTGCACCTCCCCGCCGAAGACGCGCTGCCGCAGGCGCCCCGGACGCACCTCATAGGCCAGCTCCGCCGGCTGACCGACGTCCCACAGGCAGAGATCCGCCGGGGCGCCGACGTGGATGCGGCCCAGTTCCGGGCGACCCAGGGCCTGGGCCGCATGGGCGGTCATGCCGGCCAGGGCCTCGCGGGGGGTCAGGCGAAACAGGGTGCAGCCCAGGTGCGCGATCAGGGTCGGCAGATAGAGCGGCGAGGTGCCCGGATTGGCGTCGCTGGCCAGGGCCATGGGCACCCCGTACCGACGGAGCAATTCCACCGGCGGATGCTGTGTTTCGCCTAGCATCAGGAAGGCACCGGGCAGGAGCACGGCGACGGTGCCGGCGGCGGCCATGGCACGCACCCCGGCTCCGTCGAGGTATTCCACGTGATCCGTGGACAGGGCGCCCAACCGGGCGGCCAAGACGCTGCCACCCAGATTGGACAGCTGCTCGGCATGGGCCTTGATCGGCAGGCCGTGCTCGCGCGCCGCCAGGAATACCCGCTCACACTGGGCCGGCGAAAAGGCGATGCCCTCGCAGAAGACGTCCACCGCGTCGGCCAGGCCCTCGGCCACCGCGGCCGGGATCATCTCCTGGCAGACCAGGTCGACGTAGCGGTCGGCATCGCCCTGGAATTCCGGCGGTACGGCATGGGCGCCCAGCAGCGTGGTGATCACCCGGGCCGGCAGCGCCTCGCCCAGCTGGCGGGCGACCCGCAATAGCTTGAGTTCGTCGGCCACCGTGAGGCCATAGCCGGACTTGATCTCCACGGTGGTGACGCCCTCGTCGGTCAGGGCCTGCAGGCGCGGCAGGCTCAGGGCGAAGAGTTCCGCCTCACTGGCTGCCCGGGTGGCCCTTACGGTGCCGAGGATGCCGCCACCGGCGCGGGCGATCTCCGCGTAGCTGGCGCCCTCCAACCGCTGCTCGAATTCTCCGGCACGCTGACCGGCATAGACCAGATGGGTATGGCAATCCACCAGGCCGGGCGTCATCACCCCACCCACCTCCGTCCGCTCGACCCCCGGGGCCAATTCGGAACGGAACTCGGACTCCGGCCAGACACCGGCAATCTGGCCGTTTCTGACCCAGACCGCCATGGGCTTGGGCAGCGTCTGCAAACCATCGAACAGGGTGACGTGACGCCAGAGCAGCGATTGGGTAGCGGCGGACATGGTGACCTCTCCGGTTAATGTATATACATTTAATCCAGAGTCGATTGATCGTCAAGTACGGGGGAGCTGTCCATAGCTACGGCTCCAATTGAATGCGGATGGCGATCCAACGAAGCCTTAATAGCCGTAAAAAAGACATCTACCTTGTATAGACAATAAGAAAACAGCCGAGACACGAGAGCCAATCGCCCATTGCCACGACCAAGCAACGGCCGGCCGCACCTCTGGCTCTATCTTGAAAATCGCCACAGTCACAGCCGCTTCTACACGCGGGCGCGACAGTTGCTCGCGATCTTTCCCGGACTGATAGAGCTGAACACCTGCTCGGACAACCCCCTCCCCCCGTGGGAGAGGGTTGGGGTGAGGGCGACCCTCGCCACGCAGTCCCGAGTGGAAAAGGCTGTGCCGTTTTCTACGCTATGGCGCTGTAGGGAAGCGTTTCATCGCTGGAGTCCTTTCCAAACCAGTACGTTACAGCGGCGTCACCGTCACCTCGACTACCGGATCGTGGTCGCCGCCGCCGAGGATCACCCCGCGCAGTGGCGAGACGTCGGTGAAGTCGCGGCCCCAGGCCAGGGTGATGTGCTCCAGATCCGGCAGGACATCGTTGGTGGGATCGAAGTCGACCCAGCCCAGCAGCGGACAGTGCACGCTGACCCAGGCGTGGGAAGCATCGGCGCCGATCAGCCGCGGCTTGCCCGGTGGCGGACGGGTCAGCAGATAGCCACTGACATAGCGCGCCACCAGCCCCAGGGCGCGCAGGCAGGCCAGCATCAGGTGGGCGAAGTCCTGGCAGACCCCATGGCGGTGTTCCAGCACCTCGCGCAGCGGCGTCGCCACCTGGGTGGCGGTGGCGTCGAAGCGAAATTCGCGGTGGATCTTTTCCATCAATGCCCGGCAGCCCAGCAGCAGGGGGCGGCCCGGCGGGAAGCAGTCCTCGGCGAAACGGGCGAAGATGCCGTCCAGGGGCACCGCCGGCGACTCGAAACGGAAGTGATGGACGTCCAGCGGCACCCGGGCGGCGGGATAGCGCAGGCCGTCACGCACCCCCTCCCAGGCGGGCGAATCCGCCAGCCCGAGACCGGCGCGGGAATCCACCTCCACCTCCAGCTCGGTGCCGACATAGAGTTCGTCGTGGGGCCGCTCGAAGGACAGCCGGGTCAGCGGATTGCCGAAGGCATCCCAGGCGTCCTGGCGCTGGGTCGGCTGCGGCAGGATCACCAGTTGCCGGGACAGGCAGCGTTGCCAGGCGCAGTCGCGCGGCAACAGGTGCAGCAACTGCTGCGACAGCGACACCGGCGCCGCGTAGCGATAGTGGGTGTCGTGCTGGATGCGATAGCGGACTTGGTTCCTCACATGGATACCGTGCGCTGACTGACGGCGTCGACATGGGCGAAGCAGCGATAGATGACCCGCTCGGACAGCTGGCTGCTGGCCTCGGCGATCTGTCGCAGCAGGCGCGTCAGCCCCTGCTGCACCTCGACCCGCCCGGCATCGCCGAACAGGGTGTTCTCCAGGGTCGCGAGGTCGAAGCGACGCAGGCGATCGTAGGTATCGTGCAGCGCCGGATCGCGGGGCAGGCCGTAATAGCGTTCCAGGTGCTCCACGGCGTTGATCAGCGCATGCAGCTGGAAGCGGATCGAATAGGGGTTGTGCTCGTGCAGCATCAGCAGGTCCAGCACCGGAATCAGCTGGGGCGCCGCCTGGTAGCGCGAACGATAGGTGATGATGCTGTTGCCCAGTTCCAGCAGCCATTCCAGGCCGGCCGCGTCCCAGGTGGCGCCGCCTTCGAGAAAGTGCGCCAGGCTGCCGGCGAGGAATTGCACCCGCTCGATGCGCCGGCCGATCATCAGGAAGCGCCAGCTCTCGTCGTGGGTCATGTCGTCGAAGGTGAAGCCGGCCACCGCCGCCAGCGCCATCACCAGGCGGTTGAGACTCTGCAGTGCCTCGCCCGGCTCGCTGCCGACTTGGCCCAGGCCATGGGCCTCGCGCTCCACCTCGCGGATGGCGCGCCAGTTCTCCGGTGACAGCCGTCCGCGCACCTGGGCCGCGGCCCAGTGCAGCCGTTGCAGATTGGCGCCCAGGCCGCTGGGAAAGTCACCCGGTCCCAGGGCCGCGTGCAGTTGCTCCGCCAGCCGGCCGCCGGCCGGCAGCAATTCCAGGGCCGTGGCCAGATCGATGGCCGACTGCACCGCCGGCCCGCCGTCATCGGCGTCCAGGTAGCGACTCAGGACGATGCGTAGCAGACGCGCGGCATCCTCGCAGCGCTCGCTGTAGCGGCCGTACCAGAACAGATTCTCGGCGGTCCGCGAGGGCAGGAAGGGGTCCTTGCGCACCAGGTCGCGCACCCCCAGCACCCGCGCCCCGGGCACCTCGGCGGTGCCGCGACTGCCGCCCAGCACCCAGGTGTCCTTGCTCGACCCGCCGCGCTGCATGGACACCACCGCGGCGCCCTCGTGGGCGACCCGGGTCAGGCCGCCGGGCATCACCCAGTAGCCGTCTTCGCTGGCCACCGCATAGACGCGCATGCCGATGGCACGCGACTGCAGACTGCCGCCCTGCCAGACCGGCGCCTGGGACAGCTGGATGCGTTCCTGCGCCACATAGGCATGGGGCGTGGCCAGGATGCGCGCGCGCAGCTCGGCCAGCCCCGCGGCATCCAGCGCCTTGCCGAACACCGGCTCGAAGCCCTGGGCCGGATAGGCCGGCTTGATCACCAGCTCCGCCAGCCGTGCCAGGGCCGCTTCCCGCACCGGCGTCTCGCCGCACCACCAGGTGGCGACGGAAGGCAGCGCCAGGGTCTCGCCCAGCAGCGCCTGGCAGACGCCGGGCAGAAAGCCCAGCAGGCCGGGCGACTCCAGCAGGCCACTGCCCAGGGCATTGGCCATGATGACGTTGCCCTGGCGCACCGCTTCCAGCAGGCCAGGTACGCCCAGCGCCGAATCGGTGCGCAATTCCAGCGGATCGCAGAAGTCGTCGTCCAGCCGGCGGAACACCGCGTGGACGCGCCTCAGCCCGCTCAGGGTCTTCAGATAGAGGCAGGCATCGCGCACCGTGAGGTCCTGGCCTTCCACCAGCGGAAAGCCCAGTTGCCGCGCCTGGTAGAGGTGCTCGAAGTAGGTCTCGTTGTAGCGTCCCGGCGTCAGCAGCACCGCCAGCCGCGCCTCCTCGCCGGCGTCCAGGCCCGTGCTCAGGGTGCGTTGCAGCGCCTGGAAGTAGCCGTTGAGCGGCTGGACCTGCAGATCGCGGTGCAACTCGGGAAAGGCCCGCGCCACGATATGGCGGTTCTCCAGGGCATAGCCAGCGCCGGAGGGCGCCTGGGTGCGATCGGCCAGCACCCACCAGCGACCATCGGGGGCACGTGCCAGATCCACCGCATAGACGTGCAGCCAGGTATCGCCCGGCGGGCGCAACCCCTGGCAGGCCCAGAGAAAGTTGTTGTGCCCGAACACCAGCTCCGGCGGCAGCAGCCGCTCGTGCAACAGGCGCTGTTCGCCATAGAGATCGCCCAGTACCCGATTCAGCAGGCGGGCCCGCTGCGCCACGCCGGCCGCCAAGGGCGCCCACTCCTCAGCCGAGATCAGTTGCGGCAGCAGGTCCAGCGCCCAGGGCCGGTCGCTGCCCTTGGGATCGGCGTAGACATTGTAGGTCACGCCGTTTTCCTGGATCTGCCGGGCGATCAACGCCTGGCGCTGATCGAGCTGCGCGGGTCGCAGCCCGGCCAGATGACCGTAGAAACGGCGCCAGGGCGGCCGCACGCCACCCCGCGGACTCCAGAGTTCGTGGTAGCTGCCGGTCATGTCACTGGCATTGCGGGAAGCGTTCGGGGGCATGGTCGGAGGACGGCTGACAGGGTGCGCGAGCAGGTTCGGAAGGGTCGCCTCGACGGGCGCGCCAGAACGCACGCGCCGGTCGCGACCGGTAACCTAGGGTAGTGATGTGCGTCGGGATGCGCCACCGCTAACGCTGGCCGCCGCGGCCAGCGAAGCGTCGCCCGGCGCCGGAGCCGATCCCAGAGCCCCCGCCGGCCGTCCCAGGCGACGAACAACCCGGAACTCCAGGGTCGGGCCGCTCTACTAATTCGCTAGCAAGACGCCGGCGCTCCGCCGGCGTCCGACGCGGCCGCTCTCGCCAGGTATTAGCCCCATGCGCAATTTTCTCGGAAGCTACAGTTCGAATCGTCAGCAACGCAACGCCCTGCGCGCCCTGCCCGTCCAGCGCAAGGTCGCCAACTGCACCTGCGGCCAGGCCATCTTCTTTCCCAACAGCGAGTGCCTGGCCTGCGGCAACGCCCTGGGCTACGCCCCGGACCAGGGCACGCCGACGGCGCTGCTGCCGGGCGAAGGCGGTCTCTGGCAGCTGCCCGAGGCAACCAGCGCGCTCTATCGCCGCTGCGCCAACCTGGACACGCCCGCCGCCTGCAACTGGCTGGTACCGGCCGACTCGGGAGAAAACTTCTGCGTGGCCTGCCAGCTCAACCACACCATCCCGGATCTGTCCTTCGAGGGCAACGGCGAGCGCTGGCGCAAGCTGGAGCTGGCCAAGCGGCAACTGGTCGCCCAGCTGCTGGGCCTGGGGCTGCAGGTAATCCCCCAGACGGTGGATGCCGAGCACGGACTCGCCTTCGACTTCCTCGCCCCCGACGCCACCGGCACCCCCACCACCGGGCACGCCAATGGCCTCATTACCCTGAACATCCTCGAAGCGGACGATGCCCACCGGGAAAAGGTCCGCGCCGACATGCACGAGCCCTATCGCACCCTGCTCGGCCATTTCCGTCATGAGGTCGGGCATTACTACTTCGATCGCCTGGTCGCCGGCACCGACTGGGAAGAGCCCTTCCGCGCCCTGTTCGGCGACGAGCGCGCCGACTATGGCGAAGCCCTGCAGCGCCACTATGAGCAGGGCGCGCCGGCCGGCTGGGAAAGCCAGTACGTCAGCGCCTACGCCACCATGCACCCCTGGGAGGACTGGGCGGAAACCTGGGCGCACTACCTGCACATGATGGACACCCTGGCCACCGCCGCCAGCCTGGGCATGAACGCCGGCAGCCTGCAGCTCGACTTCCAGCCCTTCACCCGCGAGGCGCTGTACGAAGCCGAGGATCGCAGCGACGACGAATTCCTCGGCTTCGCCAATGCCTGGATCGAACTGGCGGCCATGCTCAACGAATTGTCCCGCAGCATGGGCCAGCCGGACTTCTATCCCTTCGCCCTGCCCGCCCCGGTGATCGCCAAGCTGCATTTCATCCATAAGGTCATCCACTCGGCCCAGCCCAGCGTGCTGGAACAGGGTGTGGCCGCGGACGACACGGCGGCGGGTGCCACCCTGGGCGCCACCGTCTGATCAGGGTCCTGCTCAACCGAGCAGGACGATGCCCCACACCGCGGCGATGATGATCATGGCCACGAACTGCGCAGCGCTGCCCAGATCCTTGGCGTTCTTCGACAGTTCGTGCCAGTCCAGGGAAATGCGATCCACCACCGCCTCGATGGCGGCGTTGAACAGTTCGACCACCAGGGACAGCAGGCAGACCGCCACCAGCAGCGCCCGCTCGCCGCGACTCACCTCCAGCCAGAAGGCCAGGGGCACCAGCACCACGTTGAGCGTCACCAGCGAACGAAAGGCCGCCTCCTGGCGAAAGGCCGTGCGCAGCCCGGCCAGGGAATAGCCGGTGGCGTTGATGACCCGGCGCAGACCGGTCTTGCCTTTGTAGGGAGAGATCACGGAAAAGCTCCATCCGGCAGGGGCGAACCGCCGATCCAAGCGGACGGCAGTTGCGGGAAAGTGAAAGTCGACGGTCGCGCCCGATTCAGGCGCCGACTGCGCCGGGGTCAGCTGGAGGTGCTCTCCAGTTGCTGCAGCAGGAGCGCCGCCTGGGTGCGGGTGCGGACGCCGAGCTTGCGGAAGATGGCCGTGGCATGGGCCTTGACCGTGGCCTCGGAGACATTGAGTTCGAAGGCGATCTGCTTGTTGAGCAGCCCTTCGCAGAGCATGGTCAGCACCCGGAATTGCTGCGGCGTGAGACTGGCGAGTCCGGCGCTGGCGGCCTTGGCTTCCTCGCTCAGGGCGGCGGCGCCTTCCACCTGCGGCGGCCACCAGGTATCGCCATCCAGCACCTGACTGACCGCCTGTTGCAGGGTGCTCAGATCGCTGGACTTGGGAATGAAGCCACTGGCGCCGAATTCCCGGGCGCGCTGCACCACCGCCGGTTCTTCCTGGGCCGAGATCATCACCACCGGCACCTGGGGATACTGGCCGCGCAGGAGGACCAGTCCGGAAAAGCCATAGGCGCCGGGCATGTTGAGATCGAGCAGGACCAGATCCCAGTCGGTGCGCTCGGCCAGGCAGGCCTGGAGTTCGGCGATGTCGGCCACCTCGGTGAGCCGTGCCTGGGCGCCCAGGCCCAGGGTCAGGGCCTGATGCAGCGCGCTGCGAAACAGCGGATGATCGTCGGCGATCAGGATCTGGTAGGCAGCCGCCATGGTGTAGCTTTCCTTGTTGTCGTGAGGCCCGGGTCGACCAGGTGGCTGGCGCACGGGCTGCACGCAAGCATGCCGAACGGCGCGGACGGGAGCAAGGCCGGGCGGACCGCGGACGGTAGGCAAGGCCCTGCGGTTTGCGGCACAGTTGCCGTTTTGCCCAAGAGACGCCCCATGCCCAGCGCCGCCCTGCGTGCCGATCTGCTCATGCTGCTCACCGCCCTCATCTGGGGCAGCGCCTTCGTCGCCCAGACCGGCGGCATGGAGCACATCGGTCCCTTTCTCTACACCGGCCTGAGATTCGCCCTGGGCGCCCTCACCCTGCTGCCGTTGCTCCTGTTCCTGCGCCGCCGCGGCCGCCAGCAGCGCCTGACCCGCGACACCTTCAAGGGCGGTCTGCTGATGGGCCTGGTGCTGACCCTGGGCATCAACCTGCAGCAAGTCGGCCTGCTGTTCACCAGCGTGACCAATTCCGGCTTCATCACCGGCCTCTATGTCATCGTGGTGCCACTGCTGGGTCTGCTGCTCGGCCAGCGCAGCCATCTGGGCACCTGGATCGGCGCCAGCCTGGCGGTGGTCGGCATGGGGCTGCTGAGCATTGGCGACAACTTCCACGTGGCCTCGGGCGATCTGCTGCAACTGGCCGGCGCCCTGGCCTGGGGTGTCCATGTCCTGCTGGTGGGGCACTATTCCAGTCGCCACGACGCCACGGTGCTGTCGATCTTGCAATTCGGCGTCTGCGCCTTGCTCAGCCTGGCGCTGGCACTGGCCTTCGAGCCGATCCAGTCGGCCGGGATCGTCCTGGCCCTGCCCGAGTTGCTCTATGGCGGGGTGATCGCCGCCGGCATCGGCTACACCCTGCAGGTGTTCGCCCAGCGCGGCGCCATCGCCTCCCATGCGGCGGTGATCTTTTCCCTGGAGGCGGTGTTCGCCGCCTTCTTTGGTGCCTGGCTGCTGGGCGAGGCCCTCAGCGGTCGTGGCTACCTGGGCTGCGGCCTGATGTTCGCCGGCATGCTGGCTGCCCAGCTCTGGCCGCGCCAGGCGCCGGTGGAGGTCAAGCCGGTCAACTAGCGCGCAGGGCCTTCAGTTGCCGGCTGGCCGGGCTGTCCGCCGCCAGCGGCAGGTGATGCTTGGCATCCAGGTAGCGTTCGCTGAAGACATCCAGGTAGGCCTCCAGCAGGCGACCGGCCGGTGCCTCGCCAGCCAGCTCCAGGCACAGGGCAGCGACCTCGGCGGTGCACAGGTGCTCGCCGCGGGTGGAGCGCCGCAACCGGTAGCGCGACAGGGCGTTGGGCTGGAAGCTCAGCACCGGCAGGCTATCCAGATAGGGACTCTTGCGAAACATCTTGCGCGCCTCGGTCCAGGTGGCATCCAGCAGTACGAACAGCGGGCGCTGACCGGGCGCCAGCGGCAGGCTCTCCACCACCCGTCCGGGCGCGGCGTATTCGCCGGGAAACACCAGCAGCGGCTGCCACTCGGGCTGCGCGAGCAATTCCGGCAGCGCCGGATCCACCACCGTGCGACTCCAGCCGAAGGCGTGGGTGTCGGCCACCACGTCGGCGATCAGCCAGCCGGTGTTGCTCGGCTTGAGCGGCTCGACGTCGTGCATCAGCAGGCACATGCCGGCCTGGGTCTGGCGCAGGGGACGCAGGTCGCAGAGGCAGTGGCTGGGTGCCAGGCGGCAATTCGGGCAGCGCGCCATGCGCGAGCCACGGGCGATGAAGGGCTTGATGCTGCGCGCCAGGCGTTCCTGGCGCAGACGGGCCACGGCATGCAGAGGGGTGTCGCTGATCGGGGTCATGCCGGGCTCGCGGGCAAAAGCGCAGTTTACCAGAGCGATCGGGATGCCCGCGGCGGCCAGGCAGGTTACCCTGCGCAGACGCCTTGCGAACCCCCGCCCGCGACCACGGTCGAAACGGGCTCCTCTACGCTGGAGAACACGATGCCTCGTTTTGCTTTGCTCGCCCTGACCCTCGCCCTGCCCTTCACCGTCCAGGCGGCCGAGTCGCTCAAGGACCACGAGCTCAACCAGATGCTGCGCAAGGTGGCTACCGAAAGCAGCCAGGGCACGCCCCGCGCCATCAACGAGGACATCCTCGACCGCGGCTACACCGTGCAGGGCAAGCAGCTGATCAACAACCTCAGCGTCCGCCCGGCCCACGCCGCCCGCATGCGCGAAAATCCAGCCACGGTGCGGGTGCAGCTCGCCGAGAGCGTCTGCCAGAACAACGGCTATCGCCAGTTGCTGGCCCGCGGCGCCACCCTGGTCTATGACTTCACCGAATACCAGACCAACAAGCCGGTCATGGTCGAACGCTTCCAGGCGGCCGACTGCGGCCTGGGCAAGTAAGCGGAGACCGCGGCCATGACCGAGGACAGCGACGACAGCTACCTGGCCCGCCATGTGGAGCCCAGCGCCGCCGATCTCGGTCAGCGCATCGACGACTTGCTGGAGCACGCCCTGCCGGGCGGCAGCCCCAACCTGGGCCTCTATCGCGAGATGCTGGTGACGGTGGTGCGCATGGCGCAGACCAATCCGGCGCGCTGGGACGCCAAGATCATGCTGCAGACGCTCAAGGAGCTGGAGCAGGCCTTCCGCACCCTGGAGCGCTTTCGCCGACGGCGCAAGGTCACGGTGTTCGGCTCGGCGCGGACCCGCATCGATCATGGCCTCTATGCCCTCGCCCGCGAACTGGGCAGCGCCCTGTCCCGCCGCGACATGATGGTCATCACCGGCGGCGGCGGCGGCATCATGGGCGCCGCCCACGAGGGCGCCGGACCCGAGGCCAGCCTGGGCTTCAACATCACCCTGCCCTTCGAACAGCGCGCCAATCCGACCATCGAAGGCACGGATCACCTGCTGTCCTTTCACTTTTTCTATGTGCGCAAGCTGTTCTTTTTGAAGGAGGCGGATGCCCTGGTGCTCTGTCCCGGCGGCTTCGGCACCCTGGACGAGACCTTCGAGGTGCTCACCCTGATCCAGACCGGCAAGAGTCCGCTGGTGCCGCTGGTCCTGCTGGACACCCCCGACGGCCACTTCTGGGACGACACCCTGGCCTATCTGCAGCGCAATCTGCTGGAGGAAGGCTACATCCTGCCCGCCGACCTTAAGCTGGTCCGGCTGGTACGCTCACCGGAAGCCGCCGCCGCCGAGATCGAGCATTTCTACGGCAACTACCACTCCACCCGCCGGCGTGACGGCCTGTTCCATATCCGCCTCAAGCACGCCCTGACCCAGGCCTGTCTTGAACGCCTGGCAACGGATTTCGGCGATCTCTGCCGGACCCCGGGCTTCACCCAGCTGGCGCCGGGCGAAGGCCAACCCGACGAAGCGGAATTCGCCCATTTGACGCGCCTCGCCTTCGACTTCCACGGCCGTCACTACGGTCGTCTGCGCGAACTGGTGGACGAACTCAATCGGCCCGAGCATTGGGCATCCACGTAGGTTGGCGCTGAGCACTGCGAAGCCCAACGTATCTAGACTCTGGCGCTCATGTTGGGCTTCGACGATGGAGCCGTCTCAACCCAACCTACGTCGGCCGCTCTCGTAGGTTGGGCTGAGCACAGCGAAGCCCAACTCCCCCGGCACCCATGTTGGGCTTCGACGATGGAGCCGTCTCAACCCAACCCACATCGGCTGCTCCTGTAGGTTGGGTTGAGCGCAGCGAAGCCCAACGTTCCCGGCACCAGACCCCATGTTGGCCGCTCTCGTAGGTTGGGTTGAGCGCAGCGAAGCCCAACACCGCAAGCCACACCCCACTACCGCCGGCTCAGCACCCGGTTGATCCCGTCCATGGCATAGCCCCGATAGGCCAGGAAGCGCCCCTGCTTGGCGCGCTCCTTGGCGTCGGCCGGGGGCGTGCCGAATTTTCTGCGCCATACCTCTTCCAGCTGTGCCTGCCAGTCCACGTCCGCTTCGCGCAGGGCCCTCTCCACCTGCTCTCTTTTCAGGCCACGCTGGCCGAGTTCCTCGCGGATGCGCATGGGCCCGTAACCGGAGCGGGCACGGCTGGCGATATAGCTCTCCAGATAGCGACTTTCATCGAGCAGGCCATCCTCGGCCAGGCGATCCAGCACCGGACCGAGCAGTTCCTCCTCGGCCCCGCGCCGACGCAGCTTGCGCGACAGCTCTTCACGGCCATGCTCGCGACGCGCCAGCAGATCCATGGCGGCGAAACGGATGGCAGCGGTGGTATCCAGCGGATTGCCCAAGGGTGATCCTCCTCATACGAAAACCCCCGCACGGGGCGGGGGTCGTCTAGCGCACTGGCAGGCGATCAGAGATCGACGTCAGCACCTTCTTCAGCAGCCACTTCGGCCTTCTGATTGGTCGGCTGGCTCAGCAGCTTCTCGCGGATCGCCTTGTCCACGGCGCCCTTGATCTCGGGATTGTCTTCCAGGAACTTGGCAGCGTTGCCCTTGCCCTGGCCGATCTTGCTGCCCTGGTAGCTGTACCAGGCACCCGACTTCTCGATCAGACCCAGCTGCACGCCCAGATCGATGATCTCACCATTCAGGTAGATACCCTTGCCGTAGAGGATCTGGAACTCGGCCTGGCGGAACGGCGGCGCCACCTTGTTCTTGACCACCTTGACGCGGGTTTCGCTGCCGATCACCTCGTCGCCTTCCTTCACCGCGCCGATGCGACGGATATCCAGACGGACCGAGGAGTAGAACTTCAGGGCATTACCGCCGGTGGTGGTTTCGGGGTTGCCGAACATCACACCGATCTTCATGCGGATCTGGTTGATGAAGATGACCAGGCAGTTGGCGTTCTTGATGTTGCCGGTGATCTTGCGCAGCGCCTGGGACATCAGACGCGCCTGCAGACCCACGTGCATGTCACCCATCTCGCCTTCGATCTCGGCCTTGGGCACCAGGGCGGCCACGGAGTCGACGATGATGACGTCGACCGCATTGGAGCGCACCAGCATGTCGGTGATTTCCAGGGCCTGTTCACCGGTATCCGGCTGAGACACCAGCAGGTCGTCGACATTGACGCCCAGCTTGCCGGCGTAGTCCGGATCCAGCGCGTGCTCGGCGTCGACGAAGGCGCAGGTGGCGCCCTGCTTCTGGGCCTGGGCGATGACCGACAGGGTCAGGGTGGTCTTGCCCGAGGACTCGGGACCGTAGATTTCGACGATCCGGCCCTTGGGCAGGCCACCGATGCCAAGGGCGATGTCCAGGCCCAGGGAGCCGGTGGAAATCGCTGGAATGGCCTGGCGATCATGATCGCCCATGCGCATCACGGTGCCCTTGCCGAATTGCTTTTCGATCTGTCCCAAGGCCGCGGCCAGGGCACGCTTTTTGTTGTCGTCCATTAGATTCCTCTCGGAGAAAGAAGGGCCAGACGGCCGTGGATACCTGTATAAGTGAACAGTATTAAACCATATTCACCCCCTGGTTGCTACACCCGAGGGCCTTTTTCCTCGGCCAAAAAGGCCAATAAAACCTCCAGCGCGCGGACCTGGGCCTGCTGGCGAACGGCGGCGCGATCACCGGCAAAGACCTGCCGTTCAGTGCGCAATTTCTCGCCGTCGCGCCAGGCCAGCCAGACGGTGCCGACCGGCTTGCCCGGCACCCCGCCGCCCGGCCCGGCGATCCCGCTCACCGCCACCGCGAAGCGGGCCCCGGCGCGCCGTTGCGCACCCAGCGCCATGGCCGTAACCACCGCCTCGCTGACCGCCCCGACCTGTTCGAACAGGGCTTCGGGCACGTCCAGCTGCAGGGTCTTCTGGCGGTTGGAATAGGTGACGAAGCCAGCCTCGAACCAGGCCGAGCTGCCGGCGACGCGGGTGATCGCCTCGGCGATGCCGCCACCGGTGCAGGATTCGGCAGTGGTGACCTGGGCGCCGGCCGCCTGCAGGGCTTCACCCAGTTGCCGGGCGAGACTGTCGAGGGAGTCCATCGAGACCTTCCTGTGAAAAAGAGAACATAAAAGGTGACCGCGGCAAGCGACCGCCTGCGGCGACCACTGGTCGGCCTGCACCTTAGACCGGCTTGCCGGCCCGCGTGAGAAAAGATTTACTGAAACCGGTTTCAGGCACCTACAAAATCCTAACAGCGGTACGCCATGAACGATGTCTTTCTCCCAGGTCCGCGCGCCACCCGTGCGACCATCGCCGAAGTGGCCGCCGCCGCCGGCGTGTCCAAGGCCAGCGTGTCTCGCTACATCAGCGGCGATCGCCGCCTGCTGTCCGACTCCCTCGCCGCGCGCATCGAGCAGGCCGTGGTCGCCCTCGATTTCCAGCCCAACCAGATGGCCCGTGGCCTCAAGCGCGGTCGCAGTCGCCTGATCGGCATGCTGGTGGCCGATCTGCTCAATCCCTATTCCACGGCGGTGATGCATGGCGTGGAAACCGCCTGCCGCCAGCAGGGCTATTCGCTGCTGATCTGCAACACCGACCAGGATGCCCGCCAGGAGCGCCAGCAACTGGCCGCGTTGCAGTCCTACAGCATCGAAGGCCTGATCGTGAACACCTTCGGCCAGCACGCCGCCGACCTGCGCCACCTGGGCAGCCGCCTGCCGCTGGTGCTGCTGGATCGCGAATTGCCAGGCGTCGAGGCCGATCTGGTCGGCCTCGACAACCACCAGGCCATCGCCGATGGCGTGGCCCACCTGCAGCGCCAGGGGTATCGCGACCTGCTGCTGGTGAGCGAACCCCTGGACGGCACCAGCTCCCGCCGCCAACGTCTGACGGCCTTCGACGCGGCCCTGGCCGAACACCCCGGCTGTCGTGGCGGGCATTGCGCCCAGGCCGACGATGCCCTGGCCCTGCAGACGGCACTGGCCGCCTTCCTCGCCAGCCCCGGGCCCGGTCCCAAGGCGCTGCTCACCGCCAATGGCGTGGCGACCCTGGCGACGACCCTGGCGTTGCAGGCCCTGGACGAGCCCCTGTTCGAACGCCTCGGCCTGCTGGCCCTCGACGACCTCGACTGGTTTCCCCTGGTGGGCGGCGGCATCAGCGCCCTCGCCCAGCCAACCCATGCCCTGGGCATAGCCGCCTTCGAGCGGTTGCAACGGCGGATCGACGGGGATCGCAGCGCCCCGGTGCAGCAGACCTTCGGCGCGGAACTGCGCATCCGTCAGTCGACTCGCGCCCGAATCTAGAGGCACCTTTCGCCCTTTTGCTCGTCTTTTGTTGAAACCGGTTTCAGGAGAACAACAATGCCACCGGAGATCGCCATCACCACCTCGGCCTTTGGTGCCGACGGGGTCCGTACCCAGGGTCAGGCCGCCTGGCTCGACCTGATCGCCGCCGCGGGCGCCACCCATGTGGAAATCCGCGCCGAACTCTTCACCGATGCGCCCGATTTTGCCGCCCTGGGCGCCGCCATCCAGGCGGCTGGTCTGGGCTGTGTCTATTCGGTCCCCCTCGAACTCTGGCCCGAACCCGGCGCGGCCCTCTCGCCGCGCCTGCCCGCAGCCCTTGCCGAGGCCCGCCTGCTGGGCGCCGATACGCTCAAGGTGTCCCTCGGGCACTACCGCACAGCGGCCGACCTGACGACGCTTGCCAGCCTGCTGACAGGCGATGGCCCGCAGCTGCTGGTGGAAAACGACCAGACCGCCCAGGGCGGCCGGGTCGAGCCACTGCGCGCCTTCATCCAGGCGGCCCGGACAATCCAGTTGCCGGTGGCGCTAACCTTCGACGTCGGCAACTGGCGCTGGCAGGACGAAGACCCGCTGCAGGCGGCTCGCCTGCTCGGCCCCGACGTCCGCTACCTGCATTGCAAGGCGGTGCGCCGGCGCGCCGGTGGCCTGCACGCCGTGCCGCCGGAAGCCGCCGACCTGCTGGCCTGGCAGGGCCTGATGGCGCACTTCCCCAGCGGCCTGCGCCGCGCCATCGAATTTCCGCTGATGGGAGCGGATCTGCTGGCCGAGACCCGCCGCCAGGTGGCGGCGCTGCGCACCCTGGATGGCCAGGCCCAGGAGGAGCGCCGTCATGGCTGACATCGACATCCTCGCCTTTGGCGAAACCATGACCATGTTCGTCGCCGAGACCCCCGGCGAGCTGGCCACGGTCGGCCAGTTCGGCAAGCGCATCGCCGGCGCCGACAACAACGTGGCCATCGGCCTGAGTCGCCTGGGCTTCAAGGTCGCCTGGCTGTCGCGGGTGGGCGATGACTCCTTTGGCCGCTTCGTGCGTGCCAGTCTCGAGGCCGAAGGGCTGGACTGCCGCCGCCTCACGGTCGATCCCCGACACCCCACCGGCTTCCAGCTCAAGTCCCGCGCCACCGATGGCAGCGATCCGGTGGTCGAGTACTTCCGCCGCGGCTCGGCGGCCAGCCACCTCAACATCGAGGAAGACTTCGATCCCAGCCTGCTGCAGGCGCGTCACCTGCACGCCACCGGTATTCCACCCGCCCTGTCGCCCAGCGCCCGCGCCTTCAGCCGCCACCTGCTGCAGGCCATGCGCGACGCCGGCCGCAGCATCTCCTTCGATCCCAATCTGCGGCCGTCGCTGTGGGACAGCGAAGAGCAGATGCGCCGCGAACTCAATGACCTCGCCGCCCTGGCCGACTGGGTGCTGCCCGGCCTGGCCGAGGGCCGGCTGCTGACCGGTTACGACACCCCGGCGGACATCGCCGCCTTCTACCTCGACCGTGGCGCCAAGGCCGTGGCCATCAAGCTCGGCCCCGAGGGCGGCTACTGGCGCACGCCCGAGGCCGAGGGCGAGGTCCCCGGCGTAGCGGTGGCCGAGGTGGTCGACACCGTCGGCGCCGGCGATGGCTTCGCCACGGGCTTCGTCAGCGCCCTGCTCGACGGCCTCGACGTCGCCGCCGCCGTCGCCCGCGGCAACTGGATCGGTGCCCGCGCCGTACAGGTGGTCGGCGACATGGAAGGACTGCCCTACCGCCACGAACTCCCCTGATCGACTCCAACCCCCTGACAAGAACAATCAAGCAGGTGACCCCATGAACGCTTCCCCTCTCGCTCCACGCCGCTGGTGGTATCTGATGCCGGTGGTCTTCATCACCTACAGCCTGGCCTATCTCGATCGGGCCAACTACGGCTTCGCCGCGGCCTCGGGCATGGCCGACGACCTGGGCATCACCCCGGCGATGTCCTCGCTGCTCGGCGCGCTGTTCTTTCTCGGCTACTTCTTCTTCCAGGTGCCCGGCGCCATCTATGCCGAGAAGCGCAGCGTCAAGCGACTGATCTTCTGGAGCCTGATCGGCTGGGGCGGTCTGGCGACCCTGACCGGCATGGTGCCCAACGTCACCCTGCTGATCGCCATCCGCTTCCTGCTCGGCGTGGTGGAAGCCGCGGTGATGCCGGCGATGCTGGTCTATCTCTGCCACTGGTTCACCAAGCGCGAGCGCTCCCGGGCCAACACCTTTCTGATCCTTGGCAATCCGGTGACCATCCTCTGGATGTCGGTGGTCTCGGGTTATCTGATCCATGCCCTGGACTGGCGCTGGATGTTCATCATCGAAGGCCTGCCGGCGGTGATCTGGGCCTTCATCTGGTGGCGCCTGGCCGCCGAGCGGCCCAAGGATGCCAAGTGGCTCGCCGCTGACGAAAAGGCCCGCCTGGAAGAGGCCCTGAAGGCCGAACAGCAGGGCATGAAGCCGGTCAAGAACTATGCCGAAGCCTTCCGCTCGCCCAAGGTCATCCTGCTGTCGCTGCAGTATTTCTGCTGGAGCATCGGTGTCTATGGCTTCGTCATCTGGCTGCCCTCGATCCTGCGCAAGGGTGCCCAGCTGGACATCGTCCAGGCCGGCTGGCTGTCTTCGCTGCCCTACCTGGCGGCCGTACTGGCCATGCTCGGGGTGTCCTGGGCCTCGGACCGCATGCAGAATCGCAAGCTGTTCGTCTGGCCGCCGCTGCTGATCGCCGCCCTGGCCTTCCTCGGCTCCTTTGCCCTCGGCACCCAGCACTTCTGGTGGTCCTATGCCCTGCTAGTGGTCGCCGGTGCCTGCATGTACGCCCCCTACGGCCCCTTCTTCGCCATCGTTCCGGAAATCCTGCCTGGCAACGTCGCCGGCGGCGCCATGGCGCTGATCAACAGCATGGGTGCCCTGGGCTCCTTTGCCGGTTCCTACCTGGTGGGCTATCTCAACGGCGTGACCGGCGGTCCCGGGGCGTCCTTCGGCTTCATGGGCGGCGCCCTGCTGGTGGCCGTGGTCCTGACCCTGCTGCTGCGCCAGGAACCGGTCACCCGCGCCGCGGCGCTCAAGCCCGCCACCAGTCACTAGAGGAAGCGCTGTCCATGAAAAAGAAGGTGATCCACTACAAGGCCCTGTCGCCGGCACTGACCGCGCGCCTGGAAGAGGCCTTCGACCTGGAATACGTCGACGTCAAGGCGCCGGGCGGCGAGGCCCGGCTGCGCGAACGCCTGCCCGAGGCCCAGGGTCTGCTCGGTTCCAGTTTCAAGCTGACCCCCGAGTTGCTGGACCTGGCCCCCCGGCTGGAAGCCATCGCCAGTGTCTCGGTCGGCTTCGACAGCTATGACCTGCCCTATCTGCAGCAACGCGGCATCCTGCTCTGCAACACCCCGGATGTGCTCACCGAAAGCGTCGCCGATGCCGCCTTCGCCCTGCTGCTCGCCACCGCGCGGCGCATCGTCGAACTGGCGGACTGGGTGCGCGCAGGCCAGTGGCAGGCCAGTCTGGGCGAGGCGCATTTCGGTTGCGACGTCCATGGCAAGACCCTGGGCCTGGTGGGCATGGGCCGCATCGGCCAGGCCATCGCCCGCCGCGCCCACCTGGGTTTCGGCATGCAGGTCAACTACACGGCCCATGCCGCCAAGCCCGCGGTGGACGAACGCTTCGGCGCGCGCTTCCTGGCGCTGCCCGAGCTGCTGGCGGAGTGCGACTTCCTCTGCGTCACCGTGCCCCTGAGCGACGAGACCCATCACCTGCTGGGCGCCGCCGAGCTGGCCCGGTTGCCGGCCCGGGCCATCCTGATCAATGTCTCGCGCGGCCCGGTCATCGACGAAGCCGCCTTGATCACCGCCCTGCAGGAAGGCCGGCTGCGGGGCGCCGGGCTGGACGTCTTCGATCGGGAACCCGTGGCGCCGGACTCGCCCCTGCTGCAGCTGCCCAACGTGGTGCCTACGCCGCACCTGGGTTCGGCGACCCGGGAGACGCGCGAGGCCATGGCCCGCTGTGCGGTGGACAACCTGCTGGCCGCCTTGGGCAGTCAGCGACCGGCGAATCTGGTAAATCCAGAGGTCTGGACGCGGCGCGAGTGAGCCTTGGCCGTCATTTGTGGTCAGACAAGTATCATCCCCACGGAGAATGCCCCATGACCGCCTTCGACGATCCCCAAGCCTTCGTCAACCGCGTGCGCGAGCAGGCCGCCGATGCCGAACGCAGCGGCGACATCCCGCGCCTGCTGCAACTCGTCAATGAGCTGGCCACCGCCTTCGAGCGCCAGGCCCGCAGCACGGCAGCGGACAACGCCGGCGTGGTGCGCGCCGTCGAGGAATTCGAGCGACACGAGGGCACCTGATCCGGCCTGCCGGTCGTGCACCCTTTCGGTACCGTGAACGACCAGCGCCCCGAGGTCTAGCGCCAGTGCCCATTGCCACCCATACCCTGCTCGGCCGGCTGCTCAAGCTGGCCCCGCGGGACGCCCCGGCGCCATTGCGCTACCTGGGCGCCACCCTGCTGATCGCCGTCGCGGCCGGGATCCGGCTGAGCCTGGGCATCGACAGCCTACCCTATCTGCTGTTCATTCCCTTCATCATGGCTGGCGCCTTCTGGTTCGGCCTGGGTCCCGGCATCTTCGCCACCCTCTTGTCGGTGCTGCTGGCAGAGACCCTCTTCGTCAAGGCGCCCGCCTATTTCGCGCTGTTCTCCGAGCGCTGGGTGTCCCATGCGCTGTTCGTGCTGGTCAACGTGATCATGGCGATGGTCTGCGCGGCCCAGCGCCGCAGCCTGGAGTCCCTCTATCGCTTCGCCGGCAATCTTGGCGAAGAGGTGACCCTGCGTACCCGCCAGCGCGATCTGATCTGGCAGGCCAGCCCCGACCTGCTCTGCACGGCAAGCCTGGACGGCCAGTTGCTGGACCTCAATCCGGCCTGGACCAGCACCCTCGGCTGGAGCATCGAGCAGCTGCACCACGAGCCCTTCATGGCCTTTGTCCACGTCGAGGATCGCGCCCGCACCGAGGCGGCGCTGGAGCGCCTCACGCGCGGTGAGCCGGTGTTCGGCTTCGAGAATCGCTATCGGCATCGCACGGGCGGCTATCGCTGGCTGTCATGGAACGCGGTGCTGCAGGACGGCCTCATCTATGCCGCGGTGCGTGAAGTCACCGCCATCCGCGAGCAACAGGAAGCCCTGCGCCAGACCGAGGAACAGCTGCGCCAGAGCCAGAAGATGGAAGCCGTGGGCCAGCTGACCGGGGGCATCGCCCATGACTTCAACAATCTGCTGACCGGCGTGATCGGCAGCCTCGACATGCTCAGTCTGAGACTCGAACAGGGTCGCTTCACCGACCTCGAGCGCTATGCCACCGGCGCCAAGGGTGCCGCCGAACGCGCCGCGGCCCTGACCCACCGGTTGCTCGCCTTTTCCCGCCGCCAGGCGCTGGACCCCTCGGCCACCCAGACCAACGCCCTGGTGCTAGGCATGGAAGAACTCATCCGCCGTTCGGTCGGCCCCCAGGTCGAGATCCATATCGAATTGGCGGAGGCGCTGAACCTCACCCTGTGCGATCCCCACCAGCTGGAGAACGCCCTGCTCAACCTGTGCATCAACGCCCGGGATGCCATGCCCGAGGGCGGGATGCTGCGCATCGTCACCGCCAATCGCCGGCTCAACGAAGCCCAGGCTGCGGCCCTGGAATTGCCGCCTGGCGACTATGTGACCTTGGCGGTGCTCGATACCGGTTCCGGAATGCCGCCCGCGGTGCTGGCCCGGGCCTTCGATCCCTTCTTCACCACCAAGCCGGTGGGCATGGGTACCGGCCTTGGCCTGTCGATGATCTATGGCTTCGCCAAGCAGTCCGGCGGCGTCGCCCATATCGCCTCGGCATCCGGTCGAGGCACCACCGTGACCCTCTATCTGCCGCGCCTGATGGAGTCCCTCGCACCATCGCTTGAGGCGCCGCCGCCTCCAGCGCTGCGCTATCCCGACGGCATGACGGTCCTGGTGGTGGACGACGAACCCCTGGTGCGCATGCTGGTGGACGAAGCCCTGCGCGAACACCGCATCCAGACCCTGGAGGCGACCGATGCCGCCGCGGCGCTGCAGGTACTGGAATCGGGTACGCCGCTGGACCTGCTGATCGCCGATGTCGGCCTGCCGGGCGGGCTGAGTGGCTGCCAGCTCGCCGCCCTGGCCCGGGAGCGCCGCCCGGGTCTGATGACCCTGCTGATCACCGGCTATGCCGAGGCAAACCTGCCTGGCGAATCCCTGCCTGTCCCGGACGTCGAGGTACTGGCCAAGCCCTTCACCCTGGAAAGGCTGATGGCCCGCATCGATCTGTTGCTGGCCGCCCGCGAACAGAGGCCGCAGGCCTGATACCGCGGCCCCGGAGCCGAGCGGGGCCGACAAACGCCGCCAGTTGGTGGACAATACGCGGCTATCCACAGGCAACCGGATCGAAGCACCCGCATGAGCGATCTCTCCGCGCACACGCCCATGATGCAGCAGTACCTCAAGATCAAGCATCAGCATCCCGAACAGCTGCTGTTCTATCGCATGGGCGATTTCTACGAGCTGTTCTATGACGACGCCCGACGTGCCGCCAAGTTGCTCGACATCACCCTGACCGCCCGCGGCGCCTCGGCCGGCAAGTCCATCCCCATGGCCGGCATCCCCTTCCACTCCGCCGAAGGCTACCTGGCCAAGCTGGTCAAGCTCGGCGAATCCGTGGTGATCTGCGAGCAGATCGGCGATCCCGCCACCAGCAAGGGCCCGGTGGAGCGCCAGGTGGTGCGCATCATCACCCCCGGCACCGTCAGTGACGAGGCGCTGCTCGACGAGCGCCGCGACAACCTGCTGACCGCCGTGCTGGGCGACGAGCGCCTGTTCGGCCTGGCCGTGCTGGACATCGCCAGCGGCCGCTTCACCGTGCAGGAACTGGCCGGCTGGGAGACCCTGCTGGCCGAGCTGGATCGTCTCAATCCCGCCGAGCTGCTGATCCCCGACGACTGGCCCGCTGGCCTGCCCGCCGAGAAGCGCCGCGGCGTGCGGCGTCGCGCGCCCTGGGACTTCGACTGCGATTCCGCGCTCAAGAGTCTCTGCCAGCAATTCGGCACCGGTGACCTCAAGGGCTTCGGCTGCGACAAGCTGGGCCTGGCCCTCGGCGCCGCCGGCTGCCTGCTGGCCTACGCCAAGGAAACCCAGCGCACCGCCCTGCCGCACCTGCGCAGCCTCAGGCACGAGCGCCTGGACGACACCGTCATCCTCGACGGCGCCAGCCGCCGCAACCTGGAACTGGACGTCAACCTGGCCGGTGGTCGCGACAACACCCTGCAATCGGTGGTGGACCGCTGCCAGACCGCCATGGGCAGCCGCCTGCTGACCCGCTGGCTGAATCGCCCGCTGCGCAATCGCGCCATCATCGAGGCCCGCCAGGACGCCATCACCTGCCTGCTGGAAGGCTATCGCTTCGAGACGCTGCAGCCGCAGCTCAAGGACATCGGCGATCTAGAGCGCATCCTCGCCCGCATCGGCCTGCGCAACGCCCGCCCGCGCGACCTCGCCCGCCTGAGAGACGCCCTGGCCGCACTGCCGGCGCTGCAGGAAGGGCTGACGCAGATGATCGCCCCGCACCTGCTCGAGCTGGCCCGGAGCATCCAGACCTATCCGGAGCTGGCCGCCACCCTGGCCCGCGCCATCATCGACAACCCGCCCGCGGTGATCCGCGACGGCGGCGTCATCAAGCGCGGCTACGACGCCGAGTTGGACGAGCTGCAGACCCTGAGCGAAAACGCCGGCCAGTTCCTCATGGACCTGGAGGCGCGGGAAAAGGCCCGCACCGGCCTGCAAGGCCTCAAGGTCGGCTACAACCGCGTCCACGGCTATTTCATCGAGATCCCCAGCCGCCAGGCCGAGTCGGCCCCGGCCGACTACATCCGTCGCCAGACCCTCAAGGGCGCCGAGCGCTTCATCACCCCGGAGCTCAAGGCCTTCGAAGACAAGGCGCTGTCGGCCCAGAGTCGCGCCCTGGCGCGGGAAAAGGCACTTTACGAGGCGCTGCTGGAGGAACTGATCGGTCACCTGGCACCGCTGCAGGACAGCGCCGCCGCCCTGGCCGAGCTGGATGTCCTGGCCAACTTCGCCGAGCGCGCCCTCAACCTAGATCTGAACAAGCCGCGCTTCGTCGCGGAGCCCTGCCTGAAGATCGGTCAGGGGCGTCACCCGGTGGTGGAGCAGGTGCTGGAAACGCCCTTCGTCGCCAACGACGTCACCCTCGACAACGACACCCGCATGCTGGTGATCACCGGTCCGAACATGGGCGGCAAGTCCACCTACATGCGCCAGACCGCGCTGATCGTGCTGCTGGCCCATGTCGGCAGCTTCGTCCCGGCGGCGAGTTGCGAGCTGTCGCTGGTGGATCGCATCTTCACCCGCATCGGCTCCAGCGACGACCTGGCCGGCGGCCGCTCCACCTTCATGGTGGAGATGAGCGAGACCGCCAACATCCTGCATAACGCCAGCGAACACAGCCTGGTGCTGATGGACGAAGTGGGCCGCGGCACCAGCACCTTCGACGGCCTGTCCCTGGCCTGGGCCGCCGCCGAGCAACTGGCCCGCCTGCGCGCCTGGACGCTGTTCGCCACCCACTACTTCGAGCTGACCGTGCTGCCGGAAGGCCAGCCGAGCGTGGCCAACGTCCACCTCAACGCCACCGAGCACAACGACCGCATCGTCTTCCTGCACCATGTGCTGCCCGGCCCGGCCAGCCAGAGCTACGGCCTGGCCGTGGCGCAACTGGCCGGGGTGCCGGAGGACGTCATCCTGCGCGCGCGCGAACACCTCGCCCGTCTGGAAGCGGCCAGCTTCAAGGGTGAGGTGGGTGCACCCCTGCCGGTGAGCGCGCCAGCCCGGGATCGTCCGTTGCAGGCCGACCTGTTCGCCAGCGCCGTCCATCCTCTCATCGAGGAACTGGAACGCCTGCAGCCTGACGACATCACACCCAGACGGGCCCTGGAGCTTATCTACGAATGGAAAAAGCGTATCTGAGTTAACGGATACGAGGGTTCCGGCAATGCTGCTAGAATCCGCCGCCTTAGCCTGAGGAGAACGAGCAGATGACCTTCGTCGTCACTGACAACTGCATCAAATGCAAATATACCGACTGCGTGGAAGTCTGCCCGGTGGACTGCTTCTACGAAGGCCCCAACTTCCTGGTGATTCACCCGGACGAGTGCATCGACTGCGCCCTGTGCGAGCCCGAATGCCCGGCCCAGGCGATCTTCTCGGAAGACGAGGTACCGGCCGGCCAGGAAGCCTTCATCGAACTCAACAGTGAGCTGGCCAACATCTGGCCGAACATCACCGAGAAGAAGGACGCCCTGCCCGACGCGGCCGAATGGGATGGCAAGACCGGCAAGCTCGCCCAGCTCGAACGCTAGGCCTTGCCTGGAACATCCAGGCCATAAAAAAAGGGGGCGGATCGCTCCGCCCCCTTCGTCCTTGTCCCTGTAATCCTGTCACCGTCCTGGTGAACCTCGTCCTGAGGTGATCCCGATCCGCATCCTGCCGATCCGTGTCGTCCCAGACACAGCGCCGATAGTACGCTTCTCCCGGAGGCTGGCAATCTGCCACAGTCCGTCACGGCGAACGTCCCAAGCGCTCTCCTCGAAACAAAAAAGCGTTATGCAGCAAGCACTTGGCTATTAGTCGGGCTGCTCAAGCGGTGCTTTCCGGCAGCCTCAAGCGATGCAAGCTTACGCGGACTGTAAGCCATGGCTTACAACGACACGCAGAAAAAAGCCCGGATAAATCCGGGCTCCGTTTGGCTGACATTCAGCTGGGCGCGTTCAGAACAGCGAGTCGCTGGACAGGCCATTGCGCTCGAAGATCTCGCGCAACCGCTTGAGTGCCTCGACCTGGATCTGCCGGACCCGCTCGCGGGTGAGCCCTATCTCCTGCCCCACTTCTTCCAGGGTGCAGGCTTCATGGCCACGCAGGCCGAAGCGACGCACCACCACCTCGCGCTGCTTTTCCGGCAGCTCCAGCAGCCACTGGTCGATGCTCTGGTTGAGATCCGAATCCTGCAGCAATTCGCAGGGGTCGGTGGGTCGGTCGTCGGTCAGGGTGTCGAGCAGGGTCTTGTCGGAATCGGGACCGAGGACCATGTCCACCGAGCTGATCCGCTCGTTGAGGCCCATCACCCGCTTGACGTCCGCCACTGGCTTTTCCAGCAGGGCGGCGATTTCCTCGGGTGAAGGCTCGTGGTCGAGCTTCTGGGTCAGTTCGCGCGCGGCGCGCAGGTGCAAGTTGAGCTCCTTGACCACATGGATCGGCAGGCGAATGGTGCGGGTCTGATTCATGATCGCCCGCTCGATGGTCTGCCGGATCCACCAGGTGGCATAAGTGGAGAATCTGAAACCCCGCTCGGGATCGAATTTCTCCACGGCGCGAATCAGCCCGAGATTGCCCTCCTCGATCAGATCGAGCAGCGACAGCCCCCGGTTGATGTAGCGTCGGGCGATCTTCACCACCAGGCGCAGGTTGCTTTCGATCATGCGCTTGCGACCGGCGGGGTCGCCACGCTGGGCGAGACGGGCGAAATGCACTTCCTCCGCCGGTGACAGCAGCGGCGAGAAGCCGATTTCGTTGAGATAGAGCTGAGTGGCGTCGAGCGCCCGGCCATAGTCGGCCAGTTTTGCCCCCCGCAAGACCTGGTTACCGCGCCCGGAGAGCGCCTTGGTCATGGCTGAATCGGCGGATTCCTCACCGAAGGGATTGGAATCTAGAAGCAGGACATCATCGCCGAGGTCGTACTCGGTTTCTTGTTTGTTCTGGATCATCTTGAGTAACCCTTGCTCGTCTGCGCTTCGAGCCAGGGCGTATCGATACGTTGCCGATGCGCCATGACTCGCCCCCAAAAAGCTGCGGGATCGAGTCGGCGCCTAGCGAATCAGCGATTGGGCAAAAACTGCAAGGGATCCACCGGCTTGCCCTGACGGCGAATCTCGAAATGGAGCTTGACCCGATCAGTCCCGGTCGAACCCATCTCGGCAATCGTCTGCCCTATCTTGACACGCTCACCTTCCCGAACCAGCAACCTACGATTGTGACCGTAGGCACTGACGTAGGTTTCGCTGTGTTTGACGATAACCAGTTCACCATAACCGCGTAGACCATTTCCCGCATAGACCACGGTGCCGTCGGCGGCGGCCATCACCGGCTGACCTTCCTGCCCGGCGATGTCTATTCCCTTGTTTAGGCTGCTGCTGGCCGAGAAGCGGCTGATCAACGTACCTTTCGTCGGCCAAGCCCAACCGGATGCGGATTGGGGGACATCACGGGTCGGGGTCTGCGCGGGCGTCACCGGCGTCGGCGGCGGCGCGGCGGGCAGATTGGGGGTCACCACCGGGGTGGCGACGGTGGGACTGGAGGTGACGGGCGGCGGGATGGGCACCGGTGTCGCCACCGGAGTGCCGGGTGCCGGACCGGAAGCCACCGTGGTGCTCGATCCCGCAGCCGGACGCCGGATGATCCGACTGGACCCGCTGGCACTGGCGCTGGAGCCGTTGCCGAAGCGGATCACCTGACCGACATGGATGACATAGGGCGCACCGAGACCGTTCTGGGCCGCCAGGGCACGCCATTCCCAGCCGTTGCGGGACGCGATGGAGAACAGGGTGTCACCGCGCTTGACGCGGTACTGTCCGGAAGTGACCTGGGGCACGCTGCTGCGGCCATCGCCACGGTCGACCACCGGCGCTCGCGAACCGTTGCTCGAACAGCCCGCCAGCAGCAGGGCCACGAGCACCCCCGCCAGCCAGCCTGAACGCCCTCGTCCTGGAAATCCTTGCGCTCGGGCCTTCACCCGTTCCTCCCGCAGAGTCTGATCATCTACCGTCCGGCCATCCCGCCGGCCTCAAGCTGCCGCAGCCGCCAGGCAGCCTTGGAGCGCGGTACCGGGGTAACGTTCCCTGTCGCTCACTGGGCCAGGGGTCCATTGAGCAGGGGCACGAAACGGACGGCATTGAGTTCGTGGCGGACGAAGCCTTCGGCTTCGCGCACGATCAGCAGCAGCTTCTGCTCCTCGTCGACGCCTACCGGGATCACCAGGCGACCGCCGGGTGCCAGCTGGTCGAGCAGCGCCTGGGGCACTTCCCGCGCCGCGGCGGTGACGATGATGCCGTTGTAGGGCGCCAGCGCCGGCCAGCCTTCCCAGCCATCGCCCCAGCGAAACACCACGTTGCGCAGATTGAGTTCGAGCAGGCGCTCCTTGGCCCTGTCCTGCAGCGACTGGATGCGCTCAACGGAAAACACCCGCTCCACGGTCTGCGCCAGGATGGCGGTCTGGTAGCCGGAGCCGGTGCCGATCTCCATGACCTTGTCCAGCGGACCACCGGCCAGCAGCAGCTCGGTCATGCGCGCCACCATGAACGGCTGGGAGATGGTCTGGTTGTGTCCGATGGGCAGCGCCGTGTCCTCGTAGGCCCGATGGGCCAGGGCCTCGTCGACAAACAGGTGACGCGGCGTACGACGGATCACCTCCAGCACCTGGGCGTTGGACAGCCCCTCTTCGTAGAGGCGCTGGATGAGCCGCTCCCGGGTGCGCTGGGAGGTCATGCCGATGCCGTGTCTTTGCATATGCTCTTGCCCCTGAGTCATGCCAGCAGCTCCGTCAGTGCCTGCAGGCCGGCGAAGCCCTCGCGGAAGGTGCGATCGAACTGCAGCGGCGTCACCGAGACATAGCCTTCCAGCACGGCATGGAAGTCGGTGCCCGGCCCGCCATCCACCGCATCGCCGGACACCGAGATCCAGTAGCCGGCCTTGCCACGCGGATTGACCTCGCGCACCGGCGGCTTGGCCTGGGCGCGGTGACCCAGGCGGGTCAGCTGCAGACCCTTGATCTGCGCAAGCGGCAGATCCGGGATGTTGACGTTGAGGACGGTGCGCGGCGGCAGATCGAAGCGCTCGTGCAGGGCAACGATGCGGGCAGCGATCTCGGCCGCCACCGCCATGTTGTCGGCACTGCGCGACACCAGCGAGAAGGCCAGTGCCGGACGGTTGAGGAAGCGCCCTTCCATGGCCGCGGCCACGGTACCGGAATAGAGGACGTCGTCGCCGAGGTTGGCGCCCAGGTTGATGCCGGCCACCACCATGTCCGGCGTCTCTGCCAACAGGCCATTGAGGCCGAGGTGAACGCAATCGGTAGGCGTGCCGTTGACGCCCAGGAAGCCGTTGGGCAGGCGCTGCGGATGCAGGGGGCGGTCCAGCGTCAGGGCACTGCTCACGCCGCTCATGTCATAGAGCGGCGCGACTACCTGGCACTCGTAGTCCGCACGGGCGGAGAGCGCGGCATGCAGCGCGGCGATACCGGGGGCCAGCACCCCATCGTCGTTGGCGATCAGAAGTCGCATGGATGTTCCGTCTGCCCTGCCTCGCCAAGCGTTACCAGCTCGCGAACCACTGCGGTGGCGAAACAGCCGGCCGGCAGGACGAATTCGAGTTGCAGAATGTCAGGAGCGGGATAATGCCACGTCAGGCCGCCGATGGGGAGGCGCAGGATGCGCCGTTCATGCGAGAGGCCGGCACCGGCCAGCCAGGCGGGCAGCTCTCCGGCGGCCCTGGCCACTTCCTGTTCCAGGGCCGCAGCCGGTCCCTGCACCGGGGATTCACCGGCGCCCCACAGCGGGCCGGTGGGGTGCAGATCGAGCGCCGTCAGGCGCGGATCCGCCAGATCGGCGGCGGTCGCCGGAAAGTGGCTGCGACTGTCGGTGAAGGCCAGCAGATCGCCCTCCTGCGCCCGATTCCAGGAGCCGTCGGCGATACGCCCAGCCAATACCTGATTGAACATCCAGCTGCGCGCCGCGGACAGGGTGCGCGAGCGCCGATTGCGTTGCTCGGGCAGGCGCTGCTCGCGCGCGCACTGCTGAGCGTCCGCCAGGTTGCCGCCCTGATAGCCGAAGCGCTGCGGGCCGAAATAATTGGGTACGCCGCCGGCGGCGATGGCCTGCAGCCGCGCCTCCAGCGCTGCCGGATCGGCCTGGAGCCCGGTCAGGCGCAGGCGGAAGCCGTTGGCGGCATGGGCGCCGCGCTGCAGCTTGCGGCGGTGGCGTCCCTGCTGGAGGATCACCAGCGTCTCGTCGCAGGCGGCTGCCAGGTCCGGATCGGCCTTGCCGGGCAGGTGCAGGCTGAACCACTGGCGGGTCAGCGCCTGGCGATCCTTGAGGCCGGCATAGCTGATCGCCCGCTGCGGCACCCCGGCGGCGCGCGCCAGGCGGCGCACGGCTTCCTCGGTGTTGAGGCCGCGCTTCTCGACCCACAGCCAGAGGTGCTCGCCATCACCGCTGAGCGGGATGTCCAGCACCTCGTCCACCTGGAAGTCCTCGGCGCTGGCCTTGAGGATCGCCTGGCCGCAGGGCTCGCCATGGGCACGTGGCCCGAGCAGCTGGTCTTCGGTCATAGCGGCAGCAGCAGGGCCACGGCGTGCACGGCGATGCCCTCTTCGCGCCCGACGAAACCCAGGCGCTCGGTGGTGGTGGCCTTGACGTTGACCTGGCCCAGCTCGACCTGCAGGTCTTCGGCGATGGCCTGGCGCATGGCCTCGATGTGTGGCGCCATCTTGGGCGCCTGGGCGGCGATGGTGCCGTCGACGTTACCGACCTTCCAGCCCTGTTCACGGACCAGCCCGACCACAAGACGCAGGAGCACCCGGCTGTCGGCGCCCTTGAAGCGCGGATCGGTATCGGGGAAATGCTTGCCGATGTCGCCCAGGGCGGCCGCGCCCAGCAGGGCATCGGCCAGGGCGTGCAGCAGGACGTCGCCGTCGGAATGGGCGACCAGGCCATGGTGGTGGGGAATACGAATGCCACCGAGGGTGATGAAGTCACCCTCGCCGAAGGCGTGAACGTCGAAACCGTGACCTATGCGCATGAAGAGAGACGCCCTTGAGACTGACAGGGCGTCGATTCTACCGGCTGGCAACGGCTCCCGTCGCCCTCAGGGGGCCGTGAGCGCCGCCGCGTGATGCCGCAGGTGGTCGTCGATGAAGCTGGTGACGAAGAAGTAGCTGTGGTCATACCCCGGTTGCAGACGCAGTTCGAGCGGATGACCCGCGGCTTCCGCCGCCCGCTGCAGGGCCTGGGGCTTGAGCTGTTCGGCGAGGAAGCTGTCCTGCTCGCCCTGGTCGACCAGCAGCGGCAGGCGCTCCTCGGCCTTTGCCAGCAGCGCGCAGGCATCCCACTCCGCCCAGCCGCTGCGGTCGTCACCCAGGTAGTTGGAGAACGCCTTGTGGCCCCAGGGACAATCCAGCGGATTGACGATGGGCGAGAAGGCCGACACCGAACGATAGCGCCCCGGATGCCGCAGGGCGCAGATCAGGGCGCCATGGCCGCCCATGGAATGACCGCTGACGCCGCGGCGATCCGAGACCGGGAAGTTGGCCTCGATCAATGCCGGCAGCTCCTCCACCACATAGTCGTGCATGCGGTAGTGCCTGGCCCAGGGCTGCTGGGTGGCATTGATGTAGAAACCGGCGCCCAGGCCGAAATCCCAGGCCTTGTCGGGATCGTCCGGTACCCCTTCACCGCGCGGACTGGTGTCCGGCGCCACCAGCACCAGGCCCAGCTCGGCCGCCAGGCGCTGGGCGCCGGCCTTCTGCATGAAGTTCTCGTCGGTACAGGTCAGTCCCGACAGCCAGTAGAGCACCGGCAGGTCGCTCCGGGCTTCCGCCTGGGGCGGCAGGTAGACGGCGAAGGTCATGTCGCAGTCGAGACTGCGTGCGCGATGGCGATAGCGCTTGTGCCAGCCGCCAAAACTCTTGTTGCTGGAGAGCAGTTCGAGACTCATGGTCATCTCCCGTGCAGAGGGCGCCCACGGGCGCCCACCTGGCGATCAGTAATGGACGACGGTGCGGATGCTCTTGCCTTCGTGCATCAGCTCGAAGGCCTCGTTGATCTGCTCCAGGCCCATGGTGTGGGTGATGAAGGTATCCAGCGGGATCTCGCCGCTCTGCGCCTTGCGCACATAGCCGGGCAGCTCGCTGCGGCCCTTGACGCCGCCGAAGGCGCTGCCGCGCCAGACGCGCCCCGTCACCAACTGGAACGGGCGGGTGCTGATCTCCTGGCCGGCTCCGGCCACGCCGATGATCACCGACTCGCCCCAGCCCTTGTGGCAGCATTCCAGGGCCGCGCGCATCAGGTTGACGTTGCCGACGCACTCGAAGCTGTAGTCGACGCCGCCGTCGGTCAGCTCGACGATGACCTCCTGGATCGGTTTCTGGTGATCCTTGGGATTGACGAAGTCGGTGGCGCCCAGCTCGCGGGCGATGTCGAACTTCGAGGGATTGATGTCGATGGCGATGATGCGGCTGGCCTTGGCCATCTTGGCGCCGATGATGGCCGCCAGGCCGATGCCGCCCAGGCCGAAGACGGCGACGGTGGCGCCCTCTTCCACCTTGGCGGTGTTGAGTACCGCACCGATGCCGGTGGTCACGCCGCAGCCCAGCAGGCAGACCTTTTCCAGCGGCGCTTCCTCAGGAATCTTCGCCACCGAGACTTCGGGCAGCACCGTGTACTCGGAAAAGGTGGAGCAGCCCATGTAGTGGTAGATCGGCTCGCCGTTGTAGGAGAAACGGGTGGTGCCATCGGGCATCAGGCCCTTGCCCTGGGTGGCGCGCACCGAGCTGCACAGGTTGGTCTTGCCGGATTTGCAGAATTTGCACTGGCCGCATTCGGCGGTGTACAGCGGGATGACGTGATCGCCCACGGCGACCGAGGTCACGCCCTCGCCCACCGCCTCGACGATGCCACCGCCCTCGTGACCGAGGATGCAGGGAAAGACGCCTTCGGAATCCTGGCCCGACAGGGTGTAGGCATCGGTGTGGCAGACGCCGGTGGCGACGATGCGGATGAGCACCTCACCGGCCTTGGGCGGCTCGACGTCCACTTCGACGATCTTCAGGGGCTCGTTGGGCGCGAAGGCTACGGCGGCGCGGGACTTGATCATGGTCGACTCCAGAGGGGCGAAAAAACGAGAGACTAGTTTAGACGCCAGAATTCCTGGAACAATCGGGCATACTGGAATTCATTTTTGCCACAGGGAAACAATCATGGGCTGGGAGGGCATCGATGAATTCGTCTCGGTGGCGAGTACCCTGCACTTCGGCCAGGCCGCCGATCGGCTGGGCACTTCGACCTCCCATGTCAGTCGCCAGGTCGCTCGCCTGGAGGAGCGTCTACAGGCGCGCCTGCTCTATCGCAGCACCCGCAGCGTCGCCCTCACCGAAGCCGGCCACACCTTTCTGCAGCACTGCCGCCGGCTGCAGGAGGCGCGCGACGAAGCCCTGCGCGAGGTCAGCGATCTCTCCAGCCAGCCCAAGGGGCTGATCCGCATGACCTGCGCGGTGACCTATGGCGAGCGTTTCGTCGTACCGCTGGTCAACGACTTCCTCGCCCGCCATCCCGAGGTGAGTCTGGAGCTGGACCTGACCAACCGCACCGTCGACCTGCTGCACGAAGGCTACGACCTGGCCATCCGTCTGGGCCGCCTGGCCGATTCCCGCCTGGTGGCGACCCGCCTGGCGCCGCGCGAGCTCTATCTGTGCGCCGCGCCCAGCTACCTTGAGCGCTTCGGCGCGCCCCACACCCTGTCCGAGTTGAGTCGCCATCGTTGCCTGGTGGGCACCAGCGACATCTGGAGCTTTCGCGAAAACGATCGCGAGGTATTGCACCGCGTTCAGGGGTCCTGGCGCTGCAACAGCGGCCAGGCGGTGCTCGACGCCGCCCTGCGCGGCTTCGGCCTGTGCCAGCTGCCGGACTACTACGTCCTGCCGCATCTGGCCCGCGGCGAGCTGCGCGCCCTGCTGGACAACCGTCAGCCACCCAACAGCGCGGTCTGGGCGCTCTATCCGCAGCGGCGCTTTCTCTCGCCGAAGATTCGCCTGCTGGTGGAGCACCTCAAGCAGGGCCTGAGCACCCCGCGCCCCGGCGCTCGCCACCCATCCGGAAGCTGAGCGCAGCGGAGGAACCGGGTCTTTCGGGCGGCCTTCGAAAGGGGTGTCGGTCGCCCTGACTCCGCCCTGCCGGTGGTGTCACGGCGACTCCTGCAGCCGGAGGTCCCATGAACGACACCCTCGATCATCACGCACTCACCACCTGGATGAAGGAGGCGACGCCGCCCTGCCTGTCTCTCTACATGCCCACCGAGCGCGCCTTTCCGCAGCGTGAGCAGAATGTCATCCGCTTCAAGAATCTGCTGCGGCAGCTGGAAGCGGAACTCGTCGAGCGCTTTCCCGAAGCCGATCACGCCGCGCTACTGGCGCCGCTGCAGGCCCTGGTGGACAACGCCGATTTCTGGCACTACCCGCGCGGCGGCCTGGCCATCCTGCGCGACCGCGATCAGCTCAGGGTGCTCAAGGTACTGGACCCCCTGGAAGAGACCGCGCGGGTCAATCACCACTTTCAGTTGCAGCCGCTGCTGCGCCTGGCTCAGGCGCGGGATCGCTATCAGGTGCTGTGCCTGACCCGTAACCAGGCGCACCTGTTCGAAGGCAGCCGAGACAACCTGGTGGAGGTGGAACTGGGCGAAGGGGTGCCCCGCACCCTGGAAGACGCCCTCGGCACCGAGCTGACCGAAGGCAACCAGCGCGGCCTGCCCCAGGGCTTCAGCCGGGCCGGCGAGCGTGGCGACTCCATGCAGCACAACGCCGGCGGCATCAGCAAGCATGACGAGCAGGACGCCGATCGCGAGCGCTACTTCCTGGCCCTGGACCGCGCCCTGACCCGGGTGCACAGCAACACCGCCCGCCTGCCCCTGGTGCTGGCCGCCCTGCCGGAGCATCAGGCCGCCTTTCGCCGCCTGAGTCAGAATCCCCAGTTGCTGCCGGAAGGCATCACCGGCGATCCCGGCCCAATGGACAACGACATGCTGCGCGCCAAGGCGTGGGCGGTGATGGCACCTCGCCTGGAGCAGCGCCTCGATGACCTGCTGGACACCTACGCCCAGCGCTATGGCCAGGGACTGGCCTCGGATCGCCTGGAAGACATCGGCGGCGCGCTGCTGGATGCCCGGGTCGACACCCTGCTGGTGGAAGCCGATCGGCATATTCCCGGCTATCTGGATTTGGAGCGGCGCCTGCTGGTCCCCGCCAAGCCGGAAGGCGCCAATGCCGATGACCTGCTGGACGAGTTCAGCTTTCAGGCCCTGCAGCAGGGTGGCGAGGTGCTGGTCCTGCCACGCGAGCGGATGCCTGGCGGCACCGGCGTGGCGGCCATCTATCGCTACTAGCCGCTGCGCTGGACCGGATTGGTGCTTGAACTAGACTTCAGCGCCAATCCGCCCCTGCCAAGGATGTCACCATGTCTGCCCTAGCCGCCTTTCGCGAGCGCTATCTGCTACGCTTCTGGGCGCCCCTGCCCACGCTAATCGCCCTCGGCGTCGCTTCGGCCTACTACTTTGCCCTGACCGGAACCTTCTGGGCCGTGACCGGCGAATTCACCCGCTGGGGCGGCCATGTGCTGGCCTGGTTCGGCGTCCCGGTACGGGACTGGAGCTATTTTCGGCTGATCGGCCTGCAGGGCACGCCCCTAGATCGCATCGACGGCGTCATGATAATCGGCATGCTCCTGGGCGCCCTGGCCTGCGCCCTCTGGGCCGGCAACGTCGGCCTGCGCTGGCCAACCAGTCGCCGCCGGCTGCTCCAGGGCCTAGTCGGCGGCATCATCGCCGGCTTTGGTGCCCGCCTGGCCATGGGTTGCAACCTGGCGGCCTTCTTTACCGGCATTCCCATGTTCTCGCTGCATGCCTGGGCCTTCATGCTGGCCACGGTGGCCGGCGCCTGGCTTGGCGTGAAGCTGACCCTGCTGCCCTGGCTGCGCATTCCGCTGAAGGTCACCGCCCGCGCCGCCACCCTGCCCGATGCCGGGCAACTGGCCCGGCGCGCACGTCGCCAGGGGCGGCTGGGCCTGGCCGTGCTGGTGGTGGCGCTGCTCTTCGCCGCCTGGCGTTTCGAGGTCTCCCTGGTCCTGGGTCTGGCCACCCTCTTCGGCCTGGTCTTTGGCGGCCTGATCGAGCGGGCGCAGATCTGCTTCACCAGCGCCGCCCGCGACCTCTGGACCACTGGCCGTACCCAGGCGGCGACCGGCATCCTGCTGGGCATGGCGGTGGCCTGCCTTGGCACCTTCGGCGCCATCCAGCTCGGCATGGCGCCCAAGATCTTCTGGATGGGCCCCAACGCCGTGATCGGCGGCCTACTGTTTGGCGTCGGCATCGTCCTCGCCGGTGGCTGCGAGACCGGCTGGATGTACCGCGCGGTGGAAGGCCAGCTGCATTTCTGGGTGGTGGGCCTGGGCAACGTCATCGGCGGGACCCTGGTGGCGGTCTACTGGGACCGTCTGGGCAGCGCACTCGCCCTGCCCTATCCCAGGATCAATCTGCTGCAGCAGGCAGGCCCCGGCAGCGGCCTGCTGCTGACCTTTGCCGGTCTGGCCCTCTGCCTGCTGCTGGTGCAACTCAACGCCCGCCGTTTCACTCGTCCCCGGAAGCCTGTCCATGACGCTCGCCAAGACGCCGACGCTGTCGCTTGATCTACGGGGCGAACACTGCCCCTACAACGCCATCGCCACCCTGGAGACCTTGCAGACCCTGCAGCCCGGCGATCTCCTGGAGGTGATCACCGATTGCGCCCAGTCGATCCACGGCATTCCGGAAGATACCCGGCGCCAGGGCTACGATTGCCAGGCGGTGGAACAGCATGGCGCACTGTTCCGCTTTCTCATCGAGGTGCCGCTGCGGGCCTGAGGGTTAGACCTCGGCGAAGACCCGTTGCAGCCGCTGCAGGTCCTCGGGAGTGGTGACCTTGATGTTGTCCGCGCGGCCTTCGACCAGGCGCGGCGCATGCCCGGCCCACTCCATGGCCGAAGCCTCGTCGGTGATGGCGGCGCCCGCTGCCAGGCCGGCGCTCAGGGCGTCACGCAGGGCGCCGAGGCGAAACATCTGCGGCGTATAGGCCAGCCAGACCTGGCTGCGATCCACGGTCTCGCTCACCCGGCCATCGCGGCCGACGCGCTTGAGGGTATCCCGCGCCGGTACGCCCAGGAGGCCACCCACCGGGTCCTGGGCCAGCTCGGCCAGCAGCCGGTCGAGATCCTCGCGGTGGAGATTGGGCCGCGCGGCATCATGCACCAGCACCCAGTCACCGTCGGTGGCGCCCTGCTCGCTCAGCAGCAACAGGCCCCCCAGCACGGAGTCGGCCCGTTCGCGACCACCGGGGGCGCGCAGGATGCGGGCATCGCGGGCGCAGGCCAGCGTCGGCCACCAGGGGTCTTCCGGCGCCAGGCTCACCGCCAGGCCGCGCAGGCGCGGGTGGTCGAGAAAACAGTCGAGGGTGCGTTCCAGCAGGCTGCGGCCGCACAGGTCGAGGTATTGCTTGGGTCGGTCGGCACGCATCCGCGCACCCACGCCCGCGGCGGGGATGACCGCCCAGAAGGAAGGCAGAAGGGACATTATTTGGATTGCAGGAAAAGGGTTTCGCCTTGTTTGACCATGCCGAGTTCGTGGCGGGCACGCTCCTCGACGGTCTCCATGCCTTTCTTGAGCTCGACGACCTCAGCTTCGAGGATCTCGTTGCGCTCCAGCAGGCGCTTGTTCTCACCATTCTGGTCGGCGATCTGCTGCTTGAGTTCGCGCACCTGGGCGAAGCTGCCATCACCGACCCACAGGCGATACTGAAGACCGCCGAGCAGCAGAAGCAGGAAGGGGAACAGCCAGTAGGGACTTCGCATGGGAGATAACGGATTCGCGGACGGCGGATGCCGCAAAGGCGGCGGCAGAGACGAAAACAGGATAGAAGCCCAGCTCTACGCTTGTAAACTGGGCATCTATCCTGTGGTCCGTCGGACGTGGCGGGAGGCGATGACGCGAGTCATCGCCTCCGCGGTCGCACAGCTCTTAGCTGCGGAACTCGGCACGACCGCGGTAAGGCGCCTTGGCACCCAGCTGCTCTTCGATGCGCAGCAGCTGGTTGTACTTGGAGACGCGGTCGGAACGGCACAGCGAACCGGTCTTGATCTGACCGGCGGCGGTACCCACGGCCAGGTCGGCGATGGTGGAGTCCTCGGTCTCGCCGCTGCGGTGCGAGATCACCGCGGTGTAGCCGGCGGCCTTGGCCATCTGGATGGCTTCCAGGGTCTCGGTCAGGGAGCCGATCTGGTTGAACTTGATCAGGATCGAGTTACCGATGCCCTTCTCGATGCCTTCCTTGAGGATCTTGGTGTTGGTGACGAACAGGTCGTCGCCCACCAGCTGCACCTTGCTGCCGATCTTGTCGGTCAGGGCCTTCCAGCCAGCCCAGTCGGACTCGTCCATGCCGTCTTCGATGGAGATGATCGGGAATTGCTCGGTCAGCCCGGCCAGGTAGTCGGCGAAACCGTTGGCGTCGAAGGCCTTGCCCTCGCCGGACAGGTCGTACTGGCCGTCCTTGTAGAACTCGCTGGAGGCGCAGTCCAGGGCCAGGGTCACGTCGGTGCCCAGTGCGTAGCCGGCGTTCTTCACCGCTTCGGCGATGGCCGCCAGGGCGTCGGCGTTGGAGGCCAGGTTCGGCGCGAAGCCGCCTTCGTCACCCACGGAGGTGCTCAGGCCACGGGCCTTGAGCACGGCTTTGAGGTGATGGAAGATCTCGGCACCCACGCGCAGGGCGTCGGCAAAGCTCTTGGCGCCGACCGGCTGGACCATGAATTCCTGGATGTCGACGTTGTTGTCGGCATGCTCGCCGCCATTGATGATGTTCATCATCGGCACCGGCATGGAGTACTGACCGGGGGTGCCGTTCAGGTTGGCGATGTGGGCGTAGAGCGGCAGGTCCTGGTCTTCGGCAGCGGCCTTGGCGGCCGCCAGGGACACGGCCAGGATGGCGTTGGCGCCCAGCTTGGCCTTGTTGTCGGTACCGTCCAGCTCGATCATGGCGCGGTCCAGGGCCTTCTGGTCGCTCGGATCCTTGCCCAGCAGCAGGTCGCGGATCGGGCCGTTGATGTTGCCCACGGCCTTCAGCACGCCCTTGCCCAGGTAGCGGCTCTTGTCGCCGTCGCGCAGCTCCAGTGCCTCGCGCGAACCGGTGGACGCGCCGGACGGCGCGGTGGCGCGACCGACGATACCATTGTCCAGGATCACGTCCGCTTCAACGGTGGGGTTGCCGCGGGAATCCAGGACCTCACGTCCCTTGATGTCGACGATGTTAGCCATTTTTGTATCGATCTCCATGTTACCGGTCATTGACGGATCAGCCTTCGGCTGCGCCTGGGCCTTTTGGTTCAGCCGCCGCTTAGGCAGTTTCGATCGGCGTGAACGACTTCACCAGCTCGTCCAGCGCCTTGAGCTGGGCCAGGAAGGGCTCCAGCTTCTCCAGGCGCAGGGCACAGGGGCCGTCGCACTTGGCATGTTCGGGATCCGGATGGGCTTCGAGGAACAGACCGGCCAGGCCCTGGCTCATGCCGGCCTTGGCCAGGTCGGTGACCTGGGCGCGGCGGCCGCCGGCGGAGTCGGCACGCCCGCCCGGCATCTGCAGGGCATGGGTCACGTCGAAGAACACCGGGTAGCCGAAGCTCTTCATGATGCCGAAGCCGAGCATGTCGACCACCAGGTTGTTGTAGCCGAAAGAGGAGCCCCGCTCGCAGAGGATCAGCTGGTCGTTGCCGGCTTCTTCGCACTTGGCGAGGATGTGCTTCATCTCCTGGGGCGCGAGGAACTGGGCCTTCTTGATGTTGATCACGGCGTCGGTCTTGGCCATGGCCACCACCAGGTCGGTCTGCCGCGAAAGAAAGGCCGGCAGCTGGATGATGTCGCACACCGCCGCCACCGGAGCCGCCTGGTAAGGCTCGTGGACGTCGGTGATCACCGGCATGCCGAAGGTGGCCTTGAGCTCTTCGAAGATGCGCAGGCCGGCTTCCATGCCCGGACCGCGATAGCTGGTCACCGAGGAGCGGTTGGCCTTGTCGAAGCTGGCCTTGAAGACATAGGGGATGCCCAGCTTCTCGGTCACCTTGACGTATTGCTCGCACACCTGCATGGCCAGGTCGCGGGATTCCAGCACGTTCATGCCGCCGAACAGCACGAAGGGCTTGTCGTTGGCGATCTCGATGTTGCCGACGCGGACGATCTTCTGCACGGTCATGCTCAATCCTTCTTGGCGTAACGCAGGGCGGCGTTGACGAAGCCGCTGAACAGCGGATGGCCGTCACGCGGGGTGGAGGTGAACTCCGGGTGGAACTGGCAGGCGACGAACCAGGGATGATCCGGGGCCTCCACCACTTCCACCAGGGCGCCGTCGCCCGAGCGACCAGAGATCTTCAGGCCGGCGGCCTGGATCTGCGGCAGCAGGTTGTTGTTGACCTCGTAGCGGTGACGATGGCGCTCGACGATGACGTCCTGGCCGTAGCAGTCGTGCACCAGGGTGCCGGCGCTGAGCTGGCACTCCTGGGCACCCAGGCGCATGGTGCCGCCCAGGTCGGAGCCTTCGGTACGGATCTCGGTGGCGCCGGTGGCGTCCTGCCACTCGGTGATCAGGCCGACCACCGGGTGGCCGCTGGCCTTGTCGAATTCGGTGGAGTTGGCGTCTTTCCAGCCCAGCACGTTACGGGCGAATTCGATGACCGCCACCTGCATGCCCAGGCAGATGCCCAGGTAGGGAATCTTGTTCTCGCGGGCGTACTGCACGGTGGCGATCTTGCCTTCCACGCCGCGCAGGCCGAAGCCGCCGGGGACCAGGATGGCGTCCACGCCCTTGAGCAGATGGGTGCCCTGCTGCTCGATGTGCTCGGAGTCGATATAGCGCAGGTTGACCTTGGTGCGGCTCTGGATGCCGGCGTGGGTCATGGCCTCGATCAGCGACTTGTAGGCGTCGAGCAGTTCCATGTACTTGCCGACCATAGCGATGGTGACTTCCTGCGCGGGGTTGAGCTTGGCGTCCACCACGCGATCCCACTCGGACAGATCGGCCGGCTTGCACTCCAGGCCGAAGCGCTCGACGACGAACTCGTCCAGGCCCTGGGCGTGCAGCACGGAGGGAATGCGGTAGATGGTGTCGACGTCTTCCAGGGAGATGACCGCGCGCTCTTCGACGTTGGTGAAGAGGGCGATCTTGCGCCGCGAGGAGCTGTCGACGGTGTGGTCGGAACGGCAGATCAGCACATCGGGCTGCAGGCCGATGGAGCGCAGTTCCTTGACCGAATGCTGGGTCGGCTTGGTCTTGGTCTCGCCGGCGGTGGCGATGTAGGGCACCAGGGTCAGGTGCATCAGCATGGCGCGGCGCGCCCCGATCTCCACCCGCAACTGGCGGATGGCTTCGAGGAAGGGCTGCGACTCGATGTCGCCGACGGTACCGCCGATCTCCACCAGGGCCACGTCGGCATCGCCGGCGCCCTTGATGATGCGCCGCTTGATCTCGTCGGTGATGTGCGGGATCACCTGCACGGTGGCGCCCAGGTAGTCGCCACGACGCTCCTTGCGCAGGACGTCCATGTAGATGCGACCGGTGGTGAAGTTGTTGTTCTGGGTCACGGTGGTGCGGATGAACCGCTCGTAGTGACCCAGGTCCAGGTCGGTCTCGGCGCCGTCATGGGTGACGAACACCTCGCCGTGCTGGAAGGGGCTCATGGTGCCGGGATCCACGTTGATGTAGGGATCCAGCTTGAGCATGGTGACCTTCAGCCCTCTCGCTTCCAGAATGGCGCCCAAGGAGGCCGAGGCGATGCCTTTCCCCAAAGAAGAAACAACACCGCCCGTGACGAAAATAAAGCGCGTCATGAAAATTCCTAGAATCTGCGTTGAGGCGGAGAGCCGCCGATGAAAGCGAGAGCGGTCGGCCTGGCGCCGGACCAATGCACACCGTCCACTCGGGGCGAGCGGAAAATGCGGTATAAGACGGGAGCGTAGTCTAGCCTAAAGGTCATCCCAGCTCAAACCCACCCATGCCGTCTGCGGGCTGCCACTCAAGCCGCCCTCCCTCTGGCAGAGCACTCAGACCGGGCAGATTGGCCACGGCCAGCAGTTCGTCGCCTCGCCAGAGCAGCGGCAAACGGCCGCGCAGAAAAGGCGGGACCTCCCGTTCATTGAGCAGGCGCTTGAGATCGCGAAGGCCGCGACCGGGTACGACCAGCCGCTCGCCCCCCTGGCGATAGCCGATCCGCCAACCGGCTTCGGCGCCCTGCCCAGTGAAGATCAGACGACCATTGCCCCTCAGCTCCAGGGTGCTGACCTGAGCGGCGATCGCCTGCGGCGACGGCCTGACCTGCCAGGCGTCCGGCACCCACCAGATCCGTCCTGCTCCACGGCGCACACTGCCGCCTTCGAGGCGCCAGACGGGATCGCTGGCCGCGCCCGCCTCGCGCACCGCCTGCCAGCCGGCCCAATGGGCGCTGTCGGGTTGGCGCGTCAGCGCATCCAGCCAGGCGCGCAGGGCATTGCGCTGGCGGGCTGCGCTCAAGCTCTGCAAGGGGGCCAGGGCCAGACTGGGCAAGGGAATCCAGGAGAAAGGCTGTTCGCCGAGGCGCGCTCGCTGCAGATCCAGGCTGGCCAGTTCGCCGAGCAGTTCGTCGGCTTCGGCCAGGTGACGGCCGCTGCGCGCCATGACCTGATCGACCCCCGGCCAGCGCTGGCGCAGCCGTGGCAGCACCTCATGCCTCAGGTAATTGCGATCCAGCCCGGTATCGGCATTGCTGGGGTCTTCGATCCAGTCCAGCCCTTCGGCTTCGGCATAGGCCAGCAGTGCGGCACGGGGCTCGTCCAGCAGCGGGCGCCAGAGGCGACCGGCCGCCAGCGACCGGGTCTCAGGCATGCCGGCCAGGCCCTTCACACCTGCGCCGCGTACCAGCCGCTGCAACAGGGTCTCCAGCTGATCGTCGCGATGCTGGCCCAGCACCAGGCAGCCATCGGCAGGCAGCACCTGCGTGAAGGCGGCATAGCGCGCCTCGCGGGCAGCCCGTTCGAGACTGGCGGCGCCATCGGCGCGGACGTGCAGGATATCGAGAGGAATGGCCAGCGCTTGGCAGACCCGGGTGCAATGCGCGACCCAGGCATCCGCCGCGGCCTGCAGGCCGTGGTGCACATGCACCGCCTGCAGGTCGGCCAGCAGCCCGCGCGCACGTAGTTGCGCGAAAAGGTGCAGCAGAACGGTGGAGTCGAGTCCGCCGGAAAAACCCACCCGCCAATGACGGGTGGGCGGCTGCCGCTCCAGGCGGGCGTGCAACCGGTCCAGCAGACTCATAGCAGCGGTATCAGGAAATGCCGTAGCTCATCAGGCGCTTGTAACGACGGTCCAGCAGCGCCGGCAGGTCGTAGCCCTTGAGTTCATCCAGCTGCTCCAGCAGTGCGCTGCGCAGGCTATTGGCCATGGTCTGGGGATCGCGGTGGGCGCCACCCAGGGGCTCGTCGATCACCTGGTCGACGATGTTCAGGCTCTTCAGTCGCTCGGCGGTGATGCCCATGGCCTCGGCGGCATCGGGCGCCTTCTCGGCGGTCTTCCACAGAATCGAGGCGCAACCTTCCGGCGAGATCACCGAGTAGGTGGAATGCTGCAGCATGTTGAGCTGGTCGCAGACGCCGATGGCCAGGGCGCCACCGGAACCACCCTCGCCGATCACGGTGGCGATGATGGGGGTCTTCAGGCGCGCCATGACCCGCAGGTTCCAGGCGATGGCCTCGCTCTGGCCGCGCTCTTCGGCGTCGATGCCCGGGTAGGCGCCGGGGGTGTCGATGAAGGTCAGGATCGGCATCTTGAAGCGTTCGGCCATTTCCATCAGGCGGCAGGCCTTGCGATAGCCTTCCGGACGCGGCATGCCGAAGTTGCGGCGGACCTTCTCGCGCACTTCACGGCCCTTCTGGTGACCGATGATCATCACCGGACGGCCTTCCAGGCGGGCGATGCCACCGACGATGGCGGGATCGTCGGCGAAGTGGCGATCACCGTGCAGCTCTTCGAAATCGCTGAACAGGTAGCTGATGTAGTCGAGGGTGTAGGGACGCAGCGGATGCCGGGCCAGACGGGCCACCTGCCAGCTGGACAGGTCGCTGAAGATGCTCTTGGTGAGCGCCTGACTCTTCTCCTGCAACCGGGCGATCTCGTCACTGATGTTCAGCGCATTGTCGTTACCGACCAGTCGAAGTTCTTCGATCTTGGCCTGGAGATCGGCGATAGGCTGTTCGAAATCGAGATAGTTCGGGTTCATGGGCATCCGTTAGTGCAATCTAGAGCCAGGGGCCGGGGCGCCTACCTTAAGGGATCGGACGGGACAGGTCGAGACTCCTGCCACGTCACCGGCACCCGCCGCTGGCGAGGGTTGGGACGGAGCGCACGAGGCGCTCGGACTTAACGATAGTTCAGAAAGACGTTCTCCCTGCCGAACTGGTCACGCAGGGTTTGAATCAGGCCATCGGCCGGGTCGATCCGGTAGTTCTCGCCAAACTGCAGCAGCGCCCGCGCGGTGGGCCCCTGGTAGTCGATGGTGACCGGACAGGCGCCACGATGGCGACCGCACAACTCGCCCAGCCAGCGCAGCCGATCGCCGGCCAGCGCCTCGCTGCGCACGGCGATCCTGAGGCTTTCCGCCAGGGCGGTACGGGCTTCCTCCAGCCCCAGCACCCGCTTGGCGCGCAGGCGCAGGCCACCGGAGAAGTCGTCCTGGCTGACCTCGCCCTCGACGATCACCAGGGCATCGGTCTGCAGCAGCGCCTGGGCGGCATTGAAGGCCTCGGCGAACAGCGAGGCCTCGATGCGCCCGGAGCGATCGTCCAGGGTGACGAAGCCCATCTTGTCGCCACGCTTGTTCTTCATCACCCGCAGGTTGACGATCAGCCCGGCCACGGTCTGGGTTTCGCGCGACGGCTTGAGGTCGACGATGCGCTGGCGCGCCAGGCGGCGCACCTCGCCTTCGTATTCCTCGATGGGGTGACCGGTCAGGTACAGCCCCAGGGTCTCCTTCTCGCCGCGCAGACGCTCCTTGAGATTGAGCTCGCGGGCACGCCGGTGGTTGGCATAGACGTCGGCCTCGGGTTCGGCGAAGACGCCGCCGAAGAGGTCCACGTGACCACTGTTGTGGCTGCGGGCAGTCTGCTCGGCGGAGGCGATGGCCTCTTCCATGGCGGCCAGCAGCACGGCGCGATTCTGGTCGATGGTCGCCTGATAGGCCTTGATCTCGTCATGGTAGTGCGGGCCCAGGCGGTCCAGGGCACCGGAGCGGATCAGGGCTTCCAGGGTGCGCTTGTTGATGCGCTTGAGATCCACCCGCGCGCAGAAGTCGAAGAGGTCCTTGAAGGGCCCTTCGGCACGCGCCTCGACGATGGCCTCCACCGGCCCCTCGCCCACGCCCTTGATGGCACCCAGGCCATAGACGATGCGCCCGCCGTCGTTCACGGTGAACTTGAACTCGGAGATGTTCACGTCCGGCGTGTCGATGCGCAGCTTCATGTGGCGGCATTCCTCGATGAGGATCACCACCTTGTCGGTGTTGTGCATGTCCGCCGACAGCACCGCGGCCATGAAGGGCGCCGGGTAATGGGTCTTCAGCCAGGCGGTCTGGTAGGACACCAGGCCGTAGGCGGCCGAGTGCGACTTGTTGAAGCCGTAACCGGCGAATTTCTCCACCAGGTCGAAGATGTTGCCGGCCAGCTCGCCATCGATGCCGTTGTTGGCGCAGCCCTCGATGAAGCCACCGCGCTGCTTGGCCATCTCCTCGGGCTTCTTCTTGCCCATGGCCCGGCGCAGCATGTCCGCCTGGCCGAGGGTGTAGCCGCCCATGACCTGGGCGATCTGCATCACCTGTTCCTGGTAGAGGATGATGCCGTAGGTGGGCGCCAGCACCGGCTGCAGGCCGTCGTACTGGTAGTCCGGATGCGGATAGGCCAGCTCGGCGCGGCCGTGCTTGCGGTTGATGAAGTCGTCCACCATGCCCGACTGCAGCGGACCGGGGCGGAACAGCGCCACCAGGGCGATGAGGTCTTCCAGGCAGTCCGGCTTGAGCTTCTTGATCAGCTCCTTCATGCCGCGGGATTCCAGCTGGAAGACGGCGGTGGTCTCGGCCTTCTGCAGCAGGGCGTAGGTCGGCTTGTCGTCCAGCGGGATGAAGTCGATGTTGATCGGCTCCAGGTCCTGCTTGGCTTGCTCGCGGTTGATCGTCTCCAGCGCCCACTTGATGATGGTCAGGGTGCGCAGGCCGAGGAAGTCGAACTTGACCAGACCGGCCTGCTCGACGTCGTCCTTGTCGAACTGGGTCACCAGGCCGTTGCCGTCCTCGTCGCAGGCGATGGGCGAGAAGTCGGTCAGCTTGGTCGGCGCGATCACCACGCCCCCGGCGTGCTTGCCGGTCCCGCGGGTGATGCCCTCGAGCTTGAGGGCCATGTCCCAGATTTCCTTGGCGTCCTCGTCGGTCGCCAGGAAGTCGCGCAGCACCTCTTCCTGCTCGAAGGCCTTCTGCAGGGTCATGCCCACTTCGAAGGGGATCATCTTCGACAGGCGATCGGCCAGGCCATAGGACTTGCCCTGCACCCGCGCCACGTCGCGCACCACCGCCTTGGCGGCCATGGTGCCGAAGGTGATGATCTGGCTCACCGCCTCGCGACCATAGAGATCGGCCACGTATTCGATCACCCGGTCGCGCCCGTCCATGCAGAAGTCGACGTCGAAGTCGGGCATGGAGATCCGTTCGGGGTTGAGGAAGCGCTCGAACAGCAGGTCGTAGGCCAGCGGATCGAGGTCGGTGATCTTGAGTACGTAGGCGACCAGGGAGCCGGCACCCGAGCCCCGGCCGGGGCCGACCGGCACGCCGTTGTTCTTCGCCCACTTGATGAAGTCCATCACGATGAGGAAGTAACCGGGGAAGCCCATCTGGATGATGATGTCGAGTTCGAAGTTGAGTCGGTCGACGTACTCCTGGCGCTTCTCTTCGTAATTCGGCGTGGTCTCCCGCGGCCAGAGCACGGCCAGGCGCTCTTCCAGGCCCTCGAAGGACACATGGCGCAGGTAATCGTTGATGGTCATCCCGTTGGGAATCGGGAAGTTGGGCAGGAAGTACTTGCCCAGCTGGATCTCGATATTGCAGCGCTTGGCGATCTCGACGGTGTTTTCTAGCGCCTCGGGCAGGTCGCTGAACAGCTCGGCCATCTCGGCCGCCGACTTCAGGTACTGCTGGTCGCTGTACTTGCGCTCGCGACGGGGATCGTCCAGCGGACGGCCCTCGCCGATGCAGACGCGGGTCTCGTGAGCCTCGAAGTCCTCGGCCTTGAGAAAGCGCACGTCGTTGGTCGCCACCAGGGCGCCCCCGCAGCGATCGGCCAGGGCCACGGCGGCATGCAGGTGCTCCTCGTCACCGACTCGCTCGGTGCGCTGCACCTCCAGATAGAAGCGATCCTGGAAGACCTGCTGCCATTCCTCGAACAGCTGATCGGCCAGGGCCAGATCGCCTTCGAGCAGCGCCAGGCCGATCTCGCCTTCCTTGGAACCGGACAGGGCGATCAGGCCTTCGCTGGCGGCCTTCACCCAGTCGCGCTGGATAACGATCTGGCCATCCTGCTGACCTTCCTGGAAGCCCCGCGACAGCAGCTCGGTGAGGTTGCGATAACCCTTGGCGTTCATGACCAGCAGGGTCATGCGGCTCAGCGGCGCATCGCCATCGCGACCGGCCAGCCAGATGTCGGCGCCGGCGATGGGCTTGATCCCGGCACCCATGGCGGCCTTGTAGAACTTGACCAGCGAGCAGAGGTTGCCCTGGTCGGTCACCGCCACGGCCGGCATCCCGGCCGCTTCGGCGGCCTTGACCAGCCCCTTCACCCGCACGATCCCGTCGACCAGGGAGTATTCCGTGTGCAGGCGCAGGTGGACGAAGGATGCGGACATGGCAGAGACCCCTTGATGCATGAGGCGCGAGATTGTACTGGATTGTCGACCCGGGGTCAGACCGCCGCGACGGCCGTCAGTAGGTCGCGATGATCTGGGTGGAGGCCTGGGTCTCGAGGGCGTGCCAGGCGTCACGCACCGGCGCGAAGGAACGCCGATGGATGGGCGTGGGCCCCAGGCGCCTGAGCGCGTCCAGGTGTTCGGCGGTGGGATAGCCCTTGTGCCCGGCCAGGCCATAGCCCGGATAGAGGGCATCCAGCGCCTGCATCTCGCGATCGCGGGTCACCTTGGCCAGGATGGAGGCCGCGGCGATCGCCGGGACCTGGCTGTCGCCCTTCACCACCGGTGAACTGGGCACCGCCAGCCTGGGACAGCGATTGCCATCGATCAGGGCCAGCCGCGGCTGCACCCTCAGGCCTTCCACCGCACGCTGCATGGCCAGCATGGTGGCGTGCAGGATGTTGAGCTGGTCGATCTCGGCGACCTCGGCACGGGCCACGCACCAGGCCAGGGCCTTTTCCTGGATCTCGTCGAACAGGGCTTCGCGGCGCGTCAGCGACAGCTTCTTCGAATCGTTCAGGCCGAGGATGGGCTTGCCCGGATCGAGGATCACCGCGGCCGTGACCACGGCGCCGCACAGCGGACCGCGGCCGACTTCGTCGACCCCGGCGACCAGCGCCTCGACCAGGTTGAAATCTAGGCCCAGTTGCATCAGCTGCGCGACCGCAGGAGATCCAGCACGGCAGCGGCCGCCTGCACCGAGGCATCGCGCCTCAGGCTGTGATGGATGGCCGCGAAGCTGTCGGTCTGCTGCTCCGGCTGTTCCAGCAACGGCAGGAGTTCGGCCACCAGCCGTTCCGGCGTCGCCTCGTGCTGGATCAGCTCGGGCACCAGCTTGCGCCCGGCCAGCAGGTTCGGCAGCGAAATGTAGGGACTCTTCACCAGCTGCTTGAGGATCAGATAGGTCAGGGGCGCCACCCGATAGGCGACCACCATGGGTCGCTTGAACAGCAGCGTCTCCAGGGTCGCGGTGCCCGAGGCGATCAGCACGCCATCACAGGCGGCCAGCACCTCATGGGAACGGCCATCGGTCAGCAGCAGCGGCAAGGGCGGCCGCCCTTCCAGCAGCTGCTCCACCTGCGCCCGCCGCGCGGCATTGGCACAGGGCAACACGAAGCGCATATCGGGACGCACAGCCAGCAACTGGGCGGCCGCGTCGAGGAACAGCGCCCCCAGGCGCCCCACTTCGCCACCGCGGCTGCCGGGCAGCAGGGCGACGACCTGCCCCTCTTCCGGCAAACCCAGGGCCTGCCTAGCCGCCAGGCGGTCGTTGTCCAGCGCAATGGTGTCGGCCAGCGGATGGCCGACGAAGCGCACCGGCACCTGCTGCTCTTCGTAGAAGCGCGCCTCGAAGGGGAACAGGGTCAGCATCAGGTCGCAGCCGTCGCGGATCTTCAATACGCGCTTCTGCCGCCAGGCCCAGACCGAGGGGCTGACGTAATGCACCGCGGGAATGCCCGCGCGATGCAGCTGGGCTTCGATCTCGAGAACGAAGTCCGGGGCATCGATACCGATGAAGACATCGGGACGGGCGCCGAGCAACCCGGCGATCAGCGTCTTGCGCCGACCCAGGAGTTCACGCAGGCGGCCGAGCACCTCGACCAGCCCCATGACCGCCAGGCGCTCCATGGGAAACTCGGACACCAGGCCCTCGGCTTCCATCCGCGGACCGCCCACCCCCATGAAGGAGATATTCGGGTGTTGCTCACGCAGCGCCTGCATCAGGCCGGCGCCCAGCAGATCACCCGACGCCTCCCCTGCCACCAGCGCCACGCGCAGCGGGCGCTGGGCGAACTCAGCGGGTGATGCCACGCGTCGCACTCAGGATGGAATCGCGGAAGACCGCCACTTCGGGAAACTGCTGAGCCACCGGCTCCAGCTCGCGCAGGGCATCATCGACGGTCAGGCCCTGGCGGTAGACCACCTTGTAGGCGCGGCGCAACTCCTTGATGGCTTCGGCCGAGAAACCCCGACGGCGCATGCCTTCGAAGTTCATGCTGCGGGCTTCGGCCGGATTGCCGAACACCGTGACATAGGCCGGAACATCCTTGCCGATGGCCGTGCCCATGCCGGAAAAGCTGTGGGCGCCGATGCGGCAGAACTGATGCACCAGGGTATAGCCGGACAGGATCGCCCAGTCATCGACGTGCACGTGCCCGGCAAGGGCCGTGTTGTTGACCAGGATGCAGTGATTGCCGATCACGCTGTCATGCCCGATGTGCACATAGGCCATCAGCAGATTGTGATCGCCAATGGTCGTCTCTTCCCGATCCTGCACGGTACCGCGATGGATGGTGACCCCTTCGCGAATGGTGTTGTGATCGCCGATCCGCAGCCGGGTCGGTTCGCCCTGATACTTGAGGTCAGGGGTGTCCTCGCCGATCGACGAGAACTGGAAGATACGATTGTGACGCCCGATCACGGTCGGCCCCTTGAGGATGACGTGAGGGCCGACGACGGTCCCCTCGCCAATCTCGACATCGGGCCCGATGATCGACCAGGGGCCGACCTGGACATCGGCAGCGAGCCGTGCCTGGGGGTCGACGATAGCCCTGGGGTCGATCAACGTCATAGCTTGCGTTCCGCACAGATGATTTCAGCCGAGCAGACCGGCTTGTCGTCCACACTGGCGTGGCATTCGAATTTCCAGATACCGCGCTTGGTGCTGATGAAGCGAGCGTCGAGCATCAGCTGATCACCCGGCGTCACCGGCTGGCGAAAACGCAGCTTATCCGATCCGACGAAGTAGTACAGGGTGCCATCGGCCGGCGAGGAATTCATCATCTTGAAGCCGAGCACGCCGGCGGCCTGCGCCATGGCCTCGACGATCAGCACGCCCGGCATGATGGGGTGCTGGGGAAAATGGCCGGTGAAGAACGGTTCGTTGATGCTGACGTTCTTGTAGGCACGAATGCGCTTGGCTTCGATATCCAGCTCCAGCACGCGATCCACCAACAGAAAGGGATAGCGATGCGGGAGATATTCACGGATCTCGTTGATGTCCATCATGGTCGGGGAAGGCCTGTTAAGAAAGGGGGAACATCCGATGCAGAATCAAGCATCAGAAGCAGCGTCATCCCGCGAGGTCACGGTAGCAACGATTTTTTCCAGATGTTGCAGACGGCGGGCCATGTCGTCGAGGTGACGAATCCGCGCGGCACTCTTCTTCCATTCACCGGCCGGCTGCATGGCCGTACCGGAGGAATAGGCGCCGGGCTCGGTAATCGAGCGAGTCACCATGGTCATACCGGTGACGAACACGTGGTCGCACACCTCGATATGACCGACCATGCCCACGCCACCGGCGATGGTGCAGTGTTTGCCGATCTTGGTACTGCCAGAGATGCCGACGCAGGCGGCCATGGCGGTGTGCTCACCGACCTGGACGTTGTGCGCGATCATGATCTGGTTGTCGAGCTTGACGCCATTGCTGATGACCGTGTTCGCCAGCGCGCCGCGGTCGATGGTAGTGTTGGCACCGATCTCGACGTCGTCGCCGATCAGCACGCCACCCAGCTGGGCAATCTTCTGCCACTGGCCGCGCTCATTGGCGAAGCCGAAGCCTTCGGCGCCGATCACGGCACCGGATTGCACGACGGCGCGCGCGCCGATGGTCACGTCGTGATAGAGCGTGACCCGCGGTGCCAGCCAGCTGTCGGCGCCGATGACGCTGCGCGCACCCACCACGCAGTGAGCGCCGAGGCTGACGCCTGCGCCAATGCATGCCTGTGCTTCGATCACCACATAGGGACCGATGGCCGCAGTCGGATCGACCTGGGCATCCGCCGCGACCAGCGCCGTGGGATGGATGCCCGCCGCACTGCGCGGCTTGCGATCGAACAGGTGGGAAAGCCGCGCGTAGGCCAGATAGGGATTCGCCAGGATCAGGGCATCGCCGGCAAACCCGTCGGCGTCCTTTTCCGTCAGCAGCACGGCCCCGGCCTGGGTATCGGCCAGGTAGCGGCGGTACTGCGGATTGGCGAGAAAACTCAACTGGTCAGGACCGGCCTCGGGCAAGGTAGCCAGACCGGTGACCAGGCGCTCGGGCGAACCGCGTAACTCCACGGTCAACTGGCGGCTGTCCAGCCACTGCGCCAGTTCGCCCAGCGTAAAGGTGCTATGACTCATCAACGACCCGCGTTCATGCGCTCGATGACCTGGCGCGTGATGTCGTATTGCGGCTTCACGTCAACCACGGCGCCACGCTCGAGCACCAGATCGTAATCACCCTTCTTCAGCACCTCTTCCACGGCCTTGTCCAGGCGCGGCTTGAGCAGCTTGAGCATGTCGCGATCCGATGCGGCCTTGGCGTCGTTGAGTTCCTTGGACTGGAACTGGAAGTCACGGGCCTTCTGGCGGAAGTCGTTCTCCAGGCGGGTGCGATCGGCCTGGGCCATCTTGTCACCGCCCTTGTTGAGCTTGTCCTGGATATCCTTGGCGGAGCTTTCCAGACCCTTGAGCTTGTTCAGCTGGGGACCGAACTTCTTCTCGGAATCCACCGCGTACTTCTTGGCGGCATCGGATTCCAGCAGGGCCATCTGGTAGTTCAGGACAGCGATCTTGGTATCGGCGAAAACCGGAGCGGCAACGAGAACGGCAGCGAACAGAGCGTAACGGGTGTACTTGTGCACAGTTGACTCCTGCGTAGAGCGCAAAGGTGTTGCCTGGGTCAGAACGTCTGACCCAGCGAGAACTGGAAGACCTGTGGATCGGAATTGCTCGGCTTCTTGACCGGGACGCCCAGGCTGAAGCTCAGCGGGCCCAGGGCGGTAACCCAGGTCACACCGACGCCGACGGAACTGGCCATGTTGGAGAAGCTGATGTCTCCGCAATTCTTGGTTCCATCCTGACCATCGGGCGTCTTGTAGCAATTGCCCGTCGAGAACACGTTACCCACGTCCCAGAACAACACGGTGCGCAGGGATTTCTGATCCTTCACGAAGGGTAGCGGGAAGAGATACTCCACACCGCCGGTGATGAGCACGTTGCCACCGAAAGCTTCGGACTTGTCACGATCGCGGTAGCCCTGACCCTTTCCACTAAATGTTGGCGGATCCCTAGGCGGGGTAGTACGCGGACCCAAGCTGCTGTCCTCGAAGCCCCGTACCGAGTTGAAACCACCGGCGTAGTAGTTCTCATAGAACGGCAGGCCGTCGGTGCTGCCATAGCTGTCGCCATAGCCCAGCTCGGTATGGAAGCGCAGTGCAGTATTGTCGGTCAGCGGGGTAAACAGCTGGCCGCGATAGTCGAGCTTGTAGAAGCTCAGGTCACTGCCCGGGATGGTGATCTGGCCGGTCATGCTCTGAGAGGCACCACGGGTCGGCAGCACACCACGGTTCAGCGTCGAGCTCGACCAGCCGATGCTGGCCTTGAAGTTGGTGAAATCCTTACCTTCGCGGTCTACGAAATCGTAAATCTCGTCGGCGCTGTAGGTACCGGGATTGATCTCGTCGTTCTGCACGCTCAGACCATAGGTCAAGCGCGAGGTCTCGCTGATCGGATAGCCCAGAGTGACACCGGTACCCAGGCTGTTGATCGAGTAGTAGGAGACATCGCTGTCGTACAGTTTGCTGTAGTCGGTGCTGCGATAGAAGATGTTGTAGCCCAGGCTCACGCCATCCGGCGTGAAGTAGGGATCGGTGAAGCTGAAGTTGTAGCGACTCTGGTACTGGGAACGGGTCAGACCGATGCTGACCTGGTTGCCGGTGCCCAGGAAGTTGTTCTGGCTGATGGAACCACCGAGGATCAGACCGGCGCTCTGGGCGAAGCCGATGCTGGCGGTGATGGAGCCCGACGGCTGCTCTTCGACGTTGTAGTTGACGTCGACCATGTCGTCGGTACCAGGTACCTGGGGCGTCTCGACCTTGACTTCCTTGAAGTAGCCCAGGCGCTCGAGGCGGGTCTTGGACTGGTCGATGAGATAGGTGGAAGCCCAACCGCCTTCCATCTGGCGCATCTCGCGACGCAGCACCTCGTCCTCGGTCTTGGTGTTGCCGCGGAAGTTGATGCGATTGACGTAGGCACGCTTGCCCGGATCGACCACATAGGTCAGGGACACGCTGTGGTCGTCGTCATGGGGCTCGGGCAGGCCGTTGACGTTGGCGAAGGTATAGCCTTCGTTGCCCAGCCGGCGGGTGATCAGATCCGAGGTGCTGGTCATGACCTTGCGCGAAAAGACCTGGCCCGGCTGGACCAGCATCAGTTTGCGCAGCTCTTCCTCCGGCACCTTGAGGTCGCCGGACAGCTTGACCTCACGAACGGTGTACTTCTGCCCTTCGTTGACGTTGACCGTGATGTAGACGTGCTTCTTGTCGGGCGTGATGGACACCTGGGTCGAGGTGATGTCCATGTTGATGTAGCCACGATCCAGGTAATAGGAGCGCAGGCGCTCGAGGTCACCTGACAACTTTTCCCGGGAGTACTTGTCATCGTTACGGAAGAACGACAACCAGTTGCTCGGCTTGAGCTCGAACAACGAGGTCAGGTCGTCCTCGGCGAAGACCGTGTTGCCCACCACGTTGACGTGGGAGATGGTCGCGACCTCGCCCTCGTTGATGGTGATCTTCAGCTGCACCCGGTTACGGGGCTGAGGGACCACTTCGGCATCGATGCTGGCGGAATAACGGCCCTGGGCGACGTACTGGCGCAGCAACTCGTTGCGCACGCCTTCCAGCGTCGCACGCTGGAAGATCTCGCCTTCGGCGAGACCGGCCTGCTTGAGACCCTTCATCAGGTCGTCGCTGGAGATCGCCTTGTTGCCTTCCAGGGTGATGCTGGAAATGGAGGGACGCTCGACCAGGTTCACGACCAGGACGTTACCGTCACGACCCAGCTGGATGTCCTGGAAGAATCCGGTACGGAAGAGCGAGCGCGAGGCTTCGGCCAGCTTGTTGTCGTCGACCGACTCGCCGACGTTGAGCGGCAGGGCACCGAAGACGCTGCCGGACGATACTCGTTGCAGTCCGTTGACGCGGATATCGGAGATGGTGAAGGACTCGGCGTGTACCTCGCCGATCATCAGCGCGGCTATTACCGCAGGTAGCAGCAGGCGTTTCATGAGTCCCTTTTATTCCAACTGGCAAATAAAGAATCTGCCGCACGGGGCGGCAGATTCGGCAATCAGCAGAGTGTCAGAGGCGACCAAGGTCATTGACCAAGGCCAGCAGCATCACACCCACGACGAGGCTAATACCGATCTGCATGCCCCATGTCTGTACACGCTCGGACAAGGGCCGCCCGCGAATCCACTCGACGAAGTAGAAGACCAGATGACCACCGTCGAGCACAGGGATAGGCAACAGATTCAGAACCCCCAGGCTTATGCTCAGGTACGCCAGAAAATTGAGGAAATCCCCCAGGCCTGACTGAGCTGAAGCGCCCGCCACTTTAGCAATGGTTATCGGCCCGCTCAAGTTTTTTACCGACAGCTCTCCCAAGAGCATCTTCTTCAGGGAAACCAGCGTCAGCACGCTCATCTGCCAGGTTCGGCTGATACCTTCGCCCACGGCAGCCACGGGTCCATAGCTGATTTCGCGAACCATTTCCGCTGGCCACTTGACCGGCGCCACACCCGCGCCAAGGTAACCGGTCTCGGTGGAGTCGACGCGCCGCGCGCCCAGGCGCAGGGTCAGGTCCCGCTGCTGGCCCGCGCGCTCATAGGCCAGCCTGACCTGCTGACCGGGGTGCGCCCGCACCCAGTCCACGGCCTGTTGCCAGTCGCCGATAGGGGTATCGTTCAAGGCGATCAGGCGGTCTCCCGCTTGCAGGCCGGCGGCTTTCGCCGGACCGGCCGGATCCAGCTCGGCGAAGATCGCAGGAATCTGCGGCCGCCAGGGCTTCAGGCCCAGAGCCTGGATCGGATCCGGATCTTCCGCACCGCGCAGCCAGGCATCGAGCTGGATGACGGTGCTCTGCTCGGCGGTGGTGTCCGGTACCCGGTAGCTCAGGCGCAGCGGACCGCTTTCACCCAGGCGATCGACCAGACGCAGATTGACCGCCGACCAGCTATCCACCGCTGCATCATCGACCGCGGTCAACTCCGCACCGACCGGAATGCCTGCGCTGGCAGCCGGGGTATCGGGCGTGATCGCCCCCACGACCGGGCGCGGCTGCTGAGAGCCAAGCATGGCCAGCAGCCAGAAGAACAGGATGGCGAGCAGGAAGTTGGCGATCGGGCCGGCGGCGACGATGGCGATACGCTGGCGGACCGTCTTGCGATTGAAGGCCGCATGCTGCTCTTCGGGCGCCACCGGCGCTTCGCGCTCGTCCAGCATCTTCACATAGCCGCCCAACGGGATCGCGGCCACCACGAATTCGGTGCCGCGGCGGTCGTGCCAGCGCAGCAGCGGCTTGCCGAAGCCTACGGAAAAGCGCAGGACCTTGACGCCGCAACGGCGCGCCGTCCAGAAATGGCCATACTCGTGGATGGTCACCAGGACGCCCAGGGCGATCAGGGTTCCCATAATCGTATAAAGGATGGACATTGGCTGCCTCCGCTACCTCAGTGTGCAGATTCTGCGGACTCGCAGGCCAGGTGTCGAGGCGCGGGATCAGCGTCTCGACAGCCACTCACGAGCCAGCTGCCGAGCGGTGCTATCGGCCGCGAAGACCGCAGCGAGATCAGTGGCCGCACCGGGCTCGACACCCTGGAGTACCGACTCGATCAGCAGGGGAATTTCGGTGAAGCCCAGCCGGCCTTCGAGAAAGGCTTCGACGGCGACCTCGTTGGCGGCATTGAGCGTCGCCGGCATGCAACCACCCGCCTGAGCCGCCTCTCGCGCCAGGCGCAGGCAGGGAAAGCGATCTTCGTCGGGCCGCTCGAAGTCGAGTCGGCCGATCTCGAACAGATCCAGCGCCGAAACACCGGAATCGATCCGCTCGGGCCAGGCCAGGGCATGGGCGATCGGGGTGCGCATATCGGGATTGCCCAGCTGGGCCAGCACCGAACCATCCACGTAGTCCACCAGCGAATGGATCACGCTCTGGGGATGGATGACCACCTCGACCTGCTCTGGCGTCGCCTCGAACAGCCAGCAGGCCTCGATCAGCTCCAGTCCCTTGTTCATCAGGGTCGCGGAATCCACCGAAATCTTGCGACCCATGGACCACTTGGGATGGGCACAGGCCTGGTCCGGTGTCACCCCAGCCAGCTGCTCGGCCGGCGTCTCGCGGAACGGCCCACCCGAGGCGGTAAGCAGGATACGCCTTACGCCCTTGCGTGCCAGTCCGGGCGTCGCCGGATCGGCCAGGCACTGGAAGATGGCATTGTGCTCGCTGTCGATGGGCAGCAGGGTCGCGCCACTGGCCTGCACCGCCTCGATGAAGAGCGCGCCGCTCATGACCAGGGCTTCCTTGTTGGCCAGCAGCACGCGCTTGCCGGCCTTGACCGCGGCCAGCGTCGGCTTCAGACCCGCCGCGCCGACAATCGCCGCCATGACGGTATCGACCTCCGGGTGAGCAGCGATGGCCTCCAGGCCACCCTCCCCCACCAGGATCTCGGGGCGCAGCTCGACGTCGTGCAGCAGACTGGCCAGCTGCTCGGCGGAGGCCTGGTCCGGCACGGCCGCATAGACCGGCTGGAAACGCCGGCAAAGGTCAGCCAGCTCCTTCAGCCGACGATGTCCGCTGAGGGCGAAGATGCGATAGCGGTCAGGGTGCCGGGCCACGACATCCAGGGTGCTGGCGCCGATGGAGCCGGTCGCACCCAGCACGCACAGCTGCTGGAGACTCACTGAACACCCCAGCCAGCCCACCAGAGCAGCAGGGCGAACAGCGGAACGGCGGCCGTGAGGCTGTCGATGCGATCCAGCACGCCGCCGTGTCCCGGCAGCAACTGACTGCTGTCCTTGAGTCCGGCCTGGCGCTTGAACATGCTCTCGGTGAGATCGCCGACCACGGAGATCAGCACCACGCAGGCGGCGCCGATGAGCGCTTGCAAGAGGTCACCCAGGCCCCAGCCACGGACCAGGCCGAGCACCAGGGTCGCCACCAGCGCGGCGGCCAGGCCGCCATAAAGGCCTTCCCAGCTCTTGCCCGGACTCACGGCCGGCGCCAGCTTGCGCTTGCCGAAGGCCCGTCCGGAGAAATAGGCGAAGATGTCGGCCAGCCACACCAGCATCATCACTTCGAGAATCAGCAGATTGCCACCCGGTGCCGCCTTGAGCAGCATCAGCCCCTGCCACGCCGGAACCAGCACCACCAGACCGATCAGCAGACGTCGCCAGGAAGCCTGCCAGGCCCGGGCGCTGTCGGGATAGGTGAGCACCAGCACGGTCGCATAGAGCCACCAGGCCAGACTGATGAACAGCAGGCCATGGGCACCACCGGGCAACCACCAGCAGAGCAACAGCGCCAGCGCGACCACGGCGGCATAGGCGCAGCGCAACGGCTGGGTTTCCAGACCCGCCAGGCGCGCCCACTCCCAGGCGCCCAGGACCACGACCGCACCGATGAACAGGGCGAAGGTCGCCCCTTCCAGCCAGAAAAATCCGGCCAGGGCGATGGGCAGGAGCACCATCGCCGTGATAACTCGCTGCTTCAGCATTAGGCGCGTAGCTCCGCTTCCACCTGTTCGCAGGTCCGACCGAACCGCCGCTGGCGGGTGGCGAAGTCGGCCAGCGCGGCATGCATGGCCTCGTGCTTGAAGTCCGGCCAGAACAGGTCGGAGAAATACAGCTCGGCATAGGCGATCTGCCAGAGCAGGAAGTTGCTCACCCGCCGCTCGCCGCCGGTGCGGATGCACAGATCGGGCAATGGCAGGTCGGCCGTCGCCAGACGGCCCTGCAACAGCTCGGGGGTGATCTCACCCGGCTGCAGCGTGCCCTGCTGGACCTGCAGCGCCAGCTGCTGGGCGGCCTGGGTGATGTCCCACTGCCCCCCGTAGTTCGCGGCGATCTGCAGCACGAACCGGGTGTGATGGGCAGTGAGTGCCTCGACTTCCGCCATGGCCGCCTGCAGTTCCGGATGGAACAGCGAGCGATCGCCGATGATACGCAGCCGGATGCCGTTCTGATGCAGCTTCTTGGCCTCCCGCCGCAGGGCGGACAGGAAGAGCTCCATCAGGGCGCCGACCTCGTCGGCCGGACGCCGCCAGTTCTCGCTGGAGAAGGCGAACAGCGTCAGCACCTCGACGCCCGCATCGCCGCACACCTCGATGACGGCGCGCACGGCGTCCACTCCGGCCTTGTGACCGGCGACGCCCGGCAGCAGCCGACGGCGCGCCCAGCGATTGTTCCCATCCATGATGATCGCCACGTGACGCGGCACCACCTTGCCTGGCTTGCTCATGCCCATGTTACGTCCCAACCGTTGTCAAACAGCCATCAAGTCGGCTTCCTTGGCCTCCAGAGCCTTGTCCACCTCGGCGACGAATTTATCAGTCAGCTTCTGGACTTCATCCTGAGCGCGACGATCCTCGTCTTCACTGATTTCCTTTTCCTTGAGCAGATCCTTGAGCTGAGCCAGGGCATCGCGGCGGATGTTGCGCACGGAAACGCGCGCCTGCTCGGCCTCGGAACGCGCCTGCTTGGTGAAGCCCTTGCGGGTCTCTTCGGTCAGCGCCGGCATCGGCACGCGAATGGTGGTGCCGGCAGTGGCCGGATTGAGGCCCAGGTCGGAGGTCATGATGGCCTTCTCGACTGCCTGGATCATGCTCTTGTCGAACACGCTCAGGGCCAGGGTCCGCGAATCCTCGACGGTGACGTTGGCCACCTGACGCAGCGGAGTGTCGCTGCCGTAGTAGGACACCATGACGCTATCCAGGATGCTCGGATGAGCGCGTCCGGTACGGATCTTGGCAAAGGCGTGGCCCAGGGCTTCCAGGGTCTTGGTCATGCGCGTCTGCGCATCCTTCTTGATCTCGTTGATCATGCTGCTCCCTCCTCGATCAGGGTGCCCTCACCTCCGCCCACCACGATGTTGAGCAGGGCGCCGGGCTTGTTCATGTTGAAAACCCGCAGGGGCATGTTGTGATCACGGCAGAGACAGATGGCCGTGAGATCCATGACACCCAGCTTGCGGTCGAGCACCTCGTCGTAGGTCAGACGCTCGAATTTTTCGGCGTTGGGATCCTTGAAGGGATCTGCCGTGTATACACCATCCACCTTGGTGGCCTTGAGCACCAGATCGGCTTCGACCTCAATGGCCCGCAGGCAGGCGGCGGAATCGGTGGTGAAGAACGGATTGCCGGTGCCGGCAGAGAAGATGACGACTTCGCCGTCCTTCAACTGACGCAGGGCCTTGCGGCGATCGTACTGGTCGGTCACGCCGACCATGGAGATGGCGGACATCACCGTGGCGGGAATATTGGAACGCTCGAGCGCGTCGCGCATGGCCAGGGCGTTCATCACGGTAGCCAGCATGCCCATGTGGTCGCCGGTCACCCGGTCCATACCCACGGCGGACAGCGCCGCACCGCGGAACAGGTTGCCACCGCCGATCACCAGACCGACCTGGACACCGATGCCCACCAGTTGGCCGATCTCCAGCGACATCCGATCCAGCACCTTCGGATCGATCCCGAAGTCTTCACTTCCCATCAGGGCTTCGCCACTGAGCTTCAGCAGAATACGCTTGTAACGGGGTTGGCGACCACTCATCTGCTGTGCCATTCACTCTCTCCTGTGGCGATGAACATGTGCGGGGGATTTTGATCCAGCGATAGGAAAGCGCAACCGCAGTTGCGTTCACTCCAATCGGCAAAAAACTCCTTGGAAGACCAGAAATCAGACCTGCCTTCCAATTTGACAAAGAGGCCGCGCGCTCGAAGCGGGCGGCCTCCTGGTCAACGGCGGATGCCGGTCTTACTGCTTGCTGGCAGCCAGCTGGGCAGCGACTTCGGCAGCGAAGTCGACTTCAGCCTTCTCGATGCCTTCGCCCACTTCGTAACGCACGAAGGAAACGATTTCGGCGCCGGCTTTCTTGGCCAGTTCACCGACCTTGACTTCCGGATCCTTGATGAAGGGCTGCTCAACCAGGCTGGCTTCGGCCAGGAACTTGTTGATACGACCCTTGACCATGTTCTCCACGATGTTTTCCGGCTTGCCGGCGATCTTGTCGGCATTCAGCGCCAGGAAAATTTCCTTTTCCTTGGCGACGGCTTCTTCGGAAACCTGGGAGGGATTCAGGAACTGGGGGTTGCTCGCCGCGACGTGCATGGCGATTTCCTTGGCCAGTTCGGCGGTGCCACCCTGCAGGGTAACGACCACACCGATGCGGTGACCGTGGAGATAGGCGCCAACGACATCGCCTTCGACACGGGTCAGGCGGCGGATGTTGACGTTCTCGCCGCACTTGGCGACCAGAGCCTCACGGGCGCTTTCCTGAGCGGCGATCAGCGGAGCGGCATCGCTCATCTTCTCGGCGAAGGCCTTGTCCAGGCTGGCGGCGACGAAGCCCTTGAAGTCGTCCTGCAGAGCCAGGAAATCGGTCTGAGAGTTGACTTCGATGATGACGGCAGCCTTGTTGTCGTCAGCGACCTTGACCGCGATGGAGCCTTCGGCAGCCACGTTACCGGCCTTCTTGGCAGCCTTGATGGCACCAGCGGCACGCATGTCGTCGATGGCTTTCTCGATGTCGCCACCGGCAGCGGTCAGGGCCTTCTTGCAATCCATCATGCCTTGGCCGGTGCGCTCGCGCAGTTCTTTGACCAGGGCTGCAGTGATTTCTGCCATGTTTGAAATCCTCTTGAATCGGTTTCGAGGTCACTCCGCACGCAGGCGGAGCCAATGAAACGCCAGTAGGCAAAAAGGGGGCTAGGCCCCCTTCTCGCACGTCGAACCGCTCGACCCTAGGGTCGAAATGCTCAGCCCTCGACGGCTTCGGCAGCGGGTTCTTCGACGAATTGCTCGTTGGCACCGCCGTTGCTGCCACCACGGATCACGGCATCGGCAACGCTGCTCAGGTACAGAGTAACGGCGCGGAAGGCGTCATCGTTGCCGGGGATGATGTAGTCAACACCTTCCGGGCTGCTGTTGGTATCGACGACGCCGATGACCGGGATGCCCAGCTTGTTGGCTTCGGTGATGGCGATGCGCTCGTGGTCAACGTCGATCACGAACAGGGCATCCGGCAGACCGCCCATGTCCTTGATACCACCCAGGCTGCGCTCGAGCTTCTCGAGGTCACGGGTGCGCATCAGGGCTTCTTTCTTGGTCAGCTTGTCGAAAGTACCGTCCTGGGACTGAACTTCCAGATCGCGCAGACGCTTGATCGAGGCACGGATGGTCTTGTAGTTGGTCAGCATGCCGCCCAACCAGCGATGGTCAACGAAGGGCTGACCGCAACGCGCGGCTTCTTCGCGAACGATCTTGCCGGCAGCGCGCTTGGTGCCGACGAACAGGATCTTGTTCTTGCCGGACGCCAGGCGCTCAACGAAGGTCAGGGCCTCGTTGAACATCGGCAGGGTCTTTTCGAGGTTGATGATGTGGATCTTGTTACGCGCGCCGAAGATGTACTTGCCCATCTTCGGGTTCCAGTAACGGGTTTGGTGGCCGAAATGCACGCCGGCTTTCAGCATGTCACGCATGGAGACTTGAGACATTTAGATGTTCCTCGTAGTCGGGTTGGGCCTCCACGCATCCCAATGACCAACTTCCCATCGGGAAGCACCCAGGTCATCGTGTCGATGCGTGTGTGGGGTTAGGAGCGCTGAAGGGCATAGCCCCGAAAAAGCGCGCGACTTTATATCACGCCTCGCCAGATACCACCAGTGGCGATTGCCGCATACCGGAGGTCCGGGGTACCGGCGGCAGCCACAGTGCAGGCGCCGGCTCTGATAGAATAGCGGATCGAAAGCTAACGCCCGGCGTGATACCTAGAGATTTCCGATGACCGTCATCCTCAAGACCCCTGAAGACATCGCCAAGATGCGCATCGCCGGCCAACTGGCCGCCGAAGTGCTCGAAATGCTGGACGAACACGTGCGTCCCGGCATCACCACCGAAGAACTGGATCGGCTGGCCCATGACTACATCGTCAACGTGCAGCAGGCCATCCCCGCCCCGCTGAACTACAAGGGCTATCCGAAATCCATCTGCACCTCGCTGAACCACGTGGTCTGCCACGGCATTCCCAATGACAAGCCGCTCAAGAGCGGCGACATCATGAACGTGGACATCACCGTCATCAAAGACGGCTACCACGGCGACACCAGCAAGATGTACCTGGTGGGCGACGTGCCCGAGTGGGCCGACCGGCTCTGCCAGGTCACCCAGGAATGCCTCTACAAGGGCATCGACCTAGTGCGCCCAGGCGCGCGCCTGGGCGATATCGGCGAGGTCATCCAGAAGCACGCCGAGAAGAACGGCTTCTCGGTGGTTCGCGAATACTGCGGCCACGGGATCGGCAAGGGCTTCCACGAGGAGCCGCAGGTGGTGCACTACGGCCGGGCCGGCACGGGCCTCGAGCTACAGGCCGGGATGATCTTCACCATCGAGCCGATGATCAACCAGGGCCGCTACGAGACCCGCCTGCTGGGCGATGGCTGGACCGCCATCACCAAGGACCGCAAGCTGTCCGCGCAGTGGGAACACACGGTGCTGGTCACCGAAGCGGGTTACGAGATCCTGACCCTGCGAAAGGACGAAACCTTTCCCCGCGTTTCTGCGTGAGTGAGCGCCCATGCCCCAGGTCGATTCGGAGTTGTTCGACGCCGGCCAGTTCCAGGCTGAGCTTTCTCTGAAAGCCAGCCCCCTCGCGGCCTTCAAGAAATTCATCCGGGCCGCGAACGCCACCCTCGATGCCCGCTTCATGGCGGGCCGCAGCGTGCGCCGGCTGGTCGAGGACCGCGCCTGGTTCATCGACCAGATGCTGATCGCCGCCTGGAATCGCTTCAGCTGGCCGGATGACGGCATCGCCCTGCTCGCGGTGGGCGGCTATGGTCGCGGCGAACTGCATCCGCATTCGGACATCGACTTGCTGATCCTGCTGGCCGAAGAGGAACAGGAACGCTTCCGCGAATCCATCGAGGGTTTCCTGACCCTGCTGTGGGACGTGGGCCTGGCCGTGGGGCAGAGCGTCAGATCCCTGCGCGAATGCACCACCGAGGCGCTGGCCGACCTGACGGTGATCACCAACCTGATGGAAAGCCGTACCCTCGCCGGCCCCGAGCACCTGCGTCAGGCGATGCTGGCGGCCACGAGTGTCGAGCACCTCTGGCCGGGACGCGCCTTCTATCTGGCCAAGCGTGCCGAGCAGAGTGCGCGGCACGCCAAGTACAACGACACCGAATACAACCTGGAACCCAACGTGAAGGGCTCGCCCGGCGGCTTGCGCGACATCCAGACGCTGCTGTGGATCGCCCGGCGGCAGTTCGGCACCCTCAACCTGCAGGCGCTGGTCGGCCAGGGCTTCCTGACCGAAAGCGAATGCAGCCTGCTGATCTCGGCGCAGGAATACCTGTGGAAGGTCCGTTATGCCCTGCACATGCTGGCCGGGCGCGCCGAGGATCGGCTGCTGTTCGACCACCAGCGGCGCATCGCCAGCCTGCTCGGCTACGAGGACAACGACGCCAAGCTGGCGGTAGAACGCTTCATGCAGAAGTACTACCGGGTGGTGATGGACGTCTCCCAGCTCAGCGATGTGGTCATGCAGCACTTCGAGGAAGTGAATCTGCGCGACGAGCAGGTGCCGGCCGCGGTGACTCCGCTCAACAACAGATTCCAGATCCGCAACGGTTACCTGGAGGTGGTGCACCCCCAGGTATTCCTGCGCACCCCCTTCGCGCTGATGGAGCTGTTCGTGCTGCTGGCACAGAATCCGGCGATCAAGGGGCCCAGTGCCGGTACTATCCGCCTGCTGCGCGACAGCCGTCACCTCATCGACGACGCCTTTCGCCAGGACATCCGCAACACCAGCCTGTTCATCGAACTGCTCAAGAGCGAATCCGGCATCCATCGCAACCTGCGCCGGATGAATCGCTACGGCCTGCTGGGGCTCTACCTGCCCGAGTTCGGCCAGATCGTCGGCCAGATGCAGCATGACCTCTTCCACATCTATACGGTGGACGCCCACACCCTCAATCTCATCAAGCACCTGCGCAAGATGAGCTACGACGTCCTGGCGGAGAAATATCCGTTGGCGACGCGGGTGATCCACAAGCTGCCCAAGCCGGAGCTGATCTACATCGCCGGTCTCTACCACGATATCGCCAAGGGCCGGGGTGGCGATCACTCGGAACTGGGCGCGGAAGACGTCGAAGCCTTCGGTCGCCGTCACCAATTGCCGGAGTGGGACACCCGCCTGGTCAGCTGGCTGGTGCGCAATCACCTGGTGATGTCCACCACCGCCCAGCGCAAGGATCTTTCCGACCCCCAGGTGATCCACGATTTCGCCCTGACGGTCGGTGATCACACCCACCTGGACTATCTGTACGTCCTCACCGTGGCCGACATCACCGCGACCAATCCGTCGCTGTGGAATTCCTGGCGCGCGACCCTGCTGCGCCAGCTCTACACCGAGACCAAGCGCGCCCTGCGTCGCGGCCTGGAGAATCCGGTCAATCGCGAAGAGCAGATCCGCAGCACCCAGCAATCGGCGCTGGACACCCTGATGCGTCGCGGTATCGATGCCGATGACGCCGAGCAGCTCTGGTCGCAGCTGGGCGACACCTATTTCCTGCGGCATACCGCACTGGACGTCGCCTGGCACACCGAGGCCATCCTCGGCCACGGCGATACCGCCGAGCCGCTGGTGCTGATCCGCGAGACCACCCAGCGCGATTCCGAAGGCGGCACCCAGATCTTCATCTATGCCGCGGACCAGCACGACTTCTTCGCGGTGACCGTGGCGGTGATGGACCAGCTCAACCTAAACATTCAGGACGCGCGCATCATCACCTCCAGCAGCCAGTTCACCCTGGACACCTACATCGTGCTGGATACCGATGGCGGCTCGATCGGCAACAATCCCGCGCGCATCGCCCAGATCCGTGCCGGCCTGATCGAGGCGCTCAAGCATCCCGAAGAATACCCAAGCATCATCAACCGCCGCGTGACCCGCCAGCTCAAGCATTTCGCCTTCTCGCCCCAGGTGAACATCTACACCGACACCACACGTTCGGCGAGCCTGATCGAACTGACGGCACCGGATCGACCCGGCCTGCTGGCGCGGGTGGGGCGGATCTTCCTCGACTTCGACCTGTCCGTGCTCAACGCCAAGATCGCCACCCTCGGCGAACGCGTGGAAGACGTCTTCTACGTTACCGACGCCGAGGGTCGTCCGCTGGCCGATCCCGGCCTGTGCAGCGCCCTGCAGCAGGCCCTGATCAAACAGCTGCGCGAGCCGGACAGCCAGACGCCGCCGCTCAGTCGCATCAGCATCTAGCTCCCTGATCTAACGCCTCGAACGAAGGACCACCCGACGATGAATCCCACCCTCGACCTGCTGCAGCCCTATCCGTTCGAGAAGCTCCGTGCCCTCCTCGCTGGCGTGACCCCGCCGGCGGCGCTCAAGCCGATCCCGTTGTCGATCGGCGAGCCCAAGCACCCGTCACCGGCCTTCGTCGCCGAGGCCCTGACCGCCAACCTGGATCAGCTGGCGGTCTACCCGACCACCCTCGGCATCGCCGAGTTGCGCGAGGCCATCGCCGCCTGGGCCGGCCAGCGCTTCGGCGTACCCGCGGGCTGGCTGGACCCGGCGCGTCACGTGCTGCCGGTGACCGGTACCCGGGAGGCGCTGTTCTCCTTTACCCAGGCGGTGGTGGATCGCAGCCAGGCGGGCCTGGTGCTGAGTCCCAACCCCTTCTATCAGATCTACGAAGGCGCGGCCCTGCTCGCCGGTGCCGAGCCCCACTACCTGCCGTGCCTGGCGGACAAGGGCTTCAATCCCGATTTCGACAGCGTGCCGGACGAGGTCTGGCAGCGCTGCCAGCTGCTGTTCCTGTGCTCGCCCGGCAATCCCACCGGTGCCCTGCTGCCGGTGGCGACGCTGAAAAAGCTCATCGCCCTGGCCGACCGGCACGACTTCGTGATCGCCGCCGACGAATGCTACAGCGAACTCTACTTCGACGAAGCCAGCCCGCCGCCTGGCCTGCTCACCGCCTGCGCCGAACTGGGCCGCAGCGACTTCGCCCGCTGCGTGGTCTTCCACAGCCTGTCCAAGCGCTCCAACCTGCCGGGCATGAGATCGGGTTTCGTCGCCGGCGATGCCGCCATTCTCAAGCGCTTCCTGCTCTATCGCACCTACCACGGTTGCGCCATGCCGGTGCAGGTGCAAAAGGCCAGCGCCGTGGCCTGGCGCGACGAGGCCCATGTCCGTGAGAACCGCGAGCTCTATCGGCAGAAGTTCGCCGCCGTGCTGGATATCCTGCAGGGCAGCCTGGAGGTGACGCTGCCGGATGGCGGTTTCTACCTCTGGGCCAGGACGCCGGGCGATGACGAAGCCTTCGCCCGCGACCTGTACGCCCGCGAACACGTGACCGTGGTACCGGGCTCCTACCTGTCGCGCGAAGTCGCGGGCGTCAATCCGGGCGCCGGACGCATCCGCATGGCGCTGGTCGCGCCTCTGGCCGAATGCGTGGAAGCAGCGGAGCGCATCCGCCGCTTCTGCCAGGGCTAGCGGTTGCCCTGATCGCGCATCAGCGCGGTCTCCTGGATGTCCAGCTCTCGCAGGAATTCAGTGACCACCAGGTCATCGATCACGCCGGCGATTCGAAGTCGATAGAGTTCTCGGCGCTGGGCGCGGATGGCGAGCAGGCGCAACTCGCCATCCAGGGTGTCCCTCAGTCGCGCCAGGGAGCGGGCATCCTCGCTGTCATCGGCGGAACTCAGTTCGTCACGGAATTCGGCGATGATGCCGGCCTTGATCTCGGCCTGCAGCGCCGCCCGCGCCGGCTCGTCGGCTTCGTTCGATTCCACGTCTTCCAGCGCCGTGATGGCGGCCCGGGCGGCGTTGATCCGCACCTCGCAACGCTCCCGCTCCAGCAGGTCGTTGGATTGCTCCGGCAAGCGCGCCAGCAGCAACGGGATACCGATGCTCGCCACCACCAGTGACAGCAGGATCACGCCCGCGGCGATGAATACCAGGATGTCCCTCAGGGGAAAGGGCGTGCCATCCGAGAGCAGCAGCGGCAGCGACAACACACCGGCCAGGGTCACGGCGCCGCGCACCCCGCTGAGGGAGGCGATGGCGGCGATCAGGCGGGGGTCGCCCGCGATGGTGATGGGCCCGCTGCCAGGCTGGGTCAGGTGCCAATAGCCGAGGATGACGCCGAAGCGAATGGCCATGATCACCAGATAGGCACCCAGCACATAGAGCGTCAGCCAGCCCGCGGCGGGCCAGAGCGCCTGGGAGGCTGGCAGCGCGGCCGCCAGGATGTCGGGCAGTTGCAGACCCAGGATCAGGAACACCAGGCCGTTGAAGGCGAATTCCACCAGCCCCCAGACGCTGTGATTGAGCAGGCGGGTAGCGGTCTGGCGGGGCAGCATGTCGACCCGGCTCTGCATCATCCCGGCGGCCACGGCAGACAGGATGCCGGAAACGCCCAGGCGCTCCGCCAGCACGTAGGCGGCGAAGGGCAGCAACAACATGAACACGACATGGGGCGCGGCGTCGCTCCAGCCGCGCTTCACTACCATCCAGGCGCGCGCCCGACCGACCAGCCAGCTCAGCACCCCGCCGACCAGCACGCCGCCCACCGCGACGATGACGAATTCCAGACTGGCCTGGCTCAGCGAAAAGGCGCCGGTCAAGGCGGCCGCCACGGCGAACTTGAAGGTCACCAGACCCGAGGCATCGTTGAGCAGGGCCTCGCCCTGGATCACGTGCAGCAGGGCGCTGGGCAGCCGGCCACGGACGATGCTGGAGACCGCCACGGCATCGGTGGGCGACAGCACCGCCGCCAGGGCGAAGGCCACCGCCCAGGGCAGGTGCAGCATCAGGTGCAGGAACCAGCCGGCGCCCAGCACCGTGAGGAATACCAGGCCGAAGGCCAGGACGAAGATCGGTCGGCGCAGGCGCCAGAACTCCCGCTTGGGCATGCGCCAGCCATCGGAGAACAGCAGCGCCGGGATGAACAGCAGCAGGAAGAGTTCCGGGTCCAGGGCGACATGCAGCCCCAGGGTGGGCCAGGCGAGCAAGGCGCCGACCACCACCTGGATCAGCGGCAGCGGGATGGGAATCAGATGGGCGCCGAGACGGGTGGCACCCACCATCAGCAGGAGGATCAGAGCGGTATAGAGAATCTGCACGGTGGTCTCGTGGTCAGGGCACCGGTCGCGGTACCAGATACAGGAGATGCATCCCGCGGGAGTGGGGACACGTCGACCTCGAGTTGTTGGGACTGATGTCCCCGGATTTGGTTTTACCCAAACTTTACCCGCGTCGATCTAGGCGACTCGCCGCCCTTGCGGTCTGATAGACATACCCGGTTTCATTTCCCCGGGCTGCAGGAGAATGATCATGCTACGTCGCATCACTCAAGTCGTGGTGCTTGCCGGTTGCCTCGCCATCGCCGGTCAGGCGTCCGCCCACGGTCGTGGCCCCGGTCCGGCCTTCCTTGGTGCCGTGGTGGGCGCCGTGGTCGGCGGAGCCATCGTCTCCCATTCCTACGCCCGCGAGCCGGTCTATGTCGAAGGGCCACCGCCGCCGCCCCCGCCGCGCGTGGTCTACTACGAACCGGCACCGGTCTACGAATACCGCGTGGTGGAGCCGCGCCCCGTGTATTACGGCCCGCCGCCCGGCGCCTACTACTACGGCCCGCCCCCGCGCTGGTAAGGGCCCATGAAAAAACCCGCCGAGAGGCGGGTTTTTTCATGGCTGAACGCCCTAGATCACCTGACGCCGACGCAGGACGTCGAGGATCTGCTGGACGCCCTCCTCCACCGACAGCTCCTCGGTGTCGATCACCAGATCGGCGTCTTCCGGGGCGTCGTAGGCGAAGGACAGGCCCGGGATGTTGTCACCACCGGCCGCATAGAGTCCCTGGGGATCGCGCTCGGCACAGGCCTTGGGCGACGCCTTGACATGCACGGTCAGCAGACGCTCGGCGCCGATCAGCGCCTGGGCCTGGGCCCGGCCCTCGGCATCCGGCGCAACGAAGGCGGCCAGGGCGATCAGGCCGGCCTCGTTGAACTGGCGGGCCACCTGGGCGGCGCGCAACCAGTTCTCGCGACGACCGGCGCGATCCTGCGGCAGACCCTTGTTCAGGTCGTGGCGCAGATTCTGGCCGTCCAGCACGAAGACCGCACGACCGGCATCGAACAGCCGGCGCTCCAGGGCATAGGCCAGAGTGGTCTTGCCGGCACCGGAGAGACCGGTGAAGAGCACCGTGGTGGGCTGCTGACCGAAACGGGCCGACCGCTCGCTGGTGGCGACGTGCAACTGATGCGCGCCCTGGCCGTGACCGGTAGCGTCCACCGGTTCGGCGATGATCATGCCGGCACCCACGGTGCCGTTGGTCAGGCGGTCGATGACGATGAAGGCGCCGGTGGTGCGGTTGACGCCATAGCCGTCCAGGGCGATGGCGGCATCCAGGGCCACCCTGACCCGGCCGATCTCGTTGAGCTTGAGTTCGCTGGCAGCGCCGTGCTCCAGGGTGTTGACGTCCACCGTGTGCACGATGCTCGGCAGCGAACCCGGCACATAGCTGGTGGCGCGCTTGATGTCGTACTTCTTGCCAGGGCGCATGGGCTCCTCGGCCATCCACACCAGCATGGCCTCGAAGCTGTCGGTCACCTGCGGCCGATTGTCGGCATGCACCAGGACATCGCCGCGGGAGATGTCGATCTCGTCTTCCATGGTAAGGGTCACCGCCTGGCCAGGACCCGCCTGCTCCAGCTCGCCTTCGTAGGTAACGATGGACTTGACCCGGCTGCCCTTGCCCGACGGCAGGACCACCACGGCATCGCCCTTGGTGACCACGCCCGAGGCCAGGGTCCCGGCGAAGCCACGGAAGTTGAGGTTGGGCCGGTTGACGTACTGCACCGGAAAGCGCAGGTCGTCCAGGTTGCGATCCGCGGCGATCTCGACGGTCTCGAGGATCTCCATCAGCGGCTTGCCGCTGTACCAGGGCGTCTGCTCGCTGCGGTTGACCACGTTGTCGCCCTTGAGCGCCGACATGGGCACGAAATGGATGTCCCTGGCGTTCAGGTCGATGCGCTGGGCGAAGGCCAGGTAGTCGTCCTTGATGCGCTCGAACACCGCCTCGTCGAAGCCCAGCAGGTCCATCTTGTTGATGGCGACCACGATGTGCTTGATGCCCAGCAGCGAGGCGATGTAGCTGTGCCGACGGGTCTGGGTCTGGATGCCGTAGCGGGCGTCGACCAGGATGATCGCCAGGTCGCAGGTGGAGGCCCCGGTGGCCATGTTGCGGGTGTACTGCTCATGGCCGGGGGTATCGGCGATGATGAATTTGCGCTTGGCGGTGGAGAAGTAGCGATAGGCCACATCGATGGTGATGCCCTGCTCGCGCTCGGCCTGCAGGCCGTCCACCAGCAGCGCCAGATCGACCTCTTCGCCGGTGGTCCCCACCTTCTTGGAATCACGGGTGATGGCTTCCAGGTGATCCTCGTAGATCATCTTGGAATCGTGCAGCAGCCGCCCGATCAGGGTGCTCTTGCCGTCGTCGACGTTGCCGCAGGTGAGAAAGCGCAGCAGCTCCTTGCGTTCGTGCTGCGCCAGGTAGGCCAGGATGTCCTGGCCGATCAGATCGGATTGGTGCGACATCTTAGAAATACCCCTGACGTTTCTTCTCTTCCATGGATCCGGCGCCATCGTGGTCGATGACCCGGCCCTGGCGTTCGGAGGTGCGGGTGAGCAGCATCTCCTGGATGATGTCCGTCAGCGTGGTCGCCTGAGACTCCACCGCACCGGTCAGGGGGTAGCAGCCAAGGGTACGGAAGCGCACCTGGCGCTTGTGGATGCGCGCCTTCTCCTCGGGCGAGAGGTGCTCGAGGATACGGTCGTCGTCGATCATGAGCAGGGTGCCGTTCTTCTCGATCACCTCGCGCTCGGCGGCGAAGTACAGCGGCACGATCGGGATGCCTTCGAGATAGATGTACTGCCAGATGTCCAGCTCGGTCCAGTTGGACAGCGGAAAGACACGGATCGACTCGCCCTTGTTGGTCTTGCCGTTGTAGATGTTCCACAGCTCGGGGCGCTGGTTCTTCGGGTCCCAGCGGTGCTTGCTGTCACGGAAGGAGTAGACGCGCTCCTTGGCCCGGGACTTCTCCTCGTCACGGCGGGCGCCGCCGAAGGCCGCGTCGAAGCCGTACTTGTCCAGCGCCTGCTTGAGGCCCTGGGTCTTCATGATGTCGGTATGCTTGGCGCTGCCATGGGTGAAGGGGTTGATGCCCTGGGCGACCCCTTCCGGATTCTTGTGCACCAGCAGATCGAGACCCATGTCGGCGACCATGCGATCGCGGAATTCGTACATGGCCTGGAATTTCCAGCCGGTGTCCACGTGGAGTACCGGGAACGGCAGCTTGCCGGGAAAGAAGGCCTTGCGGGCCAGGTGCAGCATCACGGCCGAGTCCTTGCCGATGGAATACAGCATGACCGGATTGTCGAACTCGGCGGCCACTTCACGGATGATGTGGATGCTTTCCGCCTCAAGCTGTTTGAGGTGCGTCTGTTTGTCGAGCATGGCTACTCACGATTGCAGAAAGGTGGCCTAGGAGATGTCCGTTGCGGCATCCAGTCGACTGGACACACCGGACGGAGCGGGCCGTGGACGAACCTCAACCTTACCATAGGCGCTGGTTATGGCCCGCCAGGCCATCTAGATCCAGAAGTTATATGCTTATGACGCTCAGGCGGGATTGTCGCAGTCGATGAAGCGATGCTCGATGCCCAGTTGCGCGGCCAGAAAGTCGCCCAGCGCCTGCACGCCATAGCGCTCGGTGGCATGGTGGCCGGCAGCGAAGAAACTCACCCCGTTCTCGCGAGCGCTGTGCACCGTCTGCTCGGATACCTCGCCGGTGAGATAGGCATCCACCCCCGCCGCAATGGCCTGATCGATGTAGCCCTGGGCGCCGCCGGTGCACCAGGCCAGGCGCCGGATCGACCGCCCGCCATCGACCACCAGTGGCTCGCGCTGCAGCACATGCGCCACCTGCCGACCAAAGTCCGCGGCGGATTGCGACCGCGGCAACTCGCCCTGCCAGATCAGTCCCTTGGCATCGCCCGGCAACGGCCGGATATCCTGCAGGCCCAGGCGACGACCCAACTGGACGTTGTTGCCCACCTCGGGATGAACGTCCAGCGGCAGGTGGTAGGCCAGCAGGCTGATGTCGTGGCCCAGCAGCGTCTTGATCCGCCGGTGCTTCATGCCGATGAGGCGGGCGTCCTCGTTCTTCCAGAAATAGCCATGGTGCACCAGGATGGCATCGGCCCCGGCCGCCACGGCGGCGTCCAGCAGCTGCTGGGAGGCGGTGACGCCACTGACCAGCAGGCGCACCTGCTCGCGGCCCTGGACCTGCAGGCCATTGGGGCAATAATCCTGGATACGGGCCGACTCCAGGTAGCGGTCGGCGGTCTCCACCAGTTGATCAAGGGACAGGGTCACGGACGGCTTACCTCCTCGCTGGCGGCGCCACAGCGTGTCTTCGGGTGGCGCCGCTCCTTATAATGCCCGCCAGCTTATCCGGCGCACCCCGGGTGGACAAATTCAAGGATGTGATCGATGTACAAGGCTTTGCGTTATCTCGGCTGGCCCGTGCTGTGCGGTCTGCTCGTTGCGGCCCTGATCATGCAGCGCTATCCGCAATGGCTCGGCCTGCCTGCCCAGCCGCCGCTGTTCGAGGCGGCCCAGGCGCCCGCGACTTCACGCCAGCAGGGACCGGTCTCCTATGCCGACGCGGCGAGTCGCGCCGCGCCGGCGGTGGTGTCGCTGCGTTCGACCAAGGCAGCCAAGCCGGGCAAGGCCGGCGACACGGCCAGTGACCGCAAGGGCGCGACCAAACCGGTGGAAGAACTCAGCCTGGGCTCGGCCGTGCTGATGAGCCATGACGGTTATCTGCTGACCAACAACCACGTGACCCTCGACGCCGAATCCATCGTGGTAGCGCTCGCCGACGGTCGCCAGACCCTGGCCAAGCTGATCGGCAACGATCCGGCCACCGACCTCGCCGTGCTCAAGATCGACCTGCCCAACCTGCCGGCCATCTCGGTGGGCGATTCGACCGCCATCCGCATCGGCGACGTGGTGCTGGCCATCGGCAATCCCTTCGGCGTCGGCCAGACCGTGACCATGGGCATCATCAGCGCCACCGGCCGCAACCAGCTGGGTCTCAATACCTACGAGGACTTCATCCAGACCGATGCGGCGATCAACCTGGGCAATTCGGGCGGGGCGCTGGTGGATGCCAACGGCAATCTGATCGGCATCAACACCGCCATCCTCTCCGGCGGCTCCCAGGGCATCGGCTTCGCCATCCCGATCAAGCTGGCCATGGAGGTCATGCGCTCGATCATCCAGCACGGCCAGGTCATCCGCGGCTGGCTGGGGGTTGCGGTGGAGGTGATCACACCAGAGCTGGTCAAGACCTATGGCCTCAAGGTCGACCAGGGCATCGTGGTGACGGATATCGATCCGGAAGGACCGGCGCACAAGGGCGGTCTGCGCGCGGGCGACGTGCTGGTCAAGCTGGCCGGCCAGCCGATCAGGGACGGCCGACTGGCGATGAACCAGATCGCCCGCAAGCAGCCTGGCGACAGCATCCCCATCGAGGTGCTGCGCCAGGACAAGACCGTGCAGGTCAAGGTTACCGTCGGGCTGCGCCCCCTGATGGAGAAGGCGCGCTAGCCGTGGGCGTCCCTCAGAGGGTATCGAGGGCCGCGATCAACGCCTGATTCTGCGCGGGCGTGCCGATGGTGATGCGCAGGAAGTCGGCGATGCGTTCGGGGCGGCTGAAGTGGCGCACGATGACGCCATGCTCGCGCAAGCCCGCGGCCAGCACCGCCCCACCCTTCTGCACATGCCGGGCGAAGATGAAGTTGGCGGCCGAGGGCAGGACCTCGAAACCGCGCTCCAGCAACTGGCCGACCAGCGCTTCGCGGCTTTCGACCACCTGCCGGCAGGTCTCGTCGAAGTAGGCGCGATCCTCGAAGGCAGCGGTCGCGCCGGCCAGGGCCAGGCGATCCAGCGGATAGGAGTTGAAGCTGTTCTTGATTCGCTCCAGGGCCTCCATCAGCGGCGCCTGACCCATGGCCAGGCCCACCCGCAGACCGGCCAGGGAACGGGACTTGGACAGCGTCTGGGTCACCACCAGATTGGCATGGCGCTCGATCAGGGCGACCGCGGACTCCGCCCCGAAGTCGACATAGGCTTCGTCCACCACCACTACCGAGGTCGGATTGCCGGCGACGATGCGCTCGATGGCATCCAGCGCCAGGGCGCTGCCGGTCGGCGCATTGGGGTTGGGGAAGATGATCCCGCCATTGGGCCGCAGGTAGTCCTCGGGGACGATCTGGAAATCCTCGTCCAGCGTCGGGGTCTCGAAGGCGATGTCGTAGAGGCCGCAATAGACCGGATAGAAGCTGTAGCTGATGTCCGGGAACAGCACTGTTCGGCCATGGCCGAACAGGCCCAGGAAGATGTGCGCCAGCACCTCGTCCGAGCCGTTGCCGACAAACACCTGGTCGCTCTGAATGCCGTAATACTGAGCGACGGCATCCTTCAGCGCCTGGCCGTTGGGGTCGGGATAGAGCCGCAGGTCGTCGGTGGCCGCGGCGCGGATGGCGTCCAGCGCCCGCGGCGACGGACCGTAGGGATTCTCGTTGGTGTTGAGCTTGACCAGGTTGGTCAGCCTGGGCTGCTCACCCGGCACATAGGGCACCAGGTTCTTGACGAAGGGACTCCAGAGTTCGCTCATGCCTGCTCCTCCTGAATACGGTATTCGGCGCTGCGGGCGTGGGCGGTCAGGGACTCGCCACGCGCCAGGACCGAGGCGACCCGGCCCAGCGCGGAAGCGCCAGTGGCCGAGCAGTGGATGATCGAGGAACGCTTCTGGAAGTCGTACACGCCCAGGGGCGAGGAGAAGCGTGCGGTACCCGAGGTCGGCAGCACATGGTTGGGACCGGCGCAGTAGTCGCCCAGGGCCTCGGCGGTGTAGCGACCCATGAAGATGGCGCCAGCGTGGCGGATCTTGGGCAGCCACTGCTCGGGCTCGGCGACGGACAGTTCCAGGTGTTCGGGGGCGATGCGGTTGGCCACCTCAATGGCCTGGGCCATGTCGGCGACCTGGATCAGGGCACCGCGACCTTCCAGGGAGGCGCGGATGATGTCGGCGCGCTCCATCTCCGGCAACAGACGAGCGATGCTGGCCGCCACGGCGTCGAGGAAGGCGGCGTCCGGACTGACCAGGATGGCCTGGGCATCTTCGTCGTGCTCGGCCTGGGAGAACAGGTCCATGGCGATCCAGTCGGGATCGGTCTGACCGTCGCAGACCACCAGGATCTCCGACGGGCCGGCGATCATGTCGATGCCGACCTTGCCGAACACGTGGCGCTTGGCGGTGGCGACATAGATGTTGCCGGGACCGACGATCTTGTCCACCGGCGGTACGCTTTCGGTGCCATAGGCCAGGGCGGCCACGGCCTGGGCACCACCGATGGTGAAGACGCGATCGACACCGGCCAGGGCCGCGGCGGCCAGCACCAGTTCGTTGACCTCGCCGCGGGGCGTCGGCACCACCATGACCACCTCGGGCACGCCGGCGACCTTGGCGGGAATGGCGTTCATCAACACCGAGGAGGGATAGGAGGCCTTGCCCCCCGGCACATAGAGACCGGCACGATCCAGCGGGGTGACCTGCTGACCGAGCACGGTGCCGTCGGCCTCCTGGTACTGCCAGGAATCCTGGCGCTGCTTTTCGTGATAACGACGGACGCGCTCGGCGGCGGCTTCCAGCGCGGTACGCTGCTCCGGCGTGATCCGGGTCAGGGCCTCTTCCAGGCGCGCACGCGGCAGGATGAGATCGCTCATCGAGGTCGTTTCGACACCGTCGAAGCGCCGGGTGTATTCCAGCAGCGCCTGATCGCCCTGATGACGGACGTCGGCGATGATCGCCAGGACCCGCTGGTTGATGTCGGCGTCGGACACCCCTTCCCAGCTCAGCAGATGATCCAGATGCTCGGCGAAATCCGGAGCGGCGGCGGCGAGTCGGCGGATGGCGAGCGGAGCGGTCATGGCGGATCCTCTTCAGGAGAGCGAAAGGGGCGCCCGAGAGTAACAGCCGGCTCCGTGTGGGCGCCCGACAATTTGGCTATGGCACGGATAGGCGAAGCTGGAGGGATGGAAGCGGTTCGGGCCGGCACTCAGCCACCGGCCAGAACGTAGAGCCTGTTCAAAGTCTCGCGAGCTAGAGACAAACAAGGCAAAAATGGCTGAGGAAGCGGACCGGGCTCGCGAACGAGTTTACGAGTGGTAAATGAGCATTCCGAAGCCATTTTTAACGCAGTTTGGCCGACGCGCAGCAGGCTTTGAACAGGTTCTCAGGCGCCGCGCGCCTCGACGGCGTGTCTCAGGGTCTCGATGAGCGCCTGGATACGGCCATGCTGCATCTTCATCGAGGCCTTGTTGACGATCAAGCGCGAGCTGATGTGGGCGATCAGCTCCTGGGGTTCGAGACCGTTGGCCTTGAGGGTATTGCCGGTGTCGACCACGTCGATGATTTTGTCGGCCAGCCCCACCAGCGGTGCCAGCTCCATGGAGCCGTACAGCTTGATGATGTCGACCTGGCGACCCTGCTCGGCATAGTAGCGCTTGGCGACGTTGACGAACTTGGTCGCCACCCGCAGCCGGCCACGCGGTGCCGGGGCGCCGACGGCACCCGCGGTCATCAGCTTGCAGCGGGCGATGCGCAGGTCCAGCGGCTCATAGAGGCCATCGCCGCCGTATTCCATCAGCACGTCCTTGCCGGCCACGCCCAGGTCCGCGGCGCCATGCTCCACATAGGTGGGTACGTCGGTGGCGCGGACGATGAGCAGGCGCACATCGTCCTGGGTGGTCGGGATGATGAGCTTGCGGCTCTTGTCCGGATTCTCGGTCGGGGCGATCCCCGCCGCCGCCAGCAGCGGCAGGGTGTCGTCGAGGATACGGCCCTTGGACAGGGCGATGGTCAGCATCGGAGGTCCTTACTTGGGCGTACGACGGATCTTGGCACCGAGCAGCTGGAATTTCTCCTCGATGCATTCGTAGCCGCGGTCGATGTGGTAGATGCGATCGATCAGGGTATCGCCTTCGGCCACCAGGGCGGCGATGACCAGGCTCGCCGAGGCGCGCAGGTCGGTCGCCATGACCGGAGCGGCCTTGAGGCTCTGGACCCCGGTGACGATGGCGGCATTGCCTTCGATGGCGATGTTGGCGCCCATGCGCACCATTTCGTGAACGTGCATGAAGCGGTTCTCGAAGATGGTCTCGACCACGGTACCGGTGCCTTCGGCGACGGCGTTCATGGAGATGAACTGGGCCTGCATGTCGGTGGGGAACGCCGGGTAGGGCGCCGTGCGGATGTTGACCGCACGGGGGCGATTGCCCTTCATGTCCAGCTCGATCCAGTTGCTGCCGGTCGAGATGTGGGCACCGGCCTCTTCCAGCTTGGCCAGCACGGCCTCGAGGATGGTCGGATCGGTGTCCTTGAGCTTGACGCGGCCGCGGGTGGCAGCGGCGGCGACCAGGTAGCTGCCGGTCTCGATGCGGTCCGGCAGCACCGAATAGGTGGCGCCGCCCAGGCGCTCGACGCCTTCCACGGTGATGGTGTCGGTACCGGCACCCTGGATGTTGGCACCCATGGCGATCAGGCAGTTGGCCAGATCGACGACCTCGGGCTCGCGGGCGGCGTTCTGGATCACGCTGCGACCCTTGGCCAGGGTGGCGGCCATCAGCACGTTCTCGGTACCGGTCACGCTGACGGTATCGAAGTAGTAGTGGGCACCGCGCAGGCCGCCGGCCGGCGCCTTGGCCTTGATGTAGCCGCCTTCGACGGTGATCTTGGCACCCATGGCTTCCAGGCCGCGCAGGTGCAGATCGACCGGACGCGAGCCAATGGCGCAGCCGCCGGGCAGGGCGACTTCCGCTTCGCCGAAGCGCGCGACCATCGGGCCCAGCACCAGGATCGAGGCGCGCATGGTCTTGACCAGTTCATAGGGCGCGACCAGGGTCTTGATGCTGGACGCATCCACCTCGACATTGAGCTTTTCGCCGATCACCGGCTGGACTCCCATGCGACCGAACAGCTCGATCATGGTGGTGATGTCGTGCAGGTGCGGCAGGTTGGCGATGGTCACCGGGGTGTCGGCGAGCAGGGTCGCGGCCAGGATCGGCAGGGCGGAGTTCTTGGCCCCGGAAATGCGAATTTCACCGTTCAGGCAGTTGCCGCCGGTAATGATCAGTTTGTCCATAGCGAGTTCTCGGCGCTGCGAATCAGGCGCGTTCGGCCCAGGCAGCACGGGTGAAGAATTTCATGGTGACAGCATGGATGCTGCCATCGGCGATCTGCGGCTGGAGATGGGAGTAGACCTGCTGCTGACGCTTGACCGGGCTGAGTGCCTGGAGCTCGTCGCTGATCAGGTAGAGCTGGAAGTTGCAGCCCTCGCCTTCCACTTCGACCTGGGTATCGGCCAGTTTTGCCTCCAGGAGGCTTTTGACTTCTTGGGCCTGCATGGCGGCACCTCGGCAATCTAGTACAGCCGGCGATCATACAAAAAAACCGGCTGTACGGCGACTGCGATGACCACTACCCGTGAGCGTCGTCCGCCAGGGGCAGCAGTTCGAGGGCATCCGAGACGTCGGCGATCTGCCGCAACTCGGAGGGCAGGCCGGCGATGGTCAGCGGGCGACCCGCGGCCTGGGCATCGCGCAGCCAGGCCAGCAACAGCGCCAGGCCGGCGCTGTTGGAGCGTTCGACACCGGCGCAGTCGAGTACCAGCGGCCCGCTGCCCTGGCCGATCAGCGCCCTGCCCTGCTCGCGCAGGGTGGGCACATTGGCGTGCTCGAGAACGCCCGACAGCTGCAGTCGGGCGCCTTCACCGGTGATGGTGGCGCGACTCACGAACCGACCTTGGCCTTCTGGGCCTCGGGAGAATCCTTGGCCTTGGCCACGGTGCCCGCCCAGTTGTTGATGGTCTTGTCCAGGTCGTTGCCGTTTTCCTGCATCGCCTGGGCGAACTGGTCGCGGAACAGCTTGCCGAGGTTCAGGCCATTGATGATGACGTTGCGCACCTTCCACTCATTGCCCTGCTTGACCATGCTGTACTGCACCGGGTACACGGCGCCGTTGTTGCCCTTGACCTCCATGCCCACGCTGGTGCGATCGGGACCGTCGGACGGCCCTTCGGGCAGCACCCGGATACCCTGGTTGTTGTACTCCAGCAGCGCATTGCCATAGAACTGCATCAGGCTGCGCTTGAAGTTCTCCTGGAAGCGCGCCATCTGCTCGGGCGAGGCGCTGCGGCTGTAGCGCACGGTCATGATGCTGCGCGAGATGCCTTCGGCATCCACCACCGGGCCGAGGATGTTGTTGAGCGACTCGTAGAAGGCTTCCGGGCTGCTGCGATACCGGTCGCGATTGGCCTCGAGATCGCTGAGCAGGGTGCTGGTGGTCTGCTGGATCACGTCGTGGGCCGAGGGCGCCGCCTGGGACACCAGTGGCAGCAGGGCCAGGATCGCGATCACTCCGTGACGAAGTAGCTTGAGCATGGAGAAGCCTCTCATCATTTATTGGCGGAAGAGTCTTTATTGACCGAATTGAGCAGGAATTTGCCGATCAGGTCTTCGAGAACCAGGGACGATTGTGTATCTCGAATGGTCGAGCCTTCCTTGAGCACCTGCTCGTCACCGCCCACGCTGATGCCGATGTATTTCTCGCCGAGCAGGCCGGCGGTCAGGATCGAGGCGATGGAATCGGTCGGCAGGTTGTCCACCTGCTTGTCGATCTGCATGGTGACCCGGCCGCGGTAGCTGTTGCGGTCGAGATCGATGGCGGTGACCTTGCCGATGGTCACGCCCGACATGGTCACCCTCGATCTCACGGTGAGACCGGCGATGTTGTCGAAGTAGGCATAGACCTTGTAGGTATCGTGATGGTCGCTCATCGTCAGACCGCTTACCCGCAGCGCCAGCAGCAGCAGTGCGAGCACGCCGGCCAGCAGGAAGAGTCCGACACCGATTTCCTGGGTGCGGGTTTGCATCAGAGATCTCCAAACATCAGGGCGGTAAGAATGAAGTCGAGGCCGAGCACGGCGAGCGACGCATAGACGACGGTACGGGTGGTGGCGCGGCCGATGCCTTCGGAGGTCGGCTCGCAGTCATACCCCTGGAAGACGGCGACCCAGGTCACCACGAAGGCGAACACCAGACTCTTGATCACGCCATTGAGCACGTCGCTGAGCATCACGCTGTTCTGCATGGTGGCCCAGAAGGAGCCGTCATAGACGCCGAGCCAGTCGATGGCGACCATGGCCGCGCCCCAGATACCCACCACGTTGAACATGGCGGCCAGCAGCGGCATGGAAATGAAGCCGGCCCAGAAACGTGGCGCGACGATGTACTTGAGCGGATCCACGCCGATCATTTCCAGGCTGGACAGCTGCTCGGTGGATTTCATGTTGCCGATCTCGGCAGTCAGGGCGGAACCTGCCCGTCCGGCGAACAGCAGGGCCGTCACCACCGGGCCGAGTTCGCGCAGCAGGGTCAGGGCGACCATCTGCCCTACCGCCTGCTCGGAGCCGTACTTGACCAGGATGTTGTAGCCCTGCAGGGCGATCACCATGCCGATGAAGAAGCCCGACACCACGATGATCGGCAGCGACATCACGCCTACGGAATAGAGTTGCTTGCCCAGCAGCTGCAGGCCGCTGCCCGCGCCACCGCGACCGAACACCGCCAGCAGCAGGACGATGACCGAGCGGCCGATGGCCGCCACGACATCCAGCCCGGCGCGGCCCAGTCGACGAATCCGCTCCACGGCGGAGACCTTACGCATCAGTGTTTCCCCAGCAAGGCATCGCGCAGATCCGGCGCGGCGAAGTGGAAGGGTACCGGGCCATCGGGGATGCCCTGCATGAACTGGCGAACCCGCGGATCCGGCGATTCGCGCAATTCCTTTGGCGTGCCCTGTCCCAGCACCCTGGTATCGCCCACCACATAGAGGTAGTCGGCGATGCTGGCGGTCTCGGCCAGGTCGTGGGAGACCACGATGCTGGTCAGCCCCAGCGCCTGGTTGAGCAGGCGGATGAGCCGCACCAGCACGCCCATGGCGATGGGGTCCTGGCCGACGAAGGGCTCGTCGTACATGAGGATCTGCGGATCCAGGGCGATGGCCCGCGCCAGGGCGACCCGGCGCTTCATGCCGCCGGACAGCTCGTCCGGCATCAGCTCGACGGCACCGCGCAGGCCCACCGCCTGCAACTTGAGCAGGACGATGTCGCGGATCATCTCTTCGGGCAGCTTGGTGTGCACGCGCAGCGGAAAGGCCACGTTCTCGAAGACATCGAGATCGGTGAACAGCGCGCCGCTCTGGAACAGCACGCCCATCTGCCGGCGCATGTCGAACAGCTCACCCCGGGACAGCTGCGGCAGGTTGGCGCCATTGACCCAGATCTCGCCGCTGCTCGGTCGCAACTGGGCGGCGATGAGGCGCAACAGGGTGGTCTTGCCACTGCCGGACGGTCCCATGATCCCGGTGACCTTGCCCCGCGGGATGCGGATATCGACCCGGTCGTAGATGAGACGCGTGCCGCGCTTGAAGGAAACGCCCTTTAGCTCCACGGCGTACGGGCTATCGACGGTCATCGAGACTCCTAAGGTTCAACTCTGTGCAGGGAGACGCCGCTCCGCCGCTTCAGGGCACGCGGCTCTCGCGTTCGGCGGCCCCGGCAAAAGGGCGGCACTATAGCATTCGTGCCGATGAGACTCCTGAACTGCGGGCGACGTTGCTGAGTGTCGCGGCTTTGCGCATATAATTTCCGATTGTCCCGTCACCTGCCTTCTGACCCATGCCCGACTCAATAGATTTCATCGCTTCCGCCAAGCGCACCATAGATGTAGAGCGAGCGGCAGTGGCCGCCCTGGGCGAACGCATCGACGAAAGCTTCGCCGCCGCCTGTCGCCGACTGCTCGACTGCCGCGGACGCATCGTGGTCCTGGGCATGGGCAAGTCCGGGCATGTCGGCAACAAGATCGCCGCGACCCTGGCCAGCACCGGCAGTCCGGCCTTCTTCGTGCACCCGGCGGAAGCCAGCCATGGCGACATGGGCATGATCACCCGCGATGACGTCATCATCGCCATCTCCCAGTCGGGCACCTCCAGCGAGATCCTGACCCTGCTGCCGCTGATCAAGCGCCTCGGCGTCCCGCTGATCAGCTTTGCCGGCAATCCCGCCTCGCCGCTGGCCAAGGCCGCGGACGTCAACCTGGACACCAGCGTCGCCACCGAGGCCTGCCCGCTCAACCTGGCGCCCACCTCCTCCACCACCGTCGCCCTGGTGCTGGGCGACGCCCTGGCCATCGCCCTGCTCGAGGCCCGTGGCTTCACCGCCGAGGATTTCGCCTTTTCCCACCCGGGTGGCGCCCTGGGTCGGCGCCTGCTGCTCAAGGTGGAAGACGTCATGCATGCCGGCGCCGACCTGCCGCAGGTCGGCGAAGACACCCTGGTCTCCGATGCCCTGCTGGAGATGTCGCGCAAGGGACTGGGCATGACCAGCGTGCTCGCCACCGATGGCCGTCTGGCCGGCATCTTCACCGACGGTGATCTGCGCCGGGCCCTGGATCGCGGCATCGACGTGCGCGCCACGGCGATCGCAACCGTGATGACCCGCGGTGGTCGAACCGCCAGGGCGCAGATGCTTGCCGCCGAGGCGCTGAAGATCATGGAAGAGCACAAGATCAACGCGCTGGTGGTGATCGATGACGAGCGCCGGCCGATCGGCGCCCTCAACATGGGTGACCTGCTACGCGCCGGGGTGCTGTAGGCCGGGTTATACTGCCCGACTAATACGCCGCACTCCCGTGTTCAACCCGCCGCCCCCTGGTGCGGCCCACCACAGGTACCCTCATGTTTCGCAGCTTGCGCCGCCCCGTGCTGTTGGTCCTGATCGCCGCCGCGCTCATCGCGATCGGCTACTGGAACATCCTGCCGCAGCGCTTCGTCGATGCTCCGGCCTCGTCGACCCCGCAAGACAGCGCCATCGACGGCTATGCCCTCAATACCCGGACGATCCAGTATCGCCTGGACGGCAAGATCCAGTACGAACTCAAGGCCGAGCGCAGCGAACACGTCAAGGCGACCGACGTCACCCTGGTGACCCGGCCCGACATGCTGGCCTTTCGCGGTACCGACTATCCCTGGCACATTCGCAGTGCCCGCGCCGAGGTCGCCCCCGGTGGCAGTCAGGCGGAGCTGATCGATGACGTGCGCGTCGAGCGTACCGATGAAAAAGGCCGCCCGGTGGTGTTGACCACCACCCGCATGACCGTCTTTCCTGACAAACAATATGCGCAAACCGAGCAAGCCGTTAGAATCGAGGCCGCCAATGGGGTGACCACGGCCAATGGCATGAAAGCGTATCTAGAAGACGGCAGAATGCTCCTGCTGTCCAACGTAAGAGGCCAGCATGAGGTTCGTTAAAACCCTCCCCTTCCTGTTCACCCTCGGCGCCACCTTTGGCAGTGCCGCGGCTTGGGCCCTGCCGACCGATCGCACCCAGCCGATCCGCGTGCAGGCCGACAGCGCCGAGCTCGACGACAAGCAGGGCGTGGCCGTGTACCGCGGAGACGTGGTCATCACCCAGGGCAGCATGAAGATCACCGGCAACACGGTGACCTTGACCCAGGACAACCAGGGCAACATCAAGGTCGCCACCGCAGTGGGCAAACCGGCCTACTACGAGCAGAAGCCCTCGGCGGACAAGGACATCGTCAAGGCCTATGGTCTGACGATCCAGTATTTCGCCCAGGAAAATCGCATCATCCTGATCGATCAGGCCAAGGTGGTCCAACAGGGCAACACCTTCGAAGGCGAGAAGATCGTCTACGACACCCAGCGCCAGATCGTCAACGCCGGGCGCGCCAACGGCAGCAAGGTCACCACGCCGCGGCCGCGGATCGACATGGTCATCCAGCCCAAGGATCAGCAGCAGTCGGGGCAGGGACAATGACGGTCACGCTCAAAGCCCAGCATCTGGCCAAGAGCTACAAGGGTCGTCAGGTCGTTCGCGACGTCAGCGTCAGCATCGACAGCGGTCAGATCGTCGGCCTGCTCGGTCCGAACGGTGCCGGCAAGACCACCTGCTTCTACATGATCGTCGGCCTGGTCAAGGCCGATCAGGGTCGGGTGCTGATCGACGACCAGGACGTCACCGCCCTGCCCATGCATGGCCGGGCCCGCGCCGGGATCGGCTATCTGCCGCAGGAAGCCTCGATCTTTCGCAAGCTGACCGTGGCCGACAACATCCTCGGCATCCTGGAAACCCGCAAGGACCTGGACAAGGCCGGCCGCCTGCGCGAGCTGGAAAGCCTGCTGCAGGAATTCCACATCACCCATATCCGCGACAACCGCGGCATGAGTCTGTCGGGTGGTGAGCGGCGCCGCGTCGAGATCGCTCGCGCCCTGGCCACCGCGCCCAAGTTCATCCTGCTGGACGAACCCTTCGCCGGCGTGGACCCCATCTCGGTGGGCGACATCAAGCAGATCATTCGCCACCTCAAGGCCAAGGGCATCGGCGTGCTCATCACCGACCACAATGTCCGGGAAACCCTGACCATCTGCGAAACGGCCTACATCGTTAACGACGGCCAGCTCATCGCCGAAGGTACCGCCGAGGAAGTCCTCGCCAACGACCTGGTCAAGGAAGTCTATCTGGGCCACGAATTCCGCCTCTAGGCAAACCCGGGGAAACAAGGCATATAATTTGCTAACGCTCGCAGGGTTCGCGAGGTTCGGTGGCGCTGTTCGCGTCGGTAGACAAGGTGTATTTCCGCAGCCATGAAACCATCGCTAGTCCTCAAGATGGGCCAGCAGCTGACGATGACGCCGCAGCTGCAACAAGCCATACGTCTGCTTCAGCTCTCGACGCTCGACTTGCAACAGGAAATCCAGGAAGCCCTGGAATCCAATCCGATGCTGGAACGTCAGGAAGAAGGTGAAGACTTCGACCAGAGCGAAGCCTCGAGCGAAGGCGATGAGAGCTCAGGCTCGGGCAACCTGGAAACCACCTTCAAGGAAACCTCGGTCGCCACCAACGAGATGGCCGACGAATCCGAGTGGAGCGAGCGCATCCCCAGCGACAGCGAGCTGCCGGTCGATACCGCCTGGGAAGACATCTACCAGACCAGTGCCAGCAGCCTGCCCAGCAATGACGACGACGAGTGGGACTTCACCACTCGCACCTCGGCGGGCGAGAGCCTGCAGACCCACCTGCTCTGGCAACTCAACCTGGCACCCATGTCGGATCTCGATCGCCTGATCGCCGTGGCGATCATCGACGGCATCGACACCGACGGCTATCTGCAGGAGAGCCTCGAAGATATCCATGCTTCCCTCGATCCCGAGCTGGAAGTCGATCTCGATGAAGTCGAGGTGGTCCTCAGGCGCGTCCAGCAATTCGAGCCGGCCGGGGTCGCCGCGCGCAATCTGCGCGAATGCCTGCTGATCCAGCTGGCCCAGCTACCGGCCAACCTCCCCCTGCTCGGCGAGGCCAGGCGCCTGGTCAGCGATTACCTCGACCTGCTCGGCAGCCGCGACTATGCGCAGCTGATGCGGCGCATGAAGATCAAGGAAGACGAGCTCAAGCCCGTCATCGAACTGATCCAGACGCTGCATCCGCGCCCCGGCTCGCAGATCGAATCCGGCGAAGCCGAATACGTGGTGCCGGACGTCATCGTCCGCAAGCACAACGAGCGCTGGCTGGTGGAGCTCAATCAGGAAGCCGTGCCGCGCCTGCGGGTCAATCCCCAGTACGCCGGCTTCGTCAAGCGCGCCGACAGCAGCGCCGACAACACCTATATGCGCAACCAGCTGCAGGAAGCCCGCTGGTTCATCAAGAGCCTGCAGAGCCGCAACGAGACCCTGATGAAGGTGGCGACCCAGATCGTCGAGCACCAGCGCGGTTTTCTCGAATACGGCGAAGAGGCGATGAAGCCGCTGGTCCTGCATGACATCGCCGAGGCGGTGGGCATGCACGAATCGACCATCTCCCGGGTGACCACCCAGAAGTTCATGCACACCCCGCGTGGCATCTACGAACTCAAGTATTTCTTCTCCAGCCACGTCAGCACCGCCGAGGGGGGCGAATGCTCCTCCACCGCGATCCGCGCGATCATCAAGAAATTGGTGGCGGCGGAAAACGCGAAAAAGCCGTTGAGTGACAGCAAGATCGCTGGTTTACTGGAATCGCAAGGTATACAAGTCGCTCGTCGCACGGTGGCTAAGTATCGGGAATCCCTGGGTATCGCTCCGTCCAGCGAACGCAAGCGTCTCATCTGACGCGTCCTGATGTGTGACCGTGCTTCGTTCGATCCTTGTCATGTCGGCGAGCAGCTTCGCCGATGCAGCCCGGCAATAAGGAGAAGCGGTATGCAAGTCAACATCAGTGGCCATCAGCTTGAAGTGACAGAAGCCCTGCGTGACTACATCGGCGAGAAACTCGCCCGCCTCGAACGGCACTTCGACCGTATTACCAACGTCCAGGTCATCCTGGAAGTGGACAAGCTCAAGCAGAAAGCCGAAGCCACCCTGCACGTCGCCGGCGCCGCCGTGGTTGCCAATGCCGAGCACGACGACATGTATGCCGCCATCGATCTCCTGGCCGACAAGCTCGACCGCCAACTGATTAAACACAAGGAAAAATCGATCGAACGCCAGCAGGGCGTCGGCGTCCGCTGAGGTTTCGATCGCCGCTTTATGATCAGACTCGAAAACATCCTGACCCCCGGCCGCACCCAGACGGGTGCGCCGGGTGGCAGCAAAGCCGCTGTACTGGAACGCATCGCCGAGCTGGCCGCGCAGGAACTGCCCGGCCACGACGCGGCGCACATCCATGAATGCCTGATGGCGCGCGAGCGCCTGGGCTCGACCGGTTTCGGCAATGGCATCGCCATTCCCCACTGCCGCCTGGCGGGTCTGCAGCAACCGCTGTGCGTGCTCTTCCACCTGCAGCAGCCGGTGGACTTCGATTCCCTGGACGGCGCTCCGGTAGACCTGGTGTTCGTCCTCCTGGTCCCGGAAGCCGCCACCGAGCAGCACCTCACCCTGCTACGCCAGATCGCCGGCATCCTCGATCGCGCCGACATCCGCGAGCGGCTGCGCAAGGCGAGGGACAGTCAGGCGCTCTATCAGATCGTCGTCGAGGCCCAGAGCGGACACTGACATGCACCTCATCATCGTGAGCGGACGTTCCGGGTCGGGCAAGAGTACGGCGCTCAACGTGCTTGAGGACAATGGCTTCTATTGCATCGACAACCTGCCGGCCAGTCTGCTGCCCGATCTGGCCCAGCATGCGCTGACCGACATGGAGCGCCCCCAGCCCAAGGTCGCCCTGTCCATCGATGCGCGCAACCTGCCCAGTCAGTTGCAACGCTTTCCCGAATTGCTCGAACAGGTGCGCAGTCGCAACATCCGCTGCGACGTCCTCTATCTGGACGCCGATGACCAGGCGCTGCTCAAGCGTTTTTCCGAGACGCGCCGCCGGCATCCGCTGTCGAACCAGGAAAGGTCCCTGGCCGAAGCCATCCATGACGAGCAGGTGCTGCTGTCGCCCATTGCCGACCTGTCCGACCTGAAGATCGACACCACCCATCTCAATCTCTATCAGCTGCGCGACATCCTCAAGTTGCGCCTGCTGAACGCGCCGGAGCCCGGCACCGCCTACCTGGTGGAATCCTTTGGCTTCAAGCGCGGGCTGCCAGTGGACGCGGACATGGTGTTCGATGTGCGCTTCCTGCCCAATCCCTACTGGAAACCGGACCTGCGCGACTTTTCCGGACTGGATGCCCCGGTACGCGACTATCTCGAGCAACAGCCCGAGGTAGAGACCCTGTACAATGACATCCGCGATTACCTGGTGAAGTGGCTGCCGCGTTTTGCCGCCAACAACAGGTCCTATGTGACCGTGGCCATTGGCTGTACCGGTGGTCATCACCGTTCGGTCTATCTGGCCGATCGCCTGGGTCGCGAACTCAAAGACCTGCTCAAGAACGTCCAGATTCGTCACCGCGATCTCTGACGCCCGTTTTGTTTCGACAAGGACAGACTCAATGCCTGCCCAACAGATCACCATCATCAACAAGCTGGGCCTGCACGCCCGTGCGGCTGCCAAGTTCGTCGGCGTGGCCGGCCGCTATCCTGCCAGCATTCGCGTCGGCCGCAGCGGCGAACCGCCCGTGGACGGCAAGAGCATCATGGCGGTCATGATGCTGGCCGCTGGCAAGGGCACGGTGCTGCAACTGGAAACCGAGGGTGAACAGAGCGACGAGGCCATGCGCGCCCTGGTCGAGCTGATCAACAACTACTTCGACGAAGGTGAGTGATCAGCCCTGCTCCAGCGTTGCCCAATAAGAAAGCCGCCCGAGGGCGGCTTTTTCATTGGGCGTCGATCAGGCGTTCAGCGCCGTGTCGTAGCGACGGGACACTTCCGGCCAGTTGATGACGTTGAAGAAGGCACCGATGTACTCGGGACGGCGGTTCTGGTAGCGCAGGTAATAGGCGTGCTCCCAGACGTCCAGGCCGAGGATCGGGGTGTTGCCGGTCATCAGCGGGCTGTCCTGGTTGCCGGTGCTCTCGACCACCAGCTTCTTCTCGGGGGTGACGCTCAGCCAGGCCCAGCCACTGCCGAAGCGGGTCAGGGCAGCCTTGGTGAAGGCTTCCTTGAAGGCATCGAAGCCACCCAGCTGGGACTCGATGGCTTCGGCCAGGGCGCCTTCGGGCTTGCCACCGGCGTTGGGGGCCATCACGGTCCAGAACAGGCTGTGGTTGGCATGGCCGCCACCGTTGTTCTGCACGGCGCCGCGCTTGTCCTGGGGCAGCTTGTCCAGCTGGCGAACCACGTCTTCGGCCGACAGGTTGGCGAACTCGGTGCCTTCCAGCGCCGCGTTCAGGTTGTTGATGTAGGTCTGGTGGTGCTTGGTATGGTGGATTTCCATGGTCTGGGCATCGACGTGCGGTTCCAGCGCGTCGTAGGCGTAGGGCAGCTGAGGCAGAGTATGCGGCATGCGGATTGTCTCCATGGTGGCTTTGGTATGGACCCAGCGCCCTTGGGCGATGGGGTGTACGGCTGGTGCGCCACGGCGCACCGTCTGAAGCCTGGGCCGTCCGGTCAGCGAATTCGACCGCACGGCTATGTCCTAGTGCATTGCTAGGATACTAACGAGTAACGGGGTGGGCTGTCTCCCGTTCGACAGGATTTTCCTCTCCACGACCTCTCCGGCGACCTTCACTAGCTGCCGGCCAGGGTCATGCCATCGATCAACACCGAGCCGGTGCGCAGACTGCCGCGGCGTTCCACGTCGCTGCCCACCGCCAGGATCTGGCGGAACATGTCGCCGAGACGGCCGGCGATGGTGACCTCCTGGACCGGAAACTGGATCTCGCCATTCTCGATCCAGAAGCCGCCGGCGCCACGGGAATAGTCGCCGGTGACCAGGTTGGTGCCCTGCCCCATCATTTCCGTGACCAGGAAGCCGGTGCCCATCTGCCGGATCAGTTCGGCCTGGTCGGCGGTACCGTGGCTGACATGGAGGTTGTGCACGCCGCCGGCATTGGCCGTGCTCTGCATGCCCAGCTTGCGCGCGGAGTAGCTGCCGAGCACATAGGACACCAGTCTGCCGTTCTCGACGAAGGGCTTGGCGTAGGTGGCCAGGCCCTCGCCGTCGAAGGCGGCGCTGCCCAGGGCGCGCGGCAGGTGCGGCCGCTCGTCCAGGGTCAGCCAGTCGGGAAACACCTGCTGGCCCAGGGCGCCTTCGAGGAAGGACGACTTGCGATAGAGGTTGCCGCCGGAGATGGCGGCGAGGAAGGTACTGAACAGGCCGGCCGCCATTTCCGGGGAAAACAGCACCGGGACCTTGGCGGTGGGCACCGGCCGCGCGCCCAGGCGACTCACGGCGCGCTCGGCGGCGCGGCGGCCGATCTCTTCGGCGCTCATCAGCTGAGTGCCGATGCGGTTGACGTCATAGTAGTAGTCGCGCTGCATGGCCTCGCCACTGCCGGCGATCATCACGCAGCTCAGGCTGTGGCGGGTGCTGGCATAGCCGCCGACGAAGCCGTGGCTGTTGCCGTATACCCGGCAGCCCTGGTGGGTATTGAGGGTGGTGCCGTCGGCGTTGCCGATGCGGCTGTCGGCGGCATAGGCCGCCGCTTCGCAGGCCAGGGCCTGCTCGATGGCCTGTTCGGGGGTGATGTCCCAGGGATGATAGAGGTCGAGATCGGGCAGCTCGCCGCGCGCCATCAAGTCGGCGTCGGCCAGGCCCGCGCAGGGGTCTTCGGAGGTGTGCTTGGCGATGGCCAGGGCCGCGGCCACGGTTTCGCGGATCGCTTCGGGACCGGTGGCGGAGGTGCTGGCCGAGCCCTTGCGCTGACCGGCATAGAGGGTGATGCCGAAACCCTGGTCGCGATTGAATTCGACCGTTTCCACCTCGCCCTTGCGGACCGAGGTGGACAGGCCCTGGTCGACCGAGACGGCCACTTCACCGGCACTGGCGCCCTGGCGCCGGGCCTCGGCCAGGATGGCCTCGACCTGTTCGCGCAATTCGGGGAGCGCAGCGGGACCCACGGCGGCGTTGCGATTCATGACGTTCTCCTTACGGACGGCGCCGGCCAGGCCGGACAACCGTGCGGCAACTCGTTATGATGGCGCCCATTCTTAGCTGGACCCCATAGTTCATGGTTGATTCTTACGACGACGACGCGCCGCTGGGCGAAAAGAGCAAGACACAGGTCAAGCGCGAGCTGCATGCGCTGCAGGATCTGGGCGAACGCCTGGCCGGTCTGCCGGCCGAGCAGCTGGACCGCCTGCCGCTCACCGATCCGCTGCGCAAGGCCCTGGCCGAAGCGCCCAAGCACAAGACGCACATCGCGCGCAAAAGGCATGTCCAGTACCTGGGCAAGCTGATGCGCGACCAGGACCTGGAAGCCATCCTGGCGCTGGCCGATCAGATGGACACCTCGACGCGGCAATACAACGAGCGCTTCCACGCCCTGGAGCGCTGGCGCGACCGTCTGATCGCCGAGGGCGACCAGGCGCTGGAAGCCTTCGTGGCGCTGTATCCGGAGACCGATCGCCAGCACCTGCGCGGCCTGGTGCGACATGCCCAGCACGAGGCGGCGCACAACAAGCCGCCCGCGGCGGCGCGCAAGGTCTTCAAGTACATCCGCACCCTCGACGAGAGCCAGCGCGGTCTGCGCTAGGTCCCTGTCCGCGATGGCCACGGCCGGCGCCCGCATCAGGCGCCGGTGCCGCCCACGGTGATGGCATCGATCTTCAGGGTCGGCTGACCCACGCCCACCGGCAGTGACTGGCCGTCCTTGCCGCAGGTCCCCACCCCCGCATCCAGCGCCAGGTCGTTGCCGACCATGGACACCCGGTTCATGACCTCGGGGCCGTTGCCGATCAGGGTGGCACCCTTCACCGGGCGACCGAGCTTGCCGTTCTCGATCAGATAGGCCTCGTTGGTGGTGAAGACGAACTTGCCGCTGGTGATGTCCACCTGACCGCCGCCCAGGCTGGCGCAATAGATGCCCTTCTCCACCGAGGCGATGATCTCGGCCGGATCGCTCTGGCCGGCCAGCATGTAGGTGTTGGTCATGCGCGGCATGGGCAGGTGCGCATAGGATTCGCGCCGCCCATTGCCGGTAGGCGCCACGCCCATCAGCCGGGCGTTGAGCTTGTCCTGCATGTAGCCCTTGAGGATGCCGTTCTCGATCAGCACGTTGTAGCCGCTGGGGGTGCCCTCGTCGTCGATGGACAGGGAGCCGCGGCGATCCGGCAGGGTACCGTCGTCGACGATGGTGCACAGCGAGGACGCCACCTGGCGACCGAGCTGGCCGCTGTAGTTGGAGCTGCCCTTGCGGTTGAAGTCGCCTTCCAGGCCATGGCCGACCGCTTCGTGCAGCAGCACGCCGGACCAGCCGGCGCCCAGCACCACCGGCAGGGTGCCGGCCGGGGCCGCGGTGGCTTCGAGATTGACCAGCGCCTGGCGCACCGCTTCGCGGGCATAGCCCAGGGCACGGTCGTCACGCTGGAAATAGCGGTAGTCGCAGCGACCGCCGCCGCCGCTGTTGCCGCGCTCGCGGCGGCCGTTCTGCTCGACGATGACACTGACGCCCAGGCGCACCAGCGGGCGTACGTCGGCCGCCAGGGTGCCGTCGACCGCGGCCACCAGGGTGCGCTCCCAGACCCCGGCCAGGCTGATGGTGACCTGCTGGATGCGCGGATCCAGGGCGCGGGTCGCCTCGTCCAGCTGCTTCAGGAAGGCGACCTTGGTGGCGCGATCCAGCACGTCCAGCGGATTGTCCTGGGCGTAGAGGCGCTGCGCCGGCTCCACCGCACGAAACGCCTGGACCTGGCCCTCGGCGCCACTGCGGGAAATGGAACGCGCGGCCTGGGCAGCCAGATCCAGGGCCTCGCCGGTAATGGCGTTGCTGTAGGCGAAACCGGTCTTCTCGCCGGACAGCGCCCGCACCCCGACGCCCTGGTCGAGGTGGAAGCCACCTTCCTTGACGATGCCGTCTTCCAGCAGCCAGGACTCGGAGACGATGCTCTGGAAATACAGGTCGGCGGCGTCGATGCCGGGCCCGGCCAGACGCTGCAGCACGGGTTGCAGATCGTCCACCGCGAGTCCGCCGGGACCCAGCAGGGCCGAGCCGACGCTATTCAGGTAATCACTCATGGAAACTCCAGACGACGCCACAGTGGGCGTCGGAACGTTGAAAGGGTCGCAACCTGGCCTCTAGCCTACTCGCGGAAGTCTCGGCGCCCTGATGCAAAAGACCAATGGCCGTCATTGCCGTTCGGCCAGGCGCGCCGGCAGGAAGCGGCGGTGCTGGGTCACCGGCATCCGCTGCCGCAACGCCGCCTGGCGCTCGGCATCGCGCTCGATGAGCAGCACCGCCTCGCCGCTGGCCTGGACGGCGAGCACCTCGCCCCAGGGATCCACCGCCATGGCATGCCCCCAGGTGCTGCGGCCATTGGCATGGACCCCGCCCTGGGCGGCGCCCAGCAGATAGCTCTGGGTCTCCACCGCCCGAGCGCGCAGCAGCAGCTCCCAGTGGGCCTGGCCGGTGGGCACGGTAAAGGCGGAGGGCGCGCTGATCAGCTCTGCCCCGGCGGCGCGCAGGGCGCCGTAGAGTTCCGGAAAGCGCAGGTCGTAGCAGACGCTCAGGCCCAGGCGACCGACCGGGGTGTCCACCACCGTGAGGGTCTGGCCGGCGGCATAGTGGTCGGATTCGCGATAGCTGCCCTGGCTGTCGCCGACGTCGGCATCGAAGAGGTGCAGCTTGTCGTAGCGGGCGACGCGCTGCCCCTGGTCGTCGAACAGCAGCGAACAGGCGCAGGGCTTGCCCTCGGTGGCACCGTCGGGCAGCAGCGGCAGGGTGCCAGCCAGCAGCCAGAGACCCAGCCCGCGCGCCCGCTCGGACAGCCAGGGCAGGATCTCGCCCTGCCCGAGCGCCTCGGCCCGCGCCAGTTCGGCGGGCGCCGGATGGCCGATGGCGACGAAGTTTTCCGGCAGCACCGCCAGGCGTGCGCCCGCTTCGGCAGCGCGTTCGAGCAGTCGCTCGGCGGCGCGCAGGTTGGCCGCCACCGCGGGGCCGCTGACCATCTGCAGGATGGCTATGGACATGCAGGCACTCCTGAAGGGAGCGTCCATCCTAAGCAGCGGTGCGGCCGCAGGGCAATGCTCAATCGCGCTTGCCCGTGGTCATGGTCGGATTCTGCCAGGGGCCTTCGATGTGGTAGTTGATGCTGGCCATGCGCGTGATGCGATCGCCGATCAGCCGATCGACGATGAACAGCGCGCCACCGATGGCCGGTGCCCCGGCGATCAGCGCGGCCAGCGGCAGGGAGTTGCTGACCGGCAGCCCGACCTTGAGGTTGGCATCGACCCGGTTGCTGGCCATGTCCAGCAGGCCCTGCAGACTCATCTCGGCACCTGGTCCGCTGAGGCTGATGGGCTTGCGGGTGCGGAAGGCACCCTGCTGGGCGTCGAGCACCCCGGTGATGCTGTCGTAGCTCAGGCCCTTGCCGAACAGATCGGAGAAATCCAGCCGCAGGCGGCGGCGGATGGATTCGAAATTGAGCAGGCCGAAGATGCGCAGCGCCGAGGCCGTGCCTTCTACCTGGCGCAACTGGCCGTCGTTGAAGCGCGCATCGAGGCTGCCATTGAGGCGGGCCAGGGCGACATAGGCCGGCGAGCCGGGCCAGTCGACGCGGGCATCCAGGCGGAAATCGCGACTGGTGACGCTGGAGGCGAAATTCCAGCCCAGCAGGATATCGGCGATGTTGCCGCCCGACAGGCGCCCCTGGTAGTAGCTGTGGGTCGCGCCCGGCGCGCCTTCCCAGCGCAGCGCGCCCTGCACCTTGAGGCCCCGCAGATCGAGATCCAGGGCGTTGAAATTGGCACCTGAGGGCGAAGGCCTGAGCTGCAGGCGCTGGGCACCCACCAGGCGGCCACCCAGCTCCAGGCGATCGATGACCAGATTCAGCGCCGGCAGGCTGCGCGGATCGACGTCGGCCAGCGGATCGGGGCGCGGCGCCTCGCTTTCCACCGAGGGATCCGCCGGCGTCTGGGGAATGCGCAGGTGCTGCAGGTTGATGTCGATCGGCTGGCCGGTCTGGCGCGGGATGCGCACCTGGCCGGCGATGGTCTGGCTGGCCAGGCCGAGTTGCCAGGCAGTGCCCTGGGGTTCATAGGTGAGGCGCAGGTTGTCGATCTGTTGCCCGAATGCCAGGAAGCGGCCGAAGTTGAGATCGCCCCGCCCGAGGCTGGAGACGTCCAGGGTGTTGCCACCGCCCTGCCCTGCACTGCCGCCGCCCGCCGCCTTGCCATAGCGCTGGTAGATGTCCTGCCAGGCGGCCAGGTCGAATTCCGCCAGTTGCCCGCGCAGGTCGTAGCCGGCGGCGCTGGGCAGATTGGCGGTACCACCGCCCAGCACGATCTCGCCGCGGCCCTTGGCGATGGCCTTGGGATCGAGCAGCAGCACGGCATCGGCGAGGCCCTTGTAGGTCGCCTCCACCCGCCGCTCGCCATCGTTGAGCGCCAGGCTGAAGAAGCCGTCACGCGCCTCCTCGGCGTTCTTGCCGAAAGGCGCGGGCAGATCGATGGTCACCCCGCGCAGATCCGAGGTGACCGCCAGTTCGCTGTGCTCGGCCAGGGTCAGGCCGAGGCGATAGCCAAGCAGGCCACGCGCCGGGATGGGTCGCCCTTCGCTGCCCAGCCAGCGCGCCAGCTGGTCGACGTCGACCCGACCGTCCACCACCAGCCGGGTGCGCGGATCGTCGGGCTTACCCTCGGCCAGGGCCTGCCCGCGAATGGGCTGGTCGAAGACCCGCGCCTGGATATCGGGGGCACTGAGGCCGCTGCGGGTGTCGTAGCGGAAGCTGCCACGCAGGTCGGTGAGGGTCAGCTGGGGATCGGCCAGTTCCAGGCGCGCCTTGTCCGGTGCCAGCTCGACCACCACCACCGGGGGCTGCCCCTTGGCCAGGGGGATGTCTAGATTCAAGCTGCTGTTGGCGAGCGCGCCCTCGCCCTTCCAGCCGGCGAACACCTTGGCGGTCGGCAGCGGCGTTTCCTGGAGGATCTTCAGGCCATCGCGCACGCTGCTGTCGAGCCGCGCGCTGAGTCGCAGGTGCGGCGCGCTGCCATCGTGCAGCAGCGGGATGCGCGCCTCGACCTCCCGGACCCGGGTGTCGAGGATGCGCCCTTCGGGGACCTGCACCTTAACTCCATCGCTTTCGATGAAGACATCGCCGCGTGCCTCGCGCAGGGCGGGCCAGCCGGGCTGATAGGCCAGTTGGGCGTCGTGCACCCGGAAGAACAGACTCATGGTGCGCGAGTGCGCCGGCGAGCCGTGGCGCAGCGAACCCTGGTACTGGTAGATGCCCTCATCGATGCGGCCGCCGACGATGGCGGTGGTCAGCCACTGGGCCAGCTCCGGACTGAAATCCGTGGCCGGCAGCCTGGTCGGCAGGTACTTGCGGGTGTAGCTGGCGTCGCCGTCCTTGAGGCCGACGCGCAGGTCCATGTAGCTGTCCACCTCGGGATGCAGACCGAGCTGGATATGCATGTCGCCACTGGCGGCACCTTCCGGCCCGGTGACCTGCATCAGGGCACTGCCCAGGGTGAAGCGCTGGTCGTCGAGACTCCAGGTCAGCCGCGCCCTGGCGGTGCGATAGCGCCAGGGTTCGGGAAAGAGATCGCTCAGGTGCAGCATGAAGTCGGTGGTATCCAGGCGCAATTCGCCACCACCCAGGCTGCCGCTCAGGCTGCCGGTGACACCCTCGGCGGCCGGGGCGCCGTGATAGGCGGCAAAGCCCACCCGTTCCAGGTTGGCCGCATAGGAGAGGCGCTCGCGCAACGGCTTCTGCGGATAGAAGTCGGCGTTGAGGTTGCGCAGCTGGCCATGGGGCGCCAGGGCCTGGAGCGCCTGGGCGACCGGCGCCGGCAGGGGCGCCAGGTCCCGCGCCAGCCGGGCGGCCTGCCGCAGATCCAGCTGGTCGCCACGCACCTGCAGGTGCTGGGCGGTGCTGTCATAGCCCAGGCCATAGCGGGCCTCCAGCGGCTTGCCATCGAGCTGGGCCTTGAGCGCCAGGGCCCCGTTATACTGGCTGGCGTCGCCGGCCTGCTGGTCGGCGTCCAGGGTCAGGGCCTGCAGGCGCACCGGAGGATGATCGGCATAGGCGAGCGTCAGGTCATCCGCCTTCAGCCGCAGGTGGGAGCGCTGCAACCGCCCTTCGCCCCAGGCGAACCAGAGTTCGCCTTCCGCCTGGGCACGCCGCAGTTGCCACTGCCGGGTCAGGGCCGCCGGCACCCAGCGAGACCAGTCGCTGGCGGGCAGGCTGAGATAGCCTTCGACGGTGCTGGCACGCCAGTCTTCGGGACGCGGCATGGCAGTGACATGCGCCGCGACCGTGCCGCCATCGGGCAACCGGAAACGGGTCGCCAGTTCCAGAGCGCCATTGAGCTGCCGGGACAGACTGGCCTCGGCATACCTCAGGGTCACCGGCGATCCCTGCTGGGGAATCAGGCTGAGCTGGCTGTCCAGCAGACTGGCATGGCCCAGGCGCGCCAGGCCATCGAGCAGCGGACCCGGATCGAAGGGCTTGGCATCCGGCGCTCGCGGCGGCAGGCCGCGCAGTTGCCAGTGCCCCTGGGCGTCTTCCTGCAGGACCAGATGGACGCCATCGACCTGCACGGACTTGAGTCGCAGCTGGCGATGCCAGAGGCTGCCGAAGACATCCGGCACCACCTGGAGATGATCCAGCTGCACCATGCCCTCGCCGCGACCCAGGGACAGGTCGCGCAGGATCAGTACCGGATTCCAGCGGGCCCAGCGCCCTTCGAGCCGGCCCAGGCGCACCGGCTCGCCGAGCGCCGCCGCGGCGCGCGACTCGACTTCGTTGCGGTATTCGCCGACCCAGGGCATGAGCAACCGCCCCAGGCCGAGGTAGAGCGTCAACAGGACGAGCACCAGCAGCGCCAGTCCCAGCGCGCCGCGTTTGAGCAGGGACATCAAGACCCGGACCTAGAGCAGCACGACATCGTACTGCTCCTGGGAATACATGGTCTCGACCTGGAATTTGACGGTGCGGCCGATGAAGGCTTCGAGGTCGGCGACATTGCCCGATTCCTCGTCCAGCAGCCGATCCACCACCTTCTGGTTGGCCAGCACCAGGTAGGAATTGGCCTGGTAGGCCCGCGCCTCGCGCAGGATCTCGCGGAAGATCTCGTAGCAGATGGTTTCGGCGGTGCGCAGGATGCCGCGCCCCTGGCAGTTGGCGCAGGGCTCGCAGAGCACCTGGGACAGGCTCTCGCGGGTGCGCTTGCGGGTCATCTGCAGCAGGCCCAGCTCGGTGATGCCGATGATGTTGGTCTTGGCATGGTCGCGTTCGAGCTGCTTTTCCAGGGTGCGGATTACCTGGCGCTGGTGCTCTTCGTCTTCCATGTCGATGAAGTCGATGATGATGATGCCGCCGAGATTGCGCAGCCGCAGCTGGCGGGCGATGGCGGTGGCCGCCTCCAGATTGGTCTTGAAGATGGTCTCTTCCAGATTGCGGTGACCGACGAAGGCGCCGGTGTTGACGTCGATGGTGGTCATGGCCTCGGTGGGATCGATCACCAGATAGCCACCGGACTTGAGCAGCACCTTGCGCTCCAGGGCTTTCTGGATCTCGTCTTCCACGCCATAGAGGTCGAAGATCGGCCGTTCGCCGGGATAGTGCTCCAGCCGCGCCGCCACCTCGGGCATCAGCTCTTCGACGAACTGGCCGATGCGCTGGAAATTCTCGCGACTGTCGACCCGGATCTTTTCCGTGCGCGGTCCGACCAGGTCGCGCAGGGCGCGCAGGGCCAGGGTCAGGTCTTCGTAGATGGGCACCGGCGTCGGGCCCTGGAGATTGCCGGAGATCTGCTGCCAGAGCCGCCGCAGGTAGCGGATGTCGGCGAGGATGTCTTCTTCGCGCGCCGCCTCGGCGGCGGTGCGCAGGATGAAGCCGCCCTCGTGTTCGATGCCCTCGCTCTCCACGCAGCGCGCCATGATCGCCTTGAGTCGCTCGCGCTCGGCTTCGTCCTCGATCTTCAGCGAGATGCCGACGTGGGAGGTGCGCGGCATGTAGACCAGGTAGCGCGAGGGGATCGACAGGTGGGTGGTGAGGCGGGCGCCCTTGGTGCCTATGGGGTCCTTGGTGACCTGCACCACCAGCGTCTGGCCCTCGCGTACCAGGGCGCTGATGCTTTCCACCGCCGCCCCTTCGCGCTGGGATATCTCGGCGGCGTGGATGAAGGCCGCGCGAGCCAGGCCGATGTCGACGAAGGCCGCCTGCATGCCGGGCAGCACCCGCACCACCCGCCCGCGATAGATGTTGCCGACGATGCCGCGTCTCAGGGTGCGCTCGACGTGCACCTCCTGCAGCACACCGTTTTCCACGACGGCGACACGGGACTCCATGGGAGTGATGTTGATGAGGATCTCTTCGCTCATGGAGGACTCTTGGACGACGTGGAAGGGCGGAATGGGGACCAAGGCGCCAGGCGCCCCAGCGCTAGGAGGTCGGCCGTCCGACAGACCGCCAACAAGGGATGGCGAAAGCGCTCAGCAGTTCCGCGGTCTCGCACAGCGGCAGCCCTACCACGGCGCTGTAACTACCTACCAGGCCGCGCACGAAGACCGCGCCGGCGCCCTGGATGGCATAGCTGCCGGCCTTGTCGGCCGGCTCGCCGGTGTCCCAGTAGCGTTCGGCCTCGCCGGGCGCCAGGGGGCGGAATTCCACCTCGGCGGACACCACGCGACTCAGGCAGCGCTCGCCATCGGCGACGGCGACGCCGGTCACCACCCGGTGCCGGCGCCCGCCGAGGGCGGCGAGCATGGCCAGGGCGTCGGCGCGATCCCGGGGTTTGCCGAGCAGCTGGTCATCGAGCACCACGCAGGTATCGGCGCCCAATACGCAGCCGGCGGAGGCACCGGCCAGCACCTGCCGGCCCATGGCCGCCTTGGCTCGCGCCAGGCGTTCGACATAGGCGTCCGCCGCCTCCCCAGGATGCGGGGTTTCGTCCACGGTTGCGGCGACCTTCTGGAAGGCCACGCCGATCTGTTCGAGCAGTTCGGCGCGGCGGGGCGAGGCGGAGGCGAGGTAGAGCTGGGACATCGACAACAACCAGACGGCAGGGGGATGACGGGAGAATGCCAGCCTGTCGCAGGTGAAACCAGCTTAGGCTTTGTCCGAGAAGTGCCTGCGCTCGGTCATGCGGCGTTAAAAATCAACTCGGAATGCTCATTTACCCTTCGTAAACTCCGCTTCCTCGCTGATTTTTGCCTTGCCTGACCTTCGCTCGGCGACTTTTCAGACAAGCCTTAGTTGACGCCGAATCTGAGGCGCAGCCCGCGGAGCAGCAGATAGATCCACGGCCAGAGCAGCGCGCTGACCAGCGAGGGGGTGAGAAACACCAGGGTCGGTGGCCGGCTGCCGGACAGGGCGTTGAGCCACAGCGCCAGCAACTGGGCGATGCCGTAGACCACCAGCAGCACGAAGCTCTGCTGCCAGATGGGAAAGGCCCGCAGCCGCTGCGCCAGGGAGCGCACGAGAAAGACCACCAGGCTCAGCACCAGGGCGGTCTGGCCCAGCAGGTTGCCGTAGAGGACGTCTTCGGCGATGCCCATCGTCCAGGCGGTGAACAGGCCGACGCGGTGCGGCAGGGTCAGGGTCCAGAAGGTCAGCAGCATGGCCAGCCACAGCGGCCGGCCGATCTCCATGAACTCGGGCATGGGCACGACGGACAGCAGCAACCCGACCAACAGGGTGAGCCAGATCACCCACCCGTTGTGGCCGATGCGCAGCGCCATCAACGATCACCCTCGTCCGGCAATTCCGGCGCGGGTTGCTGGACCCGGCGTTGTGGCTGAGTGGGCGTCGCCGCCGGATGAGCGGGCGTGGCGGTCGCGCCCTGCGCCGGCGGCCTGGCCGGTGTCGCCGGATGCGCCGCGTTGCCGCTCGCGTTCGCCGGCGGCTTGGTCGGCGTGGCGGGATGGGCCGCGCTGCTGCCCTGGCCCGCGGGCGGCTTGGCCGGCGTCGCGTTGCGACTGCCGGTACCGGTGGCGGGCGCCGGCGTGGCAGTGGCGGCCGCCGGCTGCGCAGCCGAGGCGCCGGCCGGCGGCGGATTCGCCGGCGCGGCCGGGCGCTGGGCCGCATGGCGATCGGCGGCCTCCTGGGCCTCGGCGGCGTCGTTGGCGCGCTGTTCGGGCGTGCGGGTATCGCTGAACACCAGCAGCATGTAGCGACTGCGATTGAGCTTGGCGGTGGGAATGGCGCGCACCACGGCGAAGGGTTGCCCCGAGTCGTGGATCACCTTGGAGACGGTGGCCACCGGATAGCCGGCGGGAAAGCGCTGGCCGAGGCCGGAGCTCACCAGCAGGTCGCCTTCCTTGATGTCGGCGGTGTCGGCCACATAGCGCAGTTCCAGCCGCTCAGGATTGCCGGTGCCGACGGCGATGGCGCGCAGGCCGTTGCGATTGACCTGCACCGGAATGCTGTGGGTCACGTCGGTGAGCAGCAGCACCCGCGCCGAATAGGGCATCACCTCCACCACCTGACCCATCAGGCCGCTGGCGTCGAGCACCGGCTGGCCGACGAAGACGCCGTCCTTCGCGCCCTTGTCGATGATGATGCGGTGGGTATAGGGATTGGGGTCGACGCCGATCAGTTCGCCGACCAGCACCTTGTCGTCCACCAGGGCGGCGGAGTTGAGCAGCTCGCGCAGGCGCACGTTCTGCTCGGTGAGGGCGGCGAGTTTCTGCAGGCGGCGCTGCAGCAGCAATTGCTCGGCCTTGAGCCGCTCGTTTTCCGCCATCAGTTCGGTGCGGCTGGAAAACTGGTCGCTGACGCCTTCCCAGGCGCGCAGGGGAAAGCCCGCCACCTCATAGAGGGGCGAGAGGACCAGCGCCAGTTCGCTGCGTACCGGTTTCAGGTAGTCGAAGCGCGCGTCGGTGACCATGACACCCACCGAAAGGGCGGCCAGGATCAGCAGACGAATGCCCAGCGCCGGGCTTTTGCTGAAAATCGGCTTGATGGTGAGTTCCTCGCAGAACGCGCCCGGCGCACCGGCCGCCAGGGGCAGCCGGTGCGGGGCCTGTAGCCTGGAACTGCCTTATTCGGTGGACAGCAGGTCCATGGCGTGGCGATCCATCATGTCCAGCGCCTTGCCGCCGCCACGGGCCACGCAGGTCAGCGGGTCTTCGGCGACGATCACCGGCAGGCCGGTTTCCAGCGACAGCAGCTTGTCCAGGTCGCGCAGCAGGGCGCCACCACCGGTCAGCACCAGGCCACGCTCGGCGATGTCGGAGGCCAGCTCCGGCGGCGACTGCTCCAGGCAGCTCTTGACCGCCTGGACGATGGTGGCCAGGGATTCCTGCATGGCTTCGAGCACCTCGGTGGAGTTGAGGGTGAAGCTGCGCGGTACGCCTTCGGCCAGGTTACGGCCACGGACGTCGATCTCGCGGACCTCGCCGCCCGGGTAGGCGGTGCCGATTTCCTGCTTGATGCGCTCGGCGGTGGATTCGCCGATCAGGCTACCGTAGTTGCGGCGCACGTAGGTGACGATGGCTTCGTCGAAGCGATCGCCGCCGACACGGACGGATTCGGCATAGACCACGCCGTTCAGCGAGATCAGGGCGATCTCGGTGGTGCCGCCGCCGATGTCGACGACCATGGAGCCATGGGCTTCCTCGACCGGCAGACCGGCGCCGATGGCCGCGGCCATCGGCTCCTCGATCAGGAACACCTCACGGGCACCCGCGCCCAGCGCGGATTCGCGAATGGCGCGGCGCTCGACCTGGGTCGACTTGCAGGGCACGCAGATCAGCACCCGCGGACTGGGCTGCAGGAAGCTGTTCTCGTGCACCTTGTTGATGAAGTATTGCAACATCTTTTCGCAGACGCTGAAGTCGGCGATGACGCCATCCTTCATCGGCCGGATGGCGGCAATGTTGCCCGGCGTCCGACCGAGCATGCGCTTGGCGTCGGTACCGACGGCGACGACGCTCTTCTGGTTGCCATGGGTACGGATGGCGACGACCGACGGCTCGTTGAGCACGATGCCACGCTCGCGGACATAAATCAGGGTGTTGGCGGTTCCCAGGTCGATCGACAGATCGCTGGAGAACATGCCACGCAATTTCTTGAACATGAGGTGACCCTAGGCGGTGACAAGCAGGCACGCGACAGGACAAACGTGCGGGTAAAAAAGTGCGGCAGACTCTAACAATCGCAGGGATTTAGGGCAAGGCGCCGATATGCTAGATTGAGAGCTTTTCCGGGCCGTTAAGCCCCTGTTCAACGCGGCGCCCGACCCGCCCAGCCCGTCTCCAGCATACGCGGCCGCCAACCGGGTCACGCCGCCTTCCTGCTTGGAGAAGCCGATGGCGCTCGAACGCACCGACGTCGAAAAGATCGCTCACCTGGCCCGTCTGGGTCTCGATGAAGCGGATCTCGCCGCTACCACCGCCACCCTCAACGACATCCTCGGCCTCGTCGACCAGATGCAGGCCGTGGATACCACGGGTATCGCCCCCCTCGCCCACCCGCTGGAAGCCACCCAGCGCCTGCGACCCGACCAGGCCACCGAAGGCGACCGGCGCGAGGCCTACCAGGCCATCGCCCCGGCCGTGGAAGCCGGCCTGTACCTGGTCCCCAAGGTGATCGAGTGAGACACGACATGCATCAGCTGACCCTGACCGAAATCGCTGCCGCCCTGGCCGCCAAGGATTTTTCCGCCGAGGAACTGACCCGCGGCCTGCTGCAGCGGATCGAGCAGCTCGACCCGCGGCTCAACAGCTTCATCACCGTGACCGCCGACCAGGCGCTGGCCCAGGCCCGCGCCGCCGACGCCCGGCGCGCCGCCGGCGAAACCGGCGCCCTGCTCGGTGCGCCTCTCGCCCACAAGGATCTGTTCTGTACCCAGGGGGTGCTGACCAGCTGCGGCTCGAAGATCCTCACCGGTTTCAAGGCACCCTATGACGCCACCGTGGTGGAGCGACTGGCCGCGGCGGGCGCCGTCACCCTCGGCAAGCTGAACATGGACGAATTCGCCATGGGTTCGGCCAACGAGTCCAGCCACTACGGCCCGGTGAAGAATCCCTGGGACGTCACCCGGGTACCGGGCGGCTCTTCCGGTGGCTCCGCCGCGGCCGTGGCCGCGCGCCTGCTGCCGGCCGCCACCGGCACCGACACCGGCGGCTCGATTCGCCAGCCGGCGGCCCTGACCAACCTCACCGGCATCAAGCCCACCTACGGCCGGGTCTCGCGCTGGGGCATGATCGCCTACGCCTCCAGCCTCGACCAGGGCGGCCCGCTGGCGCGCACCGCCGAGGACTGCGCGCTGCTGCTGCAGGCCATGGCCGGTTTCGATCCCAAGGACTCCACCAGCGTCGACCAGCCGGTGGACGACTATCGCGCCGCCCTGCAGCAGCCGCTGAGCGGCCTGCGCATCGGTCTGCCGCGGGAATACTTCGGTGCCGGCCTGGATGCCCGCATCGGCGAGAAGGTGCTGGCCGTGGTCGAGGAGCTCAAGAAGCTCGGCGCCACCGTCAAGGACATCTCGCTGCCCACCCTGCAGCACGCGATTCCGGCCTACTACGTCATCGCCCCGGCCGAGGCCAGCTCCAACCTGTCGCGCTTCGACGGCGTGCGCTTCGGCTACCGCTGCGAGAATCCGGTCAACCTGGAAGATCTCTACAAGAGATCCCGTGGCGAAGGCTTCGGCGCCGAGGTGAAGCGCCGCATCATGGTCGGCACCTATGCCCTGTCGGCCGGTTACTACGACGCCTACTACCTCAAGGCCCAGCGCATCCGCCGGCTGATCAAGAACGACTTCGTCGCGGCCTTCGCCGAGGTCGACGTCATTCTCGGCCCGACCACGCCGAATCTGGCCTGGAAACTCGGCGAGAAGAGCAACGACCCGGTCTCCGCCTATCTCGAAGACCTCTACACCATCGCCGCCAACCTCGCCGGCATTCCCGGCCTGTCGATGCCGGCCGGCTTCGTCGACGGCCTGCCGGTGGGCGTGCAATTGCTCGGCAACTATTTCCAGGAAGGCCGTCTGCTCAACGTCGCCCACCAGTACCAGCAGGTCAGCGACTGGCATCGCCAGGCGCCGAGCGGCTTCTGAGGAAGGATAGAGACATGCAATGGGAAACCGTGATCGGGCTTGAGATCCACGCTCAGCTCAGCACTCAATCGAAGATTTTCTCCGGCAGCGCCACCAGCTTCGGCGCCGAGCCCAACGCCCACGCCAGCCTGGTCGACCTCGGCATGCCCGGCACCCTGCCGGTGCTCAACGCCGAGGCCGTGCGCATGGCCTGCAAGTTCGGCCTGGCCATCAATGCCGAGATCGCCGAGCGCAACGTCTTCGCGCGCAAGAACTACTTCTACCCGGACCTGCCCAAGGGCTACCAGACCAGCCAGATGGACCATCCCATCGTCGGCAAGGGCCACCTGGACATCACCCTGGAAGACGGCACCGTCAAGCGTATCGGCATCACCCGCGCGCACCTGGAAGAAGACGCCGGCAAGAGCCTGCACGAAGACTTCCACGGCATGAGCGGCATCGACCTGAACCGCGCCGGCACGCCGCTGCTGGAGATCGTCTCCGAGCCGGACATCCGCAGCGCCAAGGAAGCCGTGGCCTATGTGAAAGCCATCCATGCCCTGGTGCGCTACCTGGGTATCTGCGACGGCAACATGGCGGAGGGTTCGCTGCGTTGCGACTGCAACGTCTCGGTCCGGCCCAAGGGCCAGTCCGCCTTCGGCACCCGCGCCGAGATCAAGAACGTCAACTCCTTCCGCTTCATCGAGAAGGCCATCAACCACGAGGTCCAGCGCCAGATCGAACTCCTCGAGGACGGTGGCAAGGTCGTGCAGGAAACCCGTCTGTACGATCCCAACAAGGACGAGACCCGCTCCATGCGGAGCAAGGAAGAAGCCAACGACTACCGCTACTTCCCGTGCCCTGACCTCTTGCCGGTGGTGATCGAGCCGGCCTTCCTGGCCGAGGTGCGCAGCCAGCTGCCCGAGCTGCCGACCGAGAAGCGCGACCGCTTCCAGAGCGAGTACGGCCTGTCGGTCTATGACGCCAGCGTGCTGTCCGCCAGCCGCGAACTGGCCGACTACTTCGAGGAAGTCCAGCAGGTGAGCGGCGACGCCAAGCTGGCGGCCAACTGGGTGATGGGCGAGCTGTCGAGCCTGCTCAACAAGCAGGACCTGGACATCGCCCAGGCGCCGGTGAGCGCGGCCCAGCTGGGCGGCCTGATCCTGCGCATCAAGGACGACACCATCTCCGGCAAGATCGCCAAGATGGTCTTCGAGGCGCTGGCCGCCGGCGAAGGCGCGAGCGCCGATGCCATCATCGAAGCCAAGGGCCTCAAGCAGGTCACCGACAGCGGCGCCATCGAGGCCATGCTGGACGAAGTCCTGGCCGCCAACGCCGCGCAGGTCGAGCAATACCGCGCCAGCGACGAAGCCAAGCGCGGCAAGATGTTCGGCTTCTTTGTCGGCCAGGCCATGAAAGCCTCCAAGGGCAAGGCCAACCCCGGCCAGGTCAACCAGCTGCTCAAGCAGAAACTGGAAGGCTGACGGCGGTCGCACGGCTCTGTACGAAAAGTCGCCGAGCGAAGGTCAGGCGAGACGAAAAGCGCTGAGGAAGCGGAGTTTACGAGCGGTAAATGAGCATTCCGAAGCGTTTTTCAACGAAGCATCACCGAGCGCAGGCACTTTTCGTACAGAACCTAGGGGTTACGGAGCGGGGCTGACAGCTCTGCTCCGACCCCTTAAGCTGCTGCCGGTCGTTTTGCCAGGAGGCATCGAGATGCATCGGATCCACCGTGCCGGACTGCTGTCGCTGGTCCTGCTGTTCGCCGGTTGCGCCAGTCAGGAAAGCTTCCCGCCCACGCTGTCCTCCAGCGCTGCCCATGACTATCAGGACACCGGCATGGCGTCCTTCTACTCCAAGTGGCACGCCGGTCGCCGCACCGCCAGCGGCGAAAAATACGATCCGGGCGCCCTGACCGCCGCCCACCGCACCCTGCCCTTCGGCACCCGTGTCCAGGTCACCAACCTGGCCAACGGCCGCAGCGTGGTGGTGCGCATCAACGATCGCGGCCCGACGGTTCGTCGACGCCTGATCGACCTGTCGCGCAGCGCGGCCGATCGGCTCGACATGGTGGCCGACGGCACCTCCCGGGTCAGCATCCGCAGCCTGGACTGAGATCTCCGGGACTAGCCCTGACAGGCCGGGGCATAGGCCCACAGCAGCCGGGGCGGTGTCGCCGCGAGCTGGCGGGCGATGGACGCATAGCGCGGGTCGAGCAGACTGGCTGACCAGTACAGGTTTCTGGCGTTCTGCGGCTGCCAGGTGCCTGCATAACCTGGCAGCCCGGCCTGGGCACGCTGTACATCGAAGCGTACCGTCGTATTGCGGAATTCCTCGTGGCTGCGCTGGCCGCGCGCATAGGGCAGCAGCCAGTCGAGCGCCCTGGCCAGGGTCTGGCCTTCAGCGCCCGGTAAGTGCAACCAGTCCTCGCCGCGACCCTGGGCCACCGCCGCCGCCAGCACCAGGGGTTCGAGGTCGTAGACGACATAGTGCAGGGCATCGCGCTCGTTGAAGTCCAGCACCTCGCCATCGGGCTGGAGATTGACCGACAGCTGCGCCACGAAGGCTGCCCGCGCCCGAGCGAACAGCGCCGGATCATCCAGCGCACCGGCGGCCAGGGTCGCCAGCTTGATCCTGTGGCTCTGCCAGTTGTTGCTCCAGACCCCGTGGGCATCCCCGCGATGCGCCTCCATCTGCTGCAGATAGCCCTCGGCCAGGGTCTCGATGAAGGCGCGGGAACGCCGGGCCGTCGCCGCGGGCAGGTCCGCCACGGTCAGCTGATAGGCGACGATGAGACTGCTCAGGTTGGTTTCGTCGATGGGCTGGAAGCTGGGCCGATACCCGGGTAGCCAGGCATCGAGATAGCGGGCCAGACGCGCCAGGGCCGCGGCATCGCGACTATCCCGCCAGGCCAGCGCCAGATCGAGCATATAGCCGAAATCCCGTACCGCCGCGGCGGACTGGTCGTGGATGCCGGTATGCGGCAGGGTCCCCGCGGTATGGATGACCGGCAGCGCCTGGGGCCCGGCCGCTGGAGGATGACTGACCGCTCGCGTCAGCGCCGCGGCCGAGGGCGGTCTTGCCGCCAGGCAGGTGGTGTGCCCGGGTGAAGCAGCCAGGGCGAGGTACAGCAGGGCGGCGCTCATGGCGGGGACCTCCAAGCGAAGGGTTGCTCAGAAAAGGGCTGGAGCACCACCCTGCCCGGCTTCGCGCGCAGAGGCGCTGAGTTGCTCAGCTTCGCACCCGGTCCTTAGCGATGGCTTAAGCCGGTCGCTCCCCGCATCCTGCTGCCCAACCCTGGCGAGCGGGCAAAAAAAGCCCGCGACCAAGCGACTGGCCGCGGGTTGTGCAACGGGCGGAGAGATGCCGGAGCACCTCCCGGATAGCGGACCTTACTGCGGACCGAGCTTGTCCATCAGCGCGGCCAGTTGCTCGTATTCGTCCCGCTTGAGATCGGTCAGCGGGGTCCGCACGGGACCGGCGTCGTAACCGGCGATCTTGGCGCCCGCCTTGACGATGCTGACGGCATAGCCGGCGCAGCGGTTGCGGATTTCCAGGTACGGCAGGAAGAAGTCATCGATCAGCTTGCCAACCGCCTCGTGATCGTCACGGGCGATGGCTTCGTAGAACTGCACGGCGGTCTTGGGCACGAAGTTGAACACGGCCGAGGAATAGACCGGCACGCCCAGCGCCTTGTAGGCGGCGGCATAGACTTCGGCGGTGGGCAGGCCGCCCAGGTAGCTGAAGCGATCGCCCAGGCGACGGCGGATGGCGACCATCAGTTCGATGTCACCCAGGCCGTCCTTGTAGCCGATCAGGTTCGGGCAGCGCTCGGCCAGTTGCTCCAGGTGATGGGGCTGCAGGCGGCAGACGTTGCGGTTGTAGACGACCACGCCGATCTTGACCGACTTGCAGACGGCTTCGACATGGGCGGCCACGCCGTCCTGGCTGGCTTCGGTCAGGTAGTGCGGCAGCAGCAGCAGACCCTTGGCGCCCAGCCGTTCGGCTTCCTGGGCATAGGCGATGGCCTGGCGAGTGGAGCCACCGACACCGGCGAGGATCGGCACGCTGCCCTGGCAGGTGTCCACCGCGGTCTTGATGACGCCGCTATATTCGCTGGCTTCCAGCGAGAAGAATTCACCGGTGCCACCAGCGGCGAACAGCGCGGTCGCGCCGTAGGGGGCCAGCCACTCCAGGCGCTTGGCATAGGTGTCGGGGCGGAAGTCGCCGTTGGCATCGAAGTCGGTCAGCGGGAAGGACAGCAGACCGGAAGAGAGGACGTGTTTGAGTTCTTGTGGAGTCATCTTGAGTGCCTCGGCATAGGTTGGACTGAGGTGCGGCAGGTCCGCCACCTGTTGTAAGTCATCGTACAACCTCTTTTATGGAAGGGGCAAGCCCCAACCAGAAAAATGCTCTCCAAGCCGGTGAAGCCCTGTTTCAGACCTCTTCCGCCTGCCGCTCCATTTCTTCATGGGCGCGTCTCAGGCGTTCGCGGCTGTTGCTCAGGTGCAGGCGCATGGCGGCGCGGGCCGCTTCCAGGTTGCCGTCTTCGATGGCTTGGACGATGGCTTCGTGCTCGGCATCCAGACGGCGCTGGTAGAGCTGCTGGTCATCATGGGCGAGATAGGCGGAATTGAGGCGCGTACGGGGAATCAGCACCGTGCCCAGGTAGCTCATGATGTCGCTGAAATAGCGATTGCCGGTCGAGCTGGCGATCAGCAGGTGCAGCTCCAGGTCGGCACTCACCGCGCGATCGGGCTCTTCGACGCCGGTGCGCATGGCTTCCAGCAATGCCCACATGGCCTGCAGTTGCTCGGCCGAGCGGCGCTGGGCGGCCAGGCCGGCGGCCTCGACTTCCAGGCTGATGCGCAACTCGAGCATCGCCAGCACGTCCTTGAGGGTGGTGATGGTGGCCGGATCGATCGGCAGCGGCGACTCGGGGCGCCGCTCCAGCACGAAGGTGCCGATGCCGTGGCGAGTCTCCACATAGCCACCGGCCTGCAGTCGCGAAATGGCCTCGCGTACCACGGTACGGCTCACGCCCTGGGCCTGCATGATGGCCGACTCGGTGGGGAGCTTGTCGCCGGGCTGGAACTGGCCGTCGCCGATCTGCTGAATCAGCACCCCGACGACCTCTTCTGCCAGGCTACGGGGTCTTTTTCGGGGGCGGGATACGGTGGGTGCTGACATGGATTCTCGTACCGATTGAAGGGACTCTGGAATCATAGCACCCACCTCCTCCCAAACGCCCGATTTAGACCGCTTAGTCCATGTCAGGATGCTTCACCGACCGCTCTAGGACGCAACTCTTGGCCCTCCAGCAGCAGGTGGCGACGGTGGTAGGCGCGCAGACTCGGACGATGGCCGACACTGACCAAGGTCAGGCCGGGGTTTTCCGCCAGCAGGCGCTCATAGAGGGCCCGCTCGTCCGCTTCGCTGAGCGCCGAGCTGGCTTCGTCGAGAAACAGCCAGTCGGGGGCATAGAGCAGCGCCCGGGCCAGGGCGACGCGCTGCTGCTCGCCCGGCGACAGGGTACGCTCCCAATGACGGCTTTCGTCGAGGTGCTCCACCAGCTGGTCCAGGCGACAGTGCCGCAGGACTTCGGTCAGGCGCTCGTCGGTGTAGGCCTCCACCGGCTGCGGATAGGCCAGGGCTTCGCGCAGGGTACCGATGGGCAGATAGGGTTGCTGCGGCAGGAACAGCTGGCGCCCCGGCGGTACGGCGATACCGCCCTGCCCTTGCCGCCAGAGGCCGGCCAGGGCCCGCAACAGGGTGCTCTTGCCACTGCCCGAGGCGCCTTCGATCAGCAGATGTTCGCCACGGGCGATGCGCAGATCGGTGGGATGCAGCAGCAAGCGGCCGGCGGCGCCCAGGGAGAGTCCTTCCAGGATCAGGTCGCTGTCGCTGGCATGGGGCACCAGGATGTCGGTCTCCTGGCTGAATTCGGCCATGGTCTCGCGAAAGGTCAGCAGACGGTCGGAGACGGCGCGCCAGCCGGCCAGGCTGACATAGGCGTCGACGAACCAGCTGAGACTCTCCTGGACGTTGCCGAAGGCCGAGTTGATCTGCATCAGGTCGCCCAGCTGGATCTTGCCGGAGAAGTAGCGCGGTGCCGCCAGCACGAAGCCGGCGATGATGGCGATCTGGCTGTAGCCGGCGGTGAAGAAGGTCAGCCGCTTGGTGTAGTTCATCACCAGGTGGTAGTTGCCCCAGACGTAGCCGAAGCGATCCAGCAGGCGCCGGTGCTCGTTGGCTTCGCCGCGGAACAGCGCCACGCTCTCGGCCTTTTCGCGGACGCGGATCAGGCCGAAGCGCAGATCGGCTTCATAGCGTTGCTGCTGATTGTAGAGGCCGATCAGCCGCCGGCCGATCAGATGCGTCAGCCAGGTGCCGATGGTGGCGTAGATCAGCGCGGCCCAGAACATGTAGGCCGGGATGGTGATGCCGAACAGGGTGATGTCGCCGGAGATGCCGAACAGGATGACGCTGAAGGACACCAGGCTGACCACGGTACGGATGAAGCCCAGCCCCAGGCTCAGGGTGGTTTCGGCGAAGTCGCGGATGTCTTCGGTGAGGCGCTGGTCGGGGTTGTCGGCGCCGCCTTCGCGTTCCAGCTGGTAGTAGTTGCGATCGGACAGCCAGAGGCCGAAGTGCTTTTCGGTCAGCCAGCGGCGCCAGTTGATGGTCAGCGCCTGGGTCAGATAGAGCCGGTACACGGCCAGCAGGATGGCGGTGGCGGCCAGTCCGCAGAAGTACAGCATCAGCCGGATGAAGGCGGCCAGATCGCGATTCTGCAAGGCATCGTAGAAGTAGCGGTACCAGGTGTTCAGGGCCACCGACAGGCCGACCCCGGCGAGGGACAGGGCGATGACCACGGACAGCAGGAGCCAGGCCTTGCCTTTCTCTTCGCTGCGCCAGTAGGGGATGATCAGGGCCCAGACGCGGGCCAGGAAATGCCCACGGGAAGCCCCGTAGACGGAGGGCACGGGTACGGCGGATTCGGACATGCTCGGACTCTCATGGACTGCTCAACGAGACGCCTGCACAGCCTATGCCGGAAAGCCTGAACGAATTCTGACTGAAACAATGTAACAGTTTGTCGCCCACGGCGATCGTGGGCGATGAAAGCCCTCAGCGACGTACCGGACGCTTCTGCAGCTTGCGCTGCAGGGTACGGCGATGCATGCCCAGGGCACGCGCGGTCGCCGAGATGTTGCCTTCGTGCTCGGCCAGCACCCGCTGGATGTGTTCCCACTGCAGGCGATCCACCGACATGGGATTGTCCGGCACCAGGGTGTCGAGATCGGCGTGCTGGGCGAGCAGGCCGGCCAGGACATCGTCGGCATCGGCCGGCTTGCACAGGTAGTTGGTGGCGCCGCGCTTGATGGCTTCCACCGCGGTGGCGATGCTGGAATAGCCGGTGAGGATCACCACGCGCATCTCCGGATGCAGCTCCAGCAGCTGGGGCAGCAGCACCAGCCCCGAGTCGCCTTCCATCTTCAGGTCGAGCACCGCGTAGTCCGGCAGGTCTTCCTTGGCCAGCTGCAGGCCTTCCTCGGCGCTGTCGGCGATGGACACGCGCAGGCCGCGGCGATCCATGGCGCGGGCCATCACCCGGGTAAAGGTGGGATCGTCGTCGACCAGCAGGATGTGGGGCTGGTCGTCGAAACCGCTGTTGAGGTCGTCAGTCATAGAATTCTCCAGGCATTCACGCCAGGGCGTAGTGCCGCGGCAGGCGCAATTCGGTCAGGGTGCCGCCTTCTTCGTGATTGTAGAGCTTCACCGTGCCGCCGGCGCGGGTGACGCTTGCCTGGCTGAGGAACAGGCCCAGCCCGAAGCCCTTGCCCTTGGTGGTGAAGAACGGCTTGCCGAGCTGCTCGGCGATGGCCAGGGGTACCCCGGCGCCGTGATCGCGGATCGACAGGCACAGTTCGCGGGCATCCCAATGCAGACGGATGGCCAGGTTTTCCGGGCAGGCGTCGGCGGCGTTGTTGAGTAGATTCAGCAGCGCCTGGGTAAGTTCGACCGGCGGCGTCAGGCGCGGCGGCGTGCCCAGACTGACCACCTCGAAGCTGTAGGTGGCTTCCGGTCGCATCAGGTGCCAGCGATCCATGGTCGCCTCCAGCCACTCCACGGCGGTCTGCTCCTGCACCGTCTGGCGACGGTCGGCCTCGGCGGCGCGCACCAGTTGCTGCAGGGTCTGCTTGCACTGCCCGACCTGGGCCTGCAACAGCGCCAGGTCTTCGCTCAGGGTCGGCTGACCGGCGTACTCCTGTTGCAGCTCCTTGAGCAGCACGCTCATGGTGGACAGCGGCGTACTCAACTCGTGGGCGGCGCCGGCGGCCTGGGTGGCCACGGCCAGCAGTTGCTGATCGCGCATGGCCTGTTCGCGGCGCTGGGCCTGCAGGCTCTCCTGCTCGCGCAGGGCGGTGGCCATGCGCGCCACGAACAGGGTGATGACGGCGGCTGACAGGGCGAAGCTCAGCCACATGCCGTAGCTGAGCACCGCGCCATCGTTGGCCACCAGCAGATGCAGCGGCTCGTAGGAGAGCAGCATCAGCGAGAAGACCGCCAGGGTCAGGGCGGCCAGGACCAGGGTATAGAGCCAGGGCAGCGTGGCCGCGGCGATGGTCAGGGGCACCAGGTAATAGGAGGCGAAGGGGTTGGTCGGGCCGCCGGCGAAATACAGCAGGGCGCTGTGGATGGCCAGGTCGCAGCCCAGGTGCGCCGCGTACTCCTGCTCGGTGACTGGCCAGGGGCGGGTCAGTCGCAGGGCGGCGAACAGGCAGAGCACCGCCGAGACGCCCAGGGTGATGGCCAGGGCCGTCCAGGGCAGCTGGACGATGCCCGACAGCCGGGCGATCCCCACCGAGCCAGCCTGGGCGGCCAGTACCAGCACGCGGATAAGGACCAGGCGCCCGAGATTCTGGCGATTGGCGGACAACCATTGAACGGGCAAGGAGAACATGCGAGGTTCCAGGCGCAAGAAACGATCGAGACGGCAGCCCCTGGCGGGCCTGCCGGTCAGAGCAGACTTGGCATTATAGCGATGGGTATCCGCCCGCAGCCGCCGACGCGGCAAAGCGACGCACCATCCGCCGGGTCCGTGGTCACACCGCTTTCGTACTGCCACTCAGGAGAACACCATGACCCCTTCCCTACGTCCGCTCGTGCTGGGCGCCGCGCTGTTCAGCACCCTGCTCGCCACCGGCGTCCAGGCCGACGAAGCGCGCTACAACCAGATCAGCCTGAGGGCCGAGGTCAGTCGTGAGGTGCCGCGCGACCGCATGCAGGTCATGCTCTATACCGAAAGCCAGGGCCAGGATCCGGCGACCCTGGCCAGCGACACCACCAAGACCCTCAATGCCGCCCTGGAACAGGCGCGCAAGGTCGCCGGCGTGGACGTTTCCCTGGGCAATCGCAACACCTACCCGGTCTATGAAGACCAGGGCCGCGCCATCAATGCCTGGCGCGAGCGCGGCGAACTGCGCCTGGAAAGCGCCGACTTCGCCGCCCTGTCCAAGCTGACCGGCGAGCTGCTGGGCAACCTGAAGATGGGCAACCTGCAGTTCACCATCGCCGATGGCACCCGCAAGCAGCAGGAGGATGCCTTGTTCAAGGACGCCGTGGCCGCTTTCAAGGCCCGCGCCCAGCTGGCCACCGAAGCCCTGGGTGGCTCGGGCTATCGCATCGTCAACCTGGACCTGGGCACCAGTGGCGTACCCCAGCCGCTGCCGATGCTGCGCATGTCGGCGATGAAGGCCGCCAGCGACGCCGTGACCCCGGACGTTGCCCCCGGTACCACCACCGTCGAAGTGACCGCGGGCGGTACCATCGAAGTACAGATGCCCTGATCTAGTGCAGAAAAGTAACAACGCTGTTTCGGTGCGCACTTTTAGTGCGCACCGGCTTCCTGCCACCCCGCCTCGTCTTACATCTTTGCGACATCTGTTTCCTGTTTGGGTCTCTCGGGGTCAATAGCTCGCCTGAGCTATGGACATGGGCATAAGCTGTGCATGTGGGCTCATCTGTCCACAAGACATCGGCATTCTGTTTCGCAACGCCACATCGTGTTGCGCCGTCCCCGACATGAGGTCTCCATGCACAAGAACGTACTCGCTGCCCTCTTCGCTTCCGGTCTGCTGGCCGGCGCACCCCTGGCCCAGGCAACCAACTTGGTGTTCTGCTCCGAAGGTAGCCCGGCCGGTTTCGATCCGGCGCAATACACCACCGGCACCGACTTCGATGCGTCGGCGGAAACCATCTTCAACAAGCTGACCCAGTTCGAGCGCGGCGGTACCCAGGTCAAGCCGGGTCTGGCGGAGAGCTGGGACATCAGCGAAGACGGCAAGGTGTACACCTTCCACCTGCGCAAGGGCGTGAAATTCCACACCACGGACTACTTCAAGCCGACCCGCGACTTCGATGCCGATGACGTCCTCTTCACCTTCCAGCGCATGCTGGACAAGGACAATCCGTTCCGTAAGGCCTACCCCACCGAATTCCCCTACTTCACCGACATGGGCCTCGACCAGAACATCGCCAAGGTGGAAAAGGTCGACGACTACACGGTGCGCATGACCCTCAACGAAGTGGACGCCGCCTTCCTGCAGAATCTGGCGATGCCCTTCCCGTCGATCCAGTCGGCCGAATACGCCGACAAGCTGCTCAAGGCCGGCAAGGCTGCCGAGATCAACCAGAAGCCGATCGGCACCGGTCCCTTCGTCTTCAGCCGCTACCAGAAGGATGCGGTGATCCGCTACAAGGCCAACCCGGACTACTGGGACAAGGCCGAGGGCGCCAAGGTGGACAACCTGATCTTCTCCATCAACACCGATCCCTCGGTACGGATGCAGAAGCTCAAGGCCGGCGAGTGCCAGATCACCGTCTATCCGCGTCCGGCGGATCTGGACGGCCTGAAGAAGGATCCGAATCTCAAGCTGCCGTCGCAGCCGGGCTTCAACCTCGGCTACATCTCCTACAACACCCAGCACGGCGATCTGGGCAACCTCAAGGTGCGTCAGGCACTGGACATGGCCGTCAACAAGCAGGCCATCATCAACGCCGTCTACCAGGGCGCCGGCCAGGTGGCGGTCAACGCCATGCCGCCGACCCAGTGGTCCTATGACAAGTCCATCAAGGACGCGCCCTACGATCCGGAAAAGGCCAAGGCCCTGCTCAAGGAAGCCGGCTTCAAGGAAGGCACCGAATTCACCCTCTGGGCCATGCCGGTGCAGCGCCCCTACAACCCCAACGCCCGCCTGATGGCGGAAATCCTCCAGCAGGACTGGGCCAAGATCGGCGTCAAGACCAAGATCGTCAGCTACGAATGGGGCGAGTACAACAAGCGCGCCAAGGCCGGCGAGCACGACATCATGCTGATCGGCTGGAGCGGCGACAACGGCGACCCGGACAACTGGCTGGCGACCCTCTTCGGCTGCAACGCCATCGGCGGCAACAACTATTCCCGCTGGTGCTACAAGCCGTTCGACGATCTGGTGGTCAAGGCCAAGCGCGTGACCGACCAGGGCGAGCGCACCAAGCTCTACGAACAGGCCCAGCAGGTGCTCAAGCAGCAGGTGCCCATGACGCCCATCGCGCATTCCACGGTCTACATGCCGATGCGCAAGGAAGTCCAGGACTACAAGATCAGCCCCTTCGGGTTGAACGAGTTCTACGGCGTCAGCGTCAGCAAGTGAAGCCTCTTGGCCAGGGCCGGGAGCCAGCCTCCCGGCCCTGGCCGTTCATTTGACTGATGGAGTGAGACCCATGCGCCTTCCCTACGCCTACTCGTTGCTGGCGGCGAGCCTGCTCGCCTGCGCTCCGCTCGCCCAGGCGGCGAGCAACCTCGTCTATTGCTCGGAAGCCAGCCCGGCCGGTTTCGATCCGGCGCAATACACCTCGGGCACCGAATTCGATGCCTCGGCGGAAACGGTCTTCAATCGCCTGGTGCAGTTCCAGCGCGGCGGCACCACCCTGGAACCGGGCCTTGCGACCCAATGGGACGTGAGCGCGGATGGCAAGACCTATACCTTCCACCTGCGCCAGGGCGTGAAATTCCATACCACCGACTACTTCAAGCCCACCCGCGACTTCACTGCCGACGACGTGGTCTTCACCTTCCAGCGCATGCTCGACAAGGAGCAGCCGTTCCGTAAGGCCTACCCCACGGAATTCCCCTACTTCACCGACATGGGGCTGGACCAGAACATCGCCAAGGTAGCCAAGGTCGACGACCACACCGTGGTCTTCACCCTGAACAAGGTCGATGCCGCCTTTGCCGCCGACCTGGCCATGAGCTTCGCTTCCATCCAGTCGGCGGAGTACGCCGCGCAGTTGCTCAAGGCGGGCAAGCCGGAGCTGCTCAACCAGCAGCCCATCGGTACCGGCCCCTTCGTCTTCAGCCGCTACCAGAAGGATGCGGTGATCCGCTTCAAGGGCAATCAGGACTACTGGAAGCCCGAGGACGTCAAGCTCGACAATCTGATCTTCGCCATCACCCCCGACGCCGCCACCCGCCTGCAGAAGCTCAAGGCCGACGAATGCCAGGTGAGCGGCTATGCGCGCCCGGCGGATCTGGTGGAGATGAAGCAGGACGCCAACCTCAAGGTGCTGCAGCAACCGGGTTTCAACGTCGGCTTCCTCGCCTACAACGTCCAGCACCCGCCGCTGGACAAGCCCGAGGTGCGGCGTGCCCTGGACATGGCCATCAACAAGCAGGCCATCGTCGACACCGTGTTCCAGGGCGCCGGCCAGGTCGCGCAGAACGTGATCCCGCCGAACCAGTGGTCCTACGACAAGAACATCAAGGGCGCGCCCTATGACCCGACCAAGGCCCGCGCGCTGCTCAAGCAGGCGGGGATCAAGGACGGCACCGAGATCGCGCTCTGGGCCATGACCGTGCAGCGCGCTTCCAACCCCAACGCCCGCCAGTCGGCGCAGATGATCCAGCAGGATTGGGCCAAGGTCGGCATCAAGGCCAAGATCGTCAGCTACGAATGGGGCGAATACATCAAGCGCGCCAAGGCCGGCGAACACGATGTGCTGACCTATGGCTGGACCGGCGACAACGGCGATCCGGACAACTGGCTGGGCGTGCTCTACGGCTGCAGCGCCATCGGCGGCAGCAACTATGCGCGCTGGTGCGACAAGAGCTACGACGTCCTCATCCAGAAGGCCAAGACCAGCAACGATCGCGCCGAACGCACCCGTCTCTACGAGCAGGCGCAACAGCTCATTCGCCAGCAGATGCCGGTGAGCCCCATGGCCCACTCGGTGGTGTCCCAGCCCATGCGCAAAGAAGTGCAGGGCTTCAAGATCAATCCCTTCGGCGTTACCGGGTTCTATGGCGTAAGCCTCGACCGCTGACCCTGTCCGGCCCGCCTCGCGGGCCTTCACGAGGAGCCTTCCGTGTCCAAACCGCTATTCTCGCTGTCTCTCGCCGCCCTCCTCTGCCTGACGGCCAATGCCGCCCTGGCCCGGCCCCTGGTGGTCTGCACCGAGGCCAATCCGGAAGGCTTCGATCCGGGTCGCTATACCTCCGGCTATACCTTCAACGCCTCGGCTACCCCGCTGTACAACCGCCTGGTGGAATTCAAGCAGGGCACCGCCGAGCTGGAGCCGGGCCTGGCCGAAAGCTGGGAGGTCTCCCCGGATGGCCTGCAGTACACCTTCGCCCTGCGCCAGGGGGTGAAATTCCACACCACCGACTACTTCAAGCCGACGCGTGATTTCAACGCCGACGACGTGGTATTCAGCTTCGAGCGCATGCTCGACAAGAACAATCCCTGGTACAACCTCTCTCCCAGCGGCTATCCCTATGCGGCGGCCATGGAGATGGGCACCCTGATCAAGTCCATCGACAAGGTGGACGACAGCCACGTGCGCTTCACCCTCAACCAGCCCGAGGCGCCCTTCCTCGCCGACCTGGCGATGGCCTTCGGTTCGATCCTGTCCAAGGAATACGCCGACAGCCTGCTGGCCAGCAAGAAGACCGACGACATCAACCAGAAGCCCATCGGCACCGGTCCCTTCGTCTTCCAGCGCTATGCCAAGGATTCCAACACCCGCTACAAGGTCAATCCGGACTACTTCGGCAAGAAGCCGCAGATGGACGGCCTGGTGCTGGCGGTGACCCTGGATCCCAATGTGCGCATCCAGCGGGTACGCAACAACGAGTGCCAGATCGGCCTGACGGTCAAGCCGCAGGACGTGCCGATGCTCAAGCAGGACAAGAGCCTCAAGCTGGCCCAGGTGGAAAGCCAGACCACCTCCTACCTGGCGTTGAACACCAGGAACAAGGCACTGAGCGACGTGCGGGTACGCCAGGCCATCGCCATGGCCTTCGACCAGCAGAACTACCTGAAGACGGTGTTCGGCGAAGGCGGTGCCAAGGCGGCGATCAATCCCTATCCCTCGTCGCTGCTGGGCTACGCCAAGGACATCAAGCCCTGGCCCCATGACGTGGAAAAGGCCAAGGCGCTGCTCAAGGAAGCCGGCTACGCCGATGGCCTCACCCTCAAGTACTACATCAGCACCGGTAGCGGCCCCGGCGGTAGTCCGGCCCTGGTGGCCCAGCTGATCCAGGGCGACCTGGCCAAGATCGGCATCAAGGCCGAGATCACCCAGTTCGAATGGGGTGAGTTCATGAAGCGCACCAAGGCCGGCGAGCACGACCTGATGATGGCTAGCTGGACCGGCGACAACGGTGATCCGGACAACTTCCTCACCAACAACCTGAGTTGCTCGGCGGCGGAAAGCGGCGAAAACCGCTCGTTCTGGTGCGACAAGGCCTTCAACGACGCCATCGAAAAGGCCAAGCGCATCAACGACCCGGCCCAGCGTACCGCGCTCTACGAGCAGGCCCAGCAGATCTTCCACCAGCAGATGCCCTGGATTCCGCTGGCGCACCCGCTGTTCACCGATGTCCTGCAACCCAAGGTGCAGGGCTATGTGCAGAGTCCGCTGGGGGTCTACGACTTCTCCACGGTAACCCTCGACTGATCGGCAGCTGATGCCGTAAGCGACCGGGCCCGGGCGGCCCGCCCCTCGACCTTTCCCGCCTCGCGCCGTGTTTCGGCGCGACGGGTTCGGTCGTGCCGGAAAACGCCCAGATAACAGAAAAAACGACCGCTTTGGAGCACACCTGATGACCAACGTCCACCGGGGAGGCCTCGCCCTCTCCCTGCTCACCCTGGCCCTGACCGCCCACGCCCAGTCCCCGGCGCCGGAAGATCCCAGCTACGCCAACGAGGTCCAGACCCTGCCCAACGTGCAGAAGCCGGTGAAGGGCCAGGAAGGCGCCAAGGGCTTTTTCGCCGATGACAGCCTGACCCTGACCACGCGCAACTTCTTTGCCCGCGAGACCAGCTCCGATCCGATCTTCAGCTACAGCAAGAACGGCACCCGGGTGCGCACCCACTCGCGCAATACCTGGGTCCAGGCCACGGCGCTCAAGTACAGCTCCGGCTACACCCAGGGCCCGGTGGGCTTCGGCATCGACGTGGCTGGCTATCAGGCCACCAACCTGGAACGCGGCAAGGGCCAGATCGGTGGCGGCGGCAACCGCACCCTGGCCAACGCCGAGGGCGAGGGCCATGCCGAGTGGTCCAAGCTGGGCATCGCCGATGCGCGCTTCCGCGTCTCCAACACCGAGCTCAAGATCGGCCGCTTCATGCTCGACACCCCGGTGATCAGCTACAACGACAACCGGCCCTTCCCGTCCGGTTTCGACGGCTTCGCCCTGACCAGCGATGAATGGGACAACCTCTCGCTGCAGGGGGGCAGCTTTACCCGCGTGAGTCCGCGGACCGGTGCCGGCGACGAGAAGTGGACCACCGAGTACGGCACCCGCGAGGTCACCGCCGACCGCCTGAGCTTTCTCGGCGGCAACTACAAGCTGCCCCAGGGTTGGGAAGTCAGCGTCTATGGCGCCAACTTCGAAGACGTCTGGAATCAGTACTTCCTGAGCGTCACCCAGGCCGGCGGCTCGCTCGACACCTTCGCCTGGAAGGCGGTGGCCAACGCCTATCGCACCGTCGACGCCGGCAGCGCCAAGGCCGGCGACATCGACAACACCGCCTGGAGCCTGGCGTTCACCGGCAGCCACCAGGCCCACAGCCTGACCCTGGCCTACCAGCAGATCGACGGCAACGAATACTTCGACTACGCCCACGAGACCGCGGCCATCTACCTGGCCAATTCCCTGGTCTCGGACTACAACGGCCCCAACGAGAAGTCGCTGCAGATCCGCTACGAGACCGACTGGAGCTACTTCGGCGTGCCCGGCCTGAGCACTGGCGTCTGGTACGCCAAGGGCTGGGACATCGACGGCACCCACTACGACGCCGGCGCCGGCAAGTACGCCAACTATGCCGAGGTCCTGCAGCAGGATGGCGAGAAGCACCACGAGATCGGCCTGGTCACCACCTACAAGGTGCAGCAGGGCGCGCTCAAGGACAGCCGCTTCCGCCTGCTGCTGACCGATCACCGCGCCAGCCAGAACCAGGTCGACGGCAACGTCAAGGAGCTGCGCCTGGTCTCCACCCTGCCGTTCAACCTGCTGTAATGGCAGGCCCCGGCGGCTTCCACGCAGTGTCGGGCATCTGGCCGGGATCGCGTCGCGAACACCGGCGAAGCCCTGGCCGTGTCGAGGATATCGACACCCGTGGCAACGTGGTAGTCTGCCGGGTTTGGAGCGCTGGCCCAGAGCGCTCTTCGAACCTATTCGTAGGACCGAACGAGCCTGCCTCGCGCAGGCCTCGTTCGTCGCGGACCAGGACGGTCCGTGCAGGGATGAATCCGGACCCACAAGGTCTGAGAGTCAGAGCAAAAGCCTGCGGGCTTTTGCGCGGGCTTTCACTTAAAAACGCGGCCGGGCACGTACTCGCGCCGTCTTGATCAGCCTCAAGAGGAGATACCCCCTCCGATGCTCGCCTTCATCGCCCGTCGCTTCGGGCTGCTGATACCGACGTTCTTTGGCGTCACCCTGCTGACCTTCGCCCTGATCCGCCTCATCCCCGGCGATCCGGTGGAGGTCATGATGGGCGAACGCCGCGTCGATCCGCAGATGCACGCCGAAGCCATGCACCGCCTGGGCCTCGACAAGCCCCTGTACCAGCAGTATTTCGACTACATCGGCAACCTCGCCCAGGGCAACCTCGGCGAATCCCTGCGCAGTCGCGTCGGGGTCTGGGACGAATTCCTGACCCTGTTCCCGGCCACCCTGGAACTCTCGGTGGCGGCCATGCTGTTCGCCACGGTGTTCGGCGTGCTGGCCGGCATCATCGCCGCCCTCAGGCGCGGCACCACGGTGGATCACGGGGTGATGGGCGTGGCCCTGACCGGCTATTCCATGCCGATCTTCTGGTGGGGCCTGCTGCTGATCATGCTGTTCTCGGTGCAACTCGGCTGGACCCCGGTTTCCGGCCGCCTGGACCTGCTCTACGACATCCCGCCGCGCACCGGCTTCATGCTCATCGACACCCTGCTCTCCGACGAGCCCGGCGCCTTCGTCGATGCCCTCAAGCACCTGATCCTGCCGGCCATCGTGGTGGGCACCATTCCGCTGGCGGTGATCGCCCGCATGACCCGCTCGGCCATGCTCGAGGTCCTGCGCGAGGACTATGTGCGCACCGCCCGCGCCAAGGGCCTGTCGCCCAAGCGGGTGGTCTTCGTTCACGCCCTGCGCAACGCCCTGATCCCGGTGCTGACCGTGCTCGGCCTGCAGGTCGGCAGCCTGCTTTCCGGCGCGGTGCTCACCGAGACCATCTTTTCCTGGCCCGGCATCGGCAAGTGGCTGATCGAGGCCATCGGCGCCCGGGACTACCCGGTGGTGCAGAACGGCATCCTGCTGATCGCCACCCTGGTCATCCTGGTCAATTTCGTCGTGGACATCCTCTACGGCCTGGTCAATCCGCGCATCCGCCACCAGCGTTGATGCGCCCATACGGACAGAGCCTATGACAACGGTAAACACCCCGGCCGCTCAAGACCCGAGCGCCCTCTACCCCTCTCCCTTCAAGGAGTTCTGGCACGCCTTCGCCCGCAACAAGGGCGCCCTCGGCGGGCTGATCTTCATGGTCATCGTGGTGTTCTGCGCGCTCTTCGCGCCCTGGGTCGCACCCCATGCGCCCAGCGAGCAGTTCCGCGACTTCATGCTCACCCCGCCGCTGTGGCTGGACGGTGGCAACAGCCAGTTCCCGCTGGGTACCGACGAGCTGGGGCGTGACCTGCTCAGCCGACTGATCCACGGCGCCCGGCTGTCGCTGCTGATCGGCCTGGCCTCGGTGATCTTCTCGCTGATCCCCGGCATCCTGCTCGGCCTGGTGGCCGGCTTCTCGCCCAACCGCGCCGGTCCGGTGATCATGCGCCTGATGGACATCATGCTGGCGCTGCCCTCGCTGCTGCTGGCCGTGGCCATCGTCGCCATCCTCGGCCCAGGGCTGATCAACACCGTGGTGGCCATCGCCATCGTCTCGCTGCCGTCCTATGTCCGCCTGACCCGCGCCGCGGTGATGGGCGAACTGCACCGCGACTACGTTACCGCCTCGCGGCTGGCCGGCGCCGGCACCCTGCGGCTGATGTTCGTCAGCGTGCTGCCCAACTGCATGGCACCGCTGATCGTCCAGGCCACCCTGAGCTTTTCCTCGGCGATCCTCGATGCCGCCGCCCTGGGCTTCCTCGGCCTCGGCGTGCAGCCGCCCACCCCCGAGTGGGGCACCATGCTGGCCTCGGCCCGCGACTACATCGAGCGCGCCTGGTGGGTGGTGACCCTGCCGGGTCTCGCCATCCTCTTCACCGTGCTGGCCATCAACCTGATGGGCGACGGCCTGCGCGATGCCCTCGATCCGCGTCTGAAGGTGCAGTCATGAGCCTCCTCGAAATCCAGAACCTCTCGGTGCGCTTCGGCGGCACCGACGCCCCGCCGGTGGTGGAAGGCCTCGATCTCACGGTGGATCAGGGCGAGATCGTCGCCATCGTCGGCGAGTCCGGCTCCGGCAAGTCGGTGACCATGATGGCCGTGATGGGCCTGATCGATCACCCCGGCCGCATCACCGCCGACCGCCTGGCCTTCGACGGCCAGGACCTGCTCAGCCTCAAGGGTCGCCGCCGGCGGCACCTGATCGGCAAGGAGCTGTCGATGGTCTTCCAGGACCCGATGACGGCGCTCAACCCCAGCTACACCGTGGGCTTCCAGCTGGAAGAGGTGATCCGCCAGCACCTGGGCCTCAAGGGTCGCGCCGCTCGCCAGCGCGCCCTGGAATTGCTGGAAAAGGTCGAGATCCCGGCCGCGGCCAGTCGCCTCGGCGCCTATCCGCACCAGCTGTCCGGGGGCATGAGCCAGCGCGTCGCCATCGCCATGGCCATCGCCGCCGAGCCGCGCCTGCTGATCGCCGACGAACCCACCACCGCGCTGGACGTCACCATCCAGGCGCAGATCATGGAGCTGCTGGTCAATCTGCAGCGCGACGAGGGCATGGGCCTGATCCTCATCACCCACGACCTCGCCGTGGTGGCCGAGACCGCCCAGCGCGTGGTGGTGATGTACGCCGGCCAGGCGGTGGAGAAAGGCGTGGTGCCGACCCTGTTCGACGCCCCTGCGCATCCCTACACCGAAGCCCTGCTGGCGGCCATCCCCGAGCACAGCCAGACGGACCGCCTGCACACCCTGCCCGGCATCGTCCCCGGTCGCTATGACCGTCCCGCCGGCTGCCTGCTGAGCCCGCGCTGCCCCTATGTGCAGCCGCGCTGCCAGGAGCGCCCGGCGCTGGAGCCCTACGACCGCGGTGCGGTGCGCTGCTTCTTCCCGCGCAACGTCGCCCCGGGCGAGGCCCCCGCGGTGCTGCCCGAACATCAACGTCCCAGCCAGTTGCCGGAGGATCGCCATGGCGCCGTCTGAAGCCACCGTCCTCGCCCGCTCCACCGCCCCGGAGCAGGCGCCCGAGCACCTCGTGCTCGAAGCCAAGGGCCTGACCCAGCACTATCAAATCTCCCGCGGCCTGTTCAAGGACAATGCCACGGTCAAGGCGCTCAACGGCGTCTCCTTCGACCTCCAGGCCGGGCGCACCCTGGCCGTGGTGGGTGAGTCCGGCTGTGGCAAGTCCACCCTGGCCCGCGCCCTGACCCTGATCGAGCAGCCCACCGCCGGCAGCCTGGTCATCGGTGGCCAGGACGTGGCCAAGGCCGACGCCGCCCGCCGCAAGGAACTGCGCCGCGAGGTGCAGATGGTGTTCCAGAATCCCTACGCCTCGCTCAATCCGCGGCGCAAGATCGGCGACCAGCTGGCCGAGCCGCTGCAGATCAACACCAGCCTGTCGCGCACCGAAAGGCGCGAGAAGGTGCAGGCGATGATGCAGCAGGTGGGTTTGCGGCCCGAGCACTACCAGCGCTATCCGCACATGTTCTCCGGCGGCCAGCGCCAGCGCATCGCCGTGGCCCGTGCCATGATGCTGCAGCCCACGGTGCTGGTGGCGGACGAGCCGACCTCGGCGCTGGACGTGTCCATCCAGGCGCAGGTGCTCAACCTGTTCATGGATCTGCAGCAGCAGTACCGCACCGCCTATGTATTCATCTCCCACAACCTCTCGGTGGTGCGCCACATCGCCGACGAGGTGATGGTGATGTACCTCGGCTGCATCGTCGAAAAGACCAGTCGCGACCTGCTGTTCGAGCGGCCCCTGCATCCCTATACCCAGATGCTGCTGTCGGCCACCCCGAGTCTGCACCCGGATCCGAGCAAGCCGCGCATTCGCATCCAGGGCGAACTGCCCAACCCGCTGGATCCGCCACCCGGTTGCGTCTTCCACCGTCGTTGCCCCTATGCGACGGAGAAGTGCAAGACCGAGGTCCCGGCGCTGCGCAACGTGGAAGCCCGCCAGGTGGCCTGCCACTATGCGGAGAACTTTCTCTAGGCCATCGGGACCGTTGGGCTTCGCTGGCGCTCAACCCAACCTACGTCGCCCCTGTAGGTTGGGTTGAGACGGCTCCATCGTCGAAGCCCAACATCTTTGGCCTGGCCTATGGTGTTGGGCTTCGCTGGCGCTCAATCCAACCTACGGTAGTCCCGTAGGTTGGGTTGAGACGGCTCCAGCGTCGAAGCCCGACACACCCCTGCCCCGCTACAGGCTGCCTCCCCATGCACATCCGCCCTTTCCAGCCCGCCGACACCGAGGCCGTGGTCAGCCTCTGGCAGGCCTGCGGCCTGACCCGCCCCTGGAACGATCCCTACCGCGACATCCAGCGCAAGCTCGCCGAGCAACCCGAGTTGTTCCTGGTGGGCGAAGCGGACGGCACCCTCATGGCCAGCGCCATGGTCGGCACCGATGGCCATCGCGGCTGGCTCTACTACCTGGCGGTGGCCCCCGCGCACCAGCGCCGCGGCCATGCCCGGCGATTGGTGGAGACCGCCGAACACCTGCTGACCGAACGCGGCTGCCCCAAGTTGCAGCTCATGGTGCGCCGGGACAATACGGCGATCCTCGGCTTCTATGCGGCCTTGGGTTATGTGGAGGCCGAGGTCGTCACCCTGGGCAAGCGGCTGATCGCCGACGAGTAGGCGGCTTCCTGCTTGCCAATGTTGGGCTTCGCTGGCGCTCAACCCAACCTACGGACGTCCTGTAGGTTGGGTTGAGACGGCTCTATCGTCGAAGCCCAACATTACCCGGTACCCGCATGTGCCCTAGCGGGGCAGCAGCCCCACCAACGGCCCCGGATGCTTGCGGACTTCGGCGTAGGGCACCAGGGTGCCGCCGGGTTCGTCGCAGTTGCGGGCGGCGCGGAAGAAGGTCGGGCCGAGGTAGAGACCCTTGGGTGTCAGGTACCAGGGCGCGAATTGCCAGACGTCGGCGCTGCGATAGTCACAGCCGTCGCCGTCGGCGGGCGCCTGCATCAGCTGCGGATACAGGCGGGTGAACAGCCGGATCACCCAGGGCGCCAGGGTCCGTTGCCGGTAGTCCGCCAGGGCCTGGGAATAACGATCTTCCGGCTGCGGGCGGATCGGCTGGCCATGACCGAGCCAGAGAAGGTCTTCCAGCGCCAGCTCCTGGCCGGTCTGGAGATCCAGGGTCAGGGGCGCGCTGCCGAAATCCGGGTGAGCCGCGCCGCTGCAGCTGTACTGGCTGAACAGATTGACGCTAAGCACCCGCTCGCTGAGCAGCTGCGGGGTCACCTGCAGGCTGTGCTCGCCATCAGGGCCGATGCAGCTCAGATGGGCATCGACCTCCGCCCAGAGTCGTTCGCGCAGCACGGCATTGGCCGCCTCGCTGGCGCCCTCCACGGTAAACAGCCGCATGCCCGAGACCGGCTCGCGCCACCAGCGCAGGCCACGGCCCATGAAGGTCTGGCGCTCGCCCTGTTCCAGCTTTAGTCCCTGCAGGCGACGATACTCGTAAGGATCGTCCTGGCGCAGTTTCTGCCGATAGCGATCATCCGCAGCGGACTGCCCCCGTTGCAGCGGCGCCAGCGCGAGCGGCAGGGTCTTGCCGGCCCCGCCCCAGCTGCCGGTCCAGGTACCGTCCTGGCCGCGGGTCAGCGACCAGCTGGCCTTGGGACCGTCCTGCCAGGGCGCGCCCTCCTCCAGCTCCAGCCGGCCACCCGACTGCGCCGGACCGCTCAGGCGCAGGTCGCGGCGATAGCGGTCGTAGAAATAGCGGCCATAGGCTTCGTCGTTGGCGGTGGGATCGACCTCCACCACCACCCGGGCCTGGCCCAGGGTGCCTTCCAGCAGCAGCTTTTCGGCATGGGCAACGCCGGTGGTCAGCAGCAGGGCCAACCCCAGTCCGGACAGGCAAGATTTCATCAGGGCTCCAGCAGCCAGCGTGTCGGTGATGGGCTCAGGGTAGAGCAGCAGCGCCAGGCTGTCGCGCCGGCCGGCGGACGAGACACTGCCGCCCGCGCGTTCAGCCATGGGAGAATGGCGTTTTGCCGACCCCCGGACGCCCATGGACCTCCTTGCCCTGCTCACCCGCCTGCACGCGATCCGCGACGCCAACGCCTGGCGGCGCTATCACAACCCCAAGAATCTGGCGATGGCCGCCAGCGTCGAGATGGCCGAGCTGGTGGAGATATTCCAGTGGAAGAGCGATGCCGAAGCGCGTGCCTTGAGCACCGCCGAACGCGAACACGCCGGCCAGGAAATCGCCGATGTGCTGCTCTATCTGCTGCAACTGGGCAGCGAACTGGAGCTGGATGTGGAGCAGGCGGTACTGGCCAAGCTGGCCGACAACGAGAGGCGCTTCCTGCCGTGAGCGATACCTTCTTCGACGACCGCGCCAGCCGTTTCGCGGCCAACATCTATGGCGGCACCAAGGGCGCCATCCGCCTGGCCGTCTTGCAGGCGGATCTGACCGAGATGCTGCCGCAGCGTCCGCTGCGGGTGCTGGACATCGGCGCCGGGCTCGGCCACATGAGTCTCTGGCTGGCGCAACAGGGCCATGCCGTGACCCTGGCCGAGCCCTCGGCGCCCATGCTGGCGGGGGCCCAGGAGGCCTTCGCCGCCGCCGGACTCGACGCCGACTGGCTGGCGCTGCCCTGGCAGGCATTGCCCGCCTTCGCCGAACCCTTCGATCTGGTGCTCTGCCACGCCGTGCTAGAATGGCTGGAGACGCCCACGGCGATCCTTCCGACGCTGCAACGCTGCCTGGCGGCGGACGGCTGGCTGTCCCTGGCCTTCTACAACCGCGACGCCCTGATCTATCGCAATCTGCTCAAGGGGCATTTTCGCAAACTCCGGCAGGGTGAATACGCCGGCGCGGGCCGACGCGGGCTCACGCCGCAACAGCCCCTCGATCCGCGCGAGGTCGAGGCCTGGCTGGCGCCGGACTGGCGGATCCAGGCGCGCAGTGGCGTACGGGTCTTTCACGACTACATGCCGCCGGAATTCCAGACCCGTGCCAACGGCGAAGAGCTGGTGGCCATGGAACTGGCCCACCGGCGGCACCCAGCGTTCGCCGGCCTGGGGCGCTATCTGCACTGGCTCTGCCAAGCTAAGGCAGGATAGCCCCGGGCGCGGTATGCTCTGGCCAGCATTCCTTCGAGGAACCGGTCATGCGTCGCCCCCTGCTCTGCCTGTCGTTCGCGCTGCTCGCCCTGGCCGGTTGCCAGACGCCCAATCCCTATGTCGCCAGCAGCCTGCCCGAAGCTTCTATGCCGGTGCTGCCGCAGCAGGATCCGGCGGCCTATCCGCCGGCGCCGCGTGACTGGAGTCGCTATCGCACCTGGCGCTGGGCACCCGGCGCCGCGGTGGTCAGCGGCGGCCTGGATGGCCAGACCGTGCAGCAGGCGGTGGCCGATGGCCTCGACCAGCGCGGCCTGCGACCGGCCATCGGCGGTGCCCGCGCCGATCTGCAGGTACGGGCCCGCCTGACCCAGCAACAGCGGAGCGAGCAGTACACCGACTACTACGACACCGGCTATGGCTACGGCGGCTACGGACCCTATGGCTACGGCCCAGGCTATGGCGCCAGCGTCGGCCAGGCGCGGACCCGCACCCGGACCTTCCTGGTCGACGTGCTGGAGGTGGAGTTGCTCGATCCCGCCACCGGCCAGGTGCTCTGGCACTCGGCCGCCGAACAGGCCTCCGGCGGCAACAGCGGCGAACGCGCACGCACCCTGCGCGAGACCACCCGCCACCTGCTGGCCAACTATCCGCCGAACTGAAGGGATAAGTGGCCCTTAAGCCAGTCCAAGCAGACTAGCGCGCTCACCTCAGAGGATCGCCCATGAAACGTTGCCTCCTGCTGCTTGCGGTCCTCTTGCTGGCGGCCTGCGCCGAGCGCGGTCCGCGCAATCTGGACTATGATGCCAGCCGCGATTTCGCCGCCTATCGCAGCTGGAGCTGGGCGGACCCGGCCATCGAGTACCGTCCCAACGATCCGCGGGTGCGCAGCGATCTCACCGAGCAACGCCTGCGCGACTCGGTCAGCAGCGGCCTCGACCAGCGCGGGTTGCGCCCCGCGGCGGCAGGCACGCGGCCGGATCTGAAGATCAAGCTCTATGTGATCCTCGATCAGCGCCAGCAGAGCTACAGCTATGCCGATCCCTACTGGGGTCCGGGCTGGGGTGGCCCCTGGGGCTCCGCCTGGGGTCCCGGTCCCTGGGGGCCGAGCTATGTGCGCACCCAGACCGTTACCTACCCGGTGATGACGGTCCAGCTCGACATGCTCGATGGCCGTGACGGCAAGCTGGTCTGGCGCGCCAGCGAAGAGCGCCTGCTGGACGACCAGAACGCCACGCCGGCCCAACGCAGCGCCGCCTTCAGCCGCCTGATCAACGAACTGCTCGTCAGCTATCCACCGCGCCCTTGAGCGGTCGACCGTCCGGGCGGCTCAGCGCTGCCCCTGGTCAGACCGTGAGCAGACGGCTGGAGGGCGGTGGCGGATAATGGCCCCTGGCCAGGCACCCCTCGCGCCGTTCTTGGCCACCTCGCGGGAATCCTGACTGTCGTCCAGCGCCGCCCAGGTCCAACATGCCGTCCACGCCCGTCGCCACCCGCCGCAGCCACAATCTGCTGCTGCGCCTCTTTCCGGTCATCTGCGCCCTGCCGATCCTGCTCGGCCTCGGCTGCTACCTGCTGATCAGGACCGCCACCAGCCAGGACGCCGACGTCCAGCAACGCGCCCGGACCTATATCGAGCGCACCCTGGTGCAGGTCGAAAACGAGATCGGCCACAACATCATCAACTACGCCAAGTGGGGCGAGGCCTACAAGCACCTGCACCTGACGGTCGACTTCTTCTGGGCCAACGACGAGCGCAACGTCGGCGACATCCCCTACGAGCTCTATGGCTACAACGGGGTCTTCGTGCTGGATCCGCAGGATCGTACCGTCTATGCGGTGATCGATGGCCGGCCGACGGAGCGCGCGGCGGCGCAATGGCTCGAAGGCGATCTGGCCGGCCTGCTAGCGGAGACCCGCCAGCGTCCCGGCGAGACCGAAAGCCTGGTACGGGTGCTGGGCGTCGGCGGCGTCCCGGCGCTGGTCGCCGCGGCCACCATCACGCCGGGCGCGAGCTACAGCGTGGCCCCGGGCCCCGGCGCGCCCTCGGTGATGCTGTTCGTCAACGTGCTCGATCCGGACACCCTGGCCCATCTCAGCGACACCTATGGCCTGCCGCGACTCGAGGCGTCGCGGGTGCCCCTGGTCGATCACGAATACCTGCGCCTGCTGGATTCACCGCTGCTGCTCAACTGGCAACCGCCGCAACCCGGCGCCCAGCTCCTGCGCCGTACCCTGCCGGTCTTCCTGGCCGGGGTACTGCTGCTCGGACTGGTGCTGGCCCTGCTGATCCGCCATGCGCTGAATTCGGCGCGGCAACTCGACCAGCAATTCGATGCCCTGGTCGCCAGCCAGGCCGAGTTGAGCCGCAGCGAAAACCGCTTTCGCGAACTTGCCGAGGCCGCCTCCGACTGGCTCTGGGAAAGCGATGCCGCGGGCCGCATCACCTATCTGTCCGAACGCTTCGCCCGCATCACCGGGCATACACCTGGCAGCTGGCTCGGGCGGCCGCTGGCGGAGCTGTTCAGCAGCGAGACGACCCCGCTGGCCGCCTGGCTCCAGGGCAACGCTCGGCACCTCGACGAGCGCCAGGTGCTGCGCTGTCATTATCGCGACCGCCTGGGTCACTCCCGGGTCTGCGAGATCACCGCCCGACCGCTGCCCAAGGACGCGGGCTTTCGCGGCACCGCCAGTGACATCACCGCCGCGGTCAATGCCCAGGCGGAAATCGAACACCTGTCGCAACACGACAGCCTGACCGGCCTGGCCAATCGCCTGCAATTGCAGCACTACCTGGCGCGCAAGCTGACGCAAGCCAGGACCCCGCTGACGCTGCTCAGCCTGGATCTGGATCGCTTCAAGCCGGTCAACGACAGCCTCGGCCACGCCGCCGGCGATCGGGTGCTGCAGGAAATCGCCCGGCGTCTGCAGGCCAGTCTGAGACCCGGCGGCCTGGTGGCGCGCCTGGGCGGTGACGAATTCATCGTGGTGCTGCTCGGTCACCTGGATGTGGCGACCGTCGACCAGATCTGTGCGCGCCTGGTGAACGCCATTGGCCGACCCATCCTCCTGGAGGAACAGTCGGTCAGTGTCGGGACCAGCATCGGCATCGCCCAGGCGCCGGAGCAGGCCAGCCAGGTCGAGGACCTGCTGCGCCTGGCGGATATCGCGCTGTACCAGGCCAAGGCCGCGGGCCGCAATGGCTGGTGCTTTCATGCACCGGCGATGGACGCCCAGCTCAGCCAGCGGCGTGATCTGGAACAGGAGCTGCGCCAGGCGCTGGCGCTCGATCAGTTGCGCCCGGGTTACCTGCCCCGCCGGAGCACCGCCGCGGGCAGGCTGAGCGGCATCGAGGTGCGGCTGCACTGGGCCCATCCGTTGCGCGGCCTGTTGCCGCCGGAGGCCTTCCTGCCCCTGGCCGAAGAGACCGGGCTCAGCGTTCCCCTGGAATTCTGGCTGCTGGACCACGCCTGTCACGCTGCCGCGGCCTGGCCCGCGCCGCTGCGGCTGGTCATCGGCCTGTGCGCTCGTTCGTTCGCCGATGGCGAGGCCCTGGTGGCGGCGGTCGCCCGCACCTTGCAGACGAGTGGTCTGGCAGCGGAGCGTTTGGAGCTGCTACTGCCCGAGGTGCTGCTGCAGGCAGACAATGCCACGGCGCCGCTGCCGCTACAGGCGCTCGAGGCCCTGGGCGTGTGCCTGAGTCTGGCCGACTTCGGCCGAGGCTCAAGCGCCCTGGAGGCGCTGCGCCACCCCGCGCTGGATGGCATCAGCTTGGATAGCCGGCTTGTCGCGCGCCTGGAAGATCAGCAGGCCGATGCCGCCATCGCCCAGGCCCTGATCGGCCTGGGCCGAACCCTGGGCCTCAGGGTGACGGCGACGGGCGTGGAGACGCCTGGCCAGTTGGCCTGGCTGCGGGCGCAGCACTGCGAGGAGGTCCAGGGGGCCCTGTTCGGTCCCTCCCTGACTGGCCGCGAACTGGCAGCGCTGCTGGCAACCGATCTACGGGCGGGTTGACGACCTAGAGGCGCTCCAGCCACCCCAGATCGCCCCCTCGGGCCGGAACCGGATAGCAGCCATAGGGTGCATACCCGTGGCTACAGACCGGATCGGCGTGCAGGGTGAGTTCGCCCACCGGTTGCGCGCGCCAGCCCTCAAGCAGGGCGATAGCGGCCAGGGCCGAGAGCAGGGCGATGAACAGCGCGGAGCGAATTGTTCTTGTCAGGCGCATGGTGACCTCCCGCGGGACGATGGCCAGGATCGGCAGACAGCGTCTCCGCTCCTTGAGTATCGTCCCCCGGAAGTCATTTCGCCGCCCGGCGCAGGTCTCGATTGCGCAAAGCTGCACTGCGGCAGCTGCAACAGTGGGGATAGGAGTGTTCGGCGGAGAACCCGGACAAGGCTGCGCCGTTGTCCAGGCTACGCGCTGCAACAGTGGGGATAGCGGTGTTCGGCGGGGAACCCGGACAAGGCTGCGCCGTTGTCCAGGCTACGCGCTGCAACAGTGGGGATAGCGGTGTTCGGCGAAGAACCCGGACAAGGCTGCGCCGTTGTCCAGGCTACGGCACCGAGGTCACCGCCGCTCCCTACCGCCCCCTCTCCCTAAGGGAGAGGGTTGGGGTGAGGGCCAAGCCGCCTCAGGCGATCTCCACCCGCTCCCCGTTCAGTCGCACCGTCCAGGTGGGCAGGGCCTGCTCGGGGTACTCCAGGCAGCCGCCGTCCGCCAGGCGGAAGTGCTGCTTGTACAGCGGCGAGGCGATCACCAGATCCGGGCCCAGCTGGCCGACGATGCCGCGACCGATGACGTTGGCGCCGGACTTGGGATCGCGATTGCCCACGGCGAAGACCTTCTGCTCGGTCTCTGGCAGGTAGAACAGCGCCACCTGCTCGCCCTCGTGCAGGGCCACCACGCCGGACTGGGGGACCAGATCGGCCAGGCTGCACAGGGGTTGCCAGCGGGGTTCCAGGGCACGCGCGGTAGTGGTCTGGGTCATGGTCAGGCCTCCTCGGTCAGGTTGATCAGGTGCAGTTCGCCATGGCGCGCCGGCCGGCGCTGGCCGCGCTCCTTGACGAAGTGGATGTCCGGGTCGCTGCCGCGCTGGTTGACGAAGGTACGGAAGCGCTTGAGCTTGTCGGGATCGTTCAGGGCGTTGGCCCATTCGCATTCGTAGCGATCCACCACCAGCTGCATCTGGGCTTCCAGCTCGGCGCCCAGGGCCAGGCTGTCGTCGATGATCACCTGCTTGAGGTAGTCCAGCCCGCCCTCCAGCGACTCGCGCCACACCGAGGTGCGTTGCAGTCGGTCGGCGGTGCGGATGTAGAACATCAGCAGGCGGTCGATGTAGCGGATCAGGGTTTCGTCATCCAGGTCGGTGGCGAACAGCTCGGCGTGGCGCGGGCGCATGCCGCCATTGCCACAGACATAGAGGTTCCAGCCGTTCTCGGTGGCGATCACGCCGATGTCCTTGCTCTGCGCCTCGGCGCATTCGCGGGTGCAGCCGCTGACCGCGAACTTGAGCTTGTGCGGCGCGCGCAGGCCCTTGTAGCGGTGCTCGATGTCCAGCGCCATCTTGACGCTGTCCTGCACTCCGTAGCGGCACCAGGTACTGCCGACGCAGCTCTTCACCGTGCGGGTAGACTTGCCGTAGGCATGGCCGGTCTCGAAGCCGGCGGCGATCAGCTCGCCCCAGATGTCCGGCAGCTCGTGCAACTGGGCCCCGAAGAGGTCGATGCGCTGGCCGCCGGTGATCTTGGTGTAGAGGTCGTATTTCTTCGCCACCTGGCCGATGGCGATCAGGCCTTCCGGGCTGATCTCGCCGCCCGGGATGCGCGGCACCACCGAATAGGTGCCGTTCTTCTGCATGTTGGCCATGAAGGTGTCGTTGGTGTCCTGCAGCGGCACCAGGTGCGGATCGGTGATGGGCGCGTTCCAGCACGAGGCCAGGACGTTGGCCACCGCCGGCTTGCAGATGTCACAGCCATGGTGACCGCGGCCGTGGCGCGCCAGGAGCTCGTCGAAACTCTGGATGCCTTCCACCTGCACCAGGTGATAGAGCTCCTGGCGGGTATGGGCGAAGTGTTCGCAGAGACTCTTGTCGACCTCGACGCCCCGGGCGATCAGCTCGTGCTCGAACACCTGCTTGACCAGCGCCGCGCAACCGCCGCAACCGGTGGCAGCCTTGGTGCAGCTCTTGATGCCGGCGAGGTCGGTGCAGCCGGCGTCGATGGCGGCGCAGACCGCGCCCTTGGTGACGTTGTGGCAAGAGCAGAGGGTGGCGGTGGCCGGCAGGGCATCGGCGCCCAGGGTCGGGGCGCCCTCGCCCACCGGCATGATCAGGCTGGCCGGATCCTGGGGCAGCGGGATGCCGTTCTGGGCGTATTGCAGCAGGGTGTCGTAGTAGCTGTTGTCGCCCACCAGCACGGCGCCGAGGACGTGTTTGCCGTCGGCGGAGACCACCAGGCGGCGGTAGCTGGCGCTGGCTTCGTCGATGTAGCGATAGCTGCGCGCGCCGGGGGTGGCGCCGTGGGCATCGCCGATGGAGCCCACGTCCACGCCCAGTAGCTTGAGCTTGGTGGACATGTCAGCGCCGGTGAAGGGTGTGGCCTGGCCGTGGCAGAGGGTGGCGGCCACCAGGCGCGCCATCTGGTAGCCCGGGGCGACCAGGCCGAAGACGCTGCCGTTCCAGGCGGCGCACTCGCCGATGGCATGGATGAAGGGGTCGCTGGTCAGGCAGCCGTTATCCACGGCCACCCCACCGCGAGCGCCGAGTTCCAGGCCGCTGGTACGGGCCAGGGCGTCCTGGGGACGGATACCGGCGGAAAACAGGATCAAATCGGTCTCGAGGAAATCCTCGCCGGCGAAGTTCATGCGGTAGCGATACTCGCTGCCGGCGGTGATGTTCTGAGTGGCCTTGGACAGGTGCACGCCCACGCCCAGGTCCTCGATGCGCTGCCTAAGCGCGGCGCCGCCGAGGTCGTCCAGCTGCACCGGCATCAGCCGCGGGGCGAATTCCACCACATGGGCCTCCAGGCCCAGGGATTTCAGCGCATTGGCGGCTTCCAGGCCGAGCAGGCCACCGCCCACCACCACGCCGCGGCGCGCCTTGGCGGCGGCCAGGCGGATGGTGTCCAGGTCGTCCAGGGTGCGATAGACCAGGCGCGAATCGCCTTCGGCGCCCTCGATGGGCGGCACGAAGGGATAGGAGCCGGTGGCCAGTACCAGGCGGTCGTAGCCAAAGGCGCCTGCGGAAGTCACCACCTCGCGCTGCTCGCGGTCGATGGCGGTCACCGCGCAGCCCAGGTGCAGCTCCAGACCAGGCACGGCATAGAGGCCGGCTTCGCTCATGGCCAGGGATTCGGCGTCGCGACCGGCGAAGTACTCGGAGAGGTGGACCCGGTCATAGGCGCGCTGACGTTCTTCGCCGAAGACATGGATCTCGTAGTGGTCCAGGGCGCCAGCGGCCAGCAGCTGCTCGACGAGGTGATGGCCGACCATGCCGTTGCCGACGACGATCAGACGTTCTTTGCGGGTCACGATGCTGTTCATGGAGGCTATCCCCCGGCCGAGGCCAATCAGGTTGATTCGCGGCAAATAAAAAGGCGCCTGAAACCTTGCGGTCTCAGGCGCCTTTGCCTGTTCTGGTAGGGAGGAGCGCTTGGCGCTGCTCCGTGCCCGTCGCCTGCGGTGGCTGTCGATCGCCGTTGATCGACCGGGCGACCCGAATGTGCGGGTCTGTCAGGGCTTTTGCATCGGCTGTGCCAGTTCCGCCTGATCGCTCGAAGATCCGCCGTTGGCGCGGGTTGCGGCCCGCCGAGTGGCTTGCCGGCGCCGGTCCGAACGCCCGCCGAGCAGAACCACAACGGTGCAAGACCGGGCTGGCCTGCCCTGTCACGGCGCATCTCGACCGCCCTGGCCACGACCTCGGCGGGCGTCACTGGCACCCGGCCAGGCCAGCAGTCATGCACTTCCCGCACGCGCCGGGCCAAGCTGGCGCGGCCCTTGCTAAATCCCTGGCCTGGAGCGGTCAACGCCGATCGCTTCCTTTCACGACAAAGGCGCCGTGTTCGCCTCCCTCCGGGGAGCGCGACCGGCGCCTTTTCGCTTTCTGGTTTTCGAAGGATCCTTGCCATGACCGCTACCCACATCAAGAGCGTCTGCCCCTACTGCGGCGTCGGCTGCGGGATCGTCATGCAGGTGGAGGACGGCCGGATCACCAAGGTCAGCGGCGATCGAGACCACCCCGCCAACCGCGGCCGGCTCTGTACCAAGGGCAGCACCAGCCACCAGGCGCTGGTGGGCAGCGGGCGCATGGAACGGGCCTATGTCCGCCACGACCGCTCCCACGAACCGGTGCAGACCGGGCTGGACCAGGCCATCGCCGCCACCGCCGAGCGCCTGCGCGCCATCCTCGACCGCGACGGCCCCGACGCCATCGCCTTCTATGTGTCCGGGCAGATGTCGCTGGAAGCCCAGTACCTGGCGAGCAAGCTGGCGCGGGGCTTCATCGGCACCAACCAGCTCGAATCCAATTCCCGCCTGTGCATGGCCAGTGCCGGCACCGGCTACAAGCTGTCCCTTGGCGCCGACGGTCCGCCCGGCTCCTATGACGACCTCGACCGCGCCGACCTCTTCCTGGTCAGCGGCGCCAACATGGCCGATTGTCATCCCATCCTCTTCCTGCGGCTGCTGGACCGGGTCAAGCGCGGCGCCCGGCTGATCGTCATCGATCCCAGACGCACCGCCACCGCCGAGAAGGCCGATCTCTTCCTGCAACTGCGTCCGGGCACCGACCTGCTACTGCTCAACGGCCTGTTGCACCTGCTGCACGCCGGGGGCTATCTGGACGACGCCTTCATCGCCGCCCATACCGAGGGCTGGGCGGCCATGCCCGCCTTTCTCGCCGACTACAGCCCGGCGCGCGTGGCCGCCGGGACGGGGCTGGCCGAGGCGGACATCCGCACCGCGGCGCGCTGGATCGGCGAAGCCGGTGAGTGGACCAGTCTCTGGACCATGGGCCTGAACCAGAGCACCCACGGCACCTGGAGCACCAATGCCCTGTGCAACCTGCACCTGGCCACCGGCAAGATCTGCCGCCCCGGCAGCGGTCCCTTCTCCCTGACCGGCCAGCCCAATGCCATGGGCGGCCGCGAGATGGGCTACATGGGTCCCGGCCTGCCCGGCCAGCGCAGCCTGCTGTCCGCCGCCGACCGCGCCTTCGTCGAACGCGCCTGGCGGATTCCGCAAGGCACCCTGCACACCCGCCTGGGCCAGGGCACCGTCGCCCTGTTCGAGGACCTGGCCGCCGGCACCGTGAAGGCCTGCTGGATCATCTGCACCAACCCGGTGGCCAGCGTGGCCAATCGCGAGACGGTGATCCGCGGGCTGCAGGCCGCCGAACTGGTGATCACCCAGGACGCCTTTCTCGACACCGAGACCAACCGCTACGCCGACATCCTCCTGCCCGGCGCGCTCTGGGCCGAGGCCGACGGGGTGCTGATCAATTCCGAGCGCAACCTGACCCTGGCCCCCCAGGCCGTCACCCCGCCCGGCGAGGCCCGCGCCGACTGGCGGATCATCGCCGACGTGGCCTGCGCCCTGGGCTATGGCGAACACTTCACCTACGCCTCGGCCGCCGAGGTGTTCGACGAGATCAGGCAATTCCACAATCCCCAGACCGGCTACGACATCCGCGGCGCCAGCCATGCCCGGCTGCGCGAGACGCCGCTGCAATGGCCCTGCCCCAGCGCAGAGAGCGATCCGCGCCAGCCGATCCGCTATCGCAACGACGGCCGCAGCCAGACCCTGCGCCTGGATGAGACCGGCGAACCGACCGCGCTCAACTTCGCCACCCCCAGCGGCAAGGCGCAATTCTTCGCCCGTCCGCACCTGGACCCGGCGGAACTGCCCGATGCCGACTACCCCTTCGTGCTCAACACCGGGCGTCTGCAGCACCAGTGGCATACGCTCACCAAGACCGGCAAGATCGCCGCGCTGAATCGCCTCAATCCGGCGCCCTTCGTCGAGGTGCATCCCCAGGACGCCCAGGCGCTGGGGCTCAGCGCGGGCGACCGCCTGGAAATCACCTCGCGGCGCGGCCGCGCGGTGCTGCCGGTGACCGTCAGCGACCGGGTCCAGCCCGGCAACTGCTTCGCGCCCTTTCACTGGGCCGACGTCCAGGGCAGCGACCTGGCCATCAATGCCGTCACCAGCGACGCCGTCGATCCGCTCTCGCTGCAACCGGAACTCAAGGTCTGCGCGGTGCGCCTGACCCGGGTCGCCGCCATCCCCCACCGCCAGCTGCCGGCCGACGAGCCCGTCACCGAGCGCAGCCACCCGCCCGCCCTGGCGCGGCTGGCGGATCTCACCGGGGTCGCCACCGCGGTACGGCCCCAGCTCAGCGCGGCCGAACGCACCTACCTGGCCGGTTTCATGGACGGCCTGCGCGACGGGGGCGCCCAGGGCGTGCCCTGCCTGCCGGCCCAGGCGCCATTGGCCGCCGATACCCGGCTCTGGCTCGACGGCCTGCTCGCCGGGCTGTTCAGCCGCCTGCCGGAAAGCCAGGCCGCCGGCCTGGCCCAGGTACCTACCGCGCCGGCCGATCTGGTGGTGCTCTGGGCCTCCCAGACCGGCAACGCCGAAGCCCTGGCCGAGCGCTGCGTCGCCCGCCTGTGCCAGGCCGGTCTCACCGTGGAACTGCACGACATGGCCGCCTACGCCGTGGAACGCCTGACCGGTGCCCGCCGCGTCCTGCTGGTGAGCAGCACCTTTGGCGATGGCGAAGCCCCGGACAATGGCCAGGCATTCTGGCAGGGCCTCGGTCGCCTCGACGCCTCCCTGGTCGAACTGGACTACGCCGTGCTGGCCCTGGGCGATTCCACCTACGAGCAATTCTGCGGCCATGGCCAGCGCCTCGACGCCCGTCTGGCCGAACTCGGCGCCCGGCGCCTCTGCCCACGGCTGGACTGCGACGCCGATGGCCTCGACGGCGCCGACGCCTGGCTGGCCGCCCTGCAGGCGCAACTGGCACCCCGGGCCGAGCACGTGCCCGTCGCCACTCCGGCCGCCACCAGCCGCCCGACGGCGGTGCCCGCGCGACTGGTCATCAACCAGAGACTCAACAGTGCCGGGTCCAACAAGGAGGTGCGGCTATTCGGTTTCGAGGCCGCGCAGCCCCTGGCCTACCAGGCCGGCGACGCCTTGAGCGTGAAGGCACGCAACTGCCCGGAGCTGGTCGAGGAAGTCCTCGCCCTCGCCGGACTGGACGGCGAACAACCGGTCACGGTGGCCAAGGTCGGCGAGTTGTCGCTGCGCCAGGCGCTGAGCGAACACTACGAGATCGCCCGCCCCAACCCCGAGACCCTGGCGTTGATCGCCGAGCGCAGCGGCGCTGCCGAGTGCCGCGCCCTGCTGGGCGACCGGGACAGACTCAAGACCTGGCTCTGGGGCCGGCAACTGGCCGACGTCCTGGCCAGCTTTCCCGCTCGCCACGACGCCGGCGAATGGCTCGGCAGCCTCAAACGCCTGCAACCGCGACTCTATTCCATCGCCTCCAGCCCCCTGGCCCATGCCGGCCAGGTGCATCTCACGGTCTCGGCGGTGCGCTACGGCCGGCGCAAGGGCGTCGCCTCCAGCTTTCTCGCCGACCGGCTGGGCGAGACGACCACCGAGGTGCATATCCAGCCCTCGCGCCATTTCCGCCTGCCGGACCAGGGCGACGTCCCGCTGATCATGATCGGCCCCGGCACCGGCATCGCGCCCTTCCGCGGCTTTCTCCACGAGCGCCGCGCCCGGGGCGACCAGGGCCGCAACTGGCTGTTCTTTGGCGAGCAGCACGCCGCCCATGACTTCTACTACCGCGACGAACTGGAAGCCTTCCAGCGCGATGGCCTGCTGAGCGAGCTGAGCCTGGCCTTTTCCCGCGACCAGGCCGAAAAGATCTATGTGCAGGATCGGCTACGCGAACGTGGCGCCGAGGTCTGGCGCTGGCTGCAGGACGGCGCCCGCGTCTATGTCTGCGGCGATGCCAGCCGCATGGCCAGGGATGTCGACCAGGCCCTGCGCCAGGTGGTGGCGACCCATGGCCACCTCAGCGACGAGGCCGCCGCCGACTATGTGCGCGGGATGAGCGAGCAGAAGAGATATCTGAAGGATGTGTATTGAGCCGTTCCGGCAGCCGACCACACGATGAAGATCAATCGATCCAGCCACGGCAAGCTTCGCCATCACAGTATTCCTGCTGATCTCCTCGCCCCGGCCCATCAATGCCATGCTTGTAATGATCGCAGAGGCGTAGTTGAAGGTAGTTGAAGATAGTGCCCCAGCCCATTCGAGATAGTCTCGGCATGCCCACCGTCCTTGACCACGACCTCAAACTGACCAATCCGTACTTCGCCTTTCCTTTGGTCGCCATTCTGAACGAGTAAGGGACCGCTTAAGGGAACACAGCGCCAAAATCCTGCGATGAATAAAATTCAACGTCCATATCTATAGTCTGTGACGACCTGAGCTACACCCCCAAGATCGATGAAAAATCCCATATCGGACGGTGACCATGTTTGGCCGTCACACCACAAAATTGAAAATAATAATACAAATAGAATAAAGAAAATCATATGAAAACGATATATTACCAGTAGCCAATACATTACAGCGCGCTTATTTAAAACTGATACAACTCGGAGAAATTTTTAAATATGCGCCTACCTTAATGAGCTATTGAACAACAAGAATAAAATTCACACCGATTAAGAAGTGCGACTCATTCATAAGCACTTCTATGCGCAGGCTTGATAGATCCCCGCTCCTGATAATGAGCCTCTAAACAGTCTAAAAAATAAAAGCAGGTGTCGTTTACAGCTTTAAGCCTCGACTCTAGCTCCGGAGAACGACGCGACCCCCCTATACCCATAGCACTAAATCTTCCATGAGCAATAGAATTTCTCTTATCGACCACCTCTTCCAAGTGCAATCTGTAGCTAGGATCCGGAACTATTGGCAAACTTATCCCTAAACAAGCAAATAAAACCTCCAACCTTTCAGGCCAAACATTTTGGAGGTACAAACCAAACAACCCGTCATTTACCCTACCAACTACTATTGAAGACTGAGAGCTTATTAACTCAAGCCTCTTGACCCACTTCTTATCCTCCCCCACATCTCTAAGAGAAGAAAATTCATTTGCAAGTACAAAAGTCAAAGCTTGCAACTCAAAGTGAGCCGGAACCACATTCAGGCTGTTCAAACCCTGCAAGTAGCGCTCAACTCCTTTATTGACACAAAACTCAAGCGAGGAATATAAATGAACGTAGAACAACCCCCTTAATATTTTTACCTCGGCCGAATCCTGCATAGGCATTGGAGATTCATTAGCCTTAATAAGACCGATCAGAGTAAAAACCTCGGCCAACCTCGCAGCAACATCTTCTTTTATTTTATCAAACATATCTAATCAATAAGCGCGTTTCTGACGATCTCAATCCTGCTAGTCACCGCTTTTCTAGAGTTCGTTGCTCCTGTGGTATGAATACGTAGGTCGCTATTATCGAGCAGATCGACAAGTACTCCGGTCTTCAGCTTTTTACCACTCTTCATTGCCAAAGCACATCCAACAGTGATTGCCTCAAACAAGTTAACCGGAGTAACACCTCGGTTACCTCGAACAATTCCCTTCGGCAATTCGCCCGCAATAAACTCGAACGTTTTCCTAAAATTTCTTTCATTAGAAGCAGAAAGCTTTTTCTTAGCCGCGCCTTGCATATAAGAATTCAAAAACTCTTTAACACTATGATCAAACTGTTTGTATTTCTCAAAAAACGCGAAATAACGAAGCACATATTCTTCAGATGTACCGTTTCTAGCATCCCCAGGCTTCAGTTTAATTACGCTTGTAAAGTTTTCGTCTTGCGCGAGTCTTTTTAAATCATCATTAAACGCACCGCGAAACACACAGTTTCTGATTTCCTGATTCGTGAGAGCTATACCTCCAGTATTCAGCCTTTCAAACAAATCGAATCTAACTGCCATGTCGCTCTTATCATTGAGAACTGTGACGCGCATTGGGCGAGTAGCAAACATAAGCTGCACTGACTTAGGAAGACTTTCATGGCATTCGCCATTCATAGCAGAGAGCTTTTCCAGTCCTTCTATTCGAAGAGGAGTGTTTTTTTCGATTTTCTTTATAAGCTTTTTGCTACCTAAGAAATGAGCAAGTGTTCCTAATCGCTGAACACCATCGACGATCTCCCAGGTCGAATCACTATTGGTAGCCATAAAAAGACTAGGAACAGGTATACCCAACAAAACAGACTCTACAAGCTCAGACTGCCTAGTCTCATCCCAGATAAACTGCCTTTGGTACTCAGGAGGAATTGATATCTCACCTGACTCAAACATTTCTAAAAGCTGCCGCACGCTGAGATCATAACTATCAAACGAAACTAGGCGCCGCTCTTTGTCTAACTGCTCCTGTAACGAAGCAACGGAGATTTCAATTCTATGCTTCATAACAACCCCCAAAACAAAAAAATTAAACAAAACTGGCTTAGCATAACGCAGAACAGAAAAAAACCCAACCCAATCAAAAAAGAAAATTAGCCTTCTTGAAAATCAAACGCCGGAAATTTCATATAATGGATAAACCAAAGCAAACCATCCTGCAATCATAATAAATTACTAAAAGAGCGCAAAATATTATTTAAAAATAAAATCATCAAAAGACCTAGATGTAGACCTTCAAAAAATTAAAACCATGCCGAACTGAGCTTGTATCGCCACAAAATTAATAAATTAAAGGCATTAAATATGCACATATCGCAAACAGGAATTATCAACGCCTTAAAAACCTGATTGGATAGCACATAAAATAATGGCGGAAGGCAGTGGGAGTCGAACCCACCCGGGAACGGCTGCCGTCCCCAACCGGGTTTGAAGCCCGGCCACGCCACCGGGCGTGATTGCCTTCCTCTGTTGCGCTAGCCCTCGGCGGCGCGGGCCCAGGCGCTGTCCGGGCGGACCCGGCGCTCGTCGCCGAAGCGACGGGTGAAACCGATGCGATCCAGGCATTCGAGGATCTGGATGCTGCGCTTGCGACCGATGCCGAGGGCATCGCGAAAGGCCGCGGCGCGAATGATCCCTGCTTCGCGCTCCAGGCGCAATGCCTCGCCGGCCGCGGCTTCCAGACTCGCCTGGGGATAGAAGAGATCCTTGACTACCTGGGTCAGTTCCCCCAGCCGGGCCAGTTTGCGCAGCAGCAGCCGTACCTCGGCCTCGGGCTGACCGAGGCTCTTGGCCAGATCGCGGGTCCAGGGCGGATCGAAGCGCTGGGCCTCCAGCAGCGGCCAGAGCCGGGTCTTGAGCCCCTCCTCCGCCTCGGTGAGGCGTACCCGGTGATCGGGCAGGTGCAGCCAGGGACCGCTGCTCTGCAGGCGCCCTTCGGCCAGGGCCGTCTCCAGCAGCGCCAGGTACACGGCCCGCTCCAGTTCCGGCGTGGCGATGCGGCGCAGGCGATCACGATCCGGACCCAGCTCGTCGGGTTGGTCCTGGTGAAAGGTGGCCAGCGCCGCGCCCAGACGGTCGAGCGCCGCCTGCCACAGAGTCGCCGCGAACAGCCGCGGGCCGATCCGCGTGTCCACCCGCAGGGTGTCGGCGGGCAATTGCCAATCGCTTTCCGGACGGTTGAACTGCCGGGCCAGCAGCCGCGGATCGAGGCCGCCCGCGGCCTGGGCCAGGAGTTCGGGCAGGGCTTCCTCCAGGCCGCCCTGACGCAGCGCCTGGAGTTGCGCCAGACGCTGCGGCGTACGCCGATGGCGCGTCGGGGCGAAGGGATCGAGCAAGCGGGCACCGCCCAGGGTGCGCTGGGCGGACTGGTCGCGCAGCACCAGGCGATCGCCGTGCACCCCATGCAGTGGCGCATTGAGCACCAGCTGCGCGAGCGCCGTGGCACCCGGGGCGAGGCTGTCGCCTTCCAGCAGGGCGACGCGCCCGGTGAGATCCTGGGCGCCCAGGTGCACGTGCACCGGCGTCCAGTGCGCCAGGTTGCGCGCCTCGCCGGGCAGCAGGCGCAGCTCGACGTCGATGCGGGTGGTGGGCGCGTGCAGCGCCTCGGCCACCAGCCAATCGCCGCGGGCGAGGCTGTCGGTGCTCAGGCGCTCGCCCGCGAGATTGAGCGACACCCGCTGACCGGCCTGGGCGGCTTCCGCCGCGCGATTCTGCGCATGCAGTCCCCGCACCCGCAGGCGCTGGCCGCGGGGGGTGAGGATGAGTTCGTCGCCAACGGCCACCTGGCCGGCAAAGGCGGTGCCGGTGACCACCACGCCGGCCCCGGCGACGCTGAACACCCGGTCCACCGCCAGGCGAAAGCCGCCACGGGCGTTGCGCTGGCGCACCTGGTCCAGGGCCGCGAGCAAGGCGGCGCGCAACGCGGGGATGCCGGCGCCGCTGGGGCTGGCCACCGGATACAGCGGCGCCCCGGCGAAGGGCCCGGCAGCCAGCAGCGTACTGACGTCCTGACGCACCTGCGCCAGTCGCTCGGCGTCTACCCGATCGGCCTTGGTCAGGGCCACCAGCAACCGGGGAATGCCGAGCAATTCGAGGATCGCCAGGTGCTCGCGGGTCTGCGGCATGACGCCATCGTCGGCCGCCACCACCAACAGGGCCAGATCCAGGCCGCTGGCGCCGGCCAGCATGTTGTGCACGAAGCGCTCGTGACCGGGCACGTCGATGAAGCCGGTGAGGCCGCCGTCGCCCAGGTCGGCATAGACATAGCCCAGGTCGATGGTGATGCCACGCGCCTGCTCTTCACGGCGGCGGTCACCGGCGACCCCGGTGAGGGCCTGGATCAGCGCGGTCTTGCCATGGTCGATGTGGCCGGCGGTGCCGATGATCATGGGGACGTTACCAGGCGGGAGAACGGGGACGTCATGGCGGCTCCAGGCGGCGGACTGGCGCTCAGGGTAGCGGCGCCCCGCGCGCTCGCCTAGCCGTGACGCTCGCGCAGGAAGGCCACGAAGGCGCGCAGGGGCGCGGGCAACTGGCGGCGATCCGCGTAGTAGAGCCGCGGACCGGGAAAGGACGGGGACCAGTCCGCCAGCACTTCCACCAGGCGGCCGTCGGCCAGGGGCGCGGCCAGGTAGTCGGCGAAGGAATAGATCAGGCCGACGCCGTCGAGGGCGGCCTGCAATTCCAGGTCGAGCGCCGAGGCCAGCAGGCGACTGCCCGGCGCGACGTTGATGACCTCGCTGCCACGCTCGAAACTCCACTGCGCCACCAGGCCGCTGGCGAAGCGATGCCCGATGCAGGAATGCCGGACCAGGTCGGCGGGGTGTGCCGGTACGCCGTGCTGTTCCAGGTAGGCAGGGGTTCCGGCCACGGCGAATCTCTGGGTGACCGGGCCCAGCCGCACGCTGATCATGTCGGCCTCCAGATGCTCGTCGTAGCGCACCCCGGCATCGAAACCGGCGGCGAGTACGTCGATCAGCCGATCCTCGGCCACCACCTCCAGGCGAATGCCCGGATGCCGGGCCAGGAAGGGACCGATCAGCGGCGGCAGCAGCACCCGGGCGACGATGGTGGGCACATTGAGTCTCAGGCTGCCCACCGGACTCTCGCCCTCGGCATTGATGGCGTCCAGCGCACCCCGTACCTCGCGCAACGCGGGGGTCAGCCGCTCCAGCAGACGCTGGCCGGCCGCGGTGGGGGTCACGCTACGGGTGGTGCGGTGCAGCAGCCGCACATCCAGCTCCCGCTCCAGTCGGCGCACCGCGTCGCTCAGCGAAGAAGCCGCCACGCCGCGCACATAGGCGGCGCCGCGAAAGCTGCGCGCCTCGGCCACGGCGGCGAAGGCCGCCAGGTCATCCAGATTCATGGCGCCTCCATTGTACGGCTAAGCGAACAGGTCGTTGCGTCACGACCGGATTATCGCACAACGCCCGGACGACTAGAGTGAAGCCTCATCCACCTGACGAGGAATCCCTCATGCAACAGCGTCGCTTGGGCCAGCAGGGCCCTCTGGTATCCAGCCTGGGTCTGGGCTGCATGGGCATGTCCGATCTCTATGGCAGCGCCGACCGAGGCGAGGCCATCGCCACCGTCCAGGCCGCCCTCGAACGCGGCGTCACCCTGTTCGACACCGGTGACTTCTATGGCATGGGCCACAACGAACTGCTCCTGGGCGAAGCCCTGCGCGGGCGGCGGGAGCAGGCGCTGATCAGCGTCAAGTTCGGCGCCTTGCGCGGTCCGGGTGGCGAGTGGCTGGGCTACGACACCCGGCCGGCGGCGATCAAGAATTTCGTCGCCTACAGCCTCAAGCGCCTGGGTGTGGACCACATCGACATCTATCGCCCGGCGCGGCTGGATCGCCAGGTGCCCATCGAGGACACCATGGGCGCCCTCGCCGAGCTGGTGCAGGCCGGCTACATCCGCCACATCGGCCTTTCGGAAGTAGGCGCGCAGACCCTGCGGCGGGCGGCCGCGGTGCATCCGGTCTGCGACCTGCAGATCGAGTATTCGCTGGTCTCGCGCGGCATCGAGGCGGAGATTCTGCCGACCTGCCGCGACCTGGGCATCGGCATCACCGCCTATGGCGTGCTCTCCCGCGGCCTGCTCAGCGGTCACTGGCGCCAGCCCTCGGGCAGCGGCGACTTCCGCGCCCTCAGTCCGCGCTTCCAGCCGGGCAACGTGGAGCGCAACCTGGCGCTGGTGGAAGGCCTGAAGCAATTCGCCGAACGCCGCGGCACCACCCCGGCCCGGCTGGCGGTGGCCTGGGTCGCCGCCCAGGGCGACGACATCGTGCCGCTGGTGGGTGCCCGCCGCCGCGATCAGCTCGACGAATCCCTCGGTGCGCTGGAGGTGAGGCTGAGCGATGCGGATCGCGCCGAACTGGAACGCCTGCTGCCACCGGACGCCGTGGCCGGCGATCGCTACGGCGAACACCAGCTGCGCGATCTCGACAGCGAACGTTGAGCCACCCCCGTCAACAACGGCCCGCCTTGCGCGGGCCGTTGCGTTTCAGCGCTCGACCGGACGCTCCTGCATCAGCACCCAGGGCGCCACCACCACCGCCCACAGCGCCACCTCGGGCGCCTCCAGCCGGCGCCGCGCGCGGTCTTCGTCGACCTTGGCCAGCTGGCCCTGCTGCAGCCACAGACCCACCCGGGCGGCATCGTCCTGGGTCACGGCGATGGCCGCTTCGATCAGGTCCAGCTCGGGGGCCACTTCCAGCAGCACGCCCCGCGCAAAATGCGGTTGCAATTCTTCCCAGCCGATGGCGGCGGTCTGCCCGAGCAGGGTGGCGTAGCGCGTTGCGTGATCGGTCATGGTGCGGGCCTCGCGAAAAGGGCGGATTCTACCGTTGCCCTCCCCGCTTGCCGAGCGCCCGGACGCACGGGCCACAGATCCGACAAGTTGTCGTCGCCAGCTTTCCAAGACGAACAGACGGTGATTAAACTGCGCGGCGCGTCATAAAGAACAAAATCGGCACATTTTCGCTTCCAACTGCCTCATTAATAAAAGCATTCCGAGTGGAGCACTCATGAAAAAGGCAACTCTGCGTTTCTCCCGCTTGGTCGCGGCCCTGGCCCTGGCCGGCATGGCCAGCCACACCCTGGCAGCCGACACCCTGAAGATCGGTCTGGCCGGCCCCAAGACCGGTCCGGTCGCCCAGTACGGTGACATGGAGTTCATTGGTGCCCAGATGGCCATCGAGCAGATCAACAAGGCCGGCGGCGTCAAGGGCAAGCAGCTCGAAGGCGTGATCTACGACGACGCCTGCGATCCCAAGCAGGCCGTGGCGGTTGCCAACAAGATCGTCAACGATGGCGTCAAGTTCGTCGTCGGCCACCTCTGCTCCAGCTCCACCCAGCCGGCCTCCGACATCTATGAGGACGAAGGCATCCTGATGGTGACCCCGGCGGCTACCAGCCCCGACATCACCAATCGCGGCTACAAGCTGATCTTCCGCACCATCGGCCTGGACAACATGCAGGGCCCGACCGCCGGCAAGTTCATCGTCGAGCACGTCAAGCCGAAGATCGTCGCGGTCATCCACGACAAGCAGCAGTACGGCGAAGGCATCGCCACCGCCGTCAAGCAGACCCTGGACAAGGCCGGCGTCAAGGTCGCCGTGTTCGAGGGCATCAACTCCGGCGACAAGGACTTCTCCTCGCTGATCGCCAAGCTCAAGCAGGCCAACGTCGACTTCGTCTACTACGGCGGCTACCACCCCGAGCTGGGCCTGATCCTGCGTCAGGCGGCCGAGAAGGGCCTGACCGCCAAGTTCATGGGTCCGGAAGGCGTGGGCAACAGCTCCATCTCCGCCATCGCCGGCAAGGCCTCCGAAGGCCTGCTGGTCACCCTGCCGCGCTCCTTCGACCAGGATCCCAAGAACCAGGCCCTGGTGCAGGCGTTCAAGGACAAGAAGCAGGATCCGAGCGGTCCCTTCGTGTTCCCCTCCTATGCCGCCGTGCAGGTCATCGCCGAAGGCATCGAGAAGGCGGGCGACGAGAAGCCCGAGGACGTGGCCAAGGCGCTGCGCAGCAACACCTTCAACACCCCCACCGGTGAGCTGGCGTTCGACGAGAAAGGCGACCTGAAGAACTTCGAGTTCGTGGTCTACGAATGGCACGCCGACGGCACCAAGACTGAAGCCAAGTAAGCCCTGCCTGTAACACCGAAGCCCACCGCCTACGGCGGTGGGCTTCGTTTATCCGCCTCCATCCGAGGCCTGGGACCCGCACCAGAAGTGCACCAAGGTCCCCTGGAGACACCCATGCCCGAGTTCTACCACTACCTGCAACAGCTGGTGAACGGCCTCACGGTCGGCAGCACCTATGCCCTGATCGCCATCGGCTACACCATGGTCTACGGCATCATCGGCATGATCAACTTCGCCCATGGCGAGGTGTACATGATCGGCTCCTACGTGGCCTTCATCGCCATCGCCGGCCTGGCCATGCTGGGCATCCACAGCCTGCCCATCGTCATGCTCGCCGCCTTCGGCGCCAGCATCATCATCGCCAGTGCCTACGGCTACAGCATCGAACGCATCGCCTATCGCCCCCTGCGCGGCGGTAACCGGCTGATCCCGCTGATCTCGGCGATCGGCATGTCGATCTTTCTGCAGAACTGGGTGCTGCTGGCCCAGGACTCCAAGGACAAGTCGATCCCCAACCTGCTGCCGGGCAACTTCATCATCGGCACCGACGCCATGAACGGCGTGGTGATCTCCTATGTGCAGGTGCTGATCTTCATCGTCACCCTGCTCACCATGTTCGGCCTGACCTGGTTCATCTCCCGCTCCCGCCTGGGCCGCGCCTGTCGCGCCTGCGCCGAGGACATCAAGATGGCCAACCTGCTGGGCATCAACACCAACGGCATCATCGCCCTGACCTTCGTCATCGGCGCCACCCTGGCCGCCGTGGCCGCGGTGCTGCTGGGCATCCAGTACGGCGTGATCAACCCGAGCCTGGGCTTCCTGGCCGGCATCAAGGCCTTCACCGCCGCCGTGCTCGGCGGCATCGGCAGCATCCCCGGCGCCATGCTCGGCGGCCTGGTGCTGGGCGTGGCCGAGGCCTTTGGCGCCGACGTCTTCGGTGACCAGTACAAGGACGTGGTGGCCTTCAGCCTGCTGGTGCTGGTGCTGCTGTTCCGCCCCACCGGCATCCTCGGTCGCCCGGAGGTGGAAAAGGTATGAGTGCCCGTCTGCGAACCGCCTTCTTCAGCGCCCTGCTGGTGCTGGCCGTCGCCTATCCCATCCTCGGCCTCAAGCTGGAGACGGTGGGCGTCAACCTCGAAGTGCACGGCGCCACGCCGCGCACCCTCTGGATCATCGCCCTGGCCGCGGTGCTGATGTTCGTCTGGCAACTGGTGCGTGACCCCCTCACCGCCGGCTGGCGCCGCAACGGCGGCCTGCAGCTGCCGGCCACCGGTCTGGGCACCAAGCTCACCGAACCCAAGACCCAGCGCTGGGTGATCCTCGGCCTGGTGCTGGTCGCCCTGGTATGGCCCTTCTACGGCTCGCGCGGCGCGGTGGACATCGCCACCCTGATCCTGATCTACGTGATGCTCGGCCTCGGCCTGAACATCGTGGTGGGCCTGGCCGGTCTGCTCGACCTGGGCTACGTCGGCTTCTATGCCGTCGGCGCCTACACCTACGCCATGCTCTCCCACTACTACGGCCTGGGCTTCTGGGTCTGCCTGCCGCTGGCGGGGCTGATGGCGGCGCTGTTTGGCTTCCTGCTCGGCTTCCCGGTGCTGCGCCTGCGCGGCGACTACCTGGCCATCGTCACCCTGGGCTTCGGCGAGATCATCCGCATCCTCTTGCGCAACCTCACCCAGTGGACCGGCGGCCCCAACGGCATCAGCGGCATCGAGAAGCCGACCCTGTTCGGCCTGACCTTCGAACGCCGGGCACCCGAGGGCATGACCCCCTTCCACGAATATTTCGGCATCCCCTACAACTCCGAATACAAGGTGATCTTCCTCTACCTGATCGCCCTGCTGCTGGTGCTGCTGACCCTGTTCGTGATCAACCGCCTCCTGCGCATGCCCATCGGCCGCGCCTGGGAAGCCCTGCGCGAAGACGAGATCGCCTGCCGCGCCCTGGGGCTGAATCCCACGCTGATCAAGCTCTCGGCCTTTACCCTGGGCGCCTGCTTCGCCGGTTTCGCCGGCAGCTTCTTCGCCGCGCGCCAGGGCCTGGTGTCGCCGGAATCCTTCACCTTCATCGAATCGGCCATCATCCTGGCCATCGTGGTGCTGGGCGGCATGGGCTCCCAGCTCGGTGTGATCCTCGCGGCCATCGTGATGATCCTGCTGCCGGAGCTGATGCGCGAATTCAGCGAATACCGCATGTTGATGTTCGGCCTGCTGATGGTCGTGATGATGATCTGGCGTCCGCAAGGCCTGCTCCCGATGCAACGCCCGCACCTGGAGTTGCGCAAATGAGCCAAGCCCTTCTCGATGTCTCCGGCCTTTCCATGAGGTTCGGCGGCCTGCTGGCCGTCAACGGCGTCAACATCCGCGTGGAACGGGGCCAGGTGGTCTCGCTGATCGGTCCCAATGGCGCCGGCAAGACCACGGTGTTCAACTGCCTGACCGGCTTCTACCGCCCCAGCGGCGGCGAAATCCTCCTGCACGGCGAGGCCATCCAGGGCCTGCCCGGGCACAAGATCGCCCGCAAGGGCGTGGTGCGCACCTTCCAGAACGTCCGCCTGTTCAAGGAAATGACCGCGGTGGAGAACCTGCTGGTGGCCCAGCACCGCCACCTCAACACCGGCTTCCTGGCCGGGCTGTTCAAGACCCCGGCCTTTCGCAAGAGCGAAGCCGAGGCCATGGACTACGCGCGCTTCTGGCTGGAGCAGGTCAACCTCACCGAGTTCGCCAACCGCAACGCCGGCAATCTCGCCTACGGCCAGCAGCGCCGCCTGGAAATCGCCCGCTGCATGATGACCCGCCCGCAGATCCTCATGCTCGACGAGCCGGCCGCCGGCCTCAACCCGCGCGAGACCGAGGACCTCAAGGCGCTCATCGCCCTGCTGCGCGCCGAGCACGGCGTGACCGTGCTGCTGATCGAGCACGACATGCACCTGGTGATGAGCATTTCCGACCACATCGTGGTGATCAACCAGGGGACCCCCCTGGCCGACGGGACGCCGGAGCAGATCCGCAACAATCCCGACGTGATCAAGGCCTACCTGGGCGAATCCTGATGGAGACCTCCATGCTGCAGTTCGACAACGTCTCCACCTTCTACGGCAAGATCCAGGCGCTGCATGGCGTCAGCGTGCAGGTGAACCGGGGCGAGATCGTCACCCTGATCGGCGCCAACGGCGCCGGCAAGTCCACCCTGCTGATGACCCTCTGCGGTACCCCGCGCGCCCATGGCGGCAGCATCCGCTATGAAGGCGAGGAACTGGTCGGCCAGGAAACCGCGCAGATCATGCGCAAGGGCATCGCCGTGGTACCGGAAGGCCGCCGGGTGTTCGCCCGCCTGACCGTGGAAGAGAACCTGGCCATGGGCGGCTTCTTCACCGACAAGCACGCCTATGACCGCCAGCTGGAAAAGGTCCTCGGGCTCTTCCCGCGACTCAAGGAACGCTATGCCCAGCGCGCCGGCACCATGTCCGGCGGCGAGCAGCAGATGCTCGCCATCGGCCGGGCGATGATGAGCGAGCCGCGCCTGCTGCTGCTCGACGAGCCGTCGCTGGGCCTGGCGCCCATCATCATCCAGCAGATCTTCGAGATCATCGAGCAGCTGCGCCAGGATGGGGTGACGGTGTTCCTGGTCGAACAGAACGCCAACCAGGCGCTCAAGCTGGCCGACCGCGGCTACGTGCTGGAGAACGGCCGCATCGTCATGCAGGACAGCGGCGCCGAGCTGCTGGCCAACCCGGACGTGCGCAAGGCCTATCTGGGCGGTTGAGTCACGCCGTGGCCACCCTACACGCCTCGACCTCGGCGCTGTTGGGCTTTGCTGCGCTCAACCCAACCTACGGCGGCTCGACCGTAGGTTGGGTTGAGACAGCTCTACCGTCGAAGCCCAACAGCGCCGTAGCGTGGAAAACGGCGCAGCCTTTTCCACTGGGGTTCGTGGCGAAGGCTGCCCTCACCCCCAACCCTCTTCCGCGGGGAGAGGGGGCTGTCCATGCAACGTGTAGGTTGGGTTGAGACAGCTTCATCGTCGAAGCCCAACAATGCCTGCTCGAATTCTGGCGCTGTTGGGCTTTGCTGCGCTCAACCCAACCTACGGCGGCTCGACCGTAGGTTGGGTTGAGACGCCTCCATCGTCGAAGCCCGACAGACACGTAGCGTGGAAAACGGCGCAGCCTTTTCCACTGGCGCTTCGCAGCGAAGCGCCCTCACCCCCAGCCCTCTCCCGCGGGGAGCGGGCGCTGTCCGCGTAGGCGTTGAACTCCATCAACCCCGCTACCCCAACGCCTCCAGGCGCTGCCGACTGCGCTCGAACCACTCGCTCAGGGCTTCCGCCACGACTCTGGTCCGCTTGGGCAAGCCACCCTGATAGGGATGCACCAGAAACAGCGGCTGGCTGGGCGTGCGCCACTCCCTGAGTAGCCAGACCAGGGCGCCACTGGCCAGCTCCTCGTGCACCATGAACGACGGCAGCCGGGCGATGCCCTGCCCGGCCAGGGCGGCCTGCTTGAGCAGGCTGTAGTGGTTGCAGGCCAGGCTGGGGGTTACCTGCACTCGGCCGAGTCGGTGCTCGCGGTGATAGAGCCAGACCTCGCCCTCGGCATAGTGGCTGTTGATCAGGCAGCGGTGGCCGAGCAGATCCTCGGGCACCTGGAGGACCTCGCGCCCGGCCAGATAGGCGGGTGCCGCGCAGGTCACCTCCTGCATGGCGAACAGCGGGCGGGCGACCAGGCGTTCGTCCGGTTCCAGCCGGGCACGGATCGCCAGGTCGAAGCCCTCGGCCACCAGGTCGCGATAGCCGTTGTCCAGCACCAGATCCAGCTGGATGGCGGGATGGGCAGCGCGACAGGCCAGCAGCACCTCGAAAAAGGTGTAGCCCAGGGACACCGGAACGGTCAGGCGCACCGGTCCAACCGCTTCCTCCTGCAGCCTGGCCACGCTTTGCAGGGCCCGCTCGCGCTGGCGCACCAGGGCCTGGGCTTCGGGCAACAGGGCGCGTCCGGCGGGAGTGGGATCGAGACGTCGGGTGGTGCGGTGCAGCAGGCGGGTCTCCAGGCGCAGCTCCAGCGCCCGGATGCGCTTGGACAGCTGGCCCTTGCTGCATCCCAGGCGCTCGGCCGCACGGGTGAAGCTGCCGCTTTCACACAGGATGGCGAAGGCAGCCAGATCGGCGAAGTCGTCCTGCATCGTTTCCTCCTGGAAACACTGGATTGCCAATCAGGTGATTTATCGTAGCAATGCCTCATTCTAGGCTGAAGACTCCCTTCCCTCCACGGAGTCATCCTCATGAAAATCATCCTCGTCGGCGCCAGCGGTACCCTGGGCAGCGCCATCGCCGAGCGCCTCGCCAGCCGCCACGAGCTGATCCGCGTCGGCCGCCAATCCGGCGATCTGCAGGTCGATATCACCCAGCCGGAGTCCATCCGGGCCCTGTTCGCCCAGGTGGGTCGTTTCGATGCCCTGGTCAGCGCGGTGGGCTCGGTGACCTTCGCCCCCTTCACCGAAATGACGCCCGAGGCGTACCAGAAAGGCCTGCAGGACAAGCTGATGGGCCAGGTCAACCTGGTGCTGCTCGGCCAGGCCCAGGCGGCCGAGGGCGCCTCCTTCACCCTGACCACCGGCGTGCTCAGCGAACAGCCCATCGCGCAGGGCAGCTCGGCGGCCATGGTCAACGCGGCGCTGGAAGGCTTCGTTCGCGGTGCGGCCATCGAGTTGCCGCGCGGTCAGCGCCTCAACGCGGTGAGTCCGACGGTGCTGCAGGAGTCCCTGGGCCACTACGGCGATTTCTTCCGCGGCTTCAAGGCGGTATCGGGTGCCGAGGCGGCGCTGGCCTACGAACGCAGCGTGGAAGGGCGGGAAACCGGCAAGACTTATCGCGTCTGGTAAGTCCTTGAGCTCGCGGCGCTGTCTGAGTAACGTGTGCCCACCTCAGTCGGAGTCCTGCGATGCCAGCGCCGCGTGCCATCTTTCCCCTTGCCCTGCTCGGCCTCCTCGGCGGCTGCAGCCTGTTCCAGAGCGACGACACCCCGCGTGCACCGGGCGGCGAGCGCCTGCAGGGCGATCTGCGCTGGAGCGGTGACCAGCTGCTGTTCCGCCCCTGCCAGGAACAGCGCTTCTTCGACGTCACCGATGCCAACAACACCGCCATCCTGCGCGATGCCCACGAACTGGCCGCCGACAGTGGCGCCGCTTCGCTGTTCGCCGACCTGCGCGGCAAGCTCAAGTCCGGCGGCCGCGATGGCGCCCAGGGCGTGTTCGCCGTCACCGATGTCTATCGCGTGCAATACAGCGGTCCGGGTTGCAGCGATCCCAACTTCAAGCGTACCGCCATGAATGCTGGCGGCCATGGTCCGGACTGGAGCGTCCAGGTCAGCAACCAGGGCATGCTGGTCAGTACCGCCGGTCAGCAGCGTCGCGCCCTGCCCTTCGTCCAGGAAGAACTGCCCGGCGGCATGCGCGCCCTGTCCACCGAGGCCAATGGGGAGAAGGTCGAGCTGTGGATCAATCCACGGCGCTGCGTGGATGGCCGGACCGGCACCGTGCAGTCGCTGCAGGCCGAATTGCGCATCAATGGCCAGACCTGGCAGGGCTGCGCCTTCTATGGTGGTGCCGGCAATCCCACCTAGCCCGCGGGTGCGCGATTCTCTTGGCATCTCCCCCATTACATTTAGCGTCGCGCGCCCCCAGGGGCTAGTCTAGCGACCACAAGGCTTCATCCGCTTCGCTTGGCCGCCTTCGGGTCGCGCCAGGCGAAGCCACAGGAACGCTCATCCAGCCAGGGTCCAGGCATGCCAACATCTCCAGCGTCCCGCAGCGCCTTACCGCGCCGGCGGGGCCATACCGTCCTCCTGCGGCTGTTCCCGGCGCTCTGCGTACTGCTGCTGGGCCTCATCGGCCTGGGTTGCTATCTGCTGGTCGACAACGCCGTGCGCCAGGACGCCACCGTCGCCCAGCACACCGAGCGCGCGGTCGGTCGCACCTTTACCCGCCTCGACGAGGAAGTCGCCCGCAACCTGATCGACTACAGCAAATGGGACGAGGCCTATCGCCGCCTCCACCAGGAGCTGGACCACGACTGGGCCTACGACCAGGGCAACCTCGGCGAATCGCTGTACCGCGTCTATGGCTACGAAGGGGTGCTGGTATTCGACGGCCAGGACCGCCCCCGCTATCGCCTGCTCAATGGCCAGCTGGTCGATCCCGCTACGCCCTGGCTGCAGGGCGACATCGCCGGCCTGCTGGCCGCGGCACGCAGCGCCGACGCCCGCGCCGGCAGCGTGTCCGGTGTGCTGACCGTGGCCGGGATGCCGGCGCTGGTGGCCGCCGCCGCCATCACCCCGGGCGATCGCGCCGGCGTCCGCCTCCCGGAGGCACCGGCCTCGGTGCTGGTCTTCGTCAATGTGCTGAGTCCCGCCCGCCTGGCCGCCCTGAGCGAAGCCAACAACCTGCCGCCGCTGAGCATCACCACCGACCCGGCCGGCAGTCGCGCCAGCTGGCAACTGCCGGGCTCCGGCTATCAGCTGACCTGGCGCCCGCCGCGGCCGGGATTGTGGCTGATGCAGCAGACCCTGCCGCTGTTCGGCGGCGGAGTGCTGATCCTGCTGCTGGGGCTGATCTGGCTGTTTCGCCAGGCGCTGCTGTCGATGCGCCAGCTGGATGCCCAGTACGATGACCTGCTGGCCAGTCGCAGCGAACTGGCCATCGGCGAGCGGCGTTTCCGCGACATCGCCGAAGCCACCTCGGACTGGCTGTGGGAGGTCGACGCCAACTTGCGCCTGGTCTACGTTTCGGATCGCTTCGCCGAAGTCACCGGGGAAGCCACCGAGCGCTGGCTGGGACGGCCGCTCAACGAACTCCTGACGCCCCATGCCGACACCCTGGCGCACTGGCTCGCCGGCCAGGCGCACGATCGCAAGCCATGCCCGCCGCTGGTCTGTCACTACCTGGACGGCAACGGCCGCGAACGTACCTGCCGGGTCGCCGCCCGGGCCATTCCCGAGGGTGGCTATCGCGGCACCGTCACCGATCTCACCGACGAGATCGAGGCCCTGGCCCAGGTGCAGCACCTGTCCTGGCACGATCCCCTGACCGGCTTGCCCAACCGCCATCGCCTGCACCAGTTTCTCGCCACCCACCTGGAAGGCCCCGAGCCCCGGCCCCTGGCGCTGATCAGCCTGGACCTGGATAGATTCAAGACGGTCAACGACGCCCTTGGCCATGCGGCGGGCGATCAGGTCTTGCAGGAAGCGGCGCAGCGCCTGCGGCAGAACGTGACCGCCACCGACCTGGTGGCCCGCCTGGGCGGCGACGAATTCTGCGTGGTGCTCAGCGGCGATCGCGACCCGGGCGCTATCGCCGACCTCTGCCGACGCCTGGTGGAGCAGTTGCGCCAGCCCTTCCGCCTCGGCGAGCAGCGGGTCTTCATCGGCAGCAGCCTGGGCGTGGCCCTGGCGCCGCGGGATACCGGCATTCCGGCGGAATTACTGCGCCTGGCCGACATCGCCCTCTACCAGGCCAAGGCCGCTGGCCGCGGCACCTGGCGCTTCCACGAGCCGGCCATGAACGAGCAGGTGCTCCTGCGCCGGCAGCTGGAGCAGGACCTGCGCCAGGCCCTGCGCGATGACCGGCTCAGCCTCTACTACCAGCCGCGGCGCTGCCTCGCCGATGGCAGCCTGCGTGGCTTCGAGGCGCTGGTGCGCTGGGAGCACCCGACCCAGGGCCTGCTGGAGCCGCTGGACTTCCTCACCCTGGCCGAGGATGCCGGCCTCGGGCAGCGCCTGGGGCGCTGGGTGCTGGAGACCGCCTGCCACGATGCCCAGGGCTGGCCGGAACAACTCTCGGTGTCGGTCAATCTGTCGCCGCAGCAATTCCACGCCAACGAAGATCCGGTGCAGACCGTGGCCGAGGCGCTCTACCAGAGCGGCCTGGCGGCCTCGCGGCTGGAGCTGGAACTCACCGAACGCACCCTGCTGGATCCGGCCGCCGACGTGGCCAATACCCTGGGCGCGCTCAAGGGCCTGGGCGTGCGCCTGTGCCTGGACGATTTCGGTTCCGGCCTCTGTTCCCTGGCTTATCTGCGTCGCTATCCGCTGGACGGCATCCGCCTGGATCGCAGTCTCATCGCCCGGCACCGGCAAGCGCCGGAAGACAGCGCCCTGGTGCGGGCCATGATCGATCTCGGTCGTTCGCTGGGGCTGAGGGTGACCCTCAAGGGCGTGGAAGACGCCGAGCACCTGCGCCAGCTGCAGCACCTGCCGGCGGACGAGATCCAGGGCTTCCATTGCGGTGCGCCCCTGCCGGCCGACCAGCTGGGCGCCTGGCTGGGCGAGAGGGCGACCGAGTCGTTGAGCTGAAGCGGCAGGGCCGGGCGCCTAGCGCTCGGCCACCATGCTGCCCTCGCCCGCCGCACCGCGCCGCTGGTTGCGGTCGTCGCGGGGGGTGACGCCGAAGAAGTTGCGATAGGCGCTGGAGAAATGCGGTCCCGACGAGAAGCCGCAGGACAGGCCGATCTGGATGATGGACTTGCTGGTCTGGGTGAGCATCTTGCGCGCCCGGTTCAGCCGCAGTTCCAGGTAGTACTGGCTGGGCACCCGCGCCAGGTATTGCTTGAAGATCCGCTCCAGCTGCCGGCGGGAGACGCAGACGTGCTGGGCGATCTCGTCGGTGGTGAGCGGCTCTTCGATGTTGGCCTCCATCAGCATCACCGCCTGGGTCAGCTTGGGATGACTCGACCCCAGCCGATTCTTCAGCGGAATGCGCTGCCGCTCGCTGCCTTCGCGCAGGCGCTCGACGATCAGCTCCTCGGCGATGGTGCCGGCCTGTTCGGCGTCGCGGTCACGGCCGATCATGGCCAGCAGCAGATCGAGGATGGCCAGGCCGCCACAGGCGGTCAGGCGATCACGGTCCCACTCGTAGAGGTGATGGGTGGCGATGACCTTGGGAAATTGCTCGCTGAATTCTTCCAGCCAGCGCCAGTGCACGGCGGCGCGATGACCGTCGAGCAGACCGAGCTGGGCGAGGATGTGCACCCCGGCGGAAAAGCCCCCCATCACCACCCCGGCCCGGGCGGTCTGCCGCAGGGCCGCGACCAGCGGCGGCGGCAACGGCGGCGAGGGTTCGTCGGCCAGCACGAAGAGCCGATCCAGGCGTTCCAGCTGCCCTTCCCAGTGGCCACCCGGCAGGCGCGGCTGCAACTCGCTGCCGGCCTGCAGAAAGCGCACCTCGTAGGGCGTATCGCTCGAATGGCGAGAGGCGAGTTCCAGCGCTTCCTCGACCAGGCCCACGGTCAGCGGACGAACGTCGGGCCACAGCAGAAAGGCGATGCGGATGGTCATCTAACGTCTGGCTTCCTGTCGAGAGCGGCGGGGGCTACCGATCCGGGGCCCGCGCGCCATGAAACCCTTGTGGGGTGGCCCGCATGGTACGCCGGAGCGCTGCCCCTGTCCCGGCCTTTGCCCCGGTAGCGGACCGGAGTGCCCTGCGGTCCGCCGGCTGGCGCGATTCTAGCGCCAGCGCAACGGCGGCGGCTTTTGCCCTGGCGACAAGTCCTTACAGGACCGCCAAAAAGAAACCGCCCGCTACCGGGACGATAGCGGGCGGTCGCTGAGGCAGCCGGATCAGGCGACGGCCTGGCTCATCTGCTGGTGGGTCCCGACCAGATGCTGCACCACGCCCGGGTCGGCCAGGGTGGAGATGTCGCCGAGGGAGTCATATTCACCCACGGCGATCTTGCGCAGGATCCGCCGCATGATCTTGCCGGAGCGGGTCTTGGGCAGACCCGGCGCCCACTGGATGACATCGGGGGTGGCGATGGGGCCGATCTCCTTGCGCACCCACTGCTTGAGTTCCTGGCGCAGGGCTTCGTTGCCCTCCTCGCCCTGGTTGAGGGTCACGTAGACATAGATGCCCTGGCCCTTGAGGTCGTGGGGCATGCCCACCACCGCGGCCTCGGCCACCTTGGGATGGGCCACCAGGGCGCTCTCGATCTCGGCGGTGCCCATGCGGTGGCCGGAGACGTTGAGCACGTCGTCGACGCGACCGGTGATCCAGTAGTAGCCGTCTTCGTCGCGCCGGGCGCCATCACCGGTGAAGTACATGCCCTTGAAGGTCTTGAAGTAGGTGTCGACGAAGCGGTCGTGGTCGCCATAGATGGAGCGCGACTGGCCCGGCCAGGAATCGAGGATCACCAGGTTGCCTTCCACGGCGCCGTCGAGCAGGTTGCCTTCGTTGTCCACCAGCGCCGGCTGGATGCCGAAGAAGGGACGGGTCGCCGAACCGGGCTTCTGGCCGATGGCGCCGGGCAGCGGACTGATGAGGATGCCGCCGGTCTCGGTCTGCCACCAGGTGTCGACGATGGGGCAGCGCTCCTGGCCCACGGTCTTGTAGTACCAGTGCCAGGCCTCGGGGTTGATGGGCTCGCCCACCGAACCGAGCAGGCGCAGGCTGCTGCCGTCGACGCCGCGCATGGCCGCGTCACCCTGGGCCATCATGGCGCGGATGGCGGTGGGTGCGGTGTAGAGGACGTTGACCTGGTGCTTGTCCACCACCTGACCCATGCGGGTGACGTCCGGGTAGTTGGGCACGCCTTCGAACAGCAGGGTGGTGGCGCCATTGGCCAGCGGGCCGTAGACGATGTAGCTGTGGCCGGTGATCCAGCCGACGTCGGCGGTGCACCAGTAGACCTCGCCGGGGCGATAGTCGAAGACCCGCTCGTGGGTCAGGGCGGCATAGGTCAGGTAGCCGCCGGTGGTGTGCAGGATGCCCTTGGGCTTGCCGGTGGAGCCGGAGGTATAGAGGATGAACAGCGGCGCCTCGGCGGACATCTCCTTGGGCTCGCAGTGTTCCGGGGCCACCGAGGTGATGTCCTCGTACCAGACGTCACGGTGGCGGTGCCAGGCGATATCGGCGCCGGTGCGCTTGCAGACGATCACCTTGCGCACCGAATAGGTGGCCGGGTTGGTCAGGGCCTCGTCGACGTTGGCCTTGAGCGGGATCTTGCGGCCGCCGCGCACGCCTTCGTCGGCGGTGATCACCAGCTTGGACTGGCAGTCGCTGATGCGGCCGGCCAGGGATTCGGGGGAGAAGCCGCCGAACACCACCGAGTGCACCGCGCCGATGCGGGCACAGGCGAGCATGGCCACCACGGCCTCGGGGATCATCGGCATGTAGATGGTCACCACGTCGCCGCGGTGGATGTCCTGGCCGCGCAGGGCGTTGGCCAGCTGGCAGACCTCGCGATGCAATTCGCGGTAGGTGATGTGGCGGCTGTCGGCCGGATCGTCGCCTTCCCAGATGATGGCGGTCTGGTCGCCGCGGGTTTCCAGGTGGCGATCCAGGCAGTTGTAGGAGGCGTTCAGGGTGCCATCGGCGAACCACTGGATGTCGACGCGATGATCGTCGAAGGAGGTCTGCTTGACCCGGCTGAAGGGCTTGATCCAGTCCAGCCGCTGGGCCTGCTCGCGCCAGAAGCCATCGGGGTTGAGGATGGACTGCTGGTACAGCCGGCGATAGGTGACTTCATCGGTCAGGGTCCGGGAAGCGACTTCCGCGCGGACCGGGTAGAAAGCGGTACTCATGGGACGATCTCCTCGGCGGGAAACTGTTGTTCTTGTTGCCCTCCGTTGTACGGCGCGCACCGGTTTCGAACCATTCGACCATGGTCGGACGGGGAGCCAGGCGCTGACCGGTGGGTCTGTTACCCTTGCCCTTTCGCGATTTTTCCTCGAGGAGCGCCCCATGGCCGATCTTGCCCATTCCCATTGCGTCCCCTGCCGCTCCAGCGAGCCGGCCCTGAGCGAGGCCGCCAGCACCGCGCTGCTCAAGGCCGTCCCGGGCTGGACCCTGGTGGAGCGCGCGGGGGTCCCGCGGCTGGAACGCCGCTATGCCTTCGGCAACTTCCTCGAGGCCCTGGACTTCACCAATCGCGTCGGCCGCGAGGCCCAGGACGAGGACCATCACCCGGCCCTGCTCACCGAATGGGGCGCGGTGACCGTGAGCTGGTGGACGCACAACATCGGCGGCCTGCACCGCAACGACTTCATCATGGCGGCCCGTACCGACGCGGTCGCCCTGGCGGCCAACGTCTGAGCGTCGGAATACCGGATCGCCGGATCGCCGGATTGCCGGGCCACCGGATCGCCGGATCGCACGCTAGTCGCAGGCGGCGGCCAGTCCCTCGGCGTGGACGAAGCACAGCTTGTTGCCTTCCGGATCCCGGCAATAGGCGGCATAGAAGTCCGGTCCGTAGCCCGCTCGTATCCCAGGCGCACCTTCGTCGCTGCCGCCCCGTTGCAGGGCGCGGTGCCAGGCCGCTTCCACGGCCGCTGGCGAAGGCGCGGCGAAGCTCACCTGGACGCCATTGCCCCAGGAGGCCGGCAGGCCGTTGAAGGGCAGCTGCACATAGAATTGCGGCCACGCTCGACCTGGCCGCTGCCAGCCACACCCGGGCGGGCCGCCGTCGTCTTCGGCCGGCATCCGCACGAGGCCGAGTTCGTGCAACACGCCGTCGTAGAAATCGATCAGGCGCTCCAGATCACGCGCGCCTAGCTGTACATGGCTGAACATGGGCTCTCTCCCGCTTGCCAGGGGCCATCAGGCCACGTTAGACCAGTCCGCTGCGGCTGCCTATCGGCTCGACAAGCCCGGTCCGGGCGGTTAGCGTGGCGGCCTTTGCCTGTGACGACATAGCCATGAATCTGCGCACCCTTCCCCGCCTGACCAAGATCGGTCTGGTCTTCTTCATCCTCGGTCTACTGGGCGTGGCCTTCTCCCTCTATGGCCTCTACCAGGGTCCGCGCCCCACCGAACCCGGCGCCATGCGCAGCCTGCTGTTCGCGGCCGGACTGCAGCTGACCGGCTACGTGCTGCTCAACCGCAATCGCTTCCGCATGCTGTCCGGCCGGCGCAAGGACTGACCATGACCCTCCAGTGGAGCTGCCGCGCCGCATCGGCGCTGACCACCGCCGAGCTCTATGCCGCCCTGGTGCTGCGCGCCCGGGTGTTCGTGGTGGAGCAGCAATGCATCTATCCGGACGCCGATGGCCTGGATCTGGCGGCGGATGTCTGGCACCTGTTCGGCTGGCGCGACGACCAGTTGCACGCCTACCTGCGCCTGCTCGGAGCGGTACGCGAGGACGTGGTGATCGGCCGGGTGATCGTCGCCCCCGAGGGCCGCGGCAGCGGCCTGGGGCATCTGTTGCTGGCCGAAGCCCTGCGCGTCTGCGCCGAGCGCTGGCCCGGGCGCCCGCTGTTCCTCTCCGCCCAGGCCCATCTGCAGGGCTACTATGGCCGCTATGGCTTCACGCCCTGCTCGGCGGTGTACGACGAGGACGGCATTGCCCATATCGACATGCGTCGCCTGGCGGACTAGCGCCGGCGGCGCAGCGGATCGAGCAGCGGCTTGAGGCCGTTGTGGTCGATCTCCTGCATCAGCGCCAGCAACCGGCCCAGCTCGCCAGGGGGAAAGCCGCTGCGGGCGAACCAGTTGAGGTAGTGGCCCGGCAGGTCGGCCAGCAGGCGGCCGGCGTACTTGCCATAGGGCATGGTCCAGGTCACCAGGGCGTCCAGATCCGCGGGTTGCATCGCTTGTCTCCTCTACACGGCCTGGCGATTATGCCATGCCCTCAGGGGTCAACCGTCGGCCGCGGGGAGCACCAGCCCTCCGCGACGATCCCAGCTACATCAGGTCTGCAGAGGATTTCAGCATGAGCAACGTTTCCCGGCCGCTGGCCGCCGTCACCGGCGCTTCCAGCGGCATCGGCTTCGAACTGGCCAAGCAGCTGGCCCGCCACGGCCATGATCTGCTGCTGGTCTCCCGCGGCGATGGGCTGGACGCCGCCGAGCGTGAATTGCGCGCCCTGGGGGTCAAGGTCTGGAGTCATGCGGCCGACCTGCGCACGGCCGTGGGCGTGGAAGAAACCTTTAGATTCCTGCGTCGCCAGGGCCGCCCGCTGGACGTCGTGGTGCTCAACGCCGGGGTCGGCCTGGGCGGCGCCTTCGTCGGCCAGACGCGCCTGGAAGACGAGATGGCGCTGATCCAGCTCAACGTGATGGCCACCGTGCACCTGGCCAAGCTGGTGCTGCCGGAGATGGTCGCCGCCGGCCGTGGCCGGGTGCTCTTCACCTCGTCCATCTCGGCCACCGCGCCGATTCCCTTCGAGGCCGTCTATGGCGCCTCCAAGGCCTTCATCAATTCCTTCGCCTTCGCCTTGCGCAACGAACTCAAGGACAGCGGCGTGACCCTCACGGTGCTCATGCCCGGCCAGACCGACACCAACTTCTTCCACCGCGCCGGCGAAGACGACACCAGCGTCGGCGCCGGCCCCAAGAACGATCCGGTACAGATCGCCGCCCAGGGCTATGCCGCCCTGATGCAGGGACTCGATCACGTCTATGGGGGCGGCCCCGAGGTCCGGCACGAGGGCGAGGTGCTCAATCGCGTGGAAAGCGAAGCCCAGAAGGCCGAACGCCACCGCGCCTGGTCGGAGCCGGGATCGGCGGACAAGGACTAACTTCCCTTACGCCAGGCGCTGGAGCGTGGACGGCGACGTCAGGCGAGGCGTCATGACCAGGACCTGCCTGACGTCCGGCTGGCCGCCTCTAGTTGACCAGCGTGGCCCCGGGCGTACCGCACTTGGCGAACTTGCCCTTGGCATCCTTGCATTGCGCGGCCTTGGTCTTGGTCGTGTCGCATTTGACGAACTTGCCGTGGGCATCCCGGCAGGGCGCCGCCTGGACGCTGGCGGATGCGAAGAGGGTCAGGGCTAGCGCGGCGAACAGGGCTTTGAGCATGACGATCACCTCCAGGGCCGGGAGTGGCCTCTCGAAGCGTAGCTTGCATGCCACGGCGCTGCCACGGGCGCTAGCGACACAAAAGCTCGTATCCAGGCACTGGAGGGAAGACTGTCAGGCTTGCTCGACACCTGTCGAGGCCGCTCCCCAACGCTCGTTGACGTCATCCGCAGGCTGCCTCATCTTCCGCAGGCTCGTATGGACGAGAAAGTCTTGCCACCCCCAATTAATGTACATACGATAAATCCATGGACATTACCTTCGACCCGGCCAAGAACGCCCTCAACATCGCTGCTCGCGGATTGAGCTTCGAAGGGGTTGCCAACTTCGATTTCGAAACGGCGCTGATCTGGGTCGACGACCGCAGGATCTATCCGGAAGTACGGTATTCGGCCCTGGGCCTGATTGCGGGCCGAGTGCATGCCGTGGTGTTCACCGAAACCGCTACCGGCATTCGGGTCATCAGCTTCCGCAAGGCAAACAATCGCGAGGTAAAACGCTATGAGCAAGCCACTCAACCCTGAATTGATCGACGCGGAAAACCCTGAGTGGACCGACGAGAAGGTCGAGCAATCGGTGCGTATCGGTGCGTTGCCGGTGACCTTGCAAGCCAAGCTGCGTCGCGGCCGACCCCAAGCGAGCGTCACCAAGGAGCGCATCACCATTCGGCTTTCCCCGGACGTTGTCGACGCCTTCCGCGCGACGGGTTCAGGCTGGCAGACCCGCATGGATGCCGCGCTCAAGGACTGGCTGAAAACGCATTCGCCATCCTGATCGCGCCCCACCTTGCCATGTCCCCTGGGCGTTCATCGCCAGACTAGACGACCCAGGAGTCGCGCGCTCCAGATCCGCTTTTCCTGGCCTTCCGTTCGAGGCCTCTGGGCAGCATCCGCCCCAGCTCCATCGGGAAACCACCCGCCGATCCCCCTCGACTTTCTTGCGGCTTACCAGGCTGCTCACTGTACTGCTCGATCTCCGGCCTACTGATCCTCACGCACAGCGGGAACAGACGCCAAGATGCCCGTTCGCCAATCACCATGAGAACGACCATGCGCACCCTGGGCCTGCTGGGCGGCATGAGCTGGGAGAGTTCGGCTCACTACTATCGCATCCTCAACGAGGAAGTCCGGCGTCGGCTGGGTGGCAGTCATTCGGCGGCGTGCCTGCTGCTGTCGGTGGACTTCGCCGAGATCGCCACGCTGCAGCACGCCGGCGACTGGGTGGCGCTGGGGCAGCGGCTGCAGGGCCATGCGCGGCAACTGGCCGCCGGCGGCGCCGAGGCGCTGGTGCTCTGCACCAACACCATGCACTGCCTGGCGGCGGAGATCGAGGCGGCCACGGCCCTGCCGCTGCTGCACATCGCCGATCCCACGGGTGCGGCGATCCAGGCACAGGGGCTGCGGACCGTCGGCCTGCTGGGCACCGCCTTCACCATGGAGCAGGCCTTCTATCGCGAGCGGCTGACCGAGCGCTTCGGCCTGGAGGTGGTTGTACCCGCAGCGACCGCGCGCCAGACCGTGCACCGCATCATCTACGAAGAACTGGTACGCGGCGAGGTGCGCGCCGAATCGCGGGCCGCCTATCGCGGCATCATTGCCGAGCTGGTGGCCCAGGGCGCCGAGGGCATCGTGCTCGGCTGCACCGAGATCATGCTGCTGGTGGACCAGCGCGACAGCGCGGTGCCGCTGTTCGACACCACGCGACTGCACGCCCTGGCCGCCGTGGACTGGGCACTGGACGAGCCCCAGGGCTAGCCCTGCAGCCGCTGCGCCACCTCGGCCAGCAGCGGACGCGCATCGAGCGCGGGCTGCTGGCACTCCGCAGCCAGGGCCGCCAGTGCCGGATCGACGGGTTCGCTGCAACGCGTCAGCCATTCCTCCAGCAGGATGCCGAAGGCGCGACTTTCGAAGCGTTGCAGGCGCGCGGTCTGCGCCCTGTCCTCGGGCAGCAGCGAGGCGCCGCCGAAGTCGCCCAGCAGGCAGCGCGCGCCACCGTCCCAGAGGATGTTGTGGGCATAGAAGTCGCCGTGGACCAGGCCGTGGCCGTGCAGGTGCGCCAGGGCGCTGGCCATGCCGCCGGCCATGGTACGCACGGCGCTGGCGGTGAAGCGGGTGTCTTCGGGATAGACGTCGCGACTGCAGGTGCTGAAGCTCGGCGGACCGGCCAGGTTGCCGAAGGCCGGCTCCACCAGCTCCAGTACCAGGCCACTGCGCTGCTCGGGATGCTCGGCCAGATCGCCGAGGGCGCCGATCAGCCAGGGATGGGTGCCGGCGCTGAGGCTGGCGGCGCTTTCGCTTTCCGGGGTGCCATCGCTGGTCATGCTGCCTTTGAACAGCTTGACGGCGACCTCGCGTGGCCCCGTGGGCGACTGCCAGCGCGCTTGGTGGATGATGCCGGAGGCGCCCTCCCCCAGCCGCTCGCCCAGCAGCAGGTCGCTCCAGGCGATGCGTTGTTGCCGCGCCGCCTGGGTGCGCACCGCGCGCTCGCGCTCGGCTCCCAGCGGATTGTCGCCGTAGGCCAGCCAGGTCAGCCGCGGCAGGTCGAGGATGGCCGGGGGCAGCGCCGCGAAGCGATTCGCCGACAGCCGCAGCAGTTCCAGCTGGTGCAGGTCGGCCATGGACGCCGGCAGGCTCTGCAGCTGGTTGCCGGCCAGCATAAGCTTTTGCAGGGCGGGCCGCTCGCCGAGGGCGGCAGGCACTTCGGCGATGCGGTTGTCGGTGAGGATCAGCCAGCGCAGGCGCGGCGGCAGCGCCGCGGCGCTCACCCGCTCCAGCTGGCAGGCCTTGAAGCCGATCATTTCCAGCCTGGGTAGCGTGCCGAGCACCTCGGGCAATTCGGTGAAGGGATTGCCCGAGCAGAAGAGAATGCGCAGCTGGTGCAACCGGCCCAGGTCGGCGGGCAGGCGGGTCAGCCGATTGCCCGACAGGTCGAGGATTTCCAGGCTGTCGGCCAGGCCAAAGATCTCTTCGGGGAATTCGGTCAGGTCGGCGCGCAGGGTCAGGCGCGTGGCCCCGGCCAGTTCGCCGGCACGCAGCCGGGCAAGGGTATCCGTCATGGGGAAGCGACTCTCACTGTCTGGAAAAACCGGCACCCGCCGGTGATGGCGCGGACGTTAGCACGCCGGGGCAATTAGCCGCGGCCCTCGTGCGCCAGAATGCGCGCCACTGCCTCTTGCAGCGTGCCGGCGATCACCTGGGGCGGCGCCAGGGGATTGGCCGCCTGATCGGGACGTCGCTGCAGCAGGGCACCCCTGAAGCCGGCCGCCTGGGCGCCGGCGATGTCCCAGGCATGGACGGCGATCAGCCACAGCTGTTCGGCCGGCTGATCCAGGTTGGCGGCGGCCTGACGATAGGCCGCCGTGGCGGGCTTGCTGGCACCGGCGTCCTCGGCCGAGAGGATACCGGCGAAGGCGTCGCCCAGGCCGGCGTAGGTCAGCTGCGCCTGGGTGGCGGCGCGGGCATTGTTGGAAAAGGCGATGCAGCGCACGCCCTGCGCCCGGGCGAAATCGAGGCCCGCGCGGACATCGGCATGGGCGGGCAGCCGCTTGAGGGCGTCGGCGACGCGCTGCCGGTCGGCGGCGGTGAGCGTTCGCCCGAACCGTGCGCCGATCATCTCCAGCGCCGCCTGACCCTGGGCCTCGAAGGGGGCGTGCCGGCCACAGAGCTCGGCGCTCATGGCGTTCTGCAGGGTCTGGGCGAACCATAGCGTGCGGCTCTGGGGGTCACCGAACAGCTCGGTGAACAGGCCATCCAGCGCGGACAGGTCCAGCACGGTCTCATTGATGTCGAACAGGCATGTCAGGGTCATGGTCGCTACTCGGCAGGGGATATCCCTTCGACCAGGGCTCGCGATTGACGTGCAGCCGCGCTAAGGTTCCAGACTGGCAGGCGAGACGAAACGGCTAAAGTCTTATGATTTCTCGCCGATACTTCCGCAGACCTGCCTCTCGTTTGCTGCACTCGCCTGGCTCGGGTCGCGGCAGTTCCTCCAGAATGGGCTTGTTGCTCGAGCAAGGCTCATCGATATTCCCGAGATAGCCTGATGGCCGATTCACTGAAGTACGAAGATGACCGCCTCAACGCCCTGCACGCCCTAGAACTGCTGGATTCGGCGCCGGCAGAGGAATTCGATCGCCTTTGCGAACTGGTCGCCAGCAGCTTCGATGTGCCGACCGCGCTGATCAGCCTGGTGGATCGTGATCGCCAGTGGTTCAAGGCCCGCGTCGGCTTCGACCTGGCGCAGATGCCCATCGAGGACGCCTTCTGCGCCCACACCATCCAGGCCGAGGATGGCAGGATGGAGATCAACGATGCCTGCTGCGATACCCGCTTCAGCCATAACCCCCTGGTGGTACGCGCCCCCCATGTGCGCTTCTATGCCGGCTCGACCCTGGTCACCGAGGCCGGCTATGCCATCGGCAGTCTGTGCATCCTCGACAGCCAGCCGCGCGAACTGACGGCCGCGGAACGCAAGCGCTTGGACGATTTCGCCGCCCAGGTGATGAGCCTCATAGGCCTGCGCCAGCACCTGCGCCGCCGTGATCCGGTTAGCGGCCTGCCCAATCGCCAGCAGTTCCACGCCGATGTCGCCCAGCTGGCCGAACTCCAGCCCGACGAGGGGCGCCTGCTGGTGCTGGTGGATCCCCTGGAGACCCACTGGAAGGAGCAACTGATCCTGGCACAGGGCATGTGGCCCTTCGAGACCTTCCTGCGCAGCCTGGCCCTGCGGCTGTGCGACGCCCTGAGCGAGCGGGCCAAGGTCTATCACGTGGACACCAAGAGATTCGCCTTTCTGCTGCCGGAGGACTGCGATTATCCGCCGCTGCTCGACGCCCTCATCGCCCAGTTGCGCATGCCGGTCCAGGCCGACCGAGTTCCCATCGATCCGCCGGTCAAGGCCGGCGTGGTGCCCTTCCTGCTCGATCCGGGCGAAGTCCGTGACCTGCTGCGCAAGGCCATCGTGGCGGTCGACCAGGCGGCGCTGAGCAGTCGTCACTGGGTCGTCTACGAGCGCCCCCGGGACGAGGCTTTCCAGCGCATCTTCCAGCTGGTCCGGCAGATTCCCGAAGGCCTGGAGCGCGGTGACTTCAGCCTGGCCTTCCAGCCGCGCCTGGCTTTGCCTGACCGTCACCTATGTAGCGCCGAGGCCCTGTTGCGCTGGACCCATCCGCAACTCGGCCCCATCGCCCCGGGCGACTTCATTCCGGCGATTGAGAAGACCGCGCTGATCCACAGCGTCACCCGCTGGGTGATCCGCACCGCCATCGGCCAGCTGGCGCTGTGGGGCGAAGGCTACCAGGGGCGACTGTCGCTCAACCTGTCACCACGGGATTTCGACGAAGGCGACCTGGTCGACCTGCTGCGCGAGACCTGCCAGCGCCAGGGCGTCGATCCTCGCCGGCTGGAGGTGGAGATCACCGAAGGCGAATGGCTCAGACGCAATCCGGTCGCCATCGCCCAGTTGCATGAGCTGCGCGAACTGGGCCTGGATATCGCCATCGACGACTTCGGCAGCGGCTACAGCAACTTCGCCTATCTCTACGAATTGCCAGTGACCAGCGTCAAGCTCGACCGCTCGCTGATCCACGATCTGCCCCGGGATCCACGCAAGCAGGAGGTGGTCAGGGCGCTGCTGGCGCTGCTCGGCAAGCTAGGTTATCGCAGCGTCGCCGAGGGCATAGAGACGCCCGAGGTGCTGGCCTTCCTGCAGGAAGCCGGCTGCGACGAGGTTCAGGGCTATCTGCTGGCCCGCCCCATGGCCCTGCCCGCTTTCGAGGCCTGGTACGCCGAACAGGGTTAAGCCGAACGGATGAGGTCATTTGACTGACAAATTCATTCCAGGCTCTACACTGGTTCAGGTCGTAGTTTCCCGGGAGTGAGGACATGAGGGAATCAGGTACCGAGTTGTTGGACGTGGTTGGCCTGGATACTGGCAATCTGAGCAGTCAAGGTTGCATCGACAAGGTGCTGCACGCGCTGCGCATCCACCTGGACATGGACGTGGCCTTCCTGGCCGAATTTCGCCAGCAGGATCGGGTCTTTCGCAATGTCGATGCCGTGCCCGATGCACCGCTCAAGGCCGGCGACGCCCTGCCGCTCAGCCAGGGCTATTGTCAGCAGGTGGTCACCGGCCATCTGCCCGAACTCATCCCCGATACCCGCGCCGTCGGCCCGGCCCGCCTGATCCCGGAAACCCGCAGCGTCCCCATCGGTGCCCACGTCAGCGTGCCCGTCCGGCTCAGCGATGGCGAACTCTATGGCACCTTCTGCTGCTTCAAGTACCAGCCCGATCCGACCCTGAGTCCCCGTGACCTTGAGCTGGTGCGGACCTTCGCCGAACTGGTGGCCGATCGCCTCAGCCTGGACGTCTCCAGTCGCCGCGGTCAGGTGGAGATGCGCGAGCGCATCCAGGGCGCGGTGGCCGCCCACCAACCCAGCATCGTCTACCAGCCGATCTATCATCTCGCCGATCTGCGCATCGCTGGCTGGGAGTCGCTGTCACGCTTCCACTGCCCGCCGCAACGGAGCCCGGATCTGTGGTTCTCCGAAGCCAGCGCCATCGGGCTGGGCGACGAGCTCGAAGAATGCGCCATGCGCTTCGCCCTGCAAGGGCTGCAAAGTCTGCCCGCCGATAGCTACCTGACCATGAACTGCTCGCCGCAGACTATCCTTGGCGGGCGTCTGCCGGCGCTGCTGGCGGGCAATCCTCCCGGACGCCTGGTGCTGGAGATCACCGAACATGCCGAGGTCGACGACTACGACGCCCTGCACGCCCAGCTGCAACCGCTGCGCGCCCAGGGCGTGCGCCTGGCCATCGACGATGCTGGCGCCGGCTATTCGAGTCTGAGGCACATCCTCCGGCTGCGGCCGGACATGATCAAGCTGGACATGAGCCTGGTGCGCGACATCGATCGCGACGCCGAGCGGCGGGCGCTGGCGTCGGCGATCATCGCCTTCGCCCGCGAGACCCACAAGGAGGTGATCGCCGAGGGGGTGGAAACCCTCGCCGAGCTGGAAGCGCTCAAGGCGCTGCAGGTGGACAAGGTGCAGGGCAACCTGCTGAGCCGTCCGCTGCCGCGCGACGACGCCCTGCGCCTGCCTCGGCAGCGTCAGCTGGAAGGCCTGCAGGACAGCTGAACCGGCAAGGATCGGCGACCATTCAAGTCGCCGATCCTTTGGCCGATACGCCTAGGCGAATGATCGCTTCATCTGACGCCAGATCCGTTCTCGGCCGTTCTTTGTCCTGCAGGAGTTACCGGTGCGCTCCATCCTGGTCATCGAAGACAGCCCCATGGTCCTCAAGATTCTGGCGCACCTCTTTCGTCAGCAGCGCGACTTCGAGCCGGTGTTCTGCGCCACCCTGGCCGAAGCCGAGCTGATGCTGGAAACCTCGGCCAACCTGTTCTTTGCTGCCCTGGTGGATCTCAACCTGCCCGATGCGCCCAATGGCGAAAGCGTCGACCTGGTATTGCGCTACCGTCTGCCCTGCATCGTCCTCAGCGGTTCCTACGACGAGCGCCGGCGCGACGACCTGCTGACCAAGGGCGTGGTCGACTATGTGCTCAAGGAAAGCCAGTACTCCTACGAATTCGCCTTCCGGCTGCTGCGCCGGCTGGACAGCAATACCGCGGTCAAGATCCTCATCGCCGAGGACTCCGACGCCACCCGCAACTACATCCGCCACGTGCTGACGCCCCACCGCTACCAGTTGCTGGACGCCTGCGACGGCAACGAGGCGCTGCGCCTGCTGCAGGAGCAACCGGACATCGACCTGCTGGTGGTGGACCACAGCATGCCCGGCATCAGCGGCTTCGAACTGGTGCAGATGCTGCGGCAGAAGCTACGTCGCCACGACCTCAGCATCATCGGCCTGTCGGCCGACGAAAAGGGCTCGCTCAGCGCCAAGTTCATCAAGCAGGGCGCCGACGACTTCCTGCGCAAGCCCTTCTGCCCGGAGGAGCTGAACTGCCGGGTGGTCTCGACCCTAGAACGGCGGGATCTGCTGCGCGCCCTCACCCACGCCGCCCAGTACGATTCCCTTACCGGACTGCGCAATCGCCGCGCCTTCCAGGACCAGGCCCAGGAATTGTTCCGCCAGGCCGAACGCGAGGGCCACTCCCTGAGCGTGGCCATGCTCGACCTGGATCACTTCAAGCGCATCAACGACGAGCACGGCCATGCCAGCGGTGACAGTGCCCTAGTGGTCTTCGCCCAGGCGCTGGCCCGCACCCTGCCCCAGGACCTGACCGGCCGCCTGGGCGGCGAGGAATTCGCCCTGGTCAGCCGCATGCCGCCGGAGCAGTTGCTGCAGGCGCTGGACCTGCTGCGGCGCTACTGCCACGCCCAGACCTACGCACCGGGCGCCCCGCCGCTGTCGTTCAGCGCCGGGGTCTTCAGCGGCGTCGCCAACGACCTCGAAGGCTTTCTGCACGAAGCCGATCGCCGCCTCTATCAGGCCAAGCGCCAGGGCCGTGCCCGCACCTGCCTGGTACTGGACGCCGAGTAGCGCGGATCCCGGGTTGGCGCCCTCCGCCACAAGACATATGATGTCAGACGATTAGCCTGCTGCCGCAGGTCGATCCGCATTGCCTCGTCTGAACAATAACAATCAAGGACCTGCACCATGCATGACTCTCATCCGGGCCTCGCCCGGCCATTGTCGCGTCGCCGGCTGCTCCAGGGCAGCCTGATCTGCAGCGCGGCCCTCGCGCTGCCCGGGCTGGCCCGCGCCGCCGAACCCCTGAGCCAACGCTATCCCGATCCGCTGATCGAGATCCTCGACGACCGCTTCCTGGAATTGCGGCTGTTCAACGCCAGCGTCGAGCGCCTGGCCAGCGGCCTGCGCTGGGCCGAAGGCCCGGTCTGGATCGGCGATGGCAACTACCTGCTGATGAGCGACATCCCCAACAACCGCATCGTGCGCTGGGATGAGGCCAGTGGCCGGCTGGACACCTATCGCGCCCAGTCGAACTTCGCCAACGGTCTGACCCGCGACCGCCAGGGTCGCCTGATCGCCTGTGAAGGCTCCACCACCCACGGTCTCGGGCGGCGGGTCACCCGCACCGAGCACGACGGGCGTATCACCGTGCTGGCGGATACCTTCGAGGGCAAGCCGTTCAATTCGCCCAACGACGTGGTGGTCAAACGCGACGGTTCCATCTGGTTCAGCGATCCGCCGTTCCAGGCCAACAGCGACTACGAGGGCCACCGGGTCAAGACCGAGCAACCCGATGGGGTCTATCGCATCGACGGCGAGAGCCTGGCGGTGACCCGGGTGATCGGCGATCTCAACGGCCCCAACGGCCTGGCCTTCTCGCCGGACGAGAAGCTGCTCTATGTGGTCGAGGGCCGCGCCAAGCCCAATCGCCTGGTGTGGGCCTATACGGTCAGGGACGACGGCAGCCTGGGCGAGCGCCGCAAGCACATCGAGGCGCTGGAATACGGCGCCCTGGATGGCATCAAGTGCGACGTGGCGGGCAATCTCTGGTGCGGCTGGGGCAGCAGTGGCGCGCCGGCGGCCAAGCCCGAAGCCCTCGATGGCGTGCGGGTCTTCGATCCCAGCGGCAAGGCGCTGGGTCACATCCACCTGCCGGAACGCTGCCCCAACCTGTGCTTTGGCGGCCCGGAAGGCAACCGGCTGTTCATGGCCGGTTCCCACTCGCTGTACAGCCTCTACGTCAACATCCGCGGTGCCGGCCTCTAGCGCCTAGCGGGACTCCGGCGGCGACTGCTCGACCAGCACGGTCAGCGAATCGAGCACGCTTTCCAGGGCGTAGGCCGCTTCGAAGCGCGCCAGATTCTGGGTGAGATCGGCCAGGCTGGTGGTGATCCCCAGCCAGTTGCCCAGGCCGATCTGGCGCGCCGCTTCCGGCAGCGAACAGCCGCCGTCGCGGCGTTCCAGCCAGGCCAGCACCAGTTCGGGCGGGGTATCGGCTTCGAGGCCCAGGGTCCGCAGCAGCCGCAGGGCCTTGGCCTGTTCGCGGGGTGGCAGCCGATGGCGGGCCGTGGGGGTGGGCTGGTCGACGATCAGCGTCAACCGGGAGCCGGGGATATCGGTCATCTGGACCTCTAGGGACTACACCAGAACCGCACGGCGCGAGGCCGCTTCATCACCCCATGGTAGGCGAATAGTCTGGCCAATTGCCATCCCCGGGCCCGACCCTCGTCACCTGGAAAACGCCGTTCGGCCCCTGCCCGCTCAGGGCGAGGCGCGGCCCCGGCAGCGCTGCCAGCGTTCTTCCACCCGCTGGGCGAACCAGGCGGTGGTCAGGGTACGGGTGATCTTGGGGCTTTCCAAGGTGATGCCCGGCAGGATGGCACGCGGCAGGCTGCGACCGGCCTTGCGCTCGGCCAGGGCATAGACCTTGGCATAGAGATTGGTCCTGGCTAAGTCCTCGGATTCACCCGCTTCCAGGTCATGGCGGATGGCGATGTCGCTCATGCCCAGCGCCGGCGCCAGGCGATTCACCGCCCGCTCGGTCTCGCCCTGGGTCCGCGAACCAGGCACCACCAGATCGCCATCCAGCGCCAGCTTCATTCCCGTGGCCCGGCTTACCGCGCTCTGGAAGGCGGCGTTGCGACTGGCGTACCAGCCGGCGTTGAAATCGGCGAAGCGATACAGCGGCGTGGAATAGTCCGCCGGATAGCCCAGCAGGTGTGCGGTGCCGAAATAGAGCCCCCCCCGTCGGCTGAACACCTCGTGGCGGATGGAACCGTCGCGGTCATAGGGATAGCCGCGGGCATGGGCCTCGGCGAAGTCGATGCTGACCTGCATGGGGCCGCCGGTGCGTACCGGATTGAAGCGCCCGAACAGCTGGCCTCCCAGGGGGACCATGGCGATGAAGTCCTCGAAGATCAGACTCAGCTCGCGCTCGGTACGGGCACTGTCCAGGCGCTGGGCGTAGGTCTTGCCGGTGGGCGACCTGAGGTTGAGCGCGGTGCGCACCAGCAGCTGGGGCACATAGGCCCGCGCCGCGCGTCTGTCGATCTCCTCCCGGGCGATCCGCCCCAGCCCTGGCACCGGCGGATCGACCTGGTAGGTGGATTCCTGCTCCGCCACCGCCAGCACGGCGCAGAGGTTGTCCGTCGAGGGCTCGAGACCCTGGGCGCTGAAGGCGGTCTGGATATCGCTGGCCCAGCCCTGCCGATCCGCGACGCTGGCCGGCAGCAGCCGCAGGAGCTCGGCGCGCACCTCGGCCGGCGAACGGGTCGGACCCTGGGAGCTGGGTGTCAGGCTGCAACCGGCCAGCACCAGGGCAGCGGTCAGGGCGGTCCAGCGACGCAGGCGCCCGGCGGTGGGCAGGGCGGGGGCGAACAAGGCGACGACAGCGGACACGGCGACTCCGGGAGATTCCTTTGCCCGCTTTGACCACGCTCTCGGCCAAACGGCTGGGCAGGTCAGCAACATAACCTTTGGTTATAACGATGTAACCTTTTCATTCTAGCAAGCACCTCCGATCGCTGGGATTCGTCTGCAAGTCCCACTAAAATAGTCGGACTTTAATTCGAAGCTACCGGAACCCTGATGCAGCAGACCTCTACGCTCTCCCCTACTCGCCTGCCCTGGGCTGCCCTGTGGGCGACCTGCCTGCTGGCCGTGGGCATGGTCTTTCTCAGCCAGGCCGTGGGCGGTCGTCAGGCCCTGCTGCTGCTACTCGGCGGCGCCCTGGGCCTGACCCTCTACCACGCCGCCTTCGGCTTCACCTCGGCCTGGCGGGTGTTCATCCTCGACCGTCGCGGCGCCGGCCTGCGCGCCCAGATGGTGATGCTGGCCCTGGCGGTGCTGCTGTTCTTTCCCGCCCTGGGCGCCGGCAGCCTGTTCGGCGAGGCGGTGCGCGGCAATGTCTCGCCGCTGTCCACCTCGGTGGTGGTCGGCGCCTTCCTGTTCGGCATCGGCATGCAACTGGGCGGTGGCTGCGCCTCCGGCACCCTGTTCACCGCCGGCGGTGGCAATGCGCGGATGCTGGTGACCCTGCTGTTCTTTGTCATCGGTTCGCTGATCGCCACCCAGCACCTGGGCTGGTGGTTCGCCCTGCCCAGCCTGCCGCCCACCTCCCTGGTGAGCAGCCTGGGCGTGCTGCCCGGCATCCTGGTCAGTCTGGCGGCCTTCGCCCTGATCGCCTGGGTCTCGGTGGTGCTGGAGCGCCGTCGCCACGGCAGACTGGAAGCCACGGTACCCGGTGAACACCAGGGCACGGCGCGCCTGCTGCGCGGCAACTGGCCGCTGGTCTGGGGCGCCATCGCCCTGGCCGTGCTGAACTTCGTCACCCTGGCCCTGGCCGGTCGCCCCTGGGGCGTCACCTCGGCCTTCGCGCTCTGGGGCGCCAAGGGCGCCGGTCTGCTCGGGCTGGACGTCTCCGGCTGGGCCTTCTGGCAGCAACCGGCCAATGCCCGGGCGCTGGCCGAGCCCTTCTGGTTCGACGTCACCAGCGTGATGAATCTCGGCATCATGCTGGGCGCCCTGGCCGCCGCGGGCCTTGCCGGGCGCTTCGCCCCCAGCCTGCGCATCCCCGCGCGGTCGCTGGTGGCGGCGGTGCTTGGCGGCCTGCTGCTGGGCTACGGCGCGCGGCTGGCCTATGGCTGCAACATCGGCGCCTACTTCAGCGGCATCGCCTCGGGCAGCCTGCACGGCTGGCTGTGGCTGGTGGCCGCCTTCTTCGGCAACAGCCTGGGCGTGCGCCTGCGCCCCTTCTTCTTTCCCGGCGAACGCCGTGTCGAACGCCTGACCGGCTGCTAGACCGGCAAGACCTGGCGACCGGGTGGCAGCGCCCCCGGTCGCTCCTGCAGGCTCACCACCCCGTACTGGGGCGCGCCGTGGTAGGTCTTGAGCGCCTGCATGACAAAGAGCAGGGCCGCGGTGCCCTGGTATTCGAACAGGCCCTGCAGCGGCCAGATGGTCATGAAGGCGAGAAACACCGCCAGGGTGAATTCCAGATCGCGGCTCAGCTTGCGCGCCACCAGGTAGTGGACCGCCAGGCCGATGGGAATCACCAGGATCGACAGGAAGCCGAAGCGGAACACGGTGCCGAAGATGCCGACATCGGAGAGGAAGAAGTAATCGCCGAAGATCGGCTTGAAGCCGTCGTTCCACATCAGGCTCAGGCTGCCGCTGGGCAGGCCGTTGTAAAGCTGCAAGTGGTTGATGATCTGGGAGATGGTGTTTTCCCGGACGTTGTCGGTGGGACCTTCCTGCACCGAGCGCGCATAGAAATCCAGGTTGAAGCCGAGGGTTTCCAAGAGGTGCGGATAGAGGATCAGCGGAGCGATGATGATGGCGCCGAACAGCGCCGGTCCGACCAGGCGCGCGCGCAGGGCGAGGATGGTGAACACCAGGCAGACCACGATCAGCTGGCGGGTCTGCAACACCACCACGATGGTCGCCAGAAAGAACAGCGCCAGCAGGCCGTGCCTCAGCTTGGGCCGCAACTGGCCGTCGATGAAGGACCGCCCGCGACCGGCGAAGTAGATGCAGATGAAGTAGCCGAAGAAGATCGCGCCCGCCCCCGTGGAGGCCCGTCCCGGACGACTGAGGTCCTTCACCTCGTCGCGCAGGTCCGGCAGCATCTTGAAGTAGGACAGCCAGCACAGCAGCGCCGAGAGCAGCCCGACCAAGATGATCAGATTCTCGAATTGCACGGCATTCAGTCGCTTGGCCAGGTACAGGACCAGGAAGGCGCTGAAGCAGTAGAGCACCCGCCGTTCCTCGATGAGGCCGTAGATCAGCGGCTGGCCCCAGAACAGCTGGGCGAACACCGCCGGCAGGCCGACGAACATCGCCGTGGAAAACAGGCAGAAGCCCATCAGCAGCCGATAGTCGCGCTGCGGTCGATGCCAGGTGCTTAGGGTGAAGAGCGCGAAGAAGCCCAGGCAGATCGCCAGGTACAGCTCGCCCACGTAGCGGATGCCCACCGGATTGGTCGGGCTCTGTTCGAAGACGCCGAACTGCAGGACCATCAGGCCACCCAGGGCCAGAAAACTCAGTCGATTGATCAGCGTACCCGGCATACCCGGTTTCCTCGCGGCGTGTTCATGGATAAGGCGTTCATTGCAGGCGCCAGTCACCCTCGACCTTGGCATAGGTCAGTTGACGGCCGTCCGCCAGACTCAGGCGGGCACGGGTGTATTCGGGCAGGTCGACGCGGAAATCCCGACCTTCCAGATAGAGCCCGCCACAGGCACCCGGCTCGCCGTGGTAGTCCAGCGGCTGGCGCTGCAATTCGTGGATGCTGCGGTGGAACAGCAGATTGGCGTAGCCGCGCACGGTCATGTCGGTGGAGATGAGGGTGCACTCCAGTGCGACCTGGCCTTTCACCAGGCTCACCAGCGCCTGGTTCTGCCGGTCGATGGCGCCCCAGCCGGCATAGCCGGCGAGGTCCTGACGATAGGTCTGGCCGTTCTGCAGGGCCGCGGCCACCAGCACCACGGCGAGCACCGCCCGCCCCGGGGTCTTCAGGGCCAGGAAGGCCAGGCCGAGCAGCAGCGCGGCGGGAAAGATGAACTTGAGGCGATCGAAGGAAAACTGGGTGGCGTGCTGCAGCAGCAACAGATTCTCCAGCAGCGGCACGCTGGCGGCGACCAGCAGCAGCGCGGTGCTGCGCGGCCAGTTCAGCGACTTCCGCTTCCAGAGCAGCACTCCCAGGGCGATGGCCACCGCGGCCAGGAACAGGCCGAAGGACAGCCCGTAGCCGGCGAAGAAATCGGCCAGGTGGGCATTGTTCGGACTGCGGGCGAGAAAGCGCCGGGCAAAGGCCTTGAGCGTCGGCAACAGACCCGCCGCCAGGCTGTAGTGCAGCAGCACCAGCAGGCCGGCCAGCGCGGTGGCGAAGGCCAGGCGCCAGGCCATCCGCCGGCCGTCCGGCAGGTGCCGGTGCTGCAGCCAGAACAGCGCGACCAGGCCGCCGCCGAAGACATAGCCGGTCCATTCGGTCAGGGCGCCGAAGCAGACCAGGCCGGCCAGCAGCCAGCCCAGGCGCCGGCGCTGGTTCGCGGGCGCCCGCAGGTAGTGGAAGAAGGTCAGCAGACTGGCCAGCAGCAGCACTTGGTAGAAACTCTGCACCCAGTAGAGCAGGCCCTGGGAAAGCAGCGCCTCGCGGCTGAAGATCGCGATCAGGCAGCCCAGCACCGCGCTCGTGGCGGCCAGGGCGCGGGTGGCGCCATGGCTGCGCAGCACCAGATAGAGCAGGCGAAACAGCAACAGCGCCGTCAGGGCGCCGAGGGCGGCGTTGAACAGCGCGAGGCTGTGCAGCGACGGCGCCAGGCCCGCGGCCTTGAGACCGAGATAGGGCGCGAGGAAGCCGTAGCTGCTGAAGCTGGTGTAGACGTAGTCGCCACTGTGGGTGGGAATGGTCGCGCCCCAGGACACCTGCTTGTCGTGACTGCCGCCCAAGGTCACCGTGGGCAACCACCAGTGGCGGGCGACGCCGGACTCGTCCAGGGCATTGATACTGAGCAGGACGTGATAGCTGGCTTCGAGATTCTGCGCCCCGGTGCCGTCGCGGAAATCCGGCAGGCGCCACAGCAGGGCCAGCAACAGCAGCAGGCCGACCGCCAGACCGCCCAGCCAGAAAGGCCACCGTCCCACCCGGACCTCGGGATGGGTAACGTCCGATACCACGCTCATTGTCCTGTCTCCTGACAGCCATGCAGTCGAGAACGCCGTCCAGGGCAGTGAAGAACCAGGCGCCATCTTCCGCAGGCCTGGTACAGCCGGTGCAAGACCGCCCACGCAGGCCAAGAGGCGCGTGGGCGGGTAACCGGGCTTCAACCGCTGACTACATTCAAGAAGCCGTCAGGAACACGCCGTTGCCGGGAGGCAGCGGCGTTTGCATCTGATACCCGGGTGCGTCCGCCAGCTTCGGCAGGGCACCAGCGGCTCCGGAAAACCCGGCGCGAGCCAGGGCTTGTCGTCCGGAGACACGACAGGTCGCGAAGAAGACTGCCTTAGCACCTTGAGACTGCCAAGCGGGCATCTGTCACGTTCTGCATGGAGTGTCACATTTTTGGCTTTTGCTTTCGCTTAGAGTCGACGCAGCACTCCAGCCGACAAGGTGCGGACCCCTGATCCAGCGCCTGGCGTTCCCAGCTGTGCCCTGCCTGGCGTGACGATTTCGACCCCGGTTCGCCGCTCGTTGTCCCCTCGACAGCGCCCGGCCGCGACGGCTGTCCTCCTCCGTACCTGCCCAAGGCCCGCTCCTGCATGGACAAGTCGCATCACGCTCTACCCGCTGCCACCCAGGCGGCGGACATCGGGTTCGCCCGCTACTGCGCCGCCCTCTGGCGCCATCGCCGCGGCCTGCTCGCCTGCATCGCCCTCTGCACCCTGCTGGGCGTGGCCTATACCCAGCTGACCGCACCGCGCTATCAGGCGGTGGCGACGGTGCAGATCGAATACCAGCGCGGCATCGTGCGCCTGGACGAGTCCGACAATGGCCGGCCGCTGCCGCCACCGGAAGCCATCACCGAGATGCAGCTGCTCACCTCGCGGCGGGTGGTCGGTGAAGTCGTCGACGCCGAGGGCCTGGACCTGAGCGTCACCCCGCGGCGCCTGCCGCTGCTGGGCGACTGGCTGGCCCGGCGTCACGCGCGAGCCGGTGAGGGCGTGGCCCCGCCGCTGTTCGGCCTCAAGCAGTTCGGCTGGGGCGGCGAGCAGCTCACCATCGCCAGCCTGAACGTGCCCGATGCCCTCTATGGCCAGCCACTCACCCTCACGGCCGAGGCCCCGGACCGTTTCCTGCTGAGCGATGCCCAGGGCAAGCGTCTGCTGGAGGGGCGGCTGGGCGAGCCGGCCAGCGCCGGCGAGCTGCGCCTGGACATCGCCCAGCTGCACGCCTATCCGGGCACCGAATTCATCCTGGTCAAGCAGCGCCGCGGCGTGACCATCCAGGCGCTGCAGGAACGCCTCATGGTCAGCGAGCGCGGCAAACGCTCGGGCATCCTCTCGATCCAGCTGCAGGACACCGATCCGCTCAGGGCGCAACGCATCCTGCGCGGCATCACCGAGGCCTATGTGCGCCAGGACGTGACCCGCAACGCCGATGAATCCACCCAGCAGCTGGCCTTCCTGCGCCAAGAGTTGCCGCGGGTGAACCAGCGCCTGGCCGAAGGTCGCCAGGCCCTGGACAGCTACCAGCGGCGGCAGGGCTCCATCGCCATCGGCCAGGAAGCTCGTAGCCTGCTGCGTCAGGCGGTGGACCTCGATGGCCAGCTGTCGGCCCTGGAGATGGAGCGTCTGGCACTGGCGCTGCGCTACACCACCACCCATCCGCTGTATCAGACCCTGCTGGCACGCCGCCAGGTGCTCAGCGGCGAGCGTCAGGCCCTGCAGCAGCGCCTGGCCAAGTTGCCCCAGACCCAGCAGGAGGTGCTGCGCCTGCAGCGCGAAGTCGAGGCGGCGGACAAGGTCTATGCGCTGATCAGCAAGCGCATCCAGGAATTGTCGGTGGTGCGCGCCGGCACGGTGAGCGATGTGCGCATCATCGACAGCGCCTACACCCAGATCGCCCCGGTCTATCCCAAGAAGCCCCTGCTGATCCTCAGCGCCCTGCTCTTCGGCTGCCTGGCCGGTGCCGCCTGGGTCTATCTGCGCGCCAGTCTCGAGCGCGGCATCGAAGACGCCGAGGGCCTGGAAGACCTCGGCCTGCCGGTGCTGGCGCAACTGCCGCTGGCGCCGAGTCGCCAGGTCGGCGGGCCCCTGCAGACCTCGCTCGACAGCGGCTACCAGGAAGCCCTGCGGATCCTGCGGACCAGCCTGGCCTTCGCCCGCACCGAGGCACGCAACGACCTGCTGCTGATCACCAGTGCCAGCCCCGCGGCCGGCAAGTCTTCGGTGGCCGTGCAACTGGCGCGGGTGCTGGCCGAAGGCGGGACGCGGGTGCTGCTGGTGGATGCCGACCTGCGGCGCGGGCGCCTGCACCGGCGCCTGCAGCTGGCCCGCCGTCCGGGCCTGGCCGAGGTGCTGGCGGGGCTGGCGACGCCCGAGCAGGCGATCCAGCCCTCGGCGATACCCGGCCTGGACTGCCTGGTGGGCGGCATCCGGCCGCCGAATCCGGCCGAATTGCTGATGAGCGCGCGCTGTACCGAACTGCTGCGCGGTCTGCAGCAGGACTACGAACTGGTCATCCTCGACACCCCGCCGGTGCTGGCGGTGACCGATGCCGTGCTGCTGGCCGCCCAGGCCGGCACCTGCCTGCTGGTGTCGCGCCATGGGTGCAACACCGCCAAGGAGATCGAGGCGACCCAGCGCCAGTTCGCCCACAGCGGTCTGGTACTGCAGGGTGCGGTGCTCAACGCCGTGCCACCCCCACCGTTCACCCGCGCCGCGCTGGGCATCCTGACCGGCTGACGCATTGCCCTGACCGGGCGCCACACCGTGCTGGCGCCTGGCCATCCTCTGTCATCAAAGCTCAATACGGAGCCCCTAGGCTGCATCGACCTCCCGAGAACGGATTCGTAGCGATGTCGTCCGCTCCCCTGCCCTCCCCGCGTACCTCCTCCCGCCCCAGCCAAGGCTGCGCCCTCGACCTCTGCACCCGGTGGCCCGCGGTCGAGGCCGAGCATACCAACGCCATGGTCATGGACCTGTTCAGCGAACGCCGCGAGATCACCAGTCTCGCGGTGATCGAGCACGACCGCCCGATCGGCCTGATCAACCGCGACATCTTTCTCTCGCAGATGAGCAAGCCGTATCACCGCGAAGTCTACGATCGCAAGAGCTGCATCGCCTTCATGGACAAGGAGCCACTGGTGGTGGACGCCGGCCTGTCCATCGAGGAGCTGACCCGGCGCACCGTCGAGGTGGGCGAGAAGGCCCTGGCCGACGGCTTCATCGTCACCCGCGAGGGGCGCTTCGTCGGCCTCGGCCTGGGCGTGCAGCTGATGCGCAGGGTCGCGGACCTGCAGGCCGAGAAGAATCGCCAGATCATGCACAGCATCGAATACGCCAGCGTCATCCAGCGCGCCATGCTGCGCAGCTCGCGCGAGGCCCTGGCGGTGATGGAGCAGGACGCCACCCTGGTCTGGCAGCCGCGCGACGTGGTCGGCGGCGACTTCTATCACTTCGCCCAGCACGCAGACGGCTGGTTCGGCGCCATCGCCGACTGCACCGGCCACGGCGTGCCCGGCGCCTTCATGACCCTGATCGCCTCGGCGTCCCTGACCCAGGCCCTGCAACAGCTGGGACCACGCGATCCCTCGGCACTGCTGGCGGCGATCAACGCCAGCGTCAAGGCGATGCTGGGGCAGTCCGGCGGCATCTCCGAATCCAACGACGGCCTGGACCTGGCCTGCTTCTGGGTGGATAGACACGGCCACAGCCTGACCTACGCCGGCGCCCGCATGCCCCTCCACCTGCTGGCACCCGACGCCGCGGAGGTCCTGACCCTGGCGCCGCTGCGCCTGGGCATCGGCTACGCCGACAGCCCGCTCGACCAGTGCTGGCCGGCCACCACCCTGCCGCTGCAACCGGGCAGCCTGCTGTTCGCCACCACCGATGGTCTGATCGACCAGATCGGCGGCCCGCGGCGCACCTCCTTCGGCAAGCGCCGCGCCCTGGCCCGGTTGAGCGAGTCGCGCACGGCGCCCACCGCGACCTTCTGTGAGCAACTCAGTGCGGACCTCGCCCGCTGGCAGGGTGACGAACTGCGTCGCGACGACCTCACCTTCCTCTGCATCCGCGTGGCCTGACCGACATGACCGCTTCCTTTCCCGCGAACGGCGCCTTTCTCGAACTCGCCCAGCAGCAGCACGTGATCTTCTATCACCGCGGCTATTTCTCCCATGGCATCGTCGCCGCCATGGCCGAGGTGGTGAAGCTGCAACTGGAATTCGAAGGGATCAGCGGCGCCACCCGGCGCAAGCTGTTTTCCTCCTTCATCGAGCTGTCACAGAACGTCCTGCACTATTCCGCCGATGCCCTGCCCCCGGATGCCCTGGCGGACGCCAAGCTGGGCCAGGGTTCGGTCTGTATCACCCGCCAGGACGGCAACTACCAGATGCTCTGTGCCAATCCCATCGCCAGCGACAAGGTCGACGCCCTGCGCGAGCGGCTCGAGCCGCTGTGCAGCATGTCGCTGGAACAGATCAAGCAGGCCTATCGCGAATCCCTGCGCGCCGAGACCCCGGCCGACAGCAAGGGCGCCGGCCTCGGCTTCCTGACCATGGCGCGCGATGCCAGCGCCCCCCTGGAATTCGCCTTCCATCCCTCCACGCAGACGCCGGGCACCACCCTGTTCTGCCTGAAAGCCATCATCTGACAGGGACCCCGACCTCGTATGGACACCGTGTTCATCGCTCCCACCGCCACCTCTCCGGAGGTGGACTTCCGTTTCGCCGAGGACGAACTCTGGCTCAAGGGTGAATCCTTTCCGGAAAACGCCGCGGCCTTCTATCTGCCGGTGATCGAGTCGCTGCGGGCCTATCTCGACCAGCGCCAGGACGCCCGCATCCGGGTGCACGTCGCCCTGGCCTACTTCAACAGCTCCAGCACCAAGATGCTGTTCACCCTGTTCGACGCCCTGGACCAGGCGGCCCAGGCCGGCAACCGGGTGGAGTTGCACTGGTACTACGATGCCGAGGACGAGACCATCCAGGAATTCGGCGAAGAACTGCGGCTGGACTTCCAGGCGCTGACGTTCATCGAGCATCCCGAGCTGCCGGCATGACCGCCAGCGTCAGGCGCTGCAGCCCGGCCGAGGCAGGCCCCGACCTGTTCGAGCAGGAAGCCGGGGTGCTGCAGGCGGCGCGCGCCCTCTTTGGGGCCAACGACGCCGATGCCGAGCGCTACCGAGCCGCCCTGGGCGACCTGACGCTGCATTTCGAACGCCTGATGCGCGAGACTCGCCGGCTGATCGCCCGCAGCGACCGCGCCGAACGCGAGATGAACTCCCTCAACCAGCAATTGCAGACCCTCAGCCAGCAGCTGGAATATCGCGCCACCCACGACGCCCTCACCGGGATGCTCAATCGCGGCGCGGTCATCGACCAGGCCGGCCAGGCGCTGCGGCAGCGGGGCGGCGCCATGATCGTGCTGGACATCGATCACTTCAAACGCATCAACGACGACTTCGGCCATCCCGCCGGCGATCGGGTGATCCAGGCCATCGCCCGCTGCCTGCAGGAGCTGGTCCAGGCGCCGGCCATCGTCGGTCGCGTGGGTGGCGAGGAATTCACCGTGCTCCTACCCACCCTGGCGCGGGACGAGGCCCTGGCCATGACCGAGTGCCTGCGCCTGCGCATCGCCCGGGAGGCGACCGGCACAGCGCCGGTGACGGCCAGCTTCGGCGTCAGCCTCAACCTGCCGGGCACCGACTTCGAGCTCGCCTACGGCCTGGCCGACGCGGCGCTGTACCGGGCCAAGCGCGCGGGCCGCAACCAGGTGGTGCTGGCCGACTGACCATCACGCCCCGTCAGCCGTGCGCCCTTGCTCCGGGCACAAAAAAGCCGCTGCGCCGGAGAGGCACAGCGGCTTTTTGCTGGCCGCTTAGGACTGCTTCCAGTCCGGATAACGGCGCTGGTCGGCGGCCGGCGGGAAGTACTGGTACAGCCAGGTTTCGCTCAGGGCGCGGTCCTGGGTGCGGATGAAGGCACGCATCTGCACCGGATCGGCCTTGTCGCTGGTGGGGTACCAGTCGAAGATCACCCGGTAGCCGCCGATCTCGTCGATCTTGAGCACGTGGAAATCCTGCACCTTGCCATCGGTGACGGTGACCACCGGCTCGATGCCGGTACCCTCGGGCAGGAACGACAGGCCGCCGCCGTTGAAATCGATGGCGAAGCGCCGCGCCCAGACCTTGGGCCAGTGTTCACCGGGCGCCCAGCCCTCGGGGAAGCCGCCGATCCCGGAACGGGTGGCATTGACCCGCGCCAGCGGCGTGCTCACCGGCGGCAGCGCACTCCAGTGCAGCTTGTAGCCATAGTGCAGCGACTTGCCGGCGGTGATCCTCTCGGCCGGCGCCCAGAAGGCCACGATGTTGTCCAGGGTTTCGCCGGTGGTGGGGATCTCCAGCAGCTGGATGGCACCCTCGCCCCAGGCGGAGGTGGGCTCGACCCACAGACTCGGCCGGCGGTCGTAGCGCACCATGACGTCTTGGTAGCTCTCGAATTCGTGATCGGTCTGCACCAGGCCGAAGCCCTTGGGACTGTCGTCCTTGAAGGCGTTGAACTGCAACTTGGGCGGATTGTTAAGCGGGCGACAGATCCACTCGCCGTTGCCCTTCCACATGGCCAGGCGATCGGAGTCGTGGATCTGCGGGTGGTAGGTGTTGCAGGTCTGCCGCTCGTGGGTGCCGCAGCCGAACATGCTGGTCATGGGCGCGATGCCCAGTTGCTTGATGTCGCGGCGGGCGTTGACGTTGGCATCCACGTCCATCACCACGCGGTCGTTCAGGCAGTCGATGTCGAAGCGATAGGCACCGGTGGCGCTGGGCGAATCGAGCAGCGCATAGACCACGAAGCGGGTGCTGTTCTTGTTCGGGGTGACGAACCAGAACTTGGTGAAGTCGGGGAATTCCTCGGGCCGATCGGCATAGGTGTCGATCGCCAGGCCGCGGGCCGAGAGGCCGTACTGGCGGGTCTTGTCCACGGCGCGGAAGTAGCTGGCGCCGAGGAAGGAGACGATGTCGTACTGGGCCAGGTGCGGCGCCTTGAACAGCTTGAAGCCGGCGAAGCCGAGATCGCCCTTGAGCTGGCTCTTGTCGACGCCACTGTCGTTGTAGTTGAACAGCTCGGGGCGGAAGTGGACTTCCCTGGCCTCGTTGGTCTTGGGGTCCACCGAGAACATCCGCACCGGGGTCTTGAAGCCCATGCCGACATGGAAGAACTGTACGTCCAGCTGGCCCTTGAGGTCGTGCCAGAGCGAATGCTGGGCATCGTAGCCGATGGCATTGAACTGCTGCGGCGTCATGTTCGCCAGGGTGTCGGGCAGTTTCTGGGCGGTGGGCTGGTAGGCCTGGCCGGCCAGCTCCTTGGCGTGCTGCTTGAGCCAGTCGAAATCGAAGGCCTGGCCATCGCCATTGGCCGGATTGGCAAAGGCCTGGAGGGCGAACAGCCCGGTGGAGGGAATGCCGGTGTAGGCCGCCAGGGCCAGGGACGCTTTGAGCAGGTGTCTACGCTGCATGGATCAACCTTGGTCACTAAGGATGAAAGATTCGGCCCAGCCGAACCGCCAGAAAGGAAAAAGAATGCACGATACCCGGATAGGTTCGCCATCGCACCGGTGAACTGCAGCCTAGCGCACGCTCTGGCCTGCCAGAGGGGTTACCAAAGCTTTCCGGATCACAGTTCCGGTTGCCGGGCCTCCCGGAAAGCGCATCATCGACCTTCCCTTGCCGCTTCCGTGGAGACCCGCATGGCCGCTGCCGCCATCGCCTTCGGGCAACCCAGCCCCATCCTGAGCATCTTCGATGACGAAAAGGCGCGTGAATTCTACTGCCACTTCCTCGGTTTCCGCCTGGTCTGGGAACACCGCTTCGAACCGGGGCTGCCGCTGTACGCCGAAGTCGAGCGCGCCGGCCTGCGCCTGCACCTCTCCGGCCACCACGGCGATGCCTGCCCCGGCTCGACGGTCTTCGTGCGCATGACCGGCATCCGCGCCTTCCAGGCCGAGTTGCTGGCCCAGGACTACGGCTTCGCCCGCCCGGGTATCGAGGAATTGCCCTGGGGCCTGGTGATGGAGATCGCCGATCCCTTTGGCAATCGGCTGAGGTTCTGTGAGGAAGAGTTGGCGGGTTAGCCGGGGAACAGGACAAATAGTTGATGACCGAGCCAGGCATGTCGCCAGGATCAGACTGAGCGGCCTAGTCACAGGAAGGATCGCGGAATGGATTATCTGTTGGAACTACTCTTGCGCCTGTTCTGCTTTCCCATCGGCTGGCCCGTGATGAAGCTCCTTAGCTGGGGCCGTTATCCGAAGCCCAAGACTTGGTTCGCGGAAACACCTCAATCTGACTGGACCAGTGGTATTGGCTTGTTGGTCTGGACAGTGGTGTTACTCGCGGTGCTGAAGCAATTCGAATTCTTCTAAAGCGCTGAAGACGCAATTTCATCAGCCTAAGCAAGAACGACGCGTGGAAAACGCGTCGCGGTTTTTCACCCTACGCAGGGAGTCATGCACCCTGCCGCTCTGCCCCCTCTCCCCCGGGGAGAGGGTTGGGGTGAGGGGAAGGCAGCGCTCGATGCCGCGGTGTTGGGCTTCGACGGTGGAGCTGTCTCAACCCAACCTACGGGAGCCCATGGATGGACTTGTTTAGCGGAGCAGCACACTCCGTGGAAAACGCTACGCGGTTTGCCACCCTACACCGGCGTCACGCCCCCCGCCGCTTTGCCCCCTCTCCCTCGGGGAGAGGGCTGGGGTGAGGGAAAGGCAATCGCACAAGGTCATCGTCTCCTTCGCAGCGAAGCCCAACGGCCTCAGGCCGGCAGGGGTTCGGGCAGGGGCACCGCGCCCTCCTCCACCTGCCACCAGGTCGGTAGCAGCGCCCTGACCTCGGGCTGGGTGAATCTGTCGTCGATGAGGTAGAGGCAGCCGCGGTCCTGCACGGTGCGGATCACCCGGCCGGCGGCCTGGATGACCTTTTGCAGACCCGGATAGAGGTAGGCGTAGCGATAGCCGTCGCCGAAGCGCCGCTGCAGGCGCTGGCGCAGCTGTTCGTTGACCGGATTGAGCTGGGGCAGGCCCAGGGTGGCGACGAAGGCGCCGATCAGGCGGTCGCCGGGCAGGTCGATGCCCTCGCCGAAGCTGCCGCCGAGCACGGCGAAGCCGATGCCGCGGCCGTCGGCCTGGAAGCGCTCGAGAAAGGCCTGGCGGGCGGCCTCGTCCATGCCGCGGGACTGGCGCCACTGGGGCACGTCGGGCGCCAGCTCGGCAAGCGCCTCGGCCACCTGGTCGAGGTAGTCGAAGCTGCTGAAGAAGGCCAGGTAGTTGCCCGGGCGCTGGCGATAGCGACTGGCGATCAGGGCGGCGATGGGCGCGCGGGAGGCGGCGCGGTCGGCGTAGCGGGTGGAGAGCCGCACCAGGCGCACCTCCAGTTGCTCGGCGGCGAAGGGCGAGGCGACGTCGACCCAGGCACTGCCGGCTGGGACTCCGAGCAGATCACGGTGGAAATGCTGGGGAATCAGGGTGGCCGAGAACAGGGTGCAGCTGTGCGCCGCCGCCAGCCGCGGACCGACGAAGGGCGCCGGTACCAGGTTGCGCAGATTGAGTTGCGACTGCGCCTTGCCGCGGCCCTTGAGCAGGGTGACGTCGAACAGCGAGTGATCGCCAAAGGTCTCGCCCAGGCGCATGAACTGCAGCAGGTCGAAGAACAGCGTCTGCAGCTCCGGCGCCGGCGGCTGCCCGGATTCGCCGAAGTGCTCGGTGAGCAGACCCACCACCCGTTGCAGGGCGGTCAGGAAGGCGGCGGGCAATTCCGGCTGCACCTGGTAGTCGACCTGCTGCTCCTTGTGCAGGCGATTCCATTCGCGATTGAGCGCCTGCAGGCCCTTGGCGATGGCCGGTGGCGCCACCGCCTTGCCGGCCGCCAGGCGGCGTTGATCGACACTGGCGCTGTACATGCCGCGGGCGCGGTCGAGCAGGTTGTGGGCTTCGTCCACCAGCACCCCGACGCGCCACTCCTGGGTCTGGGCCAGGGCATGGAGCATGGCGCTGGCGTCGAAATAGTAGTTGTAGTCGCCCACCACCACGTCGCTCCAGCGTGCCAGTTCCTGGGCCAGGTAGTAGGGACAGACCTCATGGGCCAGGGCCGTCTCCCGCACCCGCGCCCGGGTCAGCTGCGTGGGTGCGGCCAGGGCCGCGGCGCGGGCCGCCGGCAGTCGGTCATAGAAGCCGCGGGCGAGCGGGCAGGACTCGCCATGACAGGCCAGCGCCGGGTGCTCGCAGGCCTTGTCCCGCGCCACCAGCTCCAGCACCCGCACCGGCGCGGCCAGGGACTCCAGGCCATGCAGGGCCAGGGCGCGGCCGGGCGTCTTGGCGGCCAAAAAGAACAGTCGATCGAGGTTCTGCCGCGGCATGGCCTTGAGCAGCGGGAACAGGGTGCCCACCGTCTTGCCGATGCCGGTGGGCGCCTGGGCCAGCAGGCAACAGCCGACGCTGGCGGCCTTGTAGACGGCTTCCGCCAGGGGCCGCTGGCCGTGGCGAAAGTCGGGATGGGGAAAGGCCAGGGTCGAAAGCGCCCTGTCCCGCGTGGCGCGATGGGCCAGCTCCTGGCGCGCCCAGGCGAGAAAGCGCGAACACTGGAGTTCGAAATGCGCGGCCAGGTCCGCGGCCGTCCACTGCTCGGTGAAGACGGTCTCGGCGCCCGTGCCGATGTCGAAATAGACCAGCGCCAGGGTCAGCTCCGACAACGCGCGGCTCTGGCAGAGCAGATGCCCATAGACCTTGGCCTGGGCCCAGTGCAGGTGGCGGTGATTGCCCGGCTGGCGCTCCAGGCTGCCCCTGTGGGTCTTGATCTCCTCCAGGTGCCGGGCCGCGGCGTCGAAGCCGTCGGCGCGACCGCGTACCTGCAGGTCTTCGAAGTCGCCCTGCAGGCTGACCTCACGCTCATAGCCGGGGCCGCGCCGCGCGGCCACTCGCTGGTGGCCCTCGATGCCTTCCAGGGCGGTGGGCGACGGGGTGAATCTGAGATCCAGATCGCCGGCCTTGGCGGTGAATTCGCAGAGGGCGCGAACGGCGATGCGATAGCTCATGCGGAGGTCGCGGCCACTTGCCACTGCACGTGGCAGACGCTGACGGGGATGTCATGGGCGGCGAAGAAGTCCAGCCAGCGGCGCTGGTTGTCCTGCAGGCGATCGCCCGGGCCCTTGACCTCGATCATCCGGTAGCGGCCTTCGGCCGGCCAGAACTGGATCAGGTCGGGGAAGCCGGTGCGGTTGTTTTCCGGATCCTCCAGCAGCCGTTCGAAGCACAGCCGCAGGTGGCGTGCCGGCAGGCAGGCCAGAGCCTGGTCGAGCAGTTCGCTGCCGAGGATACCCCAGGCGACGAAGGGCGAGGCCAGGCCGCGCTTGCTGGCGAAGCGCTCGCGGATCACCGCCGCATGGGAGCCGTCGTCCAGTCGCGCCAGGCAGGCGGCGAAGGCCTCGGCCCGCCGCTCGCGAAAGCCCGGCAGGCGCAGGTCGGCCGGTTCGCGTTGGTAGGGGTGGAAGAAGGCGCCGGGGATGGCGAGGAAGATGGCGTCCCAGCACAGCAGCCCGAACAGGCTGGTGAGCAGGGTGTTTTCCACGTAGTGCACCGGCGCCTCCTCGCGGCCCAGGTGCTCGCGCACCAGCCACTCGACCCGGCGCAGGCCGTCGTTGACCAGTTCGAAATCGAGGCGCTCCACCGGGCTGGCCGGGCGGCGCTTGTTGGGCGGCCCGCCCTGCTTGCGCACCAGCCGCGGCAGGATGCGCGCTACCTGCTGGCGTTCGGCGTCATGGGCCGGCGCGGCGACGATGGCTTCCGCCAGCGCCTGGGCGGCGGGCCAGTCCTCCAGCCGTTCGAGCATGCGCAGGGCGCGGATACGCGATTCGGGATGCGCCGACGCGGCGTAGAGCGCCTGCGCCTGGGCCAGTTCGCCAAGGCGCTCGTGATGCTGCGCCAGTTCGTGGAGCAGCTTGCCGCGGCGCAATTCCAGCCAGGTGTTGGCGAAGCGTTCGGCGGGCAGCAACGGCAGCAGCTCGGCGGCCGGCAGGCCATCGCGCAGCGCCTGCCGGCAGCGCTGGATGTGCAGATAGGCATCCACCTCGTGACGCTGGCCGAAGGCGCGGGATTCGGCGCTGAAGGCCACCGTCTCGTACTGGAAGATCCCCAGATCGGCCAGCACGAAGTCGGTCCAGTCCTGGTGCAGATTGCCAAAGAACAGCAGACGGAGGCGATCGCAGAGATCCATCAGCGTCAGCCGCCAGACCCCCTCCTCCACCAGTTCGGGCATGGTGCCGGCCCAGCCGCTGAACGCCAGGGGCGTGGCCTGCTCGGCTTCCAGCCGCGCCAGCCAGTCTTCCTTGCGCCCGGTCTTGGGCAGCCGCGCGCCAAAGCAGCCCAGCAGCTCTTCCTTGCGCAGCAGGGCGAAGAGTTCGATCAGGTGCAATTCCGGATCGGCCAGCAGCCAGCCGAGCCCCACCAGGGGGGTCGCCGCGGCGCGGGGACAGCCGATCTCGCCATAGACCAGCTTGCTGGCGCGGAACACCTCGCCCTTACGCATCACCAGGCGCACCAGCAGTGCTCGCGAGGGCAACGGCAGCTCGGCGAAGGCGGCGATGAAGTCCTGCTCGCGGTCATCGAGCAGGTCGGGATAGCGCAGGGCGACCCAGTCCAGTACCCGCTGGAAGTTGTGCAGATAGTAGAGGGGATCTTCGAGCGGAGCTTTCATGCGAAACGGACGAATGAGGTGGCGGCTGGGTATTTATCCAGCCCCGACCGGAGCGGGCAACCCCGATGCGATGCGCGGTCGTCCCGCCGGGGTCATGGCACTTCTTTCGGTTGAAGATCCCGACCGGTAGTCATACGATGACTGACAAAGACCACCACAACTACAAGTCCAGGAGTCTGAGCGTGAAGATCAAACGGATCAAAGTCACCCCCATCGCCTTTCGCGATGCCCCGCTGCTCAACGCCAGCGGTATCCACGAACCCTATGCGCTGAGATCCATCATCGAGGTGGAAGGCGACAACGGCCACATCGGCCTGGGCGAGAGCTATGGCGACGCCCCGGTGCTGGCGGTACTCAAGGCCATGGAAAGCAGCCTGGTCGGCCTTTCCGCCTGGGACCTCAACGGCCTGCGCGCCCGGGTGGTGACGACCGTCGCCAGCCTCGCCGGTGGCGTGGTGGCCGGCGCCGAGCTGGCGCCCGGCTCCCATCCCAGCAAGCAGGTGGCCAACGCCTATTCCGCCTTCGAGGTGGCCTTCCTCGACCTGCAGGCGCGCTCCCTGGGCATTCCCCTGGTCGAATTGCTCGGCGGTGCGGTACGTCGCGAGGTGCCCTTCAGCGCCTACCTGTTCCTCAAGTACGCCGAGCATATCGATGCGCCCTACCCGCCCGATCGCTGGGGCGAAGCCATCAGCCCGGAGCAGGTGGTGGCTCAGGCGGCGCGGATGATCGAGGAGAACGGTTTCCAGAGCATCAAGCTCAAGGCCGGCACCCTGCTCGGTCCGGATCACGAGGCGGCCTGTATTAAGGCCCTGCGCCAGGCCTTCCCGGAAGCGCCGCTGCGTATCGACCCCAACGGCAACTGGTCGCTGGAAACGTCGCTGCGCATCGCCGAGGTGCTGAAGGACGATCTGCAGTACTACGAGGATCCGACCCCGGGCCTGGACGGCATGGCCGAACTGCACCGGCGCACCGGCATACCGCTGGCCACCAACATGGTGGTCACCGACTTCGACGAATTCCGCCGCAGCGTGGCCCAAAACAGCGTGCAGATCGTGCTTGCCGACCATCACTACTGGGGCGGGCTCAGGGACACCCAGATCCTCGCGCGGATGTGCGACACCTTTGGCCTGGGCGTCTCCATGCACTCCAACTCGCACCTGGGCATCAGCCTCATGGCCATGACCCACGTGGCCGCCGCGGTGCCCAACCTGGCCTATGCCTGCGATACCCACTATCCCTGGCAGGAAGAGGACGAAGAGGTCATCCAGGGCGGCAAGCTGCCGATCCGCAATGGCTGCGTGGCGCTCAGCGACGCCCCCGGCCTGGGCGTGGAACTGGACCAGGACCAGCTCGCCAAGCTGCACGAGCAGTTCCTCGCCATCGACATCCGCAGCCGCGACGACGTGCGCCAGATGCGCAAGTACCAGCCGGACTGGGAAACCCGCAAGCCGCGTTTCTAGGTCTTAGCCCCCTCTTCCAGGCCCCTGACGACCGGCTCTCCCGCCGGCCGTCAACGGCTCCGCTTCCCGGCGTCGCGGTTGTACAATCCCCTCGGCACAAGGGTGCCCAAGAACAACGAGAAAGTACGCACAGGGAATTGGGGGACGATGTTGAACGCACCACGCCTCACCGCACTCATGCTCGGCCTGGGACTGGCGGTCAGCGCCACCCTCGCCCCGGCGCAGAATCAGGATCCGGCTCGCGCCTACGTCGACGCCCTGCTGGCGAAGATGACCCTGGAAGAGAAGATCGGCCAGCTCAATCTGGTGAGCGTCGGGCCGGACTATCCCAAGGAAGCCATCATGGCGGACATCCGCGCCAGCAAGGTGGGCGCCATGTTCAACACCGTGACCCGCCCCGACATCCGCCAGATGCAGGACCAGGTCGTGCACAGCCGGTTGAAGATCCCGCTGTTCTATGCCTATGACGTCATCCACGGCATGCGCACCATCTTCCCCATCAACCTGGGCCTGGCCAGCACCTGGAATCTCGACGCCATCGCCACCAGCGGGCGCATCTCCGCGCGGGAAGCGGCGGCCGATGGACTCGACCTGACCTTTTCCCCCACCGTCGACGTCACCCGCGAACCGCGCTGGGGCCGTGCCTCGGAAACCTTCGGCGAAGACACCTGGCTGACCTCGCGCATCGGCGCCACCCTGGTGCACGCCTACCAGGGCAACGATCTGCGCGCCCCCGACAGCCTCATGGCCAGCATCAAGCACTTCGGCGGCTACGGCGCCGTGGAAGCCGGCCGCGACTACAGCAACGTCGACATGAGTCCGCAGCGGCTGATGCAGGACTACCTGCCGCCCTATCGCGCCGCCGCCGAGGCCGGTGCCGGGGCGGTGATGGTGGCGCTGAACAGCATCAACGGCGTCCCGGCCACGGCCAATCGCTGGCTGCTGCAGGACCTGCTGCGCAAGGACTGGAACTACAAGGGCCTGCTGATCAGCGACCACGGCGCCATCAACGAACTGGTGCTGCACGGGGTGGCCAAGGACACCCGCGACGCCGCCGAGCAGGCGCTCAAGGCCGGCGTCGAGCTGAACATGCACGACGACGTCTATGGCAAGCAGCTGCCCGCCCTGCTGGCCGCCGGCAAGGTGACCCAGGCCGAGATCGACCAGGCCGTGCGCGACATGCTGCTGACCAAGTACCACCTGGGTCTGTTCGACGATCCCTATCGCCGCCTGCAGGGCCAGGACCCGACCGACACCAATGCCGAATCGCGGCTGCACCGCGCCGAGGCGCGCCAGGTGGCCCGCGAGAGCCTGGTGCTGCTGAAGAACGAAAAGGCCGTGCTGCCGCTGCGCAAGGGCGCCACCCTGGCGGTGGTCGGTCCGCTGGCCGACAGTCCGCGCGACGTCATGGGCAACTGGTCCGCCGCCGGCGTGGCCGCCCAGGCCGTCTCCATCCGCCGCGGCCTAGAAAACGCCGTGGCCGGTCAGGGCAAGGTGCTCTATGCCAAGGGCGCCAACCTGCTGGACGACCGCGATGTGCTGGCCTACCTGAATTCCTACGAACCGGCGGTCGCGGTGGATCCGCGCAGCGCCAGCGAACTGATCGCCGAAGCCGTGGCCACCGCGCGCCAGGCCGAGGTGGTGGTGGCCGTGGTCGGCGAGTCCCAGGGCATGGCCCACGAGGCCTCCAGCCGCGCCCGCATCAGCGTCCCCGACACCCAGCGCGAGCTGATCAAGGCGCTCAAGGCCACCGGCAAGCCGCTGGTGCTGGTGCTGATGAACGGCCGACCGCTGGCGCTGGAATGGGAACAGGAGCAGGCCAGTGCGCTGCTGGAAGCCTGGTTCCCCGGCACCGAAGGCGGCAACGCCGTGGCCGATGTGCTGTTCGGCGACCACAACCCCTCCGGCAAGCTGACCATGACCTTTCCCCGTGAAGTGGGCCAGGTGCCGCTGTACTACAACCACCTGAGCAGCGGCCGCCCCTTCGATGCGGCCAAGCCGAACAAGTACACCTCGCGCTACTTCGACATCGTCAACGGTCCGCTCTACCCCTTCGGCTATGGCCTGAGCTACACCACCTTCGACGTCTCGGCGCCACAGCTGTCCAGCGCCACCCTGAAGCAGGGCGACACCCTGACCGCCAGGGTCACGGTCAAGAACACCGGCAACCGCGCCGGCGCCACCGTGGTGCAGCTCTACCTGCACGACGTGACCGCCTCCCTGGCGCGACCAGTCAAGGAGCTCAAGGGCTTCCAGAAGGTGATGCTGCAACCGGGCGAGAGTCGCGAGCTGGACTTCCCCATCACCGAGGCGGACCTGCGCTTCTACAACAACGACCTCAAGCTGGTCTCGGAACCGGGCGAATTCAAGGTGATGGTCGGCCTGGATTCGGAGCGGGTGCGCGAGGGGAGTTTCACGCTGTTGTAGGAGGTTCGGCCCTTACCCCAGCCCTCTCCCAAGGGGAGAGGGGGTAAAAGCGTGCAGCTCGATGCCCCCTTGCCTTCCTGCCGGCCCTCACCCCAACCCCCTCCCGAGGGAAGCCTGCTGATAGATGCCACCGCCTCCCTTCGCACCTTTGCCGCCCCCTCTCCCTCCGGGAGAGGGTTGGGGTGAGGGACAGGGTGCGCGCCTTGAGTCCGAACCGTTGGGCTTCGCTGGCGCTCAACCCAACCTACAGGACCCGTAGGTTGGGTTGAGGCGGCTCCATCGCCGAAGCCCAACGAATCGAACCAGGCCTCGTAGCGGCTGGATCCGATCGTCGCCACCGCGGAATGACGAGGGTTCGCCACAGGCCTTGCCACCACCACGCTGGCGAGCAGAATCGCGGCCGATCAAGTCCCTGCCCTTATTACCGCCTGTTATACGCGGGCAACGACTTGCTCTAGGCTAGAGCCTCCGGGATCAACCATAAGCAACCGCGGTATAACGGTCGGTCAATGAAGAATCTTGCCAGCCTCAACACCATCATGTCGCGCCTGCATGCCAAGCAGCTGCGCCTGCTCATCGCCCTGGCGGAAAAGGGTTCGCTGCTCAATGCCGCGGAAGGCCTGGGGCTCACTCAGCCAGGCGCCAGCAAGGCGCTCAAGGAACTGGAGTCCGCCCTCGGAGTGGAGTTGTTCCTGCGCACCAATCGCGGCCTGCTGCCGACCCCGGCAGGTACCTGCGCCATTCGCTTCGCCCGGCTGATCCAGGCCGACCTGGACAATCTGCGCCTCGAACTCCACGCCATCGCCAGCGGTTCGGGCGGCAAGCTGGCCATCGGCACCATCATGGGCGCCGTGCCCCTGCTCACCCATGCCATCTCGCGGCTGCTGGAATTGCAGCCGCGGCTGTCCATCGAGGTGGTGGAAGACACCAGCACCACCCTGCTCGGCCTGATCGACCAGGGACGGCTGGACGCGGCCATCTGTCGCCTGTCGGTGAGCGAGCGGCCGGAAAGCTACGACGCCCTGGTCATCAAGGACGAGTCCCTCGCGGTCATCGCCCATGCCTCTCATCCGGCCGCCCAGCGCGAGCGGGTCGAGCTGCGGGATCTCTCGGACAGTCGCTGGGTGGTCTATCGGGCCAACATGCCCATGAGACGCACCCTGGAACACGAATTCTTCGAGGCGCAGCTGCCCTTTCCCCTGCACCTGATCGAGACCACCTCGGCGCTGACCACCCTATCGCTGCTGAGCCGCAATCCGCGACTGGTGGCGCTGGTCTCGGTCGAGGTGGCGGACTACGTCTGCCAGCACGGCCTGGTCAGTCGCCTGCCGCTGCAGCTCAGATCCCATAGTGAACCCTATGAGCTGGTCTCGCGGCGCAGCGCCCAGCAGAATCCGGCGTTCGCGCTGCTGGTGGAGTCGCTCTACGCGATCCAGCAGGAGGACTGAGCGGCCCCGCACTCCCGCTCAGGGCGTGCGACTCGTCTCCGCAGGCGCCGCTCGGGCCGCCTTCGCCGCCGCGGCGATGGCATCACCGGCGTGCGCGGCGCAGCAGTTTTCCTGCCAGCGATGGCGCCGCGTCAGCTGCCCGATGCCCGGATTGAAGGCGTTGGTCGGATCGAGCTGGCGATAGTGCCGCTCCAGTTCCGGCGCCGCGGCGTAGAGGTGACCGACATTGTGCTCGGCGGGATAACGCGCGCCGCGGGCATCCAGCAGGGCCAGCAGGCGACGCTTGAGCGCCGCGCAGTCCCGGCCCTTCTTCACCAGGTATTCCTGGTGCAGCACGTGGCAGAAGAAGTGCCCGCAATACATGGTCACCTCGATCTGCTCCGCCAGCTCCGGAGGCAGGGTCTCGAACCAGTCCTGGGCATTGCGCGGCAGGGCGATGTCCAGGGCGAGGATGTCTTCCACGGTGTCCCGGTGCACCGCCCGGTAGCGATTCATGGCATTGCCGACCGCGAAGCGATTGAGGAAGGCGGCGTTGCCCTCCTCCGCGTCGCACTCGATGAAGTCCGCGTCGGCGCTGGGTAGCCAGGACTGCAGATAGGCGCGGGCCTCGTCGATGCCGTCTTCGCCCATCTTCAGCAGCAGGTGATGCTCGAAGCGCGAGGCAAAGGCGTTGAGGCGCGCCGGCAGATGCTCCGGCAAGGGCGCGGCGAGCCGTTGCAGCAGGCGATCGCCGAGCTGGGCACCCAGGCCCAGGCGTTCGCTCAGGGCATCGAAGCGGGTCTTCCAGCCGAAGGCTTGGGGCACCCGTTGCGCGCCACAGCGCTGGATGAACAAGAACAGGTCCTTGCCGTAGGTACGACTGAGTTCATAGGCCGTGCGGTGCATGTATTCGCCGGCGATGGGCAGCTGGGCGAAGTTGACCAGGATGTGCCGGCGGATGGCTTCCAGATCGGCGGCCCGGTTGGAGCCGATATAGAACACCCGGGTGTTGCGATCGGCGGCAAAGGTATCCAGGCGCAGGGCGAACACGGCGATCTTGCCCGCCGAACCCGAAGCCTCGTAGAGCCGCCGCGGATCGGCGTTGTAGCGCGCCGGGGTGGCCGAGGCCACGTCGCGGACATGGCGGGCGTATTCGCGATCGGAGGCCATGGCGCCGGCCGGGTCCTGCACGACGCTGTCGTCGAAGCGGCCCTCGTCGAGCCGGGCGAGGATCTCCTCGGGGCTGTCGCCCAAGGCCAGGCCCAGGTGGTTGACCAGTTGCAGGTGCCCGGCTTCGTCGATGCGGGCGAACAGCGACAGCTGGGTAAAGGCCGGTCCGCGGCGGATCAGCGAGCCGCCGGAATTGTTGCAGACGCCACCGGTGACGGAGGCGCCGATGCAGGTCGAGCCGATCACCGAATGCGGCTCGCGCCCCAGGGGTTTCAGCGTCGTCTCCAGCTGACTCAGGGTCACACCCGGCTGGGACAGCACCTGCTCGCCCTGGCGCAGCAGGGCCAGGCGGGTCAGGCGCAGGGTGTTGATCAGCACCACCGGCCGGTCGTAGCCCTCGGCCACCGGGGTGGAGCCGCCGGTCAGGCCGGTGTTGGCCGCCTGACAGATGATGATGGTTCCGGCGCTGTGGCAGCGCTGCAACACGCGCCACAGCTCCAGCAGGGTGCCGGGCTGCACCACGGCGAGCACCGCCCCGCCGCCATAGCGGATCCCCAGGCGGAAGCGCCGGGTCGCGGCGTCGCCCTGCAGGACATGGCGCCGTCCGACGATGGTGTGCAACTCGCTGACCAGATCCATGACGTCCTCTTCACTGACAAGGAAAGCGGAAGCGAAGGATGATCCCTTCCGCTCGAAAACGCGCGGCTATCCCGGCGTGGCTACTCGGCCAGCAGCCCGGTAGTCGAAGGCGCGGGCCGGCGGGTCACCCACAGCATCAGCGCCGCGCACCCCAGCAGGCAACCCCCGAGCAACATCAGCCCCCCTTGCGCCGAACCGAACAGGGTGGTCAGCAAGCCCAGCAGGTAGGGCCCGGCGAAGCCGCCCAGGTTGCCGAAGGAGTTGATGATGGCGATACCGGCCGCGGCCGCGGCGCCCTGGAGGAAGGCCCCGGGCAGCCCCCAGAACAGCGCGATGGCGCTCAGGCTGCCACCCACGGCGAAGGCGACACCCAGGATCATCAGCAGCAGGTGCTGGGAAAAGGCCGCGCAGAGGATCAGGCCGATGCCGGCCAGCACCGACATCAGGGCGCCATAGCCACGCTGGTTACCGGTGCGCTGGGCCTGGCGGGTGATCCAGACCATGGTCGCCGCGCCGAACACATAGGGGATGGCGGTGATGAGGCCGATGTCCAGGACCGAGGCCACCCCGGCGTTCCTGATGATGGTCGGCACCCAGAAATTGATGCCGTAGTTGCCGAGCATCAGCAGGACGTAGATGCCGGTCAGCAGCCAGATGATGGGCAGGGCATACAGGCGCTTGAGGGCGATGCGGGGCTTTTCCGCGGCCTCCACGGCGAGGCGCCGGGTGAGCTCGGCCTTTTCCTGCTCGTTTAGCCAGCGGGCGTCCTGGATGCCGTTGTCCAGCAGCCAGAGCACCACCACCCCGACCACCACGGCCGGCACCGCCTCGATGACGAACATCCACTGCCAGCCCGCCAGCAGGCTGCTGGTGCCCATGTAGTACATGATGGCGCCGCTGAGCGGACCACCGAAGATGAAGGACACCGGATTGCCGAGGATGACGATGGCCATCATGCGGCTGTGCAGCGCCGCGGGAAACCAGTAGGTCAGGTAGAGAATGACCCCGGGAAAGAAGCCCGCCTCGCAGACGCCGAGCAGGAATCTCAGGCCATAGAAGAGCAGCTCGTGGCTGATGCCCAGCCACTGGGCGATGGGCCCGGTGAAGGCCATCAACGACGAGACCAGGCCCCAGGTGATCATGATGCGCGCGATCCACAGCTTGGCACCGACGCGATGCAGCATCAGGTTGCTGGGGACCTCGAAGATGAAGTAGCCGATGAAGAAGATGCCGGCGCCCAGGCCATAGGCCGCGTCGGACATGCCGAGGTCGCTGAGCATGGCGAGCTTGGCGAAGCCGACGTTGACCCGATCGAGATAGGCGATGATGTAACCGAGCAGCAGCAGCGGCAACACGCGCCAGGCGACCTTGCGATAGAGCGGATCGAACTGCACCGGGGATGCGGCGGTACTGGGATGGGCCATGATGTTTCGCGTCCTTTAATTGTTGTGATTGTCGCGCGGGTCTTGCAGAACGGTCGTCGCTCAGCCGCAGCCCAGTGCCCGCCCGGAACGGTATCGAGGCGCGAGGCGGGACGGCGGACGACGCTGCAGCGGAAGGGCTTGCCGCTACGCAAGCCAGGGCCTCAGAACGAGGCCTGGATCAGGTGGGCATAGTCCTCCGCCGAGGCTTCCCGGGGATTGGTCTGGTGGCTGTGATCGGCCAGGGCGCCGGTGACGATGCGTGGGATGAGGCCCCTGTCGACACCCATCTGCGCCAGCCCCGTCGGCAGCCGCAGGGCCTCGGCCTTGTGCGCCAGCGCCTGCTCCACCGACAGCTGCGCCGGCAGTTCCATGGCCTGGGCGAGGCGCTCGAGTTTCTCCTCGCGGATCACCGATTCGGCGCTCCGGTTGAAGGCCACCACGGCCGGCAGCAGGACCGCGTTGAGGGTGCCATGGTGCAGCCGCGGGTCGATGCCGCCCAGCGAGTGACTCAGGCTGTGCACACAGCCCAGCCCCTTCTGGAAGGCCAGCGCCCCCTGCAGCGAGGCGCTGAGCATCTGGGTACGGGCCTCCAGGTTGTTCGGCTCGTTGAACGCCAGCTCCAGATGGCGCCAGGCCCGGCGCAGGCCGTCCAGCGCGATGCCCTCGGCCGGCGGATTGAAGCCGGGCGCGAGAAAGGTTTCGATGCAGTGGGCCACCGCGTCCATGCCCGTGGCGGCGGTCAGGTGCGGCGGCAGGCTGAGCGTCAGCAGCGGATCGCAGATGGCCACCCGCGGGATGACATGGGGCGAGAGGATGCCGACCTTGCGGCCATCGTCGAGAATGATGATGGCGCCGCGTCCCACCTCGCTGCCGGTGCCGGCCGTGGTCGGAATGGCCACGATGGGCACCGTCGCCGCGGTGATCCGCGTCAGGCCGCCTTCGATGACGGCGAACTGTTTCAGCGGTCCGGGATGGCGCGCGGACACGGCGATAGCCTTGGCCAGGTCGATGGGCGACCCGCCGCCGACGGCGATGATGCCGTCACAGTCCGCGTCCCGGAAACAGGCGACGCCCTCGCGGGTGGCGGCCTCGGTGGGATTGGCCGGGGTGGCGTCGAACACCTGGTAGGCGGCCAGAGGATTGAGCTCCACCAGCTGCTCGATGAGACCGGCGGCCACCACGCCTCGATCGGTGACGATCAGCGGCCGCTGGAAGCCCAGCCGTGCGTTGACGGCGGCCAATTCGGCCGCACAGCCGGCGCCGAAGCGGATCTCCGTTACATAGTTGATTATCGCCATGACCCGTCCTGTTATTCTTGAAATTGATAGACGGCCCGACTATAGCGAGGCGCTTCCGCGCCAAATACTGAGAGGTAGCGATAGCGGTATAACCGGGAGGCAACCCAGCCTGTTCGGGTGGCGCCGCCTATCGTTGCCTTCCTGCCGGACGCCCTACCCACAGCGATGGCCGGGCCCGCTCTCCCGGGCGCTTGCCGCTTTCTGGAGTCTCGATGCCCACCCCTACCCTGGCCGCCGCCCAGTCCGTTTCGCTCGCCGGCGACCTCGCCGCCAATCTGCGCACCCATCTCGACTTCATCGCCGCGGCTGCCGACGCCGGGGTGGAGCTCCTGCTGTTTCCGGAACTGTCCCTGACCGGCTATGAGCCGACCCTGGCGGCGGCGCTGACGCTGGAGGGTACCGATGCGCGTCTGCGGCCCCTGCGCGAGGCCTGCCGCGTGGCCGGGCTCACGGCCGTGGTCGGGGCGCCGATCCAGGGTCCGACGGGGCTGCAGATCGGTGCGCTGATCCTGGGCGCCGATGGCAGCTGTCGCGTCCACACCAAGGAATACCTGCATCCGGGCGAGGCGCCGCCCTTCGTCCCCGGCAGTGGCGGGGACTTGCTGGAGGTGCGCGAGCTGCAGGCCGCCCTGGCCATCTGCGCCGACAGCAACCACCCGGCCCATGCCGATGCCGCCCGCGCCCGCGGCGCCGATCTCTACCTGGCCTCGGCGGTGATCGGCCCGACCGGCTATCCCGCCGACAGCGCCCGCCTGGCCGGCCATGCCCGGCGCCTGGGCATGCCGGTGCTCATGGCCAATCACGGCGGGCCCACCGGCGGCTACGCCTGCGTGGGCCGCAGTGCCTTTTGGCAGGCCGATGGCCAGTGCCTGGTCGCGGCGCCAGGCGACGGCCCCTGCCTGGTGATCGTCCGCCTGCACGCGGGTGTCTGGCAGGGCGAAATCCGCACCGAGCCTGCCTGATCCGCGCGAGAAAAGTCTGTTGACCGCAAAGCGGCTGGCAGGTCACGTTGCGACCATAATGGCAACTTGATATCCCGCCGCCTCCTGCGACTAAAGGTCACACGTCAGACGCCGATAAGGCTCTGACATCCTCGTCCAGAACACCGCCAAGGATGCCTTTCGCAGCGTGAACGACGCTGTATCCGCAGGAGCGACACCATGGCCTTGAACACCATCCGAACCCGCTACACCCTGATCTTTCTCGGCTTCATTGGCGCGACCCTCGCGGCCACCGTCATCGGCATCCGCCTGTGGGTGACCCCGGATCTGGTCGCCGCCGGTGAATCCGCCGTGCTGACCCGCGTCAACGAGGTGGGCACCCGCATCTATCGCGAACTCAACCAGATCCAGGCGCAGCAGCGCTCCATCACCCAGACCGTGCCGCTGCTGGACAGTGCCGCCATCGACCGGGTACTGCCCGGCCTGGTGGACCAGTATGGCGATGCCAAGGTGTTCGGCGGCGGCATCTGGCCGCTGCCCAACCAGCGTGAACAGGGCCGCGACAAGTTCAGCACCTTCTATCACCGCGATGCCGGCGGCAAGCTGATCGTCAACACCCACTGGAACTCACCCGAGTCGCTCAACTACTGGGAGCAACCCTGGTTCCAGGCTGGCCTCAAGGGTCCCGCCGGCCAGTGCGTCTGGGCCGCCGCCTACAAGGACGCCGCCAGCGCCGAGCCGCGCACCAACTGCGCCATGGCCATCCAGCGCGACGGCAAGGCCTTTGGCGTCTCGACCATCGACCTCACCCTGGGCTTCTTCAATCCCCTGGTGGACAGCCTGCGCAAGGAGCTCGACGACACCGACATGATGATCGTCGAGGCCGATGGCAAGATCCTCAGCAACCTCAGCGAACTCGGCGAGCCGCAGATTCTGAACAACGTCTCGGCCTATGCCGCCCGCTCGCCCTTCGTCGCCGCCATCCAGCAGAACCTCGGCAAGCTCAAGGGCGAGGCCGTGGTGCGCGACACCTATGTCGACGAGCACGGCACGCCCCACACCTTCTTCCTGCGTCCGCTGGTCGGCACGCCCTGGCTGCTGGCCACGGCGCTGCCCACCTCGCTCATCGCGGCGACCAACACCGGCATCCTCAAGACCCTGGCGGCGATCCAGCTGCCGCTGGTCCTGCTGCTGGTGGGCATCATGGTGCTGGCGCTCGGCAAGCTGATGGGTCGCCTGGGCCTGCTGCAACGCAACATCGAATCCCTGTCCGCCGGCGACGCCGATCTGACCCGGCGCATCCCGGTGCACGGCAAGGACGAGGTGGATGCGGTGGCCGGCGCGGTCAACGGCTTCATCGGCTATCTGCAGCGGCTGATCGGCAAGGTGGGCGATGCCACGGACCGCATCGACACCGGTCTCAAGCAACTCCACGGCCAGGCCCAGCAGAACGGTGCCATCCTGGCCCGCCACGCCAGCGAAACCGACCAGGCGGTGACCGCCATCACCGAGATGAGCGCCACCTCCGACTCCGTGGCCCGCAGCGCCAGCGATACCGCCACCCTCACCCAGGCCGCCAACGGCCAGGCCGAGCGTTCCCGCGCGGTGGTCCAGCAGGCTTCGGCGAGCGTCCTGGCGCTGGTGGATCAGGTGGAAGACGCCACCCTCAAGGTGCAGGCCATGCAGAGCGACGCCCAGCGCATCAACGACGTGCTCGGCGTGATCGGCGGGATCGCCGGTCAGACCAACCTGCTGGCGCTCAACGCGGCCATCGAAGCGGCCCGCGCTGGCGAACAGGGTCGCGGCTTCGCGGTGGTGGCCGATGAGGTGCGCGCCCTGGCCGGTCGCACCCAGCAGAGCACCGCCGAGATCAACGAGATGCTCAGCCGCCTGCAGCAGGGGGTGAGTTCCGCGGTCGCGGCCATGGAAATGACCAAGGCCAGTTGCCAGAGCACTGCCGAGCGCACCCGCGAGGTCACCGAAGGCCTGGACGAAATGAGTGGTTCGGTGGTGCGCATCAGCGACCTCTCGACCCAGATCGCCGCGGCCGCCGAAGAGCAGAGCGCGGTGGCCGGCGAGATCAACCAGAACATGGTTGCCGTGCGCCATATCGTCGACGACCTGGTCACCAGCGGTCAGCGCACCGCCGAGAGCACCGCGGCGGTGCAATCGTCCAACGAGCAGCTGATCGCCGTGGTCCGGCGCTTCCGGGTGAAGTGACCCGAGCGCCGCGACAGGAAAAAGCCGGGCACTGCGCCCGGCTTTTTCGTTTCAGAACCTGTTCACGATCTCGCGAGCTAGAGACAAACAAGGCCTGGGCGGCCCCGCGAAAATGCCTGAGGAAGCGGACCGGGCTCGCGCTCGAGTTTACGAGTGGTAAATGAGCATTCCGACGGGGCTGGCCTTCTAGGGCATTTTTAACGCAGTTTGGCCGACGCGCAGCAGATCGTGGACAGGTTCTCAGCCCACCAGATGCAGGAAATGCATATGGCGTTCGTACTGGTCGAGGATGTCGCCGATGACGTCCTCGCGTGACCAGCCCATGACGTCATGGTCCTGGCCACCCTCGCGCAGATAGACCTGCGCGCGGAAGTACTTGCGCTCTTCGTTCGGCTCGCTGCCCATGACGAAACTGGGCATGGCGTAGGCATGGGGTCTGACCTGGTAGACGAACTCGGGTTGGTCGGCCGGGCCGACATGCAGCCGCACCCCGCCATCCTCGCGGTCCTCCACGCCGCACACATAGCCCTGCTTGCGCCATTCCTCGGCCACCGCCAGGCAGGCCGGCTTGGCCACCTCGCCGATGAAGCGCACCACGTGGCTGCGCCGCGGAAACATCGCCAGGCCGCGCAGCCGGCGCTGCCAGCCCCCCGGCGTGCGACTGGTCGGCGGGGTGAGACTCAACGACTGATGGCGCAGGCCGCGCTTGGTGGCGTCCAGCTTCAGCGCCTTGAGCAGGCCATGCATGCTGAACAGCAGGGCGAGGGTGAACGGCAGGGCACTGGCGATGGTGGCGGTCTGTAGGGCCTTGAGGCCGTCCGCGAGGAGCAGCGCGATGGCCACCAGCCCCATGCTGGCGCCCCAGAAGACGCGCTGCCAGACCGGCGTCTGGTCCTGGCCGCCGGAGGCCAGCATGTCCACCACCATGGCGCCGGAATCGGCCGAGGTGACGAAGAACACCACCACCATGACGATGGCCACCAGCGAGATCACGCTGGCGAAGGGAAAGTGCTCAAGGAAGGCGAACAGCGCCAGGGAGCTGTCCTGGGATACCGCGGCGGCCAGGTCGGTGATGCCTTCGGTGAGGATCATGTGGATCGCCGTGTTGCCGAACACCGTCATCCACAGCAGGGTGAAGCCGGCCGGCACCAGCAGTACGCCGGAGACGAATTCGCGGATGGTCCGCCCGCGCGAGATGCGCGCGATGAACAGCCCGACGAAGGGCGACCAGGCCAGCCACCAGCCCCAGTAGAACAGCGTCCAGCCGCCGATCCAGTCGGTGGGTCGATAGGCGTTGAGGTTGAGGGTGCGGCTGACGATCTCGCTGAGATAGCCGCCGGTGTTCTCGACAAAGGTCTGCAGGATCAGCACGGTCGGGCCGAGGATGATCACGGTCAGCATCAGCAGCACCGCCAGGCCCAGGTTGAGCTCCGACAGCCGCCGCACGCCCTTGTCCAGGCCCGAGACCACCGAGAGGGTGGCCAGCGCCGTGGTGATGACGATCAGGCCGATCTGCACCGGGGTGGACACCGGCACGCCGAACAGCACGTTGAGCCCGGTGTTGATCTGCGAGACGCCGAAGCCCAGGGAGGTGGCGACGCCCAGCACCGTGCCGATGATGGCGAAGATGTCCACGGCATGGCCGATGGGCCCGTAAATGCGTTCGCCGATCAAGGGATAGAGCGCCGATCTCAGGGTCAGCGGCAGGCCGTGGCGGTAGCTGAAGTAGGCCAGGATCAGGGCGACGATGGCGTAGATCGACCAGGCGTGCAGGCCCCAGTGGAAGAAGGTGATGCGCATGGCCTGGCGCGCGGCATCCACCGTCTGGCCATCGGCATAGGGCGGATTGAGAAAGTGCATCACCGGCTCGGCGACGCCAAAGAACATCAGGCCGATGCCCATGCCGGCGGAAAACAGCATGGCGAACCAGGTGGTGTTGGCGTAGTCCGGCTCGCTGTGGTCCGGGCCGAGCTTGATGTCGCCATAGCGACTCATGCCGAGAAACACCACGGTGCCGAGGATGATGGCCACGGCAAGGATGTAGAACCAGCTGAGGTTGGTGATGATCCAGCCCTGGATGGCGGCGAACAGCCACTGGGCGTTGGCCTGGAACAGGCTGGCATAGAGCACCAGCGCGAGTAGCAGCAGGGTCGAGGTCCAGAAGACCGGAGGACTGAAGGTGGGACGAGCGGCGGATTCTCCCTGGCCGGTCATAAAAGGGCTCCTGTTCATGAAATGCGCACAGGTTGACTGCCCTCGTCCGTGATCGTTTCGCTGGCGGCGCTGCCGGAACGGTGCGTGCCGCTATGCGCTCGCGCTGCAATGGCTGGGGCGCTAAGGACCGGGTGCACTGGCCAGGGCAGCGGTGCCGGGCGCTGCGCCAAGTCCGCGAAACCAGCGCGCCGGCGCCATTCCGAAGGTCTGGCGAAAATGTTTCGTCATATGACTCTGGTCATAGAAGCCGGCGGCGACGGCCGCCTCGGCCAGTGCCCGACCCAGGCGCACCTGCAGCCGTACCTGGTCGAGGCGGCGCAGGGTCAGGTAGCGATGGGGACTGGTGCCGAAGTAGGCGCGGAAATCCCGGGTCAGACTCCAGCGATCCCGACCGGCGCAGCAGGCCAGGTCGTCGAGGGTGACGGCCTGGTCCAGGTGGTCTTCCAGGTATTCGCGCGCGCGCAGCGCGGCGGCGAAGTCCACCCGCCCGCGACTGGGCCAGGCCTGGCAGACCTCGGCCAGGGTGGCGACCAGGCCATAGAGGGCATCGTCGCGAGCGAGGACATCGGGTTGCGCGTCGAGGGCGGCGAACACCGCCTCGGTGGCCCGGGCCAGGCGCGGATCCTGGGAGATGCCGTCACGGTGGAAGGGCAAGGGTCGCCCGCCGAGAATGTCCTGCACCAGGGTCGGCGGCAGATAGAGCATGCGATAGCGAAAGCCATCGGCGGCGCCGGCACGCCCGTCATGGACCTCGTCCGGATGGAGGATCATGGTCTCGCCGGGCAGGCTGTTGGTCCGGGCGCCGCGATAGGAAAAGCTCTGCACCCCTGCCAGGGTACGGCCGATGGCATAGGTGGCATGGCGATGGGGGTCGAAGGCATGGCCGCTGAAGAAGGCCTCGATGGATTCCAGCTCGGCATGGGCCGGGGCGTGCCTTACCCAATCCGTGGCGCCGGGCAGTTCGATCTGGGTGCTCATGGCGACTCCTCCGGCGCTCAGCCTAGCAGACCGCGCCAGGCGTCGTGGAACAGCAGCAGGGCGCAGCCGACCAGACTCAGGCCCAGCAGCCGATTCACCGCGCGCAAGCCGCGTCCCCGCACCAGGTAGCGCCCGAGCAGCGCCCCAAGCAGGGCGTAGCTGGCCGGGGCGCCGCCCGCCGACAGCGCCAGGGGCAGCGACCAGAGGGCGATCTTGCCCCCGGTCACCTGGGCCGCCGGAAACATCACCGTGGCGATGGGCAGCACCGCTAGCCAGCCCTTGGGATTGAGGCCCTGGATCAGCAAGCCCCGAGCGAAGGTCAGCCGCGTGGCGGCACCCTCCTCCTCCCCCGCTGCCGTCGGCGGTGCGGCCCGGGCGATGCGATAGCCGAGGTACAGGCAATAGCCACCGCCCAGGAGCGCCAGCCACGGCAGCAGCGCCCCCGAGACCAGGATCGCGCCGGCATAGCCCAAGGCCAGAAACAGAACCAGCATGGCGCAGCCCACCCCGGCATAGAACCCCAGCGCCCGGCGGGCCTGGCCGCGCAGACCGGCGTTCAGCCCCAGGGCGTTGACCGGGCCGGGGCTGTACATGACGCTCAGGGCATAGAGAACGATTTCCAAGGGGCACCTGCCAGGCTTCGAGAAGGAGACCCAGGCTAGCCAGAGCGCCCGGGGTGTGGCTTGTACGTCTGTGGCTGAGATGAGCCACCCGCTCTAGCACTCGAACTCCGCCGGGGTGTGGCACTCTATCCAGGCCAAGGCCTGGAAGAGAAAACCCATGTTCGGATCGCTGCGCAGTCGTCTGATTGCCCTGCTGCTGATGCTCGGCGGCATGGCCGTCGGGGTCGGCTGGCTGATGATCCTGCTCTTGCGCCAGTCGGAAAGCGCCCAGCTCGGCCAGGCCACCGTGGAAGCCGAGCAGGCCTGCCAGGGCATCGCCAGCAGCTATCGCTTCTACAGCAACGGCTGGTCCGGCCCCACCGGCGGCCTCGCCGACCCGGCGCTGCAACGCAGTCTCGGCGGCGTGGCCAGTGTCGCCCTGCTGCGTTATCGCGGCATGGCCGGGGGCCTCTGGCAGGAACAGGCGGGGCTGCTGGCCGATGCCAGTCCCTTCCCCCTGACCGCCGCCGAACGCCAGCACCTGGCCAATCTTTCCGCCGCGACCCTGGCCGAGGCGCGCAGCCTGAGCGACAGCTTCAGCGCGGACGGCGCCACGGTATTGGTGGCCGCCTGCCCGCTGTCCGGGCCAATTGCCGATCTCGCCGCCTGGACCCTGACCCGCCTGACCTTCGCCGAGGGCAGCGGTCAGCGCCAGCTGAAACTGGGCCTGGGCCTGCTGCTGCTGGCCATGCTCGCCGCCACCCTGCTGCTCGGTCGGCTCACCTGGCAGTGGTCGCGGCATGTCGCACGGGTCGAGCGCGATCTGGGCGCCAGTGCCAGCCACGACCTGCCCACCCTCGCCCTCACCGGCGAACGCGAGCTGGATCGGGTGCTGGCAGCGCTCAACCAGGCCGGGCAGCGCCTGACCCAGGCGCGGGACGAGGCCCAGCGGCTGACCACCCAGGTCCACGCCAGTGAACGGCTGGCCGCCCTTGGCCGAGTGGCCGCCGGGGTCGCCCACGAGATCCGCAATCCGCTGGCCGCCATGCGCCTCAAGGCCGAGAACGCCCTGGCCGGCGACAGCGGCCGGCAGCAGAAGGCGCTGGACGCCATCCTCACGCAGGTCACCCGGCTGGACCGCCTGCTGCGCCGCCTGCTCGACCTCACCCAGCCGCTGCACCTGCAACCGACCGCCATCGCGCTGCCGGCCTTTTGCCGCGAGGTGCTGGCCGGTCACGAAGACCAAGCCGCCCAGCGCGGCATCCGCCTGACCGCCCAGGTGGCCGTCGAAGAGGGCTGGTTCGACCGCGACGCCCTGGCCCGCGCCCTGGACAACCTGCTGCTTAACGCCCTCCAGGCCGCCCCGGCCGCCAGCGAGATCCGCCTCGATGCCAGCCGGCGCGGCGACTGGCTGGTGCTGGCGGTGGAAGACGAAGGCCAGGGCCCGCCTGCCGAGTTGCGCGCCCAGCTCTTCGAGCCCTTCGTCACCGGTCGTCCTGAGGGCACCGGCCTGGGCCTGGCCCTGGTTCGCGAGACCGCCCGCGCCCACGGTGGCGAGGCGCGACTGATCGATCCCTCCGTCCCCACTCGCTTCGAGATCCTCCTGCCATGCCAACCCTGCTGATCATCGATGACGACGCCGGTCTGCGCGACGCCCTGGCGGAAACCGCCGCGGACCAGGGCTACCGGGTGCTGCAGGCCGATCAGGGGGAAGCGGGCTTGCAGCTCCTGGCGCAGGAGACGGTGGACGCGGTGCTGCTGGACCTGCGCATGCCGGGGCTGGATGGCCTGGAGGTGCTGGCGCGCATCCGCGCCCTGCCCGAGCCGCCAGCGGTCACGGTGCTGACCGCCTTCGCCAGTGCCGGCAACACCATCGAGGCCATGCGCCTGGGCGCCTTCGACCACCTCACCAAGCCCATCGGCCGTGACGAGCTGATCCGGGTACTGGCTGGCATGACCGCCCAGCGCGGCCCGGCCAGCACGCCACCGGCCGCGGTCGAAGGCCATACCCTGGTGGGTGGCAGCGATGCCCTGCGCCAGGTGCAGAAGACCATCGGCCGTCTGGTGGACAGCGAGGCCACGGTGCTGGTGACCGGCGAGACCGGCACCGGCAAGGAACTGGTGGCCCGCGCCATCCACGAACACGGCAAGCGACGCGGCGCGCCCTTCGTGGCGGTCAACTGCGCCGCCATCCCGCCGGATCTGCTGGAAAGCGAACTCTTCGGCCATGTGCGCGGCGCCTTCAGCGGGGCCACCGCCAATCGTCTCGGCGCCTTTCGCGAAGCCCAGGGCGGCACCCTCTTTCTCGACGAGATCGGCGACATGCCGCTGCCGATGCAGGCCAAGATCCTGCGCGCGCTGCAGGAACGCGAGGTGACCCCGGTGGGCGGCGCACCGGTACGGCTGGATGTGCGCCTGGTGGCGGCCACCCACCGCGACCTGGCCCAGCGCGTCGCCAGCGGCGACTTCCGCGAGGACCTCTTCTATCGCCTGCACGTAGTGCCCATCCACCTGCCGGCCCTGCGCGAGCGGCGGGCCGATATCCTGCCGCTAGCCGAGCACTTCCTCGCCCCCAGCGGCCGGGTGCTGGCGGACGATGCCGCCGCCCTGCTCTTGCGCCACCCCTGGCCGGGCAACGTGCGGGAATTGCGCAACGCCATCCAGCGCGCCGCGACCCTGGCCCAGGGCGAGCGCATCGTCGCCGCCGACCTGGCCTTCCTGCAGGGCGAGACCCCGGATGAGGTAGCCATCGACGCCAGCTGGCCGGAGGAGACGCTGGCCGAAGCCACCGCGCGCCTGGAACGCCTGCTGATCGAGCGCGCCCTGCAGCGCAGTGGCGGCAATCGCGCCGAAGCGGCCCGCCGCCTGGGCATCCATCGCCAGCTGCTCTACACCAAGCTGAGCCGGCTGGGCCTGGGTGTCGGCGCAGACGACAGTCTTGCTTAGAGCCTATTCAAAGTCTTGCGAGCTAGAGACAAACAAGGCCTAGGCGGCCCCACGAAAAGGCCTGAGGAAGCGGACCGGGCTCGCGCTCGAGTTTACAAGTAGTAAATGAGCATTCCGACGGGGCTGGCCTTACAGGGCATTTTCAACGCCGTTTGGCCGACGCGCAGCAGACTTTGAAAAGGCTCTTAGGCTGTCCGCTTTGCCGACAGGTATGTCCGCCAGCCGGACGCAATGCCTGGCCCGGATGGCCGCTTAATAACTCAAGCTATTGATTTATATATGAAATAAAAGTTGGCACAGGCCCTGCAATATCCTGATCGTCAACCACCGCAGGAGTCATCCATGCCTACCAAGACCCAGACCCTCGTGATCGGGACCTTCGCCCTGCTGTCCGTCAGCGGCCTCGTCCTGGCACAAACCGCACCCGCCGGCAGCACCGCCTCCACCACCGCGGCCAGCGCCCAGATCCCCACCCAGCAGGGCCAGCTCAAGCAGTTCCTGCTCAATCCCCGCGGCGATATCGACGGCCTGATCCTGGCCGACGGCACCGAGGTCAACACCCCGCCGCACCTGTCCGAGCAACTGGCCGCCACCTTCAAGCCGGGTGACAGCATCAACGTCGCCGGCCTGCGCGCCGCCAGCCTGCCGCTGGTCCAGGCGGTATCCCTGACCAACGTCCAGACCGGCAAGACGGTCACCGACGAAGGCCCCGATCGCGTGGCCGGTCGCCGTCCGCCGGCCCCCCCGGCACCGGGCACCGAGCGCGATGGCGACAGCCTCCAGGGCCAGATCGTCCAGCTGCTGCACGGTCCCCGTGGCGATGTGAACGGCGCCCTGCTGCAGGACGGCACCGCCCTGCGCCTGCCGCCCCATGAAGCCCTGCGCCTGGAGGCGCTGCTCAAGCCCGGTCAGACCGTAGCCGTCCGCGGCGAGCTGGTGGCCAATGCCCAGGGCCGCGCCTTCCGGGTCAGCGCCCTGGGCGCCGACGCCAACTCGCTGCAGACCCTGGACACCCCGCCGGCACCTCGCGGTCCCGGTCGTCTGCCGCCGCCCCCGCCCCCCGGCGTCCAGCCGGTCGCCCCGGGCGCCCAACCGCCGGCACCCCCGGCACCGCCGGCCGGCTGATCAGGCCAGCAACCGCCGGGTCGCTTCGGCGATCCGGCGGCAGGCTTCCTCCAGCACCTCGTGCGAGGTGGCGTAGGAAACCCGGAAGTAAGGCGCCAGGCCAAAGGCCGAGCCTGGCACCACCGCCACCCCGCCCTCGTCCATGAGGTAGCGGGCAAAGGCCGTATCGCTGTCGATCAGCTCCCCGCTCGGCGTCCGCCGACCCAAGACCCCCGCGCAACTGGCGTAGACATAGAAGGCCCCCTCGGGCCGCCGCGCCGACAGGCCCGGCGCCGCGTTCAGCGCGTCCACCACCAGATCCCGCCGCTCGCGAAACAGCTCGCAACGCTCGCGCACGATGTCCTGCGGCCCATCCAGGGCGGCGATGGCCGCGGCCTGGCTGACCGAGCAGGGGCAGGAGGTCACCTGGCTCTGCACACTGGCCATGGCCTGGATCAGCGCCTTGGGTCCGCCGGCATAGCCCAGGCGCCAGCCGGTCATGGCATAGGCCTTGGAGACGCCGTTGATGGTCAGGGTCCGCTCGCGCAGCCGTGGCTCCAGGGCCGCCGGAGTGACGAAGCGAAAGCCGTCGTAGAGGATGTGTTCGTACATGTCGTCGACCATCAGCCAGACCTGCGGATGGCGCAGCAGCACCTCCAGCAGCGGGCGATAGTGTTCCTCGCCATAGGCCGCCCCCGAGGGATTGGACGGCGAGTTGAGCATCACCCAGCGGGTGCGCGGGGTGATGGCCGCCTCCAGGGCCTCGGCGGTCAGGCGGAAGCCATCCTCCTCGCGGCATGGCAGCACCACCGGCGTGCCGCCGAGGATGGTGACGATGTCGGCATAGGTCACCCAGAAGGGCGCGGGGATGATCACCTCGTCGCCCGCGTCCAGGGTCGCCATCATGGCGTTGAAGATCACCTGCTTGGCACCGGCCGAGGCGGTCACCTCGTCCTGGGCGAACACCAGGTCGTTCTCCCGGGCGAACTTGCGGCGGATGGCTTCCTTGAGCGCCGGGCTGCCGTCGAGCACCGTGTACTTGGTCTGGCCGGCGCGAATGGCCTGGATCGCCGCTTCCTTGATGTGCTCCGGGGTATCGAAGTCCGGCTCGCCCGCACCCAGCACCAGCAGATCGGCGCCCTGGCGGCGCAGGGCGTTGGCGCGCTCGGTGATCTTGAGGATCTCGGAGACGCCCACGGAGGCGAGGCAGTGGGCGAGGTGCAGGGTCGAATCAGCGGCCATGACAGGGCTCCAGGCAGGGCGAAGAGAGGTGCCGGAACCGTCCGGCAGGGATCGTCTCGCACTATCGAACCGCGGCCGCCGGCCTTCAAACGCTATAAAGGACTCACGTCATTCCGCCGGGGCATGGTCTGCCGCCAGGTCGAGCGCTAGAGTGGCGACCATGACCACCGCCCGCTCTCCCCTCGCCGCCTACCGCCGGATCCTGGCCCAGGGCGAACGCCTGCCCGATGCCGCCCAGGAGGCCGCTGTCCTGCGGCTGGAGGCCTGCCATGCGGCGCTGCTGGCGGGCCAACCGGCGCGGGGTCTCTATCTCTGGGGACCGGTCGGCCGTGGCAAGACCTGGCTGCTGGACCTGTTCCACGCCAGCCTGCCGGTGCCCGCCCGCCGCCAGCACTTTCACCGCTTCATGCGCTGGGTGCACCAGCGCCAGTTCCAGCTCAGCGGTACCCGCGATCCCCTGCAGGTGCTGGCCCGGGAACTGGCCGCCGAAGTGCGGGTGCTGTGCTTCGACGAACTCTTCGTCAGCGATATCGGCGACGCCATCCTGGTGGGCGGCCTGCTGCGCGCCCTGCTGGACCAGGGCCTGGTGCTGGTGGTCACCTCCAACCAGCCGCCCGAGCAGCTCTATGCCGGCGGCTTCAATCGCGAGCGCCTGCTGCCCGCCATCGCCGCGCTGCAGGCGCACCTGGAGGTGCTGGAGGTGGACGGCGGCCAGGATCACCGCCTGCACGAAGGCCAAGCCGAGCCGCGCTTCTGGGTGGACGATCCCACCGCCCTCGCCACGACCTTCGCCCGCCTCACCACGGGGGAAGCCGTGACGACCGCGCCGCTGATCCTCGGCGAGCGCCCGCTGCCCGTGGTGCAGCGGGCCTCCAGCGCGATCTGGCTGGACTTCGCCGTGCTCTGCCAGGGCGCCTGGGCCACCACCGACTACATGGATCTCTGCACTCAATTCCCCGCCCTGTTGCTGGGCAACGTCCCCTGCTTGTCCGGCGATCCGCGCGCGGGCCGGATCGCCCGCGGCACCGAAGACGGTGCGACGCGGGTCCTCGCCGGCGACCGCGAATTGCCCCGCCTGGCGCCCCAGGACGACGCCGTGCGCCGCTTCATCGCCCTGGTCGACGAAGCCTACGACCGCCGTCGCCCGCTCTACCTGGACGCCGCTGTGCCCCTGGAACGGTTGTACACCTGCGGCTTTCTGGAATTCCCCTTCCGCCGCACCCTGAGTCGCTTGAAGGAGATGCAGCAGGCGCGGTACTAGGCCGGTCCGGACCTGCGGCGACGAGGCACGCCGCGGAGCGGCGGAGCCCCGTGGTAAGGTGGGGCATCCCACATCTAGACGAGGCCCGGTCATGACTCCGCGCATCGAACCCTTCTTCGACGCCACCACGTCCACCTTCACCTATGTGATCTACGAAGCCCCCGGCAGTCGCTGCGCCATCGTCGACTCGGTGCTGGACTACGATCCGCATTCGGGCCGCACCGCCACCCTGTCGGCGGATCGCGTCGCCCGCTTCGTGCGCGACCAGGGGCTGACCGTAGAGTGGCTGCTGGAGACCCATGCCCACGCCGATCACCTCTCCGCCGCGCCCTATCTGCGGCGGCAACTGGGCGGCCGCATCGCCATCGGCGAGGGCATCCGCCGGGTCCAGGGCGCCTTCAAGGACGTCTTCAACCTGGAACCGGAATTCCGCCTCGACGGCTCCCAGTTCGATCATCTGTTCCAGCCCGACGAGGTCTTCCACATCGGTGCCCTGCGCGCCCGCGCCCTGCACGTGCCCGGCCACACCCCGGCCGACATGGCCTACCAGGTGGAGGAAGAGCATATCTTCGTCGGCGACACCCTGTTCATGCCCGATGTCGGCTCGGCGCGTTGCGACTTCCCCGGCGGCAGCGCCCGCGACCTCTATCGTTCGATCCGCCGGCTGCTGACCCTGCCGGAGGCCACGCGCCTCTATCTGTGTCACGACTATCCGCCCGCCGGCCGCGAAGCGCGCCACGAGACCACCGTGGGCGAAGAGCGCGCCCTCAACGTCCACGTCCGCGATGGCGTGGACGAGGATGCCTTCGTCGCCCTGCGCACCCGCCGCGACGCCACCCTGTCCATGCCGACGCTGATCCTACCGGCGATCCAGGTGAACATCCGCGCCGGCACCCTGCCGCCGGCCGAGGCCAATGGCCGCCGTTACCTGAAGATTCCCATCGACGGCTTCTAAGCTCGGCACCATCCGTCGTACAAGCCAATAGCCACAGGACTTGGACGCAGCGACACCGCTGCGTCCAGGCTTTTTCCGCTACGGCAAATCCCGCGCCCCTTCCAACCCAGCGGCCAGGTTGGACAGCCCATCGGCCAAAGCTAGATACGCTTCTGACAGTGGCGTCTGGCCAGCGACCACCCATCCCCTGGCCGGGAAACCTCGCCGCGCGCGCCCCTCAATACCAGGGCAGGCAATGCGTTCTGCACTACATTCCCAAAAGAGGTAGAGCGACCATGACCACCAAGAATTCGAACTCCAATCCCGGCAACTTCGCCAATGATCGCGAGAAGGCCGCCGAGGCCGGGCGCAAGGGCGGCCAGAACAGCGGGGGCAACTTTGCCAACGATCGTGAGAAAGCCGCCGAAGCCGGCCGCAAGGGTGGTAGCCGCTAGGCGCTTCCCTCCTGGTAGCGGAGCCACGTCCGGGTGGACCCGGCTCCTTCGTCCCACGATCAAGAGGAATCCACGATGAGCACCAACAACTCCAATCCCGGCAACTTCGCCAACGACCGCGAAAAGGCCAGCGAGGCCGGCAGCAAAGGCGGGCAGAACAGCGGTGGCAACTTCGCCAACGATCCCGAGCGTGCCGCCGAAGCCGGCAGCAAGGGCGGCCAGAACAGTGGCGGCAACTTCGCCAACGACCCCGAACGCGCCGCCGAAGCCGGCCGCAAGGGCGGCCAGAACAGTGGCGGCAACTTCGCCAATGACCGCGAGAAAGCTTCCGAGGCCGGCCGCAAGGGCGGTCAGAACAGCGGGGGTGGCGGCCAGCAGTAACCCGGCCTGATCCAGGCCATGGCGAAGGGCAGGCCCATCCTGCCCTTCCCGTCTCATACGTCACCGTCACTTCTCTGCGGGCTCGGGTATCACCGAGATCTGGCCGTTCTTCTCCAGCACCGCGAAGCGGATCTGCTCCAGGCGTTCCAGCCCCTGACTCTGCCGCGCCGCCTCGAGGATATCTTCCTCGGTCAGGCGGGCCTTGCGCAGCCGCTCCGTCAGCGGCTTGCCGTACTCCACCACGATCAGCGGCACCCCGTCGAGAAAGCGCCCGACCCGGGGCGAACGCTCCTTGAACAGCGAAAGCAGGATGTCGATCAGCACCAGGGTGGCGATCACCACGAAGGCATTGATCACCGAAAAGTCGTCGCCCAGCAGCGCCTGCTGGGTGGCCTCGCCAATCACCAGCAGCAGGACGAAATCGAAGGTGGTGATCTCCGACAGCGCCCGTCGTCCGGTGAGGCGAAAGAGCACCAGCAGAAAGGCGTAGATGGCGGCGGCGCGCAGGACGGATTCCATGGCAGCTCCCTAGGGATAGACGAAGGCGGAGAGTGCCAGCGGGGGCTGGCCGGGTCGCAGGATGCGCCAGTCGACCCTGCCCAGGCGGTCCGGACGCAAGGCGAGGTGCAGGCGACTCGGCCCCATTGCCGGCGCCAGATCGAGCCAGAGCACCCCGTCGCTGCTGGTCATGCGCAGCGGCTGCGGATAGAGGGCTTCCACCGTCCAGTCGGCCACCAGGCGTTCGTCCAGGCCGACGCGGTCGAGGCCGGGTGCCAGTTCCAGGGTCAGGGTCGCCGGCGCACCGCGGCGCTGGAAGCGCTCGTAGTCGACCCGGAGCTGGCCATCCGCGCTGACCCGGGTCGCCGTGGCCCAGGGCCCGCCGCTGGCGAACAGGCCGGCCAAGGCCAGGGCCACGAACAGGCCCAGCAGTACCCAGCCCAGTCGCTCGCAACGCCAGATCCAGCGTTGCAGGCCGGGCTCCTCGCGGATCGGCAGGGATTTCTCCACCCGTGGCGCCATGGCGGTTGCTCCGGAATTCGATAGAGCTTGGAGCCCGACCGGAGGTCGCCGGTTCGACCGCTTCGCCCGCCCCCTGGGGCATACTGCGCGCCCCTTTTTCCCTGGAGTCCTGTCGATGCCCGTCTGGTGGCTGCTCGTCCTGCCCTTCATCGCCGGTGCCTGCCTGCCGCTGCAGGCCGGCATCAACGGTCAGCTGGCCCGGCACCTCGGCAGTGTCTTCGCCGCGGCGTCCATTTCCTTCATGGTCGGTCTCGTCGCCCTGCTGGGCCTGACCCTCTGGCAGCGTGGCGTCCCCACCCTGGGTGCGCTGCGCGAACTGCACTGGTGGCATTGGTGCGGCGGCCTGCTGGGCATGTTCTTTATCGCCATGGCCGCCTTCGCCGGTCCGCGCATCGGCGCCACCCTGTTCATGGCGCTGGTGATCGCCGGACAGCTGGCCATGTCGCTGAGCCTGGATCACTTCGGCTGGGCCGGCTTTCGCCAGGATCCGGTCACCCTCGGCAAGCTGGCCGGCGTGGTGCTGATCGGTGCCGGCGTCTGGTGCATCGCCCGGGCCTAGGCCTAGTAGAGGTCGCGACGGTAGCGTTCTTCGTCGATCAGCCGCTGGACCTCGGCCTCGCCAAGCAGCGCCTCCAGGGTGGCCTGGACGCTGCGCCCCAGCCCCGGCAGGCTGCCGCAGACCATGATCACGGCATCGGCCGCCAGCCAGTCCAGCAGGCGCGTGCGCTGCGCCCGCAGGCGGTCCTGCACGTGGCCATCGCCGTCCCGCGAGAACACCCGGTCCAGCCGTTCCAGTTCGCCTCGCGCCTGCCAGCGATCCAGTTCCGCCCCATAGAAATCGTCGTGGGCCGCCATGCGTTCGCCGAACAGCAGCCAGTTGCGCCGGTAGCCGGCGGCGATACGCGCAGCCAGCAGCGGGCGCACCCCGGCGAGTCCGGTACCGGCGGCGATCAGGATCAGCGGGCGCGGGTCCAGCGGCGGCCTGAAGCCGGGATGGACGCGGAGCCGCGCCTGCACCTGATCACCGGGCCGCAGCGCCGTAGTCAGCCAGCCGGAAGCGATGCCCAGGCGACCATCCGCCTTGCGCTGCTGGCGCACCAGCAATCGCAGTGCGCCTTCGTCGGGCAGCGAGGCAATGGAGTACTGGCGCACGGCGAGCGGTATCAGAGCGTCGAGCAGCGCCTGGGGGTCCCGGCCCGTCAGCGCGGCCTGGTCTTTCGGCAACAGGCGGGTGTCCAGGGCTGCGGCGAGGGTCTGGCTTACACCGTCGCCCGCCACCACGCTGTCCGCGGCCAGTCCCAGGGGCGACAACCAGGCCGCCACGCGCTCGGTGCCCTGGCGGGGGGCGATCTCGAGGATATCGCCGGGTGCCCAGCTGCTCCCGGGCGGTGGCAACAGCCGCAACTCGAAGACAGTTCCGCCGGGGCTGCCGGTATTGAGCGGCTGCACCGCTAGCAGCGGCCAGGCCTGCAGCGGCCGCTCGACCGCTGGCTCGATGGCCACGGCGCCAAGGGCCTGCAGCTGACCCTGCCAGAGCGCGAGCGCCCGAGCGTCGCCATTGTCCACCTCCACCGGGGCGAACAGCGGCCGCGCGCCCTGCCCGGCGAGCCAGGCATCCAGTCGCCGGGCGAAGGCGCAATAGGCCGGATAGCGCCGGTCGCCCAGGGCCAGCATCCCGAAGTTCAGGCTCGGCAACGCCGCCACCTGGGTCAGCAGGCGGCGCTCGAAGCCGCGCGCGGTATCCGGTGCCTCGCCGTCGCCGTGGGTGGCGACGACGAACAGCGCCTGGGAGGCCTGCTGCAGGCGCTCGACCGAGAGCCGCCCGAGCGCGACCACCTCGGCGCTCAGTCCCGCCGCCTGCAACTGGCCGGCGGCCTGCCAGGCCAGTGCCTCGCCCTGGCCGCTCTGGCTGGCATAGCCGATCAGCCAGTCGGCGGCGCCCGCTACGGCTGGTGTCAGGCCACGGCGGGCCTGGCGTGCCTGGCGGCGCTTGCGGCGGCGATCCAGATAGAGCCAGAGGCCGGTCACCATGAACAGCGGCATGGCCAGGCTGGCGAGCAGCAAGGCCACCCGTCCGGCCAGGCCGAAGTATTCACCCGAATGCAGGGCATAGACGCTGAGCAGCAGGCGAGCGCCCAGCGGCTGCTCGCCATAGCGGCGGTGATCGAGCACCCGCCCCGCGCCGTCGAAGACGATGCGATTGAGGGCGCGGACATGCTCGGCCTCGTCGGGCAGGTACCAGAGGGTCGGCTGGCTGACCTTGCGCGCTGGATTGGGCAGCAGCAGGCCATAGCCCTCGACCTGTCCGCCGGTCTCCTGCCGAAAGCTCCGCCAGAGCGCATCAAGGTCCACGTCCTGGCGCGCCACCACGCCGCTGATCCGGGGCTCCGGCGCCGCGCCCAGCAATCGCTCGCTGGCCTGGCGGTACCAGTCATAGGACCAATAGAGACCGGTCAGGGCCGCCAGCAGATAGACCAGCAGGCACCAGGTGCCGGCCACGGCGTGCAGGTCCCAGTGGAAACTGCGCCCCCGGCGCGCCCAGTCGAGGGTCAGCCAGGTGCGCCAGCGCCTTGCCTGGCGCGGCCAGCGCAGATAGAGGCCGGACAGGCAGAGCACCAGCAGGATCAGGGTGGCGGCGCCGGTCAGCGCCTTGCCTACCGGCCCCAGGGCCAGGGAGCGGTGCAGGTCCAGGACCAGGTGAAAGAACGCCTGGCCACGGGGCGCCGTCAGCACCTCGCCCGTATAGCGATCGAACAGCAGCACCTCGCCACGGCCCTGGCCGTTCGCCGGCGCCAGGCCGAGCAAGCCATAGCCCTCTCCCGCCATGCTGGAGACGAAGCTCAATTGCTGACCCGGAGCGAGCAGACGCTGCCGCACCTCCGGCAGCGTCAGGGGACGCTGGTCCGGCGTCGCGGCGGTCGGCGGCGGATTGAGCAGCTCCAGCAACTCCAGCTGAAAGCTGTAGAGCGCACCCGTCACCCCCAGCACCACCAGCACCAGGCCCGCCGCCAGCCCGAGCAGGCTGTGCAGCTGGAACAGACTCGCGCGGATCAGGGCTGGGCCCACAGCCGCAGGAGGTTGTGATAGACGCCGGTCAGCTGCAGGCAGGCCTCGTGGCCCTGCCCCAGCTCGGCCGCCGCCCGCTGGATACCCTGGTCGAGGTCGAACAGCTGGCCGCGCTGGCCGGCATCGCGCACCAGGCTCTGGATCCAGAAGAAGGAACACAGCCGGGTGCCGCGGGTGACCGGCAGCACCCGGTGCAGGCTGCTGGCCGGATAGAGGATCAGATCGCCCGCCGCCAGCTTGACGCTGTGGGCGCCATAGGTGTCTTCCACCACCAGCTCGCCCCCGTCGTATTCGTCCGGTTCGCAGAAGAACAGCGTGGCCGACAGATCGGTGCGCAGGTAGCCGCTGCCATCCGGTAGCGGCCGCAGGGCATTGTCCACGTGCAGGCCAAAGGACTGGCCGCCCTGGTAGCGATTGAACAGCGGCGGAAACACCCGCGCCGGCAGCGCCGCGGCGACGAACAGCGGATGCCGCGCCAGCGCCTGCTGGATCAGCTCGCCCACCGCGCATGCCGCCGGCGCGTCCGCCGGCAGCTGCAGATTGTCCTTGGCCATGGCCGACTGGAAACCGGCGGTGTGCCGGCCATCGGCCCAGGCGGCCGCCTCCAGCCGCTCCCGGCAATCCCTTACCTGCTCGGGCGTCAGCACGCCCGGAACGCTGATCATCATGGTGATTTTCCTCTAACGCCGAAAGCCCTGCGCAGGCAGGGCTTCGGTTGCTGCAGGCGACCTCAGAAGCTGTAGGTCGCGGTCAGGATGGCGGAACGGGCATCGCCGTATTCGATGGCCGACGACCTCGTGCTCACGCCCAGTTGCGAACGCACCCGCTCCACATAGTCCTTGTCGAAGACGTTGTTGACGTTGAGTTGCAGGTCGACGTTGCGATTGACGCGATAGCCGACCATGGCGTTGTGCAGCCAGTAGTCGTCGAGCTTGGCGCCATCGTTGCTGGAAGTGACGTTGCGCTCGCTGACGTAGCGGGCGCCATAGCCCACCCGCCAGCCGGCCGGCAGTTCATAGGTGGTCCAGAGATTGAGCGAACGCGGCGGCGTGTTGGCCAGCGCCTGGCCTTCGCGATTGCGTCCGTCCAAGGTGTCGGCGGCCTTGAGCGTCTCGCTGTCGAGGAAGGTGAAGTTGGCGTAGACGTTCCACTGCGGGGTGATCCGCCCGGTGGCGCCCAGCTCGAGGCCCTGCACGCGTTGCTTGCCGGCCAGGGCGGTGCTGCCGTCGGCCAGGGTCTCCCGCGCATTGCTCTTCTCGACGCGGAACAGCGCGCCGTCCAGCTCCAGGCGCTTGTCGAGGAATTCCCACTTGGTGCCCAGTTCCCAGGTCTTGTTCTTTTCCGGACCCAGATCCTGGTTGGCCGCGCTCAGACCGGCGCCGGTGGAGGTCAGGCTTTCCGCCGAGGGATTGAAGGAGGTGCCATAGGCCACGTAGACCCGGCCGTTCGGAGCCGGCTTGAATACCAGGCCAGCGCGCCCGCTCAGCTTGGCGTCATCCGAACTCAGCTTGGTCTTGCTGCCGCGCACGCCGTTGGCCACCGGGGTGGTGTCGCTGTCGCCGTCGAACCAGTCGTAGCGCAGGCCGAGGTTCAGATCCCAGAAGTCGTTGAGGGCGATGGTGTCGAAGGCGTAGAGCGCCTTGTCGGTCAGCACGTTGTTGGCGATGGCCGAGGTCTGCTTGTCGGTCGCGCCGTCATAGCGCTCCGGCGGCGCGGCCAGGGAATAGCCGCCGGCCGGGAAGGTCAGGCCATAGCTGTAGGTGTCGCGGTCGTAGTCCTCGCGGGAGAACTCGGCGCCCAGCACGAAGGAATGGCCCAGGCCGAAGGTATCGACATTGCCGGTCAGGTTGGTCTGGTTGATCCACATCTCCGAGGTCACGTCGCGGCCATAGCCCTGGGGACCGGCCGGGCGATAGCGACCCGCGGCCACGCCACCCAGGTTGACGTGGGACGCCGAGATCACCACGTCGCGCTCGATGCGGCTGTAGCGGGTCAGGTTCTGCAGACTCAGGTTGTCGTTGAAGCGATGCTCCAGCTCCACGGTGAAGACGTTGTTGTCGATGTCTTCCTTGTCGATGTTCTTGAAGCCGAAATAGGCATCGCGATCCACCCCGCCCAGGCGCTTGCCGTTGAGCGCCGGCACCCCGTAGTCGGGCTGGTTGTTGTCGGTCTGGTGGAAGTAGCTCAGGGTCAGGCGGGTATCGTCCGACAGGCCCAGGGCCAGCGACGGCGCGATGCCCCAGCGCTCGCGATCGATCTGGTCACGGCCGGGCACATCGTTCTCGTGGGCCATCAGATTCAGGCGGAAGGCGCTGTCGTTGCCCACGCCCTGCAGCGGCTGGTTGGTGTCCAGGGTCAGGCGGCGATAGCTGTCGGTGCCCAGGCCCGCACCGATGCGGGTGAACTGGCGCTCCTGGGGCTTCTTGCTGATCAGGTTGATGGAGCCACCGGTGGTGCCGGCGCCGCCGAACACCGAGTTGGGGCCCTTGATGACCTCGACCGATTCCAGGTTGAAGGTGTCGGTGCGGTTGGTCTGGGTGCTGTCGCGCAGGCCATCGATCTGGATGTTCGAGTTGGCACTGAAGCCGCGGATGTTGATGCTGTCGCCGGAGCCACCACCGCCCTCGCCGGCGTTGAAGGTGATGCCGGATACGTTGGACAGCACCGATCTCAGGCTCAGGGCCTGCTGGTCCTGAATGACCTGCGCCGGGACCACGGTCACGGTCTGCGGCGTGTCCAGCAGGGGCGCGGTGTACTTGCGCGAGGCGGACTGCTCGGCCTTGAAGCCTTCCTGCTGCGCCTGACCTTCGATGGTCAGACTTTCCAATCGGGTCACCGGCTCCTTGGCGTCCTGGGCCTGCGCCCCGAGGGACAGCGAAGCGACGGCGACACTGAAGGTGGAAACCAGCAAACGGCGCTGGGACAGCGAGGACATTTCCTTGGACATGATGGCGGGCCGCCTCCTTATGTGAATGCGGCGCGATTCTATTTGCAAACGATTATCAAATCTATAGCGAATGTAAATTATTCTTAACAATTCGGAAAACCGCCTGACACAGCGCTTTTCCACAGGCATGAAAAAGCCCGCGTCCCTGGCGGGGCGCGGGCTCGATCGACGCGGGAAGACCTTAGAGGTAGAAGGCCTTCAGCGGCGGGAAGCCGTTGAATTCCACCGCGCTGTAGCTGGTGGTGTAGGCACCGGTGGACAGCCAGTACAGGCGGTCACCGCTGGCCAGGTTCAGCGGCAGGCCGTACTTGTAGTGCTCGTACATGATGTCGGCGCTGTCGCAGGTCGGCCCGGCGATGACGACTTCTTCCATCTCGCCCTTCTTCTCGGTCCAGATCGGGAACTTGATGGATTCGTCCATGGTTTCGATCAGGCCGGAGAACTTGCCCACGTCGGTGTAGACCCAGCGCTCGACGGCGGTACGCGACTTGCGCGCCACCAGCACCACTTCGCTGACCAGGATGCCGGCGTTGGAGATCAGCGAACGACCCGGCTCGAGGATGATTTCCGGCAGCTCGTCGCCGAAGTCTTCCTTGAGGAAGCGGATGATCTCCTCGGCATAGGTCTCCAGGCTGTTGGTGCGATGGATGTAGTTGGCCGGGAAGCCACCGCCCATGTTGATCATCTTCAGGGTGATGCCGTCTTCTTCCTTGAGACGCTCGAAGATCACCTTGACCTTGGCGATGGCGGCGTCCCAGACGTCGATGTCGCGCTGCTGGCTGCCGACGTGGAAGGAGATGCCATAGGGCTCCAGGCCCAGCTGGCGGGCCAGGATCAGCAGGTCCAGGGCCATGTCGGGCTGGCAGCCGAACTTGCGCGACAGCGGCCAGTCGGCCGAGTTGGAGCCTTCGGTGAGGATCCGCACATAGATGCGCGAGCCCGGGGCGGCCTTGGCGATGTTGCGCAGGTCGGCCTCGGAGTCGGTGGCGAACATGCGCACGCCCTTCTCGTAGAAGTAGCGGATGTCCTTGGACTTCTTGATGGTATTGCCGTAGCTGATGCGCTCCGGCTCGACACCGGTGGACAGCACCTTGTCCAGCTCGTAGATCGAGGCGATGTCGAAGTTCGAGCCCTTGTCGCGCAGCAACTCGGTGATCTCGATGGCCGGATTGGCCTTGACCGCGTAATAGATCTTGGCGAACGGGAAGTTGCCAACGAGATCGTCATAGGCCCGGCCGATGGTGGCGGTGTCGATGACGACGAAGGGGGTTTCCTGCTGGTCGGCGAAGGCCTTCATCTTCTGGAAGGTTTCGCGAGAATAGTAATCTTCGACCTTGATGGACATGCGTCGGACTCCCGATGGGCAGAACAAATTGAAGGAGGGGGTGTTCTGAACGCCTAATCCGTTTCCCCACTTTGGTTCGCCTACTTCCCAAGGCACATCGCCGAAAGCAAAAAGGTCAACGCGTTACTGGCGTTGACCTCGCTGTCTCGTCGTCGGTACTTGAGCCGGATGGATCGTTTCCAGCATGGACGTTCGGGCGCGAACTTTAGGGCCAGACGCCCTGAAGATCAATGTTAAATCCATGATCTTTACCGAACGGTGACGCGTGCGGACCCACCCCTCTCCTGCAACCGACCGGAGCGGGCGCCGAGATGTTCCTGGGGAGCGATGACAGGAGGTTTCCGAGCGCGCTATGCGCGACTTGGTACCTCTTCGTTACCCTGGCCGGAAATGGCCGGTCTCGCTGCCGCTGGCTCCCCATACTCGCCCGCAGGCATTCAGCGACCGGGGAGAAGGAAAATGGGCAAAGGAGATGGGCTGCGGCTGGCACTGCTGGCAGCGATCTGGGGTGCGAGCTTTCTTTTCATGCGGATCGCGGTACCGGCCTTCGGTGCCTTGAATACCGCCTTCCTGCGCGTGCTGCTTGGCGCCTTGGGGTTGGCCGCTCTATCACTGCTGCTGAAATCCGCCTGGCGCTTCGATGGCAGATTCCGGCAGGTAGCCCTGCTCGGTGTCGTCAATTCGGGGCTGCCGTTCCTGCTGTACTGCCTGGCGGCGCGTCATCTTTCGGCTGGCTATTCGGCGCTGCTCAACGCCACCACCCCGCTGATGGGCGCTCTGATCGGCTTCGCCTGCTTTGGCGAAGCCTTGAGTCGACGCCAATGGTTGGACGTAACCATCGGGTTCCTGGGCGTGGCGCTGATCCTGCCTCGAGGCGAGCTGGATACGAGCGCGGCCATGCTGGTCGGCATCGGCGCCTGCCTGTTGGCAACGACCTGCTACGGAACGGCCGGCTACTTGGCGCGCCGCTGGATCGGCGAGCGTGGGAGCCTCGATGCCACCCTGGTCGCCCTCGGTAGCCAGTTGGGTGCGACCCTGTTCCTCTTGCCGTTCAGTCTGGCGGTCTTGGTCATGAATCCCCTCCCCGCCATGCCTCCCGTGAGCGCCTGGCTCAGCGTCCTGGCGGCGGGGCTGCTGTGTACGGCGCTGGCCTACATCCTGTACTTCCGGCTATTGGCCTATCTGGGGCCGCTACGCACCCTCAGTGTGACCTTTCTGGTTCCTCCGTTCGGCGTGCTCTGGGGCTATCTGGTGCTGGGAGAAACCTTGGCACCCAACGCCTTGCTGGGCGCCGTTGTGATAGGTCTGGCGGTCTGGCTGGTGTTACGCGGCGAGGCGAAGGCGCGGGCCTAGGCCTGCTGACCATCGCGACCGCTCCTCTGTAACTGCGGTGGTTTGCTGATCGCGGCCATGGGCCGCTCCTACGGGCACGGAAGCAACCGTAGGAGCGGCCGCATCGGCGGACCGCCATGGCCGCAACCAATCCCCTGGCACCGTAGCGTGGAAAACGGCGCAGCCTTTTCCACTGAGGCGTTCGATGCCTAAGTACGCTCTCACCCCAGCCCTCTCCCAGGGGGAGAGGGGGCAATCCGAGCACTGCTAGGCCGCTTTCGATCCAGCACCGTAGCGTGGAAAACGGCGCAGCCTTTTCCACTGAGACTTTCGGTGCCGAAGCGCACCCTCACCCCAACCCTCTCCCAGAGGGAGAGGGGGCCTTCCGCGCGACTCTAGAACAATCGAACTGGGGCTCATCGCCGTCCGTAGGTTGGGTTGAGCGCAGCGAAGCCCAACGGGCCCATCCCCAGCGCCTTACCGGAACGGCGGCTCGTCGAAGCTGCGCAGCTTGCGCGAGTGCAGGGAGTCGAGCTGGGTGCGCAGCTGGTCCAGGGCGGCGATGCCGATCGCCAGGTGCTGGCTCACCGCCCGCGCATAGAAGGCGTTGGCCGAGCCCGGCAGCTTGATCTCGCTGTGCAGGGGCTTGTCCGACACGCACAGCAGGGTGCCGTAGGGCACCCGCAGGCGATAGCCCTGGGCGGCGATGGTGCCGCTCTCCATGTCCACCGCCACGGCGCGCGCCAGGTTGATCAGCGGGCGTTCCTGGGCCCAGCGCAACTCCCAGTTGCGGTCGTCGTAGGTCAGCACGGTACCGGTGCGCAGGCGCCGCTTGAGCGCCTCGCCGCGTTCGCCGGTGACGCTGGCGGCGGCTTCCTGCAGCGCCACCTGCACCTCGGCCAGCGCCGGGATGGGAATGTGCGGCGGCACCACGCGGTCGAGGATGCCGTCGCGTCTCATGTAGGCGTGGGCCAGCACGTAGTCGCCGATGGTCTGCGACTGCCGCAGGCCGCCACAATGGCCGATCATCAGCCAGCAGTGCGGACGCAGCACCGCCAGGTGGTCGGTGATGTTCTTGGCGTTGGACGGGCCGACGCCGATGTTGACCAGGGTGACGCCATGGCCGTCACCGGCGATCAGGTGATAGGCCGGCATCTGGAAGCGGTGCCAGGCGATGGCGGCAATGACCGCCTGGGCCTCGGTGGGGTCCATGTCGCGTTCGATGATGACGTTGCCCGGCAGGACCAGGCGCTCGAAGCGCGGATCGCTGCGCAGCTGTTCCAGGCCGTGCTGGATGAACTGGTCGACGTAGCGATGGTAGTTGGTCAGCAGGATCCAGGGCTGCACGTGGCGCCAGTCGCTGCCGGTGTAGTGGACGATGCGTCTCAGCGAGAAGTCGGTGCGGGCGGCATCGAACAGCGCCAGCGGCAGCGGATCTATGCGCTCCCAGTCGTAGTGGCCGTCGGCGATGTCGTCGTGGGCGGCGGAGAGATCGGTGCTGGGAAAGACCCGCGCCAGCTCGGCGGCGGTCACGCCACTGCCGGCCAGTTCGTCGCCCTGCTCCACCACATAGGGATAGGGGATGTCCTGGCGACTGCGGCCGATCTCGACCTGGAGGTCATAGTCACGCATCAGCGGCTCGAGCTGCTCCAGCAGATAGCCGCGAAAGGCCGCCGGATGGGTCACGGTGGCCACATAGGTGCCGGGCAGCTGGATCTTGGCGTAGGCGCGGGTGGTGGCCGGCGGCACGCCGGGGGCGCGATAGCGGATGCGGATCTCGGGGTAGCGGAACAGCTCGCGCTCGGCCGCGCTGGGCTCGACGCGATCCTTGAGATAGCGCTTGAGGGCAGCACCCAGGGCCTGGGTGGCCTCGTCGTGCAGAGCCGCGAGACGGTCGACCGCCTCGCTGGCGGTGGCAACGGCGGTGAAATCCTCGGGTACGGAGGTCATGCAGGTTTCCTTGTTGGGGCGCTGGCTATAGCTGACACCCTAACACCCCTGCATGACAACGGCTTCCCTCGCTAAAGCGTCTTTTCCCCCTGGGCATGCTGCTCCCACAGGCGCCGATAGTGCCCGTCGGGCCGCTGCAGCAGGGCCTCGTGACTGCCCTCCTCCACCTTGCGGCCGTCGCGCAGCACCAGGATGCGATCGGCATGGCGGATGGTGGACAGGCGGTGCGCCACCACGATCAGGGTGACCTGGCCGCGCAACTCGTCCAGCGCTCCCTGCAGCCGCGCCTCGGTGGCGCTGTCGATGCTGGCGGTGGCCTCATCGAGCAGCAATACCTTGGGTTCGCGCAGCAGCGCCCGGGCCAGCGCCAGGAGCTGCCGCTCGCCGGTGGACAGGGTGAAACCGCGCTCGCCCAGCAGGGTATCCAGGCCTTCAGGCAGACGCGCCACCAGGTCGTCCAGGTGGGCGGCGGCCAGGGCTTCGCGCAGTCGCGCATCCGGCACCTGGCTGCCGAGCAGCAGGTTGTCCCTCAGGCTGCTGGAGCGGATGAAGGGTTCCTGGGGCACGCTGGCCAGTGCCGCGCCCAGCACCTCCGGGGTCAGGCTGCCCAGTTCGCGACCGTCCAGGCAGAGATGGCCACCGGTGACCGGTTGCAGCCCGGCGAGCAGATCGAGCAGTGTCGACTTGCCGCTGCCGGTGGGCCCGACGATGCCGAGGAAGGTGCCCGGAGGGATGTCCAGGTCGATGCCGTGCAGGGTGTCGTGGCCAGCGCCGGCATGGCGGAAGCGCACCGCATCGAGGTGGAAGTGCGCGGTCACGATGGGCCGGTCGTCTTCGCCACTCAACGCCGGCTTCTCTTCCAGCAGGTGCAGCAGGCGGGTACCGGCCACCGTGGCCTGCTGAAACAGGTTGAATCTCTGAGTGATGTCCATCAGCGGCTCGGTCACCCGGCCCAGGTAGGTGACGAAGGCGTAGAGCACGCCGATCTCGGCGCCGCCTTGCAGATGGCCCATCCCGTAGACCAGCAGCAGCACCGCCAGCACCGCCACGCTGACCAGGTCCAGCGCCGAACGCAGCAGCAACCCGGAGACGCGGATGGTGCGCATGCGAGCGCCGTACTGGGCCTGGTTGAGGCGCTGGAAATCCTGGCGGAAGCGCTCGGTCTGGTTGAAGGCCTGCAACAGGCCCATGCCGCCGATGGCCTCGCCCAGGCGGGCGCTCTGCTCGGCGCGCAGCATCCGCACCTCCATGGCCGCCGCCCCGCTGTATCGCTGATAGGCCCAGACGATCAGCACTGCCGCCGGGATCAGCAGCACGGCGATGGCCATCAGCCGTACGTCGAGCAGCGCCATGGCCACCAGGATGCCGATCAGCAGCACGATGTTGCCGACCATGTTGCCGAGAAAGGCCACATAGAGTTCGCGCAGGGCATCGGTGTCGTTGGTGACCCGCGCCACCAGTTCGCCGGTGGCGGTACGGTCGTGGAAGCTCTGCGGCAGGCTCAGCACGTGGCGGAACAGCCGGCGCCGCTGCAGGAGCACCACGTCCATGGCGATCTCGGCGAATCTCAGCGATTGCAGGTAGCGGCCGTAGGCGGCCAGGCCCTGGGAGACCACATAGGCCGCCACCAGGCCCACCAGCGGCCAGAGGCGCAGATCGTGGGGCACCAGGTAGTTGTCCAGGTAGTGCTTGGTCAGCCAGGGCCCCAGCACATCGAACAGGGTCGCCGTGACCAGGATCGCCAGGGTGCCGGCCAGCTTGCGCGGATTGGCCAGTACCGGCTTGAGCAGCAGCGAGAGTACGCGGGTCCTGGTCATTGGCTGGCCTCCTCCGCCTGTTGCAGATTCCACAGTCGGGCATAGAGGCCACCGGCGGCGAGCAGCTCGCCGTGACGGCCCCGCTCCACCAGGCTGCCCTGGTCGAGCACGATGATCTCGTCGGCGTGCTGCACGGCCGAGAGCCGGTGGCTGACGATCAGGGTGGTACGCCCCTGCAGCCCGGCCAGCGTCTTCAGCAGGCGGGCTTCGGTGGCGGTATCCACTGCCGAGAGGGTGTCGTCCAGCAGCAGGATGGGCGCCGGCGAGAGCAGCGCCCGCGCCAGGGCCACCCGCTGGCGCTGACCACCGGAGAGGGTCAGGCCGCGCTCCCCCACCGGCGTATCCAGCCCTTGCGGCAGGGCCGCCAGGTCGGTGGCGAAGGCGGCGGCGTCCAGGGCTTCGCGGATCTCCCCGGCGGTGGCATCGGGGCGACTGAGGGCGACGTTCTCGCCCAAGGTGCGGGCGAACAGGAAGGGATCCTGGGGCACATAGGCGAACTGGGCGCGCAGATCGCCCAGGCGATATTCCTCCAGCGGCACTCCGCCCAGGCGGATGCAGCCCTGCTCCAGCGGAAACTGGCGCAAGAGCAGGCGCAGCAGGGTGCTCTTGCCGCTGCCGGTGGCGCCGACGATGCCCAGGGTATCGCCAGCGGGTAGATCTATGACCACGTCCTGCAAGGCCGGTTGACGCGCCTGGGGATAGGTGAACGCCGGAATATAGACCGACAGATCGGCCTGGTCCGGTGGCGTCTGGGTGCCCTCGTCACGGATGCGCTCGGTGACGGCGAACACCTCTTCCAGCCGGCGGGCCCCGGCCTCGCCCCGCTGCAGCAGGTTGAAGCACCAGCCGATGGCGAACATCGGCCAGATCAGCTGCACCAGATAGAGGCTGAAGCTGGTCAGCTGGCCGAGGGTGATATGGCCGTCGAGATAGCGCCAGCTGCCCATGACCAGGGTCAGCAGGGTGGCGAGACTCAGGGCGACGAAGATGATCGGCTCGTAGCGCGCCTCGGTGCGCTGCACCTGGTAGTCGGCCTTGGCCACGCTGCGGGCGCGGGCGTCGAAGTCGTCCAGCTCGGCTTCGATCAGGGCGTGCTGGCGCAGCATGCGCAGGCCGCTCAAGGCTTCCTGGGTACGGTCGTTGAGCGCGGAAAAGCCGGCCAGCGCCAGGCCGAAGCGCTGCTGCACCCGCCGCGCCACCCGATAGAAGCCCCAGGCCATGAAGGGAAAGGGCAACAGCGCCAGGGCAGCCAGGGGCGCATCGATGCCGATGAACATGGCCAGCAGTACCAGCAGCAGGGTCAGCATGCCGTCGAAACTGGCCAGCACCCCTTCGCCGGCGGCGGTCTCCACGGCGTCGATGTCCTGGGTCGCGCGGGCCAGCAGGTCACCGGTGCGACTGGACTGGAAGAAGCCGGGGTCCAGCCGCGCCAGCTTGGCGAAGAAGGCGTCGCGCAACTCCACCCCGACCTGGTAGGAGGTGCCGAACAACCGCACCCGCCATTGATAGCGGAGCACATAGAGGCCACAGCCGACCGCCACGATCAGGGCGACGCGCCAGAGCAGGCCGGTCTGATCCAGCTCGCCGGCGCGCAGGGCGTCGATGGCCTTGCCGATCCACCAGGGCAGCGTCAGGTTGAGCAGGCCGACGCCCAGCAGGCAGAGGATGGCAGTCCCGTAGGCACTCCGTTGGCGCAGGAAGAAATCACGCAACAACCGCCACAACGCCATAGAACCGCCTTACCCGAGCAAAGGTGCAGTATATCGGCTACCCAACCGGCAGCGGAGTTCCTTCGTCCCGATCCGGGTCCCATGTCAACGGGTGGCGCAGGGCGCGAGGTCGTTGTAGGGTGCCACTCCCTGCGGCACCCGGCCGCTGCGCCCCTTTTCCCTTTGCTAGGCTGACGCCCATGACCCTCGAACCCCAACGTCCTGTCGTCCTCTGCCTGTCCGGCCACGATCCGAGTGGCGGCGCCGGTCTGCAGGCCGACATCGAAGCCCTGCTCGCCCAGGGCTGCCATGCCGCCCCGGCGGTCACTGCCCTGACCGTGCAGGACACCGTCGACGTGCGCGACTTCCGGGTGCTGGATCGCGAGTGGGTACTGGCCCAGGCCCGGGCGATCATCGCCGACCTGCCGGTGGCGGCGGTCAAGCTGGGCATGCTCGGTTCGGTGGAGATGGTCGAGACGGTTCTGGAGATCATGGAGTCTCTGCCGGGCGTACCCCTGGTCTGCGATCCGGTGCTGCGCGCCGGTGGCGGCGGCGCCCTGGGCAAGGACGAGGTCGGCTACGCCATCCGCGAACGGCTGCTGCCGCGCGCCACCATCGCCACCCCCAATCTGCCCGAGGCGCGCATCCTCGCCGAGTTGCCCGAAGGCACCCCGGAGCAGTGCGCCGAGCGCCTGCTGCCCTTCTGCGCCCACCTGCTGATCACCGGCGGCCATGGCGAGGAACACGAGGTGCACAACCGTCTCTATGACCGTGCCGGCGGCTGCGAGACCCATATTTGCCAACGCCTGCCCGGCAGCTATCACGGCTCCGGCTGCACCCTGGCCAGTACCCTGGCTGGGCGCCTGGCCCTCGGCGAAGCCCTGCCCAGCGCGGTGCGCAGCGCCCTGGACTATACCTGGCGCACCCTGAGGGACGCCGAGCGCCCCGGTCGCGGTCAGTACGTACCGCGCCGCCTGCCGCTGGACTTCTGCTCATGAGCCCCCTGCGCGGCCTCTATGCCATCACCGACAGCGCCCTGCTCGCCGAGGGTCGCCTGCTGCCCTATGTCGAAGCCGCGCTGCAAGGCGGCGCCCGGCTGGTGCAGTACCGCGACAAGTCAGGCGACGCCAGCCGCCGCCAGGACGAAGCCGCTGCCCTGGCCGAGCTCTGCCGCCAGCATGGCGCCCAGCTGATCATCAATGACGACCTCGCCCTGGCTCGCCAGCTGGGCGTCGGCCTGCACCTGGGCCAGGAAGACGGCTCCCTGGCCGCGGCCCGCGCCGAACTGGGGGCGGACGCGCTACTCGGCGGCACCTGCCACGCCAGCCTGGAACTGGCCGAGGCCGCGGCCCAGGCTGGCGTCAGCTATCTGGCCTTCGGTCGTTTCTTCGCCTCCAGCACCAAGCCGAATGCTCCGCCGGCGCCCCTGGAATTGCTCGACCAGGCCCGCAGCCGCTTCGCCCTGCCGGTCTGCGCCATCGGCGGTGTCACCCTGGACAACGCCCCGCACCTGCTCGACCACGGCGTCGATCTGCTCGCCGTCGTCCACAGCCTGTTTTCCGCCGCCAGCGCGGGCGAAGTGGAGCGCCGTGCGCGCGCCTTCGCCCAGCTGTTCGCGGCCTGATCCCGTTCAAGGAGACCCCTATGTCCCGCTCTGCACAACTCTTCGACCAAGCCCAGCGCCACATCCCCGGTGGCGTCAACTCGCCGGTCCGCGCCTTCAAGAGCGTCGGCGGCACGCCGCTGTTCTTCAAGCACGCCCAGGGCGCCTACATCGTCGACGAGGATGACAAGCGCTATGTCGACTACGTCGGTTCCTGGGGTCCGATGATCCTCGGCCACAGTCATCCGGACGTGCTCGACGCCGTGCGCCGCCAGCTGGAACACGGCCTCTCCTATGGCGCGCCGACCGCCCTGGAAACCACCATGGCCGACCTCATCTGCGAGATCGTGCCGTCCATGGAAATGGTGCGCATGGTCAGCTCCGGCACCGAGGCCACCATGAGCGCCATCCGCCTGGCGCGTGGCTACACCGGGCGCGACACCATCATCAAGTTCGAGGGCTGCTACCACGGCCACTCCGACAGCCTGCTGGTCAAGGCCGGCTCCGGCGCCCTGACCCTGGGCGTGCCCAGCTCCCCCGGCGTGCCGGCGGCCTTCGCCCAGCACACCCTGACCCTGGCCTACAACGACCTGGGCGAAGTGGAGGAAACCCTGGCGAACGTCGGCGACCAGATCGCCTGCATCATCGTCGAGCCGGTGGCCGGCAACATGAACTGCGTGCCGCCGGCGCCGGGTTTCCTGGAAGGACTGCGCAGCCTCTGTGATCGCTATGGCGTGGTGCTGATCTTCGATGAGGTCATGACCGGCTTCCGCGTCGCCCTGGGTGGCGCCCAGGCGCACTACGGCATCCGTCCGGACCTCACCACCTTCGGCAAGATCGTCGGTGGCGGCATGCCGGTGGGCTGCTTTGGCGGCAAGCGCGAGATCATGGAAAAGATCGCCCCGCTCGGCCCGGTCTACCAGGCCGGCACCCTCTCGGGCAATCCGCTGGCCATGGCCGCCGGCCTCACCACCCTGCAACTGATCCGCCGCCCCGGCTTCCACGCCGAGCTGACCGACTACACCACGCGCATGCTGCAGGGCCTGCAGGACCGCGCCGACGCCGCGGGCGTGCCCTTCGTCACCACCCAGGCGGGCGGGATGTTCGGTCTCTACTTCAGCGGCGCCGAAGACATCGTCACCTTCAGCGATGTCATGTCCAGCGACAGCGAGAGGTTCAAGCGCTTCTTCCACCTGATGCTGGACGGTGGCGTCTACCTGGCGCCCAGCGCCTTCGAGGCCGGCTTCACCTCCATCGCCCATGGCGACGAGGAATTGCGCATCACCCTGGACGCCGCCGAGCGCGCCTTCGCCACCTTCAAGGACTAGGTGTCATTCGTCTCGCTTGCGGAACCTCTCTGCCACGCCGGCCTCACACCTAGTTGAGTGGCCGGCGTCACAGGTAAAAAAGTTCCGCCGTTGCGCGTAAAGGTTTTGAAAGCGTGCGTCGGCTTGACCCATAATGAGATGTCGGCGCGTTTCGCCGACCGGGTTCTCTGAACCTGCCTCGCTTGTGGAGGCGCTTCATGCACCGCGCTGGCCGTACCCTGTGCGCAGCCCTGATTCTGATGCCCCTGGTCGCCCTGGCCGGAGGCAATTCGCTGCTCGTCCCCAGCACCAGCCGTTGCAACCTGAATCTGGCCAACGAAGCCCTGGCGCAGGCGATCGCCCGCTGCCAGCAGATCGCCCACGACGGCGATTCCCAGGCGCAGTACGAACTCGGCGACTTCTACTACGAAGGCAAGCAGACGCCCAAAGATCTCAACCAGGCGCGCCAGTGGTTCGAGCAGGCTTCGCTCAAGGGCAATGCCGATGCGCAGAATCGCCTCGGCAACATGTTCTTTCGTGGCGAGGGCGTACCGCCCAACAACATCCAGGCCTACATCGTGCTGAAGATGGCCGCCATCAATGGCAACGACGAAGCCATGGACACCGCCGATCTGGTCAGCGCCCAGATGCGCCGTGACGAGCTGGAGATGGCCACCCAGGTGCTGGGCCAGATCTTCCGCGACTATCTGCAGGACATGCAGACCGCGGGCAACCTCAATCCCTTCCAGCCGCCGCAGAACTGACGACGTACGCGGTCAGGGCTTGTCGGGCATCGGCATGGGAAACGGCATGACATTGGTGCCGCCCTTGGCCTCGCTGATCTTGGGCTGGCCCAGACGCTCCACCTCGTCGATGCGGATGATCGAATGCATGGGCACGAAGCTGCGCACCACGCCTTCGAATTGCGCCTTGAGCTTTTCCTCGCTCGGATCCACCACCACCTGGGTGCGCTCGCCGAACACCAGCTCCTCGATCTCCAGGAAGCCCCAGAGATCGCTCTGGAAGATCTGCTTGGCGTAGATCTCGAAGACCTGACCCTGGTTGACGAAGATGACCTTGTAGATGGCCGGCTTGCTGGGGGATGAGCTCATGGCGGAGGCGGGTTTCGACGGTGAAAAGAGGGCGGCGAGCATAGCATGCCGGCCGCGATTCCCGTCAGCCGTCGCCAGGGGTTTCCAGCCAGGCGCGCTCGGCGACCACCGCGCTCACCCAGTCGATGAAGACCCGCAACTTGGCGCTGACGTGACGGTTGGGCGCGAAGGCCAGATACAGCGGCATGGGTGCCACCTGCCAGTCCGCAAACAGCCTGACCAGTTCGCCACGGGCGATGGCCGCCACCGCGAGATAGTGCGGCAGGCAGACTACCCCGAGCCCGGCCTGCCCCGCCGCCAGGCAGGCGTTGCCGTCGTCCACCTCCAGGCTGTGCCGGCTCTGCAGTTCCAGGCGCTCGGCGCCGCGCTGCAGGGCATAGGGAAAGCCCTTGCCCGCCCCCCAGAGAAACCGCACCACCCGGTGCGGCGCCTCGGCCAGCTCGGCGGGATGAACCGGCGTGCCCTGGGCGGCGAGATAGGCCGGCGCGGCATAGCAGCCCAGCCGCAGCGCCCCCAATGGCCGAGCCACCAGATACTGCTCGCGGATGCGCCCGCCGCGGATCACGCAATCGACGTTGTCGCCGATCAGATCCACCTGGCGATCGCTGACGCCCAGCTCGAGCTGGATGTCCGGATAGCGCTGGAGAAAGTCCGGCAGGGCCGGGATCAGGATCAGCCGCGCCAGCGGACTGGGCACGTCCACCCGCAGGCGCCCGCGGGGCGTGCGGGTGGCCACCGAAAGCCCCGTCTCGGCATCGTCCACCGCCGCCAGCACGCCCAGGCACCGCTCGTAGTAGGCCGCACCGTCGGCGGTGACCTGCACCTGCCGGGTGGTGCGATTGAGCAGGCGCACCTGCAGGTGCGCTTCGAGCTGCTGCACCTGCTGGGTGACGCGGGTGCGGCTGCTGCCGAGGGTCTCGGCTGCGCGAGTGAAGCTGCCGGCTTCCACTACCCGCACGAAGGTCTGCATCGCGGCGAACAGATCCATGCCGATTCCTCCACAGGGGATTGTTTGGATTGTACAAACAATGCTGACCGCCGGACCGGGTTTATCCCCTGGCGGGCGACGCCTAAGGTGGCCCCACCCATTTCCACCGGAGCCCCACCATGACCCGCGACGTCGTCTTTCCCGCCCAGCGCCACGCCCTCTACGAACAGCACCGCTATTCGCCGGCCATCCGTTCCAACGGCTTTCTCTTCGTCTCCGGGCAGGTCGGCAGCCGCGCCGATGGCTCTCCCGAGCCGGAGTTGGAAAACCAGGTCCGCCTGGCCTTCGCCAACCTCGACGCCGTCCTCGCCGCGGCCGGCGCTTCCTTCGCCGACGTGGTGGACGTCACCCTGTTCATGGTCGATGCCGAAGCCAGCTTCGAACGCATCTGGCCGGTGCTGCTGGAGCACTGGGGCACGGCGCCCTACCCCACGGTAACCGCGGTCGGCGCCACCTGGCTGGCCGGCTTTCGCTTCGAGATCAAGGTCATCGCCCGGCTGCCGGAGGGCGCCGCCCAGGCCTAGACCGACCGCCTTCCGGGCGGCTCTTCCCCGTCCCGAAGGCCATCATTATAATGCGCGGTCCACTCGCCACCGACTCCCTGCCGCGCATGTCCAAGAAGCTCTATATCGAAACCCATGGCTGCCAGATGAACGAATACGATTCGTCGCGCATGGTCGACCTGCTCGGCGAACGGGAGCCGCTGGAAGTCACCCAGAATCCGGCCGAGGCCGATGTCATCCTGCTCAACACCTGCTCGATCCGCGAGAAGGCGCAGGAAAAGGTGTTTTCCCAGCTCGGTCGCTGGCGCGAACTCAAGCTGGAGAATCCCGACCTGGTGATCGGCGTCGGCGGTTGCGTGGCCAGCCAGGAAGGCGCCGCCATCCGTGACCGCGCGCCCTATGTCGACGTGGTCTTCGGGCCCCAGACCCTGCATCGCCTGCCGGAGATGATCGACGCCGCACGCACCACCCGGGCGCCCCAGGTGGACATCTCCTTCCCCGAGATCGAGAAGTTCGATCGCCTGCCCGAGCCGCGCATCGACGGTCCCAGCGCCTTCGTTTCCATCATGGAAGGCTGCAGCAAGTACTGCACCTTCTGCGTGGTGCCCTATACCCGTGGCGAAGAGGTCAGCCGGCCGCTGGACGACGTCCTCGCCGAGATCATCCACCTCGCCGAGCACGGCGTGCGCGAGGTGACCCTGCTGGGCCAGAACGTCAACGGCTATCGCGGCGCCACCGGCGACGGGCGCATCGCCGACTTCGCCGAACTGCTCTATGTGGTGGCGGCTGTGGATGGCATCGACCGCATCCGCTACACCACCTCGCACCCGCTGGAATTCTCCGACGCCCTGATCCAGGCCCACGCCGAGATCCCCGAGCTGGTGAAATTCGTCCACCTGCCGGTGCAGGCCGGTTCGGATCGCATCCTGGCGGCCATGAAGCGCAACCATACGGCGCTGGAATACAAGTCGCGCATCCGCAGGCTCAAGGCGGCGGTGCCCGACATCTGCATCAGCTCGGACTTCATCGTCGGCTTCCCCGGCGAGACCGAGAAGGACTTTGAGCAGACCATGAAGCTGATCGAGGACGTCGGTTTCGACTTTTCCTTCTCCTTCATCTACAGCGCCCGCCCCGGCACCCCGGCGGCGGACCTGGTCGACGACACCCCCGACGAGCTCAAGAAGCAGCGCCTGCAGATCCTGCAGACGCGCATCCACCAGCAGGGCTTCGAGATCAGCCGGCGCATGGCCGGCAGCATCCAGACCATCCTGGTCAGCGATTTCTCCAAGCGCGATCCCGGCATGCTGCAGGGCCGCACCGAGAACAACCGCATCGTCAACTTCCGCTGCAGCGATGCCAGCCTGATCGGCCAGTTCGTCCAGGTGCACATCGACGAGGCCCTGCCGCACTCCCTGCGCGGCACCCTGCTGGCCCCCGTCGCCAGCGGTGCGCGCCCGCCCGTCGCCGTCGCGCTGGCCTGATGGATGGTCGCACGCGCCCTTTGCCAAGGGCGCGACGCAGGTTACTCTCAAGCTACGTCAAGTTTTCGTAAAGCCAATCCAAAGGGTTTCCCAGCACACCTTGAATACCCCCCAGACGCTCCAGCACTTCACCCTCGAACCCTTCGATGCCGACCGTTTCGCCAACCTGTGCGGCCAGCTCGATGAAAATCTGCGCCAGCTCGAACGCCGTCTCGGCATCGAGATCCGCAATCGCGGCAACCAGTTCGAACTGGTCGGCGATCCCGAGCGCACCCGCGCGGCCCAGAACCTCCTGCAGCGCCTCTATCGCGAGACCGCCAGCGGTACCGCGGTGGCCCCGGAACTGGTCCACCTCTACCTGCAGGAATCCGGTCTGGAAGCCCTCCAGGAAGAGCACCGCAGCGGCGGCGACACCAGCGTGGCCCTGCGCACCAAGAAGGGCATGATCCGCCCGCGTGGCGCCAACCAGCAGCGCTACGTCAAGTCGATCCTCGATCACGACATCAACTTCGGCATCGGCCCGGCCGGTACCGGCAAAACCTATCTGGCCGTGGCCTGCGCCGTGGACGCCCTGGAGCGCGAGCAGATCCGCCGCATCCTGCTGGTGCGCCCGGCGGTGGAAGCCGGCGAGAAGCTCGGTTTCCTGCCCGGCGACCTGGCGCAGAAGATCGACCCCTATCTGCGCCCGCTGTACGACGCCCTCTACGAGATGCTCGGCTTCGAGCAGGTGGCCAAGCTCATCGAGCGCCAGGTCATCGAGGTCGCGCCGCTGGCCTACATGCGCGGCCGCACCCTCAACAATAGCTTCATCATTCTCGACGAGAGTCAGAACACCACCCTCGAGCAGATGAAGATGTTCCTGACCCGGATCGGTTTCGGCTCCACCGCGGTGATCACCGGCGACGTCACCCAGGTCGACCTGCCGCGCGGCACCAAGTCGGGCCTCAAGCACGTCATCGAGGTCCTGCGCGATGTGCCCGGCATCGGCTTCACCCACTTCGAATCCAAGGACGTGGTGCGCCACCCGCTGGTGCAGCGCATCGTCGAGGCCTACGACCGCTTCGAGGCGCTGCAGGACAAGCCGCGCGCTCAGGGAGAGGGTCGCCATGGCGATTGAACTGGACGTCCAGGTCGCCAGCGAGGCGGCCGACCTCCCCGAGGAGCCGGACTTACGCCGCTGGTGTGAACTGGCCCTGCGCGCCCGCCAGGGCGACTCGGAACTCACCATCCGCCTGGTGGACGAAGACGAAGGCCGCGAGCTGAATCGCACCTGGCGGCACAAGGACTACGCCACCAACGTGCTGTCCTTTCCGGCCGACGTGCCGGACGAATTCCTCGATATCCCCCTGCTCGGCGATCTGGTGATCTGCGCCCCCGTGGTGGCCCGCGAGGCCGCCGAGCAAGGCAAGCCCGCCGCGGCGCACTGGGCGCACCTGGTCATCCATGGCTGCCTGCACCTGCTCGGCTACGATCATCTGGAAGATGACGAAGCCGAGGAGATGGAAGACCTGGAACGCCAATTGCTCGCTGAACTGGGCTACCCCGATCCCTACGGTGAATGACAGACACATGAACGAAGATCGATCAGGCACTGGGCATCGTTCCTGGCTGGAACGCATCGTCCAGGCCTTTGCCCATGAACCCAAGAGTCGCCAGGAACTGCTGGAGCTGCTGCGCGAGGCGCACGAGAACAAGGTGCTCGACAGCGAGGTGCTGTCCATCGTCGAAGGCGCCATCTCCGTGGCCGACCTGCAGGTGCGCGACATCATGGTGCCGCGCTCGCAGATCATCAGCATCCGTGCCCACCAGACCCCGGCGGAATTCCTGCCGGCGGTGATCGAGGCGGCGCACTCCCGCTATCCAGTGATCGGCGAGGGCCCCGACGACGTGCTCGGCCTGCTGCTGGCCAAGGACCTGCTGCCGCTGCTGCTGGACTCTGCACGGGTCTTCGACTTCAAGACCGCCTTGCGCCCGGCCACCTTCGTGCCCGAGTCCAAGCGCCTCAACGTACTGCTGCGGGAATTTCGTTCGACCCACAGCCACATGGCCATCGTGGTGGACGAATACGGCGGCGTCGCCGGCCTGGTGACCATCGAGGACGTGCTGGAGCAGATCGTCGGCGAGATCGAGGACGAGCATGACGTGGAGGAAGAGAGCTTCATCAAGTCGTTGCCCAATGGCGACTTCGTGGTCAAGGCGCTCACCCCCATCGAGACGCTCAACGAGACCCTGGAAACCCGTTTCGCCGATGCCGAGGCCGACACGGCCGGTGGTCTGGTGATGAATCGCCTGGGCCATTTGCCCAAGCGCAACGAGGAAACGGTGATCGACGACTTCCGCTTCCGCGTGCTCAACGCCGACGGCCGCCGCATCCACCTGCTGCGCGTGACCCCGGTCAACCGCTAGCCGCTCTTGCCCCCTCTCCCTCCGGGAGAGGGCTGGGGTGAGGGTCGGTCTCAACCTACGGCCCCCCGTAGGCTCGGTTGAGCGCAGCGAAGCCCAACAGGCCTTGCTTCGAGGTCGATACTGTTGGGCTTCGACGAGGGAGCCGTCTCAACCCAACCTACGGGACGCTCGCACCGCGACACGCTCCATTCCCCTCTCCAACTGCGATCCAGCTCGCTCCCCCGCACGCGCCTTTGGCACTCCCTCGCGGCGACGAGTAAGCTTGCGCAGCCTCGATCGGACCAAGGATTTTCGATGCGCTGGATCTCTCAACCCGGCTGGAAGGGCAACCTTCTGGCGCTCTTCGCCGGTGCCCTCACGCCCCTGGCGCTGGCCCCCTTCAACATCTGGCCGCTGGCACTGCTGTCCGCCGGCCTCTTCTACCTGGGCCTCAAGGGTCTCGGTGCCTGGCGCGCCCTGCTGCGCGGCTGGTGCTATGGCTTCGGCGCCTTTCTCGCCGGCACCAGCTGGATCTACGTCAGCATCCACACCTATGGCGCCGCGCCGGTCCCCCTGGCGCTCTTTCTCACCGTGGGCTTCTGCGCCGGCATCGCGCTGTTCTTCGCCCTGCCCGCCGGACTCTGGGCACTGTGCCTGAGACGCAACCAGGCACCGCTGGGTGACGCCCTGACCTTTGCCGGCCTCTGGTTCGCCCTAGAGCTGTTCCGCAGCTGGGCGCTGACCGGCTTTCCCTGGCTGCTGCTCGGCTACAGCCAGCTCAACGGCCCCCTGCAGGGCCTGGCGCCGCTGGGTGGCGTCTGGCTGATCTCGGCCGCGCTGGCCTTTACCGCGGCGCTGCTGGTCAACGCCCCGCGCCTGATCATGCGGCCGCTCGCCCTGGTCGCGAGCCTGGTGCTGTTGGCCCTGCCGTGGGTGGCCGGTGATGTCTTCAAGGGCCAGGTCTGGACGCAACCCGCCGGCACGCCGCTCAAGGTCGCCGGGGTCCAGGGCAACATCGCCCAGGAACTCAAGTGGAATCCCGACCACGCCCGCGCCACCCTGGCGCTCTACCGGGACCGCACCGCCGAGCAAGGCGATGCCGACCTAGTGGTCTGGCCGGAAAATGCCATTCCCGTGCTGCGCGAATACGTCGGTGACTTCCTCGCCGCCGAAGGTGCCCAGGTGGCGGCCCATGGCGGCGCCCTGGTGACCGGCCTGCCCGCGCGGGAACGCGACGCCGACGGCGATTCGCGTTACTTCAACAGCATCACCGCGGTCGGCAACGGCTCGGGCACCTACTACAAGCAGAAGCTGGTGCCCTTTGGCGAATACGTGCCGCTGCAGGAATACCTGCGCGGCCTGATCGGCTTCTTCGATCTGCCCATGTCCGACTTCGTCCGTGGCCCCGAGCACCAGCAGCCGCTCCTGGTGAAGGGCTACCGCGTGGCGCCCTACATCTGCTACGAGGTGGTCTATCCGGAATTCGTCGCCGACCTGGCGGCCCAGAGTCAACTGCTGCTCACCATCAGCAACGACACCTGGTTCGGCAAGTCCATCGGTCCCAAGCAACACCTGCAGATGGCGCAGATGCGTGCCCTGGAAAGCGGTCGCTGGATGGTCAGGGTCACCAACGACGGCATCACCGCCCTGGTCGACCCCTTCGGTCGCATCAGCCGGCAGATCCCGGCCTTCGAGGTCGGCGTGCTGCAGGGCACCGTGGTCCCCATGGATGGCCTGACGCCCTATCTGCACTACCGACTCTGGCCGCTGGCGATCTTTTCCGCCCTGGTGCTGCTGTGGGGCCTGCTGCTGCGTCGGCAGGATAGTCCGGAAGAGGCGCCGCTGGTGGTCACCCAGAGCTAGGCGAGCATTAGCGATAGGCGAGCGGATAGAGCAACAGCCCAGCGGCCTCGTTGAGTAGCTGGGCGGTCTGCTCGACCGCCTTGGCTTCCGGCAGCCAGCCACCAAAGGGCCGGGCATTGGCGACGCCGATGAAGCCCATGGGCGCGGCCACCACCACGAAGCCCTGCCGTTCGAAACACCAGCGTGAACGCGCCATGTGATAGGCCTGGGTCACCAGCACCACCCGCTTCACCCCGGCCTCGCGCAGCAGTGGCGCACTGAGGGTGGCGTTTTCCCAGGTGGTGCGACTGGCACCTTCCTGCCAGCGCACCGGCACCCCCAGGTCGCGTTCCATCACCTCGGTCATCAGCGCCGCCTCGCTCAGCGGGCGGTCATGGGGCGAACCCCCGGTGATCAGCACCGGCAGGCCGCTGGCCTTGGCCAGCCGCGCCGCATAGCGCAGTCGTTCCACCGCCAGGTGACTGGCGGCATCGCCCGCCCAGCCCGGATCGTCCACCTCGCGACCGGCCCCCAGCACCACGATGGCGTCGGCCTGCTGCGCGAGGTCCGCCCAGCGCGCCTCGGGCAGCGCGGCATCGCGCTCCAGCAGGCGCCCACCCGTTTCCACCACGGCCGGCAGGGTGCTGGCCCAGAGGCCCAGCAGACCACCCAGGAAGCAGGCCAGGCCCAGGCGCGGATAACGACGACGCAACCACCAGCCCAGCAGCAGGAGCAGCAGCAGGCCGCCCGGGGGCAGCAGCAATTGCTTGAAGAAATAGCGCAGACCCATGGTCCCTCCGGTCGGGGGCGACCTCCGGGTCGCGGCGGCGCCTAGTGTAGGGGAGCGCCGACCGGGGCAGAAGGACTCTCGGCCAGCAGTTGCCGACCCTGGCACAGGGAGCAGAAGGCACCCGCCGGCTGGACCCGGCCACAACCCAGGCAGCAGGCCAGGGCGGCATCGGTCGTCTGATGGCGCGCCAGCCAGCGCTTGACCAGGGCATATTCGGCCGGACTCAGGCCTTGCACCTCGACTTCCCCGTTGGCGCTGTCATAGAGGCGTTCCTGGGTAACCGCCTCATCCAGCGCCAGCGCCAGGCGTCGTTGCAGGCGCACGTCGACGGGCAGCTTTTCGGACTCGCGTCGAAACTTTCCCATGATGGCGGTCATCCTCCCGGGTAATTGAACGGACGTTTGAACAGCCTAGTACGGCCCTTCCAACCCTGCCTCCCCCAGAGTGCGAAACAAGCGGCGGACCGGGACATTTCCCCGCGCTCGGGGGGTCATGTATGCTTGGCGGCTCGATCAAACGCCTCTGCAGCCCTCGACACGCCCATGCACGAACACTATCAGCCCCGCGAAATAGAAGCCGCCGCCCAGTCCTTCTGGGACCAGAATCTGTCCTTCAAGGCCACCATGCGCCCGGGCCAGGAGAAGTTCTACTGCCTGTCGATGTTCCCCTACCCCAGCGGCAAGCTGCACATGGGGCACGTGCGCAACTACACCATCGGCGACGTCATCGCCCGCTACCAGCGGATGCTGGGCAAGAACGTCCTGCAGCCCATGGGCTGGGACGCCTTCGGCATGCCCGCCGAAAACGCCGCCATGAAGAATGGCGTGGCCCCGGCCAAGTGGACCTACGAGAACATCGCCTACATGAAGTCCCAGCTGCAGAGCCTGGGTCTGGCGATCGACTGGTCCCGCGAGGTCACCACCTGCAAGCCCGACTACTATCGCTGGGAGCAGTGGTTGTTCACCCAGCTGTTCGAGAAGGGCATCATCTACCGCAAGAACGGCACGGTGAACTGGGACCCGGTGGACCAGACCGTACTGGCCAACGAGCAGGTCATCGACGGCCGCGGCTGGCGCAGCGGTGCGCTGATCGAGAAGCGCGAGATCCCCATGTACTACTTCCGCATCACCGATTATGCGGAAGAGTTGCTGACCTCCCTCGACGGCCTGCCCGGCTGGCCCGAGCAGGTCAAGACCATGCAGCGCAACTGGATCGGCAAATCCCGCGGCATGGAGGTGCAATTCCCCTATGACCAGGACAGCATCGGCGCCGAAGGCACCCTGAAGGTCTTCACCACCCGCCCCGACACCCTGCTCGGCGCCACCTATGTCGCCGTGGCCGCCGAACACCCGCTGGCCACCCAGGCCGCCCAGGGCAATGCCGAGCTGCAGGCCTTCATCGACGAGTGCAAGCGCGGCGGCGTCGCCGAAGCCGACATCGCCACCCAAGAGAAGAAGGGCCTGGACACCGGCCTGTTCGTCCGCCATCCGCTGACCGACGCGCGCCTGCCGGTGTGGGTCGCCAACTATGTGCTGATGCACTACGGCGACGGCGCGGTCATGGCCGTGCCCGGTCACGACGAGCGTGACTTCGAATTCGCCAACAAGTACCAGCTGCCCATCGTCCAGGTGGTGGATACCGCCGAGGCCACCCGCGTGCTGGCCAACCCGGACGACTACAGCCCCGCGGAATACGAGCGCTACCAGTTCGACCCGGTGCAGTGGAAGGACTGGTACGGCAGCAAGGAAGGCTTCCTGATCAATTCCGGCGCCTACGACAACCTCGCCTACGACGCCGCCTTCGACGCGATTGGCGCCGACCTGCAGGCCAAGGGCCTGGGTCAGCCGCGCACTCAGTTCCGCCTGCGCGACTGGGGCATCAGCCGCCAGCGCTACTGGGGCTGCCCGATCCCGATCATCCACGGTGACGACGGCATCGACATCCCGGTCCCGGCCGACCTGCTGCCGGTGGTGCTGCCCGAGGACGTGGTGCCGGACGGCGCCGGCTCGCCCCTGGCGCGCATGCCGGAATTCTACGAGACCGTCGATCCGCGCAACGGCCAGCCGGCGCGTCGCGAAACCGACACCATGGACACCTTCGTCGAAAGCTCCTGGTACTTCGCCCGCTATGCCTCGCCGAACTTCACCGGCGGCATGCTGGACAAGGAAGAAGCCAACTACTGGCTGCCCGTCGACCAGTACATCGGCGGCATCGAACACGCCATCCTGCACCTGCTCTACTCGCGCTTCTTCCACAAGCTGATGCGCGACCAGGGCCTGATCGATTCCGACGAGCCCTTCGAGAATCTGCTGACCCAGGGCATGGTGGTGGCCGAGACCTACTACCGCACCCTGCCCAACGGCAGCAAGGACTGGTTCAACCCGGCCGATGTCGAGGTGGAGCGCGATGCCAAGGCCAAGGTGATCGGGGCGCGCCTGAAGAGCGACGGCCAGCCGGTGGAAATCGGCGGCGTCGAGAAGATGTCCAAGTCGAAGAATAACGGCGTCGATCCCCAGGCGATGATCGACCAGTACGGCGCCGATACCTGCCGGCTGTTCATGATGTTCGCCTCGCCGCCGGACATGAGCCTGGAATGGTCCGACTCCGGCGTCGAGGGCGCGAGCCGCTTCCTGCGCCGCGTCTGGCGTCTGGCCCAGGCCCACGTCACCCAGGGCCTGCCGAGCGCCGGCGCCCTCGGCGAGCTGTCGCCGGCCCAGAAGGAGGTGCGTCGCGCCATCCACCTGGCCATCCGCCAGGCCAGCCAGGATATCGGTCAGCATCACAAATTCAACACCGCCATCGCCGCGGTCATGACCCTGATGAACGTGCTGGAAAAGGCCGCCCAGGACAGCGACACCGATCGCCGTCTGCTACAGGAGGGCCTGGAGGCCGTCACCCTACTGCTGGCGCCCATCACCCCGCACATCGCCCACGGTCTCTGGCAGCAGCTGGGCCACAGCGATGCGGTCATCGATGCCCGCTGGCCGCAGGTGGACGAAAGCGCCCTGGTGCAGGACAGCCTGCAGATCGTCATCCAGGTGAACGGCAAGCTGCGCGGCCAGATCGAAGTACCGGCCGACGCCAGCCGCGAGGCCATCGAGGCCGCCGCCCGCGCCAACGAGAACGTGGCACGCTTCACCGAGGGTCTGACCATCCGCAAGGTCGTCGTGGTCCCGGGTAAACTGGTCAACATCGTCGCCAACTAAGACACGCGAACGGAGCAGACAACAGATGAAGAAACGGATTCTCCCCGGCCTTGCGGTAGTCGGCCTGGCGACCCTGCTGACCGCCTGCGGCTTCCAGCTGCGCGGCACCGGCGAAACCCGCCTGAGCCTCACCGAACTGAACCTCACGGCGCGCGATGCCTACGGCCAGACCATCAAGGACGTCCGCGACATGCTGGACGACGCCCATGTGCGGGTCACCTCGGGCGCACCCTACACCCTGGACCTGGGCGGCGAAGCCCAGAGCGAGCGCACCGCCAGCTACACCAGCGGCGCCCGCAGTGCCGAGGTCGAGCTGACCACCCGTCAGCCCTATACCATCATCGGCAAGAACCAGGCGGTACTGGTCAGCGACTACCTGGAAACCCAGCGCTACTACGTGACCGACCAGAACAACATCGTCGGTTCCGAACAGCAGAAGGACCAGCTGCGCCGCGAGATGCGCCGCGAACTGGTACAGCAGCTGGCCGCCCGCCTGCAGGCCCTGACTCCCGAGCGCCTGGAAAAGCTGCAGCGTGACGCCGATGCCCGCGCCGCCGCCAAGGCCGACGCCGACCGCCGCGCCCGCGAGTCCGCCCCGCCGCAGCAGTCGCCGATCGAAATCCCCACCCCCGCGCGCTAAGCGCCGCACCTGGAGCCGCAAGGCTCCGGTTTGCCATTCCGGTTCAGCATGAAACTCAACGCCAACCAGCTCGGTAAGCAGCTCCAGGGCTCGCTGGCCGCCGTCTATGCGGTCAGCGGCGATGAGCCCCTGCTCTGCCAAGAAGCCAGCGATGCGATTCGCGGCGCGGCCCGCGCCCAGGGCTTCGACGAGCGCGAGGTCTTCGACGTCGATGCCGGTTTCGACTGGGGTCGTCTCTACGAGGCCGGCGCCAGCCTCTCGCTGTTCGCCCAGAAACGCATCCTCGAATTGCGCCTGCCCACCGGCAAGCCGGGCGACAAGGGCTCCGCCGCCCTGCTCGACTACCTGGCCCGCCCGGCCGAAGACACCCTGCTGCTGATCAGCCTGCCGCGCCTCGATGCCGCCGCCCAGAAGACCAAATGGGCCAAGGCCCTGCTGGAGCACCCGCAGGCGCAATTCGTGCAGATCTGGCCGGTGGAACTGGCGCAGCTGCCGCAGTGGATCAACCAGCGCCTGGCGCGCCTGGGGCTGGCCGCCACCCCCGAAGCGGTCGAACTGATCGCCGAGCGGGTGGAAGGCAATCTGCTGGCCGCGGCCCAGGAGATCGAAAAGCTCCGCCTGCTCATCGAAGGCTCCCAGGTGGATGCCGAGACCGTACGCGCCTCGGTGGCCGACAGTGCCCGTTACGACGTCTTCGGCCTGCTGGATGCCGCCCTGGCCGGCGATGCGGAGCATGCCCTGCGCATCCTCGAAGGCCTGCGCGGCGAAGGCGTGGAAGCCGCCGTGGTGCTCTGGGCTCTGGCCCGGGAACTGCGCCTGCTGGCCAACCTGGCCCATCTGCAGGAAAGCGGCACGCCGCTGGAACGCGCCTTCACCCAGGTCAAGCCGCCGGTGTGGGACAAGCGGCGCCCACTGGTCAGCCGCGCCCTGCAGCGCCAGGGGGCACGTCGGCTGGAAGCCCTGCTGCGCGAGGCCCAGGTCGCCGACGAACAGATCAAGGGCCAGGCGCCTGGCGAGGTCTGGCTGACCCTGGCCAGCCTGGCGCTGACGCTCGCCGGCAAGCGGCTGGCCCTGCCCAGGTCCTAGCGCTGGCCGGTGCTTGCAATGCCCGGCCCTTGCAATAGACTGGCGCGCCCCCATCAAGGGGGAATCCCCAACCCCAGGAGCACGCACGCATGGCCAAGAAGTACAGTCGCGGCCCCAACAAGGCCAAGGTCCTCGTCAGCGATCCCCGCTATCGCCCTCGCCAGGAAAAACCCGCCAAGGGCAAAGGCAGCTACCGCCGCGAAGCCTTCTCGTTGCAAGACGAGAAGGCTTCGGTCTTTCTGGCCGCCTGAAAGCTGCACGCAGACGCCTGACAGACGTCGGGACCCGGGCCGTGCTAAGGTGAGCCTTCCTGCCTAGACGTCCGGTGGAGACAGATGCAATTCGGGAAAACCCGCGGATTCAAGACCGGCGGCCTCCTCGCCGGAACCCTGGTCACCCTGCTGACCGCCGCCCTGGCCGCCTGCGCCCAGACTCCGACGACGCCCACCGCGGCGCCCTCTTCGCCCTCCTCGTCCAAACCCGCACCCGCGGCGAACGCCCCCGCCTCGACGGCTGAGGCCATGCCGCAGCCGGACGAAAGCTTCGAGCAATGGCGCAGCCGTTTCCGCGCCCTGGCCCTGGGCCGGGGCATATCCGCCGCCACCTTCGACCAGGCCTTCGCTGGCGTGCAACCCGATCCGGCGGTGATCGCCGCCGATCGCAGCCAGCCGGAATTCACCAAGCCGGTCTGGGAATACCTGGAATCCGCCGTCTCGCCCCTGCGGGTGCGCAATGGCAAGAGTCTGCTGATCCAGCAGGCCGGGCTGCTGGCCTCCCTGGAAGCCCGCTATGGCATCGAGCCCGCGCGTCTGGTGGCCTTCTGGGGCATGGAGAGCAACTACGGCAACAACATGGGCAACAAGGGCGTCATCCGCTCCCTGGCCACCCTCGCCTACGAAGGTCGCCGCCCGGACTTCGCCCAGGACCAGCTCATCGCCGCGCTCGGCATCCTGCAGCACGGTGACGTCACCGCCGACCGCATGATCGGTTCCTGGGCCGGCGCCATGGGCCAGACCCAGTTCATCCCCACCACCTACGACCAGTACGCGGTGGACTTCGACGGCGACGGTCGCCGCGACATCTGGGGCTCCACCGCCGATGCCCTGGCTTCCACCGCCAACTACCTCAAGGCCTCCGGCTGGCAGGACGGCAAGCCCTGGGGCTACGAAGTCCGGGTACCGGCCAACTTCGACTACAGCCTGGCCGATATGGGCGTGCGCAAGAGCCTGGCCGAGTGGAACGCCCTGGGCATCCAGGGCCTCGGCCTGCCGCAACCGGCCGCCCAGCCGAGCGACAGCGCCTCGCTGCTGCTGCCCGCCGGCCATCGCGGCCCGGCCTTCCTGGTGTTCAACAACTTCCGCACCATCCTCAAGTACAATAACTCCAGCTCCTATGCCCTGGGCGTGGCGCTGCTCTCGGAGCGCTATCGCGACGCCGGCCAGATCGCCGGCAGCTGGCCCACCGATGACCTGCCGCTGAGCCGCAGCGAGCGCGTCGAACTGCAGCAGCGCCTGGCCGCCCTGGGCCTGGATCCGGGCAGCGCCGACGGCATCATCGGCGCCAACACCCGCAAAGCCATCCGCGCCTACCAGCAGTCCCAGGGCTGGCCGGCCGACGGCTATCCCAATCATCAGTTGCTGGACAAACTGCGCGGCTGACGCCTGCTGGCGACCCGTATCTCAACCGAGACCGGGTCGCCGATCAGCACGCTTCGACACCCTACCTTCCGACCTGCTCCAGCACCTCCAGCAAGGCTGCCGCCGCCGGCGACAGCTCGTTGAAATCCCGGCAACCCACCACCAGGTCACGACGCGCCCAGGCATCGTTCAGCGGATGACAGGCCAGCGCCAGGCCCGGTCCTGCGCGGAGCAGACTCGCGGCCGGCAGGATGGCCACGCCCAGGCCACGGGCGACCAGGGCACAGGCCTGGATCGGACTCGGTACCCGAATGCGGATCGCCAGTTCCCGGCCCCACTGCGCCGCCTGGGCTTCCACATGGAGCTGCAAGGCATTGCCGCGAGACAGGCCGACGAAGGGCTGCTCGAGCAATCGCGCGAAATCGACCCGCTCGCCATCCTTCAAAGGCACGCTACCCGGCGCCGCGACCAGCACCAGAGGATCATCGCGGAAGGGCCGGACCTGCAGATCCTCCAAACCCGGCGCCGCCATGAAAATTCCCAGGTCGGCGCGACCTTCGCGGAGCGCCAGCACAATGCGTGAGCTAGGCAGTTCCTCGACGTCCACGTCCACCCTGGGCTGCGCCTGGAGGAAATCGGCCAGGGGTTCATCCAGATGCTCCATCACCGCGGCACCGTTGCCCAACAGCCGTACCCAGGTACGGCTGTCCGCCACTGCGCCAGTGAGGTCCTGGTCCATTTCCTCCAGCCGCAACAGGACCGCCCGGGCATGGCGCTCCAGGGTCAGGCCGGCCGGGGTGGGACGGACGCCACGCGCGTGGCGGATCAGGAGCCGCGTTCCCAGGCGGTCTTCCAGCGCCTTGATGCGGGCACTGGCGGAAGGGAGCGCCAGGTGACTCCGCTCGGCGCCCAGGGTGATGCTGCGCGCCGCCACGACGTGGAGAAACAGACGCAGGTCGAGCAGGTCGTAGCGCATCGCCGGAGAGCCTCTGTGCCGACCGTAGGCAGCCTTCGCCAATCCCGGCTTCTCACCTGCGGTCCTGAAATCCATGGTAACGCCTCCACCCGAGGAGGCGACCATGACCCTGCTGCTCTGTATCCTGATCTTCGTGCTCGCGGGGCTGACCAAGGGCGTGCTCGGCCTGGGCCTGCCCACCGTCGCCATGAGTCTGCTGGCACTGCTGATGACACCCGCCGAAGCCGCCGCCCTGCTGCTGATTCCCTCCCTGCTCACCAACGTCTGGCAATTCTGCGCCGGCCCCTCGCCCTGGCGGACGTTCAAACGTCTGTTGCCGCTGCAACTGGCCCTGGTGCCGGGCACCCTGCTCAGCATCCCGCTGCTGACCGGGGGCGATGGCGCCGGACTCGCTGCCGCGCTGGGCGCGGTGCTGGTCGCCTATGGCCTGATCGGCTGGGCGGGCTGGCGCCTGCCCGCGCCAGGTTGTCATGAGGGCAAGGTCGCTCTGCTGGTGGGTTTCGTCACGGGTCTGATCACCGGCATGACCGGTGTCTTCGTGCTGCCGGCGGTGCCCTATCTGCAGAGTCTGGCGCTGGACAAGGAACAGCTGATCGAGGCCCTGGGGCTGAGCTTCACCGTCGCCACCCTGGCCCTGCTGATGGGCCTCTGGTGGCAGGAGGCGCTGGCGGTCGAGCGCCTGGGTGCTTCCAGCCTGCTACTGCTACCCGCTCTCGCCGGCATGTGGCTAGGCCAGCGCGTGCGTCAGCGCCTCAAGGAGCATCTGTTTCGCCGCTTGTTCTTTGGCGGGTTGCTGCTGCTGGGGGCCTACGCCGTCCTGCATTATCTGCTGCGCTTGGGCTATCTTGGCTGAACCCGTCACAGTGCTGCCAGGTCCAGCCGGTGTAGGCTGCACCTTCGACGGGCAGCACGGTCTATGGGCGTAATTGAAGGGTCGCCGTGCCACGGTGACCCTTCAGACCCGGGCCTGTGCCCGACCGCTGCCTCTTTCCGACGTATACAGGACGCTTTCATGACGCTCGCTCCCAACGCAGGACGCCTCCCCGACGAGAACACCCTGACCCACCTGCCGCGCCTGGTGGCGCGCTACTACAGCGATCGCCCCGACCCCAGCGATCCGGGTCAGCAGGTGGCCTTTGGCACCTCCGGGCACCGCGGTTCCTCGCTCAAGGGCAGCTTCAACGAGTGGCACATCCTCGCCATCACCCAGGCCATCTGCGAATACCGTAAGGCCCAGGGCGTCGACGGCCCGCTGTTCATGGGCATGGACACCCACGCGCTGTCCGAGCCGGCCTTCATCTCCGCCCTGGAAGTGCTCGCCGCCAACGGCGTGGAAGTCCGTATCGACGCCGGTTGCGCCGAGACCAACGGCGAGCCGGGCTATACCCCCACGCCGGCGCTGTCCAATGCCATCCTCGAATACAACGCCGGCCGCAGCTCGGGCCTGGCCGACGGCATCGTCATCACCCCGTCGCACAATCCGCCGGCCGATGGCGGCTTCAAGTACAACCCTACCAATGGTGGGCCAGCCGACACCAACGTCACCAAGAGCATTCAGGACCGCGCCAACGCCCTGCTGGTGGCCGGTCTCGACGGCGTCAAGCGGATGGATTACCGCCAGGCGCTCAAGGCCGCCACCACCCATAAATTCGATTTCCTCGACAGCTATGTCGGCGGCCTGGGCCAGGTCATCGACCTGGACGCCATCCGCGGCTCCGGCCTGACCTTTGGCGTCGACCCCCTCGGCGGCGCCGGGGTGCACTACTGGCCGCGCATCGCTGAGCGCTATGGCCTGCCGCTGGAGGTGCTGTCGACCCGCGTCGACCAGACCTTCCGCTTCATGCGCCTGGACTGGGACGGCAAGATCCGCATGGACTGCAGCTCGCCCCACGCCATGGCCGGCCTGATCGAGAACAAGGACAGATTCGACGTCTCCTTCGCCTGCGACACCGACCATGACCGCCACGGCATCGTCGCCCGCTCGGTGGGGCTGCTCAATCCCAACCACTACCTGGCAGTGGCCATCGAATACCTCTTCACCCATCGTCCGCAGTGGAGCCAGCAGGCCGGCATCGGCAAGACCCTGGTGTCCTCCTCGATGATCGACCGCGTCGCCCACGGCATTGGCCGCCAGGTGGTGGAAGTGCCGGTAGGCTTCAAGTGGTTCGTCGACGGCCTGCTGGATGGCAGCCTGGGCTTTGGTGGCGAGGAATCCGCCGGGGCTTCCTTCCTGCGCAAGGCAGGCGGCGCCTGGTCCACCGACAAGGACGGCCTCATCCTCGGCCTGCTGGCCGCGGAAATCACCGCCGTGACCGGCAAGGACCCGGGCGAGCGTTACCAGGCCCTGACCGAACGCTTCGGTGCTCCGGTCTACCAGCGCATCGACGCCGCCGCCGACCGTGAGCAGAAGGCTCGGCTGAGCAAGCTGTCCGCCGCCCAGGTCACCGCCAAGGAGCTGGCCGGCCAGCCGATCACCGCCATCCTCACCGAGGCACCCGGCAACGGCGCCGCCATCGGTGGCCTCAAGGTGGTCACCGAGAACGGCTGGTTCGCCGCCCGTCCCTCCGGTACCGAAGACGTCTACAAGATCTACGCCGAGAGCTTCGAGGGCGAAGCCCACCTGGGTCGTATCCAGGAAGAAGCCAAGGCGCTGGTGGACGGCGTGCTGCGCGGCTGAAGGCGCACCCTCACCCCAACCTTCTCCCAAAGGGAGAGGGAGCTGCAAGCGGATCGGCGGGGGTGAAGGTGCCTATCCACAAAAAAGGCAGCCCATGGCTGCCCTTTTTTATTGCGACGCGAGGATCAGCTGATCTTCTTGGCGCCGTGCGCCTGCTGGTCGGCATGGTACGAGGAGCGCACCAGCGGACCCGAGGCGACGTTCTTGAAGCCCATCTTGGCGCCTTCCTCGGCGTACCAGGCGAAGGTATCCGGGTGGACGAAGCGCTGCACCGGCAGGTGGTTGCGCGAGGGCTGCAGGTACTGCCCGAGGGTCAGCATGTCGATCTCGTGCTCGCGCATGCGCTGCATGACCTCGATGACTTCCTCGTCGGTCTCGCCCAGGCCCAGCATCAGGCCGGACTTGGTCGGCACGTGGGGCACGCGCTTCTTGAAGTTCTGCAGCAGGTCCAGCGACCACTCGAAGTCCGAACCCGGGCGCGCGGCCTTGTACAGGCGCGGGACGGTCTCCAGGTTGTGGTTGAAGACATCCGGCGGCTCCTGCTCGGTGATGGCCAGGGCGACGTCCATGCGACCGCGATAGTCCGGCACCAGGGTCTCCAGCTGGATGCCGGGGGTCAGCTTGCGGATCTCGCGCAGGCAGTCGACGAAGTGCTGGGCACCGCCGTCGCGCAGGTCGTCGCGGTCCACCGAGGTGATCACCACGTACTTCAGACCCAGGTCGGCGATGGCTACCGCCAGGTTCTTCGGCTCGTCCACGTCCAGCGGCTTCGGCCGGCCATGGCCGACGTCGCAGAAGGGGCAGCGACGGGTGCAGATGTCACCCATGATCATGAAGGTGGCGGTGCCGCCGGAGAAGCACTCGCCCAGGTTGGGGCAGGACGCCTCTTCGCAGACACTGTGGAGCTTGTGCTTGCGCAGCAGCTGCTTGATGCGCTCGACCTCGGGGGTGACCGGGATGCGCACGCGGATCCAGTCCGGCTTGCGCGGCAGCTCCTCGGTGGGAATGATCTTTACCGGGATGCGCGCGACCTTTTCGGCGCCGCGCAGCTTGACGCCGGCTTCCACCTTGCTGGGGCGGGCGGGCGGGGTAAGGGTCTGGACGCTGTCTTGTACTGTAGTGGTCATGTCAATCCGATTCCAGGGTGATCGGTTCGGGGTAGCCCAGGCGCAGACTCAGGTGACGGACCAGAGACTCGCGGACCTCGTCGAAAGCTAGTGGCCCGGTCACCAGATCGCGGAGCTGGGTCATGGCCAGGCCGGCATAACCGCAGGGGTTGATCCGGCGGAAGGGTGCCAGATCCATGTCAACGTTGAGCGCCAGGCCGTGGAAGGACCGGCCATTGCGGATGCGCAGGCCCAGGGAGGCGATCTTGGCGCCGTCCACGTAGACACCCGGCGCATCGGCCCGGGCCGCGGCCTGCACGCCCCAATCGGCGAGCAGCGCGATCAGGCTGTCTTCCATGGCGCTGACCAATTCTCGCACGCCCAGGCCCTTGCGGCGAACATCCAGCAGCACATAGGCGATGAGCTGACCGGGCCCATGGTACGTGACCTGACCGCCGCGATCGACCTGCACCACCGGAATGTCGCCCACGGCGAGCAGGTGCTCGGGCTTGCCGGCCTGCCCCTGGGTGAAGACCGCGGGATGCTGCAGCAGCCAGAGTTCGTCGGGGGTGGCCGGGCCGCGCTCGTCGGTGAAGCGGCGCATGGCCTCCAGGGTCGCCTCGTAGGGCCGCAGGCCCCAGCGGCGCACGCCCAGGCTGGCCGGGGCGGGAGTGCTCATCAGATCACCATGTGCACGCGGCCGGTGGCGCGCAGGTCCTGGTGGATGGCCTGCAGCTGGTCCACGCCGGTGGCGGTGATTAGCACCTGCACGGAGAGGAAACGGCCGTTGCGACTGTCGCGGGTCACCAGGGTGCCGCGGTCCAGATCCGGCGCGTGGCGCTGGACGATGTCGAGCACCAGCTCGGCGAAATCGGCACCGGCATCGCCGATCACCTTGATCGGATAGCGCGGGCAGGGAAATTCGATCTTGGGGGGTTGAACGTCTTCGGTCATGCGGACTTCCAGGCCGACCGGTGTCGGCAGGGGGTGAAAGGCCCGCAGATGCGGGCCTTTGCAGGGTGACGGATCAGTTGAACAATCCGTAGAAGAACAGGCGAATGCTATCCCACAGGCGACGGAAGAGGCCACCCTCCTCGACCGGTTGCAGGGCGACCAGGTCGGCGGTGTGCACCACCTTGTCATCCAGCTTCACCTCGACCTTGCCGATCACCTGGCCCTGGGCGATGGGCGCGATCAGCTGCGGATTGAGCACCATCTCGGCGTGCAGCTTCTTGGCCTGGCCGCGCGGCAGGGTCATGGTCAGGTCGTTGGCCAGACCGGCCTGGACTTCGCGGGTGTCGCCCTTCCATACCGGCGCCTTGGCCAGTTCGGTGCCCTTCTTGTAGAAGGACTGGGTCTCGAAGAAGCGGAAGCCGTAGGTCAGCAGCTTCTGGGTCTCGGCGGCGCGAGCCTGTTCGCTGTTGGTACCGAACACCACGGCGACCAGGCGCATGCCGTCGCGCACGGCCGAGGCCACCAGGCAGTAGCCGGCTTCGTCGGTGTGGCCGGTCTTCAGGCCGTCGACGGTCTTGTCGCGCCACAGCAGCAGGTTGCGGTTCGGCTGCTTGATGTTGTTCCAGAAGAATTCCTTCTGGGAGTAGATGGCGTAGTGCTGGGCATCGGCGTTGATGATGGCGCGCGCCAGGATGGCCATGTCGTGGGCCGAGGAATAGTGGTTCGGATCCGGCAGGCCGGTGGCGTCCATGAAGTGGGTGTTCTGCATGCCCAGCTTCTGCGCGGTGGTGTTCATCATGTCGGCGAAGGCGTCTTCGCTGCCGGCGATGTGCTCGGCCAGGGCGACGCTGGCGTCGTTGCCGGACTGGATGATGATGCCGTGCAGCAGGTCACCGACCGACACCTGGGTGCCGACCTTGATGAACATCCGCGAACCGCCGGTACGCCAGGCGTGCTCGCTGACGGTGACCATGTCCGATTCCTTGATGCGACCCCGGTTGATTTCCAGGGTGGCGATGTAGGCGGTCATCAGCTTGGTCAGGCTGGCTGGCGGCAGGCGCTGGTCGGAGTTGGATTCGGTGAGCACGGCGCCGCTGTTGGCATCCATGAGAATCCAGGCCTTGGCGGCCAGCTGGGGCGCCGCCGGAACCATTGTCTCGGCCGCCCAGACGGCCGGGACACAGGCGATCGTTACTAGGAGGAGCAGGCGTCGAGCGAGTTTTGCGATTGTCATCCGAATCTCTGAAAGGTTGGGGTATGGCAGGAGCAGCGGACCCAGACCGCTCGGTCCACGTCGATCCGCGCGAGGCGGATCACGACGGCTGGGGCCGGCGACTGGGCGTCATGAAGCATCCCTGCTTCAATCCGGTTGCACGAGAGACGCCTGGCCCAGACGGGCCACGCGTACGCTGTTCTGGAGCTGGGAGACCTCAGCCGGCTGGACCGGTCCGAGGCGGACCCGATGCAAGGTCTGCTGGTTGCGCACCGTCGAACTGATGAACACCGGGGCACCGGTCAGGTCGCTGAGCTTGTCCTTGAGCAATTCCGCAGCGTCCGGATTGGCGAAGGCCGCCACCTGCAGATAGAGCCCAGCGGCTGGGGCAGAAACGTTTTTTTTTGCGTCGACGGCCGCGGGCGTCACCGGCTCGGCATGCTGGTTGACCGGCGGCGTATAGGTCTCGATGGCGCCGAAGGTCTGGGTCTCGGTGGTCTTCTGGGCCACCGGCGCCTGGCGCGGCTGGGCCAGCACCATGGGCACAGCCTGGCCGCGCTGGGCCCAGTATTGCTGCGGATCTATGCCTTCGACGCTGACCCGGGCGGTGCCGATCTCGGCATAGCCGAGTTTCTTGGCGGCGGCAAAGGACAGGTCGATGACCCGGTCGGAATAGAAGGGGCCGCGGTCGTTGACGCGCAGGATCACGCTGCGGCCGTTGTCCAGGTTGGTGACCCGCACGTAGCTGGGCAGCGGCAGGGTCTTGTGCGCCGCGGTCATGCCGTAGAGGTCGTAGGTCTCGCCGTTGGCGGTGGCCTGGCCGTGGAACTTGGTGCCGTACCAGGAGGCGGTGCCGGTCACGCGGTAGTTGCGCGAATCGGTCAGCGGGAAATAGGTCTTGCCCAGCACGGTGTAGGGATTGTTCTTCAGCGGCCCGTTGTAGGGCATGGGTACGGCGTCGGGGATCCGGCTGACGTCCACGTCCCACCAGGGCGCGCCGTCACGGTGCGGACGCAGGTAGCCACCCGGCCCGGCCACGCCCTTGCTGGTCGGCTTGGGCGCCTGGCTGGAGCAGCTCACCAGCAGCAGGCCGAGGCCCAGGCAACCGGCCAGGCGCGCCAGGGCAGTCAGGCGCATCACGGCTTGGCACCCTCGGCGGCATGGCGCTCGGCGATGGCATTGGCCAGATCGGTCACCGCCATGGCGTACATGACGCTGCGGTTGTATCGGGTAATGGCGTAGAAATTGGGCAGGCCCATCCAGTACTCCGGTCCCTTGTCTCCGTCGAGGCGGAACGAGGTTACACGCAAATCGTCACGCAGGGCAGGGTCTTGGGCGTTCCAGCCCAGGGCACGCAACTCGGCGACGCTCTTGACCGGCTCGATGCCGGCCACCACGCCCTCCTCCACCCGCTCGCCACTGACCTGGGCGCGGATGGCGGTCGGCCCGCGACCGGACCAGCCGTGGCGCTTGAAGTAGTTGGCCACGCTGCCAATGGCGTCGGTGGGATCGGACCAGATATTGATGTGGCCGTCGCCGTCGAAGTCCACCGCATAGGCGCGGAAGCTGCCCGGCATGAATTGCGGCAGGCCCATGGCGCCGGCATAGGAACCGGTCAGGCTGAGCGGATCGACCTGCTGCTCGCGGGCCAGCAGCAGGAATTCGCGCAACTGGCTGCGGAAGAAGGGCGCGCGCGGCGGATAGTCGAAGGCCAGGGTCGAGAGCGCATCCAGCACCCGGTAGTTGCCGGTGTTGCGGCCATAGAAGGTTTCCACGCCGATGATGGCGACGATGAACTGGGCCGGCACGTCGTATTCGCGCTCGGCACGGGCCAGGGCTTCTTCGTGGGCCTTCCAGAACTCGACGCCCTGGGCGATGCGCCGATCGGTGATGAAGATGGGGCGGTATTCGCTCCAGGGCTTGACCCGCTCGGCCGGTCGCGAGATGGCATCGAGGATGGCCTGCTTGCGCTCGACCTCGCCGAACAGCGCCTGCAGCTGTTCCGGGGCGAAGCCATAGCTCTGACTCATCTCGGCGATGAAGTCGCGCGCCAGCGGTGCCGCGTCGTAGTCACCCGCGACGACGCCGGTCGTCACGCCCATCGTACCCGCGAGCCCGAGGCTCAGCAGGCAGCGATGCATCCATCCCATTGTCGGCATCTAACCCTTCTTTGTTGCGTGTTAAACCTGGGCGATCCACTTGCGGTGCGTGTGGATCGACATCAAAACTCCGAACCCGGTGAACAAGGTGACCACCGAGGTGCCGCCATAGCTGATGAATGGCAGCGGTACGCCCACCACGGGGAGCAGGCCGCTGACCATGCCGATGTTGACGAAGACATAGACGAAGAAGGTCATGGTCACGCCGCCGGCGAGCAACTTGCCGAACAGCGTCTGGGCCTGCACCGTGATGGTCAGGCCGCGACCGATCAGCAGCAGATAGAGCACCAGCAGCAGGCAGACGCCGACCATGCCGAACTCTTCGCCGAGGACGGCAATGATAAAGTCCGTGTGACTTTCCGGCAAAAAATCCAGATGAGACTGGGTACCCAGCAGCCAGCCCTTGCCGAACACCCCGCCCGAGCCGATCGCGGCCTTGGACTGGATGATGTTCCAGCCGGCGCCCAGCGGATCCATCTCCGGATCGAGGAAGGTCAGGATCCGGCGCTTCTGGTAGTCGTGCAGGACAAAGAACCACATGGCCACGGCCATGGGCACCGCGGCGCTCACCGCGCCGATCAGCCAGCGCCACTGCAGGCCGCCGACGAACAGCACGAAACCGCCCGAGGCCAGCACCAGCATGGCGGTGCCGAGGTCGGGCTGGTCGAGGATCAGCACGAAGGGCACCACCACCAGCGACAGGCTGATCAGGCTGTGCTTGAAGTTGGGCGGCAGGCTGCGCTTGGACAGGTACCAGGCCATCATCATGGGCATCAGCAGCTTCATGAATTCCGACGGCTGGAAGCGGATGACCCCGGGAATGTTGATCCAGCGAGTGGCGCCCATGGCGTTGTGGCCCATGACGTCCACCACCACCAGCAGGGCCACACCGATCACGTAGCCCAGGGGCACCCAGCGCGCCATGAAGCGCGGTTCGAGCTGGGCGACGACGGCCATGGCCACCAGCCCGAGGCCGAAGGAGCTGGCCTGCTTGAACAGCAGGTCGAGATTGCGCCCGCCCGCTGAATAGAGGACGAACAGGCCGGTCGCCCCCAGCATCAGCAGCAGGATCAGCAGCGGGCCATCGATGTGCAGGCGCTGCAGCAGGGTGGCGCGCCGCTTCATCACGTCCCCTTCGGGGATGGTGCGATCGAAGTTGGGAGCAAGACTCATGGCTGCACCTTGGTCGCGGCGGCGGTCGCCCCGGCGGTAGTCGGCTTGGCGTACTCGGCCTTGAGACGGCCCTGGTCATCGAGCAGCCAGGCGTCGAGCACCTGACGCGCGACCGGTCCGGCCACGGCGCCACCCGACTCGCCGTTCTCGACCATCACCGCCACGGCGATCTGCGGATTGTCCACCGGGGCGAAGGCGACGAACAGGGCGTGGTCGCGGTGGCGTTCCTTGAGCGCCGCCGAGTTGTACTTCTCGTTCTGGCGAATGGCGACCACCTGGGCGGTACCGCTCTTGCCGGCGATGCGGTACTGGGCGCCGACGTTGAGCTTGTGGGCGGTGCCGCGCGGATTCTGTACCACCATTTCCATGCCGTGGATGGCCCTGTCCCAGTAGCTCGGATCCTTGAGGTCGATGTCGGGCATGGGATTGGGGTCCGCCGGCGGCTGACCGTCGAGGGTCCTGGCCAGGTGCGGACGGATCCACTGGCCATGGCTGGCGATCAGCGAGGTGACCTGGGCCAGTTGCAGCGGAGTCACCTGCATGTAGCCCTGACCGATCCCGAGGATCAGCGTCTCGCCGGGGAACCAGGCCTGGCGGCGGGTGGCACGCTTCCACTGCCGCGACGGCATCAGCCCCGGCGCTTCCTCGAACATGTCCAGGGCGACCTTCTGGCCGAGACCGAACTTGCCCATGTACTCGGAGAGGCGATCGATGCCGATCTTGTGGGCGAGGTCGTAGAAATAGGTGTCGTTGGACCTCATCAGGGCCGTATCCATGTCCACGTAGCCGTCGCCGCCGTGGTTCCAGTTACGGTACTTGTGATCGTAGTTGGGCAGCTCGTAGTAGCCCGGATCGAAGACCTTGGCCTGGGGCGTGGTGGCACCGCTGTCGAGACCGGCGATGGCCACCGCCGGCTTGATGGTCGAACCGGGCGGATAGAGGCCACGCAGGACCCGGTTGTAGAGCGGGCGATCGATGGAGTCGCGCAGCTCGGAATATTCCTTGAAGCTGATCCCGGTGACGAAGGGATTGGGGTCGTAGCTCGGCTGGCTGACCATGGCCAGCACCTCGCCGGTCTTGGGCTGGATGGCGACGATGGCGCCACGGCGCCCGCCCAGGGCGGCTTCGGCGGCGGCCTGCAGGCGCGAGTCGATGGTCAGGACGATGTCCTTGCCCGGCTTGGGGTCGGTGCGATTGAGCACCCGCAACACCCGGCCGCGGGCGTTGGTCTCCACCTCTTCGTAGCCCACCTCGCCGTGCAGCTCGGGCTCGTAGAAGCGCTCCACGCCGGTCTTGCCGATGTGGTGGGTGCCGCTGTAGTTGACCGGATCCAGGCGCTTGAGCTCCTGTTCGTTGATCCGCCCGACATAGCCCACCGAATGGGCGAAGTGCTCGCCCATGGGATAGTGGCGCACCAGCTGCGCCGTCACCTCGACCCCGGGCAGGCGGAACTGGTTGACGGCGATCTTGGCGATCTGCTCCTCGGTCAGCTCGAACAGCACCGGCACCGGCTCGAACGGCCGCCGGCCCTGCTTCATGCGCTTTTCGAACAGCTCGCGGTCTTCCTCGGTCAGGCCCAGCACCTGCACCAGGGTATCGAGGGTCTGCCGCCAGTTGTCGGCCCGCTCGCGGGTGATGGTCAGGCTGAAGCTGGGGCGGTTGTCGGCGACGATGATGCCGTTGCGGTCGTAGATCAGGCCGCGGGTGGGCGGGATCGGCTGGACATGGACCCGGTTGTTTTCCGACAGGGTCGAGTGGTAGTCGTGCTGGATGACCTGCAGGTAGTACATGCGCGCCACCAGTACGCAGGCGAGCACGAGAAACAGCACCGCCCCGACCGTCACGCGGGCGCGGACGAGCTGGGCGTCTTTCTCGTGGTCCTTGAGGCGTATGGGTTGCGACATCGCAGGTACGGACTACTTGTGATACGGATGGCCGGCCAGTACGGTCCAGGCGCGATAGAGCTGCTCACCGACGAGGATGCGCACCAGCGGATGCGGCAGGGTCAGCGGCGAGAGCGACCAGCGCTGTTCACTGCGCGCCTGCACCTCGGGAGCGAGACCCTCGGGACCGCCGACCATGAGGTTGACGGTGCGGGCTTCCAGGCGCCACTGCTGGAGTGTTTCAGCCAGTTGCTCGGTGCTCCAGGGCTTGCCGGTGACCTCCAGGGTCACCACGCGCTCACCCGGTTGCACTTTGGCCAGCATGGCCTCACCTTCCTGGCGGATCAGCCGGGCGACGTCGGCGTTCTTGCCACGGGTCTGCAGCGGGATCTCGACGAGCTCCAGCGGCAGTTCCGGCGGCAGACGCTTGACGTACTCGTGCCAGCCCTCTTCGACCCAGCGCGGCATGCGCGAGCCGACGGCGATGAGACGCAGGCGCACCGGCGTTATTCGCCGTGGGCGGCGCGGCTCTGCTCGGCACCGCGCCAGAGGCGCTCGAGGTCATAGAACTCGCGGGTGGTCGGCAGCATCACGTGGACGACCACGTCACCCAGGTCCAGCAGCGCCCATTCGCCGCCTTCCAGGCCTTCGCTGCCCAGCGGGCGCACGCCCTGCTGCTTGACCTTTTCCAGCACGTTGTCGGCCAGCGACTTGACGTGGCGGCTGGAGGTGCCGCTGGCGATGACCATGATGTCGGTCACGCTGGTCTTCTCGCGTACGTCCAGGGAGATGATGTCCTGGGCCTTCATGTCTTCCAGGGCGGCGATGGCCACCTGGACGAGTTGTTCGCTTTGCATGGTGTAACTCTTACCTCGGTTCGGAGGACGCCGGATAGAGGCCGTGCGTCCGGATGTAGTCAAGCACGGCATCGGGCACCAGGAAGCGGATGGACTTCCCGGTGGCCAAGAGGCCGCGGATCTGGGTGGCGGACACCGCGAGCGGGTTCTGCCAGATAAAGGTGATCTGCCCGCCCGGCCCCTTCAGGGCCTGGGGATCGGGCTGACTGCGCGCCGCCAGGAAATCGCGCAATTCCTGGCAGGGCTCGCTGTCGGCGTCGGGTCGTTGCAGGACCAGGATGTGGCACAGCTCCAGCAATTCGCGCCAGCGGTGCCAGCCCGGCAGGCCGCAGAAGGCGTCCCAGCCCAGCATGAGCAACAGCTGCACCTCATCGCCGAGTTCGGCGCGCAGGCTTTCCAGGGTCTCTATGGTATAGGAGTGGCGCGTCCGGCGCAGTTCCCGGTCATCGACCACCAGGGTCGCGATGTCGGCCACCGCCAGTCGCACCATCGCCAGGCGATCCTCGGCGGAGACGCTGGGCGCCTCGCGATGGGGCGGCCGGGCGCTGGGGATCAGCCGCAGTTCGTCCAGCGCCAGTGCCTCGGCCACCTCCAGCGCAGCGCGCAGGTGGCCGATGTGCACGGGATCGAAGGTACCGCCGAACAAGCCGATGCGGGTGGGCAGGCTGCTCATCAGCTACGGACGTGACCGTCGCCGAAGACCACGTATTTCTCGCTGGTCAGCCCTTCCAGGCCCACCGGCCCGCGGGCGTGCAGCTTGTCGGTGGAGATGCCGATCTCGGCGCCCAGGCCGTATTCGAAGCCGTCGGCGAAGCAGGTCGGCGCGTTGACCATGACCGAACTGGAATCGACTTCGGCCAGGAAGCGCCGCGAACGGCCAAGGCTTTCCGTCACGATCGCATCGGTGTGATGGGAACCGTAGTGGTTGATGTGCTCGATCGCCTGGTCCAGACCCTCGACGATGCGGATCGACAGGATGGGCGCCAGATATTCGGTGGACCAGTCGGCCTCCGTGGCAGGCACGGCCTGGATCAGATCACGCACTCGCTCGCAGCCCCGCAGCTCCACGCCCTGTTCTTCGAAGCGGCGTGCCATGGCCGGCAGGAAGGCCTCGGCCACCTTGGCATCGACCAGCAGCGTTTCCATGGCACCGCAGATGCCATAGCGGTAGCACTTGGCGTTGAAGGCGATGGACTCGGCCTTGGCAAGGTCAGCGGCCTCGTCGACATAGACGTGGCAGATACCGTCGAGGTGCTTGATCACCGGGACGCGGGCATCGTTGCTGATGCGCTCGATCAGATTCTTGCCACCCCGCGGCACGATGACGTCGACGAACTCGGGCATGGTGATCAGGGCGCCGACGGCAGCCCGGTCGGTGGTCTCCACTACCTGGACTGCAGCGGCGGGCAAGCCGACCTTGGCCAGTCCTTGCTGAATGCAGGCAGCGATGGCGCGATTGGAGCGAATGGCCTCGGAACCGCCGCGCAGGATGGTGGCGTTGCCCGACTTCAGGCAGAGACTGGCCGCATCGATCGTCACGTTGGGCCGGGATTCATAGATGATGCCGATGACCCCGAGCGGCACACGCATCTTGCCGATCTGGATCCCGGACGGCCGAGCGCTCAGGTCACGAACGGCGCCTACCGGATCCGGCAAGGCGGCAACCTGCTTGAGGCCGTTGATCATCGAGTCGATACGCGCCGGCGTCAGCGTCAGTCGATCCAGCAGCGCCGCTTCGAGTCCAGCAGCCGTGGCGGCCGCGACATCCTCGGCATTGGCCGCGACTAGCGCTTCGCGATCAGCGCCCAGGGCCTCTGCAATGGCGTTCAGCGCCAGGTTCTTCTGGCCGGTGGACGTACGCGCGAGGACCCGCGACGCGGCACGGGCAGCCTGGCCAAGACGGGTCATGTAGGCGGAGACGGACTCGGTCATGGTCGGCGGCCTGCGAAAGACGGTGGGAAAGCCGCAGAGTATAGCGTCGCCGGGCCCTGCGCGGCCAGCGCCGAGGGGCCTGGCGGTGGCATTCGCCTGCTCGATTTGGTTGACTCGCCACGGCCTGTCGGGAATCATCCGCGGCTGTATTTGCCGTTCAGCTTGCGTTCAGCTATTCCCTAATAGCCGAAATCGTTCCAGCTCTGCGCCAGGTGCTGCAGCGACGCCTACCAGCCTTCACGGAAAGAACCATGCCCAAGCACCTCACCTTGTCCCTTGGTCTGCTCGCCCTGCTGATCCATGCCGACGCGACCTGGGCCGCCGCTGCCGACGCCGCGCCGACCGCGGCCGCCGTCCAGGCGCTGGAAGCCCAGCTGAAGAAGACGCCCCAGGATCCGGATGCCCTGGGCAAGCTGGGCAGTGCCCGCCTGGCGCAGCAGCGCTGGACCGATGCCGAGCAGCTGCTGACCCAGGCCGTGCAGAAAGGCGGCAAGACCTGGCAGCCGGCGCTGGACGAGGCGCGCTACCACCACCTGCTGGAACGCGCCCACGCGGCCGAGAACAAGCGCGAGCTGGACCAGGCGCGGGATCTCAGCGTGGAAGCTATCCGCCTGAAGCCCGAAGCGGTCGAGGCGCAGCTGTTCCTCGCCGGCATCCAGAGCCAGAAGCGCCAATGGGAACTGGCCGAGGCCACCTACCGCCAGGTGCTGATGCGCGAGCCGGCCAACGTCGACGCCTACTATGGGCGCATCGCCGCGCTCAACGAGCTGGGCCGCACCGAAGAAGCCCTGCAACTCACCAAGAATCTGCAGCCGAGCGCCAAGAACCCGGTCAAGGGCCTGGATCGCCTGCGCGCCGGCCAGGCCATGCAGGAAGCCGAAGCCGCCGAGGCGCGGGGCGACCTGCAGGGTGCCTCGCGCCTGCTGGAACAGGCACGCCAGGAGTCCCCGGAGGATCCCTGGCTACGCCTGGCCCAGGCCCGCCTGGAGGTCCGTCAGGGCCGGCCGCGCGCCGCCCGCGACCTGGTGGACAGCCTGGTCAAGGATGGCGCCCAGCGCCCCGAGGTGCTCTATGCGAGCGCCCTGCTGTCCAACGAGCTGGGTGAATACCCGCGCGCCATGCAGACCCTGATGCGCATTCCCCAGGCGCAGCGTTCGCCCGACATGAACGCCCTGGCCGCGCGCATCACCTTCAACGAACAACTGGCCGAGACCGTGGCCCTGGCCAAGCAGGGTCGCCGCGAGGAAGCGCGCAGCCTGATGCAGCGCTTGGAAGCCCGCGCCGGTCGCAATCCGGATCTGATCGGCGACCTGGCCGAGGCCTTCGCCACCGCCGGCGATCCCGAGCACGGCCTGGCCCTGCTCAAGCCGATGATCACCGGCGATACCCGCCCGGCGCCCGCCATGCAGCTGCACTACGCCAGCATCCAGCTGCAGCTGAACCAGGACCAGACCGTGGGCAACGTCCTGCGCGACCTGCAGGGCGTGGTGCTCGACAGCGGCGAGAAGCAGCAGTACGACGACCTCCTCGCCCGCTACCGCATCCGCCAGGCCGATCGCCTCACCGACCAGGGCAAGCTGGCCGCCGCCTACGACACCCTGGCCCCGGCGCTTAAGGCCCGTCCCGACGACAAGGCCGCCCAGGCCGCCCTGGCGCGCATGTACCTGGCCAGCGGCGACACCCAGAAGGCCCGCCAGCTCTATCGCGACGTGCTCAGCGACCAGCCGAAGGACGCCGAGCTCTATCTGGGCGCCGCCGAAATCGCCGCCAAGTCCCAGGACAGCGTCACCGCCCGCCAGTATCTGGACCAGGCGGTCAAGCTCGGCCAGAGCGATCCCCTGGTGCTGCGCCGCGCCGCCCTGCTCTACCGCGACATCGGCATGGCCGGCACTGCCACCGGCCTGCTGGAACAGGTGGTGCAGGTGGAGCGCAAGGATCGCGAATCCGCGGCCCGCGCCGCCGGCGCCAGCGACAACCCCTTTGCCGCCCTGCCCGGGCAGACCCGCAGCGATGACGCCCTGGCCGCCGTTCCGGCCGCCGCGGGTGGCAACGCCGGCGGCGCCGACTACGCCTGGAGCGATCCGCTGCAGGCGCAGAAGGCCGCCAACAACCCCTTCAACGACCTGTCCGTGGTGCCCGCCCGCAGCCTGTCGAGCAGTCTGGCCACCGAGCAGATCCTCGGCCAGCTGCAGCGCGAGCGCAGCATCCGCATCACCCAGGGCCTCAGCGTACGCAGCTACGATCCCAGTGGCAGTTCGCGCCAGACTACCGTCAGCGCGCCGCTGGAGATCTCCTTTCCGGCCGGCGACCAGCGCCTGGCCGTGCGCGTCACCCCGACGCGGATCAACGACAGCAGCAGCGACGGCAGCCAGAAGGAAAACGGCGTGGCGGCGTCCATCGTCGTGGAAGACGCCGGGCGCGGACTCAAGGGCGACATCGGCGTCTCGCCGGTGGGCCTGAGATACAGTACCGTGGTTGGCGGCGCGACCCTGGAGCGCCCGCTGAGCAGCCTCAGCGAGAACCTGCTCTATGCCCTGAGCGTATCGCGCCGTTCGGTGACCGATTCCCTGGCGTCCTACGGCGGCATCCGCGATCCGCGTACCGGCCAGGAGTGGGGCGGCGTCACCGCCAACGGCGGCCTGGCGCGGCTGAGATACGACGACGGTCGCTACGGCTCCTACATCTATGGCGCGGCCCATCGCCTGACCGGCCACGACGTCAAGGACAACGACCGCTTCGAGATCGGCACCGGCGTCTACTACTACCTGCGCAATGGCCCGGACAGCCTGTTCACCGTGGGCCTCTCGGCCACCGCGATCGGCTACGACAACAACCAGAACCACCTGACCTACGGTCATGGCGGCTACTTCAGTCCGCAGCGCTACTTCGCCATCGGCGTGCCTCTGGTGTGGGCGCAGCGGGGCGATCTCTGGGCCTACCAGGTGCAGGGCATGCTGGGCGTGCAGACCATTCGCCAGGACGCCGCGGATCGCTATCCGGACGACGCTGCCCTGCAGGCCGCCGCAGAAGCCGCCGGCGAAGGCCAGTACGGCAGCAAGAGCAAGACCGGCGTGGCCTACAGCCTCTCCGCCAATGGCGAATACCGCCTCAGCGGGCAGTTCGCCCTGGGCGGTCGCCTGGGCCTGGACAATTCCCAGGACGAGCGCGACGTCAACGGCAACCTCTATCTGCGCTACTTCTTCGAAGAGCAGGAAGGCCGACCGCAACTCTCGCGGCCGCAGCCCTACCGCTCGCGCAACGAGGAATAAGCAAGAGGCCCGCACCCGCGGGCCTTTTTTCTTGGTCTGCGGATGTCGGCCAGTCACCCTCCCGCCTTTCGACAAACCCCGCCACAGTTATGGGTCTGGGAAATTCCCGAGCGCGATTTACAATCCCCCAGCCCCGAGGCGTTGCGTCTCGATCCGCGTCCTTGAGGCAACCAAGGCTTTCCCCATGGGTCTGAGGACGCAACCCCCAGCCCCCAGGAAGCCTTTCGATGACGGAACTGCTAGACGGCCTGACCCAGTGGATCAACCAGCACCACCAGTGGCTGGGCGTGGCCATCTTCATCATCTCCTTTCTCGAGTGCCTGGCCCTGGCCGGGCTGGTGGTACCCGGCACGGTGATCCTGTTCGCCGTGGCCGTCGCCGCCGGCAATGGCGCGCTCAACCTCTTCGATACCCTGCTGCTGGGCTTTCTCGGCGGCATCCTTGGCGATGCAGTGTCCTATTTCATCGGTCGGCGCTTCCATGAAGGCATCCGCCGCCTGCCCGGACTGCGCAGCCATCCGGAATGGATCGGCTCGGCCGAGGGTTTCATCCACAGATACGGCATAGCCAGTCTGCTGGTGGGTCGCTTCATCGGTCCGCTGCGCCCGCTGCTGCCGCTGATCGCCGGCATGCTCGACATGCCCCTGGTCAAATTCGTCAGCGTCAGCCTGGTGGCCGCCGCGGGCTGGTCCATCGCCTATCTCGGCCCGGGCTGGGTGACCGGCGCGGCCTTCCGCCTGCCGCTGCCGGAGGGCTTCTGGCAACAGGCCGGCATCGTCTTCGGTGGCGCGGCGGTGCTGCTGACGGTGGTGGCCCATGGCGCCTGGCGCGAGCGCGCCGGCACCACCCTGATCAGCGGCGCCCTCTGCCTGGCCGGGCTGCTGGCCCTGCTGTTCGGCTGGCACCATCTGCGCGCCTTCGACGAAGGCCTGATGGCGCTGGTCCAGGAGCATCGCGAAGGCTGGCTCAACCTGGTCGCCGTGGTCATCACCCGCATGGGCGATTTCCGCACCCAGCTGATCCTCGCCGCCGTGCTGATCCTGGTACTGGCCGCCTACCGCCAGTGGCGCCCGCTGCTGTTCGCCCTGGGCACCACCCTGGGGACCGCCCTGGCCAACGGCCAGTTGAAGAATCTGCTGGCCCGCGCCCGCCCCGACGTGCTCGCCGAGCCGCTGACCACCTACAGCCTGCCCAGCGGCCACAGCTCGGCCTCCTTCGCCTTCTTCCTGACCCTGGGCATCCTTGTCGGCCGCCGCTATGGTCCGCGCGGGCGCCTCGCCTGGCTGGTGATCGCCGCGCTGCCGGCGATACTGATCGCCCTCAGCCGCGTCTACCTGGGCGTGCACTGGCCCACCGACATCCTCGCCGGTGCCCTGCTCGCCGGCGGTTTCTGCGGCCTGAGCCTGGCGCTGTTGCAGAAGACCGGTGGCAATCGCCTGGAGCCGATCCCGACGCGGACCTGGTGGGTGCTGCTGCCGCTGGTGGTGCTGGTGCTGGCCTTCGCCGCCGGCTGGGCCCTGCCAGAGGCCATCGAGCGCTATGCGCCCCGGCTGTAAGGGCGTGGCGAACCAAAAAATCCGCTCAGGGTCCTGCAGTTCCGCGTCCCTTGTGGTCTGAACGCCTGGGATTGCAGAAGTGGCCGGGGGAGGCACGATAGATGGCAGCGCAGATTGCCGACTGGAACGAACTGGACTTTCTCGCCGGCGGCGGCGAGATGGGCGCCCGGTTGCGCACCCACGACTGGTCGGATTCGCCCCTGGGCCCGCCGTCGCAGTGGCCGCAATCGCTGCGCTCGGCACTGAGCATCTGCCTGAATTCCAGCTTTCCCACCGCCATCTACTGGGGCCCCGACCTGCTGCTGCTCTACAACGACGCCTGGGCACCGATTCCTGCGGAGCGGCACCCCTGGGCCCTCGGCCGTCCCGCCCAGGAGGTCTGGGAGGACATCTGGCCGGTGGTCGGACCGCAGTTCGGGCAGGTTCTGAGCAGCGGCCAGGGCTTTTCGGTGTTCGACCAGTTGCTGCCGATGGTGCGCCAGGGTGTGGTCAGCGAGACCTACTGGAACTACAGCTTCACGCCGATTCGCGGTGAAGGCGGCGAGATCGCCGGGATCTTCAACCAGGGCCACGAGACCACCCAGCGCATCCTCGACGAGCGCCGGCGCGCCGCCGAGGCCGCGCGTCAGCGGCGGATGTTCGAGCAGGCGCCCGGCTTCGTCGCCATCGTGCGCGGGCCGGAGCATGTCTTCGACTTCGTCAACGTCGCCTACAGCCGCCTGTTCGATGGCCGGCCCCGCGAAGGCCTCACGGTGCGCGAGGTCTTTCCCGAGTTGCAGAATCAGGGCTATTTCGAGTGGCTGGAGCAGGTCTATCGCAGCGGTCGCCGCTTCGTCGCCGAGCACCAGCCCCTGCGTCTGGAGACCGCGGGCGAACCGGTCCGCACCCTGTACCTGGATTTCATCTACGAACCCCTGACCGACGAAGCCGGCCAGGTGATCGGCATCTTCTGCCAGGGGCAAGACGTCACCGAAGCCCATCTGGCCCGGGCCGCCCTGGAAGCGAGCGAGCGGCGCTTTCGCACCGCGCTGGAAATCGAAACGGTGGGCGCCCTCTGCTTCGATGCCGAGGGCAGGCTGATCGACGCCAATGACGCCTTCCTGCGCATGAGCGGCCATGACCGCGGTGATCTGGCCGCCGGGCGCATCGCCTGGCCCGCACCGCTGCTGCCCCGCGCCGACGCTCAGGTGCCGCCCGAGGAACGCAGCTATCGGCGCCGCGACGGCTCGACCGGCTGGGCCCTGGTGGCCGCCAAGCGCCTGCCGGATGGCAGCGCCTTCGAATTCCTGGTCGACATCAGCGACCGCAAGCAGGCCGAAGCCGAGTTGCGCGAGGAAACCCGCACCCTGGAGGCTCTCAAGCGCATCGATACGGAACTGGCCAGCCAGCTGGATCTGGCACACCTGGTGCAGACCGTGACCGATGCCGGCGTGGAACTGACCGGAGCGGCTTTCGGCGCCTACTTCCATCAACGCCATGAAGAAGGTGGCGGACGCCTGCAGCGCTTCACCCTGTCCGGCGTCGAGCGGGACCTTTTCGAGCAGATTGGAGAATCCGCCGCCACCGCCCTGTTCGTCACCACCCTGGGCAGCGCGGGCGTGGTCCGCAGTGATGACCTGACGAGCGATCCCCAGCTCGGCCACGCCCTGGCGCCGCAAGGCAGCCGCGCGGGCCAACTGCCGGTGCGCAGCTATCTAGCCGTCGCGGTGGTGGCCCGTAGCGGCGCGGTGCTGGGCGGACTGGGCTTCGGCCATCCCGAACCGGGCCGCTTCAACGCCCGCCATGAACGCCTGATGGTCGCCCTGGCCGCTCGCGCGGCCATCGCCATCGAGCAGGCGCAGTTGTTCCAGGCGGTGCGTACCGCCAACGAGACCCTCGAACAGCGCGTCATCGAACGCACCGCCGAACTGACCCAGGCGCAGCAGGCGCTGCATCAGGCGCAGAAGATGGAGGCCATCGGCCAGTTGACCGGCGGCATCGCCCATGACTTCAACAACCTGCTGGCCGGCATCATCGGCAGCCTGGAGCTGATCGAGCTCCGTCTGCAGCAGCAGCGGACCGACCAGCTCGACCGGCTGCTCGGTGGCGCCCAGGCCTACGCCGCCCGCGCCGCCTCCCTGACCCAGCGCCTGCTGGCCTTTTCCCGGCGGCAGACGCTGGAACCCAAGCCCACCGACGTCAACGAGCTGATGCTGGCCATGGAAGAGCTGATCCGCCGCAGCGTCGGCCCGGCGATCGAGGTCCAGGCCGAACCGGCGGAGCCGCTCTGGCCGACGGTGATCGATGCGGTGCAACTGGAAAGCGCCCTGCTCAACCTGGCGATCAATGCCCGGGATGCCATGCCCCAGGGGGGGCGGCTGCGGCTGTCCACGGCCAATCTGCCCAAGGACGCGCCCGAGCGACCGGACGATCTGCCTGCCGGAGACTATGTGAGGGTCAAGGTGAGCGACACCGGGACCGGCATCGCGCCGGAGATCCTGGAGCGGATCTTCGATCCCTTCTTCACCACCAAGCCGCCGGGTCAGGGCACCGGACTGGGCCTGTCGATGGTGCATGGCTTCGTGCACCAGTCGGGTGGCGAGATCCAGGTCGACACCACGCCGGGCGTGGGTACCTGCATCTCGCTCTATCTGCCACGGGCGCCGGAGGGTGACACCCGCACGTCCTGAGCAACGCCTGGCGGCGCCGCTCGGCCGACCTCAGAGGCCGGCGCCATGGGGCGTGGTGCCGCCCTTCATCTGCGATTGCAGGTAGTTCTGCAGGCCGATCTTGTCGATCAGGCCCAGCTGCTGCTCCAGCCAGTAGGCGTGGTCTTCCTCGGTGTCTTCCAGCTGCACCACCAGGATCTCGCGGGTCACGAAGTCCTTGTGCTGGTTGCACAGGGCCACGCCCTGGGCCAGGGCTTCCCGCACCTCGTACTCCAGCGCCAAGTCGGCGCGCAGCATCTCCGGCACGGTCTGGCCGACGGTGATGGCGTTGGGACGCATGTCCGGCGTGCCTTCGAGGAACAGGATGCGGCGCAGCAGCGCATCGGCGTGCTGGGTCTCCTCTTCCATCTCGTGGCCGATCCGCTCGTACAGGCGCATCAGGCCCCAGTCCTCGTACATCCGCGAGTGGATGAAGTACTGGTCGCGCGCCGCCAGCTCGCCGCGCAGCAGCTGGTTGAGGTAGTTGATGACGTCCGGATGGCCTTGCATGAAAAGAGTCCTGTGCTGTTCAGTGCCCAGTTTAGCGCGCTGGCGCCCAGAGGACGCCGTTCATCGCCCGACCACTGGGGCCGTTCGTCTCATCGCAGCGCTAATCGTTCTGCTTCACGATCAGCTTAGCCAGGGCGGCGGCGGCTCCTCCCGCACGCTGGGTTCGTCCTGTTCACGGCGCGCCGCCTGGCGGCGCTCCTCGTCACGCCGGGCCGCCTCGATCTCGCGCATCACCGCATGGACATCGGCCTGGTCTTCGCGCTCGACGAATTCGCCGGTCAGGCGGGTATTGGCGAACAACTCGCCCTTCTCGAACAGCGCCCACATTTCCGGCGCATAGCGGGTGTTGCGCAATTCCGGGGCGAAGCGGCCGAAATACAGCGCCATGTTTTCCACGTCCCGCGCCAGCAGGCGGAAGGCGTGGTTGTTGCCGGCGGCATCCACCGCCTGGGGCAGGTCGATGATGACCGGACCGTCCTCGGCCAGCAGCACGTTGAATTCGGAAAGGTCGCCGTGGACCAGGCCGGCGCAGAGCATGCGCACGATCTGCCCGATCATCAGCTCGTGATAGCGCAGCGCTTCCTCGGCAGTGAGGGTCACGTCATTGAGCCGCGGGGCGGCTTCGCCATTGCCATCGGTGACCAGGTCCATCAGCAGCACGCCGTCGAGGAAGTCGTGGGGCTTGGGCACCCGTACCCCGGCGTCGGCCAGGCGATAAAGCGCCGTCACCTCGGCGTTCTGCCAGTTGTCCTCGCGCTCGCGCCGACCGAACTTGGAGCCCTTGGCCATGGCGCGGTTTTCCCGACTGCCACGCACCTTGCGCCCCTCCTGGTACTCGGCGGCCTGCCGGAAGCTGCGCTTGTCGGCCTCCTTGTAGACCTTGGCGCAGCGTACCTGGCTGCCGCAGCGCACCACGTAGACCGCCGCTTCCTTGCCACTCATCAGGGGCCGTATCACCTCATCGACCAAGCCGTCCTCGATCAGCGGCTCGATGCGTTTGGGAGTTTTCATCGCCGGTTCCAGCTCCTTCTTGTCGGTCGTCACAGCGGACGTGTGACGCAAGTTTCAAGCCAGACGCCGAGAAAGGGAAGTCGGCGTCGTCCTTGAGCGTGCGACTCATCGAAGCGGACAAGATTCCTCGGCCGTGACCGACTGCGTGCTCAACCCCCGAAGAAGGCCAGGAAACGCCGCCACTCGGCCTGGGCGACGGCCAGCTCCACCGGGGCGAAACGTACCTCGTGATGGGCCGGACACTGGGCCAGGCGGGCCAGGTCCAGCGGATGGATGAAGCCCAGCAGCGGATAGCCGCCCATGGTCTGGCGATCGGCCATGAGCACGATGGGCTGGCCATCGGGCGGCACCTGGATGGCTCCGGTCACCACCCCCAGCGACCATTGGCGACGTGGGGGTGCCAGGGACACCTCCCCGGCCAGGCGGATGCCCATGCGATCGGATTGCGGACTGATCCGCCAGGGCTGCGTGAAGAACGCCTGCTGCTGCGCCGGTCCGAAGGCCTCGGCGTCGCCGCCGAGGATCACCCGCAGCGTCGGCACCGCGCGATAGTCCGGCACGAAGCGCGCGGCCGGACCGCACCCCTGGGCATGCAGCGCGCTCACCGCCGCGCAGGCCAGCCGCTGACCGGCTGCCAGGGGCGCGCCGCTGCCCTCCAGCCCGCCCAGGCCTTCGCGTCGATTGCTGGCCACGCTACCCAGGGTCGCCGGCGCCTGGAAACCGCCACCGGCGGCGGCCAGGTAGGCGCGCTGCCCGGCCTGGGCGAAGCCCAGGCGCAGCCGCGCGCCAGCCTGCACCGGAAAGCACGACCAGGCCGGCAGGGGCTCGCCGTCCAGGCGGGCGTCCAGCGGCGCGCCGGTCAGCGCCAGCCAGGTAGCGGTCTCGATCTCGAATTCGGCACCGCCCAGGGCGATCTCCAGCAGCGGCGCCGTTACCGGATTGCCCACCAGGCGATTGGCCCAGCGCGCGGCATGGCCGTCCATGGGTCCCGAAGGGGCCACGCCCAGGTGTTGCCAGCCCTGGCGTCCCAGGTCCTGCAACAGGGTCAGGGGACCGGACTTGATGACCTGCAACCCTGTCATGGCTGACCTCCCTGGGCGCGAAAGGCCGCTTCGTCGACGGGCACGAAGCGCACCCGATCACCGGGTGCCAGCAGGCACGGCGGCTCGGCCTGGGCGTCGAAGACCGTCCACAGGCAGCGACCGATGAGATTCCAGCCGCCCGGCGAGGCCTGCGGATAGACCGCGGTCTGGCGCTCGGCGATGGCCAGGCTGCCGGCGGGCACGCCGGTGCGCGGCGTGCTGCGCCGAGGCAGCGCCAGGCGCTCGTCCAGCTCGCCGAGAAAGGCGAAGCCGGGCATGAAGCCGATGGCGCCCACCTGATAGTCGTGACCGCTGTGCAGGGCGATGACCTCGCGCTCGCTCAGGCCACAGCGCTCGGCCACCTCAGCCAGATCGGGCCCGGCATAGAGGGTCGGCACCTGGTGCAGCCGCCCGCCCTCGCCCGCCTGAGCGGCGCCCGGCCAGTCGGCCAGCAGGGGGTCGAGGCCGGCCTGCAACTCGGTCAGGGTCAGTTGCAAGGGATCATAGTGCACCAGCAGGCTGGTCCAGCCCGCCACCAGATCGGTCACCGCCGGACCGAAGCGCCGGCGAATCCGTTCGCCCAGGCGGGCGATACGCGGGGGCAGCTCGGCATCGGGATGTTCGGCCAGTTCGAGCAGCAGCGCCGCGACGCCAAAGGGTTTGCCGACGATCATAGGGCGTCCAGCGCGGCGCGCAGCCGCCGCAGCACCGCCAGGGATTCGGCATTGTCGCCATGCACGCAGAGGCTGTCGGCCTGCAGCCGCATGGGTTGGCCATCGAAGCCGGGAAAGTCTTCGCCACGGGCGATGGCGACGGCCTGGGCGAGGATGCGTTCGGGATCGTGATGGACGGCGCCGGCCTGGCCACGCGGAGCCAGGGAGCCGTCGGCCAGATAGGCGCGATCGGCGAAGGCTTCCAGCAGCAGCGGCACCCCGGCGGCCTCGGCCAGCCGGCGCTCGCGGTCATTGTCGGCCTTGGCCAGCACCATCAGCGGCAGTCCCTGGCGATAGCGAGCGCAGGCGGAGAGCGCGGCGCTCAGCAGGGCATCGTCCTTGACCAGGGCGTTGTAGAGGGCGCCATGGGGCTTCACGTACTCGACGCGCACGTCGGCGGCGCGGCAGAAGGCGTCCAGGGCGCCGATCTGGTAGAGGATCATGGCTTCCACCTCGGCCGGGGTGCAGGCCATGGGCCGCCGGCCGAAGCCCACCAGATCGGGATAGGCCGGGTGGGCGCCGATCTGCACGCCGTTGGCCACCGCCAGGGTCACGGCGCGCTGCATGGTCAGGGGATCGGCGGCGTGGAAGCCGCAGGCCAGGTTGGCCTGGTCGACCAGGGGAATGGCATGGGCATCGTCGCCCATGGACCAGGCACCGTAGCTTTCACCGGAATCGCAATTGAGCAGCAGGCGAGCGGGCATGACAGGATCCTCTGAGAAGGTAGCTCGAGTGTCGGAAAGCCGGAGCGCCGCTGTCCAACAAAAGATTCCGGGCGCTGGCGATAAGAAGCTGTAGCAACATCGGGGCTAGACCAGCACCGGCAAGGCGCGCTCCGGGCCCAGGCGGGTGCACCAGTCGGCCACCACCGTCTGGCTCAGGGCCACCACCGCCTCGCTCAGCGCGAGGCCGGCGCCACCGTGCCAGCTGGCCTGGACATCGAAGGGCGGCGGGCCGGCCAGCGGCAAGGGCATGAGACTGCCGCGGGCCAATTCCTCGATCACCAGGGCCGGCGGCAGGGCGCCGATGCCGAAGCCCTCGCCCATCAGCTTGATGATGGCCGCCACCGAATTGATGCAGCAGACCCGCGGCTCGGCGATGCCCTCGCGCTGCAAGAGGCCGAGGATGTCCTGGTGCGGGCGCGAATGGCGGGAAAAGGTGATCAGGCGCTCGCCCGCCAGTTCGGCGAGATTGGCATAGGGCCGCGCCAGATGGCTGTCGCTGGCCACCAGCCAGCGCACCGGATAGCTGGCGAGGTGCAGGTTGCGGATGCCCTCGGCGCGCAGGAGATCGGTCTGGAAGATCAGGTCGAGCTGCCCCCGCGCCAGTTGCTCGGCCAGATTCAGTGCCGTGTCGGCAGTCAGCTCCAGCTCGATGGCCGGATAGGTCTGGGTGACCGCGGCGATCAGCTGGTCCAGCCAGCTGTGGATCACCGTATCCATCACCCCGATGCGCAGGCGACCCTCCAGGGTCTGGCCATGGCCCAGGGCCTCGTGCAGCTCGCGCTGGGTGGCCAGCATCCGCTCGGCGTAGCCCAGTACCCGATGGCCCTCGGCGGTCAGGCTCACGCCGCGGGAATCGCGCAGGAACAGTTGCACGCCCAGTTCGCTCTCCAGCACGGCGATGCGACTGGAAATGGCCGCCTGGGTGGTGGACAGCTTTTCCGCCGTCAGGCGGAAACTGCCCAGGCGGGCGACCCAGACGAAGGTATCGAGAAAGCGCAGATTCATGGGGACCTCGACAAGGCTATCCTGCCACTTTACCCCCACCAGCAGCCTTGTCTGCCCCGCTTTTCCCTATCGGCGGCGAACAGTTTTATTTGCTGGACGCCACCTCCACCGGCGGCGAAAGATGCCAGCCGGCGCCACGTCAAAGGACGCCCGACAACAATAACGAGCCGTGCCACGGGCACTGCCTGGATCAGCCGAAGCCGCTCGCGGCTTCCCATTGTCCGCCGCACCGTCTGCCCGGAGCGCGGTGGACCCGCTGGAGACATCCACCTATGCAAACCACCGTCAACCTCTGGCCGCTGCTGGGCGTGCTGGTCATCGTGGTCGGCTTCGTGCTGAGGTTCAATCCGCTGCTGGTGGTCGCCCTGGCCGCCGTGGCCACCGGGATCGCCGCCCAGTTCAGCCCCGAGGCGCTGCTCGCCGCCATCGGCACCGGCTTCATCAAGGCGCGCGCCCTGCCGCTGATCATCCTGCTGCCGCTGGCGGTGATCGGCCTGCTCGAACGCCATGGCCTGCGCCTGCATGCGCAGAACTGGATCGCGCGCTTTCGCAACGCCACCGTGGGCCGCCTGCTGATCTTCTACCTCTTCGTCCGCGAGACCACCGCCGCCCTGGGGCTGACCAGCCTCGGCGGCCATCCGCAGATGGTGCGGCCGCTGCTGGCGCCCATGGCCGAAGGCACAGCCGAAAAACGCCATGGCCGCCTGCCCGAGGCCCTGCGCCAGCGGCTGCTGGCCTTTTGCGCCGCCACCGACAATGTCGGTCTGTTCTTTGGCGAGGATATCTTCGTCGCCTTTGGCGCCATCGCCCTGATGCACACCTTCCTGCTCGGCGCCGGACTCGATGTCGAACCCCTGCACATCGCCCTCTGGGGCATTCCCACCGCGCTTTGTGCCTTCTTCATCCACGCCCTGCGCCTGCACCGCTTCGATCGCCAGCTCTATCGCGAGCTGACCGCGAACCGGGAGGTACGGCCATGATCCTGTCGATCCAGTACCTGTTCTGGCTGGCCGGCGCCATCCTGGCGCTGACCGCGGTCATGACTCTGGCCGATCGTCAGCATCCTAAGCGCTGGACCAGCGGCCTGTTCTGGGGCCTGTTCAGCCTGGTGTTCCTGATCGGCGATCGCCTGCCGCCGGCCTGGGTGGGCGCCGGGGTGCTGCTGATGGCGGTGCTGGCCGGCTGCGGCGCGGTGGGCAGCGGGCATCACGTGACTCGTCCCGAACGCGAAACCCGCGCCAGCGCCGGCCGCCTGGGCAATCGCCTGTTCATTCCGGCCCTCGCCATTCCGGTGGTGACGGTGATCGGCAGCGTGCTGCTCAAGGACGTGCAGATCGCCGGCCTGCCGCTGCTCGACCCCAAGAACGTCACCTTCGTCTCCCTCGGCCTGGGCGCCCTGGTGGCCCTGGCGCTGGCCTGCTGGCTGACCCGTGACACGCCGATCCAGGCGATGCGCGAATCGCGCCGCCTGACCGATGCCCTGGGCTGGTCGCTGGTGCTGCCCCAGGCCCTGGCCATGCTCGGCCTGGTCTTCACCGACGCCGGCGTCGGCAAGGCGGTGGCGCACCTGGCCACCGCCTACGTGGCCCTCGACCTGCGCCTGGTGGCGGTGGTGGTTTATGTGGTGGGCATGGCCGCCTTCACCGTCATCATGGGCAACGGATTCGCCGCCTTCCCGGTGATGACCGGCGGCATCGGCGTGCCGGTGCTGGTGGGCGTCTACCACGCCGATCCGGCGGTGATGGCCGCCATCGGCATGTTCTCCGGCTACTGCGGCACCCTGATGACGCCCATGGCGGCCAACTTCAACATCGTCCCGGCGGCCCTGCTGGAACTGGATGACAAGAACGCCGTGATCAAGGCCCAGGTCCCCACCGCCCTGGCGGTGCTGGCCTGCAACGTGGTGCTGCTCTATCTGCTGATGTGAGGTATCCCATGACCCTGCTGCTCACCGGTTTCGCACCCTTTGGCGGCGAGACCCTCAACCCCTCCTGGGAAGCCGTGCGCCAGCTGGATGGCGAGCGCCTCGGCGACCTGACCGTGGTCGCGGCGCAGCTGCCGACCGAATTCGGCGCCGCGCTCCGGGTGCTGGATGAGCTGCTCGAGCGGCATCGCCCGACCCTGGTGGTGGCGGTCGGCCAGGCCGGTGGGCGGGCCGAACTGTCGCTGGAGCGCATCGCCATCAACGTCGACGATGCCCGCATCCCCGACAATGCCGGACGCCAGCCGATCGACGAGCCGGTGGTGGCCGGCGGCCCCGCCGCCTACTTCAGCACCCTGCCGATCAAGGCCATGACCCGGGTCCTGCGCGACGCCGGCATCCCCGCGGCGGTGTCCCAGACCGCTGGCACCTTCGTCTGCAACCACGTCTTCTATGGCCTGCAGCATCGCCTGCAGGGCAGCGGGGTACGCGGCGGCTTCATCCACATCCCCTACCTGCCGGCCCAGGCCGCACACCAGCCCGGGGCGCCGTCCATGGCGCTGGAGACCCTGGTCGCCGGCCTGCGCCTGGCGCTCACCTGCGCGGCGACCACCCAGGCGGACCTGCGCGAAGGCGGCGGCCAACTGGACTGACACCCGCAGGCGCTGCGGCGGAGGACCAGTCAGTCCGGCTGGCCTACAATGCGCCCTCCGCCGCCGCTGCGATTAGCCCATGTCCACCCTGCTTGCCGACTGGCGTCATCCCCTGCTGCACCGCCGCGTCTGGGCCCTGGCCGCGCCGATGATCCTGTCCAATCTCAGCGTGCCGCTGGTGACCCTAGTCGACAGCGCCATCGCCGGCCATCTGCCGGAGGCCCGCCAGCTCGCCGCGGTGGCCATGGGCGGCGCCTTCTACACCGCCCTGCTCGGCATCCTCGGCTTCCTGCGCATGGGCACCACCGGCTTCGCCGCCCAGGCCAGCGGCCGCCGCGACGGCGCCGCGCTGCGCCAGATCCTCCTGCAGGCCGGCTTGCTGGGGCTGGGGTTGTCGGTGCTCCTGCTGCTGGCCGCCAGCCTGGCGCTGGAGCCGTTGCTCGCCTGGCTCGGCCTGGATCCCGCCTTCGCCGACCTGGCCGCGCGCTTCCTGCACCTGCGCCTGCTCGGCCTGCCCGCGGCGCTGCTCAGCTACGCGGTGATCGGCTGGCTGCTCGGTACCCAGGATGCGCGCACGCCGCTGGTGCTGCTGCTCACCACCAATGTCCTGAACCTGCTGCTGGTGACCGGCTTCGTACTCGGCCTCGGCGCCGGGGTGCAGGGCATCGCCCTGGCCTCGGTGCTGGCGGAATGGAGCGGCATGCTGCTCGGCCTCTGGCTGGTGCTGCGTCGCCTGCGGCTGTGGCCGGGCCGGATCGACCGCCCGGCGCTGCGCCGCCTCGCCAGCTGGCAACCGCTGCTGGCGGTCAATCGCGACATCTTCATCCGCTCCCTGGCGCTGCAGGCGGTGTTCCTGCTGTTCGCCGCCCAGGGCGCCCAGCTGGGCGAGACCACGGTGGCGGTCAACGCCCTGCTGCTCAACGGCCTGCTGGTCACTGCCTTCGCCCTCGACGGCCTCGCCCATGCGGTGGAGGCCCTGGCCGGCCATGCCCTGGGCGCCCGCGAGGGCGCCACCCTGCGCCGGGTGCTGGTGATCGCCGGCGGCTGGTCGCTGCTGGCCAGCCTCGGCTTCGCCGTGGCCTTCGCCCTGGGCGGCGATCTCTTCGTCGCCCTGCAGAGCGACATTGCCGCGGTACGCCAGGAGGCTCACGCCTACCTGCCCTATCTGGCCGTGCTGCCGCTGATCGCCATGGTCAGCTACCTGCTGGATGGCCTCTTCATCGGCGCCACCCGCGCCCGGGAGATGCGCAACTCGATGCTGCTGGCCCTGCTGCTGGCGCTGCCGCTCGGCGGCTTGCTGCGCGGCCTCGGCAATCACGGCCTGTGGCTGGCCTTTCTTGCCTTCATGGCCCTGCGCGGCCTGATCTCTGCACTGCTCGCCTGGCGCCTGGCCCGCCGCGAAGGCTGGCTCAGCGACACCAGCGCCTGACGGTGCGGAACCGCCGGGTCGGCGCTCCCCTCAAAGTCGGACATCCCCTGCCGAGAGCGCTGCCATGAGCGAAGACACCCGCGATCAGGAACCCCTGGACACCCCTACCGACGGCGACGACGTCCCCGAGCACCAGAAGCCGGAAAATCTGGAAAAGCTCAAGGATTACGGCAAGGACCAGATTCCGCCCGGCATCGCCTGACGCCAACCCTGAACCTCTCGACAAAAGCCGTCGACAGCGGTGGCAAAGCCCCGGCGGAGCTCTTAGCATCCGTCGGGTTGAGTGGGCCTGCGGGCCTTCGTGAAGGGAATCCGGATCACCATGACCGTCAGGTCCTACCTGTCGCCTCTCCTTGCGCCCCTGTTGGCGCTGCTGGTGCTCGTCCCCGCGCCGGCCCACGCCGTGGACGGCTACGCCGGGATCGCCTTCGGCACCGACCAGAAAGCCTTTCTGGCGAAAAAGCTCTGCACCTTCCAGCCGCGCAAGATCGATGTGGTCGGCGTCGAGTATTTCGAATGCGCTGACCTGACCTTCGCCGGTGAAAAGGTCGAGGCCGGCGCCTTCTTCATCGATGGCCGCTTCCTACGCCTGTCCATCGTCACGCCCCTGGCGCAATCCTTCCTGATCGCCGAAGGCCTAACCCAGAAGTACGGCAAACCCTCCTCCCAGTCGTCGGCCGCCGCCTTCGAGCGTCTGACCCAGGACGACGACGCCCAGGCCTATCTGGCCTTCGATCACGACACCGTCTTCTACAAGTTCAGCGCCCAGGCGGCGCGCAAGAAGCAGGTCCTGCTGATCTATACCTCGCCGCGCTACGAGCCCCTGCTCAAGGAGAAGCAGCTGCAGTTCGTCAAAGATTCTCTCTAAATATCCGGTTACAGCTCGTCGGACAATTGCCCCTCGGGCGGCCAAAGTGTTGTCCCGTTCACGTATGGCCGGAAACAAGCCATGAACAATGGCAGATAGCCACGGTCAGAACGCGGGCAAGGAGCCCCTTCCTGTAACCGGCTACTTACGGACGTCGTTCCTTCGGGAGTCCTACCATGACCGAACCTGTCGCAACGCGCGCCCTGGCGCCGCAGCGTCCCTGCTTTCGTTTGCCCCAGTGCTTTGGCCTCAGCTGCACAGGTTCTCTTTTGAAAAGGATCATTCAATGAACACTCGCAATCTCTGGGTCGACTATGCCAAAGCCATAGGCATCGTGCTGGTCGTCTATGGCCATGTCGTCCGCGGCCTGCTCAACGCCGGCATCCTGCAGGACGCCGAATTCCACGGCCTGGTGGACAGCGTCATCTACAGCTTCCACATGCCGCTGTTCTTCTTCCTCTCCGGCCTGTTCTTCTACAACTCCTTCGTCAAGCGCGGCACCGGCGGCCTGCTGGTCAACAAGATCGACACCATCGTCTATCCCTTCCTGGTCTGGTCGCTGCTGCAGGGTTCGGTGGAGGCGCTGATGTCGCGCTACACCAATGGCGGTGTCAGCTTCAGCGAAGTCCTGACGGTCTGGGAGCCACGCCAGCAGTTCTGGTTCCTCTATGCACTGTTCCTGGTGTTCTGCCTGGCCATGCTCGCCTATCGCTGGGCCAAGCCGCTGGCCTTCTTTGCCGTGTTCGCCTTTGGCGCCCTGGTCTATCTGTTCCAGAACGCCGGCCCGGAAGACTTCTTCTTCACCTTTACCGCGCAGAACTTCGTGTTCTTCGCCTTCGGTGTCTGGTTCAACAACTTCAAGCAGGCCATCGAGGAGCAGGCCGGTCGCGTGATGCTGGGCTCGGGTCTGCTGTTCGTGGTGCTCGAATACTGGTTCCACGGCCTGCTGGGCCTGGTCTACACCGATCGTGGCCTGGCCACCCTGGTCCTGGCGCTGAACGGCATCGTCTTCGTCAGCGCCACCTGCATGGTGCTGGCGCAGCGGCCGCTGCAGTGGGTACTCACCCTGGGGGCGCTGTCCATGCCGATCTATGTGATGCACGTGCTGAGCGGCAGTGGCGCCCGCATCATCCTCAGCAAGGGTCTGCACATCAACGACGGCCTGCTGCACATCGTCGCCGGTTGCGCCTTCGGCATCCTGGTGCCGGTGGCCATCGCCAAGCTGCTGGAAGCCCGCGGCATCAACGGTCTGTTCGAGGCGCCGGCGTGGATCTCCGCCCGGCGGTGGCTTCGGCCCAAAGCGGAAACCCCCCGTCCCGCCGTCTGAGTGACGGCGCCGGCCGGGGCGCTTCGTACGCCCGGCCGGAGCGACGGAGCGCTCGGAGTACCACGCAAGAGCCAACAAAAAACCCGCTACCAGTCACCTGGTAGCGGGTTTTTTTGGCTGAAGCCCTGGGGCTTCAGCCGCTGACGCGGATCACTGGCTGGCCAGCACCTGGCCGTTCTTCACTTCCAGTTGCTTGCCCGGCTCGTGGTCCATGCGGACCTGGCCGATCTTGCCATCCAGCAGGTACTTGACGTCATAGCCGACCACCTTGTCGCTGCTGTCGTTGACCGTGCTGCAGCGGGTCTGGCTGGTGGTGTAGGTGTCGCGGTTCTGCATGTATTCCTGACCCTTGTTGCCGGCGTAACCACCGCCGACGGCACCGGCGATGGTTGCCAGGGTCTTGCCGCTGCCATTGCCGACCTGGTTGCCCAGCAGACCACCAACGACCGCGCCTACGGCGGTCCCGGCGATCTGGTGTTGGTCCTGAACCGGCCGACGGTGAGTCACCGCGACCTCCTTGCAGACCTCGCGCGGGGTCTTGACCGTTTCCTTGACCGGCTGGACGGCGACGACCTCGGCGTACTGAGGCCCGCGGTCGACGAAACTGTACGCCACGGCGCCACCTGCGGTGGCGACGATGGCTCCCAGAACCGTACCTACGAGCATCGACTTGTTCACTACAACCTCCTGACTACTCTGTCATAGCGGGCACCTGGCCCTTCGCCATGCCTGGGACATCAGGGGCGGTCGTCGAGTTCCTTGGCCTGCGGCGGGATCAGATCCTCGCTCTTCAGATCCAGCCAGATCAGCACCACGTTGGCGATATAGATCGACGAGTAGGTACCGGCCAGCACGCCGATGAACAGCGCCAGGGAAAAGCCGAACAGGTTGTCGCCGCCAAAGAACAGCAGCGCCGCCACGGCCAGCAGGGTCGAGATCGAGGTCGCCAGGGTGCGCAGCAGGGTCTGGGTGGTCGAGACGTTGATGTTCTCGATCAGACTGGCCTTGCGCAGCACCCGGAAGTTTTCCCGCACCCGGTCGAACACCACGATGGTGTCGTTGAGCGAGTAGCCGATGATGGCCAGGACCGCCGCCAGCACCGTCAGGTCGAAGGTGATCTGGAAGAACGACAGCAGACCCAGGGTCACCACCACGTCGTGCACCAGGGAAATGATGGCGCCGACGGCGAACTTCCACTGGAAGCGGAAGGCCACGTAGACCAGCACGCTACCCAGGGCCAGCAGCATGCCCAGGCCGCCCTGGTCACGCAGTTCCTCGCCCACCTGCGGACCGACGAATTCGGTACGGGTCAGGGAGAAACGCTCGGTGCTCGCCTTCTGCAGCGCGCCGGTCACCTGCTGGCCCAGCTGCGGGTTGTCGCCCGGCATCCGTACCAGGACATCGGTGGTGGCGCCGAAGCTCTGCACCACCGCATCCTCGAAGCCGGCGCCCTGCAGTTGCTGACGGATCTTGCCGAGGTCGGCGGGCTGCTCGTAGCGCAGCTCGATCAGGGTACCGCCAGTGAAATCCAGGCCGAAGTTCAGCCCCTTGTAGAACCAGCTGAACAACGCCAGAACGGTCAGGAGCGCGGTGATGGCGAACGCGATATTGCGTACGCCCATGAAGTTGATGGTCTTTTTCATCGCCGCGTCCTCAAATCCACAGCTTCTTGACGTTCCGGCCGCCATAAATCAGGTTGACCATGGCACGGGTCACGAAGATGGCGGTGAACAGGGAGGTGAAGATACCCAGCGACATGGTCACGGCGAAGCCCTTGACCGGCCCGGTGCCCATGGCGAACAGGATGGCGCCCACCAGCAGGGTCGTCAGGTTGGAGTCCAGGATCGCCGTGAAGGCGCGGCTGAAGCCCTCATGGATGGCGCGCTGGATCGGCATGCCGTTGGCGATCTCTTCGCGGATCCGCGAGAAGATCAGCACGTTGGCGTCCACCGCCTGACCCATGGTCAGGACGATACCGGCGATACCCGGCAAGGTCAGGGTGGCATGCAGGATGGACATCAAGGCCATCAGCAAGACCATGTTGAAGCCCAGGGCGATGGTCGCCAGCAGCCCAAAGAAGCGGTAGATGGCGATCAGGAACAGCGAGACGAAGACCATGCCCCACAGCGAGGCATCGATACCCTTCTCGATGTTGTCGGCGCCCAGGCTCGGGCCGAGGGTGCGTTCTTCGGCGAAGTACATGGGTGCGGCCAGGCCACCGGCGCGCAGCAGCAGCGCCAGTTCCGAGGCCTCGCCCGAGCCGTTCAGGCCGGTGATGCGGAAGCTGTTGCCCAGGGCCGACTGAATGGTCGCCAGGCTGATTATGCGCCGCTCTTCCTCGAAGCCGGGCACCGCCACTTCCTTCTGCACGCCATCCACGGTCTGGGTGGTGTAGCGAGTGACCGGACGCTGCTCGATGAACACCACGGCCATGCTGCGGCCGACGTTGCTGCGGGTAGCGCGGTTGATCAGGTCGCCGCCATGGCCATCCAGGCGGATGTTGACCTGGGGCCGGCCGTTCTCGTCGAAGCTGGCCGAGGCGTCGGTGACCTGGTCACCGGTGATGATGACGTTACGCTCCAGCGGGACCGCCGGACGACCGGGCTCGCGGAATTCGAAGCTCTCGGTGGAAGCGCGCGGGGTGTCCGCAGTGGCGGCCAGGCGGAATTCCAGGTTGGCGGTCTTGCCGAGGATGCGCTTGGCTTCGGCGGTGTCCTGCACACCCGGCAGCTCGACCACGATGCGGTCGGCGCCCTGGCGCTGCACCAGCGGCTCGGCCACGCCCAGTTCGTTGACCCGGTTGCGCACCGTGGTCAGGTTCTGGGTGACGGCATAGTTGCGGATCTCGCGCAGCTTGGCCTCGGTCAGCTGCAGACGCAGCACCTGCAGGTCGCCACGGGTATCGGTGGTCAGCTCGAAATCGCTGTAGTTCTTGCGGATCAGGCTCTGCGCCTGTTGCAGGTCGGCGGCGTCGGTGAAGCCGAGCTGCAGGGCACCGTTCTGGTCGGGCATGCTGCGATAGCGCACCTTCTCGCGACGCAGCAGGGTTTTGACCTCATTGTCATAGACCTTCAGGCGCGCATCCACGGCCTTGTCCATGTCGACCGCCAGCAGGAAGTGCACACCGCCGGACAGGTCCAGGCCGAGCTTCATAGGGCTGGCGCCCAGCTTGCGCAGCCACTGCGGCGTGGTAGGGGCCAGGTTCAGGGCGACCACGAAGTCGTCGCCGAGGGTACGACGGACTACTTCCTGGGCCGGCAGCTGATCGTCGGCGCGCGTCAGGCGGATCAGCACCCGGCTGCCATTGGCGTTGAGATCACTGGACTTCACGGCGAGCTTCGCCTGCGCCAGGGCCGCGTCTACACGCTGGACCTCGGCGGGGGTCACCGCGCGTTCGGTGCTGGAAGCGCTGATCTGCAGGGCCGGATCGTCGGGGTACAGATTAGGAACCGAATAGATGGCGCCCACGACCAGTACGGCCAGGATCAGCAGGTACTTCCAGAGGGGATATTTGTTGAGCATGACACCGCCCGAGATAAAGGCGGGGCGCCTTGCGCGCCCCGGTGTTAGCTAGATTGAGGAAGGCTCAGAGGGCCTTCAGGGTGCCTTTCGGCAGGGTCGCGGCGATGGCGCCCTTCTGGAACTTCAGTTCGACGTTGTCGGACACTTCCAGCACCACGAACTCGTCGGTGACCTTGTTGATGCGGCCGGCGATACCACCGGTGGTCACCACTTCGTCACCCTTCTGCAAGCCGCCGATCAGGTTCTTGTGATCCTTGGTGCGCTTGGCCTGGGGACGCCAGATCAGGAAATAGAAGATCACCACGAAGCCGATCAGGAAGATGAACTGAATGTATTCACCCCCCGGTGCAGCGTTGGCGGCCGGCGCGGCAGCTTCCTGGGCCTGGGCCGTGGAAATCAGAAAACTCATTGCACTACTCCTTGCAGAGTTGGATGACGGAAAAAGAAGAGATGCCGGGGGTCGCTCGCAGCCGTTCCGACCGCCTCGGGACCCCGCTCACGCACCCGGCGAAGGACGCGCGAGCGCCGTTTCGCCTGGACGATCGGACAGGGGCTTTCAGCGGTCGAGCGGCGGCGTAGGCAGGCCGCGCCGAGCATAGAAGGCGTCCACAAAGTCGGCCAATTTACCCTCTTGGATAGCCTGGCGCAAACCGGCCATCACGCGCTGGTAATACCGCAGGTTGTGGATCGTATTCAGCATACTCCCCAGCATTTCCCCGCATTTATCCAGATGGTGCAGATAGGCCCGGGAGAAATGTTTGCAGGTGTAACAGTCGCAGGTCGGATCCAGCGGCGTCTCGTCGTGACGGTGCACGGCGTTGCGCAGCTTGAGCACGCCGGTGTCGATGAACAGGTGGCCGTTGCGGGCATTGCGGGTGGGCATCACGCAGTCGAACATGTCGACGCCGCGGCGCACGCCTTCCACCAGGTCTTCCGGCTTGCCCACGCCCATCAGGTAGCGCGGCTTGTCCGCTGGCAGGTGTGGCGGCAGGAAGTCCAGCACCCGGATCATCTCTTCCTTGGGCTCGCCCACCGACAGGCCGCCGATGGCGTAGCCGTCGAAGCCGATGCCTTCCAGCCCTTCCAGGGATCTCAGGCGCAGCTCTTCGTGCATGCCGCCCTGGACGATGCCGAACAGCGCGGAGGGATTGTCGGCATGGGCTTCGCGGGAGCGCTTGGCCCAGCGCAGCGACAGCTCCATGGAGCGGCGCGCGGTGTCGAAGTCCGCCGGATAAGGCGTGCACTCGTCGAAGATCATCACGATGTCCGAGCCCAGGGCACGCTGCACCGCCATGGATTCCTCGGGACCCATGAAGACCTTGGCGCCGTCCACCGGCGAGGCGAAGTAGACGCCCTCTTCCTTGATCTTGCGCAGCGCACCCAGGCTGAACACCTGGAAGCCGCCGGAATCGGTGAGGATCGGCCCCTGCCACTGCATGAAGTCGTGCAGGTCGCCGTGGCGCTGGATCACCTCGGTCCCCGGGCGCAGCCAGAGGTGGAAGGTGTTGCCGAGGATGATCTGGGCGCCGATGTCGGCGACGCTGTCGGGCAGCATGCCCTTGACCGTGCCGTAGGTACCGACCGGCATGAAGGCCGGGGTCTCGACCACGCCGCGGGGAAAGGTCAGGCGACCACGACGGGCCTTGCCCTCGGTGGCCAGCAATTCGAAATTCATGAAACTCATATCAGCTCTCCGGGCCCTGGGCCCCGGGATTGCGGGTGATGAACATGGCGTCGCCATAACTGAAGAAGCGATAGCCCTCGGCCACGGCCGTCGCATAGGCGGCCATGGTCTCGCGGTAACCGGCGAAGGCCGACACCAGCATCAGCAGGGTCGACTCGGGCAGGTGGAAGTTGGTCACCAGGGCATCGACCACGTGGAAGGGCCGACCCGGATAGAGAAAGATGTCCGTCTCGCCGGCGAAGGCCTTGAGCTCGCCGTCACGGGCGGCGCTTTCCAGCGAACGCACGCTGGTGGTGCCGACGGCGATCACCCGACCACCCCGGGCGCGGCAGGCGGCCACGGCGTCCACCACGGCCTGGTCGACCTGCAGCCACTCGCGGTGCATGTGATGGTCTTCGATCTTTTCCACCCGTACCGGTTGGAAGGTACCGGCACCGACGTGCAGGGTGACGAAGGCGGTCGCCACGCCCTTGGCGCGGATGGCCTCCAGCAGCGGCTCGTCGAAGTGCAACCCGGCGGTGGGCGCGGCCACCGCACCGGCATTGCGCGCATAGACGGTCTGGTAGCGCTCGCGATCCTCGGCTTCGTCGGGCCGGTCGATATAGGGCGGCAGCGGCATGTGGCCGACCCGCTCCAGCAGCGGCAGCACCGGCTCGGCGAATTTCAGCTCGAACAGGGCGTCGTGGCGCGCCACCATCGCGGCTTCGGCACCGCCGTCGATGAGGATACGGCTGCCCGGCTTGGGCGACTTGCTGGACCGCACATGGGCCAGCACCCGCTCCTCGTCCAGCACCCGCTCCACCAGGATCTCCAGCTTGCCGCCACTGGCCTTCTGGCCGAACAGCCGCGCGGGTATCACCCGGGTGTCGTTGAACACCATCAGGTCGCCGGGCCGCAGATAACCCAGCAGATCGGCGAAGTGGCGATGGCTCAGTTCACCACTGGGGCCGTCGAGCACCAGCAATCGACTGCCGCGGCGCTCGGCCAGCGGATGACGGGCGATGAGGGATTCGGGGAGGTCGAAATGGAAGTCGGCGACGTGCATGGCAGGTAGATCTCGAAAGGCCGCACAGCTTACCGGAAGCGGCCTTTTTCACCAACGCACTTTGGATTGACCGGGCCTGCCTGCGTCCCTATACTCCGCCGCCATTGCCCCGGTGGCGGAACCGGTAGACGCGGCGGATTCAAAATCCGTTTCCGAAAGGAGTGGGAGTTCGAGTCTCCCCCGGGGCACCAAGCTGTACCTTCCAGGCCTCCCCCGTGTTGGCTGGAAGCCGAAGAAACCGCCCCTGAGGCGGTTTTTTTGTGCCCTTGAAAAAGCACCACTGAGATTTTCGTCGCCCCCATGGGCGTTACGCCAGGCGTCGCCACAGGGAAGGAGAATCCATGAGACTGCTGCTTTTAGCCCTCGCTCTACTTCTGACCGGCTGCAATCACTACAGCCCAGCCGGCTCCGTCTGCGAACCCAGTCCACTGAGCGGCGAGGACTGCAAGCACCGGCAGGCGGTCGGCGACCACCTGATGGACAAGTATCGGGAATGGCAGCGTTACCAGTAGGCTGGCGTCTGCCCAAAGACTTGCCGAGACCGGAAGATGCGCCTGTACCCTCCCCTGCTACTCGCCCTGCTGCTGATTCTGGGTGGCTGCGCCGTGCAGCAACCGGCCCAGCCAGCCGGTGCGGGTATCGACCTGGATCGCTCGCCCAGCTGGACCTTGCAGGCACGGTTGCACAGTGCACTCTATGGCTGCGAATTGCTGGTGCTGCACGGCAACAACGCCCGCCTGGCGGGCGAGCAGGGGCGGCTGGCGGACTTTCGCCAGCGGCTGAGCGGTTGCCAGACCCAGGCCACCGCCGAAGAAAAGCAGGCCACGGGCCAGTTACCCGCTGGCCAGGATCGCCTGCTGCGCAATGCGCAAAAGGTTTACCTGGCCGCCTGGCAACGCTATCTGGGCGGACTCACCATCGATCATCCGGCCGACTTGCAGCAGAAGCAGTCTTATCTTAACGCGCGATCAGCACTGCTCGACGTGGCGACCGAAGCGCCCGGACATCCGCGCTGAGCCCTGGAAACGACCGAATAGCCAGCTGACAACCGGCAGCTGAAACGCAGGGGCAAAGCATGCAATAGTAAGACATCGATACGGACGCGAGATCTTGCGCATGGAAACGCTCTCCCCCCTCTCCCAGGTGGCGGTCAAGGACCTGGAAACGGCCCAGACCCCCGCCCGCTTCTCCCCGGCCTTCATCGAGCGGCTGCTCTCGCGTTGCGAGACGCGCATCGACGAGATGGAAGCCTGCCCCGACATGAGCGCGGATCTGCGCCTGATCCACATGCAGAACGTCGATCTGCTGGTACGTACCGTGGTGGGCGAATGCCGCCATCGGGATCAGATCCGCCGTGTGCAGCGGATCCTGAATTTCTGCGAAGCGCACGCCGGCTGGTTGCAGCCGCAGCCGGTAGCGAGCAAAGGCGCCGCCTAGCGAGCGGCGCCGACGGGAGGCGCTAGCCGGCCCGTCGCAGCAACAGCACCCCGGCCACGGCGCAGAGCAGCGCCGGTGCCAGCACGGCCAGCAGCGGCGAGAAGCCGAACACCAGGCTGGATGGCCCGAGCAGATCCTGGAAGATCCGCAGGGCGAAGCCGATGATCACCCCGGTGAAGATCCGCTGGCCCAGGGTCACCGAACGCAGCGGACCGAAGATGAAGGAGATCGCCATCAGCACCAGGGCGGCGGTCACCAGCGGCTGGAAGATCTTCGACCAGAACGCCAGCCAGTAGCTCTTGTTGCTCAGCCCCTGATCGGCCAGATAGTGGATGTACCACCACAGCCCGGAGATCGACAGCGCATCCGGCTCCATGATCACGGTGTCGAGCACCTGCGGCGTCAGCTCGACGTTCCAGATCACCTTGGGTTCCTGGCGGATGCTGGTCTGGCGATTGCCGAAGTCGGTGATGCTGACGTTTTCCAGCTCCCAGTGATCGCCGCGATAGATGCCGCGCTGGGCGAAGCTGGATTGCAGCAGGTGGCGATTGTCGTCGAATTCGTAGCGCGTCACGCCCAGCAGCAGGCCGTTGGGCTGCACCGCGTTGACGTGGGTGTACTCGTGACCCTGACGATGCCAGAGGCCATGGCGCGAGCTCTGCGCCTTGCCGGCGCTCTGGGCCAGGGCGCGACCGCTCTGCGCCAGGTTTTCCGACCAGGGCGCCACGTATTCGCCGACCAGGATGCCGGCGATGAGCAGCACGAACATTGGCTTCATCACCGCCCAGACGATACGCCCCAGGGAGACGCCGGCGGCGCGCATCACGATCAGCTCGCTGCTGCTGGCCAGGGTGCCCAGGCCGATCAGGCAGCCGATGAGCGCGGCCATGGGCAGCATCTCGTAGGCCCGCCGCGGCGAGGTCAGGAGGACGAACTTGAGCGCCTCGGCGACGCCGTAGTTGTCGTCGAAGTCGCCGAGCTGGTCGATGAAGGCGAACAGCAGGGCCAGACCGACGATCACGCCCAGCACCGCGAGGATGCTGACGAAGACGGTGCGCCCTATGTACCAGTCGAGCTTGTTCATGCCGCTACCTCCGGCTTGTGACCGCGCAGACGCGCCTTGAGCGGTTCCCAGAAGGCCAGCAGCAGGCCGAGCACCAGGAACAGCAGGTGCACGCCCCACAGGCCGATGGCCGGCGGCAGGCGACCCTTGTCCAGGGCGCCACGGGCGGCGATCAGCAGCGACAGGTAGGCCATGTACAGCAGGATCGCCGGCAGCAGCTTGAGGAAGCGGCCCTGGCGCGGATTGACCTTGGCCAGGGGTACGGCGATGAGGGTCACGATGAACACCAGGATCGGCAGCGACAGCCGCCATTGCAGTTCGCCGCGATACTGCAGCTCGTTGCTGCGCATGAGTTCGCCGGTGGTGACGGCGTCACGCTCGCTGATGTCCTCGCTGACCGCGGGCTTGGGCAGGAGCACGCCATAGGTGTCGTACTGCACCGCGCGGTAGTCGGCCTGACCGGGGACGCCGTCGTAGCGGAAGCCGTTCTGCAGGATCAGGTAGCGACTGCCGTCCGGATGGATTTCCTGCCGGCCGGTGTCGGCCACCAGCACGCCCACGCCACGGTCCTTGCCGCCGGCGGTGGAGGTGTTGCGCTCGGAAATGAAGACCCCGCCCAGCTGGCTTCGATCCGCCGACAGGCGCTCGGTGTAGGTGACCCGCGAGTTGTCCCGCAGCGACTGGAAGCGGCCGGGTTCGAGGGTGTCGAACTCGGTCATGGCGTCCTGCTGGTTGAGGATGGTGGTGACCTTCTGCACGCCCAGGGGCGCCAGCGACAGGCTCAGCCAGGCGACCACCAGGGCCACCAGCGCGGCGGGCGCCATGCTGTAGGCCAGCAGGCGGCGCGGACTCAGGCCGGTGGCGGTGAGCACGGTCATCTCGCTGTCCAGGTACAGCCGACCATAGGCCAGCAGGAAGCCGAGAAAGAGCCCCAGCGGCAGGATCAGCTGCAGGAAGCCCGGGATGCGGTAGGCCATGATAAGCAGGAGCACACCCGGATCCAGCAGGCCCTGGGCCGCCTGGGCCAGGTACTTGATGAAGCGGCCGCTCATGATGATCACCAGCAGCACGGCACTGACCGCGCCGAGGGTGGTGAGAACTTCTCGAGACAGATAGCGGAAGACGATCAAACAGGATTCTCCAGGGTTGTCAGGCTCTGGCGCGAACGCTCACACTAGCTCGGCTGCATGGCTTGCGTTGCAAGGCCCACCCGTTGAAGGCCGATCGCCGGGAAAGGCCCTGGCGAAAGCCCCGCATTATATCCTGCGAACTCATGTGTTTGTCTTGGGGAGCTTCTCCTAATGGAATTCGTCGTCAAAAACGCTCGTCCGGAAATCCTGAAAACCGCCACGCTGGTCGTGGCCGTCGGTGAAGGCGGCGCGCTCGACGCAGCGGCCAGCGCCGTGGATGCCGCCACCTCCGGCGCCCTGAGCGCGGCGGTCAAGCGCGGCGACATCGCCGGCAAGGCCGGCCAGACCCTGCTGCTGACCAACCTGCCCGGCCTCAAGGCCGAGCGCGTGCTGCTGGTGGGTAGCGGCGCCAGCGAAGGGCTATCCGACCGCCAGTACCGCAAACTGGCCAGCGGCGCCCTGAGCGTGCTCAAGAGCCTGGGCGGCAGCGACGCCGCCATCGCCCTCGGCGATGTTCCGGTCAAGAATCGCGACGGCTATGCCCGTCTGCGCCTGCTGGCCGAGACTCTGGCCGATGGCGACTACGTCTTCGATCGCTTCAAGAGCAAGAAGGCCGAGCCGCGGCCGCTGAAGAAGCTGACCCTGGTCACCACCAAGGCCTCCCAGCCGGAAGCCGAACGCGCCCTGGCCCATGCCCTGGCGATCACCCACGGCACCGCCTACGCCAAGGACTTCGGCAACCTGCCGCCGAACGTCTGCAACCCGGTCTATGTGGCCGACCAGGCCAAGGCCCTGGGCAAGCAGTTCAAGGATGCCGGGCTCTCCGTCGAGGTGCTCGACGAGAAGAAGATGCGCGAACTGGGCATGGGCTCCTTCCTCGCCGTGGCCCAGGGCAGCGCCCAGCCGCCGCGCCTGGTGGTGCTGCAGTACAGGGGCGGCGCCAAGAATGCCCAGCCCTACACCCTGGTCGGCAAGGGCATCACCTTCGACACCGGCGGCATCAGCATCAAGCCCAGCGCCGGCATGGACGAGATGAAGTACGACATGTGCGGCGCCGCCAGCGTCCTGGGCACCTTCCGTGCCCTCGTGGAGCTCAAGCCGGCGATCAACGTGGTGGGCCTGCTGGCTCTGGCCGAGAACATGCCCAGCGGCACCGCCACCCGGCCGGGTGACATCGTCACCAGCATGAGCGGCCAGACCATCGAGATCCTCAACACCGACGCCGAAGGCCGCCTGGTGCTGTGCGACACCCTCACCTACGCCGAGCGCTTCCAGCCCAAGGCGGTGATCGACATCGCCACCCTTACCGGCGCCTGCATCACCGCCCTGGGTTCGCTGGTCTCGGGCCTGATGGGCAACAACGACGCCCTGATCGACCAGGTCAAGCAGGCCGGCGATCGCGCCGACGACCGTGTCTGGCAACTGCCGCTGCACGACGAGTACCAGGAGCAGCTGGACAGCCCCTTCGCCGACATGGCCAACATCGGTGGCCCCAAGGCCGGCACCATCACCGCGGGCTGCTTCCTGGCGCGCTATGCCAAGGCCTATTCCTGGGTGCACCTGGACGTGGCCGGTACCGCCTGGATCAGCGGCGGCAAGGACAAGGCCGCCACCGGTCGTCCGGTCCCGCTGCTGGTGCAGTACCTGCTCGACCGTAGTAACGAGGCCTAAGCCTCTCCGAGGCCGCGACGCCCTGGCGTCGCGGCCTTGCCGCTTCCCTCCCCTTTTTCGTGATCCGCCATGACCCGTGTCGACTTCTATGTGCTGCCTTCCACCGATCCCGCGGCGCGGCTGGCCTTTGCCTGTCGGCTGGTGGACAAGGCCTGGAAGCAGGGCATGCCGGTCTATGTGCACTGCGCCGACGCCGAGCAGCGCCAGCGCCTGGACGAACAGCTGTGGGCGTTTCGCGCCGACAGCTTCGTTCCCCACGATCTGGCGGAGAACGCCAGCGACAGCCCCGTGGTGCTGGGCCTGACCACGCCGGCCGAGCAGCAAGGCGAGCTGCTGATCAACCTCAGCCTGGCCCCGCCGCCCTGCCATGCGGGTTTCGCCCGGATCGCCGAGGTGGTCGTCGAAGCCCCCGACGTTCGGCAGGCGATGCGCGAAGGTTTTCGCTTCTACCGCAAGCTTGGCTATGCTCTACAGGACCATCAGCTGTCACGTGTCTGATTTCATGACCAGCACCAAGCCTCCCGCGCACGTCCTGCAAGACCTCGAAGCCATCCGCCAGGTACTCGACAAGAGCCGCAACGCGGTCCATCCGAGCAGCGTCGATGGAATCCCCATCCTCTCCGACGTCATCGCACCCAGCGCCGAGCGCCTCAAGGCCATCCCGCCGCTGCTCGACCAGATCGTGCCGGACGTCATCGAAGACGTTACGCCCAGCGCGCCGCACGAAGACCTGGCCCAGGTACGCCTGCGCCAGGAGGCGCCGGCCATGCTCCAGGAACTGCTCGACGAGCAGTTGCCGCGCCTGGAGGCCGAATTGCAGCGCCGCCTGCAGCAGCGCCTGGAAGAATTGCTGCAGCGTCCCTGAGCGCGGGGCGCCAAGGCGCCCTGCCGTCGGCGGGCCGGAGTCGCTATACTCGGAGGCTTTCCTCTTCCAGCGACAAAAGCCCCCTCCATGGACAAGACCTACCAGCCGCACGCCATCGAAACCTCCTGGTACCAGACCTGGGAACGACAGGGCCATTTCGCGCCCCAGGGGTCGGGCGAGCCGTACACCATCATGATCCCGCCGCCGAACGTGACCGGCAGCCTGCACATGGGTCATGGCTTCAACAACGCCATCATGGACGCCCTGATCCGCTTCCGTCGCATGCAGGGTCGCAACACCCTCTGGCAGCCGGGCACGGACCACGCCGGCATCGCCACCCAGATGCTGGTGGAACGCCGCATCGGCGCCGAGGGCCTGTCGCGCCATGACCTGGGCCGGGAGAAATTCCTGGAGAAGGTCTGGGAATGGAAGAACGAATCCGGGGGCAATATCAGCCGGCAGATCCGCCGCCTGGGCTCCTCGGTGGACTGGTCGCGTGAGCGCTTCACCATGGACGAGGGCCTCTCCGAGGCGGTCAAGGAAGCCTTCGTGCGCCTGCACGAGGATGGCCTGATCTATCGCGGCAAGCGCCTGGTCAACTGGGACACCAAACTGCACACCGCCATTTCCGACCTGGAAGTGGAAAGCCATGACGAGAAGGGCCACCTCTGGCACCTGCGCTACCCCCTGGCCGATGGCGCCCGCACCGCCGAGGGCGTGGACCACCTGGTGGTCGCCACCACCCGCCCCGAGACCCTGCTGGGCGACGCCGCCGTGGCCGTGCACCCGGAAGACCCGCGCTACAAGGACCTGATCGGCCAATATGTCGAGCTGCCCTTGGTGGGCCGTCGCATCCCCATCGTCGGCGACGACTACTGCGATCCCGAATTCGGCACCGGTTGCGTCAAGATCACCCCGGCTCACGACTTCAACGACTATGAAGTCGGCAAGCGGCACAACCTGCCGCTGATCAACATCTTCGACGCCGACGCGGCCGTCCTGCCCGGCGCCCAGGTGTTCAACCTGGACGGCAGCGTCAACGGCATGTTCGACGCTACCCTACCCGCTGCCTACGCCGGCCTGGACCGCTTCGAGGCGCGCAAGCGCATCGTCGCCGACCTGGAGGCCGCCGGCCGCCTGGAAAAGATCGACGACCACGCCCTCAAGGTGCCCAAGGGCGATCGCTCCGGCACCGTGATCGAGCCCTGGCTGACCGACCAGTGGTACGTCTCCACCAAGCCCCTGGCCGAGAAGGCCATCGCCGTGGTCGAGAGCGGCGAGGTGCAATTCGTGCCCAAGCAGTACGAGAACATGTACTTCAGCTGGATGCGCGATATCCAGGACTGGTGCATCAGCCGCCAGCTCTGGTGGGGCCACCGCATTCCCGCCTGGTACGACCAGGCCGGCAACGTCTACGTCGGTCGCGACGAGGCGGAGGTGCGCGCCAAGCACGACCTGGGTGACATCGCCCTGCGCCAGGACGACGACGTGCTGGACACCTGGTTCAGCTCCGGCCTGTGGACCTTCTCCACCCTGGGCTGGCCCGAGCAGACCGAAGCACTGAAGACCTTCCACCCCACCGACGTGCTGGTCACCGGCTTCGACATCATCTTCTTCTGGGTCGCCCGGATGATCATGCTGTCCACCCACTTGACCGGGCAGATCCCGTTCAAGACCGTCTACGTCCACGGCCTGGTGCGCGACGGCCAGGGCCAAAAGATGTCCAAGTCCAAGGGCAACGTGCTCGATCCGCTGGACATCGTCGACGGCATCGACCTGGACACCCTGCTGCAGAAGCGCACCAGTGGCCTGATGCAACCCAAGCTGGCCGAGAAGATCGCCAAGCAGACCCGCGCCGAATTCCCGGACGGCATCGCCAGCTACGGCACCGACGCCCTGAGATTCACCTTCTGCTCCCTGGCCACCACCGGTCGCGACATCAAGTTCGACATGGGTCGCGTCGAGGGCTATCGCAACTTCTGCAACAAGCTGTGGAACGCGGCGAACTTCGTCATGGAGAACGTCGAGGGCCAGGACACCGGCGTCACCGACGAACCCGTCGAGCTGTCCTCGGTGGATCGCTGGATCATCTCCCAGCTGCAGCGCACCGAGGCCGAGGTGACCCGTCAGCTCGACGCCTTCCGCTTCGACCTGGCCACCCAGGCCCTTTACGAATTCGTCTGGGACGAGTACTGCGCTTGGTACCTGGAACTGGTCAAGCCGGTGCTGTGGGACGAGAACGCCTCCCTCGAGCGTCAGCGCGGCACCCGCCGTACCCTGGCGCGGGTCCTGGAAGTGGTGCTGCGCCTGGCGCATCCCTTCATGCCCTTCATCACCGAGGAGATCTGGCAGCGCCTCAAGGCGCCGGCCGGTGTCCAGGGCGAGACCCTGATGCTGCAACCCTGGCCGGTGGCCAACGAGGCACGCATCGACACCGCCGCCGAAGGCGACATCGAGTGGGTCAAGGCACTGATGCTGGGCGTGCGGCAGATCCGTGGCGAGATGAAGATCTCCATGGCCAAGCGCATCGACATCATCGTCGCCAACGCCAATGCCGAGGATCAGCGCCGCCTGAGCGACTTCGAGCCGCTGCTGAACAAGCTGGCCAAGCTGGAATCGGTCCGCGTGCTGGCCGCCGGTGAAGAAGCACCGATGTCCGCCACCACCCTGGTGGGCGAGATGGAAGTGCTGGTGCCCATGGCCGGCCTGATCGACAAGGACGCCGAACTTACGCGCCTGGACAAGGAGATCGGCCGCCTGGAAGGCGAGGTCAAGCGCGTCGGTGGCAAGCTGGGCAACGAAGGCTTCGTCGCCAAGGCCCCGGCCGAGGTGCTGGAGAAGGAGCGCGCCAAACTGGCCGAAGCCGAGCAGGCCCTGGCCAAGCTGGTGGACCAGCGGCAGCGCATCGCGACCCTCTGATGCCCCTGAAGCCCACCCTTGCGGTGGGCTTTTTATTGCCCAGGACGATTCTCATGGATGTGAGCAAGACCAAGACCAGCTTCTATCGCCGACTCTATGTGGCCTGGCTGGTGGCCAGCGGCACCGCCACCAGCGTGCCGACTCTGATGACCGCCACCGGCATGCCGCGGCGCACGGCCCAGGACACCCTGCTGGCGCTGGCCGATCTGGATATCGACTGCCAGTTCGTACAGGGCGAAGGCGCCCGCAACAACGCCGGCGGCTACGAGATCCGCGACTGGGGCGCGGTGGATCCCCGCTGGGTCGAGCGTGAGCTGCCGCGGATCAAGACGGTACTGGGTTATCCCTGACCCCTAGAAATCCAGCACCTGCACCACGTCATAGGCTGGCGTCTCATAGGGATGCGCCGCCTTGAGCGCTGCCACGGCCTGGCGGGCGATCGGCTCGTCGGCCAGCACCAGCTCCACCCGCCATTCCTCCAACTGTTCGAAACTGCCCTGCTCGCCCAGGTGCGGCTGGCTGCCCGGCAATGGGCGGAACTGGCCGAGGCCCCGGACCTGCCAGCAGCAGTTGTCATAGAGACCGATGCGACCGCCGCCCACGGCGAAGATCGCCTGCTTGACGGCTTCGAGGTGCGAGTCGGGGACGTAGAAACACAGCTTGAACATCTAGAATTCCAGGGACAGGGGACGACCCCTTCAGCTTAAGCCTTTCCCAGAAAGACGAAACCCGCGCCAGGGCGCGGGTTTCGTCAAAGGGACAAGCCAGAGGACCTAGTCCACCCAGACCCGCGCATTGCGGAACAGGCGCATCCAGCCGCCATCCTCGCCCTGCCAGTCGGCAGGGATCCAGGAGTTCTGCACGGCCCGGAAGCAGCGCTCGGGGTGCGGCATCATCAGCAGCACGCGACCGTCCTGGCTGGACAGACCGGTGATGCCCAGCGGCGAGCCGTTGGGGTTGGCCGGATAGGTCTCGGTGACCTTGCTGTGACCATCGACATAGCGCAGCGCCACGGTGCCGGAGACATCAGCGGCGACCAGCGCCTGCTGGTTCGGGTACTCGGCGAAGCCTTCGCCGTGGGCGATGGCGATGGGCAGCCGCGACCCGGCCATGCCGGCGAGGAACAGCGAGGGCGAATCCTGCACCTGGACCATGGCCACCCGCGCCTCGAACTGCTCGGAGCGGTTGCGCACGAAGCGCGGCCAGAATTCGCTGCCGGGCACCAGCTCGCGCAGGTTGGCGACCATCTGGCAGCCGTTGCACACGCCCAGGGTAAAGGTGTCGGTGCGCTCGAAGAACTGCTGGAAGCCGTCGCGGGCACGGGCGTTGAACAGGATGGACTTGGCCCAGCCACCGCCGGCGCCGAGGACGTCGCCATAGGAGAAGCCGCCACAGGCCACCACGCCCTTGAAGTCCGCCAGGTCGATGCGCCCGGAGAGGATGTCGCTCATGTGCACGTCGATGGCGGCGAAGCCGGCGCGATCGAAGGCTGCACCCATCTCCACCTGGCCGTTGACGCCCTGCTCGCGCAGGATGGCGACCTGCGGCCGCACGCCCTTCTTGATGTAGGGGGCGCAGATGTCTTCGTTGGGGTCATAGGCCAGCTTGGCCGACAGCCCCGGATGATCCTCTTCCAGCAGGGCATCGAATTCCTGCTGGGCGCACTCGGCGTTGTCGCGCAGACGCTGGATCTGGAAGCTGGTCTCGCTCCAGACGCGCTGCAGCATGCGCCGCTCGGCCCGGTAGAGGTGCTCGTCGTGGTAGTGGATGTTGATCTCGTAGCCGTTGACCGGGTTGCCGATCACCGCCACGCAGTCTTCCAGACCGGCCGCGCTGAACTGGGCCAGCACCTCGTGGGTGAAGTCCTGGGGCACCTGGATGACGGCGCCCAGCTCTTCGGCGAACAGCGCACGAGTCAGCTCGTCACGGTCGGCGGCCAGGGCGTCCAGGCGCAGGGCCAGGCCGCAGTGACCGGCGAAGGCCATTTCCACCAGGGTGGTGATGAGGCCGCCGTCGGAACGGTCGTGGTAGGCCAGCAGCAGGCCGTCCTGGTTGAGGCCCTGGATCACGGCGAAGAAGGCCTTGAGGTCTTCGGCTTCATCGACGTCGGGGGCCTGCTGGCCGAGCTTGCCGTGGGTCTGGGCGAGGATGGAGCCGCCCAGGCGATTCTGGCCGCGACCCAGGTCGATGAGGATCAGGTCGGTCTGGCCCTTGTCCAGGCGCAGCTGGGGGGTCAGGGTGCGTCGGATGTCCTGGACCGGGGCGAAGCCGGTGATCACCAGCGACAGCGGCGCGGTGACGCTCTTGTCTTCGCCACCGTCCTGCCAGCGGGTCTTCATGGACATGGAGTCCTTGCCGACCGGGATGGTGATGCCCAGCTGCGGGCACAGCTCCATGCCGACCGCCTTGACGGTCTCATAGAGGCGCGCGTCTTCGCCCGGGTGGCCGGCAGCGGCCATCCAGTTGGCGGACAGCTTGATGTCGCCGAGTTTCTCGATGCGCGCGGCGGCCAGGTTGGTGATGGTCTCGCCGATGGCCATGCGGCCGGAAGCGGGCGCATCGAGCAGCGCCAGCGGGGTGCGCTCGCCCATGGCCATGGCTTCGCCGGTGTGGACGTCGAAGCTGGTGGCGGTCACGGCGCAGTCGGCCACCGGCACCTGCCAGGGGCCGACCATCTGGTCGCGGGCGACCAGGCCGGTGATGGTGCGGTCGCCGATGGTGATCAGGAAACTCTTGCTGGCCACGGCAGGGTGGCGCAGGACGCGCTCCACCGACTCGGTCAGGTCCAGGCCGGCGCCATCGAAGGCGTCGCCCAGTTCGGCTTCCCGGGTCGCGCTGCGGTGCATGCGCGGCGGCTTGCCGAGCAGGACGTCCAGCGGCATGTCCACGGCGTTGTTGCCGAAGTGGCTGTCGGCCACGGTCAGCTGGCGCTCCTCGGTGGCCTCGCCGACCACGGCGAAGGGGCAACGCTCGCGTTCGCAGATGGCCTTGAAGGTTGCGAAGTTTTCGGCGTCCACGGAGAGCACATAGCGCTCCTGGGACTCGTTGCACCAGATCTCCAGCGGACTCATGCCCGGCTCGTCGTTGGGCACGTTGCGCAATTCGAAGCGACCGCCGCGACCGGCATCGTTGACCAGCTCGGGGAAGGCGTTGGACAGGCCGCCCGCACCCACGTCGTGGATGAAGGTGATGGGGTTGTTCTCACCCAGCTGCCAGCAGCGGTCGATGACCTCCTGGCAGCGGCGCTCCATTTCCGGGTTCTCACGCTGCACCGAGGCGAAATCCAGGTCGGCGGAGCTGGCGCCGGTGGACATGGACGAGGCCGCGCCACCGCCCAGGCCGATCAGCATGGCCGGGCCGCCCAGCACGATGAGCTTGCCGCCCACCGAGATGTCGCCCTTCTGTACGTGGTCGGCACGGATGTTGCCCAGGCCGCCGGCGAGCATGATCGGCTTGTGATAGCCGCGCACCTCGGGACCGCGGGGGGTCTCGACCTGCTGCTCGAAGGTGCGGAAGTAGCCGGCCAGGGCCGGGCGACCGAATTCGTTGTTGAAGGCGGCGCCACCCAGCGGGCCTTCGATCATGATGTCCAGCGGGGTGACGATGCGCTCGGGCTTGCCGTAGGGCTGCTCCCAGGGCTGCTCGAAACCGGGGATGTTCAGGTTGGAGACGGTGAAGCCGGTCAGGCCCGCCTTGGGCTTGGAGCCGCGACCGGTGGCGCCTTCGTCGCGGATCTCGCCGCCGGAGCCGGTGGAGGCGCCGGGGAAGGGGGCGATGGCGGTCGGGTGGTTGTGGGTCTCCACCTTCATCAGGATGTGCACGGGCTGGCTGTGCGCCCCGTACTCGCGGGACTCGGCGTCGGGGTAGAAGCGCCCGGCGGTGAAGCCTTCCATGACCGCGGCATTGTCCTTGTAGGCGGACAGCACGCCGGTGCGGTTCAGCTCAAAGGTGTTCTTGATCATGCCGAACAGCGACTTTTCCTGGCTCTCGCCGTCGATGTCCCAGCTGGCGTTGAAGATCTTGTGCCGGCAGTGCTCGGAGTTGGCCTGGGCGAACATCATGAGTTCGATGTCATGGGGATTGCGCCCCAGGGCGGTGAAGCTCTTGACCAGGTAGTCGATCTCGTCATCGGCCAGGGCCAGGCCCAGTGCCAGGTTGGCCTGCTCCAGGGCGGAGTGACCGCCGCCGAGCACATCCACCGCGGTGAGCGGCCTGGGCGCGGCATGGCTGAAGATGTCGGCGGCAGCGTCCAGGGTTGGCAGTACGCGCTGGGTCATGCGGTCATGCAGCGCCGCGGCCAGCTGCGCCTGGGCAGCGGCGTCCAGCTCGCCGGCGACGTAGTAGGCCACGCCGCGCTCCAGGCGCTCGATCTGCGCCAGGCCACAGTTGTGGGCGATGTCGGTGGCCTTGCTCGACCAGGGCGAGATGGTGCCCAGGCGAGGCACGATGAGGAACAGCGCGCCGCTGGGTTCTTGCTGGGGGACGCTGGGGCCGTATTGCAGCAGTCGGCCGAGGATGCCCTCTTCCTCCGCGCTCAGGGTGCCGGCGACTTCGGCGAAATGAACGAACTCGGCATAGAGCCCGGAGACACCGGGAACCAGGCGAGTCAGCTGGTCGAGAAGTTTGCCGTGACGGAACGAAGAAAGAGCGGGAGCGCCGCGCAGGATCAGCATCGGGGACAGCCTCGGGGCCAAGTCACTTTGGGGCCGTGCATTCTAGCCTAAAGGCGCGCCGGGGACACCTTCCGGCGACGAGGGTTCATCCAGCCTTACCACCAACCCTGTATGTATAAAATGGGCGCTTGGCCACTTCTCGCGTATACTGCCCGCCGATACGGCCTGCCGCGCCCCATGGACGCGGCTCCACATTGGGCTCAGGATAGAGCCTTTGGCCGGACCGGTGGCGCGGAGCGTCCCGACTATAACGAGTGCCCGGAGGGGCCGACCGATGAGGCGCGTCAGCAAGGCGCCAGTGCCGTTTTGATGCCGTATGGCCGAGCTAGCCCATTTGAATAGAGCCTTCAAGCGATTCGCCTGGCTTACCCTGCCCTTCCTCGCCTTGCTCATGAGCTGCGGGGAGGCCGACGTGCCTGCGCCGCCCAAGTCGACCACGCTGGAGCAGGTGCAGCAGGCGGGTGTGCTGCGCGTGGTGACGCGCAACAGTCCGGCGACCTACTTCCAGGACCGCAACGGCGAGACCGGCTTCGAATACGAACTGGTCAAGGGCTTCGCCGAATCGCTCAAGGTGCGCCTGGAAATCAGCACCGCCGACAACCTCGACGACCTCTTCAATCGCCTGACCGCGCCGGACGGCCCGGTGATCGCCGCCGCCGGCCTCACGCCCTCGGTCAATCGCCAGAATCTGAAATTCTCCCGCAGCTATCTGGACGTGGTGCCCCAGGTCATCTACCGCAACGGCACCGTCCGCCCCAGCACGCCCAAGGATCTGGTCGGCAAGCGCATCCTGGTGCTCAAGGGCAGCAGCCAGGCGCAGCAGCTCAGGGCGTTGCAGGCCCAGGTGCCGGAACTCACCTTCGACGAATCCGATCAGGTGGAGGTCAGCGACCTGTTGCGCATGGTCGACGAAGGCCAGATCGACCTGACCCTGGTGGATTCCAACGAACTGGCCATGAACCAGGTCTATTTCCCCAACGTGCGGGTGGCCTTCGACCTCGGCGACAACCAGGGCCAGGCCTGGGCGCTGCAACCCGGCGAGGACAACAGCCTGCTCGACGCGGTCAACGCCTACCTCGACAAGGTCCGCCGCGACGGCACCCTGCAGCAGCTCAAGGAACGCTACTACGGGCACGTCGACGTGCTCGGCTATGTGGGCGCCTACACCTTCGCCCAGCACCTGCAGGAACGCCTGCCCAAGTACGAGAAGCACTTTCGCAAGGTGGCGCAGAAGCATCAGCTGGACTGGCGCCTGCTCGCCGCCATGGGCTACCAGGAGTCGCTGTGGACCCCGGACGCCACCTCCAAGACCGGGGTGCGCGGCCTGATGATGCTGACCAACAACACGGCCCAGGCCATGGGCGTCGCCAATCGCCTGGATCCGGAGCAGAGCATCACCGGCGGCGCCAAGTATTTCGACCAGATCCGCGACGAGCTGCCTGACAGCATCAACGAACCGGATCGCACCTGGTTCGCCCTGGCCACCTACAACATCGGCATCGCCCATATCCTCGACGCCCGCCGGCTGGCCGAGTCCCAGGGCCTGGACCCGGATCGCTGGCTGGACGTGAAGAAGATGCTGCCGCGCCTGGCGCAGAAGCAGTGGTACAGCAAGACCCGCTACGGCTACGCCCGCGGCGGCGAGACGGTGGAGTTCGTGCAGAACGTGCGCCGCTATTACGACATCCTCACCTGGACCACCCAGCCGCAGATGGAAGGCCAGCAACTGGCCAAGACCGGCCTGCACGTCCCCGCCATCGCCGACGACCGCCCCGCCCGGGAAACGCCGCAGGATATGTAGAGAGAGACGTACCGTCGTTCGTCCGATGTGCCAGTACCGCCCCCTCTCCCTCCGGGAGAGGGCTGGGGTGAGGGCCGGCTCGCTCGAAACCTCGTAGCGTGGAAAACCGCACAGCGTTTTCCACGGGCACCCCGGCACCTCCCGCGTGGACAAGGCTGCGCCGTTGTCCACCCTACGCGCCCGCGGGCGCATTCACGCCAAACATGGCCGGCTCGAACGGGTCACCGTTGGGCTTCGCTGCGCTCGACCCAACCGACGAAAAGCGCTACTTCTTCGGCTTCTGGATCAGCTTGTCCACGGCGCGGGCCGCGGCGACCATGCCGAAGGTGGCGGTGACCATCATCACCGCGCCGAAGCCGCCGGCGCAGTCCAGGCGGACGCCTTCGCCGACGAAACTCTTCTGCTGGCAGACGCTGCCGTCCGGCTTGGGATAGCGCAGCTGCTCGGTGGAAAAGACGCAGGGCACGCTGTAGTGGCGGCTGGGATTGCGCGAGAAGCCGTAGTCGCGACGCAGCAGGGAGCGCACCCGCGAGGCCAGGGGGTCGTTGTAGGTGCGATTGAGGTCCACCACCTGGATCTGGGTGGGATCGATCTGGCCACCGGCACCGCCGGTGGTGACGATGGCGATCTTGCGCCTCTTGCACCAGGCGATCAGCGCTGCCTTGGAGGCCACGCTGTCGATGCAGTCCAGCACCAGGTCGAGGTCTTCGGTGATGTAGTCGGCCATGGTCTCGCGGGTGACGAAGTCCGCCACCGCCTTGACCGCGCAGGCCGGATTGATGGCCTGGATGCGCTCGGCCATCACCGTGACCTTGGGCCGCCCCACCTGCCCTTCCAGCGCATGCACCTGGCGATTGGTGTTGCTGACGCAGACGTCGTCCAGATCGAACAGGCTGATCCGGCCGACGCCGCTGCGGGCCAGGGCCTCGGCGGCCCAGGAACCCACCCCGCCAATGCCGACCACGGCGACGTGGCTGGTCGCCAGGCGCTCGACGGCCTCCTGCCCATAGAGCCGGGCGATCCCGCCGAAGCGTTGTTCATCGAACGTCATGAAGGCTTTCCACAAAAGCCACAGTATAGGTTTTCCTTTACCATACCGCTCCCCCTGAACCCTAGCCGCCTCCCGGGACCCGCCATGACCACCGCCCTCACCCCCACCCTGGAACTCGCCTGCGACCTGATCGGCCGGGCTTCGGTCACGCCGCTGGACGAAGGCTGCCAGGCCCTGATGATGCAGCGCCTGGAACGCCTGGGCTTCGCCCTCGAACCCCTGCGCATCGAAGAGGTGGACAACTTCTGGGCACGCCGTGGCGGCGAGGGTCCGGTGCTGTGCTTCGCCGGCCACACCGACGTGGTGCCCACCGGTCCGCTGGAGGCCTGGCAGCAGGCGCCCTTCAATGCCCACGTGGATGCCGACGGCATGCTGCGCGGTCGCGGCGCCGCCGACATGAAGGGCAGCCTGGCGAGCATGATCATCGCCGTGGAGCGCTTCGTCGCCGACCATCCCAACCACCGCGGCGCCATCGCCTTCCTCATCACCAGCGACGAGGAAGGCCCGGCCCTGCACGGCACCCGTGCCGTGGTCGAGCGCCTGCGCGAGCGTGGCGAGCGCCTGGACTGGTGCATCGTCGGCGAACCCTCCAGCACCCGCCTCCTGGGTGACGTGGTCAAGAACGGGCGTCGCGGTTCGCTCAACGGCCGCCTGACCGTGCGCGGCAAGCAGGGCCACGTGGCCTATCCGCACCTGGCACGCAACCCCATCCACCTGGCCGCCCAGGCCCTGGCAGATCTGGCCGCCGAGCAGTGGGACGCCGGCAACGCCTTCTTCCCGCCCACCAGCTTCCAGATTTCCAACGTCAATTCCGGCACCGGCGCCGGCAATGTGGTGCCGGGCGAGCTACAGGCGCTGTTCAATTTTCGCTTTTCCACCGAATCCACCGTGGAGGGCTTGCAGGCCCGGGTCGAGGCCATCCTCGATCGCCACGGCCTGGACTGGCACCTGGACTGGTCGCTGTCCGGCCTGCCCTTCCTCACCGAGCCGGGTGACCTGCTCGACGCCGTCGCCGCTAGCGTGGAAGCCGTTACCGGCTACCGCCCCGAAGCCTCCACCAGCGGCGGCACCTCGGACGGTCGCTTCATCGCCACCCTGGGCGCCCAGGTGGTGGAAGTGGGTCCGGTCAACGCCACCATCCACCAGGTGGACGAGCACGTGCTGGCCAGCGACCTGGATCTGCTGACCGAGGTGTACTACGGCACCCTGGTACGGTTGCTGGCATGAAGCTGATCTGTCCGCTCTGCCAGGCCCCGCTGGCCGAACTCGCCGGTGGCGTCGGTTGCGCCGCCGGTCATAGATTCGACCGTGCCCGCCAGGGCTACCTGAATCTCCTGCCGGTGCAGCACAAGAAGAGCCTGGACCCGGGCGACAACGCCGCCATGGTCGAGGCACGCCGGCGCTTTCTCGATGCCGGTCACTATGCGCCCCTGGCCGAGCGCCTGGCGCTCCTGGCCGCCGAACGCGCGCCCCGGCGCTGGATCGACGTGGGCTGTGGCGAAGGCTTCTATACCGCGCGCCTGGCCCAGGCCCTGCCCGCGGTCGACGGCTATGCCCTGGACATCTCCCGCGAGGCGGTGCGCCGCGCCTGCCGGCGCACCCCGGCCCTGACCTGGCTGGTGGCGAGCATGGCGCGCCTGCCGCTGCCGGACGCCAGTTGCCAGCTGCTGGCCAGCGTTTTCAGCCCCATCGACTGGAACGAAGCCCGGCGCGTGCTGGCACCCGGCGGCGGCATCCTGCGCCTGGGTCCGGCCAGCGCCCACCTGCTGGAGCTGCGCCAGCGACTCTATGACGAGGTGCGCGACTATGCCGAAGACAAGCATCTGCAGGATCTGCCGGAGGGCCTGGAACTGGCCCACAGCGAGGGGCTCGAATTCGTGCTGCCGCTGGCCGAGCGCCAGACCCGCGAAGACCTGCTGGCCATGACCCCCCACGGCTGGCGAGTCAACGCCGAGCGCCGCGAGCGGGTCCTCGCCGAGCCCTTCGAGGTGCGGGTGGCAGTACGTTACGATTGGATCATCAAATCCGGAGCCTAAGCCCCATGCGCCAGCCCGATATCGAAATCTACCTCAAGGACGTCGATCAGGACGCCGTCTCGGCCTGGCTCGAACAGGTATTCGCCATGCCCTGCGTCTGGCAGGCGCGCGGCCAGACCTTCAAATGCACCCTGCGCTATGGCGGCGAGTCCATTCCGGTGACCTGGCTGCCGAAGGCCGTGGGCAAGTGGCACAGCCTGCTGCTGGAAAGCGATGTGTCGCCCTGGGTGGATGACCTGGCCTGCGCCCGCGATGCCTATGCCGCCCTGCAGGTACAGGTGCGCTGCGCTCCGAGTGGCTGGAGCGAGGAAGAAGAGGAAGAAGCCGCCGATCGCTGGCTGAAGGTGACGGAGGCGGGTGTCGAGGAGATCGTCTGGCGCACCGAGTGAACTGAAGGCGCGAGGAGCCTTGCGCTCCTCGCGCGGCGGACCTAGACCCGAGCGACGTCTTCGGCCTGCAGGCCCTTCTGGCCCTCGATCACCGAAAACTCCACCTGCTGGCCCTCGCTCAGGGAGCGGTGACCTTCGCCGCGGATGGCGCGGTAGTGAACGAACACGTCGGCACCGCCCTCGCGCTGAATGAATCCATATCCCTTGGCGTCATTGAACCACTTGACGGTCCCGGTTTCGCGTTGCTCACCCATCACATCTCTCCGAAGCTTTCTGGATTTCCTATCCCCGATCGCCACGACCTGGTCGATCGGGTTGCCTTGTCGTATCGGTACAGATCAAGCATCGAACCGGTTGCCGGGTTGGCGCCCTGATCCGACGGCCAGCAAGAAGCTGCCGACGCCTTATGAAGCATGGCTTTCCTGGCAAAAGCAACGTTCTTTACGCAAAGTGCCAGCATGGCTGGAAGCCGCGTCAGCGCCGGGTTTTCGACGATTTAAGCGGCATTTTTTCGACAGCGGGGACAAGCCGTCGACTGCCAGGTCGAAGAGAGAACAACACGGGCGGTTTTACGCCCGCCAGGCCATCCGGCACACTGCCGCCCCGTCAATCCGGTAGCCCTCAATGACCCGTTCGCCGCTGCGCCTCCTGGCCTTCTCGCTGCTCAAGCGCCTGCTCTATCTCTGGGTTCGCTCCGAGACCACCCAGGCGGCCAGCCTGCTCAGCCGCATCGATCCCGCCAAGCCGGTGCTCTACGTCCTCCCCGAGGCCTCGCTGAGCGATCTGGCAGTGCTCGACCGGGAGTGCCGCAAGGCCGGGCTGCCGCGACCGCTACGCCCGCTGGTGCTAGGTAGCAAGACCGAGCCACTGGCCTACTTCAACGCCACCGGCAAGGCGAACTGGCGCGGGCGCCCCGCCCGGCGCTCGGTACCTCCGACCCTGCGCCGGGTGGTGGCCGCGGTGACCGAGCAGCAGCTGGAAGACGTCCAGCTGGTGCCGGTCAGCGTCTTCTGGGGCCAGTCGCCGGATCGCGAGACCAGTCCCTGGAAACTGCTCTGGGCGGACAACTGGGTGGTGACCGGCCGGCTGCGCAAGCTGGCACGCATCCTGGTGCTGGGCCGGCTGACCCGGGTGCAGTTCTCCAAGCCGCTGTCGCTGGGCGAGCTGGCCAGCCAGCGTCCCGATCCGCAACGCCTGGAGCGCCTGGTGATGCGCCGGCTGCGCATCCACTTCCGCAACGTGCGCCAGGCGGTGATCGGCCCGGACCTGTCGCACCGACGCACCCTGCTGCGCGGCCTGCTGCGCGCACCCCAGGTGCGGGCGACCATCGCCCACGAGATCGCCCAGCGCAAGGCCACTCCCGGGCGCATCGAAGACGAGGCGGCGCATTATGCGCGCGAGATCGCCTCGGACTTCTCCTATCCGGTGGTGCGCTGCCTGGACGTCGGCCTGCGCTGGTTCTGGAACAGCATCTATGACGGCGTCACGGTCAGCCACATCGAGCGGATCCAGGAGATGGCGCCCGGTCATACCGTGGTCTACGTGCCCTGCCACCGCAGCCACATCGACTACCTGCTGCTCTCCTACCTGCTGTTCCAGAATGGCCTGACCCCGCCGCACATCGCCGCCGGCATCAACTTGGACATGCCGGTGGTGGGCAACATCCTCAGACGCGGCGGCGCCTTCTTCATGAGGCGCAGCTTCAAGGGCAACGCCCTCTATGCGGCGGTGTTCAACGAATACCTGCACAGCCTCTTCAGCCGCGGCTTCTCCACCGAGTACTTCGTCGAGGGCGGTCGCTCGCGGACCGGACGGACCCTGCAGCCGCGCACCGGCATGCTGGCCATGACCCTGCGCAGCTTCCTGCGCGACTCCCGGCGGCCGATCGTCTTCGTGCCCGTGTACATCGGCTACGAAAAGGTCTTCGAAGGCCGCACCTACCTGGGCGAGTTGCGCGGCGCGGCCAAGAAGAAGGAATCCATCTTCGACCTGGTCAAGGTCTTTGGCGCCCTGCGCCAACGCTTCGGTCGGGTCTGGGTCAACTTCGGCGAGCCCATCCCGCTGCAGGGCTTTCTCGATGCCCGCCGCCCGGGCTGGCGCGACGAACCCCTCGACGAAGACCTGAAGCCCGCCTGGTTCAATTCGGTCACCCACGAACTGGGCGAGCGGGTGGTACGCCGCATCAATGCCGCGGCAGCCGTCACCCCGGTCAACCTGGTGGCCCTGGCACTGCTCTCGACCCATCGCCAGGCCCTTGACGAAGGCGCCCTGGTGCGCGCCATCGACCTCTATCTGGATCTGCTGAAGCGGGTGCCCTACTCCACCAGCGTCACCCTGCCCGAGGGCGACGGCCAGGCGATCATCGAAGAGGTGCGTGCCCTGGGATTCCTCTCCGAGCAGCAGGACGCCCTGGGGCGCATCCTCTACCTGGACGAGCAGAACGCGGTGCTGATGACCTACTACCGCAACAACGTCCTGCACCTCTTCGCCATCCCGGCGCTGATCGCCAGTTTCTTCCAGAACACCGGGCGCATGACCCGCGAGCTGATCCACAGATTCGCCCTGGCACTCTATCCCTATCTGCAGGCCGAGCTGTTCATCCACTGGGAACGCGAGGAACTGCCCCTGGTGCTGGACGGCTGGCTGGAGGCCATGGTCGAGCGGGGCCTGCTGCGCATCGAGGATGACGTCTTCGTGCGCGCGGCGCCCAGCTCGCGGCAATTCGTCCGCCTCACCCTGCTGGCGCGGGCCATCCTGCAGACCCTGCAGCGCTACTACATGACCACCGCGCTGATCCTCAACCACGGCCAGAACAGCCTGACCGCGCCGCAGCTGGAAGAACTCTGCACGGTGATGGCGCAGCGGCTGTCGGTGCTGCATGGCCTCAATGCGCCGGAATTCTTCGACAAGTCGCTGTTCCGCCACTTCATCCAGACGCTGCTGGCCGAGGGAGTGCTGCGCAAGGCCGACGACGGCACCCTGGGCCATCACGAATTGCTGGGCGAACTGGCCGAAGGCGCCGGCAAACGGGTGCTGCCGGCGGAGATCCGCCTGTCGATCCGCCAGGTGGCGCTGGACCGACCCGACGCGCCCGACCTGCCGGAGCCCCAATCCCCTGCAGTCGCCGGCAACTAAGCCGGCGTCCATGGGTCACAGCAGTCGATTTCAGTCCAGGATCTACCCATGAAAAGAATCGCCACCCTGCTCGCCACCTCGCTGCTGCTCAGCGCCTGTAGCGGGCTGCGCCCCGGTCCCGCGACGCCACCGCCGCCCGCCGGCCAGCCGCTGCCGCCCACCGAGCAGCCGCAGACCACCACCCCTGGCGTGCCGGCCCAGCCGAGCATGACCAGCCTCAGCGGCCAGGCCACCTTTACCGCCAGCGAGCCGGTGCCACCCACCGCCAAGCTCACCGTCAGCCTCTACAGCGCCAGTGCCGGCGACACCCCTGCCGGTCGCCTGGCCCAGCGCACCCTCTTCGTCAAGCAGCCCGGCCAGGTGCCCTTCCGCCTCGACTACGCCCCGGCCAAGGTCAAGAGCGGCGAGCGCTACCTGCTCAGCGGCCGCATCCTGCTCGGCGGTCGCCCGCTGTACCTGACCCAGGAGCCGGTGCCCGTGGACCTGAGCAGTGGTGGCGAAGTGGAGTTGCCGCTGCAGCCGGTGCGTTGAGGGCCGAAAGACCAGGGGTGGCGTGCTAGGATCGAGACTCTCGACCTCCCGCTCCCCAACGAGGTGCGCCTTGACTCCCCGCCTCGCCATCAAGCGCTATCAGGACGAACACCAGCCCCATGCCCATGCCTTCGCGCAGCTGGTGCTGCCCATCCAGGGCGGCATGGAGCTGGAGCTCGACGGGCGTAGCGGGACGCGGCTGCATACCGGTCTCGCGGCCCTGGTGGCGCCCGCCTGTGGTCATGCCCAGCAATCGGAGCCAGGCAGCCGTTTTCTGGTGATCGACTGCGCGGCCGACTGGTTGCCTGCCCCGATCCTGGATCGAGCGCTACGGCAGCCGGGTCTGGCGATTCCACCCGCGACCCGCCAGCTGATCGCCTTCGCCGAGCTGACCTCGCCTGACACCCTCGACCAACACGCGCCCGCACTCACCCGCCTGCTGCTCGCGTCGCTCACCGCCGCTACCGCCGGCTCGGCGTTCGACCGCCTGCTGGCCCAGGTGGAGGCCCATCCCGCCGGTGACTGGAACAATGCGGCCATGGCCCGCCTGGCGGGCCTGGGGCTGACCCGCTTGCACCTGCTGTTCCACCAACGTTTCGCCCAGACGCCCCAGGCCTGGCTGACCGATCTGCGGCTGCGCCAGGCGCAGCGCTGGCTGGGGGACAGCCGCCTGCCCATCGCCGACATCGCCCTGCGCGTCGGCTTTTCCGACCAGGCCGCCCTGACCCGCGCCATGACCCGCCGCCTGGGCATCAGCCCGGCCGCCTGGCGGCGCGGCCAGCGACTGCCCGGGTAAGCAGTCCGGGTAAAAAGCCCCGCAGTCTCGCGCAAGACCGGTCGCCATCGCCCTCGCCACACTGGTGACGAATCGGTGGAGACGGCGCGATGCAGGAACGAGAACTATCGGCGGTGGGTATCGGCTACGGGCTGGCGGCAGGCCTGTGCTGGGGCGTGATCTTTCTGGCGCCGGCGCTGGTGCCTGATCTGAGCGGCGCCCAATTCGCCGTGCTGCGCTTCCTCTGCTACGGACTGGTGTCTCTCGGGCTGCTGCTGCCCTGCTGGCGCCGACTCCGCACGCAACTGATCTGGGCCGACGGCACGCGCCTGTTCTGGCTCAGCCTGATCGGCAACCTGGGTTATTACACCCTGGTCGGCGTGGGCGTGAAGCAGGCCGGTATCGCGGCGACCACCCTGATCGTCGGCCTGATCCCGCTGCTGGTGGCCCTGGCCGGGCAGCGTGACGCGGGCGCCGTGGGTTTCGCTCGCCTCTGGCCATCGCTCTGCTGCGCAGTGCTCGGCGTGGTCCTGATCAGCTACGAGACGCTGACCACCACCAACGCCGTCGGTGAGCGGCCCGCCCTGGGCCTGCTATGCGCCTGCGGTGCCCTGCTGGCCTGGAGCTGGTTCGCGGTAGTCAACACGCGCTTCCTGGCCAGGACGCCGATCGGCGCCCACGATTGGGGCCTGCTGCTGGGCGGCATGACCGGTGCCCAGGCCCTGCTGGCCGCGCCCTGGTTGCTGGGCGAGGAGCTGGCGTCGCGGGCACCGGCGGACTGGCTGCAGCCACTGCTGGTGGCCGCCGGCGTGGCGCTGCTGGCCTCGATCATCGGCGGCGCCTGCTGGAACCAGGCCAGCCGCCGGCTCCCCCTGACCCTGAGTGGGCAGGCCATCGTCATCGAGACCCTGGCCTCGCTGACCTATGGCTTTCTCTGGAACGGGCGCTGGCCGACTCGCCTGGAAGCCCTGGCGATCCTCCTGCTCCTGCTCGGGACGAGCTGGTGCCTGCAGTGCCACCGGCGCCCGGCTCGGACGGTAGCGACCTGACCGTGAGGTCCTGCTGGCGGCGCCACCTTTAAGCCAGCGGCGGCAGTGCCCAGTCGATGGGCGTGAGGCCGGCGTTGCGCAGGAATTCATTGGTGCGGCCGAAATGGCCGTTGCCGATGAAGCCGCGGTGGGCCGACAGCGGCGAGGGATGCGCCGACTTGAGGATCAGGTGCTTCTGGGGATCGATGAGATTCTGCTTGCTCTGGGCATGGCTGCCCCAGAGCAGGAACACCAGGTTCTCCCGCTCGGCGCTGACCACCTCGATGATGCGATCGGTGAATCGCTGCCAGCCAGCCTTGGCGTGGGAGCCGGCGTTGGCCTGCTCCACCGTCAGCGAGGTGTTGAGCAGCAACACGCCCTGTTCCGCCCAGTGCTGCAGATAGCCGTGGTTGGGAATCGGCAGGTTCAGATCGCGCTTGAGTTCCTTGAAGATGTTCTGCAGCGACGGTGGCGCCGGTACCCCGGGTTGCACCGAGAAACTCAGGCCATGGGCCTGGCCCGGACCGTGGTAGGGATCCTGGCCGAGGATGACCACCCTGACCTGATCCAGAGGGGTGGTATTGAGGGCATTGAAGATCAGCGGACCGGGCGGATAGATGACCTTGCCCGCCGCCTTCTCGCGCCTGAGGAATTCGCTCAGCTGACGCATGTAGGGCTGCTCGAATTCGTCGCGCAGCGCGGCTTTCCATTGGGGGTCGAGCTTGATGCGATCGTCGTCCACGATTCGAGGCTTCCTGGTCAAGACAAGGGCAGCACCCTAGAAAAGCCGGCTGCCCCTGTCAAACCCGCTACCAGCGCGGACCGTAGCGCGGGCCCCAGCCGGGCGGACCATAACCCGGACGCGGACCCCAGCCCGGCGGTCCCCAACCGGGGCCCGGCCCCCAGTGGGGCGGTGGCGGCGGTGCCGGTCGATAGTAGTAGCCGTAGCCATAGGGCCGCACGATGACCGCGGGCGGCGGATAGGCCGGCGTGCCGTAGAAGACCGCCGCGGGGGGTGCCGGACGGCTGTAATAGCGCGGGGACGTGTCGTAGACGGTGCAGCCGGTGAAGGTCAGAGCACAGAGCGACGCCAAGAGGAAATGGCGCATGGGGGAGATCTCCAGAACGGCCCGGATGGACCTGAAGAAAGCTTAAGCCCTGGCCAGGCGCCGCGCCCGGTTATCGCGCGTTCATTCAGCCGGGATTAAGAGACGCCGGTCCGTTCTCCGCCTGCTCGCCCAGGTAGTCCCGCAGCCGCGCCTGCAGATGGGGCACGCCCTGGGGATGGGCGAGAAAGTCGGCGATGCTCATCAGCTGCCAGTGCTGGCCTTCGTCACCGAAGCGGATGGTGGCGATCTCGGCGGGATGCAACTGCCCGGCGAACAGCCAGCTGGGCAGATAGCCGGGCTGGCGCGGCGGATAGCAACGCCCCCAGGTCAGCCGCGCCTCGTCCAGCACCAGGCCGAATTCCTCCTCCAGCTCGCGCAGGGCGCAGCGCTCGGGCGTCTCGTCGTCTTCGCGCCCGCCGCCGGGCAGGTCCCAGAGAGCGGGCCAGGGAATGTCGGGTTTGTCGTCGCGCTGATAGACCAGGATCTGCTCGGCGCAGAGCAGCGCCAGCTTGGCGCCGTTGAAGGCATGGCGGGACATGAGAGGGCCTCCCGTGACGACGGGGAGACTGCAAGGCCTCCCCGCCTGGACTCAATAACCCAGCTGCTTGAGCAGGGCACCGGGTTCCTGCTTGGCCGGACGCTCATAGAATTTCAGCAATTCGGCACTGCGGTTGCTGAAGAAGCCATCCACGCCACGCGGCGCCAGGCGGGCATAGTCCACCGCCGAGTCGACCGTGTAGGCATGCACCAGCAGGCCACGCTCGTGGGCGACGTCGTTCATCCAGGGCTTCACTAGGTCCGCATAGCTCTGGTCGCCACCCTCCTCCAGCGCCGCCGAGGGGCCGATGCCGATGGCACCATGGGCCTTGGCCCACTCGATCCAGGCGGTGAAATCGCCCTCGGAGCGCACCTGCTGCTTGGCGTAGTAGGCCGCCTTGCTGGCCTCGCCCGACTCGGCGTAGCTCGGCCCGGGCTTGGCCGGGATGTAGTCGTCGCCCAGCCACAGCAGCAGGATCTTCGGCGTCTTCGGCATCTCCTTCTGCAACAGCTCCAGGCTGCTCTTCTCGAAGGTCTGCAGGATCACCCGCCCGGGCATGGCGGCGACGCCGGTGGCGCCCGGCTTGGGCTTGCCGAGCCAGCCACGCTGGGTCAGCTTGGCCTTGAGGTCGCGCTCGATGCCGGGAAACAGCTTGGGTTGCTTGGTCTCGATGTAGAGACCCGGCTTGTTGCGACCGCCTTCGGCGATGTCGATGACCTCGTCGAGGGTGAGGATCCGGAGTCCGGCGAACTTTGGCCGGGCGCGATCGGGATGGGCCTGGTTGAACCAGCTGCCGGCGTCCAGCGACTTGAGTTCGGCCAGGGTGAACTGGCTGACCGGGGCCTTGGCGCGGTCGGGGAAGCGCTTGGCGACGTCGGTGGTCCGTTCCAGGGTGTCGTCGTGCAGGGCGATGAGCTGGCCGTCCTTGGTGCGCTGCAGGTCGAGCTCCAGGTAGTCGGCACCCAGCTCCCGCGCTACCAGATAGGCCGGCGCGGTGGATTCGGGGGCGTCGAAGGAGGCGCCGCGATGGGCGATCACCGCCGGCCAGGGAATGCCGGCCTGCCGGGCCAGGGTCTGGCCGATATCGGCTTCGGTAGCCAGGGCCAGCTGGCTGACCAGCAGGGTGCCGGGAATGAGGGTGCGGATCAGGGTGCGCAGAGCAGTTATTGTCATGGGTTCCTCGGGTGGTCCGACGATCGGAGCTAGGATGCAGCTTGCACCCCGGATGCGACAGTACGCAGACCCCCAGCGTAGCGGACGTTATCCAGGTCGCAATTTCCGGTACTCTGCCGCCCGCTTCGCCCGACGAGATCACCATGGCTGCATCGCCCACCCCCTTCGATCCCACCCGCTGCCCGCTGTGCGGCCAGGCCAACAGCTGCGTCCTGGCGGCCGGTGGCGAGATCCGCGACTGCTGGTGCCTGCAGACGCCGATCGATCCCGCCGTCCTGGACCGCCTGCCCGCGCAAGAGCGCGATCGACGCTGCCTCTGCCCGGCCTGCGCGGCGGGCGCCACCGGCGAGTCGCGCTGATGCGCCTGGACCGCTGGCTGGGCAACCGACCCGAGCTGGGCCGGCAGCTGGCGCGGCGCCTGCTCGCCGAGGGCCGGGTAAGGGTCAACGGCGTCACCACCCTGCAGGCCGAGCAGGAGGTGTTCGCCTTCGATCGCATCGAGGCCGACGAGCGCCTGCTGCAGGACGGTCCCGGCGGTCGCTACCTGATGCTGCACAAGCCGCGCGGCTGCGTGAGCGCCACCGTCGATGCCCGTCATGCCACGGTGCTGGACTGCCTCGCGCCGGACCAGCGCACCGATCTGCACCTGGCCGGACGGCTGGACTTCAACACCACCGGCCTGCTGCTGCTCACCAACGATGGCCAGTGGTCGCGCGGCCTCAGTCATCCGCGTCACAAGCAGACCAAGCGCTACCGGGTCACCACCGCCGAGGTCATCCCGCTGCAGCTGGTGGCCGCCTTCGCCGAGGGGCTCTACTTCGCCTATGAAGACCTGGTCACCCAACCCGCACGACTGGAGCCGCTGGACGACCACAACGCCTTCCTGACCCTGGTCGAAGGCCGCTATCACCAGGTCAAGCGCATGTTCGGCCGCTTCGGCATCGAGGTCATTGCCCTGCATCGCGACCGCATCGGCGAGCTGGCGCTGGATCCCGCCCTGGCCGAGGGTGCCTATCGCCCGCTCACCCGCGCCGAGGTGGCCCTGCTACGTCCGGCGGACTAAGGGAACAGGAGCCTGGGGACATCGGTCGGGATGCAGACACGCACCACCCTGGAGACTTCCCATGCGTATCGACATCCCCTCCCTCGGCTTTGGCGGCGCCCCGCTGGGCAACATGTTCCGCGAGGTAGGCGACGCCGACGCCCGGGCGACTCTCGAAGCCGCCTGGGACGCCGGCATCCGCCTCTATGACACCTCGCCGCACTATGGCGCCGGGCTGTCCGAACGGCGCTTCGCCGAGGTCCTGGCCGACAAGCCGCGCGACGATTTCGTCCTCTGCAGCAAGGTCGGCCGCCTGCTGGAACCGGCCGACCAGCCGGAAAACGCGCCGCCGTTCGTCAACGAACTGCCCTTCAAGCGGGTGCTCGACTATTCCGCTGACGGCGCCCGCCGCTCCATCGAGGCCAGTCTGGAACGCCTCAGGACCGACCGCCTCGATCTGGTCTGGATCCACGACCTGTCCGAGGACCAGCACGGCCCGGCCTGGCGCGACCACTTCGCCCAGGCCATGCAGGGCGCGGCCAAGGCCCTCACCGAGATGCGCGAGGAAGGCCTGATCCTGGGCTGGGGCCTGGGCGTCAACCTGGTGGAACCCTGCCGCCTGGCGCTGGAGCAGAGCGACCCCGACGCCTTCCTGCTGGCCGGTCGCTACTCCTTGCTGGATCATCGCGAAGCCCTGGACACGCTCTTCCCGGAATGCGAACGCCGCGGCGTAGGCATCGTGGCGGGTGGGCCCTACAACTCCGGCCTGCTCGCCGGCGGCAAGCACTACAACTATGCCGAAGCCGAGCCGGCGTTGCGCCGCAAGGTCGAGTTGATCGAGGGCGTCTGCCAGGATCACGGGGTGGACATCCGCGCCGCGGCCCTGCAGTTCTGCCTGGCCCATCCCACCGTCGCCGCCACCATTCCCGGCAGCAGCACAGCGGAACGGGCCCGGCAGAACGCCGAACTGCTGCGGGCGCCCATCCCCGCCGCCTTCTGGCGCAATCTGCGCGAGATCGGCGTGCTGCCGGAGGACGCCCCGACGCCGGCGTGAGTGAAAAGGGCGGCTGTGCTAGGCTCGCCGCCCCTTTTCCACCCTGCCTGCCCTCATGACCTCGCCCCGTCGCCCCCTTCCTGGCCGCCCTACGCCCCTGCATCCACGCAATCGCCACCAGGGCAGCTACGACTTTCCAGCGCTGATGCGCACGAGTCCGGCGCTCAGGCCGTTCGTAGCGCCGACGCCGCGGGGCAATCTATCCATCGACTTCACCGATCCCCAAGCCGTCCGCGCGCTCAACCGCGCGTTACTGGCGCTGCACCATGGCGTGCGCGATTGGGACATCCCTGCCGACTTCCTCTGCCCACCGATTCCCGGCCGGGCGGATTACCTGCACCACCTGGCCGACCTGCTGGCCGAGGGCAATGGCGGCCGGATTCCCCGGGGTGCGACGACGCGGCTGCTGGATGTGGGCACGGGCGCCAATGGCGTCTATCCCTTGATAGGCTTCAAGGAGTATGGCTGGCACTTCATTGGCAGCGACATCGCCCCGGCAGCGCTGGAGGCCTTCGGGCGCACCCTGGCGGCCAATCCGGATTGCGCCGCCGCCATCGAGTTGCGCCGCCAGCCGGATCCCCAGGCGATCTTCGCCGGCATCCTGCAACCCGGCGAGCGCTATGCCGCCACCCTGTGCAATCCGCCCTTCCACGCCAGCCCCGACGACGCCGTGCGCGGCAGCCAGCGCAAGTGGAAGAACCTGGGCAAGACCACCGGCAAGCAGGTACCCCTGCTCAATTTCGGCGGCCAGGCGGCTGAACTCTGGTGCCCCGGGGGCGAGGCCGTCTTTGTCGAGCGGATGATCCGCGAGAGTCGCGCCTTCGCCGGTCAGGTCGGCTGGTTCACCTGCCTGGTGTCCAAGGCCAGCAATCTGCCGCCGTTGCAGGCGACGCTGCGCCGCGAACAGGTCAGTGAAAGTCGCGTGGTGGCCATGGCCCAGGGCCAGAAGCAGAGTCGCTTTCTCGCCTGGCGCTTCGCCTGACCGACCTCCCCACACTTGAACGACGACCCTCCGGCGGCTTTCCGGCCGCTTTCGTCGGTGCCGTCGGCTGCTCACGGAAAGACGCCTAGACCGCTCCGGTTCGCTTGGAGCGGCAGTGGGCGGGACTTTGACCGCCGTCACAAAGGATTAGACTAAAGGCTAATAGGCAAAGCCAATGAATTACGGGCTAGGCAGCCCCACCCCTTCCCTTTAAAATGTCCGGCAACAATTACGCCACGCGCACGCAGCCGCGCCCGAGAACTCTGTCTCCGGTCAGCCGCTGCCAAGGCCGCGCCTTGCGTTTTTGCTCCGACTCCTCCGGTGACTCATGAGAGAGGGGCGGTGGAGGGAAAAGAACCTGCCCTTGCGTGTTTCCGGCTGCATTCTGCCTTGCCCACTGCACATCCACCCATGTGCCATGGTGCCGCACCGCACCGAAACTCGATAAGCAGACCCAGCTTCTATCGAACGAGAGACCACATGCTGAAGAAAATGACTGGCGCGCTGCTCGGCGTCGCCATCGCCTCCGCCCTGGGCACCGCACAGGCCGAAGACACCAAGAAGGTCGACGTCCTGCTGATCGGCGGCGGCATCATGAGCTCCACCCTGGGCATCTGGCTGAACGAGCTGGAGCCGAACTGGACCATGGAAATGGTCGAGCGCCTGGACAAGGTCGCCAACGAGAGCTCCAACGGCTGGAACAACGCCGGTACCGGCCACTCCGCCCTGGCCGAGCTGAACTACACGCCCGAAGACAAGGACGGCAAGGTCACCATCGCCAAGGCCATCGAGATCAACGAAGCCTTCCAGATCTCCCGTCAATTCTGGTCCTGGCAGGTCAAGAACGGCGTCCTCAAGGACCCGAAGAGCTTCATCAACAGCACCCCGCACATGAGCTTCGTCTGGGGTGACGAGAACATCGCCTTCCTGAAGAAGCGCTACGAGGCGCTCAAGGCCAGCCCGCTGTTCTCCGGCATGCAGTTCTCCGAAGATCCCGCGCAGATCAAGCAGTGGGTTCCGCTGATGATGGAAGGCCGCGATCCCAAGCAGAAGATCGCCGCCACCTGGAGTCCGCTGGGCACCGATGTCAACTTCGGCGAGATCACCCGCCAGTTCGCCGCCAACCTGCAGTCCAAGCCGAACTTCAAGCTGAACCTGTCCAGCGAAGTCGAGAACATCACCCGCAATGCCGATGGCAGCTGGCGCGTGGAGTACAAGAACCTCAAGGACGGCAAGAAGACCGAGACCGACGCCAAGTTCGTCTTCATAGGCGCCGGTGGCGGTGCCCTGCACCTGCTGCAGAAGTCGGGCATCCCCGAAGCCAACGACTACGCCGGCTTCCCGGTGGGCGGCTCCTTCCTGGTCACCGACAATCCCGAGATCGCCCAGCAGCACCTGGCCAAGGCCTATGGCAAGGCCTCGGTGGGCGCACCGCCGATGTCGGTGCCGCACCTGGACACCCGCATGCTCGACGGCAAGCGCGTGATCCTGTTCGGGCCCTTCGCCACCTTCTCCACCAAGTTCCTCAAGCAGGGTTCCTACCTGGACCTGCTGACCAGCACCAACACCCACAACGCCTGGCCGATGGTCCGCGTGGGCGTGGCCGAATACCCGCTGGTGGAATACCTCGCCGGCCAGCTGATGCTGTCGGATGACGACCGCATGGCCGCCCTGCGCGAGTACTTCCCCAACGCCAAGAAGGAAGACTGGCGCCTGTGGCAGGCCGGTCAGCGCGTGCAGATCATCAAGCGCGACGCCGACAAGGGTGGCGTCCTGAAGCTGGGTACCGAGATCGTCGCGGCCAAGGACGGCAGCATCGCCGGCCTGCTGGGCGCCTCCCCGGGTGCCTCGACCGCCGCGCCCATCATGCTGAGCGTGCTGGAGAAGGTGTTCAAGGACAAGGTCGCGACCCCGGAGTGGCAAGCCAAGCTGCACCAGATCGTGCCCAGCTACGGCACCAAGCTGAACAGCGACCCGGCGCGCGTGCAGCAGGAGTGGAACTACACCGCCGAAGTCCTGCAACTGGCCACCCCGCCGGTCGCCACCGGCACCGAGAACGCCAAGGCCACCGCCAGCGCCCCGCGCGCCGAAAAGGCCGCCAACGACATGGCACTGTAGATCGCTGCCAGGCCCGCTGCGCGAGCAGCGGGCGCTTCGCGATGACCAGAAGGCCCCACCCCGACCCGGCGTGGGGCTTTTTTTCGTCCGCTGCTTGCCCGGGATAGAGCCCTTGCGCCCGCCCAGGCCCTGTGACGAAAACCGCAACGACGTGAATTTTTTCCTGTCAGACAGGCACTAAAAACTGCAGCGATACGCCAAGGCAGGTCGTTGCACGCCACAATGGTGATCTATCCTCGAGCCTTAACCGTTACCTGAATCTGGAGACACGATGACGGCACATCCCGCCCCGGGCATCCTGCATACCCGAGAAGGCCAGCGCCTGGCAGATACCGATGCCGCCGCCTGGCGGCAGTGGGGGCCCTACCTGAGCGAGCGCCAGTGGGCCACGGTCCGTGAAGACTACAGCGCCGATGGCGACGCCTGGCGCTACTTCCCCCATGACCATGCGCGCAGCCGCGCCTATCGCTGGGGCGAAGACGGCCTCGCCGGGTTCTGCGACAAGGCTCAGCAATGGTGCCTGGGCATCGCCCTCTGGAACGAACGCGATCCCTTCCTCAAGGAACGGCTGTTCGGCCTGACCAATGCCGAGGGCAACCATGGCGAAGACGTCAAGGAACTGTATTTCTACCTGGACGGGGTGCCGAGCCACGCCTACCAGAAAATGCTCTACAAGTACCCCCACGCCGCCTTTCCCTATGCCCAGCTCACCGAGGAAAACGCCCGGCGCGGCCTGAACGATCGTGAATACGAGATCCTCGACACCGGCGTCTTCGCCGAGGATCGCTATTTCGACGTCACCGTCGAATACGCCAAGCACACCCCGGACGACATCCTCATGCGGGTCACGGTGGAAAACCGCGGGTCCGAGCGGGCCAGCCTGCGGGTGCTGCCACAGATCTGGTCACGCAACACCTGGGCCTGGACCGGTACGCCGCCGCGCTCCATGCTCAGCCTGGAAGGCGACCAGGTTCGCGCCAGCTATTTCGACCGGCCCGACCTGGTGGTCAGCGCCTGGGGCCCACGCGAGGCCGAGTGGCTGTTCTGCAACAACGAAACCAACCTGCCCCGCCTGACCGGCGAAGCCGCCGAGGGCCCCTTCAAGGACGGCATCAACGACTACGTGGTGCGCGGCGCCCGCGAGGCGATCCGCCGCGACTTCGGCAGCAAGGCGGCCGCCCATTTCGCCGTGGAGCTGGAGGGTGGCGCCAAGACCGTGGTCTACCTGCGCCTGGCGCCCACCAATGCGCTGTCGGTGGATGCCGATGCGATCTTTGCCGAGCGCATCGCCGAGGCCGATGCCTTCTATGCCGCCCTGCAGGAAAAGATCGCCGATCCCGACGCGCGCCTGGTGCAGCGCCAGGCCCTGGCCGGCCTGCTCTGGTCCAAGCAGCTCTATTATTTCGAGGTCAATCGCTGGCTCGATGGCGATCCGGCCCAGCCGACGCCGCCGGCGCAGCGCCAGCGCATCCGCAATGGCCACTGGCGCCACCTGCTCAATTTCGACATCGTCTCCATGCCGGACAAGTGGGAGTACCCCTGGTACGCCTCCTGGGACCTGGCCTTCCAGGCGGTCGCCTATGCCCTGATCGATCCCGGCTTCGCCAAGCAGCAGTTGCTGCTGCTGGTGAAGGACAGATTCATGCACCCCAATGGCCAGCTGCCGGCCTACGAGTGGAATTTCGAGGACGCCAATCCGCCGGTGCATGCCTGGGCCACCTGGCACGTCTACCTGCAGGAAAAGTCGCTGACCGGAGTGGGTGATCGGGTCTTTCTCGAACGTGTCTTCCACAAGCTGCTGCTGAATTTCTCCTGGTGGATCAACCGCAAGGACACCGAGGGTCGCAACATCTTCCAGGGCGGCTTCCTCGGCCTGGACAACATCGCCCTCTTCGATCGCTCGGCACCGCTGCCGGAGGGCTATCACCTGGACCAGGCCGACGGCACCGCCTGGATGGCCGCCTATGCGCTAGACCTGATGCGCATCGCCCTGGAGCTGGCCAAGGAAAATCCGGTGTACGTCGATCTGGGGGTGAAGTTCTTCGAGCACTTCCTGCACATCGCCGGCGCCATCAATCACAGCGATGACCGCGAAGACGGCCTCTGGGACGAACAGGACGAATTCTTCTACGACGTCCTGCACAAGGCGGATGGCAGCGCCGAGCCGCTGCGCCTGAGGTCCATCGTCGGCCTCATCCCGCTGTTCGCGGTGCAGGTGCTGGAACAGCGCGAGCACGAAGGCCTCCCCGGCCTCGGCGGACGACTGCGCGGCTTCCTGCGCCAGCGTCCGGATCTCGCCCGGCTGGTCTCACGCTGGACCGAACCCGGCCAGGGCAACAGATTCCTGCTCTCGCTGCTGCGCGGCCACCGCACCAAGCTGCTGCTCAAGCGCATGCTGGATGACAACGAATTCCTTTCCGAATACGGCATCCGCTCGCTGTCCAAGGCCCACGAACAGCAACCCTTCGAGATGCGCCAGGCCGACGGCAATCTGCTCAGCGCCCGCTATCAACCGGCGGAATCGGATTCGCGCCTCTATGGTGGCAACTCCAACTGGCGCGGGCCGCTGTGGATGCCGATCAACTACATGCTCATCGAGTCGCTGCACGAATTCCACCGTTACTACGCCGACAGCTTCTCGGTGGAATACCCCAGCGGCTCCGGCTACCTGGCCAATCTGGAAGAGGTCGCCGACGGCCTCAGCCAGCGCCTGACGCGGCTGTTCCTCAAGGACGCCGACGGCAAGCGCCCGAGCATGGTCGACTATCCGCAACTGCAGAACGATCCGCGCAGTCGCGACTTGGTGCTGTTCCACGAGTATTTCCACGGCGAAAACGGCCGCGGACTCGGAGCCTCCCACCAGACCGGCTGGAGCGCCCTGGTGGCGCTGCTGCTGCAACCCCGGCGCTAGTCCGCTAACGTCCGGGCGCCGGTACCGACCGGCGCCCGGGCGAGCTGCGGCAACGCTACAGTTTTCCTCTGTCGCCCTGGATACTATGCTCTAGCCAGACCCCGCCTTCGCGAGCCCGCATGACTCACCCCGATGACGCCCAGCGTCTCCACGCCCTGAGCGAGCTGCAGATTCTCGATAGCGGCGTCGAAGCCGCCTACGAGGACATCGTCGCCCTGGCCTGCCAACTGACCCGGGCGCCCGTGGCCTTCATCACCCTGGCCGATCGGCAGCGTCTCTGGTTCAAGGCCTGCCAGGGCATGACGGTAACCGAGGTACCGGTCGACGCCTCCCTCTGCCACCTGGCGATCCGTACCCCTCGCCAGCCGTTTCTGGTGGAGGATCTGCAGGGGGATCCACGCGTTTCACACCTGAGGGCGGCACCTGGTCTGGAGCGGATGCGCGCCTACCTGGGCATTCCCCTGCTCGACCGGCACGGAGTCGCCCTCGGTACCCTCTGCGTGATGGACGACCGCGTCCGGCGGTTCGAGGCGGCTCAGGTCGACAACCTGCAACGGCTGGCCCGACAGGTCATCATCCTGCTGCAACAGCGCGAGACCCTGCGCCAGCTGGAAGAGCTGGACATCAACTTTTCCGCCTTCATGAACAACGGGCCCTTCATCGCCTACATCAAGGACCGCGACTGGCGCTACCGCTATGTCAACGAGCCCTTTCTGCAGCAGCTGGAACTGACCCGCGACGAGGTCCTCGGCCAGGATGACTTCACCATCTGGCCAGAGGCGGCGCCACGTTTCCGCCAGGTCGACGAGCAGGTGATGAACGAACTCAAGCCGAGCCGACTCATCGAGCGCATGACGGCCCCCGATGGCCGACGCCTGTTCTGGCAGTCCTACAAGTTTCCCCTGGTCACCCGGCAGGGCATCGCCCTGGCGGGGCTGTCGGTGGACGTCACCGAGCATATCGAGCAGCAGCACATGCTGGAGGCCTCGCAGCGCCAGCTGCTGGACATGATGCAGGCCGCCGAGCAGCGCAGCGTCACCGATGCCCTGACCGGCCTGTTCAACAGACGCGCTTTCGACCTGCGCCTGGCGGAGCACCTGCTGCGCGCCGAGGAGCAGCACACGCCGCTGTCCATGCTGTTGATCGACGTGGATCACTTCAAGGCATACAACGACGCCTATGGGCATCAGGCCGGCGACACCGCCCTGCAGGCCGTCGGCCAGTTGCTGCTGCAGAGCTGTCGCGACAACGACGCCTGCTTCCGCTATGGCGGTGAGGAATTCGCCATCCTGCTGCCGGGCGCCGCTCTCGCTGCGGCTCATCTGGTGGCGGAGCGTTGTCGCGTCGCCGTGGCCAATCATGCCTGGCCGCGACGCCCCATCACCCTGAGCGTCGGCCTGGCCACCCATAGGGCCGGGATGGATGCCTACACCCTCACCGAAGGCGCCGACCGGGCGCTCTACGCGGCCAAGGGTGCCGGTCGCAATCGCATCGCCGCGGAACCCGGACCCGAAGCCCCTGCCAGCCCGGAATGACGCCCAACAAAAAACCCGCCGAAGCGGGTTCTTTGTTGCGACCATCCCAACATCCTGTCAGGCGCCATCCTGGCCTGGTCTTCGTCCGTGACCTCAGGGCTGCGCATCCTGCGCGGCTGATGGGTGTAGATTACGCACCCTGCCGAGGTGGCAACATGGCCAGGTGACACCAGTGCTTGTAAGCCTTTCGCCATACCCTGCCCGGTTCGCCTGCGGACCTCAAATCGCGCCCAACAAAAAACCCGCCGAAGCGGGTTCTTTGTTGCGACCATCCCAACGTCCTGTCAGGCGCCATCCTGGCCTGGTCATCATCCGTGACCTCAGAGCTGCGCATCCTGCGCGGCTGATGGGTGTAGATTACGCACCCCGCCGAGATGGCAACATGGCCAGGTGACACCAGTGCTTGTAAGCCTTTCGCCATACCCTGCCCGGTCCGCCTGCCGACCTCAAATCGCACCCAACAAAAAACCCGCCGAAGCGGGTTCTTTGTTGCGACCATCCCAACATCCTGTCAGGCGCCATCCTGGCCTGGTCATCATCCTTGACCTCAGAGCTACGCATCCTGCGCGGCTGATGGGTGTAGATTACGCACCCTGCCGAGGTGGCAACATGGCCAGGTGACACCAGTCCGTGTAAGCCTTTTGCCATACCCTACCCGGTCTGCCTGCCGACCTCAAATCGCGCCCAACAAAAAACCCGCCGAAGCGGGTTCTTTGTTGCGACCATCCCAACGTCCTGTCAGGCGCCATCCTGGCCTGGTCATCATCCTTGACCTCAGAGCTACGCATCCTGCGCGGCTGATGGGTGTAGATTACGCAGCCCGCCGAGGGAGCAACATGGCCAGGTGACACCAGTGCTTGTAAGCCTTTTGCCATAGCCTGGGGAACATGGCGACCGCCGCCTCGCCTAATGCTGACCCTCGCCGAAGATCCGCCATGGCCCTCTCGACTTCCTTCGCTATCGTGCAACAGCAGATGCGCCGCGCTGCCGGCCTGGTCTGGAGCACCTCTCCCGCACTGATGATTGGCCTGATCCTGGCCACCCTGGTCGCCGGCCTGCTGCCGGCGCTGGCCGCCTGGCTGGGGCAGCGCATCGTCGATGCCGTGGTGGCGGCCATGCGGCTGCATGCCGACCAGGGCCAGGCACCGCTGTGGCCGGTGCTGAAGTTCGTGCTGGCCGAAGCCGGGGTGCTGGCCGCACTGGCGGGCGCCCAGCGGCTGCTGTCGGTGCAGCAATCGCTGCTGCGGGTACGCCTGGGGCAGACCGTGAATCTGCTGATCCTGGAAAAGGCCCAAACTCTGTCGCTGGCGCAATTCGAGGACGCCGACTTCTACGACAAGCTGGTGCGAGCCCGGCGCGAGGCCTCTATCCGCCCCCTGGCGCTGGTGACCAAGTCCCTGACCCTGCTGCAGAACCTGATCTCGCTGGTCAGCTTCGCCGCGCTGCTGGTGCACTTCTCGCCCTGGGCGCTGCTGTTGCTGGTGGTGGGCGCCCTGCCGGTGTTCCTGGCCGAGGCGCGCTTTTCCGGCGATGCCTTTCGCCTGTTCAGTCGGCGTGCGCCCGAGACCCGTCGCCAGACCTACCTGGAGACGCTGCTGTCCCATGAGGCCTACATCAAGGAGGTCAAGCTGTTCGGCCTGGCGCCGCTGCTGCTGGAGCGCTATCGCACCACCTTCACCAAACTCTATGCCGAAGACCGCCGCCTGACGCTGAGACGTGACGGCTGGGGTTTCGTCTTTGGCCTGCTGGGCACCCTCGCCTTCTATGCCGCCTATGCCTGGGTAGTGCTCGATACCGTGCGCGGGCGCTTGAGCCTGGGCCAGATGACCCTCTATCTCACCCTGTTCCGCCAGGGCCAGGCCGCGGTCAGCGCCAGCCTGACGGCCCTTGGCGGACTCTACGAGGACAGCCTCTACCTGAGCAATCTCTACGACTACCTGGGCCAGCCGACCAGCGCCGAGGGCGGTAGCCTCACCGCTGGCAGCCAGCCCGGTGCTGGCCTGAGATTCGAAGGGGTCGGCTTCACCTATCCGGGCGCGACCGCGCCAACGCTCAAGGACATCAGCTTTCACCTGGCGCCGGGCCAGAGCCTGGCGCTGGTGGGCGCCAACGGCTCGGGCAAGACCACCCTGATCAAGCTGCTGACCCGGCTGCATGCACCCACCCAGGGCCGCATCCTGCTCGATGGCAGCGATCTGCAGGAGTGGCAGCCGGCCGCCCTGCACAGGCGCATCGGTGTCATCTTCCAGGACTTCATCCGCTACCAGCTCACCGCCGGCGAAAACCTGGGAGTCGGCGACACCACCGCCTTCAACGACGAGGCGCGCTGGCGCAAGGCGGCCGAGCAGGGCCTGGCTGACGAAGTCATCGCCGGTCTGCGCGAGGGCTACGAGACCCAGCTGGGGCGCTGGTTCATGGGCGGCCAGGAATTGTCCGGCGGGCAGTGGCAGAAGATCGCCCTGTCGCGTGCCTATATGCGCGAGGACGCCGATATCCTGGTGCTGGACGAACCCACCGCCGCGCTGGACGCTGCCGCCGAGGCGGTGATCTTCGAGCGCTTTCGCGCCCAGGCGCAGCAGCGCATGACCCTGCTGATCTCGCACCGTTTCTCCAGCGTGCGCAATGCCGATCAGATCCTGGTGCTGGAAGGCGGCGAGATCCGCGAGCGCGGCGATCACGAGGGATTGCTGGCCAGCGGCGGTCGCTATGCCCAGCTGTTCGATCTGCAGGCGCGAGGCTATCGCTGATCACCGGTGGCGAACTTCGCGTGGAGGGCTCTGCCCAACGTTTGACAACCACTCGCGGAGGCCGCATGAACGATCAGATCAAGGAAAACCCTGACGAACTGGATATCGATCCGGACATCGCGCCCGATCCCGAAGAGCCCGTGGGCGAGGATCCGGATGACAAGCCGGTCGAGGAACGCCTGCCGCAGAAGAATCCGCGCAATCCGGAGTACAGCTGATGAACGCCATCCTGCCGTTGCCCGAGGACGAAGATCCGGAAGGGCTGCACCCGGCGGAGTTGCCCGCCGACGAGGACGATACGCCGCCGGTGGATCCGTTGTGACGTCTGGAGCCAGCATCCGGATGGAGCTGGCGTAGGGTTGCCCTCACCCCAGCCCTCTCCCGGAGGAAGAGGGGAAAGAGCGGCCCGTAGGTTGGGTTGAGCGTAGCGAAGCCCAACGGGTACGTCTTATTTGACACTTGTTGGGCTTCGACGATAGAGCTGTCTCAGCCCAGCCTACGGATTTAACGCCATGAAAAAGGTCCGCCGTGGCGGACCTTTTCTTTGGCCTTATTTCGCGCCGGGTTGTGGTTTGTAGAGTTCGAGCAGCTTGAGCGTGACGCCATTGGTCCAGCCGAAGCCGTCCTGCAACTCGTACTCGCCGCCGCCACCCCCCTGGCCACCAGTGAGGTCGTATTTCTCCACCAGCTTTTGCTCGCGGGTGTAGAGGTTCTGCACCTGGGTCAGGAAGCGGGTGCCGATGTCCGCGGCCAGCTTGTCCTGCTGGTAGCGACGCAGGCCGTCCACGGCGACCCATTGCAGCGGCGCCCAGCCATTGGGCTCGTCCCACTGCTGGCCGGTCTTGACGGTGGTGGTGGCGATGCCGCCCGGACGCAGCAGCTGGTTGGCCACGGTCGCGGCGGTCTGGTCGGCGCTGCTCTGGCTGGCGAGGCCCACGAACAGCGGGAACAGGGTGGCGGCGGAAACCTTGTCGGTACGGCGCTTGGCCTGCCAGTCGAAGTCGGTGTAGTAACCGGCCGGATTCCACAGGTAGCGGTCGATGGCCTGCTGGCGGGTCTTGGCCTTCTGGCTGTAGGCCTGGACGCAACTGGCCTCGCCGGTCTTCTCGCAAGCCTTGGCGATGGTCTGCTCCAGATGATAGAGCAGGCTGTTGAGGTCAACCGGCGCGATGGCGGTGGTGCGAATGGTCGCCAGGGTCTTGCCGTCGCCCAGCCAGCGCGAGGAAAAGTCCCAGCCACTCTCGGCGCCGGCGCGCAGGTCGCGATAGACCTCGCCGGCCGGTCGGCCCTTGGCCTGGGCAGCGGTGGCCAGGTCTTCCATATAGGACTCCTGGCGCGGGGTGTCGCGGGCATCCCAGTAGCGATTGAGCAGGGTTCCGTCGGCCAGCCTGACCACATGGGCATTGGCCTGGCCCGGTTGCAGGCCTTCGGCGCCGGCCATCCAGTAGGCGTATTCCTTCTGCAGCTGCGGCAGGTAGCGACGATAGGCGGAATCGCCTTCCAGGCTGGCCTGCAGATCGACCATGTAGGCGAAGAACGGCGGCTGCGAGCGACTCAGGTAGTAGCTGCGGTTGCCGTTGGGGATGTGGCCGTAGACGTCGATCTCATGGGCGAAGTTGTCCACCATGTCGCGGACCAGGTCGGTGCGCCCGTCCTTGGCCAGCCCCAGCATGGTGAAGTAGGAATCCCAGTAGTAGACCTCGCGGAAGCGGCCACCCGGCACCACATAGGGCTTGGGCAGCGGCAGCAGGCTGCTGTAGGCCGGCACCTCTTCGTAGTGGCGGGTCAGCACCGGCCAGAGGTCCTTGACGTGGGTGGGCAGGTCGGCCCCCGCCTTGGGCGGGGCGGCCTTGATCGGATCGGATTCTTCGAAGTTGGCGCTGACGAAGGCCTTGAGGTCGAAGCCGGGCTTGTCGCGCTGGGCCAGGTAGTCCTGGCGGATGTCGGCCGGATTGCGCTTGGGCAGGGCATCGACGAAGTGCTTCTGGTCGCTGAACAGCTTGCCCTGCTGCACCGCGGTGAACAGCTCGGGATAGGCCTGGTCCGGCGGCACGGCGCGGGCGTTGCTGGCGTCGCGCCAACTCCAGGTCGGGGTTTCCGGCTTGCTGCCCTCATGGGCGCAGGCGGCGAGAAAGGCGATGGACAGGGACAGGACGAGCATCCGCGCGGGTGGCGCAGGTGGCAGGCGTTTCATGAAGCGCTCCTTTTCTTGTCGACACGACAGCAGCCGCAACGGAGGTTGCGACTCGAAAGGATCGACCCTGGCGCGCCGCGACAGTTCGCCGCGACTGGCTCAGCCGCCCGGACGCAGACGCCTCACGCAGCGCGCCAGCTCTTCTAGGCCGAAGGGTTTGCCGATGAGTTCGACGCCCTCTTCCGCCAGCTCCGGCAGGGACGCCGGATCTGCCTGGCCGGACAGGTAGAGCACTGGCAGGCCGGGCGTGGTGGACCGCGCCTGTTCGGCCAGTTGCCGGCCGTCCAGCCCGGAGAGACCGAGACTGGTCACCAGCAGATCGATGCGCAGGGTGCCGGAGGCGATGAGCGCGACAGCGGTAGCGCTATCGGCCACCGCCAGCGGCGTGTAGCCCAGTTCCGCCAGCACCTCGCCGATGATGACGCGGACTTCGCGCTCCTCTTCGACGATCAGCGCGCAGTCGCCGGAGACTTCCGGCAGCACCGGGCCTTCGGCGTCGTTGGGCGCGCTTTCCGGCTCCGGCCGGGCCAGCAGCCGCGGCAGATAGAGGCTGATGCAGGTGCCCTCACCCACTACCGAGTGGATCTCCACCTGGCCACCGGACTGGCGGACGAAACCATAGATCATCGACAGCCCGAGTCCGGTGCCACGGCCGCTGGGCTTGGTGGTGAAGAAGGGTTCGCAGGCGCGCTTGAGGGTATCGGCGTCCATGCCGGTGCCGGTATCGCAGACCTGGATGCGGACGAAATCGCCCTCCACCGTCTCGCTCGGCAGGCCGATGCTGAGCGGTCCGCTGACATTGCCCACCCGGATGCTCAGGTTGCCGCCCTCGGGCATGGCGTCACGGGCATTGATGGCCAGATTGAGGATGGCGTTCTCCAGCTGGTGCGGATCGCAGTGCAGCAGCCAGAGGTCGCTGTCGAGCTGGACGTCCTTGCGGATCTTCTTGCCCAGGCTGTGGCGCAGCAATTCGTGCATGCCCTGCACCAGCTGGCCGGCATCCACCGGGCGGGGTTCGAGCACCTGGCGGCGGGCGAAGGCCAGCAGCCGCTGGGTCAGGGCCGCAGCGTTCTCGGCCGAGCGGGTGGCGGTGTCCAGGTAGCGTTCCAGCTCCTGGATGCGCCCCTGTTGCACGCGGCGGCGCATCAGATCGAGGGAGCCGACGATGCCGGTCAGCAGGTTGTTGAAGTCGTGAGCGATGCCGCCGGTAAGTTGGCCGATGGCTTCCATCTTCTGCGCCTGGCGCAACTCTTCTTCCAGGGCCACCAGCTCCTGGCTGCGCACCTCGATGCGCTCTTCGAGGTTGCGATTGAGTTCGTCCAGCGCCTCGCGGGTGTGGACGGCTTCGCTGACGTCGCGGGAGATGGAGAGGAATTTGAGCGGGCTGCCGTCATCGCCGAGGATCGGCGTGACCACCACGTCCCACCAGCGCCGGGTGCCCTTGGCGGTGGGCGCCAGCCCGGTGAAACGGCCGATGCCGCCCTGCCGCGCCGCCTCGATGGCGGCGGTTACCTCATGGCGCTGCTGCTCGGGCCAGAGTTCGGCCCAGAGGCGGCCCTGGAAGGGAATGAAGTCGTCGATCTCCATGACCATGAGGCCGCCCGGATTCATGTATTCCAGGCGCCCTTCCAGATCGATCAGCTTGATGCAGTCGACGCTGCAGACCATGACGCTGCGCTTGAAGGCCTCGCCCTGCCAGAGCTCGGCTTCATGGCGACGCTGCGCGGTGACGTCCAGCAGTACGCCGCCGGCCTCGCGCCGCTGGAACTGCAGGCAGCGCAGCTGGCCATCGGCGCCCTGGCGCCAGGCCTCCCAGACCTGTCCCGGGGCGGGCAGCAAGCCCACGGGTGGCGCGCTGCGACTCTGCAGATCGCTCAGCAGCTCGGCGGGCGCGAGCCCCCGGGCCAGTGCCTCGGCGTCCCGTTCCAGCATGGCCGCACAGGCGGCATCCGCGCGCCATCTGGCGCGGCTGGGATCGTATTCGAACAGGCCGACGGCAAGGAATTGGGACATGGTAGGTAGGTGGCCGGTAGGAGAAGGAGATGTCATAACGCCAGTAGACACGGCGAACCTGTCTACGTTAACAGTTTCGACGTTTCGCTTCGCGCTGGCCTTCGACCACTGCACCGGAAAAATTACTCACTCGGTCGCGTTTTTCTCCACGGCATAGCGCCGTTCCAGGCCGCTGTGGCCCAGACCGACGCCCTTGCGCACCTTGAGCTGCACCGGGATGCGCTCCTTGAGCGCCTCCACGTGACTGATGATGCCGATGGTCTTGCCGCCGGCGTTGAGCTGATCGAGGGCATCCAGGGCGACCTCCAGGGTCTCGCCATCGAGGGTGCCGAAGCCTTCGTCGAGAAACAGCGAGTCGATGCCGGTGCGCTGGCTGACCAGATCCGACAGGGCCAGCGCCAGGGCCAGGCTCACCAGGAAGCTCTCGCCACCGGAGAGGGTACGGATGTCGCGCAGGGCATCGGCCTGCCAGGTGTCGAGGATCTGCAATTCCAGCTCCGCCGCCTGGCGCCGGATCAGGCGATAGCGGCCATGCAGGCGCATGAGCTGGCCGTTGGCCAGGTGCACCAGGTGATCCAGGGTCAGCCCCTGGGCGAACTTGCGGAACTTGGCGCCGTCGGCCGAGCCGATCAGGCCGTTGAGGTGCTGCCAGAGATCGTGATCGCGTTCCTGGGCGGCGATCTCGCCGAGCAGGGCCTGCAGGCCGTCGCGGCGGCGTTCGTCTTCGCGCAGGGCGGCGTTGACCTCGCCCTGGCGCTGGCCCAGGGCGCGCAATTCGGCGCCGGCGGCGGCCAGTTCGGCATCCAGCTCGGCGGCGCTGCGCTCGGTCTGCGACTCGGCGCTGAGGGTCGCCAGGCGTTGCTGCGCCGCGCCGGCCAGGGCGCGAACCTCGGTCAGGGCGGTCTCGAGGCGGGTACGCTCCCTGGTCAGGGCGCTGTGTTCGTGGTCGTCCAGTTGGGCGGCGCGCCAGGCGTCGGCATCGGCGAAGGCACTGGCGTCCAGGGCCGTCTGCCAGCGCTCGCCGGCTTCGCGGGCCAGCTGCACCTCACCCGCCAGCCGCTCGTGCAGCGCCTGGTGGCTGCCCTGCAGCGCCGCACCCTGCTCGCGGCAGTCTTCCCAGGTCGCGGTCGCCTCGGCGAGCACGGCAGCGGCGCGCTCCGCCGCTACCGGGACGGGCGCGACCTCACCGGCGCGCTGGCGCCAGGTCTCGACCAGCGGCGCGAGCGTGGCCAGGCGCTGGGCAATGTCCTTGAGGTGCTGCTGCAGGTCCTGCGCCCGCTGGCGATCGGCCTGCCAGCGGCGCCACTCCTGCTCGCGCAGCGTCAGCCATTCGCCGGCACGACCGGGCACCTCATGCCCCCAGCGCGCCAGTTCCGCGCCCAGCTGGCGCTCTGCCGTGGCCTGTTGCGCCTCGGCATCGCGCTGTTCCCTGGCACCCTCCGCCAGGCCTTGGCGCGCGCGCTCCCAGGCCGCCTCGGCCAGTGCCTGGCGCTGTTCGGCATCGGCCTGTTGACGCGCCAGGCGCTGGGCTTCGTTGCGGCCTTCCTCGCCTTGCTGGCGCAGGCCATCCAGGGTGGCGAGCACTTGCTGGATGCGCGCCAGTTCCTGATCCTGGCGGCGGCGCAATTCGGCCACCGCGCCGGGCGTCTCGGGATCGGCACCCAGGGCCACGCAGCGCTGACGCCAGAGTTCGCCCAGCTGTTCCAGCTGCTGAACGGCTTCGGCCTGCTGCTCGTTGGCCTGATCGAGTTGCGCCTTGAGCGCGGCCAGGGCCTCGCTGAGTTCCTTGCCCTCCTGGGTCAGGCGCTCCAGTTCGGCCTTGGCGTCCTGCAGGGCGGTCTGGGTAGCGGAGACGTCCAGGGCGGCATAGTCGGCCACCGCGGGGTGATCGCGGGAGCCGCACAGCGGACAGGGTTCGTCGGGCTGCAATTCGGCGCGCTGGGCTTCCAGGCTGCGGATGACCCTTTCCTGTTCGAGCAGCTTCTCGCGCTCGCGCACCTGCTGGGCCACCTCGCGATAGCGCCCGCGCAGGGCATCCAGGCGCACCTGATGATCGCCATGCTGGCGCTGGCGCTCACCCTGGCTGCGGGCCAGACGCTCCAGCTGGATCTGCAGCTGGCGCCGCCGCTCGACCAGCTGATCCAGCTGATCCACCTCGTTGACCCGACCCAGCGTGGCCTGCCAGAGGGCACGCCAGGCCTTTTCGTCGCGGCCGTCCAGCGCCGCCTGCCAGCGCTCGCGCTGGGCCTGCTCCGCCGCCTGGGCCTGGGCAGCCTGCTCGCGCGCCCGCGTCACCGCCTCCTGCTGGGCTTCGCGTTCCTCAGCCAGCAGCTGCAACTGCCGGGTCTGCTCCTGCTGGCGACGCGTCAGGCGCGCCAGGGCCTCGGCTCGTTCATCGCGCAGGGCCAGCTGGCTGCGCCAGTCGCCCAGGCGTTCGCCGAGCTCGGCATGACCACTGCGCGCGGCCAGGCTGTCGGCCAGCTGCTGTTGTTCATCGAGCGCCTGCGCCTGCTCCGCCTCGGCCTGGCGCAGCTGTTCGCCACTGGCACCCAGGGCCTGGGCCAGGGCGGCGTCGCGGCGACTGGCCAGGGTCTGGATACGCTGATCGAGCTGGACCAGTTCGTCCCGGCTGCGCTGTTCACGCACCGCGGCCTCGCGCCACGCCTGCTCGATGGGCAGCAACCGGGCCGCCGGTTCGGCCGCCGCCAGGCGCAGACGCTGCGGCTCGGCGGCCTCCCAGGCCTGCTGCGCGGTGGCCAGGCGCGCCTGGGCCTGCTGCTCGTCCGCCGCCGCCTGCTCCATGGCGGACAGCCACTGGCGCTGGGCCTGCCAGGTCTTGAGGTCTGCGCCCAGTCGCTCTTCGCGCTGCGCCAGGCTGGTGCCCTCGACGGCCAGCGCCTGGCGGCGTTCGTCATCCAGCACCTCGACCCCGGCGACGCGCTGGCGCAGGCCCTCCAGGACGCCCTTGGCCTCGCGCGCGCGCTCGAAGACGCGCTGGGAGATCTGCCCGTACACCGCGGTCCCGGTCAGCTCTTCCAGCAATTCGGCGCGCTGACTGGCACTGGCTTCCAGAAAGGCGGCGAAGCCCCCCTGGGCCAAGAGCATGGAGCGGGTGAAGCGCTCGAAGTCGAGGCCGGTGAGTTCTTCGGTGAGTCTGAGCTTGTCGTGGGTCTTTTCGGCGAGGATGCTGCCATCGAGCCTGGCCAGTTCCACCTTGGGCGGCTGCAGGGCGCCATCGGCGCGGTCACGGGCGCGGCGCTGGCTCCAGAAGGCCCGGTAGCGCTCGCCACGCACGGCGAATTCCACCTCGGCGAGGCAGTCGCCGGTGTGGCGGGTCATGAGTTCGTTGCTCTCCCCGCCCACCTTGCTCATGCGTGGCGTGCGGTGATAGAGCGCCAGGCAGATGGCGTCCAGCAGGGTGGTCTTGCCCGCCCCGGTCGGCCCGGTGATGGCGAACAAGCCGCTGCTGGCGAAGGGTTCGGCGGTGAAGTCGATCTTCCACTCACCCTTGAGGGAATTGAGGTTCTTCAGGCGCAGGGTGAGGATCTTCATCGGGCTTTTCCAGGACGACTCGGCGAACCGCCGATTCTGGCATTGTTGGGCGCGCTCGCCCATGCCAACCGACCACTCGACCTATGGTCGTGCCCACCGCTGAACTTGCTCCGGCCGCCGCTCTCAACTGCAAGGTATCGCTCTGCAACCACGTTTCCCCGGAGGATCCGTCGTGCGCTCGCCCCTCTCTCCCTTCGATTTTCTCGGCATGCCCCTGTTGGTCGGTGTGGGCACCCTGGCACTGGTCAGTTGCAGTGGCGGCCACAAGGTCGCCGCGCTGTGGCAGCCGCTGGCGACCTGGCTGGTCTAGCCGCTGGAAAGCCCGGTGAGCCCCAGGATCACCGGGCAGCTCGTCACGGCATGAACACCGCCCTCATGCAGTTCTTGTCCTTGGACTTGAACAGCTCGTAGCCGTAGGGCGACTCTTCCAGGCTCATCGGATGGGTGAGCAGGTAGGACGGATCCAGCTCGCCCTTCTGGATGTGTTCGAACAGCCGCTCCACATAGCGTTGTCCCGGCTGCTGGCCCGATCTCAGGGTCAGGGCCTTGTTGACGATGGCGCCCATGGGGAATTTGTCGATCACCCCGCCATAGACGCCGATCACCGACACCGTGCCGCCCTTGCGACAGGCACGGATGGCCTGGCGCAGCGCCGAGCCGCGCTCGGTGTGCAGGCGCAGCAGCTGCTTGGTCTTGTCGTAGGCGTAGTCGACCTGCGTGCCGTGGGCCTCCATGCCGACGCAGTCGATGCAGCGATCCGGACCGCGGCCACCGGTCAATTCCAGCAGCGCCTCATGGATGTTGGTGGTCTCGTAGTCGAGGACGATGGCGCCGGCCTTTTCGGCCGCCAGCTGCAGGCGATCGCTGAAGCGGTCGATGGCGATGACCCGTTCGGCGCCCAGCAGGTAGGCGCTGCGAATGGCCATCTGCCCGACCCCGCCGCAGCCCCAGACCGCCACGGTATCGCCGGGCTGGATGTCGGCGATGTCGGCGGCGTAGTAGCCGGTGGGCACGGCGTCGGAGACGAACACCGCCTGGGCGTCGCTGACCCCGTCGGGCACCTTGAACAGATTGACGTCGGCATAGGGCACCCGCACATAGGTGGCATGGCTGCCGGCATAGCCACCGAAGGCATGGCTGTAGCCGAAGATGCCGGTGCAGGGCTGTCCGTAGGCCAGTTCGGTCAGCTCGGGCTTGGGATTGCTGTTGTCGCAGCAGTTGTAGTCCTCGCGCTGGCAGTGCTCGCAGTCACCGCAGCCGAGGATGGAGACCGTCACCACCCGGTCGCCGATGGCCAGCCCCTGATTGCGCAGGCCGCTGCCCAGCTCGACGATCTCGGCGAGGAATTCGTGGCCGATGATGTCGCCCGGCTTCATCGCCGGGACGTAGCCGCCCAGCAGATGCAGGTCCGAGCCGCATACCGAGGACATGATGACGCGCACGATGGCGTCACGCGGGTTGAGGATCTCCGGATCCGGGACGGTTTCCACCTGCAGACGATTGGGGGCTTGCCAGGTCAGGGCGCGCATCATTCGGTCCTCGCTTGGGTGCCCAGGCCGGCGTCGAGGTCGGCCTGGGGTTCGTCGGCCGGACGGCTCACCGGCGGATGGGGGGGTGCCAGGGGTCGACCGCTGCGGGTGACCTCGGGGGTGGCGATCTCGCCGGTCTCCAGTTGCTGCTTGAGGCGCCGCAGGCCCAGGTTGACCGCCTTGCCGGTGAAGCGGCTGATGCCTTCGGTGACGGCATGGCCGAGCAGGCCGGCCGGGGCTTCGCAGGCCAGTACGGCCTGGACCAGGGTGCCGCGGCCCTGGGGGGCGTCGCTGAAGGTCAGACTGGCCTTGTGCGCCATGACCGTGCCGGGCACGGTGCTCCACAGCAGGAATTCGTTCTCGCGGCGTTCGCTCTGCTCCAGGGTCCAGCTCAGGGTGCGTCCCAATGGACCGGAGGCGTGCCAGTGGCTGTCGCCATCGGCGCCCAGTTCGATGCGGTCGACGAAGGGCAGCAGCTCGCGCAGGTGCTGCAAGTCGGTGCAGTAGGCGAACACCTCTTCACGCGGCTTGGCGATGGTGACGCTGCGCTGGATGGCGGTGGGATTGCGCCAGCCCCAGCGTTCGGCCAGGGCCTGCTCGAAGGGCGAAGGCTGCAAGGCGGCCTTGAGTTCGCACCGCTGGCGCACGCCGCGGCTAAGGGCCATGGCGCCCAGCGCCAGCTTCACGCAGCCGGTCAGGCCGCCGCGGCGCAGACCGCCAAGGATCAGCAGGCCGCCGCCCAGCAGGGACACCAGGCGTTCGGTGCCCTGGACGTTGGGCACCTGGTTGTCGGTGCGCTCGTGGCGCGTGGCGGCGAGGGGTTGCGATAGGTCGTGCATGGGGTCTCCTCCGGTATGGGCTACATAGAGAGGGTGACCCCGGGCAAACGGGCCTTGTTCCGGACGAAAAATCTCGCCCGATGGAAGCGTTTCGCTGCGATCAGGCAGGCAACTCGCCAAGAACCTCACGGTAAAGGCCTTCCAGGCGGGTACGCAGTTCGTCGTCCAGGGTTTCGGCGGCCAGGCGCTGGCTGAAGACGTCCAGCGGGCTGAGTTCTTCCAGGGTTTCGCGCTGGGTACCCTGCAGGGCAGGGGCGACGGCGCTGCGCGCGCGCCTTACCCGCAGCACGTCCAGTGGCAATTCGGCCACCAAAGCGGAGATGCGCGGCTGCAGATCGGCCAGGTAGTCGTCACCGGCCACCACCACCTCGGCCCACACCGGGCACTCGGGGCTGCCGTCGGCCGCCGCCTCGACCAGGGCGGCGCCCAGGGTGTCGAGAGTGCCCTGCACCACGGCCAGTGGCTGGAAACAGGGCACCGCCACGGGCGTGACCCGCTCCAGGGCGGCGCCGAATTCCACCAGCAGGACTTCCTTGGCGCGTTCCTCGTCGAAACTCAGGCACAGCGGCGAGCCGCTGTAGCGCACCTGCTCCAGGCCGCCGACCCGCTGGGGTCGGTGGATATGGCCGAGGGCGATGTAGTCCGCCGGCGGAAAGGCGCTGGTGGGAAAGGCGTCGAGACTGCCGACATAGATCTCCCGCACCGACTCGCTGGCGCTGGCGCCTACGGTGGTCAGGTGGCCGGTGGCGATGATCGGCAGCGGCGCGCCCAGTTCGGCGCGGCGCGCCTCGGCCAGGGCGAACAACTCGGCATAGTGCCCCTGGATGGCCTGTTGCAGCGCCTGGCGCTTTTCCTCGGCGCTCTGCCCGGCCTGGCTCTGCACCACATCGCGCGGCCGCACGAAGGGAATGCCGCAGAGCAGCGCGCCGATCTCGCCGTCGCGGCGACGCAATTCCAGCAACTGGTCGGCTGGCGTCTCGCTGACGCAGGGGATCACCCGGGTGTCCAGGCAGGCCAGCAATTCGCGGGACTCGGCCAGCACCGCGGCGGAATCATGGTTGCCGCCGAGCACCACCAGGCTGGCGCCGGTGCCGCGCAGGGCGACGATGAAGCCGTTGTACAACTCGCGGGCATAGCTCGGCGGCGTGGCGGTGTCGAAGATGTCTCCCGCCACCAGCACCACGTCTACCTCCTGCTCCGCCACCTGGGCGACCAGCCAGGCGAGAAAGGCGCGATGCTCGGCCTCGCGGGTGCGTCCGAGGAAGTGCTGCCCCAGGTGCCAGTCGGAGGTGTGCAGCAGGCGCAGGCCGCTGGCGGGAGCGGACTTGCGGGCGCGCCTGGGCTTGGGTTTTTCCTCGGCGGCGGCGGCGGGCAGATCGAACAGCGGGAGGTTTTCCATGGGTATCGGCGGTCAGCGCGGCAAAGGGCGCAGTATCCTCTCCGGGGCGCCGGAGGGAAACCGCCCCGCGCCCCGACCGGACCGGCGTGCCTAGCGCCTAATGCCTAGTGCCGGGGATCGAGGCGCTGCCCGGAGGCGGCGTCGAACAGGTGCAGGTGCTCCGCTGGCGCGCGCAGCTGCAGGACATGACCCGGCGCCGGCCGCTGCTGATGGGGCAGGCGCACCACCAGCGCCTGCTCGCCCCAGCGCCCATGGGCCAGGTTGTCGGCGCCGAGGATCTCCAGGGTGCGGACCACCAGCGGCAGGCCCTGCTCCGAAATACCGCAGGGTTGCAGGTGCTCGGGCCGGATGCCCAGGCAGACCGGGCGTCCGGCCAGGTGGCGATAGCCCGGCCCCAGCGGCAGGCGCAGACCGCCCGGCACGTCGCAGTGGCTGCCCGCGGCGTCGACCTGGCCATCCAGCAGGTTCATCGCCGGACTGCCGATGAAGCTGGCGACGAAACGCGTCGCCGGACGTTCGTAGACCTCCACCGGGGTGCCGAGCTGCTCGACCACCCCCGCCTGCATCACCACCACACGCTGGGCCAGGGTCATGGCCTCCACCTGGTCATGGGTGACATAGAGGCTGGTGGTCGCGAGTCGCTGGTGCAGCTGCTGCAACTCCAGACGCATCTGCACCCGCAGCTTGGCGTCCAGGTTGGAGAGCGGCTCGTCGAACAGGAACACCGCCGGATCGCGCACCAGGGCGCGCCCCATGGCCACCCGCTGGCGCTGGCCGCCGGACAGCTCTCGCGGCCGCCGTTCGAGCAGGCCCTCCAGTTCCAGGATGCGCACCGCCTCCTTGACCCGGGTGGCGATCTCGGCGCGGCCGAGACCGGCGATCTTGAGGCCCCAGGCCAGACTCTCGGCCACGCTCATGTGCGGATAGAGGGCGTAGTTCTGGAATACCATGGCGATGCCGCGCGCCTTGGGTTCCAGCGCGGTGACGTCCCGGCCGCCGATGTGGATGCTGCCGGCGCTGACCCGCTCCAGCCCCGCCACCAGTCGCAGTAGGGTGGACTTGCCGCAGCCCGAAGGGCCCACCAGCACGATGAATTCGCCATCCGCCACCTGAAGATCGAGGGGCTGGATGACCTGGGTCTTGCCGCCGCTCCAGCTCTTGGAGACGGCCCTGAGTTCGAGGTTTGCCATGGTTACTTTTCGCTATCCACCAGACCGCGCACGAAGGCGCGTTGCATGACCATCACCACCGCCACCGGCGGGATCAGGGTGAGCAGCATGGCCGCCATCACCTGGTTCCATTGCGGCGCCCGCTCGCCGAGCGAGAGCATGCCGCGAATGCCCGCCACGGCCGTGCCGAGGTCGGGGTTGCTGACGATCAGCAGCGGCCAGAGGTACTGGTTCCAGCCGTAGATGAAGGTGATGACGAACAGCGCCGCCAGGTTGGTCCGCGACAGCGGCAGGACGATGTCGCGAAAGAAGCGCAGCGGCGAGGCGCCATCGATGCGCGCCGCTTCCAGCAATTCTTCGGGCAGCGTCAGAAAGAACTGGCGGAACAGGAAGGTGGCGGTGGCCGAGGCCATCAGCGGCAGCGTGAGGCCGGCGTAGCTGTCCAGCATGCCCAGGTGGCCGATGGTGTCCACGGTGGGAAAGATGCGCACCTCCACCGGCAGCATCAGGGTGATGAAGATCAGCCAGAAGGCCAGGGTGCGCAGCGGAAAGCGGAACCAGACGACGGCGAAGGCCGAGAGGATGGACACCGACAGCTTGCCCAGGGTGATGCCCAGCGCCACCAGGAAGCTGTTGAGCAGCAGCCGCCAGAACGGCGCGGTGCTGTTGCCCACGCCCTCGGTCCAGATCAGGCCGAGGTTGTCCCAGAGATGGCGCCCAGGGACCAGGGTCATGGGCGTGGCGAACACCGCCCGGTCGTCGAGGGTGGCGGCCACGAAGGCCACATAGAGCGGAAAGAGGATGACGCCGATGCCCAGCACCAGCATCAGGTGGCACAGCAGGGTCAGCCCGCGGCGATTCTCGATCATTGATAGCGCACCCGGCGTTCGACGTAGCGGAACTGCACCACCGTGAGCACGATGACCAGCAGCATCAGCACCACCGACTGGGCGGCGGAGGCGGCGGAGGCGGCGAGATCGAGTCCGGTGAAGCCCTCGCGGTAGATCTTGTAGATCAGGGTGGTGGTGGCCTGCACCGGCCCGCCGCCGGTGGCCGCGTCGATCACCGGAAAGGTGTCGAAGAAGGCGTAGACCAGGTTGACCACCAGCAGGAAGAAGCTGATCGGCGCGATCAGCGGCAGCGACAGCTGCAGGAAGCGGCGCAGCGGCCCGGCGCCGTCGATGGCGGCGGCCTCCAGCAGCGAGCGCGGGATGGATTGCAGCGCCGCGAAGAAGAACAGGAAATTGTAGCTGATCTGCTTCCACACCGAGGCGAGCACCACCAGGAACATAGCCTGGCCGGCGTTCTGGGCGTGGTTCCAGTGATAGCCGTAGCGTTCCAGCACCAGGGTGAGCAGACCGAGACCGGGGTTGAACAGGAAGATCCACAGCACCGCGGCGATGGCCGGTGCCACCGCATAGGGCAGCAGCAGCAGGGTCTGGTAGATCCGGCTGCCGCGCACCACCAGATCGACCAGGGCCGCCAGCACCAGGGACACCAGCAGGCCGCAGCCGGTCACCAGGGCGCTGAAGGTCAGGGTGGTCCAGAAGGAGGCCAGATACAGCGGGTCCTGGAACAGCTGACGGAAGTTGTCGAGACCGACGAACTGGCTGGACAGGCCGAAGGGATCGACGCTCTGCAGCGAATACCAGAGCGTCTTGCCGGCGGGCCAGAGAAAGAACACGGCGGTGATCGCCAGCTGCGGCGCGAGCAGCGCATAGGGCAGCCAGCCGGAAGGAAAGACCTGACGGGATGTAGACATGGGCACGCATCGTCGCGAAAAGAGGAACGGCGCCTGCAGTCGTCGGCAGGCGCCGCCAGGGCGGACCCCGGGCTTACTGGGTGGATTTTTCGAAGCGACGCAACAGCACGTTGCCGCGCTGCACGGCGGCATCCAGCGCCTGCTGCGGGGCCTGCTTGCCGGTCCAGACGCTTTCCAGCTCTTCATCGATCACCGCACGGATCTGCGGCATGTTGCCCAGGCGCAGGCCCTTGGTGAAGGCCAGCGGCGGCTTGTTCAGCATCTGCCGGGTGGCGATGTCGGCCCCTGGGTTCTTGGTATAGAAGCCCTGCTCGCGGGTCAGGTCGTAGGCCGCCTTGGTGATTGGCAGGTAGCCGGTCAGCTGGTGCCATTCGGCGGCGATCGCCGGCTGCGCCAGGAAGGCGAGGAATTCGGCCACGCCACGCTTCACCGTCGCATCCTGGCCCTTGAACACCCAGAGGCTGGCGCCGCCGATGATGGCGTTCTGGGGGGCGCTCTTGAGATCGCCGTCGTAGGGCATCATGGCCACGCCGAAGTCGAACTTGGCGTAGTGGCGGATGTTGGCCAGCGAGCCGGACGAGGTGGTCAGCATGGCGCAGTCGCCGTTGTAGAACTTCTCCGTGGATTCGTCCTTGCGGCCGACGTAGGTGAAGTCACCGCGCTTGCCCATCTCCTGCAACAGGGCGATGTGCCTGACCTGCGGCGCCTGGTTGAATTCCAGCACGGCATCGCTGCCCAGGTAGCCGTTGTCCTGGCTGGCGAAGGGCAGGCCGTTCCAGGCGCTGAAGTTTTCCAGTTGCACCCAGCTCTGCCAGCCGCTGGTATAGCCGCACTTCAGGCCGGCGGCGCGCAACTTGGCGCTGTCCTCGGCCAGCTCCTTCCAGGTCTTGGGTGGCGCTTCCGGATCGAGGCCGGCCTGCTTGAAGGCCGCCTTGTTGTAGTAGAGCACCGGGGTGGAACTGTTGAACGGCATGGACAGCAGCTGACCGGTCTTGGCGTCGCTGTAGTAGCTGGCGACGGTGGGTACGAAGCCCGCTTCATCCAGCTTCACGCCCGCATCCTTGAACACCTGGTAGACCGGCTCGATGGCCCTGGACGCCATCATGGTCGCGGTGCCCACTTCGTAGACCTGCAGGATGGCCGGCGGCTTGCCGGTCCGGAAGGCCGCGATGCCGGCCGCCAGATTCTGCTCGTAGTTGCCCTTGTACACCGGCTGCACCTGGAATTCCGGATGCGCCTGGTTGAAGCGCTGGGCCAGGGAATCGACCTCCTTGCCAAGCTCCGCATCCATCGAATGCCAGAAGGGAATGGGCGTCGCCGCCCACACCGGGCCGCCACTCACCAGCCCGAGCACCAATCCCAACGTCAAACCGCGAAGCGAAGCCTGCATGTCTGTGCCGCCCTTATCGATAGCCTGAGGAGCGAAGGCGCGAAATCGCGCCTTGCTGTTCGAAAGGCAACATGCCAGGCAGAGATGACAGTCAGGCTACAGCGAAGGCGGCATACAACCCCCCCTGAAAGCTGCTTCGTAGAGCCGTTCAGCGACGAAATTCCTGGCGAGCGCGGCGGCAGTCCGGTAAGGCCAGGTCGCCACAGCTGCCAGGCGCTAGCAGCGACTCGCGGGCGGCGCCGCCAGGGTCAGCCGCCGCACCAGGCTGGGCACCAGGCTCAGCACGCCCAGCAGCGCCATCCCCAGGCCGACCCACAGGGGCGCGCGCAGGCCCTGGCCGGCATCGATGGCCGCGCCACCGGCCCAGGCACCCACCGCCAGGCCCGCGGTGATCACCGAGGTATGCAGGGTGTTGACCAGGGGCCCCGGGGTGGCGGCGGCCATGACCCGGGCGACCATGGCCGGGTTGAGCGCCACCCCGGTCAGGCCGATCAGCGCCAGCGCCAGCAGGCTGGCCGCGGCACTCTCGGCGCAGCTGACGAAGAGGGCGAAGCCCAGCGCCAGCACGACCAGCCCGATACCCTGCACCTTCAGGGTGTAGCGATCGGCCAGGCGACCCACCAGCAGATTGCCCAACACGTTGGCGAGGCCGTAACCCATCAGCAACCAGGGAATGGTGGTGGCCGCGAAACCCGTCACCTGGATCAGGATGGGCGAGAAATAGCTGAAGCCGGCGAAGGTCGCGCCGATGATCAGGCCGCTGGTGAGGTAGGCCGCCCAGAGCCTGGCGCTGACCAGGGTCCGCAGCTCGCCACCCAGTTGCCCGGCCGCGCGCGCCGGCGCCCGGGGCACGCACAGGCCGACCAGCAGGGTGCAGCAGGCCGCCAGCAGGGCGACCGCCCAGAAGCTGGCACGCCAGCCGGCCAGTTGCTCGATCAGCACCGTACCCGGCACCCCGAACACGGGCGCCAGCATGAGTCCGGACAGGATCAGCGAGGCCGCCCGGCCGCGGCGATCCGGCGTGACCAGGTTGGCGCCCAGGGTCAGACAGAGGCCGATGCTGGCGGAGCTGGCGATGCCCATGAGCACCCTCCCCGCCGCCATCACCGGATAGCTGGCCGCCAGCGCGGCGATCACGGCGCCCACCAGATAGAACGCCAGCAGCCACAGCAGCGCCGACTTCTCCGCCAGCCGCAGGGCCAGCAGCAACAGGGTCAGCGGCGGGCCGCCCAGAGCCATGCCCAGGGCATACCAGGAGATCAGATAGCCGATCTGGCCGATGGAGACGCCGAGATCGGCGGCCAGCGCCGGCATCATGCCGGCCACCATGAATTCGGCGGTGGTCAGCGCGAAGATGGTCAGGGCCAGCAGATAGATGAGACGGGGGATGGCGGGTGGGGCAGTCATGACGGCGGAATATTCCAGAACAGCGGACAGGAGCAACGGTAGCGGCCGGACGTGCGTATCGATCCGGCGCGTCTCGAAGGGCGGGACTGAGCTTGATGGGCATCAGGAGTCGAGCGGCAAGCCGGGCACCTTAGTGGCTGCGCGGCCGACCGGTCAAACCTCGCGCCGCCTGGCTAGAGGCGGAAATCCTCGGCGATCAGGCCGGCCAGCGAGGCGCAGGCGGGGCTGCGCTCGCCCGGTGGCGAGGCCAGCCGCAACTCGTGCACCGGCAGTTGCGCAAAGCCCTCTTCCGGCGTCAGTTCGCGCATCGGCGGGGTCATGCGCGTCCGGTCGGTGATGGCCACCGCCTGGCCCAGTTCGACCGCCGCCTCCAGCGCCGAAGAGGCGGCGCTGGTCACCACCGCATGCCAGCGCCGGCCCTGGCGGATGAGCAGGTCGATGCCCAGTTCGCGATAGCTGCAGCCCTCGCCGTGCAGCGCCAGGGGCACGCTGGCGTCCGCGCTCAGTTGCAGCCCGGGACCGGCGACCCACACCGGCTGGGTATGGCCGAACCGCTGGCCGTCCGCCCGGTCGGTGCGGGGCGGCCCCACCAGCAGCGCCAGGTCCAGCAGGCCCTGGCCGAGCCAGCGCCGGAGTTGGCTGCTGTTCCCGGTCATGACCTCCAGGACGATCCCGGGATGCTCGCCCTGCAAGCGCGGCAGCACGGCCTTGAGCAGGCGCGCGGCATAGTCCTCGGCCACGCCCAGGCGCACCTCGCCCACCACCGGCTGGCCGGTGAGACCGGCGAGGATGCGGTCGTGAGCCTGCAGCAGGTCGGCGGTCTCCAACAGCACGCGGCGCCCGAGCGGCGTCAGGGTCACGGCCTGGTTGTCGCGCTCGAACAGCCGGCCACCGGTCTGCTCTTCCAGTCGGCGGATCTGGCTGCTCACCGCCGAGGGACTGCGATTGAGCTGCAGCGAGGCGGCGCGAAACTGCCCCAGCCGCACGATGGTGTGGAAGGTACGCAGGACATCGATATCGAGAGGTGCGGGCATGATGCGTTTTTATCGAACCATAGCTACCGATAATGTCGTTTGAGTGTATTACCACCCTGGGCCAGGCTCAAGGCATTCCGTCATCTGGAGTCTGGCCATGCCTGCCATCCTGTTTTCCCCGCTGCTGCGCCAACTTGCCTTGGTGCTGTGCTGGAGCGCCGGTTTCGTCGGTTATCGCTACGCCGCGGACCAGGCCCCTACCCTGCTGGTGACCTTTTGGCGCCTGCTGCTGGCCGCCCTGCTGCTGCTGCCTTTCGCCTGGGCCGAGGTGCGGCGATTGCCGCTGAAGATCGTCGGCCAGCAGGCGGGCATTGGCGTGCTGGCCTTTGCCGGCGCGGTAGGACCGGCGGCCAAGGCCATCGAACTGGGCGTCTCACCCGGGCTGGCGGCGCTGCTGTCGGATCTGTCGCCGCTGCTGGTGGCGCTGGGCTGCTGCCTGCTGCCGGGCCAGCGCACCAACGGACGCCAGTGGCTCGGCCTGGGCCTGGGCCTGACGGGCGTCCTGCTGGCCACCGGCGCGGGATTGGGCCTGGGCGTGGCTCCCGGCTGGGCCTACGTCCTGCCCCTGGGCAGCGCCCTGGCCCTGGCCCTGGCGACCCTGGTGCAGAGTCGCCTGCCGCCGAGTCGACTGGCGCTGCGGACCCAGCTGTTCATCCAGCTCGCGGCCAGCAGTCTGGTGATGCTGGGGGTAGCCGGGGTGGAAGGTCCTCTGACCCCACCGCTGACCCTCGGCTTCGCCCTGGCGGTGCTCTGGCTGCTGATCCCGACCCTGCTCGGCTTCGGCCTCTACTGGCTGTGCCTGCGTCAGGGCAGTCCCCAGGCGGTAAGTGGCGCGCTCTACCTGAGTCCGCCGGTGGCGCTGCTCTGGGCCTGGGCCTGTTTCGACGAACCCCTGGCGCCGGGCATGCTGCTCGGCCTGCTGTTCGCCCTGGCGGGATTGCTGTGCCTGAATGCGGCGGAGCGGACCCGGCAACCGGAGCCGGCGCTGGGCGGGTGACTCTCTGGGGAGGGTGCGATGCCGACGGCCGTCAGCATCGGCGAAGGCCTCGCGCGTGGCGAGGCCGGCAGGCGGTCAGGCCTTGTCGTCGGCCTGCTCGTCGTGGTCCTTGAGCGCAGGTTTCTTGCCCGGTTGCGGCGCGTGCTCGGCATCGGGTGCGATGTCCTCGCCCTGATGCTTCTTTTCCTGCTGCACTTTCTTGTCGTGGGCGACGTTACGTGGGTCAGTCATGGGACATCCTCGCTCGGTAGATCATCGGGGTACCCGTCGCCGCGTCACGCACGCCGTGTCGCGGCGGGATAAGGCTTCGAGCGAGCCGGCGTGCAGCCGTTCCGGTGCGCCGACGAAACGCTCTGGGGCGCGCCCTCTGCCCCTTCACCCCGAGCGCAATAGCCGGCGGCTCAATACTTCAATCGCCGCTCCTTGGACGGTGGATAGCCAAAGTAGGCCGAGTATCTCTTGCTGAAGTGGGTGACCGAGGTGAAGCCGCAGGCCACCGCCACCTCCAGCACCGACAGGGTGGAATGCTGCAGCAGGCGGCGCCCCTCGGTGATGCGCAACTCGAGGTAATAGCGCATGGGCGCGGTGTCGAGCTGCTCGCGAAACAGCCGCTCGACCTGGCGCCGCGAGCGGCCGGCGTAGTCGCACAGCTGCTCGATGGTCAGGGGCTCCTCGATGTTGGCCTCCATCAGGGTCACCACCTCGCGCAGCGGCGGGGTCATCTGCACCTTGAGCGTCGGATTGACCTGGCGAAAGCGCGATTCCTCGAAAGCCAGGATGTTGACCAGGCCATCGGCCAGGGCGCTGCCGCACTGGGCACCGATCCATTCGAGAAAGAGGTGGAAGGCGCCGCTGGGACTGGCCGCGGTGAGCCGATCGCGATCCAGCACATGACTTTCCGCCGAGGTCTTGCAACCGCGCACCCGTTCGCTGAAGGCGCTGCGCTGCTCGGGATGGATGGCGCAGCGATAGCCGTCCAGCATCCCGGCCTGGCCCAGTTGCCAGGCGCCGTTCCACAGGCCGCAGAGGGTCACCTGCTGCTTGGCCGCGCGCAGCAGTAGCGCCTTGAGCCGCGGATCCAGCTCCAGCGGCGTCCGCAGGCCGCCACAGACCACCAGCAGGTCGAAGCGGGCCTGCTCCGCGGCGCGGTAGTCGCCATCCGGGCGGATGACGATGCCGAGGTCGCTGAGCACCTCGGCGCCGGTCGGGCTGTAGGTCCGGGTGGCGAAGGTCCCGGCGGCCAGCAGATTGGCGGTGACCAGGGTATCCAGCGCCTGGGTGAAGGACGGCAGGGAAAAGTGATCGAGCAGGATGAAGCCGACCAGCCGGGAAAACTCCGGCCGCGGTCGCGTCGACTGCAACTGCAGGTAGTTCTTGCCCTGGATACCGCTGCCAAAGGTTCTTGAATCGATCACGCTGCGTTGCCTTCTCCGACCTTGGGCTCATGCTAGCCGAAGCGCGGCCCGCCAATGATCGGACTGCGACAGTCGCGCACCGACGACCGCCATCCCACCTGGCGCCCTTAGCCTGCTAAGCTTCGCCGCTTTTTTGCCGCTGCCCGCGCAGGTGGCGGCAGGCGGTGCGTACATCGCCCTGCGCCCCATGACCGCGAATGGCCGCCAGAGCCAACGTCCGGCCCCTTCAACTGCCAGCTGGAAACCCCATGTCCACCGCCTCTCCGAGTCTGCAGCGTCGGCTCAAGCCCCGTCACCTCAACATGATCGCCATCGGCGGCTCCATCGGCACCGGGCTGTTCGTCGCCTCCGGCGCCACCGTGGCCACCGCCGGCCCGGGCGGTGCCCTGGCGGCCTATGCGCTGATCGGCCTGATGGTCTATTTCCTCATGACCAGCCTCGGCGAGATGGCCGCCTACCAGCCGGTGTCGGGTTCCTTCTCCATCTATGGCAGTCGCTTCGTCGAAGACGGCTTCGGCTTCGCCCTCGGCTGGAACTACTGGTACAACTGGGCGGTGACCATCGCCGCCGAACTGGTGGCGGCGCAGCTGGTGATGGGCTTCTGGTTTCCCGAGGTGCCGGGGCTGCTCTGGAGCGCGCTGTTCCTTGGCCTGATGTTCCTGCTCAATGCGGTGTCGGTGCGCGGCTTCGGCGAGAGCGAATTCTGGTTCGCGCTGATCAAGGTAACCACCGTGGTGGTCTTCATCGGCCTGGGCCTGGCCGCCATCCTCGGCATCTTCAGCGGCATCGAGCCGCCGGGGCTTTCCGTCTTCACCCAGGGCGAGGCGCCCTTCGTCGGCGGCCTGCAGGCCATGGTCGGGGTGGCCATGATCGCCGGCTTCTCCTTCCAGGGCACCGAGCTGATCGGCATCGCCGCCGGCGAATCGGAAAATCCGCGCAAGAACGTGCCCATCGCCATCCGCCAGGTGTTCTGGCGCATCCTGATGTTCTATGTGCTGGCGATCTTCGTCATCGGCATGCTGATCCCCTACACCGATCCGCGCCTCCTGCAGAACGACGCCACCGACGTCTCCGTCTCGCCGTTCACGCTCCTGTTCGAGCGCGCCGGCCTGGCCTTCGCCGCCAGCCTGATGAACGCGGTGATCCTCTCGGCGGTGCTCTCCGCCGGCACCTCGGGCATGTATGCCTCGACGCGGATGCTGCACAGCCTGGCCGAACAGGGCAAGGCGCCGCGCCTGTTCGCCCGCGTCTCGCGCAATGGCGTGCCGCGCAACGCGCTGCTCGCCACCACCGCCGTGGGCGCCCTGTGCTTCTTCACCTCCCTGGTGGGCGACAAGGCGCTCTATGGCTGGCTGCTCAACACCTCGGGCATGTGCGGCTTCATCGCCTGGCTGGGCATCGCCGTGTCCCACTATCGCTTCCGCCAGGGCTACCTGGCCCAGGGTCGCCGCCTGGAAGACCTGCCCTATCGCGCCAAGCTGTTTCCCTTCGGACCGCTGCTGGCCTTCGCCCTCTGCCTGGTGATCACCCTGGGGCAGAACTATGCCGCCCTGTTCGGTCCCAAGGGCATCGACTGGCTGGGCCTGGCCGCCACCTACATCAGCCTGCCGCTGTTTCTCGCCGTCTGGCTGGGTTATCGCTTCAAGCACGGCAGCCGGCTGGTGAAGCTCAAGGACATGGACGTCAGCCCGAGCGGCGACTGAACGACCAGCCGCAACCCGCCGCGCCGACTGCGCCCGGCGGGTCCCGTGCTAGCATCCCGGACCTTTCCGGTCGACTCGCCAGCGCTGCCATGGGCAACACCCTCGCCTCCCAACTGATTCCCGACATCCTCACCTACATCGCCTCGCACCAGCTGGCGGTGGGCACCCGGCTGCCCGAGCGCACCCTGGCCGAACGGCTGCGGGTGTCGCGCTCGCCGGTGCGCAGCGCCCTGCAGCAGATGGCCGACCAGGGCCTGCTGGCGCGACATCCCGAGGGCGGCTTCGCCGTGGCCGCCGCGGCCCTGGACGCCACGCCCCAGGCGCGCGAAGAGGTGTCCGCCAGCGAACGCCTGTACCTGACCATCGCCCGTGACCGCATCGAAGGCGAGTTGCCGCTCAAGGTCACGGAAAACGAGCTGATCCGCCGCTACCAGGTCACCCGCGGGCAACTGGCCGACATCTTGAGGCGCATCGTCCAGGAAGGCTGGGCCGAGCGCCTGCCGGGCTACGGCTGGAGTTTCGTCGAAGGCCTCACCTCGCCCGACGCCTATGCCCAGAGCTATCGCTTTCGCCTGCTGCTGGAACCGGCCGGCATCCGCGAGGCCGGCTTCACCCTGGATGCCGGCGAATTGCGCCGCTGCCGCGACGAGCAGGCGCTGCTGGCTGCGGGCCGGGTGTTCGAAGCCTCGCCGGCGGAGATCTTCGACGCCAACACCCGCCTGCACGAGACCATCGCCCGCTGCTCGGGCAATGCCTTCATCCTCGATGCGCTGCGCCGGCTCAATCGCCTGCGCCGCTTGATCGAATACCAGAAGTCGGTGGATCGCGAGCAGGCCCAGCGCCGCTGCCAGGAGCACCTGGAGCTGATCGATCTGCTGCTGGAGGATCGCCGTGAAGACGCCGCGGCCTTCATGACCCGGCACCTGGGCAACGCGCTGCAGGAAAAGCAGGCCACGGCCGCGCGCTGAGCCTGCGGCGCCAAGGGCCTGCCTGCGAGGGCGCGGGAGCGTTAGACTTGCCGACTTTCCCAGAGCCTATCCAACGTCTACTGCGCGTCGGCCAAACGGCGTTGAAAATGGCTTCGGAATGCTCATTTACTACCTGTAAACTCCGCTTCCTCAGCCATTTTCGCCTTGTTTGTCTCTAGCTCGTGAGACGTTGAACAGGCTCTCAGCTAACCGAGTCCGCCATGCCGATCCGTCACGCCATCGTCCATCTGATCGACAAGAAGCCCGACGGCCAGCCCGCGACCCTGCACGCGCGGGACGCCACACTTACCGACTCCCAGGCCATCGAGAATCTGCTGGCCGATCTCAACGACAGCTACAACGCCAAGCCGAACAAGGCCTGGGGCCTGTTCCACGAGGAATCCGGCGCCTATCCCTTCAGCGGCTGGCTCCATGCCTACCTGGAAGGCGAACAGGATTTCGTCGCCTTCAGTCGCCAGGCCGTGGAACACCTCAAGGGGCTGATGGAGAGCAGCAACCTCTCCACCGGCGGCCATGTGCTGTTCGCCCAGTACCAGCAGGGCATGACCGACTACCTGAGCATCGCCCTGCTGCACCACAGCGAGGGGGTGACCGTCACCGAGAAGCTGGAGGTGGCCCCGGCCAAGCACCTGGACCTGGGCCAGCTGCACCTGGCGGCGCGGATCAACCTCTCGGAGTGGCGCAACAACAAGCAGTCGCGCCAGTACATCTCCTTTATCCGCGGCAAGGGCGGCAAGAAGGTCTCGGACTACTTCCGCGACTTCATCGGCTGCCAGGAAGGCGTCGATGCCAAGGGCGAGACCCGTACCCTGCTCAAGGCCTTCAGCGACTATGTGGAGAGCGAGGACCTGCCGGAAGAGGCCGCCAAGGAAAAGACCGACACCCTGGTGGACTACGCCAGCAGCCAGGCCAAGCGCGGCGAGCCCATGGCCCTGGACGCCCTCTCCGAGTTGATGGACGACGAGGCACCGCGCGCCTTCTACGACTACATCCGCAACAAGGATTACGGTCTGGCGCCGGAGATCCCGGCGGACAAGCGCACCCTCAACCAATTCCGCCGCTTCACCGGTCGTGCCGAGGGGCTGTCGATCAGCTTCGAGGCGCACCTGCTGGGCTCGCGCATCGAATACGACGAAGGCCAGGATCTGCTGATCATTCGCGAGGTGCCGACCCAGCTGAAAGACCAGCTGAAGCGGCGCAAGGACTAGGACCGCCGGGCCGCTGGACACCCGGGGTTGCAAACGAAGTCACCGATCGGGCGCCCCCGGCTGGACAGCGGCCGGCCAAAGGGGGCACAAGATGTCCCCTCTTTTCCTTATCTGCCGAAAAAGTCGAAACCATGAGCCAGTACCCCTTCGAACGCCGCATCGTCATCACCCTGCAATCGAACAACGAGCTGACACTCGACGCCGCCCTCGACCAGGCCGTGTCGCGCATCAAGCAGGGCGAGATCCACGGTGGTGACGAAGGCCTGGCCACCGCCTACAGCTTCCATGTGGACACCGTCGCCGAAGGCCCCTCCGGTCCGGTGGACCTGGGCGAATACCTGGGTCGTCCGGCGACCAAGGCCGAGCAGAGCGTGGTGGACAGTGGCGTCATCCCGCGCTTCCGCCTGGGGCAGGAGGTGGCCGTGCAACTGGGCAATGGTGCGATCAAGCCCAGCAGCATCCAGGAAGTGCGCCTCTTCCCCCAGGTCGAAGGCCCCTGCTGGCTGTACCTGGTGGAAGAGCGTGTCCACCGCGACTACCTGCCGGCCAAGAAGCTGCGGGCGATCTGAAGACATCTTGGCGTTGGGCTTCGCTGCGCTCAACCCAACCTACCGGCCCGCGTAGGTTGGGTTGAGACGGCTCCAGCGTCGAAGCCCAACAGCCCCACGCACGGCCCGACAATGTTGAGCTTCGCTGCGCTCAACCCAACCTACCGGCCCGCGTAGGTTGGGCTGAGACAGCTCCATCGTCGAAGCCCAACAGCCCCGCGCACGGCCTGACACCGTTGGGCTTCGCTGCGCTCAACCTACCAGCCGCGTAGGTTGGGTTGAGACGGCTCCATCGTCGAAGCCCAACAGCCCCACGCACGGCCCGACACCGTTGGGCTTCGCTGCGCTCAACCCAACCTACCAGCCGCGTAGGTTGGGTTGAGACGGCTCCAGCGTCGAAGCCCAACAGCCCCGCGCACGGCCCGACACTGTTGGGCTTCGCTGCGCTCAACCCAACCTACCGGCCCGCGTAGGTTGGGTTGAGACGGCTCCAGCGTCGAAGCCCAACAGCCCCGCACACTGCCTGACACCGTTGGGCTTCGCTGCGCTCAACCCAACCTACCAACCGGCGTAGGCAGCGATCTGGCGATAGAGCGACAGCGCCGGCGCCGTCGTCGTGCCGGTCATCTGGGTAAGGATGCTGCCATCCAGCGCGGTGCTCGCGCCGGCGTTCTGCCCGTCCGCCGGTTGCGTCGTCCATTGGGGCGTGCCATCCGCCCCGCTGGTGACGGCAAAGGTCGGCGCCGACAGCGCGGCCGTTTCCTGAGCCGCCGCCGTCGCCACCCCGCCAGCGCTCAGGCCATCGATGAGCTGGATGTTCAACTGACCCGATTGCCAGTCTGGCGCGCCCGGATTCAGGGTCCTGAGGATGCCGGCATCTTCGGTGGCGGCAGGCGCCCAGTTCCAGGACGCGGCACCGTGGTCCTGCGAAGAAAGATCGGCATAGGCGAGGTTGGCGCCATCGGTGCCACGCTGCGCCCCTTCGAAATAGGCCAGCTGACGTTCGGCCGGGGTGAAGGTACCGGAGTCGTCACCCGCGATCCGGGTCAGGCTGTCACTGTCCAGATTGGCGAAGGGATCCTGGGTGGAGGCATCGGCGAAGCGGCTGTCGGCCCCGTAATAGCCCACCAGCAGATGATTGGCCGCCTGCTTGGCCAGTTGCACGCGGTCGGCACTGGCGCCCTGGGGCAGTTCACCGAGCACGGCGGCGTCGGTGCCCTGGCTGCGGATCTGCTGCTGGAGGATCTGCATGAAGCCGTCGAGATCGGCATTGCCACTCGACTGCCCCGGCAGCAGACCGGCGATCAACTGGGCGGCAGGAGACAGGTCCACGGCGACGGCGCTGCCACTGGACGCAGCGTCAGCCTGACCGCTGTCGGCCGTGGGTATGGTCTGGTTGCCGGTCGTGCCTGGACTGGCAGGTCGAGTGCCTGCCGTCGTTGTCTGCATCTGGCTGTCGATCGCCATCACGTCTGCACCCTCCGGCCGCCCAAGCGGCTCGCCTCAGCCTCCCTTATGCCAGGGCAGCCTTAGGCTTTGCTTAGCGCCGGAGGAAATCGGCAAAAGAACGCAGGTGTCGCGACCGATCCTAGGCCCGGCGCTCCCAGACCTCGCAGGCATAGGCAGGACGGTCTTCTTCGGCGGCGTGCTCCTGCCGCGAGACGAGCGCCCACTCGGCCTCGTTCCAGGCGGGAAAGAACACATCCCCGGCCGGCGCCAGGGCGACGCGGGTCAGGTAGAGCCGCTGGGCCACCGGCAGGGCCTCGGCGAACAGCTGGGCGCCGCCGATCAGCATGATCTCACTGGCCTCGCGCTCCCGCGCCCAGGCTTCGGCGCGCTCCACGGCAGCGGCCAGCGAAGCCCGTACCTCGGCACCTTCGGCCACCAGATCAGTCTGACGGGAGACCACCAGATTCAGCCGGCCCGGCAGCGGGCGGCCCAGGGAGTCCCAGGTCTTGCGACCCATGACCAGCGGCTTGCCGAGGGTCACGGCCTTGAAATATTTGAGTTCCGCCGGCAGGTGCCAGGGGAGACGATTGTCGATGCCGATGACGCCGTTGTCGGCCACGGCGACGATCAGGCTCAGGGGAAGAGAGGTTTTCATGGTGACAGAGCATAACAGAGGCGTTAACAGCCAGGGCGCCAGGGACTATGCTCGGCGTTTTTGCCGCAAGGGCGCCGACGCGTGACCGCACTCCCCTCTCCCGCCTTCGAGGATCTCTGGCTCACCGAAGCCCTGCGCCTGACCGAAGAAGACAGCGGCCCGCTGGAAGACGCCGAGGCCAATCGCCAGGCGCGTGCGGCCGGTGGCCCCTTCGAATCGCGGCTGGTGACGCGCGCCCGCCTGCTCGGCCAGCGCGACGGTCTGCTGGCGGCACGGCGCCGCTGGCGCCAGGGCGCGCTGCTGGCCGCCTGGCTGTTGGGCGTCGTCGCGCTGTTCTGCGGCGCGGGGCTGGCCGCCGGAGCCCTGGGGGACGGCAGTCGCCCGGTCAATGTGTTCTGGGCGCTGGGCAGTCTGCTCGGTCTCAACCTGCTCAGCCTGCTGGTCTGGACCCTTGGCCTGCTGGGCGGCGGCCGCCAGTTGGCCTCGCCACTGGCGCGCCTCTGGCTGTGGCTCTCCGGTCGCCTGGCGCGCGATGCCCGGGCCCTGCACCTGGGTCCGGCGCTGGTCGGGCTGCTCGGCCGCGCCCGCCTGCTGCCCTGGGCGCTGGGGGGGCTGGTGCACGGTCTCTGGCTGCTGATCCTCGGCAGCGCCCTGGCGACCCTGCTGGCGCTGCTTTCCGGGCGCAGCTACCTGTTCGTCTGGGAGACCACCCTGCTCGGCAGCGACACCTTCGTGCTGCTCACCCAGGTGCTTGGCGCCCTACCCCAGCTGCTGGGCTTTCCGCTGCCCGATCCGGCCAGTATCGCCGCCAGTGGCGATGCCGCCAGCCCGCTGGCCACGGCACGTCAGGCCTGGGCCGGCTGGCTGCTGGGCGTGGTGCTGGTCTATGGCCTGCTGCCCCGGCTGCTGCTGACCCTGCTCTGCCTGTGGCGCTGGCGACGCGGTCGCCAACGGCTGCGGCTGGACGTCGAGCGCCCCGGCTATCTGCAACTGCGCGAACGCCTGCTGCCCACCAGCGAACGCCTGGGCGTGAACGACGCCGCCCCCGCGCACCTGCCCCAGCAGGACGCCGGCGGCCTGGCGCGCACCGGTGACGAGGCGCTGCTGGTGGGCATCGAACTCACCGACCATACCTGGCCGCCGCCGCTGCCCGAGGGTGTGCGTGACGCCGGCATCCTGGACGATGGCCAGGGCCGGCGCCATCTGCTCGAACAGCTGACCCGCTATCCGGCGCGCCGCCTGCTGATCGCCTGCGATCCGCGCCGTTCGCCGGATCGCGGTACCCTGACCTTGCTGGCAGAATTGTCGCGCTGTGCCACGGCGACCCGCGTCTGGCTATTGCCCGCACCCCTGGGCAGTAAGCTCGATCCGGTCCGCCTGGACAACTGGCGGCAGGCGCTGGACGCCCTGCGTCTGGCACACTGCGCCGGCGATCTCGAAGAATTGGCCTGGCTGGAGACGAATCCATGAGCGGCCCCCTGCGCCTGGCGCTGGTCGGTCACACCAATGTCGGCAAGACGTCACTGCTGCGCACCCTGACCCGCGACGTCGACTTCGGCGAGGTCTCCCATCGTCCCAGCACCACCCGCCATGTCGAGGGAGCCCGGCTGTCGGTGGACGGCGAGGCGCTGCTGGAGCTCTACGACACCCCCGGGCTGGAAGACGCCATCGCCCTGCGCGACTACCTGGAGCAACTGGAGCGCCCCGGCGAGCGCCTGGATGCCGCCACCCTGCTCGACCGCTTTCTCGACAGCGTGGAAGCCCGCCAGCGTTTCGAGCAGGAAGCCAAGGTGATCCGCCAACTGCGCGCCTCCGATGCCGGGCTCTATGTGATCGACGCCCGCGAGCCGGTGCTGGCCAAGTACCGCGACGAGCTGGCGGTGCTGGCCGGTTGCGGGCGGCCGCTGGTGCCGGTGCTCAATTTCGTCGCCGCCGACGGTCACCGTGCCGACGACTGGCGCGCCACCCTGGCCCGTCTTGGCCTGCACGCCCTGGTGCGCTTCGACAGCGTCGCCCCGCCGGCGGATGGCGAGGCGCGTCTCTATGAAAGCCTGGCGACCCTGCTGGAAAGCGGCCGTCCGGCGCTGCAACGGCTGATCGCCGACCATGCCGAGCAGGCGCGCCGGCGCCATCAGCAAGGCGTGCGGCTGATCGCCGAATTGCTGGTGGACGCCGCCGCCGCCCGACGCAGCGTGGCGCCAGGCGAAGCCGAGGTCAGCACCGCGACCGCCGAGTTGCGCGACGCCCTGCGCACTCGCGAACAGCGCTGCGTGGAAGAACTCTTGCGACTGTTCGGCTTTCGCCCGGGCGATGCCCATGCCAGCGATCTGCCGCTGCTGGATGGTCGCTGGGGCGATGATCTGTTCAATCCGGAAACCCTGCGCCTGCTGGGCATCCGCCTGGGCGGCGGGGTGGCGGCCGGGGCCGCGGCCGGGGTCGGCCTCGACCTGCTCGCCGGCGGCCTGACCCTGGGCGCCGCCACGGTGCTGGGCGCCCTGGCGGGTGGCCTGGCGCAGACCGGTGGCCACTATGGCCGGCGGCTGTTCGGCAAGCTGCGCGGCGGACGGGAACTGTCCATCGACGATGCCGTGCTGCGGCTGCTGGCCTTGCGGCAGCGGCAACTGCTGGCGGCCCTGGAGACCCGCGGCCATGCCGCCCAGGGCGCCATCGAGGTGGCCGCCCCCGACGAGCAGCGCTGGCGCGAGGGCAAGCTGCCCGCCGCCGTGCAGGTGGCCCGGGCCCACCCGGAATGGTCGGCGCTCAATCCACGCCCGCGCCTGCAGGCCGAGGATCGCCAGAGCCGGATCGACGAGATCGCCGCCGCCCTGGACGCCGAGGCCTAGAACCTGTTCAAAGTCAGCTGCGCGTCGGCCAAACTGCGTTGAAAATGGCTTCGGAATGCTCATTTACCACTCGTAAACTCCGCTTCCTCAGCCATTTTCGCCTTGTTTGTCTCTAGCTCGCGAGACTTTGAAAAGGTTCTAGCGGCGCTCCACCTCGGCGAGAAAGATCGCCACCGTGGCCATGCAGGCTTCGCGTTCTTCCACGTGGGGCATGTGGCTGGAATTCTCGAAGATGCGCCAGCGTGCGTCCGGGATGAGCCGATCGAAGGGCTCTACGCAGGTCGGCGTGGCCTCGTCGTGACGCCCGGAGATCAGCAGCGTCGGCACCTGGATCCGCGCCAGCCGCTCGATCACGCTCCAGTCCCGCAGACTGCCGATGACATGGAATTCGGTGGGGCCGTTCATGGCGTGATAGACGGTGGGATCGGCGTCGATGGCGGCGAAGGTCCGCGCCACCTCCGCTGGCAGCGGCTGCACCCGGCAGACATGACGGGCATAGAAGACCTCGCTGGCGGCGCGGTACTCGGGCGAGTCGGTGGTGCCGGCCGCCTCGTGACGCTCCAGGGTGGCCTGCACCTCGGGCGGCAATGCGGCCCGCAGCCCGGCCGCGGCCTCGCGCCAGAGCGCCATGGACGCCGGCGAATTGGCAATGACCATTCCCCGCAGTCCTGCTGGCTGACGCACCCCGTGCTCGGCAGCCAGCATCCCGCCCCAGGATTGGCCGAGCAGCACGTACTGGCCGATACCCAGATGGCGCAGCAGGTTGTCTAGCTCGTCGAGAAACAACGCCACCGTCCAGAAACCCGGATCGATATCGCGCAGGTGGGTGGAACGGCCATTGCCCAGCTGGTCGTAATGCACCACCGGCCAGCCGTGCTCGGCCAAATCCTTGAAGCTGTCGACATAGTCATGGGTGCAACCGGGACCGCCATGGGCCACCACCAGCGGCAATCGCCCACTGGCCAGCTCACCGGTGACCCGGTACCAGGTCTGGTGGCCGTGGAAATCGGCGTAGCCTTCTTGAACCTGCATGGATGCCTTCCTCGTCTCGATGGGAACGGGGTCAGGCTAGCGGGCGGGTGGGAGGGGGATAACTGGGAAAAGTTGTAGGTTTGGGGGTAGCCGGTTCGCAGCACCAGCGGAGCTCCCACGCAGGATGCATCCCTGTAAGCCGGATGCCCCCTCCACGCTAGACAGCCCCCTCTCCCGCTCGCGGGGGAGGGTTGGGGGGTAGAGTGCTCATTTAGGTCAGGCGTCGAGCTGATTTGCTGAGTGTTCGGATAGCTTTCGTTCCGCCCCCGCCGGGCGGGTTACTTTTTGCAGTCGCCAAAAAAGTAACCAAAAACGCTCGCCCCGACTGGCCGGTCCTGCGCCTTGCGCAGGATACCCTCACGTCAGCGCCGCTCCAGCGGGCGGGGCCGAAGGGCCGTCCTGGCCCTCGGCCCCTTTCGCAGCATCCATGCCGCTCACCCACTTCCTCGACGCTGCCGTTCGGCCGGCTAAACGGGGCACTGGGGTGCCGGCTGAGAGTTTGCCGTCATAAACAGTCCTGCCCTCTCAACTTGCTGACCTAATGAGTTAGAGGCGCAAAGAAACAGGAGAAAAGAAGAACTGACGAGCCTTTTAAAAGGACACTTTCAGCCGGCACCCAAGTGCCCTGCTCAGGAGGCCGAACGTAGCCGTCATGGAGGTGGGTGAGCGGCAGGGATGCCGCGAAAGGCGTCGAGGGCCAGGACGGCCCTTCGACGACGGCCCGCCGGAAGGGCGGCGGAGTGAGGGGACCCGGAGCGCAGCGCAGGGCCGGATGATCAGGGCAAGCATTTTTGGTTACTTTTTTACGGGGCGCGCAGCCGCGACTGAAAAAAGTGACCCGCCCGGCGGGGCGGAACGAGAGCTATCCAAACACGCCGTAAATCAGCTTGGCGACCCGAGCTAACCTAAGTGCTCTCCCCCACCCCAACCCTCCCCCGCAAGCGGGAGAGGGCGCTGTCCAGCGTAAAGGGTAGCTTCCGAGCACAGGACAGGGTCTCGCGTAGGGTGGATGACGGCGCAGCCTCATCCACCTCAACACCCAAGCCAGGTCAGTGCGACTTGAGCCCCGCCGCCGTCAGCACCAGGCGCAGCACCCAGGCCACCACGCCCAGCGCCACCAGGCTGCAGGCCCAGATGCCGGCCATCCAGGCCAGCCGCTGCCAGAGCGGCTTGTTGTCGGCGGGGTTGGGTTCGCGCGAGCGGCCGACCATCAGTGGTAGCCCTCCCCCGCGCGTACCTTGCCGCGGAACACGTAGTAGCCCCAGAAGGTGTACATCAGGGTGATGGGGATGATGAACAGGGTGCCGATGAGCAGGAACAGCTGGCTCTGCGGCGGCGACGAGGCCTCCCAGATGGAAACGCCCGGCGGGATGATGTTCGGCCAGAGGCTGATGCCCAGACCACTGTAGCCGAGGAAGATCAGCGCCAGCGTCAGCAGGAAGGGCGCATGGTGCGAATCCTCGCGCAGGATGGCGCGCAACAGGGCCAGGGTCACCACGCCGACCAGGATCGGCACCGGCAGGAACCACACCAGGTTGGGCATGCTGAACCAGCGGGCGGAGATGGCCGCCTGGCTCAGCGGGGTCCAGATGCTCACCACCGCGGTGAAGGCCAGCAGCAGGAACAGCAGCGGCTTGGTCAGGCGGCGCATGGTGGCCTGCAGCGGGCCCTCGGTCTTCATGATCAGCCAGGTGCTGCCCAGCAGCGCATAGGCAGCGATGACGCCCAGGCCGCAGAACATCGAGAAGGGCGTCAGCCAGTCCAGCGGACCGCCGACGTACTGGCGATTCTCCACCGGGAAGCCTTCGATGAAGGCGCCCAGGGCCACGCCCTGGCAGAAGCTGGCCAGCAGCGAGCCGAAGATGAAGGACTTGTCCCACAGGGCTTCCTTGCCTTCCTGGACCTTGAAGCGGAATTCGAAGGCCACGCCACGGAAGATCAGGCCGATCAGCATGAAGATCAGCGGCAGGTAGAGCGCCGGCAGGATCACCGCGTAGGCCAGCGGGAAGGCGCCATAGAGCCCTGCCCCGCCGAGCACCAGCCAGGTCTCGTTACCGTCCCAGATGGGCGCCACGGTGTTCATCATGACGTCGCGATCCTCCTTGCCCTTGACGAAGGGGAAGAGGATGCCGATGCCCAGGTCGAAGCCGTCCATGACCACGTACATCATGAGGCCGAAGATGATGATGATCGCCCAGATCAGCGGGAGGTCGATGCCAGGGATGCCGTTCATGTGCGGTCTCCGGTCAGCTGGTCGGTGGGATTGTCTTCTTCCAGGCCGCCATCGGCGCCGGACAGCGGACGCTTGGGATGGCGATCGGTGCCCGGGCCGCCGGAGGTGGGCAGGTCGCCTTCACCGGTGTGCGGACCCTTGCCGATCATGCGCAGCGCATAGAGGGTGCCGATGCCGAACACGGCGAAGTAGACCACCACGAAGGCCACCAGGGTGATGCTCAGCTGGGTGACGCTGTGGTTGGACACCCCGTCCTTGGTGCGCAGGAGGCCGTAGACGATCCACGGCTGGCGGCCCACCTCGGTGGTGAACCAGCCGGCCAGCAGGGCGATGAGACCGACCGGCCCCATGCAGGTGACCAGGCGCAGGAAGCCGCGGGTCTCGAACAGTTTGCCGCGCCAGCGCAGCCAGGCGCTCCACAGGCCGGCGGCGATCATCAGCATGCCCAGGGCGACCATGATGCGGAACGACCAGAACACCACATAGGCCGGCGGCCGGTCTTCCTTGGGGAAGTCCTTGAGCGCCGGGATCGGCTCGGTGAGGCTGTGCTTGAGGATCAGGCTGCCGAGTACCGGGATTTCCAGCTTGAAGCGGGTTTCCTCGCGTTCCATGTCCGGCCAGCCGAACAGGATCAGCGGGGTCGCCTCGCCCGGGGGGTTCTCCCAGTGGCCTTCCATCGCGGCGATCTTGGCCGGCTGGTGCTCCAGGGTGTTGAGGCCGTGGGCGTCGCCGACGAAGGCCTGGATGGGGGCTACCAGCAGCGCCATCCACATGGCCATGGAAAACATCTTGCGCACGGCCGGGTTGTCGTTGCCGCGCAACAGGTGCCAGGCCGCCGAGGCGCCGACCAGGAAGGCCACCGACAGGTAGGCGGCGATGGTCATGTGCGCCCAGCGGAAGGGAAAGGACGGGTTGAAGATCACCGCCAGCCAGTCCACCGGGACGAGGCGACCGTCGACGATCTCGAAGCCGCTCGGGGTGTGCATCCAGCTGTTGGAGGCCAGGATCCAGAAGGTCGACATCAGGGTGCCGATGGCCACCATCACCGTCGAGAAGAAGTGCAGGCCGCGGCCCACGCGATTCCAGCCGAACAGCATGACGCCGAGGAAGCCGGCCTCGATGAAGAAAGCGGTGAGCACCTCGTAGGTCAGCAGCGGGCCGGTCACGGCGCCGGCATAGTCGGCGAAGCCGCTCCAGTTGGTGCCGAACTCATAGGCCATCACCAGACCGGACACCACGCCCATGCCGAAGAAGATCGCGAAGATTTTCAGCCAGAAGTGATACAGATCCTTGTAGACGTGGTTGTCGGTCTTCAGCCACAGCCCTTCGAGCACGGCGAGAAAGCTCGCGGTACCGATGGACAGCGCCGGGAAGACGATGTGGAAGGACACGGTGAAGGCGAACTGGATCCGGGCGAGATCCAGGGCTTCGAGGCCGAACATAGCTATTCCTCTCAGGCACGCCGGCCGTCGAGAGCAGCCGGTCGAGTTGACGCTGACCGAGGTTCGAACCTCCGGCGTCGCCTGGGGTTCTAGCGGGACGCTAAATAAGGCGCCACCGCGGCTAGCCCATAGGGCCAGGTCGGAAGCTGACGTGGATCAACGTCAGGCCTTAGAATAGTCCTCCTCGATACATTTGCTTACGTGGTTCGATGTCGCATCGGGCAGGCTGTCGCACCCCCGCAGTTGTATGACGATTAGCCTCAGGGTGGCTTAAGATGCCGCCTCCGCCCTCGCGAGCCCCCGTCATGTCCGGCGATACCCTACAGCTGCGTCACCACCGTCCCTTCGTCGCCTTCTGGTTCGCCCGCATCTGCACCGCCGGCAGTTTCCAGATGCTCACCGTGGCCATCGGCTGGCACCTCTATTCCCTCACCGGCAACGTGCTCGACCTCGGCCTGGTGGGGCTGGTGGAATTCCTGCCGCGGGTGCTGTTCATGCTGCACACCGGGCATGTCGCCGACCGCTACGACCGCCGCCGGGTCGCCGCCCTCTGCCAGGCCGGCCAGGGACTGATCGCCCTGGTGCTGCTGGTGGGCAGCCTCAACCAGGCGGTGACCCGCGAACTGATCTTTATCCTGGCCTTCTGCCTGGGCACCGCTCGCGCCTTCGAACAGCCCACCACCCAGGCGCTGCTGCCCAACATCGTGCCGCCGGCGATCTTTCCCCGCGCCATCGCCGCCGCGGCCTCGGCCATGCAGGGCGCCACCATCATCGCTCCGGCGCTGGGCGGACTGCTCTATGCCCTGGGCGCCGCCTGGGTCTATGGCCCGGCGCTGGTGCTCTATGGCATCGCCATCCTGCTGGTCTCCAGCCTGCCGGCGCGGCAGACGCCCAGCCAGAAGGAAAAGCCGACCCTGGACAACCTGCTGGCCGGCATCCGCTTCATCAAGAGTCGCCCGGACGTGCTCGGCGCCATCTCCCTGGACCTCTTCGCCGTGCTCCTGGGCGGTGCCACCGCCCTGCTCCCGGTGTTCGCCGCCGACATTCTGCTCACCGGACCCTGGGGCCTGGGCCTGTTGCGCTCGGCACCGGCGGTGGGCGCCTTGGGCATGTCCTTCCTGCTCGCCTACGTCAGCCTCAATCGCCATGTGGGCCGCATCATGTTCGGTTCGGTGGCGCTGTTTGGCGTCGCCACCATCGCCTTCGGGCTGTCCACCTCGCTGTGGTTCTCGCTGGCCACCCTGGTGGTGCTGGGCGCCGCCGACATGGTCAGCGTGGTGATCCGCAGCTCCTTCGTCCAGCTGGAAACCCCGGACGCCATGCGCGGCCGGGTCAGCGCGGTCAACGGCCTGTTCATCGGCGCCTCCAACCAGCTCGGCGAATTCGAGTCGGGGATCACCGCGCACTTCTTCGGCACCGTGCCGGCGGTGGTGCTGGGCGGCGTCGGCACCCTGGTGATCACCGGGGTCTGGATGAAACTGTTCCCGGGTCTGGCCAAGCGCGACCGGCTGACGGAGCCGCGCAGCGACGGCTGAATCCCGGCCAGTCGCTCTGGCACGGCCATTCATCCCGAGGCTATGACCGCTCGCCTTGGAAAAGGGTTATCGCGCAAACCTTTACCACAAAATGTGATCCATATCACATTCCGATAGAATCCTGAGGTTTCCATGCGCACCCCTCTTTCCATGGCCGCCCGCCTGGGCCTGGGCTTCGGCCTGATCCTGGTGCTGATGCTGCTGATCACCCTCGTTGGCGTGCAGCGCGTCGGCGTCATCGATGACACCCTGACCGCCGTCAGCCAGGGCGCCAGCGTCAAGCAGCGCTATGCCATCAACTTCCGCGGCAGCGTGCACGACCGCGCCATCGCCATTCGCGATACGGTGCTGATCCACGACGCCGCGCCCCTGGCCAGTCGCCTGGCCGACATCGACCGGCTCAAGGCCTTCTATCGCCAGTCCGCCGAACCCATGGATCAGCTGTTCGCGAGCCAGGGCGCCACGTCCGAGGAACAGCGCCTGCTGGCGGCCATCAAGGACATCGAAGGCACCGCCATGCCCTTGACCGATCGCCTGCTGCAACTGCGCCAGGCCGGTGATCTGGAAGGCGCCCGGGTGTTCCTGTTGGAGCGTGTCTCGCCGGCCTATGTCGAGTGGCTCAAGCGCATCAATGCGCTCATTGATCACGAGGAAGCCATCGCCAGCGGGCACCTGGCCGAGGTCCGCGGCATCGCCGGTGGCTTCCGCTGGCTGATGCTGGTGACCTGCGCCCTCGCCCTGCTGTTGAGCGTGACCGTCTCCATCCTGATCATTCGCCAGATGGGCGCGACCCTGGGCGGCGAACCCCATGTCGTGGCCGCCGCCATCCGCCGGCTGGCCGAAGGCCGGCTGGACGAGCGCCCCGCCACCCGCCATCCAGACAGCGTGATGGGCACCCTGGGCAGCGCCACTGCACACCTGGGCGAGACCATCGTCCAGGTACGCCATACCGCCAGCTCGGTCGCCGCCGCTGCCGCCCAGTTGCAGAGCACCGCCCTGACCAACCAGCGCCACACCGACGTGCAGTCCAACCAGGCCCAGCACATGGCCGCCGCGGTCACCGAGCTGGCCGCCACCATCGGCGAGGTCGCCGGCTACGCGGCCCAGGCCGCCCAGGCCACCGGCAACGCCAGCGTCCAGGTGGACACCGGCAACCGGCTGGTCGCCAGCTCCGGCCAGGCCATCGGCCAGCTGGTGCAGGCCCTGGAGCAGGCCAGCGCCACGGTGCAGCAGGTATCCAGCGACAGCGCCAGCATCGAGAACATCGTCGCCGTCATCAACGGCATCGCCGAACAGACCAATTTGCTGGCGCTGAATGCCGCCATCGAGGCCGCCCGGGCCGGAGAGCAGGGCCGCGGCTTCGCCGTGGTGGCCGACGAGGTCCGCAACCTGGCCACCCGCACCCAGGCCTCGACCCGCGAGATCCGCGGCATGATCGCCACCCTGCAGGAGGGCGCCGGACGCGCCGCGGCGCAGATGGAAGAGAGCCGCGGCCAGGCCCACGAGACCGCCGAGCTGACCCAGCGCGCCGTCGCGGCCCTGGTGGCCATCCAGGCGGACGTCGGCTCGGTGAATGCCATGAATGCGCAGATCGCCACCGCCGCGGCGCAACAGACCGCCGTGGCCGAAGAGGTCAACGAAAACATCAATCGCATCCACTCGGCCACCCTGGAAACCGCCAGTGGTTCGCAGCAGATCGCTGGCGCCAGTCGTCAGCTGGCCGAGCTGGCCGAAGACCTGGAGCGACGCATGAGTCTGTTCCGCACCACCAGTGCCTGAACATCCGGCAACGCTCGCGGGCTGAACCTAGACGCGAGCGGGGCGGTCAGCAGTCAGACACCTTTCCCGCGCAGGAGTCTGGACATGCAGCTTTCCCTCAACGGCCAGGTCGCCCTGGTCACCGGTGGCAGTTCCGGGATCGGCGCCGCTGTCGCCGAAGCCCTGGGCAAGGCCGGCGCCGCCGTCGCCATCAACTACCATTCCCACGCCGAACCCGCCGAAGAACTGGCCAAGCGCATCCAGGATGCCGGTGGCCGCGCCATCGCCGTGGGCGGTGACGTCGGCGACGAGGACGCGGTCAAGGCGATGTTCGAGCGCACCCTGGAAGCCTTCGGCCGCCTGGACATCCTGGTCGCCAACTCCGGTCTGCAAAAGGACGCTGCGGTGGCCGACATGTCGCTCAAGGACTGGAACACGGTGATCAACACCAACCTCACCGGCCAGTTTCTCTGCGCCCAGGCGGCGATCCGCCAGTTCCGCCAGCAGGGCCGCGACGAGAACATCTCCCGGGCCCTGGGCAAGATCATCCACATGAGCTCGGTGCACGAGGTCATTCCCTGGGCCGGGCACGTCAACTACGCCGCCTCCAAGGGCGGGGTCAATCTGCTGATGCGCAGCCTGGCCCAGGAAGTCGCCGCCGAAGGCATCCGCGTCAACAGCATCGCCCCGGGTGCCATCGCCACCGCCATCAACGAAGAGGTGACCGGTGACGAGGCCAAGGCCCGCGAACTGCTCAGGCTGATCCCCTACAAGCGCGTCGGCCATGTCGACGACGTGGGCAACGCGGCGGTCTTTCTCGCCAGCGACCTGGCCGACTACATCGTCGGCACCACCCTGTTCGTCGACGGCGGCATGTGCCTCTATCCGGGATTCGAAGACAATGGCTGATTCCACCTCCGTGCAGGGCCGCCGCAGTATCGGCGCCCACGGTGTCATCGGCGACCTGCGCACCTGCGCTCTGGTCGCCACCGACGGCACCATCGACCACTTCTGCTGGCCGAATCTGGACAGCCCCTCGGTATTCGCCGCTCTGCTCGACTCGGAAAAGGCCGGCTACTTCAGCCTAGCGCCGGTCTGGGACGATGCCCGCGAGCAACAGCTCTATCTGCCGGACACCAACATCCTGCAGACCCGCTGGCTGTCGGCGGAAGGGGTCGCCGAGATCACCGACCTGATGCCGGTCTGCAGCAGCGAGGACACCCAGCCGCGCATCGTCCGCCGCGTGCAGGTGGTCGCCGGGCGCTGCCGTTTCCGCCTGGCCTGCGCTCCGGCCCACGACTATGCCCGTGCCGAGACCCGCGCCCGCCTGGTGGACGGCGGTGCCCTGTTCGAGGCCGCTGGCCAACCGACCCTGCGCCTGGCGTCCAGCGTCACCCTGCGGGTGGACGGCAATGCGGCCCTGGCCGAGTTCGAGCTGGAACAGGGTGAACAACTGGACTTCGTCTTTGGCTGCGCGCAGGACGACAAGGTCGTCGCCGGCCAGAGCGATCTCTGCTTCGAGGACACCCTGACCTACTGGACCTCCTGGGCCGCCAAGAGCCACTACCAGGGCCGCTGGCGCGAGATGGTCACCCGCTCGGCCCTGGCGCTGAAGCTGCTGACCTCCTGCAAGCACGGCTCCATCGCCGCCGCCGCCACCTTCAGCCTGCCCGAGGCCCTGGGTGGCGAGCGCAACTGGGACTATCGCGCCTCCTGGATCCGCGACGCCTCCTTCACCGTCTACGCCTTCATGCGCCTGGGCTACACCCAGGAAGCCAAGGATTTCACCCACTGGGTCGGCCAGTGCGTGGAAAACAGCCACAACGCCCCGGAAAAGCTGCAGATCATGTATCGCCTGGACGGCGGCCTGGACCTGCCCGAGGAAACCCTCGACCACCTGGCCGGCTATGCCGACTCGAGTCCGGTGCGCATCGGCAACGAGGCCTACAAGCAGGTCCAGCTGGACATCTATGGCGAGCTGATGGACGCCATCTACCTGTCCAACAAGTATGGCGAAGCCATCTCCCACCATGGCTGGAAGGACGTGGTGCGGATGATCGACCACGTCTGCGAGCACTGGAATCAGCCCGATGCCGGGATCTGGGAGATGCGCGGCGATCCCGAGCATTTCCTCCATTCGCGGCTGATGTGCTGGGTGGCCATCGACCGCGCCATGCGGCTGTCGGTCAAGCGCTCGCTGCCGATGCCCTACGAACAGTGGTACGCCGCTCGCGCCGCCATCCAGGAAGACATCTGGGACAACTTCTGGAACGCCGAACTGGGTCATTTCACCTCGACCCGCCACGGCAAGAGCCTGGACGCCGCCCTGCTGCTGATGCCACTGGTGCGCTTCGTCAGCGCCACCGACCCCATGTGGCTGTCCACCCTGGACGCCATCAAGACCAACCTGGCCTACGACGGCATGATCCGCCGCTACAACCCGGTCGACACCCCGGCGGACAATCTCAAGGGTGAAGAAGGCGCCTTTGTCGCCTGCTCCTTCTGGTACGTCGAATGCCTGGCCCGCGCCGGTCGCGTCGACGAAGCCCACCTGGAGTTCGAAAAGCTGCTGGGTTACGCCAACCCCCTGGGCCTCTATGCCGAGGAACTGGACAAGCGCGGCTACCCCCTCGGCAACCTGCCCCAGGCCCTGTCGCACCTGGCGCTGATCAGCACCGCCTTCTTCCTCGATCGCAAGCTGAGCGGCAAGGATCCGCAATGGCAGCCGTAGGGCAAGTCGATGCGCCATGGCGGTTCGCCGATGCGAACGCTCCTACGAGTATCGCTGATCGTGATGTTGCGAGAGCTAATGGAGCTGAAAGCCGGCTCGGACCGCCCCCTCTCCCTTTGGGAGAGGGTTGGGGTGAGGGCGTAGCACGGTAAAGCCACCCGTGGAAAAGGCTGCGCCGTTTTCCACGCTACGGGGAGACCGGTAACGGAGTGCGTCACCGAGCGTGACGGCTGATCGCGATCGACCTTGAGCTAACTGAGCTGCATGCTCGCTCGGACAGCCCCCTCTCCCTCGGGAGAGGTTTGGGGTGGGGGCACAGCGCGCTACGAAGCTACTTTCCCAATAACAGACGCAGTTATTCCAGAAGTTCGGGTAGAGCGGTAACGACGGTTTCCCAGACCACATCGAGATTGATGTCGAAATAGCCGTGGGCGATACGATTGCGCATGCCTCTCATGCTGCGCCACGGGATGTGTGGATGCGCCTGGGTAAAGGCTTCGTCCACAGCCATGAGCTTGGTCGCCGCTTCGCCGATGATGATCAGGCTCATGACCACCGCTTGCTGTGTCCGGCGGTCTTCGAGGAAGTCTTCCCGAGTGAGACCCTCGATAAAGCCTAGCGCCTCGCTGGCCGCCTGTTGCATATGAGCCAGATAGTCCGCCGTGCGATTCATATCGGTCGTGCCGCCAGCAGAACCTGCCCGCGAAAGGATCCAGGTAAATCGGCGGGGGTCACCAGATCCACCGGAACGCCCAGTAATTCCTCGAGCTCATCCTGCAGGCCTCCCAGGTCGAACAGGGTCGCTCCTGGCAGGGCGTCCACCAACAGATCCAAATCGCTGCCGTCTTGATCGGTACCTTCGAGAACCGAACCGAACACCCGAGGATTGGCCACTCGAAAACGTAACGCAACGTCCCGTATGACAGCGCGTTTCAGGTCCAGGACGAGAGAAGGTCGCATGGCATGACTCCAGCCAGATCAGCCCTGGAATAGTCGGTCATAGGTCGGGCTTTACAACCGATCGAGATACCCTCAAGCCACCCGACTCTGCCCCAGCACCTCATTGACGCAATTGGCCATGTCGTCGATATGCCAGGGCTTGGGCATGAAGCGGGTGCGGCCGGCGCCGCGGGGGACGGTCAGGCGGTCGCCGGAGGTGAGGATCACTGGGATGTGCGGCCAGCGCTGGGAGACCAGCTGGGCAAGGGCCTCGCCGTCCAGGCGCCCCGGCATGCGCACGTCGGTGAAGAGCACGTCGATGCGGGCACCGGTCTGCTCCAGGTAGCTCAGGGCTGCATCGGCGGTGGGCACGGCCACCACCTGCAGGTCCACCAGGGACTCCAGGGCCTCGGTGGCCAGCTCGCGCAGCAACGGCTCATCCTCTACCAGAAGCAGTAGCGGACGATAGGAGCCGAGAGGAGAAGATGCCTGAGTCATAACCAACAGACTTTGCCAAGGGGTCGCGGTTCTGACCGTTCGGCCTGGTCTCGACCAAAGTCGACCACCGGCATAAGCAAGACCTCTAGACGGCAACTTTCAACGCAGCGCCGACTCGAAGCGTTCACCTCAGGGGTCGCCTGTGGTATTCTTTTTTAATCGAACGATCAATTAAAAAAGAATTCGTCCCTTTGGCAGTCTGCAAGGAGTCCCCATGAGTGCGACGCCCTCATCCGGCACCGTAAAGCTGAATCCCCCCGCCTTCTATTGCGCGGCCGCAGTGATCCTGCTGTTTTCCCTGGTGGTCATCGGCCGTCCCGAGCAGGCCGGCGCCTGGCTGCTGCAGGCCCAGACCTGGGCCGCCAATACGGTCGGCTGGTACTACCTGCTGGCCATGTCGCTCTATCTGGTGTTCGTGGTGGTCACCGCGCTGTCCGGCTACGGCAAGATCAAGCTCGGTGCCGACCACGACCAACCCGAGTTCAGCTACCTGTCCTGGGCCGGCATGCTGTTCGCCGCCGGCATCAGCATCACCCTGTTCTTCTTCTGCGTGTCCGAGCCCCTGACCCACTTCGCCCAGCCACCGGCCGGCGAAGGCGGCAATCCGGCAGCCGCGCGCCAGGCCATGCAGATCCTCTTCCTGCACTGGGGCCTGCACGGCTGGGGCGTGTTCGCCCTGGTGGCCATGGCACTGGCCTACTTCGCCTATCGCCACAACCTGCCGCTGGCGCTGCGTTCGGCGCTCTATCCGCTGATCGGCAAGCGCATCAACGGCCCCATCGGCCACGCCGTGGACGCCTTCGGCATCATCGCCACCATCTTCGGCCTCGGCGCCGACCTGGGCTTCGGGGTGCTGCACCTCAATGCCGGTCTCGACTACCTGTTCGGCATCAGCCACAGCCACTGGGTGCAACTGATCCTCATCGTGCTGATGATGGGCGCGGCCATCGCCGTGGCGGTGTCCGGCGTCGACAAGGGCGTGCGCATCATGTCCGACATCAACATGGTGCTGGCCGTCGCCCTGCTGCTGTTCGTGCTGTTCGCCGGTCCGACCCAGCACCTGCTCAACACCCTGATCCAGAACATCGGCGATTATCTCGCCGCATTGCCGGGCAAGAGCTTCGACCTCTATGCCTATGACGAGCCGTCCGACTGGCTCGGCGGCTGGACGGTGTTCTACTGGGCCTGGTGGATCGCCTGGGCGCCCTTCGTCGGGCTGTTCATCGCCCGCATCTCGCGCGGTCGCACCATCCGCGAATTCGTCTTCGGCGTGCTGTTCATCCCGCTGGGCTTCACCCTGGCCTGGCTGTCGATCTTCGGCAACAGCGCCCTGGAACTGGTCCTCGGCCAGGGCATGACCGGTCTGGCGCAGACCGCCCTCACCGATCCGGCCATGGTCTTCTACCAGGTCCTGGAGACCTATCCTGCCAGCCGCGCGGTGATCAGCGTCGCCGTGCTGGTGAGCTTCGTCTTCTTCGTCACCTCGGCCGATTCCGGCACCGTGGTGCTCTCGACCCTGTCGTCCACCGGCGGCGAGGCCGATGAAGACGGTCCCAAGTGGTTGCGGGTGTTCTGGGGCGCGGCCGTGGCCCTGGTCACGGGCGGCCTGCTGTTCGCCGGCAGCATGGATGCGCTGAAATCAGCGGTGGTGCTGACCTCGCTCCCCTTCTCGGTGGTGGTGCTGCTGATGATGTGGGGCCTGCACAAGGCGCTGCACCTGGAAACCCAGCGCCAGCGTGCGCGGCTGCACTCGCTCGCGCCGGTGGCGACCAATGGCAAGGCCCGGCATGGCGGCTGGCGCCAGCGGCTGTCACAGGCGGTGTACTTCCCCTCGCGGGACGAGGTCTATCGCTTCATGGACAGCACCGTGCGCCCGGCTATGGAAGAGATGGTCGAGGTGTCGCGGGAGAAGGGCCTGGTGGTGGAGACCCAGTTCGACGCCACCAACGCCAACCTGCAACTCATCATCGGCCATGGCGAGGAGCACCCCTTCATCTACCAGGTGATCATGCAGGGCTACTTCACGCCCTCCTTCGCCCGCGCCGGCATCGGCGGCCTGCACCTGAAGAACCGCCGCTACTACCGTGCCGAGGTGCACCTCACCGAAGGTAGCCAGGACTACGACCTGGTGGGCTACAACCGTGAGCAGATCCTCAACGACATGCTCGACCAGTACGAACGCCATCTGCAGTTCCTGCACCTGGTGCGCTAGCCAACGGTTTTTTCAGCGACTGAAAGGCCATTGAAAGCGGCAAAGGTCGTATAATCGTCTCCAGGGTCGGCCCCGTGCCGGCCCCGGGGTCGGTACGCCGCGCCGGTCCCCCGCCGTCCGGAGACCGCCTTGCCCACCCCGCCTGTCCCCTCGCCCTATCCTCCACTGCTGCAATGGCTGGCCCTGATCCTCTGCTCCGCCCTGGTCGGTGGCGGACTCAGCTGGCTGCAGGTACCCGCGGCGCTCTTTCTCGGCCCCATGCTGGTGGCCATCGCCTTTGGCGTCTGCGGCGCCACCATTCGCCTGCCGCGGCAGCTGTTCCAGACTGGCCAGGGCGTGGTGGGCTGCCTGATCGCCCATGCCATGACCGCTGCGGTGCTGCTCACGGTCGCCGAACACTGGCCGGTGATGCTGCTGGCCACTGCCCTGACCGTACTGCTCAGCCTGCTCACCGGCGCCCTGCTGGTGCGCTTCGGTGGTCTGCCCGGTAGTACCGCCGCCTGGGGCACCACGCCTGGCGCCGCGGCCGCCATGGTGGCCATGGCCGAGGAATACGGCGCCGATCCACGCATCGTCGCCACCATGCAATACGTGCGGGTGGTCTGCGTGGTGCTGATCAGTGCCCTGGTCGGCCGGTTGCTGGGTGCCGAAGGCAGCGGCACCGGGCATCAGGCGACGGTGGTCAGCCTGGACGGCCATTTCGCCTTCAACCTGGCGCTGACCCTGGTGGTGGCCCTTGCCGGCAGCTGGCTGGGCGGCCGGCTGTTTCCTGCCGGTGCGCTGCTGCTGCCGATCGCCCTGGGCACCCTGCTGCAACTCAATGGCTGGCTGGACATCACCCTGCCCCATCTGCTGCTCGCGGCGGCCTATGGCGCCATGGGCTGCTATGTAGGCCTGAGATTCGACCGGGCCACGGTCGCCTATGTCTGGCGCGCCCTGCCAAAGATGATCTTCGCCTCGCTGCTGCTGATCGCCCTGTGCGCCCTCTCGGCACTGCTGATGGCGAGGCTGATGCACGTGGACTTTCTGACCGCCTACCTGGCGACCAGTCCGGGCGGACTGGATTCCATGGCCATCATCGCGGTGGATGCCCATGCCGATGTCGGCCTGGTGCTGGCCATGCAGGCGTTGCGCCTGATCGGGGTGGTGCTGACCGGGCCGTTGCTGGCCCGGCAACTGGTCAAGCTGGCCCGCACCTAGCCCGAGGTGAAGGCCGGGCCATCAGGCCGAGCGGCGGCGCTCGACCTGGGCGGTAATGTTGTAGCCCTCAGCGGCGTGGCCGCGCACCACTACCCGGGCATCCGGATAGAACCCCTTCAGGCGCTGTTCGAAAAGAAAGTAGATCTCCGCGCCGACCCGGATCTCCGCGGGATCGGTCAGGGTCAGGGAAAAGTTGCGCACGGGATCGGCGGCATGCTGCGACTCGTTTTCCTCGATGCGCTGCATGGCGTCTTCGACGATCTGTTCGGCGATCTGCGACATCTTTGACCTCCCGGTCGGGCAGTTGGCAGGGTGCCATCCCAAGGACGGCTGTATCGCTAGTGACCACGGCTGCGCCTCGGGGATTCGTGCGCTCTGCAAGATTCCGACGAAACTGTAGACTTATCTGACTTTTATCTCCGTGTAGTGGCCTGAATCGCCCGGCTCGCGGTCTCCTGCACACCGAGGACGAGGAAGCTACCCCGCCATGGTCGACGCCGACGATACCCCCCTTCCACCGCGGAACCCGGCCACCCAGCGCCGGGCGCTGTGGCTGCTGGTCTGTGCCGTCGCGGTGATCCTGGCGCTGGAGTCCTGGCAGGTGTGGCGCAACTACCAGAACGCCTTCGCCAGCGCGCGCAGCGACGTCGGCAACATCGCCCTGGCGGCGGCGCAGCATGCCGACGACGCCATCAAGGAAGCGGATTCGCTGCTGGTCAGCATCCGCGACCGCCTGGAGGATCAACCCCTCGATCAGCTGGACCGCCCCCGCGTGCATCGCCTGCTGGCGCGCCAGGCCGCCCTCCTGCCGCAACTGCACGGGCTGTTCGTCTACGATCGCGACGGCGAATGGCGGGTGACCGACAAGAGCAGCGAGCCGCCCCGGGCCAACAATGCCGATCGCGAGTATTTCCAGTTCCACCGCCAGCACGCCGCCGACGTGCTGCACGTCGGCACGGTGATCGAGAGTCGCAGCACCCACGAGTTGATCATCCCGGTATCACGCCGCCTGGAAGACCGCGACGGCCGCTTCGCCGGTGTCCTGCTCGCCACCATCCGCCTGCAGTACTTCGTCGACTACTACGAGCGCTTCAAGCTGGACGCTCGCGGCGCCATCACCCTGGCGCAGGACGACGGCACCCTGATGGTCCGCCGCCCCTATTTGCCCGAGCACGTCGGCACCCCGCTGGCCTCTGGCGACCTGTTTCGCCAGTACGTGAGCCAGGCGCCCAACGGTACCGCCCTGGTGCGCGCCATGCTCGATGGTCGCGAGCGGCTCTATGCCTTCCAGCACCTGGAGGGCTATCCGCTGGTGGCCCTGGCCGGTATTTCCAGGAGCGACATCCTCGCCAGCTGGCGCCAGGACATGCTGAGATCGGTGACCGTGGTCGGCCTCATCATCGTCGGCATGCTGGTCTTCGGCTTCAGCCTGCTGCGCGAGATCCGCGCCGGCGAACGCAGCGCCCTGGCCCTGCGCCAGGCCCATGACGAGTTGCACCTGCTGACGCTCAGGGACAGCCTGACCGGGCTGGGCAATCGTCGCCAGTTCGACAACCTGCTGCCGGTGGAGCTGGCCCGGGCGCAACGCAACGCCCAGTCGCTCAGCCTGCTGATGATCGACATCGATCACTTCAAGGCCTACAACGACCACTATGGCCATCCCGCGGGCGATCGCTGCCTGCAGGCGGTGGCCGGCGTGGTGGCCTCGGCGGCGCGGCGCCCGGGCGACCTGGCGGCGCGTTACGGCGGTGAGGAGATGGTCCTGCTGCTGCCCAACTGCGACGAAAGCGGCGCCCAGCGCGTGGCCGCCACCGTCCAGGAACGCCTGCAGGCACTGGAGGTGGCCCACGCCACCAGTCCCTTCGGTCGCATCACCGTCAGTCTCGGCATCGCCGTCCAGCCGCCCGGCCAGACCCCGCCGCCCCAGCCCGCCGACCTGCTGGCCAGCGCCGATGCCGCGCTCTACCGCGCCAAGCACCTGGGCCGCAATCGCACCCATCCGCCGCTGGAAGGTCAGGCGCCCTAGGCGTGGCCCGGGCGCCGTGCGGACGGGACTAGCCGCAGATCATGCCGCCGCGGTAATGCACCCGGTCCTTGCCGGCGCGCTTGGCCTGATAGAGCTCGCCATCGGCCTGCTTGAGCAGATCAGAGGGCTGATAGCCCGGCGCGAGGCGCGCCACCCCGGCACTGAAGGAAAAACAGCTGCCGGTGCAGGTGTTGCTGCGGCTGTCGTCCAGCAACGCCTGCAGTCGCTGCGCCAGCTGGCGTTCATCCTCGGCCTGCAATAGCACGCCGAATTCCTCGCCGCCCAGGCGCCCGAAGCGTCCCCCCGGGAAGTGTCTGACCAGGATGCCGGCCATCTCCTTGAGCACCTGGTCACCGACGTCATGGCCGAATCTGTCGTTGATCCGCTTGAAGTCGTCGATGTCGAGCATGACGAAATACCAGGACGGCGAACCCTCGCGGCAGACCTGTTCCATGTCCAGCATCAGCGCGCGTCGGTTGCTGATCCCGGTGAGGGCGTCGGTTTCCGCCTGCAGCCGATAGCTTTCCTTGAGTTCCAGGGTGCTGGCGACGATGCGTACGAAGGTGGCATTGAGCAGCAGCCCCAGCGCCAGGCTGGCCCCCAGCATGACCACGAACAGCGGCAGGGCCGCCGCGGTGATGGTGTCCAGTTCGCCATAGAACAGCAGCAGCCAGACCGCCACGGCGGCGATGCCGTAGTCGAGCACATGGGAAAACAGAATGGTCGAGCCGAGGATGATGACGATGGCCATGGGAATCATCCAGGCATGGCCGGCCTCGCCCATGCTGAGGATCTGGAAGCGAAAGGCCAGGGCCTCGAACAGCACGAACACCAGGGCGAACAGGCGCCAGACGGCGAAACGCCGGGCAGTGGTCATGGTCAGGCAGGAGCCGATCATGCCGGCGAAGGCCAGCCAGCCCCACGCCGGTACCCCGGCGGTCAGGAAGGGATTGATCAGCACGCTGATCAACCAGCCGAGGATGCCGGTGCTCTGAGCTAGCACATTGGGCAACTGCAGCATCTGGCGAATGTGAGTCTGATAAGTCATTGCACAACTCGAACGCCAAATTTAGTGGCCAACTGATATCACTGGATGCTATCCCATTCGTGGCCCGTCGTCGGCGGAAAGCGGACTCAAGCAAGACAATAGACGTCTGGTCATCGCTTCGCCTGTGACCAGACCGCATAGGACCACCGCCGCGCGCGGACCGAGCAAACGGACGGCGGCGAAATGACGCCACCGGTCAGCTCGTCCTGCAAACCGCAGCGCCCGGCCCGCTAAGCTCTTCGCTGTGGATTCTCGGCTAGGCTTGGCAGTGCCCAGGCCGTCGTTCATCCTTTCAACGACTTATCAGCTCCCACCCTCGGTATAGAACAAACCAGGCGCCATCATGGAAATCGATGCTCTGTTCGATCACCTGCATACCCTTCCCAGCATTCCCAAGGTGGCTCAGGAGCTGATCCAGCAGTTCGACGATCCCGACAGCAGCATCGAAGACGTCGCCCGCAACCTGGCGCTGGATCCGGTGCTCTCGGCCAAGGTCCTGCGCCTGGCCAACTCGGTGCGCTTTCGCGGCGTGCGACCGTCCACCAGCATCGAAGGCGCCGCCATCCGCCTGGGCTTCGACGCCCTGCGCACTCTGGTGCTGGCCTCGGCGGTGACCGCGGCCTTCCGCCACAACCCCAGCTTCGATCCACGGGATTTCTGGCAGCACAGCTTCGATGTGGCCAGCATCTGCCGCGTACTCGCCCGCCAGGCCGGCGCCGATCCCGAGACCGCCTTCACCTGCGGCATGCTGCACAGCATCGGCGAGTTGCTGATCAGGACCGCGGCGCCCGACATCGCCGAGCGCATCGACGCCGAGCAGCGCGCCCCGGTGGCCGCCGACCAGGCCATCGGCTTCGGCTATCCGGAGGTGGGCGCCGAGCTGGCCCGCCGCTGGCAGCTGCCGGTGGTGATCCAACATGCCATCGCCTACCAGTTGCATCCCCAGGATGCGCCCGAGGATTCCGCGCCGGCGCGCATGGTCGCCCAGGCGCGCCTGATTTCCTTCGTCCTGCGGCGTCACGGCGGCATCAACGACCAGGCCAAGGCGGCCCTGGCCAATCCGCTGCTGGAAGGCGTGGATCTGGAGCTGCTGCTGGGCGAGTTGCCCGAGGTGATAGAGGCGGACAAGGCCTTCGGTACCCTGATCAACTGACCGGCCGTCCCCTGCCCGGGCAGCGCCACCGCCTGGATCACAAATCTGCCAGCCGGTTGTGGCAAAAGTCGAACGGGTACCTCAAGAATCGGTCGAAGCGTTATAGCTGACAGGAGTGATTGCGATGGCCGAGCCGCTGAAGTTCACGGATGCGAACACCATTATCAAGGGCGCTTTTCAACCGATGCTGTGCGCCATGACCGCCCAGGATCAGGCGACCTTCAACGTCGAGGTCTATGCGCCCAACGGCACGGCGCTCCTGCAACGCCGCATCGCTCGGGTCGATCTGCTGGACAATTCCCTGCTGGAAGCCTTCATCTGCGACAGCCGCGCCCGCATCGAGCGGGCCACCCACGAGCGCCTCGACTGGCAGGTCCGCTACACCCGCGCCTGCTGAGGCCGCTTCTGCGCTCAGTCGCTGCGATCGAACAAAGGCGCCCCGAGAGGCGCCTTTTGCTTGGCCATCAATCGTTGAGCACGCGCTTCTGCTGGCTGCTCTGGGCCTTGGTGGCCGGGGTCCTGTCGGCCTTCTTCTGGGTGGACGGCGTGGCGGTGGAGGTATCGTCCGCGCTGTCTCTGTTGCTGGTGTTGGAGCTGCCCGGCGCGCCGATGCCGTTGCCGGTCACCCCGGCGTCGTTGTTGTTGCTGGCGGCCAGGCTGGGACCGGCCACCAGGGCCAGGGCAGCGCTCAGGGCAAGGATCAGCGGGGTCTTGCGCATCTTGGTGTCCTCCGGCCGCGAAAGGAAGGGTGTCGCGGGCTGCACCCTGCCTGATTAGGCCAAAGCCCGGGCCAAGCGTTCCCAGCTTCCTATAGACTAACGGCCATCCCGCCGCACCCCGACAGGTGCGGCCGTCGCGTTCAGGAGTTGCCGTGAAGCACCGTTACCTCATCGTCGATCGCACCGCGCTCGATACCCCCGCGCTGTTCGACTATCTGGCCGAGGCGCCGCAGCACCGCGTCATCGTTTCCGGCAGCACGGCCGAGCAACTGTTCGCGGCGGAGCTCTGGCCGCGCCTGCGCGAACGCCTGGCGCCCCACGCCGAGCGCTTCTTCTTCGCCGACTCCAGCGGTCCGTTGCTGCAGGCCGAGCTGGAGGGCCGCAAGCCCGGTCTGCTGGACCGCGAACTGACCCTGGCCTTCAAGCAGGCGGTGACCGCCGATGCCGAGGACGACCGCGTCCTGACCCGCATTCGCCGCGAGTTGCTCGATACCGATGACGACTACCAGGCCAATCGCCGCATCTTCCTCAACAGCCTGCTCGGCCAGATGCGCCGGGCCCTGCCAGCGGGCGCGGTGACCGTCGGCAACTGGCAGGACGCCGTCCGCCAGGCCATCGCCGCCGCCCAGCAGGGCCTGGCAAAGGGCTTCGCTCCGGGCCTGGCCGATGCGCCCTTCAAGGTCTTTCTCAAGGCCTATCCGCTGGCGGCGCGCTATGTCGCCCAGCTCGCCGTACTGCTGATCACCGCGGGGCGCCAGGACAACGACGTCCTCATCGATCGCTTCGTCGCCCAGGATCCGGCTTTGGTCGCCACCCTGTTCGACGGTCTGCTGACCGAAGACGATGACCAGCGTCAGGCCTACACCGCCCTCAAGCGCACCCTGGATGCCCTGGGGACCGGCGGCCAGGCGCTGCACTGAGGCGCTAGAGGCGCTCCAGCAGCGCCGGCAGGATCACCCCGGCTGCGCCCAGCAGCTGCCAGTCCTTGTTGAAATCCGCCGCCGGTTGCGGATCGATGCGCACCACCGTGGCGCCCTGCTGGCGCGCCACCCCTGGCAGACTCGCCGCCGGCTGCACCAGGCCGGAGGTGCCGACCACCAGGCAGAGGTCACAGCGCTCGGCCAGGGCCCAGGCGCTGGCCAGGGCCTCTGCCGGTAACGCCTCGCCGAACCAGACCACGCCAGGCCGGGCCAGACCGCCACAGGCGGGACAGCGCGGCGGCGTCACGAGTTGTTCTGCCTCTTCCGGCACCGTCGGCGCCGTCAGCGGTCGCGCGCAATCAAAGCAGCGCGGCGCATGCAGGCTGCCGTGCAGGTGGATGACCGCGCGACTGCCCGCGCGCTCGTGCAGGTCGTCGACGTTCTGGGTAACCAGGCGCAACTGCCCGTGCCGACGCCCCCACTCCGCCAGGGCACGATGGGCGGCATTGGGCTGGGCCGCCAGCACCTGGGCACGACGCCCTTCGTACCAGCTCCAGACCCGCGCCGGGTCCTCGCTGAAGGCTTCCGCCGTGGCCAGTTGCGCCGGGTCGAAGCGCGCCCAGAGGCCGGTCAGGGCTTCGCGAAAGGTGGCGATGCCGCTTTCCGCCGACACGCCGGCACCGGTCAGGACCAGCACCTCGTCGGCCTGGCGCAGGCGTTCGAGCAGCTCCGGCGGCAACGCGGCGAGACCGTCTCGGCAATCGATGGGATTGGGCATGGATGCGTTGACTCCTGACATCTGCGGCAAAACAACAGGGTCTTGCGGACCGCGAAAAAGACCGAAAGTGTGACGCTACTCGACGGATGGTGAGTCCACTCATCGTTTTCCGGGGAACTGAGGTTCACCCTTTTCGCCACAGGCCGATAATCCGGGAGTCCGCGTCCGATGTCGCTCCTACCCTAACGGTATGTGAATGAAGAAGTCCGTCGTTTCCAAATATCCGCGCCTGCTCATCGCCGGTGCCCTGGCCCTCGTCACCGCCCTCAGCCTGGCCAGCTGGCTGTGGCTCACGCCCAGCACGCCGGCGCCTACCGCCACCGCCATGCTCGCCAGCGTGCAGCAGGCTCCCGAACACTGGACCCAGCAGCCGCGTGATCTCTCCGTGCTGCTGGGCGATCTGCGCGCCAAGGCCATCACCGGCGCCGTGATCGGTGATCACACCCTCTACCTAGACACCAACCGCGGCGAGCACTATGCCGTAGCCGACAACGGCGGGCGCATCGCCGATCGCCTGCTGGCCGACTACGCCACCCAGGCCGAGCCGCTGTTCCCGGTGGCCACCTGGAGCGAATCCGGGCAGCGCCATCCCTGGCTCGACGCCCTGCTGATCAACCTGCCGGGCTACCTGCTCCTGCTGTTGCTGGCCATCCCGCTGGCCCTGAGATTCGCCAGCCCCTTCAAGCTGCATCGCAAGGGCACCGGCATCTCCTTCAAGGACGTGGTCGGCGCCGCCGAAGCCAAGCGGGCGCTGGAAGACGTCACCACCTGCCTGCGCAATCCCAAGGCCTTCGCCGCCCTGGGTGCCCGTCCGCCCAAGGGCGTGCTGCTGACCGGCGAGCCCGGCACCGGCAAGACCCAGCTGGCCAAGGCCCTGGCCACCGAGTGCAACGCCCACTTCATCCAGGTGACCGGCAGCGATTTCTCCTCGATGTTCTTCGGCGTCGGCATCCAGAAGGTCAAGTCGCTGTTCCGCACCGCGCGCAAGAAGGCGCCCTGCATCATCTTCATCGACGAGATCGACGGTATCGGCCGCCGCGCCGAGCAGTCGCGCTCCAGCGATGCCGAGGCCAACCGCATCATCAATCAGTTCCTCACCGAGCTGGACGGCTTCGACGGCACCAGCGGCGTGCTGGTCCTGGGCGCCACCAACTTCGCCGATTCCCTGGATCCGGCGCTGCGCCGCGAAGGTCGCTTCGACCGCACCATCGCCGTGCCGCTGCCGAGCCTGGAAGACCGCCGCGCGCTGTTCGAACTCTATGCCGGCAAGCTGCCCTGCGAAGGCGAGCTGGACCTGGCCGCCCTCTCCCGCGGCACCGTGGGCCTGACTCCGGCGGCCATCGCCTACATCAGCAACCATGCCGCCCTGCTGGCCGCGCGCGAGAACGCCAGCGCTGTGACCATGGCGCACTTCGTCGAGGCCATCGAGACCTGCCGCATCGGCGAGCAACCGGTCGGCGTCACCCCGCTGGGTTCGGCCGAGCGCACCCGCATCGCCGTGCACGAAGCCGGTCATGCCCTGGTTGCCGCGGTGCTCAATGTCGGTCGGGTGGAAAAGGTCACCCTGCTGCCGCGGGGCCAGGCCCTCGGCGTGACCCTGATCACCCCCACCGAGGACAAGCGCCTGCACCTGAAGTCGGAACTCGAAGGCCGCATCCAGATGCTGCTGGCCGGTCGTTGCGCCGAGCAGCTGTACTTCAACGAGGTCTCCTCGGGTGCCGCCCAGGATCTGCAGGAAGCCTCCAAGCTGGCGCTGTCCATGGTCGCCTCCCTGGGCATGGGCCCGAGCGGCTCGCTGCTGAGCCTGCAGGCCCTGCGCGATGCCGGTATCGAGTTCGACGCCGCGCCCAGCATCGCCTCTGCCGATCAGCTGCTGCACAGCCTGGATCACCGCTGCCTGGCGCTGATCACCGAACTCAAGCCGGCGCTGGACGACATCACCAACCAGCTGCTGCGCGACGAGACCATCCCCGGCAGCGCGGTGGCCGAGGCCATTGCCCGCGCCAGCGGCCTGGAAGCCTGCGGCGCCCTCAATCGCGCCCTGGCCTTCGTACCGGAGCGGTCGGCTGATTCGCGCACGGCTGACAGCGAACCCAGCATCGCGGCGGCCTTCAAGAGCGAGTGATGCCAGCGATGCCCTGAAACGAAAAAGCCCCGGTCCGCCGGGGCTTTTTCATGTCAGCACCTGGATAGGCGCTCAGAGGATATTGGCGTAGTCCGCCTCGATCCGATCCAGACTCAGGTGGTTAAGGAAGTTGGAGAAGCACATCCAGGCCGCCAGGGCGTTGAGGTCCTGGAATTGTGCCGGCAGGTACTTGGGCGGAACCACCACGCCTTCGTCCACCAGCTGGCGCAGGATGCGCATGTCTTCCAGGGTGGTCTTGCCGCAGAACAGCAGCGGGATCTGCTCCAGCTTGCCCTTGCGCACCGCCAGCTGAATGTAGTTGTAGATCAGGATGAAGCCCTTGAGATAGGACAGGTCCTTGGTGAAGGGCAGCCCGGTGGGCGTCGAGCCGCGGAACACCCGGCTGGCGTTCTGGTAGCCCGACTCCAGGTCGTAGCCCTGCTCCTGGAAGAAGCGGAACACCTCGAGGAAATCAGCGCCGTCCTCGGCCAGGTGGATGGCGCGGGTGCGATTGGTCAGCTTGCGCAGCCGGGTCGGATAGGAGGCGAAGGCGATCACCTCCATGAGGATCGCCAGACCTTCCTGGGTCACGGTGGACGACGGAGGGCCCTTGGCCAGGAAGGTGCAGATCGGCTGGTTCTGGCCATTGAGCGTGGTGCCGACGTGCACCAGGCCTTCGTGGACCTCCAGGGCGCGGACGTCGCGCTCGTTGAACAGGGCGTCGGCGCGCACCTTGATGTAGTCGGCGCCGGCCGCGGCATCGGCGACGATGCCATCGGACTCGAATACCCGGATGGTGCCTTCCGTCTCGCCGAATACCCGATTGAGCCGCGCCTGCAGGATGGGCACGGCGTCCTTGGCGGTCAGGGTCTTGGGTTCGTCTTCCAGGGCGCCGCGATGGGCGATGTTGTCCAGGTAGCTGGACATCATCATGCCCAGGTCGGCCAGGGTCGGATCACCGGCATGGAAGGCATCCGAGGCCGCGCCATAGAGTTCCTGGGAGATCAGGCCGAAGTCCGGGGTGCCGCGCGCCTGCAGCATGCGGATCACCATGCGGTATTCGCGGCACATGCGCCTCATGATCTGGCCGACCGGATTGAACTGGCCGAGCTGGCGGGTGACCTCGCGCTCGATGCTCTGGAATTCACCCTTGAGCGCATCGCCGTCGAAGCCCAGCGGGCGCCCCTCGTAGAAGGCGCGATCCACCGTCGGCAGGCGCTTGCCCTTGCCCTCCAGGAAGCCCTGGCGCACGCCGTCGTCCCACTTCACCGCATCGAGGATGCGGATCGGCGCCTGGGCCGCGACGATGCGATCGGACAGCTGGCGGATGGTCTGGTGATAGGGATCGAGAAAGGGCTGGCGGGCATTCATGACGGCAACCGGGCGGCGGGCAAGGCTTCAAGGATGGCCGCTGCCGCGTCTTTTGCCTAGGTTGCGCGACATCAGACCTGCCGAGTCGCCCTATTTGGCGAACAGCTGGCTCATGTCCTTGAAGGCCTTGAACTCCAGGGCATTGCCGCAGGGATCGAAGAGAAACATGGTGGCCTGCTCGCCGACCTGGCCCTGGAAGCGGATATAGGGCTCGATCACGAACCGCGTTTCCCGGGCGCGCAGACGCTCGGCCAGGGCTTCCCACTCCTCCCAGCCCAGCACGATGCCGAAGTGCGGCACCGGCACGTTGTGCCCGTCCACGGCGTTGGTATGGGCCTCGTCCTGGGACGCGGTCTTGGGGTGTTCGTGGATCACCAGCTGATGGCCATAGAAGTCGAAGTCGACCCAGTGGTCGCTGGAGCGGCCTTCGGCGAGGCCGAAGACGTCACCGTAGAAGTGCCGGGCGGCAGCCAGGTCGTAGACGGGGATGGCGAGGTGAAAGGGCGACAAGGCCATAGCGAGACATCCTGTTGGGGGTGGGATGCCGCCATTCTCACCCCAGGTTTTCCTGCGCATAAAGCGCATTTTCCTGCCCGCGAGCGACAAAAATTTTGTGGCTCGCTACAGTGGCTGCCCCTGACTTCAGGCCACCCACCATGCTTCGCGAACTCAAGACCCTGCTTGCCGTGGCCCGCCATGGCAGTTTTGCCGCGGCCGGGCTGCACGTGGGCCTCACGCCCTCGGCGGTGAGCGCCCAGATCCGTACGCTGGAACGGCACCTGGGCGTGAACCTGTTCGACCGCAATGGCCGCAGCGCCCTGCTCAACGCCGCCGGTCGCCGCGCCCTGCCCTTGGCCGAGGAGATCCTCGCGACCTATGCGCGCATGGCCGGCGCCGGTGACGAGATCCAGGGCGAGTTGCGCATCGGCGCCATCGCCAGCGTCCAGACCGGCCTGCTGCCCGGTACCCTGGTGCGACTGCGCCAGCAGGCACCCCGCCTGGAACCGCGCCTGGTGCCCGGCGTCTCGCTGGCCCTGCTCAGCCAGGTGGATGCCGGCGATCTGGATCTGGCCATCCTGATCCGTCCGCCCTTCGAGCTGCCCAAGGAATTGCACGCCACCACCCTGCTGCAGGAACCCTTCGTGCTGATCGCGCCGCCGGACCTGCCCGGCGACGATCCGCGCCGGCTGCTGGAAACCCAGCCCTTCATCCGCTACGACCGCCACTCCTTTGGCGGGCGGCGGGTCAGTGCCTTTCTGCGCGAGCAGCGCATGGCGGTACGCCAGGTGCTCGAACTCGACGAACTCGATGCCATCGTCAAGATGGTCGAGCACGGCCTGGGCGTGGCCCTGGTGCCCTGCGCCGGCCTCTGGCTGGAGCATCCACGAGTGCGCCGGCTGTCCCTCGGCGCCCTCACCTTCCACCGCGAATTGCAGGTCATCAGCCGCCACGCGGGACGCGATCTGCCCGCCGTGGCGCTATTCCGCCGCTGCCTGACCGAAGCCGTGTCAGAACAGCTGCACCAGCAGCCAGTACAGTGAAGCGGACAGCGCCATGGCCACCGGCAGGGTGAGCACCCAGGCCAGCAGGAGGTTGCGCACCGTGCCCCACTGCAGCCCGGAGCCGTTGGCGGCCATGGTGCCGGCCACCCCGGACGAGAGCACATGGGTGGTGGAAACCGGCAGGCCGAAGGCGTCCGCCGCGCCGATGGTGCCCATGGCCACCAGCTCCGCCGAGGCGCCCTGGGCATAGGTCAGGTGGGTCTTGCCGATGCGCTCGCCGACGGTGACGACGATGCGCCGCCAGCCGACCAGGGTACCCAGACCGAGGGCGATGGCCACCGCCACCTTGACCCACAGCGGGATGAAACGGGTGGCCTGGTCGATCTGCCGCTTGAACTCCCGCAGATCCTCCTGCGCCTTGGGCGCCAGCCCCGGCAGGTGCTCCTTTTCCAGCAGGCGGATGGATTCCGAAGCCAGGTACATGGCGTTGCGCACGTTGGGCATGCTCTGCGCCGGCACGTTGTTGAGGGCGCCATACTGGCGCACCTCGCGGGCGATGTCGTCGGTGATGGCCGCCAGCGCAGGCAGCACCTCGGGATTGCTCTGCCGCTTGCGCACGAATTCCAGCAGCACCCCATGGGGATCGGCCGGTGCGGCCTGGGGCGCCGCCTGGCGCAGGCCGCTGGCGGTGACCTCGGCGACGGCGGCGAAGGCCGGAGTGGCAGTGGCCGGCACGGCTCGGTTGAGCGCATAGGCGGTCGGCAGGGCGCCGACCAGGATCAGCATGATCAATCCCATGCCCTTCTGGCCATCGTTGGAGCCATGGGCGAAGGACACCCCGGTGCAGGTCAGGATCAGCAGGCCACGGATCCACGGCGGCGGCGGCTCGGCGCTTTTCGGCTCCTGGTAGAGCGTCTGGTCGCGCACGATCCGCTTGAGCAGCACCAGCAGCAGCGCCGCGCAGACGAAGCCGATCAGCGGCGAGAACAGCAGCGCATAGCCGACCTTGGCCACCTGGCCCCAGTCCACGCCACTGCTGCCATCCAGGCCGCCCAGCCAGGCATGCATCAGGCCGACGCCGATGATGGAGCCGATCAGGGTATGGGAGGACGATGCCGGCAAGCCCAGCCACCAGGTGCCGAGATTCCAGATGATGGCGGCGATCAGCAGGGCGAAGATCATGGCGAAGCCCTTGCCTGCGCCCATCTCCACCACCAGGTCCACCGGCAGCAGGGCGATGACGCTGAAGGCCACCGCACCACTGGAGAACAGCACCCCGAGGAAGTTGCAGAAGCCGGACCAGAGCACCGCCGCATTGGGTGGCAGCGAGTGGGTGTAGATGACCGTGGCCACGGCGTTGGCGGTGTCGTGGAAGCCGTTGACGAATTCGAAGCCGAGGGCGATCACCAGCGCCAGCGCCAGGCCGGCGAAGGGCAGCCAGGTGGTGGGCGGGGACTGGGCATCGCTGACGTCGTTGTGGATGCCGCCGAGGGTCACCGCCAGACCGGTCAGCAGCAGCACGATGAACAGCACGATCCGCAGCCTACCGGGCTTGCGCGAACTGTGCAGGGGATGGGACAGCGGTGACAGGGAGGCAACTGGACTGGACGAAGGCATGGGGCGAACTCCGACACGGGATCCACTCAGCCTGCGCCGCCTGCATGACGGTTTTACGTCAGCCAGGTGGCCAGACGACGGATGACCGCCGCGGACCCTTTTTCCTCGGCCTCCCTGGCCTGCTAGGCTGGGGCTTTGTCCGAGGATCGCGTCGATGCCCCCGCGCTGGCTGCTCTGCCCTGCCCTGCTGCTGTCCCTCGCCGCTGGCGCCCTGGCCGCCGCGGAGCGTCCACCGCGCAGTTGCGCCCAGGAACTCGGGCAGCGGCCGGCCCAGGCCCTGGCCACCACCTGCCGAGCGCTCTCCCCCGCCACCCATCCGCCCTGCAACGCCGCCAACAGCTGCGCCCTGATGCAGGACGAGATCGCTCGCAGCTGTGCGCTGTTCGGCGATGGCGAAGCGGCCAAGGAGCCGGGTTGCGGTCCGCGGCCCAGTAGCGCCGAGGCGGCGGCGGCCGTGGTCCAGCGTTACTACCGGGCACTGGATGCGCGGGACTACGGCACCGCCTGGCAGCTGTGGGGCCTGGACGGCCAGCCCGGCAACAATTACGAGAAATTCCGCCAGGGCTATGCCAGGACCCGCAGCGTCCAGGTGACGCTCGGCCAATCGGGCCCGATCGAAGGGGCGGCCGGTTCGAGCCATGTCAGCATCCCGGTGACGGTCAAGGCGCGCCTGGTCGACGGCACCCGCCAGACCTTCAGCGGCCGCTACCAGCTACGCCGGGTCAACGACGTCGACGGCGCCTCGGCCGAGCAGCGCCGCTGGCACCTCGAAGGTGCGCAGCTGAAGGCCGAGCGCTAGGCCGGCCCGATCTGCCGCAGCTGGGACAACCGGCTGCGCGTCCGCGACATGTCGGCGATGTCGCTGTCGGCCAGGGTCTCGTCGAGGGGCGCGGTGCTGACCAGGAACAGCGCCAGGCGACGGTCGTAGAGCACATCCACCAGATTGATGAACCGCTGCCGAGCAGCGGGACTGGCGTCGCGCAGCGGCGGCACGGCGTCGAGCAGCCAGCGCTGCCAAGTTTCGCTCAGGGTCAGGTAGTCGAGGACCGCGGTGGGGCCTTCGCAGAGATCGGCGAAGCTGAAGTGCAGCAGCCCATCCGCAGCGCTGATAGCAGGCAGACTGCGATGCCCTACCGGCACCTCCACGCGGGTCTGCACCTGTGGCGGCAGTTCCAGCGCCTGGCGCTGCGCCGAACTACCCGGCCAGAGATAGGCACCGACGCCGAAGGGATCGGGCTCGGCGGGACTGGCGCCACGATAGTCCTGGGGACCGGCCACCGAGAGGATGTCCATGCGCGTCTCGATCAGCCGGATCGCCGGCAGGAAACGCTCGTGGTACAGCGGATTGGGCAGCAATCCCTCGGGCGGATAGTTGGAGGTGGTGATCAGCACCACGCCGCGGTTGAACAGGGCCTTGAACAGCCGGGTGATGAGCATGGCGTCGCCGATGTCATGCACGTGGAATTCATCGAAGCAGAGCAGTCGACAGTCTTCGAGCAAGGCGTCCAGGCTGGCGGCCAGGGCATCGCCGCCGGGCGGCTGGCGAAACATCCGCTCGTGCAGTTCGCGAAAGAAGGCATGGAAGTGCACCCGGCGCTTCTCCGCGAATGGCAGGGCGGCGAAGAAGCCATCCAGCAGAAAGCTCTTGCCACGCCCTACCGGGCCCCAGAGATAGAGACTGCGCGGCGCCTGGCGACGGAACAGCCGCGGGCGCAGCAGCTCGTCGGCGAGCTGGGCGAAACGGTCGATGACGGCCCGTTGCGCCTCATCCAGGGTATAGCCACGGCGCTGGGCGAGCTCGGCGAAATGCCCCAGCACCTGCTGGGCGGGCGAAGGAGACGTCATGCAGGCGGCCAGCCGAGAAAGATAGGGCGCTATTGAAGCTACAGCCGTCGCTGCCGGTCAAGACCGGCAGCGACGTTGCACTCAGGCCGCGGCGATGAACAGGCAGAGGCAGCAGAACATGCCGCCGGCCCAGGCCAGCGAGCGGCGGGTGGCGTGATCGCGGATGTACAGCCAGGTGTAGGCGATGCGGCTGAGCAGGAAGAGGAAGGCCCAGAAGTTGATGGTGCCCTGGTCGGCGCCACCGGTGACATGGGCGACGATCACCGCCGCGGCGAACAGCGGATTGATCTCGAAGGCATTCTGCTGGGCGGCGTTGGCGCGGGCCCGGGCACCTTCCAGCTTGCCGAGAAAGCTGCGCGGATCCCGGTTGTCCTCGGGCGTGAAGCCACTGCCCTTGAACTTGGCGTAGTAGGCCGCGCCATAGGGCACGAGGTAGACGAGGAAGATGCACCAGTAGGCGAAGGTCATGTCGGCGTCCCTGGAAGGGTGGGGGTTCGCCTATCTGACCCGCCTCGCCGGGAAAAATCCACTCCCCCTCAGGCGGCCGTGGACCTATGGGTCCAGCGCGCCATCAGCGCGGTCGCCACCGCGCAGAGCGCCAGCACCGCGCACATGGGCACCACGGTGCCGTTGTGCAGGGCACCCACGCTGCTGGAGGCCAGCGCCGCCAGGATGAATTGCAGGCTGCCCATCAGCGCCGAGGCACTGCCGGCATTGGCGCCCTGCCCGGCCAGGGCGCAGGCCGAGGCATTGGGCACGATGCCGCCGAGCAGGGCGATGGCGCAGAACAGCGGGATCATCAGTACTGGCAGCGCCTTGGGCTGGAAGGCGCCCACCAGCAGCAGGACCAGTCCCGCCGCGGCATAGGCCACCACCGCGCGCCTGAGCCAGAAGGCCGGGCCCTGGCGGACCACCAGGCGGGCATTGAGCTGCCCGAGCAGGATGAAGCCGGCGGCGTTGAGGCCGAATACCCAGCCGTAGTGTTCGGGTGCGACGCCATAGAGTTCGATCAGCACGAAGGGCGAACCGGAGATGTAGGCGAACATCCCGGCCATGGCGATGCCACCGGTGAGGGTGTGGCCGATGAAGCTGCTATCGCGCAGTAGCCGCAGGTAGTTGCGCAAGGCTCCCCGCAGCGGCGGCCGCGGATGGTGCGCCGGCAGGGATTCGGGCAGCCAGAGCGCCACCGCGGTGCCGCAGGCGGCGGCGAACAGCGCCAGGCTGACGAAGATCGCCTGCCAGCCAAAGGTGCTGAGCAGCAGACTGCCGGCGAAGGGCGCGATGATGGGGGCGATCCCGGTTACCAGCATGATCTGCGAAAAGGCCCGCGCCGCGGCCATCGGCTCGCAGAGATCCCGCACCACGGCCCGCGCGATCACCATGCCGGCGCAGCCGCCCAGAGCCTGGACGAAGCGCGCGGCGATCAACCAGGGCAGACTGGGCGCCAGGGCGCAGCCCAGCGACGCCAGGCAGAACAGGCCGATGCCGATCAGCAGCGGCAGGCGGCGGCCGAAGCGGTCCGCCAAGGGGCCGTAGAACAGCTGGCCGCTGGCGAGACCGGCGAAATACACCGCCAGACTCAGCTGCACGTGTTCGATATCGGTGGCGAAGGACCTGGCCAGCGACGGGAAGCTGGGCAGGTACATGTCGATGGCGAAGGGAGCGAAGGCCGAGAGGGCCCCGAGAATCAACAATAAGCGAAAGGTCATGAAGCCTGGTCCGATGGAAGCGGAAGTGTCACGCAGTTACATACAATCATGTTTGTAAAAGCGGCGAGGCGCGCTAGACTGCGTGGCAGACCCACTGCCAGTCAGATCGCCCATGCGTCGTACGAAAGAAGAAGCCGAACAGACCCGCCAAGCCATTCTCGATGCGGCGGAAGCCCTGTTCCTGACCAATGGCGTGGCGCGTACCAGCTTGGAAATGATCGCCCGCGAATGCGGCGTTACCCGGGGTGCAGTGTACTGGCATTTCCAGAACAAGGCCCACCTGTTCCACGAGATGCTTAGCCAGATAAGGATCCCGGCCGACGAACTGACCGAGCGCCTGCGCGTCGACGGCGAGGAAGACAGCCTGCAGCGGCTGTTCAAGCTGTGCATCGAGGGCATGACGAAATTCACCCAACCCGGCCGTGAGCAGCGGGTGATGACCATCATGCTGCACCGCTGCGAATTCACCGAAGAACTACGCGAGGCCGAAGAGCGCGATCTGCAGTTCCTGCGGCAATTCATCCGCATCACCGACGCCCTGTTCACCGCCCAGGCCGCGCGCCTGCAGCCGGGCGTGACGCCGCAGCTGGCCAGTCGGATGCTGCACAGCCTGTTTCTCGGCACCCTCTCCGATCTGCTGCGCGACGAACAGACCTTCGCCCCGCTGCTGGCCGCAGATCAGGTGTTCACCACCTTCTTCCGCGCCATCGTGCGCGACTGGACTCAGTCGGCGACGGTATAGCCCGCCTGCTCGATAGCCTGGCGGAAGGGCGCATCCACCTCGGCGCTGTCGATGCGCACCTCGCCCGCCTGCAGGTCCACCTCTACCCGGGCGCGATTGTCCACCTTGAGCACCGCGGATTCGATGGCGCTCACGCAGTGGGCGCAACTCATTCCGATCACCTTGATGACGTGCATGGTCTGCTCCTGTCTGTCTTGACCTCTTTCTCCTGACGCCAGCGCCAGGCCCGGGTTCCAGTGTTGACCTTGACCCGAGGTCAAGGTCAACACTGTTGTCAGGAGGTGCCCATGCACGAATTCGAACTCTCCATCAGCGGCATGACCTGCGCGGCTTGCGCCGGTCGAGTCGAGCGCGCCCTGCAGAAGGTCCCGGCGGTCAGCGCGGCCGGCGTCAACCTGGCCAGCGAAAAGGCCCGCGTCAGCGCGCCGATCGACGCGGCGCCGGCGCTGGCCGAAGCCATCAATGCCGCCGGCTACCGGGTGGCCGAGGCCGAGCATGATCTGGCGCTGTCCGGCATGAGCTGCGCCAACTGCGCCGGGCGGATCGAAAAGGTCCTGCGTGCCGTGCCCGGGGTGCTGGCCGCCGAGGTCAACCTGGCCAGCGAAAGAGCCCGGGTGAAGACCCTGGCCGCGGTCGAGACGCCAGCGCTGATCGCCGCGGTGGAAGCCGCCGGCTACGGCGCCCAGGATCGCCGCACCGAAGACGAGCGTTCAGCGCCGGCCCGCCAGGGTATGCCCTGGGAACGTCTGGAGCTGGCCCTGGCGCTGCTGCTGGCCGCGCCGCTGATCCTGCCCATGCTGCTGGCGCCCTTCGGCTGGCACCTGATGCCGCCCGCCTGGCTGCAATTCCTGCTGGCGACGCCGGTGCAGTTCCTGGTCGGCGCGCGCTTCTATCGCGGTGCCTGGCATGCCTTGCGCGCCCGCAGCGGCAACATGGATGTGCTGGTCGCCCTGGGTACCAGCGCCGCCTTTGGCCTGAGTCTCTATCTCTGGCTGGTCAAGGGCAGCCCGCACCTCTATTTCGAGACAGCGGCCATGGTCATCGCCCTGGTGCGCCTGGGCAAGTACCTGGAGACCCGCGCCAAGCGCCGTACCGGCGCGGCCCTGCGCGCCCTGGAGGCCCTGCGCCCGGAAAGTGCCCGGCGTCTTAATGCGGCCGGCCAGGAAGAAGAGGTCGCCCTGAATCGCCTGCGCCTGGGCGATCGCCTGCAGCTGCGTCCGGGCGAACGCATCCCGGCCGACGGCCGCATCCTGCAGGGTGAAAGCCAGGTCGACGAAGCCCTGCTCACCGGCGAAAGCCGTCCGGTCGCCAAGGGTCCGGGCGACGAGGTGGTGGGGGGCGCCATCAACGGCGAGGGCAATCTGCAGATCGAGGTCACCGCCCTGGGTGGCGAGACGGTGCTGGCCGGCATTATCCGCCTGGTGGAAGACGCCCAGGCCACCAAGGCGCCCATCCAGCAGCTGGTGGATCGCATCAGCCGGGTGTTCGTCCCGGTGGTGGTGACCCTGGCCCTGGTCACCCTGCTCGGCTGGCTGCTGAGCAGCCACGCCCTGGAGCCCAGTCTGCTCGCCGCCGTGGCGGTACTGGTCATCGCCTGCCCCTGCGCCCTCGGCCTGGCCACCCCCGCCGCCCTCATGGCCGGCACCGGGGTGGCGGCGCGCCACGGCATCCTGATCAAGGACGCCGAGACCCTGGAGCGCGCCCAGGGCATCACCACCGTGGTCTTCGACAAGACTGGCACCCTGACCGCCGGCCAGTTGCGCCTGCGCCAGCTGGCCGCGGCACCCGGCATCGAGGAAGCCGAATTGCTGAGCCTGGCCGGCAGTCTGCAGCGCGGCAGCGAGCATCCCCTGGCCGCGGCGGTGCTGCTGGCCTGTCGCGATCGCGGCCTGGACACGCCGCCCGCCCGGGACGTCCGCGCCCTGCCCGGCCGTGGCCTCCAGGGCAGCTGGCAGGCGCGCTCCCTGCTGCTGGGCAATGCGCGACTCCTGGCCGAACAACAGCTGGACGGCGGCCCCCTGGCCGACGCCGCTCGCGCCTGGGAAGACCAGGGGCTGACCCTGTCCTGGCTGCTGGAAAGCGGTGGCCAGCCGCGGGTGCTGGGACTGCTGGCCTTTGGCGACGCGCTGCGCCCGGGCGCCGCCGCGGCCATCGCCCAGCTGCGCCGCGACGGCATCGACAGCTGGCTGCTGACCGGTGACAACCGCGGCAGCGCCCACCAGGTGGCCGCGGCCCTGGGTATCGCCCAGTGGGAGGCCGAGGTGCTGCCCGCCGACAAGGCCGCCCTGGTGGCCCACTTGCAGGCAACCCGGGGCGGCGTCGCCATGGTCGGCGACGGCCTCAACGACGCCCCGGCGCTGGCCGCCGCCGAACTGGGCATCGCCATGGGCTCGGGCACCGCTGCCGCGCGCCACGCGGCCGGCATCACCCTCTTGCAGGAGGACCCGCGCCAGGTGGTGGCGGCGCTGGACATCGCCCGGCGCACCCAGCGCAAGATCCGCCAGAATCTGTTCTGGGCCTTCGTCTACAATGTCATCGGCCTGCCGCTGGCCGCCCTGGGTCTGCTCGATCCGGTCCATGCCGGCGCCGCCATGGCCTTTTCCAGTGTCAGTGTCCTGGCCAATGCCCTGCTGCTCGGCCGCTGGCGCCCGTCCGGAGATCTTCCGTCATGAACATCGGTCAGGCCGCCAAGGCCAGCGGCCTCACCGCCAAGATGCTGCGCTACTACGAGCGCATCGGCCTGCTGGCGCCCGCCGGACGGACCGACAGCGGCTATCGTCAGTATGGCGCGGACGACCTGCGGGTGCTGGCCTTCGTCCGCCGCTCGCGGGAACTCGGTTTCAGCCTGGAAGAGATTCGCCAGCTGCTCAGCCTCTGGCAGGACCGGCAGCGCGCCAGTGCCGACGTCAAGGCGCTGGCGAAGCGGCACATCGCCGAGCTGGATCTGAAGATCGCCGAACTGACCCGCCTGCGCAGCACCCTGGGCGAGCTGGTGTCCTGCTGCCATGGCGACGCCAGCCCCGAATGCCCGATCCTCGATACCCTCGGCGGCTGACGCAACCGCGGCCGCCCGGCGGGGTCCATCGCTTATCCCCCGTTGCCGAGTTAACCCCATGCAGACCCTGCACCGCTACCAGATCCGCTATCGCCTCAATGGTGAGCCCCTCACCCACGAGCTGGAGAGCTTCGAGCCGGTCACCGAAGAGGAAGCCGTGCTGCAGTTGCTGATCAAGCACGTCGAGGAACCCCAGGTGGTGGTCGATGCGCCCTGGGAGCGCCATGCCCAGCCGAGCATCGCCCGGCGCGCCCAGGAAGCCGGGCTGAGTGATGTCGAGGTCAGCCAGCGGGACTGACGGCCGGCCCAGGCGGGTGGCTTTGCGCTATAATTCCGCGCTTTTGCCCCCTTCGCCGGAGACCTTCATGACCCTGCCTCGCCTGCGCCTCAAAGCCAATGCCGACCGCCGTCTGCGCGCCGGGCACCTCTGGGTGTACAGCAACGAGGTGGACGTCGTCGCCACCCCGCTCACCGCCTTCGAACCGGGCGACCAGGCCATTCTGGAAACCACCAGCGGCAAGCCGCTGGGCCTGGTGGCGTTGTCGCCCAACAACCTGATCTGCGCCCGCCTGTTCTCCCGCGACACCGGCTACCTGCTGGACAAATCGCTGCTGGTGCACCGCTTCAAGGTCGCCCTGAGCCTGCGCGAGCGGCTGTTCGGCAGCCACTGCTATCGCCTGGTGTATGGCGATTCGGATTTCCTGCCCGGCCTGGTGGTGGATCGTTTCAACGACATGCTGGTGGTGCAGATCGCCTCCGCCACCATGGAGCGCCAGCGCGACGCCATCCTCGCCGCCCTGCTGCAGGTGTTCAAACCCCAGGGCGTGCTGTGGAAGAACGACGGCAGCGCCCGCGCGGCCGAAGGCCTCTCCAGCTACGTGGAAGTGGCCTATGGCGAAGTCCCCGACTGGGTGGCGCTGGAAGAGAACGGCGTGCGCTTCGAGGCCCCGGTGCGCGAAGGCCAGAAGACCGGCTGGTTCTATGACCACCGCCTGAATCGTGCGCGCCTGGCGCCCTATGTCGAAGGCAAGCGCGTGCTCGACCTGTTCAGCTACATCGGCGGCTGGGGCGTCCAGGCCGCGGCCTTTGGCGCCAGCGAGGTCATGTGCGTGGATGCCTCGGGCTTCGCCCTCGACGGCGTGGAGCGCAATGCCACCCTCAACGGCCTGGCGGAAAAGCTGGTGTGCGTCGAGGGCGATGTCTTCGAGGCGCTCAAGGAACTCAAGGCCGGCGAAGAGAAATTCGACGTCATCGTGGCCGACCCGCCGGCCTTCATCAAGAAGCGCAAGGACCTGAAGAACGGCGAGGCCGCCTACCGCCGCCTCAACGAACAGGCCATGCGCCTGCTGAACAAGGACGGCATCCTGGTCAGCGCCTCCTGCTCCATGCATCTGCCCGAAGACGACCTGCAGAACATCCTGCTCGGCAGCGCCCGCCATCTGGATCGCAACCTGCAGATCCTCGAACGCGGTGCCCAGGGCCCGGATCACCCGGTGCACCCGGCGATCCCGGAGACCCGCTACATCAAGAGCCTCACCTGCCGGCTGCTGCCCAGCTAAGACACCAGGCAAAGAAAAAGCCGGACACTGTCCGGCTTTTTCATATCTCGGGTGCCTCAGCTCAAGGCGCGAATCAACTCGTCCTTCTTCATCCGTGAGCGACCACGGATGTCCTGTTCGGCCGCCTTCTTCACCAGTTCGTCGCGAGTCATGTCACTGAGCGAGGTGCTGCCGGTGCGTGAACGCCGTGTCGCAGCGCGCCCGCCGTTGGGCGACTGTCCCTGCTTGGTCGCCACCGCACGTCGTGCGGAATCCTTGCGATCCGCGCTTTTGGCGGTACCGCTCTTGGTCTTGCCGGAGCCGCTCTTTTCACCACCGCCGGACTGCTTGTTCACCGTCGCCCAGGCCCGCGCTTCGGCTTCATCCTTGGAGACGCCCTTCTTCTCGTAGCTCTCCTCGATGTGCTCGGCCTTGCGTTCCTGTTTGTCGCTGTACTTGGACTTGTCGCCGCGGGGCATGGCAGTCTCCTGGCTAGTCTTCCGCCTTGATGGTGGCCACGTCAGCCGCCTTCACCCGCACATGGCGACCCGCCACATCGGTGAATTCGTAGAAGCCGTCGGCCGTCTTGGTATTGGGACGATCTTCGGTGATGTACTGGCTACCGTCCTGCAGGGTCACCACCGTCTCGGTGGAGCAGGCCGCAAGGCCCAGCAGGGTCATGGCCAGCAGTCCACCACTCAACAGGCGCTTCATGGAGCGTCCGGCGACACGCGATGGATGGACACATCGTGCAGCGCCACCAGCGCCTGCCCGGACTCGATGTCGGCCAGGTGGAAGCGCTCGTCGTTGATCGCATCCAGGTGCCGGCAGGCCAGCTCGCGGACCACGTCGGTGATGGGGACGTCCAGGTTGCTGATACGGTCGGTGTAGCTTTCGCCCAGCAGTTTGTAGTGGATTTCGTAATGGCTATCGGTGTCGTCACGCATGAGAGGTCTCCGCGAAAAGGCTGCCCGACTCGGGTTATTTCTATAGAGCCCGGGCAACCAAAGCGGTTCTTTTCCGCCCGTCAGACGCCGCCGAACGGTCGTCTGTCAAGTACCCCGAAAGGCTCTAGCTCAACGCCCTGCCCGCATCTGCTCCAGGAGCGGCGCGCACTGGGTGCCCTGCTCGTTGCTGGGCGCGACCAGCGCCAGCAGACCAGCGGCAGGCGCCGCGAAGGTCGCCAGCAGCGCCGCCACGGCGCCCCGTGCCGCCAGCGGCAGGGCCTTCACGCCCGGTGACGGATTCTTCAGGGTGCCACGCACATAGAGCGGCGAGCGCAGCGAGAAGATGCGCAGGCCCTTGCTGTGGGGATCGACGGTGAGATCCAGGCGCTCGGTCGCCAGATTGGTGGTGCCGGTCACGTTGATCAGGGCGTTTTCCGTATCCAGCACGAAGACCTGGGGCTGCACCAGGCCCTTCTTGAAGTCGAGATCGGCAACCGCGCAATTGATCTCCACCTCGTCATCGCCAAACAGCCGGTCGACCAGGTAGTTGCCGACGTTGAGTCCGGCCAGTTCCATCAGGCTGCGACTGATACGGCCGTCGTTCATCAGCAGCTTGAGTTCGCCGTTGCTGGTGCCGAGCAGCGCCGCCACCGAATTGCCGGTGCCACTCAGGGTGGCATCGCCGTTGAGCTCACCCATGCTGCGCTTCATGGTCTCCACGGTGGGGAACAGCTGGTTCAGCTTGACCCGGCGCACATGCAGATCGACCCGTCCCTGCAGCGGCGTCTTGTCACCTTCCAGGCGCACCGTGGTGTTCAGATCGCCCCCGGCCACGCCGAAACGCAGGGGATCGAGCAGCAGCACGCCATCGGTCAGGCGCACATGGGTATTCAGATCGGTGATCGGCAGCTGCGCGTTCTGCACGATGCGCTTGCCGGTGAAGCGGACGTCCGCATCCATGGCACGCCAGCGCTCGGTGCGGAATTCGGAGACCGGCAGCGCCTTGTCCGCCGGCTGCTTGCTGGTCTCGCCCTTGGCCGCCTGCTGCTCCTTGGTATCGGCACCGATCAGCGGCGCCAGATCCTCGAACAGCAACTGATCGGAGCGCAGGGTGCCACTGAGCTTGGGTCGCGGCTTGCCGCCGGTGAACTGCACCTCCCCATGCAGATCGCTCTTGCCGACCCGACCATTGAAGTCTTCATAGCTGAAGCGGGCGCCCGCCGGATCGTTGAGCTTGACCGTGAGATGGCCGTCGGTGGCATAGGGCGCCGTCTCAGGCAGGGTGACCCCGGTCAGCGGATAGAGCTGCGCCAGGCTCTTGCCTTCCAGCACCAGGTGCAGATCCAGGGCGCCCAGGCGCCGCGGATCGGTCAGGGTGCCAAAGACCTGGGCGCGGGTCTCGCCGGCCCGGGCATCGAGCTGGATGGGGAAAGGCACATCGGCATCCTGCAGCGCCAGCAGTCCACCGATCTGGCCACGGCCACTGACCGGCACCTGCTTGTAGCTGCCCTCCACCGCCAGGGCGAACTGGAAGGGCTGGGTCTGCTTGACGCTGGAGCGCTGGCGCGAGGTGCCCTGCTTGCCCACCAGATCGGCATAGGCGATGGGGGCGTCCAGGGAAGTGATCCGCGCGCGCAGCCGGGTGGCGGTCTGGGCATCGTCGAAGCCGACCTGGCCGGCGTCGAAGCCGATGGTGCCGATATCCACGGTCCAGGCCGAGGGTTCGGCCGCGGGATCCTTCTCGGCGGTCTCGAAGGTCCAGCTGTTGCGGCCATCGGCGAGTCGCTGGGCGTTGACCACCGGCCCGGTGAGGTCGATGCGCGGGATATAGACCTGCTTGGCCAGCAGGGCCAGCGGCGAGATGCGCAACTGCACCCGGTCGAGGTGGACGAAGGTCTTTTCCTTTGCCCAGTCCGGATTGCCCAGGGTCAGGTCTTCGGCGGCGATATGCGGCCAGGGAATCCAGGCGCGCCAGCCGCCCTGATCCGGCTCACGGTGCCAGACCACCCCCAGGTTGCCCTCGATGGCGAACGGCCGGTGCAAGGCGCTCGACACCTGCTCGTTGAGGGTCGGCTTGAGCCGATTCCAGTCGAAGGTGGCCAGCACCACCACCAGCAGGACAAACAGCAGCAGGATGATTCCCAGCAGCCAGGCGAGGATCTTGCGTGGGCGCGTCATGGCCGCCTCCTTGGATTTCCGTTCCCTCTTGGGTCTGCTCAGCGCAGCGGGGTTCCCTGGATAGACATCATGTCTTGCGCTGACGCAGCGCCAGCAGCGCCACCGCCACCCCGATCAGGGTCAGCAGCAGCAGGCTGCCACGCAGGCCCACCTGTCCCGCCACGGCGCCGATCAGCGGCGGACCGAGCAGGAAACCGAGATAGCCGGCCGTGGCGGTCATGGCGATGCCCGCAGCCGGCGTCTCGGCCGCCTGGCCGGCGGTGCTGAAGGCCGCGGGCACCACATTGGACAGGCCCAGGCCGACCAGCGCGAAGCCGAGGATGGCGGTCCAGGGCGCTGGCAGGATCACCGCCAGCGCCAGTCCCAGGGTCGCCAGCAGGACGCCGCCAACGATCACCTGGGGGCCACCGAAGCGGCTGCGGATGCCGTCGCCGAACAGCCGCCCCACCAGCATGGTCAGGGAAAAGGCCGCATAGCCCAGGGTCGCCACCACCGGACTCGCCCCGCCCACCTGGTCCAGGTAGACGGCGCTCCAGTCGGTCATGGCGCCCTCCAGCATCAGGCAGCCCAGGGCGATCAGCCCCAGTGCGAGGACCCGCCGATCCGGCAGCCGCAGGGCGTGACTCACCGGACGGCGATCGCCTTCGTCCAGGGCCAGGGCGGCGGGCAGCGCCAGCAGCAGCGCCACCAGCGCAGCAGTGAGCAGCACCGCCAGCGCCGAGGCACCCAGGTGCAGCACCAGCGCCCCGAGGCCGGCGCCGAGAAAGCCGCCCAGGCTGAAGGCGGCATGGAAGGACGACATCAGTGGACCGTTCCAGCGGCTTTCGACATCGCTGGCATGGGCGTTCATGGCCACGTCGATCAGCCCGTTGCTGGCGCCGAGCAATAGCGCGCAGGGCAGCAGCCAGCCCAGGGACGGCGCCACCCCGGGCCCGCTCAGCACCAGCACGAAGGCCAGGATGCTCAGGCGGGTGAGGCGCCCGGTTCCCCCCAGGCGCGGCACCAGCACCCCGGCGAAGGGCATGGTCAGCAGGGCGCCCAGGGCGACCGCCAGCAGCACCAGGCTCAACTGGCCGTCGCCCAGCAGCAGATCGCGCTTGAGTTCGGGAATGGCCGCCGCCCAGCCGCCGATCCCGCAACCGTTGGCGAGAAAGACGGTAAAGGTGGCGCGACGCTGGCGACGCAAGATGGCGGAAGTCATGGCGATCCTCGGGCGCGAGTCTAGCGATCGAGCGCATGCAGCTGCAGCCCGGCGTCACGATAGGGCTGCAGGCGCCCCTCGCTCAGCCCCGGTTCCAGCACCAGATGGTTCAGCTGATCGAGCCGGAGCACGTGATAGAAGGCCACGCTGTCGAGCTTCTCGGCGGTCACCGCGACGGCGACCTGGCTGCTCTGCTCGGCCACGGCCGCCTTGAATTCGGCTTCTTCCAGGTCGAAGCCGGTCACCCCGGTTTCCACCGCCAGGGCGCAGGTCCCGAGAAAGGCCAGGTCGGCGCGCACGCCACGCAGATCACGCAGCGCCCGGGCGCCCAGGCAGGCACCCGACTCAGGCGCGGCCAGGCCGCCGATCATCAGCACCCGGATCCCCGGGCGCTGCAGCAATGCCGCGGCGATCACCGGGGCATTGGTGGCCACGGTCAGGTCGAGATCCGTGGGCAACGCCTGGGCGATGGCCAGATTGGTCGAGCCGGCGTCCAGCAGCAGCAATTGCCCCCGTTGCGCCAGCCTGGCCGCGGCCCGCCCCAGCGTCTGCTTGGCCGCCTCGTCCTGACCGATACGTGCCGGCAGCGCTTCCGGCGGCGTCAGCAGCGAGAGCGCCCCGCCGTACACCCGACGGCACAGGCCCTGGCGAGCCAGTTCGCGCAGGTCGCGGCGCACGCTGTCTTCGGAAATGCCCCAGGTCGCGGCCAGTTCGGCCGACAGGACCCGGCCCTGTTCGCGCAACAAGGCCAGGATCGCGGCCTGGCGTTCTTCGGGAAGGTGGACGGCTGCGTTCATGCTGATACTCCAAGAGGATCAGCACATCATGCGCAATCATTTACGAACGTGCAATATCATGCACTGGATGAAGCTTTGCTCCGGGCATCCAGCCAGCGGCCGCCAAAGACATTGATCAACAGGCCGAGCATGACCGCCACGCCACCCACTTCCTGCTGAGTGGTCATCTGCTCACCCAGCAGCACGGCGGCCGAACTCAGCCCCACCACCGGCACCAGCAGGGAAAAGGGCGCCACCTGGCCGGCCGGATAACGTGACAGCAGCCGGCTCCAGATGCCGTAGCCGACCAGGGTGGCGATAAAGGCCAGGTAGAAGATGGCGAAGACCGAGCCGGCCGACAGCGAGGTCAGGGCCGTGGCGATCTGGGCAGGGCCTTCCAGCAGCAGCGACAGGATGAAAAAGGGAATCGGCGGAATCAGGCTGCCCCAGACCACCAGGCCGAGCATGTCCACCTTGCCGATCTTCTTGGTGACGATGTTGCCCAGCCCCCACATGGCCGCCGCCGCCAGGGTCAGCAGAAAACCGGCCAGGGTCATGGTGACGCCATGTTCGGTGCCGATCAGCAGCAGCCCCAGCGCCGCCACCAGCAGCCCGACCAGACTCGCCCGGCGCACCTTCTCCCCCAGGAAGGTCGCCGCGAACGCCAGGGTGAAGAAGGCCTGGGCCTGCAAGACCAACGAGGCCAGGCCCGCCGGCATGCCCACGTACATGGCCGAGAACAGGAAGGCGAACTGGCCCAGGGAAATGGTCAGGCCGTAGGCCAGCAGCAGTCGCCAGGAGACCTGGGGGCGCCGCACGAAGAGGATGGCGGGAAAGGCCGCCAGGCAGAATCTCAGGGCGCCCAGCAGCATGGGCGGTACGCCATGCAGGCCAAGCTTGATGACCACGAAGTTCACCCCCCAGGCCAGGATGACGACCAGTGCCAGCAACAAATCCCGGGGTGCCATCGACAACTCCTTGAACGCGTTCGGATAGATAGGCGGCTACCCTACTCCTTTGTGTCCGCGCTGCGGCGTCACAGTTGCCCACAAATTCGGCCAGTCACTCTCCGAAAAAGAAAACCGCAGCCTGGGCTGCGGTTCGTCGGGATCAGGCGCTGCGCTTGTCGCGCAGGGGATCGTGGCCCCAGTTCATCAGCGACTTGCGCCAGCGCGAGTCTTCGATGTCGCCGTCCGGTCGCTGTTTGAGATGGCGATGCACATAGCCGATAACCTTGCGCATGGCCTTGTAGTCATCGTCTTCCAGCTCGGCCTGGCGTTTGCCCTTGAGCTCCAGAATGCGTTCGCCCATGGCATGGCCGACCGCCTTGCCATCGTTGGCGGCCGTGACCTTCTTGCCACCCTTGGTCATGCCCACGCCCCTGCTGGTGTCGCCGCTGAGCCATTTGCGCAGCTGGCTCGGGGTCATGTTGACCACCTGCTTGAACTCGCTGCGGACCTCTTTCTTGTCGTCTTTCTTGTCGTCGTTGGAAGCCTTCTGGGTACTCATTTTTCACCTGCCTTCTGCAACGCCTTGACCAGTTCGTCCTTCTTCATGCGCGAACGTCCCCGCACCTCGCGCCGCGCCGCCCGCTTCATCAGCTCGTCCTTGGTCAGGCCGGCCAGGCCCGACTCGCGCGCCGCGGCCGTCTTGCGTGCCACATCGGCGGGTTGCTTGGAATGCTGCTGGCCGCGGCGCGTGTCACGGCGCTTCTTGGCGGTGGTGCGCTGGTACTCTTCCTTGCTCAGGGAGTCGCGGGCCTTTTCCGGCAGATAGCGTTCGCCGGTGTCCTCGGATTTCTTGCCGGAGCGGGTGTCCCACTTCTCGTCGGTCCACTGCTGCAGATGATTGTCCTTGCCCTTGCCGCCCTGGTATTCACCACCGCGCTTCTGGTACTCCTGGGAGGCCAGTTGCGCCTTGCGCGCCGACCATTGACCGGGCTTGCCGCCCTTGTCGCCCTCGGTAATCTCTTTCTTCACCTTTTCCCAGAGTTCGGGATCGCTCTTCTTGGCCGTCGCACTCATGGCTCACCTCAGGTTGGGGGTCACTGCAGTCGCTGTCTCTAGGATGACTGTCCAACCGAAACGGGGGTTCGCGCCAGGCGACGAACGCCCCTACCCTGCGTCTTCCGGTATCCAGAGAAAGCCATGTCCCTCGCCACCCTGCTCCGCCGTCGCCTGATCCCGCTGCTCTTCGTCACCCTGCTGGTAGGGGTCGGGGTCCCCTACGGCTGCTCGGAGCTGGCCTATCGCGAACGCCAGTGGGTATTCAGCATCGAGCCGGGCAACGCCAGCTGGTTCACCGGTGTGCCGGAAGGCGTCCGCCAGTTCAATCTGCCGGTACCGGACGGCCTGACCGGCACCGACTACCTGCACGCCTGGTGGTGGCCCGCCCGCCGTCCGGACGCCCCCACCCTGCTCTATCTGCATGGCACTCGCTGGAATCTCACCGCCCAGGTCCGGCGCATCGCCACCCTGCGGCAGCTCGGCTACTCGGTGCTGGCCATCGACTATCGCGGCTTTGGCGAAAGTCCGGGCGACGTGCCCTCCGAACGCAGTGTCTACCAGGACGCCCGGGTCGCCTGGAAGCATCTGCAGAGCCTGCAGCCCGATCCCCGCAAGAGATATATTTATGGCCACTCCCTGGGTGGCGCCGTGGCGGTGGACCTGGCCTGGCGCATCGCCCGCGACGGAGATCCCACCGGTGACTATCCCGCCGCGGCCGGTCTGATCATCGAGTCCACCTTCACCACCCTGGCCGATGCCGCCTCGGCCGTGGTCGACACCCGCTTTCCCCTGCGCTGGCTGATGTCGGAGAAATTCGATTCCCTGGACAAGATCCCGGACATCCATATCCCCGTGCTCATCGTCCACGGCGGCGATGATCGCTATGTCCCTCCCCGCTTCAGCGAAGCCCTCTATGCGGCGGCCCGGCCGCCCAAGCGCCTGCTGCTGATCCCCGGCGGGACCCATTCCAACAGCATGGTGATAGGCACGCGCGACTATGCCGCCGCCTTGCGCGAACTGTTCGGCGGCGCGCACCTGAGCGAAGCGGATAAGGAACAATCATCGACGGGAGGCTAGAGACTTTCTGAAAGGCATCGACGGCGCTGATAGTCACTATCTGGCCAGTCTATTTTTTTCCGGCGGTCCTGCTCGGGATACTGAACGCACTCCAGCACAGTTTCCCCAGAGGACACCATCATGAACCTGCGTATCGCCTTCGGTTTCGCCCTGACCGCCCTGGCCTTGAACACCTTCGCCCAGGACTTCGCCTTCGCCCCGAGCGCGGCCACCCAGATCGCCGAGGAATCCGGCCAGCGCCCATTGGGCCAGTTGATCAAGCAACAGCAGCAGCGCACCCTGGCCGAAGAATCCAGCCTGCGTCCCCTGGGTGAGGTCATCAAGCAGCAGCAACGCCAGGTGCAGGAACGCCGGATCGCCGAGGAATCCAGCCTGCGCCCCCTGGGTCAGGTGATCGAAGACCAGCAGCAGCGTCTTGATGGCGATGCAGTGGCCGAAGAATCCAGCCTGCGGCCCATGGATCGGCTGATCGACCGCCAGCAGCAGCGCCTGGGTGACGGCCTGGCCGAAAATGGCTCGGCCCAGACCCTCGACCGCCTGATCAGGGCCGGCCAGACCCGTCAGGCCTGAGTCCTAGCCGCCCCCTTCCTGCCCGGCCTCGCGCCGGGCTCGCTCAATGGCTCTTCTCGCCACCCGGCCCGATACTGGCGGGAGCCTCCACCACCAGTTCCTGCGGCACCTCGTCGATGCGCGGATCCAATGCCGCCGCCATCGGACTCACGGAATCCGGCATGGCCACGTGATGCAGCGGCGCCTCGTCCAGCCTGTGTTCGCCACTGACGAAGCGGGGCTGCACGAAGACGATCAGGATCAACGCATAGGCCGAGGTCAGCACATAGAAGGTGCCGGGGCCGAAATGCTCCATGGCCGCACCGGCCAGCAGTGGTCCGATACAGGCACCGACGCCATAGGTGGTCAGCAGCATCGCCGACAACTCCACTCGCCGCTCGGGCTCGACGTGGTCGTTGGCGAAGGCCGTGGCCAGCGGATAGAGGGTGAACAGCAGCATCCCCGAGACGAAGCCCGCGGCCAGCAGCCAGGGATAGGGCAAGCTGATCAATCCCCACAGCGGTACCGCCGCCAGGCACAGCAACACCGCATTGGCGCGGATCAGCTTGCAGCGATCGAGACGATCCGACAGCCAGCCCAGCGGCCACTGGGCGCAGAAGCCCGCGACGATGCACAACCCCACATAGAAGCTCGACTGCGCCGTATCCAGGCCACTGCGACTGGCGAATACCGGCGCCAGGCCATAGAAGCCCCCCACCAGCAGACCCGCGGTAAAGATGGTCACCAGCGACTGGGGCACCCGCTGCCAGAAGAAACGGATCTCCAGCGGCGCCGCCACCAGTTTGGCCGGGTGCACCCGGCGGGTCATGGCCAGGGGAATCAGGCAGGAGGCGAAGCAGATGGCGACCAGCAGCAGCGGCTTGTAGTCGAGTTGCGGATGCCAGGCCAGTAGCGCCTGACCGATCACCAGCCCCAGATCCACCGCCACCATGTAGCCGGCGAACACCTTGCCGCGCTGATGATTCTCCGCCTGCTCGTTGAGCCAGCTCTCGATCACCATGTACTGATTCATCATCACCACGCCCATGACGAATCTCAGCGCGATCCAGACGTTCAGGTCGTCGATCAGAGCGTGAATGAGCACCGTGACCGTCGCCGCACCGGCGCAGGCCACGTAGGACCGGATATGGCCGACACTGGCGATCAGGCGATGACCGAACTTGCCACCGCAGACCAGTCCGAAGTAGTAGGCCGCCATCAGGGCGCCGGTCCACAGGTCCCCCGCCCCCTCGCCGGTAAGTCTCAGACCGATATAGGTGGTGAAGAGGCCGGAGCCGGCCAACATCAGAAGGGTGGCGAAATAGAGCGCGGGAAAGGTAACGAGAGGGCTGAACATCAGGGATCACATGAAAAGAAGCGGAAAGCCAAAACGGACCAGCCGGAGCTGATCGTCGGGACTACGGAAGGGATATCGGAAGGGAGATAGCGCCGGAGATCACTCCGGCTCTTGGCGCCTGTTGGTCTCGGTACGCTGGCGCTGGCGCCACTGGTCCAGATAGACCACCTGGCCGTGCTCGGGCTTGGCCTGATAGGCAGGAGCCGAAGCCACCACCGAATCCGCCGCTGGACGTTCCACCTCGGGTACCACGAAGGGCGCGAACTCGACCTTGGCCAGCGTCTTGCCGAACAGGGCCAGAGAGGCATCGAGCCGCTCCTCGCCGGTCACGGTGAATTCGAAGGCGAACAACCGCGCCAGGCGCTTGCGCCCCTTGGCATCGGCCAGCCAGCGAAAGCGGGAAAAGGCCACGGCGCCATCGAGCAGCATGACCTTGCGGCGACGACACTCCTGCTCGGCCAGCACCAGCGCCCGTTCGCGAATGCCGTGGGCGTGCCAGAACCACAGCCCAATGCCGACTGCGCCCAGCAACAGGCAGAGATTACCTAGCGTCAGCATCTTCGCTCCTCATCGAAGGGTACCGCCGTCACTGACGCCGTGCAGCGTCACCAGATGCCGTCTCGTTCAACAGGCGAATGTTTTCACGCTCGCCTTTGTACAACGCCAGAGGGGCGATTTCCTTACCCAGCAACGGCACCTGCTGTTGGTGCCATATGTAGTAGAAAACGTTCAGTACCACCAATAGCAGAAACAACCAACGCATCATTCGTTCTCGAGCGGACACGCCAAAGCCAATCCAGCAAACACCATATCGGGCACGATTCGCGCGCCCGGAACGACATGTTTGACCAGTTCCGCGTCACCCCCAGTCAGAAAGATCTCGCAGCCTTCGGCGAACATCTCCTGAGCCAGTTCGTACTGGGTACGGACGAATCCCTTGAGCATGTACAGACAACCACGCTCCACGGCCTCGCTGGTCGTGCGTCCCGGTGCCTCGTAGCGTTCACCACTGGCCCAATGTGGATCGTAGCGGATCCGACGGGTATGGGTCTGCAGTTCCCGACGCATCAACGGAATCCCCGGACAGATGAACCCTCCCTGATGCTCGCCCTGGGCGTCGACCAGATCGGCCGTGACCGCGGTGCCCAGATCTAGGACCACGCACGCCTTACCCTCGGCCAGCCGTACCGCGGCCAGGATCACCAGCCAGCGATCCATGCCCAGGCGCTGATAATCCCGATAGCCATTGCGCACGCCATTCCAGGCCTCGACCGGCACGGCCTGGTGACAGGGGATGCCGAAGGTCGCGATCAGCAGCTCCTTGAGCTGCTGGGTCTCTTCGTCGCTGCGCACACTGACCAGGCGACAAGCCGCCAGTGGCGGTGTATCCGGCTGGGACAACGCAGCCACCAGGGCATCGTCGCTGTCGACGATGCCCGTCGCGGCCACTTCGGCGCCGGCGGCGAGCAGCCGCCACTTGATCAGGCTGTTACCGCAATCGAGTTCAAGAATCATGATCTAGGCTCAGGCTCAATTCGCCACCGCTGAACGCCTGTGTCTGACCGTCTACATGCATGAGGATAGCCCCATCTTCGGCAACTCCTGCCACTGTGCCCTGAATACAGCGAACCCCCGAAGACAGGGTTACCGCTCGACCTTGCCAGCCATGATAACGCTCCCACTCGCCGCGCAGGGCGGCGAATCCGGCCTGGCGGTGAATCTGCCACAGGTTATCGACCTCCCTGAGTAGCAGGCTGGCAACCTGGTTGCGATCCTGCAGACCGCCCAGGGCTTCGGCCATTGAGATCCAGGGCTGATCGATGTTGTCGGCCAGACGCATGTTGACGTTGATACCGATGCCGATGATGGCCTGGCAGACGTCCTGTGGATCGCCCGACAATTCGATGAGGATGCCGGCCAGCTTGCGGCCACGCACCAGGACGTCGTTGGGCCACTTCAGGCAGGCATCCTCGACGCCCAGCTGTTGCAGCGTGCGGATGACCGCCAGGCCCATGGTCAGGCTCAGGGCCTGCAGCTTCTGGATCCCGCCCTGGCTGGAAACCACGGCGGTGAGATAGAGATTCTTGCCATAGGGACTGACCCACGCACGACCACGCCGGCCGCGGCCGGCCTGCTGATGTTCGGCCAGCAAGGCGAATGGAGGCACTTGCTGGTGCAGTCGACGTTGCGCTTCGGCATTGGTGGAATCGATGGAAGCCAGGACCGTTACCGGCCAGCCGCCCTCCCGGGCGATTCGCTCGGCATCGAGCAGCGACAGCGGCTCTTCCAGGCGGTAACCCCGGCCCGGCACCTTGAACACCTCGACGCCCAGGTCATCTTCCAGCGTCTTCAGTCGCTTCCAGATGGCACTTCTGGAGACGCCCAAGGCCTCACCAAGCTCGACGCCGGAATGAAATTTTCCATCACTCAGCAATTTCAGCAACGGCATTCCCGGACTCCGTTCGACTTTCTTCCGCCCCAAAGACAACACCCCCGTCAGAGTGAACTGAGCGGGGGTGCTGGGTGTTAGGCGCTTGACGATGACCTACTCTCACATGGGGAAACCCCA